>NZ_QJTC01000015.1 GCF_003217575.1 Xylophilus ampelinus | reverse complement strand
GGTGGGCGCACAAAGAACGGCGGCTATCGTCGCAACATGTCGATAGGCAAGATGGCCGCCTACGTCTCTAAATACATCCTCAAAGACTTCGAGGATGCGCCGCTCGAAAGCAACCGCTACAGCCGCTCGAATGGCCTCGTCATTCAGAAGTCCAAGCTGCTCCGATTCGCCGGCGTCGGCACTGTCTGGGATGTCCTGGAGCTAGCCTTCGAATGCACCGACGGCCATGTGATCGTGAGTCACGCCGTGGATTCCGATAGAGGCTCGTACTGGCTCGTCACAGAGCCTGACAAGGGGGCAAGCCATGCCACCATGCACTGACCCCTCTGAGAAAAACGTTTCCGGAAATGCTCGAAGGCTAGCGAAACACCGAGCCGCTCATGCACGCCTAGATATCGCTGTTGATCACCGGATCGCCGAAACCATCGCCGGCCTAAGCTCGGAATTCGATGCATCGAAAACCGAGGTCGTGAACTCACTGCTGCGCTATGCGCTCACGAATCGCGACTGGAAAAAACAAGGCTTGATATGGCGGAGGTGACGGATGTTGGTGGGCTATGCGCGAGTCAGTACGGATGATCAGGACACTGCTTTGCAGATGGATGCCCTTGGGCGTGCCGGTGTCGTCTGCATCTACTCGGAAAAGGGCAGTTCAGTAGGCCTACGGCCAGCGCTTCAGGAGGCGCTAGGAAGGTGCGAAGCTGGCGACACCTTGGTTGTTTGGAAGCTTGATCGAATTGCGCGTAGCTTGCACGATCTCTTGGGCATCCTTGCCAAGCTCAAAACGCGGGATGTGGGGTTACGGTCTCTCACTGAGCCCATAGACACCAGTTCGGCTATCGGTGAGTTCATGGTCCAGATCCTTGGGGCAGTTGCCCAGCTTGAACGGTCGATGATTCGGGAGAGAACCGGTGCCGGGCAGGTCGCTGCAATTCGCCGAGGGGTGGCCTTCGGGCGCCCTAAGCGCCTATCTCCAGACGACGAGGAACAGGCTTTCTTCATGCGGTGTGCTGGTGTCCCGCTGCAGCACGTTGCGTGGTATTTCGACGTCAGCATCATCGTTGTGCGCCGCCTCGTCGACGAGGATCTAGGACGTAAAAAAACCGGGCTGTACCCGGTGCTGTCTGCATATTTGAGGTCTTGAAGTGTTGACTTTCATGCTGCCTCGATAATAGGCGTATGCCCCAAATTCAACTTACGCCCGCCCAACGGCGAGAAAAGCGCGCCGAGGCGCATCACCTGAGCCCGGTGGTCATCGTCGGCAACGACGGCCTGACACCCGCCGTGCAGAAAGAAGTCGATGCCGCGCTCAATGCGCACGGCCTCATCAAGGTCCGCATCGTGTCGGACGACCGCAACGGCCGCGAACTGATCTACCACACCCTGGTGGAAGAACTCGGCGCCGCGCCGGTGCAGCACATCGGCAAGCTGGTGGTGCTGTGGCGCCCGCCGGTCGAAAAAGAAAAGAGTGTCGACGACGACCGGCTGCCCGGCCCGCGCGACGTGAAAATTCTGAAGCACAGCACCCGCGGCGGCCAGCGCCCCGAGGTGCGGGTGCTGCGGGTGCTGGGCAACCAGCGGCTGACCTCCGGTGGCCAGATCAAGCGCGCCAAGCCGAAGAAGAAGTCGATCAAGAAACGCCAAGCCGACTGATACGCCGATGTCCGAGCCTGCCGCAGAGCGCCACGTCCTGTGCATGAAGTGGGGTACCAAGTACGGCCCCGAGTACGTCAACTCGCTCTACGCGATGGTACGCCGGCACCTGACCGGCCATTTACGCTTCGTGTGCCTGACCGACGACGCCGCCGGCATCCGCCCCGAGGTGGAGTGCCGCCCGATCCCGACGCTGGACATCCAGCCCGAGCAGCCGGGCGTGCCCGACCGCGCCTGGCGCAAGCTCACGACCTTCGTCGGCGACCTGCACGGTCTGCGCGGCACCGCGCTCTACCTTGACGTGGACGTGGTGGTGGTCGGCAGCCTGGACGCGTTCTTCGAGATGCCAGGCGAGTTTTTGATCATCAAGGACTACAAACGCTCCTGGCGGGTGACCGGCAACTCGTCGGTCTACCGCTTTACCCTGGGTGCGCATGCCGACGTGCTGGCAAACTTCCAGCGACACGAGGCCGACATCCGGCACCGGTTCCGCAACGAGCAGGCCTACCTGTCCGACTACCTGCACCACCAGGGCAAGTTGGCCTACTGGCCCGCCGCCTGGTGCCCCAGCTTCAAGTACCACAGCATTCCGACCTGGCCGCTGAACTACTGGCAGGCGCCGCAGGTGCCGCACGACGCGCGGGTGGTGATCTTCCACGGCGAATGCAATCCACCCGACGCGCTCCTGGGAAAACGCAACCGTCGCTTCCGCTTCATCCGACCCGCGCGCTGGGTGGCGCAACACTGGCGGGAATAGGCCCTGGCGGCCAGCCGCACCGCCCGCGAGACCGGTGGCCGGCCGGCCGGATCGATCAATTACCGGAGGCGTCCTCGGGCACGGCGCTCGGCGCGGCCTCGCTCGGCACCTGCAGGCATTTCCACAGCACGACGCCGGCACACACCCACTGCGCCAGGTATATCGCACTGCCGACCGCGTGCCACAGCTTCAGGTTCTCGCGCGCGACGATCCGCGGCGACACGCCGAACTCGGCCAGCAGCGCAAGCAGCACACCCGCCAGCACGAAGCCCAGAGCGCTACGCGCCCACGGCAGCAGCACCGACTCGCCCCGGTCACGGGAAGCGAGCAGCAGCAGCATGCCGCAGGCGACCGACAGCCAGGTCTGGGCGGTGAAGAGAAGCGCCGCCATCTGGCCGGCCATGGCCGGCGTCGGCAGATGCTTGAACAGCAGCGGCACCACCAGGAAGCCGATCGTGGACATGCTGCCCCACCACAGGGCGGCGACGATGGGCGGCATCCGGTGTTCGAAGGACATGGGATTCTTACTTGGCGGCAGACGACGGTCAGATGTACTTGACCGCGACGATCTCGTAGCGGCGCACGCCGCCGGGCGCCTGCACCTCGGCCGTGTCGCCCTCTTCCTTGCCGATCAGCGCGCGGGCGATCGGGCTCGACACGTTGATCAAGCCCTGCTTCAGGTCGGCCTCGTCCTCGCCCACGATCTGGTAAGTGACCGCGTCGCCCGACTCTTCGTCTTCCAGCTCCACCGTGGCGCCGAAGACCACCTTGCCGCCCGCGTCCAGCGACAGCGGATCGATGACCTGCGCGGCCGACAGCTTGCCTTCCACTTCCTGGATGCGGCCTTCGATGAAGCCCTGGCGGTCCTTCGCCGATTCGTATTCGGCGTTCTCGCTCAGATCACCCTGGGCGCGCGCATCGGCGATGGCGGTGATGACCCAGGGGCGGTCCACCGTCTTCAGGCGGTGCAGCTCTTCCTTGAGCTTCTCGGAGCCCCTTTTGGTAATCGGGATGGTGGCCATGTTCTTGTCGCTCCAAAAGAAAAAGCCGGACGGAACCGTCCGGCGGTAATACAGGGAGGGGACGGTGGCTCAGACGAGCGGATGTCCTGCGAGCCGGCCCAGAATCGCCAGCGGGCTCGACGCAGGATTGTATTGTCTGTCCGCGGGCAGGTGCAGGGTCTGCTCCAGCATGAACTGGCCCGCCATCACCGCATGCGGCGTCTGGTCGGAAAAACAGATCCAGGCCGATCCGGCGACGAAAGGCATCGTCATCTGCGGCGCGGTTTCCTGGTAGCCCATGTCGGATTTCATGCCGTCGTGCAGCTGCAGCATCAGGTGGTCGTATTCGCTGCGCAGCGACTTCGTCACCCGCAGCGTCCGCAGCAGCCGCGCCTGCAGCGGCGAGTAGCGCCTGGCCCGCGGCAGGAAGCGCCGGGCCATGTCCTCGAACGGCTCGCCCACGCGCCAGGTGCGCGGCACCCCGGCCGGGTTGACGTTGGCGAACACCCGCAGGATCCGCTCGCCGTAGTTGGGCCGCGAGGGAAACGCGTCGATGTGCAGCCGCCGGTCGTCGGCGCGCCAGGACTGCCGGCGCGTCTCGACCTGGGCCGGCCGGTAGCTGGTCGGCGCCATCCGCAGCGACGGCACGTAGTGTGGCAGCAGCGCATGCACCAGCGACTCGGCCTGGCGGCGGAACCGCCCGACCATGCCCGCGAGGGCCGCCTGCGCGTCGCCGGCAGCGCCCTTGAGCCGGCCTTCGGCATCGAGGCTGATGTTGCGCACGTCGGGCATCAGCAGGTCGGGCCGCAGCAGCGCCTGCTCCAGCGGCTCCAGCACGAACGGGAGCTGCGGAAAATAAAGCACCTTGCCGGCTTCCAGGGCCGCCACCCACCGGGCGTCGTGCCGGCCCGCGCGCCAGTCGTCCAGGCCGAGCGTCAGGACCTGCTCTTGAATCTGCGTGTCTTGCATGGCGTTATTGTGCTTTCTCCCAAACGGCGAGGCCCGCGGTGCGGGCGGGCCTCGAACCTTCCGGTGCGACCGGGGCCGCACCGTGATGAGCCTACCGCATCAGGCGGCGGTCAGCTGGGCATGCAGTTCCTGCAGGGAGTAGACGTCGAGGTCGTCCACGTAGCGCATGCCTTCGACGGCCGCCTCGGCACCGAAGATGGTGGTGAAGGTGGTCACCCGGGCCTGCAGGGACGAGGTGCGGATCGCACGCGAATCGGCGATCGCGTTGCGGCGCTCTTCCACCGTGTTCACCACCATCACGATTTCGTTGTTCTTGATCATGTCGACCACGTGCGGCCGGCCTTCGGTGACCTTGTAGACCACCTCGACCGGGATGCCCGCCGCGGCGATCGCGTTGGCCGTGCCCTTGGTCGCCACCAGGGTGAAGCCCTGTGCGACCAGCTGGCGCGCCACCTCCACCGTACGTGGCTTGTCGCTGTTCTTGACGGTCAGGAACACCTTGCCCGATTTCGGCAGCTTGGTGCCGGCGCCGAGCTGCGACTTGACGAAGGCCTCGCCGAAGGTCTTGCCCACGCCCATCACCTCGCCGGTCGACTTCATCTCGGGGCCGAGAATCGTGTCCACGCCGGGGAACTTGACGAACGGGAACACCGCTTCCTTCACGCTGAAGTACGGCGGTGTCACCTCTTCGGTGATGCCCTGCGACGCCAGCGTCTGCCCGGCCATGCAGCGCGCGGCCACCTTGGCCAGCTGGATGCCGGTCGCCTTGCTGACGAAGGGCACGGTGCGCGAGGCGCGCGGGTTGACTTCCAGCACGTAGATCACGTCCTGGCCGTCGACTTCCTGTATCGCGAACTGCACGTTCATCAGGCCGACCACGTTCAGGCCCTCGGCCATCGCGGCCGACTGGCGCTTCAGCTCGTCCACCGTCGCCTTGCGCAGGTAATACGGCGGCAGCGAACAGGCCGAGTCGCCCGAGTGCACGCCCGCCTGCTCGATGTGCTCCATCACGCCGCCGATGAAGGTCTTGCCTGCCGGGTCGCGCAGGCAGTCCACGTCGCATTCGATCGCGTTGTTGAGGAAGCGGTCGAGCAGCACCGGAGAGTCGTGGCTCACCTTGACCGCTTCGCGCATGTAGCGCTCCAGGTCGCGCTGCTCGTGCACGATCTCCATCGCACGGCCGCCCAGCACGTAGCTCGGGCGCACCACCAGCGGGTAGCCGAGCGCCGTGGCCTTCTCCAGCGCCTCGGCTTCGGTGCGGGCGGTGGCGTTCGGCGGCTGGCGCAGGCCCAGTTCGTGCAGCAGCTTCTGGAAGCGCTCCCGGTCTTCGGCCGCGTCGATCATGTCGGGCGAGGTGCCGATGATCGGCACGCCGTTGGCTTCCAGGTCCAGCGCCAGCTTCAAGGGCGTCTGGCCGCCGTACTGCACGATCACGCCTAACGGCTTTTCCTTGTCCACGATCTCCAGCACGTCCTCGAGCGTCAGCGGCTCGAAGTACAGGCGGTCGGAGGTGTCGTAGTCGGTCGAGACGGTCTCGGGATTGCAGTTGACCATGATGGTCTCGTAGCCGTCCTCGCGCATGGCGAGCGCGGCATGCACGCAGCAATAGTCGAACTCGATGCCCTGGCCGATGCGGTTGGGGCCACCACCCAGCACCATGATCTTCTTGTTGGTGGTCGGCTCGGCCTCGCACTCGTCCTCGTAGGTCGAGTAGAGGTAGGCGGTGTCGGTCGCGAACTCTGCCGCGCAGGTATCGACCCGCTTGTAGATCGGGCGCACGCCGAGCGCGATGCGCTTCTGGCGGATCGCCGTGTCGGTGGTCTTGAGCTGGCGCGCCAAGCGGCGGTCGGAGAAGCCCTTCTTCTTCAGGGCGAGCAGCGTGTCCTTGTCGATCTCGTCCAAGGTCTTGGTTTCCAGTTCGAGCTCGATCTTCACGATCTCCTCGATCTGCATTAGGAACCACGGATCGATCTTGGTCAGCGCGAAGACCTCGTCCACGCTCATGCCCTGGGCGAAGGCGTCGCCCACGTACCAGATGCGCTCGGGGCCGGGCTCGCCCAGCTCCTTCTCCAGCACTTCGCGGTCCTGGGTCTTCTCGTTGAGGCCGTCCACGCCCACTTCCAGGCCGCGCAGGGCTTTCTGGAACGATTCCTGGAAGGTGCGGCCCATCGCCATCACCTCGCCGACCGACTTCATCTGGGTCGTCAGGCGGCTGTCGGCGGTCGGAAATTTCTCGAAGGCGAAGCGCGGGATCTTGGTGACCACGTAGTCGATCGACGGCTCGAACGAGGCCGGCGTGGCGCCGCCGGTGATCTCGTTCCTCAGTTCGTCGAGCGTGTAGCCGACCGCCAGCTTGGCCGCGACCTTGGCGATCGGAAAGCCCGTGGCCTTCGACGCCAGGGCGGACGAGCGCGAGACCCGCGGGTTCATCTCGATGACGACCATGCGGCCGTCCTTCGGGTTGATCGAGAACTGCACGTTGGAGCCGCCGGTATCGACGCCGATCTCGCGCAGCACCGCGAGCGATGCATTGCGCAGGATCTGGTATTCCTTGTCGGTCAGGGTCTGCGCGGGGGCCACGGTGATCGAGTCGCCGGTGTGCACGCCCATCGGGTCCAGGTTCTCGATCGAGCAGACGATGATGCAGTTGTCGGCGGTGTCGCGCACCACCTCCATCTCGTACTCTTTCCAGCCGAGCAGCGATTCCTCGATCAGCAGTTCGTTGGTCGGCGAGGCTTCCAGGCCGCGCTTGCAGATGGTCTCGAACTCTTCGGCGTTGTAGGCGATGCCGCCGCCGGTGCCGCCCAGGGTGAAGCTGGGGCGGATCACCGTGGGGAACCCGAGCGTCTTCTGCACGCCCCAGGCCTCGTCCATCGAATGCGCGATGCCGGAGCGGGCCGAGCCCAGCCCGATCTTGGTCATCGCGTCCTTGAACTTGAGCCGGTCCTCGGCCTTGTCGATCGCCTCGGGCTTGGCGCCGATCAGCTCGACCTCGTACTTGTCGAGCACGCCGTGGTGCCACAGGTCGAGCGCGCAGTTCAGCGCGGTCTGCCCGCCCATGGTCGGCAGGATCGCATCCGGGCGCTCCTTGGCGATGATCTTCTCGACCGTCTGCCAGGTGATCGGCTCGATGTAGGTGACGTCGGCCGTGGCCGGGTCGGTCATGATCGTCGCGGGGTTGCTGTTGATCAGGATGACCTTGTAGCCTTCTTCCCAAAGCGCCTTGCAGGCCTGCACGCCCGAGTAGTCGAACTCGCAGGCTTGGCCGATGATGATCGGGCCGGCGCCGATGATGAGGATGGAGTGGAGGTCTTTACGCTTTGGCATCTTTGCTGGCCTCTATCAAGTTTTTTATCTTTGAAATATCGCCATCTTGGCTGGCGATATCAAGCTGGTCGGCGTCGGCGCAGACGCAATGGAACAACTCAAAAGAGCGCTTGTTCAGGTCAAGACTTTTAATCTTGGCCTCGCGAAAAAGTTCAGCAGCACGGCGGCCATCGCTGCCTCTGATTTCGAACTCGCGAAAACCGCTCAGGGCGCCGTCAAGTTCATCCACGCTGACACGCATGGCGCCACGTAGCACCTCGTATCGGATCAACGGTGTGATAGCAAGCTGTACCAAAGGATCTTGGACGAGTTGCCGCAACCGTTCAGCCGCTGCCTCATGAACTTCATTGCCCGGCTCGCCGTCAAATGCGCCGATTAGTAAGTTGGTGTCCAACAAATATCCCTGAATCACGGAACTGCCTTTCGACTTTTTTCCAGAAGTTCAAGTAAACGGCGTTTAGCAGCCGACTGGTCTTCTTGCGCCATGGCATCGCGTTTCAACGCATTGAGATCCACTCCTAGCGCGTCGTCGAGTACGTCGGCGAAAGCCTTGTGATCTGGCGCCTCAATGACACTACTGCGTACCACATCATCGGTGTCTCGCTGAAGAAGGTACGCCTCGCCTTGTTGCAGTTGGACCAGCACCAGAGGCGAGTGGGTCGCCACGAAAAAGGTGGTGTTGGGCAACAGGCGCTTAAGGCATGGAATGATGCCTACCTGCCACCTGGCGTGCAGATGACTTTCGATCTCGTCAATCAATACGATGCCATGAAGATCGCGCAGTTGAGATGTCCCCGACCAAGTTGCGTAGCCCGACACAATTGCCTGCACGAGCTTTACCAACGACGCAAAACCTGAGCTCAACTCGTCAAGCGCTCGCAGGCGCTGCTCCACCATCAGAAAAACTCGGCCCGCTCCGTCGATCTCTAGCCTCTTGGAGTCGATGCGATTGTCTACCGCGTTGAGCAGTTCCAATACGGTATCGAGTTCCGCGCGTAGATTGTCTGTATCCCTCTGATAAGGGTTGACAGACTGCGCGCGAGATACAAACCATGCAGCAACATCAACCGACATCCCGGATTCGCCCAGCCGGTTATCGCGAAACAAGCGTTCGATGGTATCGAAGTACGCTTTCTGTCGCTGCTCAAAGGTCCCGACGAGTCCAGACGGCGCACGCTCGCTATCGAAGCTGGCCCGCTTCCGCGCGCCGAGCAGCACAATCGGCAACGCATGTACCGGTTGGGCAAGTTCGACGCCGGTAGAGCTGTAAAAAAAAACATCTGAGGCAGCTGTCTTGGTAGATAACGAGAAACCAATTCCTCCGTCTGCCGTAAAACCCTCCATTACGAATCCGCCTTGCGACAGACTAATGGACGATCTGTGACGCTCATCCATAAAGGTTCTGCTGGTCACCAACAATGCTTGGAAGATCGCCTCCAAGCACTTAGTTTTTCCAACGCCATTCGATCCGAACAAAGTCCGGACCCTCTTGTGCGGATCGAACTGCATCTCCACACAGCCGACACCACGCAAGCCTTCAATAGTTATTTTGTTCAGCATTGCATGACCCTAACGAGAGCTTCGATCTGATTCAACCCCGCCGCTTTTCCATCAGCGCGGTGAAACGGTCGAACAGATAGGCGATGTCGTGCGGGCCCGGCGAGGCTTCCGGGTGGCCCTGGAAGCAGAAGGCAGGCTGGCTGGTGTGGGCCAGGCCCTGCAGCGTGTTGTCGAACAGGCTGACGTGGGTGGCGCGCAGCGTGGCGGGCAGCGACTTCTCGTCCACCGCGAAGCCGTGGTTCTGGCTGGTGATGCTGACCCGGCCGCTGTCCAGGTCTTTGACCGGATGGTTCGCGCCGTGGTGGCCGAACTTCATCTTATAGGTCTTGGCGCCCATCGCCAGCGCCATGATCTGGTGGCCCAGGCAGATGCCGAAGGTGGGGATGCCCGCCTCGATCAGCTCGCGCGCGGCGGCGATCGCATAGTCGCAAGGGCCCGGGTCGCCGGGGCCGTTGGCCAGGAACACGCCGTCGGGCGCGAGCTTCATCACCTCCGCCGCCGAGGTCTGCGCCGGCACCACCGTGATCTGCGCGCCGCGCTCGGCGATCATCCGCAGGATGTTCTTCTTGACGCCGTAGTCGAAGGCGACGACGTGGAACTTCGGCGCGATCTGCAGGCCGTAGCCCTCGCCCAGCTTCCACTCGGTCTGGGTCCACTCGTAAGGCGCCTGGACCGACACCACCTTGGCCAGGTCGAGGCCGGCCATGCTGGGCGCCGCCTGCGCCTGGGCGACGGCGGCATCGATGGCGGCCTGCGTCGGCGCCTGGCCGGCGGCCAGGCCGACGATGCAGCCGTTCTGCGCGCCGCGGCTGCGCAGGCGGCGGGTGAGCTTGCGGGTGTCGATGCCGGCGATGGCGACGGTGCCTTCGCGGGCCAGGTACGCGTCGAGCGTGAGCGTCGAGCGGAAGTTGGAGGCGAAGAGGGGCAGGTCCTTGATGATCAGGCCAGCGGCATGGACCTTGTCGGCTTCGACGTCTTCCTCGTTGACGCCGTAGTTGCCGATGTGCGGATACGTGAGCGTCACGATCTGCTGGGCATAGCTCGGGTCGGTGAGGATTTCCTGGTAGCCGGTCATGGCGGTGTTGAACACCACCTCGCCGACGGTGGAGCCGGTGGCTCCGATCGAATGGCCGAGAAAGACCGTGCCGTCTGCAAGCGCCAGGATGGCGGGCGGGAATTTTCCCTGTAGAGACAAGAGCACTGGGTTCTCCGGATGGTTACGGTCGCCCGGAGCCCATCGGCCATAAGCCGGGAGGCTGCTTGGATGGAGGAGTTGCTTGGGACGCGGCCGGGCGACGCTGTTACGGGAAAGCCCTCGATTGTAGCGTGGAGGAGACGCCCCTTTTGCGGTACATGCGGTGAAACACCCGGGTTCGGCCTTCTTCGTCGCCCGGGTCGACTCCTATTGGGCGCGCGCCGCCGCGCTGGCGTGCAGGCAGATCGCGGCCGCAGCGCCCACGTTGAGCGACTCCTCCCCGCCGGGCTGGTCGATGCGGATGCGGTGGGTGGCCCGGGCCTCCAGGGCCGGCGAGACGCCCTGCCCTTCGTGCCCCATCAGCCAGGCGCACGGCCACGGCAACGCGGCGCGGTGCAGCAGGTCGCCCCCGTGCGAACTGGTGGCGAGCAGCGGTAGGCCCAGCGCCGACAGGTCCTCCAGCGCCAACCCCTCGACCAGCCGCAGCCCGAAATGCGCGCCCATGCCGGCGCGCAGCACCTTCGGGCCCCACAGCGCCGCCGTGCCCTTGAGCGCCAGCACCTGCGAGAAGCCGAAGGCCGAGGCGCTGCGCAGGATGGAGCCGACGTTGCCGGCGTCCTGCACCCGGTCGAGCACCACCGCGGCGGCGCCAGGCAGCGGCGCCGCCGCGTGGGGTAACGCCATGACGAAACCCATCGGCGCCGGCGATTCCAGGCCGCTGATCTCCGCCATCAGCGTGTCGGCAATCACTATGATTTTAGTAGCAGCAAGCCGGTACCGGGCGCCGGCCAGAGGCTCACAGGACTCCGAAAACACGGCGGCGACCGGCTGCAGGCCGCGGTCGAGCGCGGCGCGGCACAGGTGGTCGCCCTCCAGCCAGACGCGGCCCTGCCTGCGGTAGGCGCCGTTGTCCAGGGCCAGCCGGCGCAGGTCCTTCACCCAGGCGTTGTCGCGCGAGGTGATGTGGAGGGGGCCCTGCTCGCTCACGCGCGGGCCGCCGGACGGCGCACCCGGCGCGCGGGCGTCTGCACCTGCAGCACCTGGACCTGCAGCACCGGTTCCAACTCGTCCGGCACGCGCAGCGGCAGGTCGGAGAGCGCCGCCATCGGGGTGGCCATCGGCCGGATCGCGAAGGCCTGGGCCACCGGCGCGAAGGACCGGCGGTGGTGGGCGCAGGCACCGTGCGCCTGCAGCGCCGCCAGGTGTTCGGCGGTGCCGTAACCCTTGTGCTGGGCGAAGCCGTAGTGCGGGTACTCCCGGTGCAGGCCGTGGCACAGCCGGTCGCGGTGCACCTTGGCCAGGATCGACGCGGCGGAGATGGCCTTGACCAGCGCATCGCCCTTGACGATCGCCTCGGCCAGCACGTCTAGCGGCGGGAGCCGGTTGCCGTCCACCAGCACCTTCACCGGCTTCAAGCGCAGGCCCTCGACCGCGCGGCGCATGGCCAGCATCGTCGCCTGCAGGATGTTGAGCTGGTCGATCTCCTCGACGCTGGCGGACGCGACCGAGCAGCACAGCGCCTTGGCGCGGATCTCGTCGTAGAGCTTCTCGCGGCGCGCTGCGGTCAGCACCTTGGAATCGGCCAGGCCGTCGATCGGGTTCAGGTCGTCGAGGATGACGGCCGCGGCGACCACCGGCCCGGCCAGCGGGCCGCGGCCCGCCTCGTCGACACCGGCGACCAGGCCGGGAATGTCCCAGGCCAGGCGGACCTGTTCCGGCGTGCGGAGCAGTACGGAGCGCTCGGCGCGGGCGCGCACCGGCGCGGTGGCTTCAACGGGCAACGACTTTTTCGATGGCATCGGCAGCAAGTCGGGAGGTGTCGCGCTGCAGGCTCTGGTGCAACGCTGAGAAACGGGTGTGGACGGCCGCGATTGTCGCAGGCGCGTCGTGCTTGGCGTCGATCCAGCGCAGCGTCTCGCGGGCCAGCGCGGCGGGCGTCGCGGCGTCCTGCAGCAGCTCGGGCACCACGAAATCCCGGCACAGGATGTTGGGCAGGCCAACCCATGGCTGCAGCCGCTTGCGGCGCATCAACAGCCAGGAGATAGCCTGCATCCGGTAGGCGATCACCATCGGCCGCTTGAAGAGCGCGGCCTCCAGCGTGGCGGTACCGCTGGCGATCAGCGTGGCGTCGCAGGCCGCCAGCGCGGTATGCGACTGGCCGGCCAGCAACTGCAGGCGCGGCCCGATGCCGCTGGCCGCGGCCAACTGCTCGATCCGCGGGCGCAGCGACGGGATCGCCGGCACGACGAAGCGCAAGCGCGGCCGCACGCGCAGCATCAGCGCGGCGGCGGCGAAGAAGGTCGCGGCCAGGTATTCGATCTCGGAGCGGCGGCTGCCCGGCAACAAGGCCACTACGTCGTCGGCATCGCCCACGCCCAGCGCACGGCGGGCGGCGGCACGGTCGGGCTCCATCGGGACGAGGCTGGCGAGCGGATGGCCGACATAGGTCGCGTCGATGCCGTGCGACGCCAGCAGCGCCGGCTCGAACGGGAAGATGCAGAGCACATGGTCGGCGCTGCGGCGGATCTTCTCGACCCGTTCGGCTCGCCAGGCCCAGATGGAGGGACAGACGAAGTGCACCGTCCTGATGCCGGCGGCGCGCAGGTCGGCCTCCAGATCGAGGTTGAAATCGGGTGCATCCACGCCGATGAAGATGCCGGGCCTGTCGGCCAGCAGCCGGTCGCGCAGCCGGCGGCGGATGCCGACGATCTCGCGGTAGCGGCGCAGCACCTCGATGCTGTAGCCGTGCACCGCCAGCTTCTCGCTGGGCCACCAGACCTCGAAGCCGCGGCGCTGCATCTGCGGCCCGCCGATGCCCTGCCCTCGCAGCGCAGGCCAGCGGCCCCGCATGCCGTCGAGCAGCAAGCCGGCCAGCAGGTCGCCGGAGGCTTCGCCGGCCACCATCGCGACGCGGGGCACAGCGTCCACCGGCGGCACGTCGGCCGGGAATGCGGCATCCGCCGCGACGCGGTCGGGCGAGGCGCAAGGCAGGGCCATCGGAATGCGCCGCCTTACCGCACGATGCCGCGCTGGGGCGACACTCGCTCTAAAAATGAGAGCATCATGTCGACGTCCGGCGCCGATTCCGGCATCTTTTCCTTCAAATTGGCGATCCGGGCGCGCGACTGCTCCAGCGTCAGGTCGTCGCGGTAGAGCGCCTTGTGCATCGCCTTGACCGCCGATATCCGCTCGGCCGAGAAGCCGCGCCGGCGCAGGCCCTCGAAGTTCATCGCCCGGGCCGCCGCCGGCTGGCCCTGGCTCATCACGAACGGCGGCTGGTCGGCGAACAGCAGCGCGCACATCGCGGTCATGCCGTGGGCGCCGATCCGCACGAACTGGTGCACCACGGTGAAGCCGCCCAGGATCACCCAGTCGTCCACCTCGACATGGCCGGCCAGCTGCGAGTTGTTGGCGAAGATGGTGTGGTTGCCGACGCGCACGTCGTGGGCCAGATGCACGTAGGCCATGATCCAGTTGTCGTCGCCGACCCGGGTCACGCCGCCGCCGCCTGGCGAGCCGATGTTGAAAGTGCAGAACTCGCGCACCGTGTTGCGCTCGCCGATCACCAGTTCGCAGGGCTCGCCCGCGTATTTCTTGTCCTGTGGCACCGCACCGAGAGAGTTGAACTGGAAGATGCGGTTGTCGCGGCCGATCGTAGTATGGCCTTCGATCACGCAGTGCGCACCCACCGTCGTACCCGCGCCTATCGTCACGTGCGGGCCGATCACGGTGTAGGGGCCGACCTCGACCGATGGGGCGATCGCCGCGCCCTCGGCCACCACTGCTGTGGGGTGGATGCGCATCAGGCGATGGTGCGCATCGTGCACATCAGCTCGGCCTCGCAAGCGATGTCCTCGCCCACGCGGGTGGTGCCCTTGAACTTGAAGATGCCCGACTTCATGCGGTCGAGCGTCACGTCTATCACCAGCTGGTCGCCGGGCTCCACCGGCCGCTTGAAGCGCGCGCCGTCGATGCCGGCGAAGTAGTAGACCGTCTTGTCGTCGGGCGTCACGCCCAGCGTGTCGAAGACCAGCAGCGCCGCGGCCTGGGCCATCGCCTCCAGGATCAGCACGCCCGGCATCACCGGGCGGTGCGGAAAGTGGCCGGCAAAGAACGGCTCGTTGATGGTCACGTTCTTCAACGCGCGGATCCGCTTGCCCTTCTCTACTTCCAGCACCCGGTCGACCAAGAGGAAGGGGTAGCGGTGCGGCAGTTGCTTGAGAATCTCGTGAATGTCCAACATGGTCGGTAGGGTCAGGTCTGTGATGGTCGCTGCCGGCCGCACAGTGCGCGCCTGCGGGGCTGTCCGCCTCAGCGGCTGCGGGCGGCCAGGTCGTGTTCGAGTGTCTTGATCCGCTCGCGCAGGCTGTGCAGTTGCTTCAGCGTGGCGGCGTTCTTTTCCCACCTGGCATTGTCGTCGATGGGAAACATGCCGGTGTAGTGGCCCGGCCGGTGGATCGAGCGGGTGACGACCGACGCGGCCGACACGTTGACGCCGTCGGCCAGCGTCAGGTGGCCCAGCACGATCGCGCCGCCGCCTACGGTGCAGTGCGCGCCGATGTTGGCGCTGCCCGCCACGCCGGCGCAGCCGGCCATCGCCGTGTGGCGGCCGACCCGCACGTTGTGACCGATCTGGACCAGGTTGTCGAGCTTGACCCCGTCCTCGATCACCGTGTCCCCCAATGCGCCACGGTCGATGCAGGTGTTGGCGCCAAGCTCCACGTCGTCGCCGATGCGCACCGCGCCGAGCTGCTCGATCTTTTCCCAGGCGCCCTGGTGCGGCGCGAAGCCGAAGCCGTCGGCGCCGATCACCACGCCCGGGTGCAGGAGGCAGCGCGCGCCGATCCGGCAGTCCTCGCCGACCGTGATGCGCGAGCGCAGAACCGTGTCCGCGCCGATGCGGGCGCCCCGCTCCACCACGCACAGCGGCCCGACGGTGGCGGAAGGATCGACGACCGCCCCGGGATCGACCACTGCGGACGGATGGATCCCGGGCAACGCACCTCGCCCCAGGTGGCGCTTCCAGAGCTGGGTGACACGGGCGAAGTAGTGGTAGGGCGAATCGGCGACGATGCAGTCGCCGCGCTGCTCGGCCGCGGCCTGCATCGCCGGCGCGACGATCACGCAGCCGGCACGGCACGATGCCAGCTGCTGCACGTAGCGCGGATGGCTCAGGAAGGCCAAATGCGAAGGCCCGGCGCCCTCGAGAGGGGCCAGGCCTTCTATCGACCGGTCGCCGTTCCCGTGCAGGTCGCCGCCGAGCGCGGAGACGATCGCATGCAGGGACAGCGCCACGGACGGACCGGTGCGTTGCCGCTTACTTGGCACCGGGCGCGTTGAGCGCCTTGATCACCTTGTCCGTGATGTCGTAGGCCGGGTTGATGTAGACGGCTTCCTGAAGGATGACGTCGTACTTCTCCTGCTCGGCAACCGCCTTGACCACGCGGTTGGCACGCTCCAGCACCTGCTGCAGCTCTTCGTTCTTGCGTGAGTTCAGGTCTTCCTGGAACTCGCGGCGCTTGCGCTGGAAATCGCGGTCCTGCTCGACCAGCTGGCGCTGGCGCGTCGTGCGCTGGCTTTCGGCCAGCGTCGGCGCTTCGCGCTCGAACTTGTCGGAGGCGGATTTGAGTGCGTTGCCCTGGTCGAGCAGCTCCTTCTCGCGCTTTGCGAATTCCTGCTCGAGCTTCACCTGGGCTGCCTTGGCCGTGTTGGCCTCCCGGAAAATCCGGTCGGTGTTCACGAAGCCGGCGCGAAACTGCTCGGTCTGGGCAGACGCCGAAAAAGCCAGCGTGCCCAGCAAGATGCCGACGGAGCAATGGCGAAAAAAAGTGTTCATCAAAAGGACGTTCCGATCTGGAATTGCAATTTCTGGATTCTATCGCCGGGGCGCTTGCGGACAGGGTTTGCAAATGCAAGCCGCAGAGGGCCGACAGGGGATATCCAGCTCAGGCCCACGCCGACCGACGCCCGCATCTCGCTGAAGCGGATCGGGTCGTCCTCGCCGAACACGTTGCCGACGTCGACGAAACCGAAGACCCGCAGCGTGCGGTCGTTACCGGCGCCGGGGAACGGCGCCACCGCCTCCAGGTTGAAGGTGGCCTTCTTTGCGCCGCCGATGGACGAGCCGGTCACGTCGCGCGGGCCCAGGGTGCCCTGGTCGAAACCGCGCACCGAGCCCAGGCCGCCCGAATAGAAGTTCTTGAAGATCGGGAAAGGACGGCCGTTGAGGCCTTTGCCGGCGCCCAGCTCCGAGTTGAAGGCCAGGGTGAACTTCTTGTTCAGCGGGATGTACTGCTGGAACTGGTAGTTGCCGCGGACATAGCGTGCATCGCCCGCAACGCCGATCTCGGAGTTGAAGCGCTGGTAGCGGCCGGCGTTGGGCACCAGGGCGCTGTCCCGGCTGTCGCGCGACCAGCCGATGGTAAGCGGCAGCGAGTAGCTGGTGTAGCCCACTTCCTCGGCGTACTTCAGATAGGCGGCCGGAATGTTGGTGCCGGGCTTGATCTCGGTCCGCTCCGCGCCGGCACCGAAGAACACGGTGTCGGTTTCGCTGAACGGCACGCCGAATCGGATGCTCGCACCCGAGGTCAGCAGGCGGTAGTTACCGCCCTGATCCTGGTAGGGACGCGACGACCGGTGGTAGACGTCGATGGTGCGCGAGATGCCGTCGGCGGTGAAGTACGGGTTGGTCGTACTGAGCACGATCGCGCGGTTGTACTTGCTTGTGTTGACGTCCACGCCCAGGTAGTTGCCCGAGCCGAAGACGTTCTCCTGCTTGATGCCGAACGACAGAGCCACCTTTTCCGCGCTGGAGAAGCCGGCACCGACCTGCAGGCTGCCGGTGGGCTTCTCGGTCACGTTGACCACCAGGTCGACCTGATCGGGCGAGCCGGGCACGTCCTGCGTCTCGACATCGACCTGGCTGAAGTAGCCCAGGCGGTCGACCCGGTCACGCGAGAGCTTGATCCGGTCGCCGTCGTACCAGGACGATTCGAACTGGCGGAACTCGCGGCGGATGACTTCGTCGCGGGTGCGGTTGTTGCCGCTGAGCGCGATGCGGCGCACGTAGGCACGGCGCGACGGCTCGGCCTGCAGCACCAGGGCCACGCGGTTGTTGGCACGGTCGACTTCGGGCACCGCCTCGACGCGGGCGAAGGCGAAGCCGAAATTGCTGAAATAGTCGGTGAACGCCTTGGTGGTCTGCGCCACTTCGTCGGCGTTGTAGGCCTCGCCCGGCTTGATCTTGATCAGCGACTTGAACTCGTCGTCGCGGCCGAGGTAGTTGCCTTCGATCTTCACGCCCGAGACGACGTAGCGCTCGCCCTCGGTCACGTTGACGGTGATGCTGATGTCTTGCTTGTTGGGCGAGATCGCGACCTGGGTCGAATCGACCCGGAACTCGAGATAACCGCGCGACAGGTAGTAGGAGCGCAGCGTCTCCAGGTCGGCGTTGAGCTTGGCCCGGGCATAGCGGTCGGACTTGGTGTACCAGCTCAGCCAGCCGCCGGTGTCGAGGTCGAACAGGTCCTCGAGGGTGGACTCGCTGAAGGCCTGGTTGCCGACGATGCGGATGTTCTTGATCTTGGCCGGCTCGCCTTCGGAGACGGTGAAGGTCAGGTTGACCCGGTTGCGCTCGATCGGCGTCACCGTGGTCACCACCTCGGCGCCGTAGAGGCTGCGATTGATGTACTGGCGCTTCAACTCCTGCTCGGCGCGGTCTGCCAGGGCCTTGTCGAACGGGCGGCCTTCGGTCAGGCCCACGTCGCGCATCGCCTTCTTGAGCGTTTCCTTGTCGAATTCCTTGGTGCCGGCGAAATCGACTTCGGCGACCGTGGGCCGCTCCTCGACCACCACCGTCAGCACGTCGCCGTTGACCTCGAGGCGCACGTCCTTGAACAGGCCCAGGCCGAAAAGCTGGCGGATCGCGCCGGCGCCCTTGTCGTCGTTGTAGCCGTCGCCCACGCGGAACGGCAGCGATGCGAACACGGTGCCCGGCTCCACGCGCTGCAGGCCCTCGACTCGGATGTCGCGCAGGGTGAACGGTTCGACCGCCCAGGCCGCGTTGGCAGCGAAAAGCATGGCCGCGACCGCCGAGACGGAGCGCATGCGAAAACGGGTGAAAGATTGCTTCATGTATCAGGTCTCTGGCGAACACCGGCCCGGCGCCAGGCCCGGGGACCGCCGCATTATGACGGACGGCGTCAGCCGAAAATACGGGAGACGTCGTTGAACAGGGCGATCGACGTCATGAGAAGGAGCGCGGCGACGCCGCCCCGCTGCAGGCGGCCCTGCCACACCTCGGGCACGGTGCGGCCGGTGACGGCTTCCCACAGGAAGTACAGCAGGTGGCCGCCGTCGAGCACCGGCAGCGGCAGCAGGTTGAGGATGCCCAGGCTGACGCTGATCAGCGCCAGGAAGGTCAGGTACGGGGTGAGGCCCAGGCTCGCCGACTTGCCGGCGTAGTCGGCGATGGTCAGCGGGCCGCTCAGATTCTTGATCGACGCCTGGCCGATCAGCATGCGGCCCATCATGCGCAGGGTCAGCACCGAGACTTCCCAGGTCCTGACCGCGCCGTTGCGCAGGCCTTCGATCGGGCCGTAGCGCACCCTCGTCATGTCCGGCGGACCGCCGACGAAGGCGTTCACGCGGCCGAAGCTCGTGTCCTGCTCGGTCACCACCACCGGCGTGACCGGCAGCGCCAGCTGCGCGTTGCCGCGCGCGACCTGCCAGACCTGGGTACGCGCCTCGCGGCCCTGCACCGAAGCGCGGATCGCCTCGCGCAGCTGCGGGCCGTCGCCGATCGCGGTATCGCCGATACGCAGCACCGTGTCGCCCTCCCGCAGGCCGGCCCTGGCCGCCGCGCCGTCGGCCTGCACCTCGCCCAGCACCGGCGGCGTCCAGGGGCCGACGATACCGATCTTGCGGAACAGCTGCAGGTCGGCCTCGCGCGCGCCGATGCGCTCAAGCTGCAGCGTGGCCTGGCGCGTCGGGCCGGCATCGGCACCGGCGGCGCGGTAGGCGATGCGCACGTTCTGGCCGTCGAGCGCGCCGCGGGTCAGCAGCCAGCGCAGGTCTTCGAACGACTGGACGGGTTGCAGCGCTTCGCCTTCGAAAGCCGCTTCGGTCACCCGCTCGCCGCCCTGCAGGCCGGCGGCCTGGGCGATCGATCCGGCCACCGGCGCGGCCAGCACCGGCTGCGGCTCCTGCACGCCCATCCAGTTCACGCCCGCGTACAGCACGATCGCCAGCACCAGGTTGGCCGCGGGGCCGGCCGCCACCACCGCGGCGCGCTGGGCCAGCGGACGGTTGTTGAAGGCCAGGTGGCGCTCCTCGGGCGCGACCGGCGCCTCGCGCTCGTCGAGCATTTTCACGTAGCCGCCCAACGGCAGCATGCCGACGACGAACTCGGTGGGCGAGCCCGGCCGTTGCCAGCGCAGGATCGGCTTTCCGAAGCCGACCGAGAAGCGCAACACCTTCACCCCGCAGGCCACCGCCACCCGGTAATGGCCGTACTCGTGCACGGCGATGAGCAGCGCCAGGGCCACGATGAAAGCGACGACGGTCAGCATGTCCGAATCTCCGAAAAAATCAGTGCATCCGCCCGACGACCGCGGCCGATGCGTTGGAGCGCGCCTGCGCGTCGATCGCCATCAGGTCGCCGAGGCAGGTGGGCACCCGCGGCACGCAGCGCTCCAGCGTCGCGAGGTTGACCGCGTGGATCTGGTCGAAGCGGATGCGGCCGTCCAGAAAGGCCTGCACCGCTACTTCGTTGGCCGCGTTCAGCACCGCAGTGGTGCCCGGCGGTGCGCGCAGTGCGTCCCAGGCGAGCTGCAGGCCGGGAAAGCGCTGGGGATCGGGCCGCTCGAAGGTCATGGCCGCCAGCGACGAGAAGTCGAGCCGGGGCGCCCCGCTCTCCATCCGCTCGGGCCAGGAGAGGCCGTAGGCGATCGGCACACGCATGTCGGGCACGCCCAGCTGCGCCACCAGCGAGCCGTCGTGGTACTGCACCAGCGAATGCACCGTGCTCTGCGGATGGATAACCACCTCGATCCGCCCGGGCGGCAGGCCGAAGAGATAGCAAGCCTCGATCACCTCCAGACCCTTGTTCATCATCGTGGCCGAATCGACCGAGATCTTGCGGCCCATCGACCAGTTGGGATGGGCGCAGGCCTCGTCCGGCGTGACCGCCGAGAGCGTGGACGGATCGCGGGTGCGGAACGGCCCGCCCGAGGCGGTCAGGACCAGCCGGTCGACCCGGCGTTCCCAGGTGGTCGGATCGTCGGGCAAGGACTGGAAGATGGCCGAATGCTCGCTGTCGATCGGCAGCAGCTGAGCGCCGCCGTCTCGCACCGCGTCCATGAACCATTCGCCACCGACGACCAGCGCTTCCTTGTTGGCCAGCAGCAGCCGCTTGCCGGCACGCGCCGCCGCCAGGCAGGGCGCCAGGCCGGCGGCGCCGACGATGGCGGCCATGACCATGTCCACGTCCGGATGCGCCGCTATCATTTCCATAGCATTGTGCCCTTGCAGGACTTCGACTGCGAGCCCGTTCGCGTTGCATTCCTGCCGCAGGCGGGTGGCCGCCTCGGTCTGGGCCATGACGGCGTAGCGCGGCCGCAGCCGCCGGCATTGCTGCAGCATCGCATCGACCTGCGTCGCCGCGGCGAGCGCGAAGACCTCGAAACGATCGGGATGCCGGGCCAGCACGTCCAGGGTGCTGAGTCCGATGGAGCCGGTCGAGCCCAGGACGGTGATCGTCTGCATCCGGCCGCTCACATTGCGCCCACGGTAGAGAGCATCATCGCCAGCGGCAGCGTCGGCAGCAGCGCATCGACCCGGTCGAGCACGCCGCCGTGGCCGGGCAGCAGGTGGCTGCTGTCCTTGGCGCCGGCGCTGCGCTTGACCAGCGATTCGACCAGGTCGCCCACCACGCTCATCGTGGCCATGAACACCGCGCCCACCACCAGCAGCAACCAGCCCTGCATCGCCAGCCGGCTGTAGAAACTCGACACCTGCGGCTGCCAGGCCCTGTCGGCCGCCACCCAGACCACCGCCAGCACCACCACGCCCAGCATCCCGCCCCAGACGCCTTCCCAGCTCTTGCCAGGACTGATCGACGGGGCCAGCCTGGAGCGGGTGAAGCGCAGGCCGAACGCACGGCCGGCGAAGTAGGCGCCGATGTCGGCCACCCACACCAGCACCAGGATCGACAGCAGGAAGTTGATGCCGATCACCCGCGCCTGCCCCACCGCCAGCCATGCGAGCCACAGCGCCAGCACGCCGCCGACCACACGCACCGTGCGCGGCACCCGCGGCCAGCCGGCCACGCCGCTGCGCAGCAGGGCGGCACCGGCCAGCACCCAGAACGCGCCGGCGGCCAGCCAGGCGAGCGGCATCGGCCGCTCGAGCCAGCCCAGGCGCCAACTCAGCAGGCACAGCGCCAGGCAGTCGAAAGCGATGAACAGCGCGCCCTTGCTCGAATAACCATTGAGCCGGCCCCATTCCCAGGCGGCCGCGGTCATCGCGACCAGAGCGACGGCGCAGAACGGCAGGGGCGACGGATAGAACAGCGCGGGCAGCAAAATGGCCAGCAGGACGACCGCGGTGATGATGCGTTGCTTCAGCATGGAAAGTCCCCTGAGAGCCTGCGGAACGCCGATCGAAGCGCTAGGCGGCGTTGGCGTTGCCGGATGGCGAAGCGGACACGGCCGCCTCCTGCTGGGCAGCGGCGGACGAGGATTGCGCGGCGACCTGGGCCGAGGTCTGCCCGAAGCGGCGCTCGCGGCAGGCGAAGGCCTCGATCGCCGCGTCGAGCGCACCCGCGTCGAAATCGGGCCACAGGTGGTCGCTGAAATACAGTTCCGAGTATGCGGCCTGCCAGAGCAGGAAATTGCTGATCCGCTGCTCGCCGCCGGTACGGATCACCAGGTCGGGATCGGGGACGTGCGACAGCGCCATCGCGCGGTGCAAATTGAACTCGGTGGCGGGCTCGCCGCGGGCCGCGAGCGCCTGCGCGGCCTGGGCGATATCCCAGCGTCCGCCGTAGTTGAAGCACACGTTGAGCACCAGCCGCTGGTTGCCGGCGGTGGCCCGCTCGGCCGCCTCCAGGCCGTCGCGCACCTTGTCCGAGAGGCCGGCGCGCTCGCCGACGAAATAGAGGCGCACGCCGTCGGCATGCAGTTGCGGCACCTCGCGGCCCAACGCCTTGGCAAGCAGCTCCATCAGGCCCGAGACCTCCTCGGCCGGCCGGTTCCAGTTCTCGGACGAGAAGGCGAAGACGGTCAGCACGCCGACACCGCGTTCGGCACACAGCCGCACGCAGCGCCGCAGCGACTCGACGCCCTGGCGGTGGCCCGCGATGCGGGGCAGGAAGCGGCGCGATGCCCAGCGGCCGTTGCCGTCCATCACGATGGCGATGTGGTGCGGCACCACGGGCAGGGCGGGCTTTACCGCCACACCGCGCCCGACGAAGAGCTTGCCGAAAAGATAGCCACGGGAAACGGGCGCACGGGTGGGGCCGTCAGACGGCCATGATTTCCTGTTCCTTGGCCGCCACCAGCTTGTCGATCTCGACGATGTGGCGGTCGGTGACCTTCTGCACGTCGGCTTCGGCACGCTTCTGATCGTCCTCGGAGGCCAGCTTGTCCTTGACCAGCTTCTTGACGGCTTCGTTCGCATCGCGACGCAGGTTGCGCACGGCGATCTTCGCGCTCTCGCCTTCGTTGCGGACCAGCTTGGTCATCTCCTTGCGGCGTTCTTCGCTCATCGGCGGCATCGGGACCCGGATCAGGTCGCCCATCGAAGCGGGGTTCAGGCCCAGGTCGCTTTCGCGGATGGCCTTCTCGATCTTGGCGCCCATACCCTTTTCCCAGGGCTGGACGCTGATGGTCCGCGCATCGATCAGGGACACGTTGGCCACCTGGCTGATCGGCACCGGCGAGCCGTAGTAGTCGACCTGCACCGAATCGAGGATGGCCGGGTTGGCGCGGCCGGTGCGGATTTTGGCGAGGTTGTTCTTGAACGCGCCGATGGACTGGTCCATCTTGGCGTCGGTGTTCGTCTTGATGTCGGCGATGCTCATGTCGATTCTCCAGGGATGCTCGGTCGGGATGGGCGCGGCGCGCGCTCAGACATGCACCAGCGTGCCTTCGTCCTCGCCCATCACCACGCGCTTCAAGGCGCCGTGCTTGAAGATGGAGAAGACCTTCAGCGGCAGCTTCTGGTCGCGGCACAGAGCGAAGGCGGTGGCGTCCATGATGCCCAGGTTCTGCGCCATCGCATCGTCGAAACTGATGCGGGCGTAGCGGGTGGCCGTCGGGTCCTTCTTCGGGTCGGCGCTGTAGACGCCGTCGACCTTGGTGGCCTTGAGGACCAGTTCGGCCCCGATCTCGGCGCCGCGCAGCGCAGCGGCGGTGTCGGTGGTGAAGAAGGGGTTGCCGGTGCCGGCCGCGAAGACCACCACCTTGCCTTCTTCGAGATACTGCAACGCCTTGGGCCGCACGTAGGGCTCGACCACCTGCTCGATGGCGATGGCCGACATCACCCGGGCCACCAGACCCTGCTTGTCCATCGCGTCGGCCAGGGCCAGGGCGTTCATCACCGTCGCCAGCATGCCCATGTAGTCGGCGGTGGCGCGGTCCATGCCGACCGAGCCGCCCGCGACGCCGCGGAAAATGTTGCCGCCGCCGATCACCACCGCCACCTGCACCCCGAGGCGGGTGACCTCGGCGATCTCGCCGACCATGCGGACGATGGTGGCCCGGTTGATGCCGAAGGCGTCGTCCCCCATCAGCGCCTCACCGGACAGCTTCAGCAGGATGCGCTTGTGGGCTGGCTGGGGGTTGGACATGGGGAACTCCTTGGGATGATGGGCTGCGGTGTCGTTGTGGAACGGAGCGTCCCGGCGCGCGTGGGCCGGTGGCGGGCACCGGCCCTTCGCGGGATCAGGCGGCGCTCTTGGCGGCCGCGACCTGGGCCGCCACTTCGGCTGCGAAGTCGTCGACCTTCTTCTCGATGCCTTCGCCGACCACGTACAGGGTGAAGCCCTTGATGCCGGTGTTGGAGGCCTTGAGCATCTGCTCGACGGTCTGCTTGCCGTCGGACGCCTTCACGAAGACCTGGTTGTGCAGCGACACTTCCTTCAGGTACTTCTGCACGCCGCCTTCGATGCGCTTGGCGACGATGTCGGCCGGCTGCGGCTTCTTGCCTTCGGCTTCGGCGGTCTTGCGGTCTTCGTCGGCCTTGCCGGCGGCGACCGCGCGCTCTTTCTCGATCAGGTCCGCAGGCACGTCGGCCGAGGAGATCGAGACGGGCTTCATCGCGGCGATGTGCATCGCCACGTCCTTGGCGGCGGCGTCGTCGCCTTCGAACTCGACGATCACGCCGATGCGGGTGCCGTGCAGGTAGGAGGCGATCCGGCCGTTGCCGGTGAAGTGCTTGAAGCGGCGGAAGCTCATGTTCTCGCCGATCTTGCCGATCAGGCCCTTGCGCACGTCTTCGAGCGTCGGGCCGAAACCGTCCTGCTCGTACGGCAGCGCGCCCAGGGCGGCGATGTCGGCGGGGTTGTGCTTGGCGACCAGCATCGCGGCCGCGTTGGCGAGTGCCAGGAAGCTGTCGTTCTTGGTGACGAAGTCGGTTTCGCAGTTGATCTCGATCATGCCGCCCCGGGCGCCGTCGACGTACGCGGTGACCACGCCTTCGGCGGTGATGCGGCCCGACGCCTTGCCGGCCTTGTTGCCGAGCTTGATGCGCAGCAGCTCTTCGGCCTTGTCCATGTTGCCGTCGGCCTCGGTCAGGGCCTTCTTGCACTCCATCATCGGGGCGTCGGTCTTGGCGCGCAGTTCGCCCACCATGCTTGCAGTGATAGCAGCCATCTCTTTTCTCCGTATCGGTCGGTTCGTTCAGTTCATCTCAGGAAAGCCGGCTGCAAAAAAGGGGCTTCGCAGCCCCTTGCCCGGCAGCGCGGAAGGGCCGCCTCAGGCAGCGGCGCCCGCTTCCTGCACTTCGACGAATTCGTCGCCGCTGGCGGTTTCGCCGGCGGCAGCCTTGACGACTTCGTTACCGGCGCTGGCACGGCCTTCGAGGATGGCGTCGGCCATGCCGCGGGCGTACAGCTCGACGGCCTTGGCCGAGTCGTCGTTGCCGGGAATGACGTAGTCGATGCCTTCGGGCGAGTGGTTGGTATCGACCACGCCGATCAGCGGAATGCCCAGCTTCTTGGCTTCCGCGATCGCGATCTTGTGGTAGCCGACGTCGATCACGAAAATCGCGTCCGGCAGGGCCGCCATGTCCTGGATGCCGCCGATGTCCTTCTCGAGCTTGGCGATCTCGCGGGAGAACGTCAGCTGCTCTTTCTTGGACAGGCCTTCCAGGCCGGTTTCCTGCTGGGCCTTCAGGTCCTTCAGACGCTTGATCGAGGTCTTGACCGTCTTGAAGTTGGTCAGCATGCCGCCGAGCCAGCGCTGGTCGACGAAAGGCACGCCGGCGCGCTGGGCTTCGGACGAGACGATTTCACGGGCCTGGCGCTTGGTGCCGACGAACAGGATGGTGCCGCGGTTGGCGGCCAGCTGCTTGGCGAACTTGGCGGCGTCCTGGAAAAGCGGGAGCGACTTCTCCAGGTTGATGATGTGGATCTTGTTGCGATGGCCGAAGATGTACGGTGCCATCTTGGGGTTCCAGAAGCGGGTCTGGTGGCCGAAATGGACACCGGCTTCCAGCATTTCGCGCATGGTTGCGGACATAGTGATAACTCCGAAGGTTGGGTCTGAAATCCAGTCCTCATTCGCGGCGGAGCGCCGCGACACCTCGAGGTGGACTGGTTTGCGATTTGCCTCGCCAGAAAAAGCCCTGCGGGCCCGTCCGGCGAAACCCAAAGAGTATAGCATGCCGGGTGATCCCCGATCGCCATAACGCCCGCGCGCCCGACTGCCCGGACCACTCCGAATTTCATAGCACGATGCCGAGACACCGCAAGCCCTCCCCGTCCACCGGACCGGGCCTGACGCCATGAACATCGCGATCGTCGGCGCCGGGTTTTCCGGCATCGCCACCGCCTGCGAACTGGCCTCCGACGGCCATGCGGTGACCGTCTTCGAGCGCCGCGCCGCCGCCGCCGAGGAAGCGAGTTTCGGCCATGCCGGCATGGTGGCGCCGGGCTGCGCCTGGGCCCGCCTGGGCAGCGAGGCGATTCCCCTGCGTGAGAGCGGTCTGGTCCCCTCCGGCTGGGCCTGGCACCGGCAGCAGCGCGCCGCCCGCGCAGACAGCGAGGGCGATGCCGAGCGCCTGGCGCTGGCCGCCTTCAGCCAGGAGCGGCTGCGCATCGTGGCGGCCGCACTGGAATTGCATTACCAGAAGGCCGACGGCGTGCTGGTGCTGTTGCGCAGCGAGAAGGACCGCCGCCGCCTCGCACCGCTGTGGGAGCGCCTGCGCGAAACCGGCCGTGCCGCCAACGAGGCGCCACCCGAGGCCATCCGCACCCTGGAGCCCGGCCTGAACGCCGACACCGCGCTCCGCGCCGCGGTCCACCTGCCCGGCGACGAAGTGGGCAACTGCCGCCAATTCGCGTTGCGGCTGCGGGCCGAGGCCGAGCGCCACGGCGTCGTCTTCGCCTTCAACACACCGGTGGCCCGGGTGGCCGGCGGCATGCCGCCCACGCTGGTGCTGGAGGGCCAGGCCCGGCCTCGCGCCTTCGACGCCGTCGTGCTCTGCGCCGGCATGGGGGCCCCGGCGCTGCTGCAGGGCCTGGGCCTGGGCCCGCGCCGGCTGCCGTTCGACACGCTGCACGGCTATTCGCTCGGCGCCGCGATCCGCGAGCCGTTGCACGCGCCCTACAGCGCGGTGGTCGATGCCGCCACCGGGGCCACCATCGTCCGCCTGGGCGACCGGCTCCGGGTGGCCGGCGCGACCCACATCGGCACGATGAACGAATCCCGCCGCCAGACCGCGATTCAGTCGCTCTACCAAGCGCTGCACCGCTGGTTCCCGGGCGCGGCACAGCTCTCGACCGGCGTGCAGGAGTGGCACGGCGAGCGGCTGGTGCTGCCGGACGAGCGACCGCTGCTCGGCCCCTCGGGCTCGCCCGGCGTCTGGCTGCACCTGGCCAGCGGCGGCCACGGCTGGACCTTCGCCGGCGGATCGGCCCGACTGCTGGCCGACGCGATCGGCGGGCAGCCCACCGCCCTGCCGCTGGCGCCCTACTCCGTCGCCCGGTTCGATTGAGTTCGACCGGGCCGGGGACGACCATGGTCCAGCGCATCCACCCCGACCGGGCCCATCCGCTCCACGACACCGCGGCCACGCGGCGCATCGAGGCGGCGGCGCTGGCCGATGCGCCGCCGAACGTGCTGATGCAGCGCGCCGGTGCCGCGGTGGCGCGGCTGGCCCAGGCGCTGGCGCCGCACGCGCGCTGCATCTGGATCGCCTGCGGTCCGGGCAACAACGGCGGCGACGGGCTGGAGGCGGCGGTGCAGCTGCGCCGCGCCGGGCGGCCGGTGTGCGCGACGCACTGGGCCGATCCGGCACGGCTGCCGGCCGATGCCCGTGCGGCGCTGGAGCGTGCCCGGGCGGCAGGTGTCGACTTCGTTGCGCCTCCCGCGCCCGGCGCGCTGTCGCCGCAGGACCTCTGCATCGATGCGCTGCTGGGCATCGGCGGCGCGCCGCGGCCGGCCACGCAAGAAGCAGTCGGCACGACGGCCCGCTGCGGCGCCCTGCCCCCCGACTGGCTCGACGTGGCGCTGGACGCGCAGGTCCAGGCCGGCGCGCCGGTGCTGGCCATCGACCTGCCCTCGGGCCTGCAGGCCGATACCGGCGTCCATGCTATAAAAACTGTAGCGCCTGGTCGTGGCGTTACCCTGGCTACAGCCTCTTTTCATGCAGATTTCACCCTGAGCCTGCTGACCCTCAAGCCCGGCCTCTTCACCGCCGAGGGGCGCGACCGGGCCGGCAGCGTGTGGCTCGACACGCTGGGCGTGACCGACGATGCGGGCGCCTCGGCCGGTTCGGCGACCGCCCGGCTCTCCGGCCCGGCCGCCGCGCCGCGCCGCAGCCACGCGTCGCACAAGGGCAGCTTCGGCGACGTCGCGGTGCTGGGCGGAGAAGGCATCGGCCACCGCGGCCGGGGCATGGCGGGCGCGGCGGTGCTGGCCGCCACCGCCGCGCTGCATGCCGGCGCGGGCCGGGTGCTGCTGGCGCTGCTCGACGGCAACCCGGGCTTCGGCCTCGACGTGTCGCAGCCCGAGCTGATGCTGCGCACGCCCGAGGCGCTGGACCTGGGCGACGGCGCCCTCGTCTGCGGCTGCGGCGGAGGCGAGGCCCTGCGCGGCCACCTGCCCCGGATGCTGGACGGGGCCGCCCGGCTCTTGCTGGATGCCGACGCCCTGAACCTGATCGCCGCCGACGCCGGCCTGCAGCAGCGCCTGGCACGGCGCGCGGCGGTCGGCCGTGCGACGGTGCTGACGCCGCATCCGCTGGAGGCCGCGCGCCTGCTGGGCACCGACACCCGGGCCGTGCAGGCCGACCGGCTGACGGCAGCGCACCGGCTGGCGGAGCGCTTCGGATGCGCGGTGGTGCTCAAGGGCTCGGGCAGCATCGTCGCGGAGCCGGGCCGGCTTGCGCAGATCAACCCGACCGGCAACGGCCGCCTGGCCACCGCCGGCACCGGCGATGTGCTGGCCGGCATGGTCGGCGCCAAGCTGGCCGCCGGGCTGGAGGCGTTCGACGCGGCGGCCGACGCCGTCTATACCCACGGCGCGCTGGCCGACGGCTGGCCGGCGCACCTGCCGCTGACGGCCGGGGCGCTGGCACGGCGGCACGCCTGGAAAGACTAGCCGCGCCCTGCGAACGGCATCTTGGTCGCCATCACCGTGTGGAACATCACGTTCGCCTCCAGCGGCAGATTGGCCATGTAGCGCACCGATTCGCCGACGATGGCCACGTCGATCAGCGGCTCGGCGGCCGTGGTGCCGTTGGCCTGCAGCACGCCACGGGCCATGCGCTCGGCCAGGCCGGTGAGCGCGTTGCCGACGTCGATCTGGCCCACCGCGATGTCGTGCATCCGGCCGTCGAGCGCGGCCGTCTTGGTCAGGCCCGACACGCCGTGCTTGGTCGCCGTGTAGGCGATGGAATGCGGCCGCGGCGTGGTGGCCGAGATCGATCCGTTGTTGATGATGCGGCCGCCGCGCGGGCTCTGGTCCTTCATCGTGCGGAAGGCTTCGCGCAGGCACAGGAACATGCCGGTCAGGTTGACGTCGACCACGTCCCGCCAGCGCGCCAGGCTCAGGTCCTCGATCGGGCTGGTCGCGCCGATGCCGGCGTTGTTGAACAGCAGATCGACCCGGCCGAAGCGCTGCACCGCCGCCCGGAACAACGCGGCGACGGCCGCCTCGTCGCCCACGTCGGTCGGCACCGCCAGCACCCGGGCGGCGTCGGGCGCCAGCGCCGCCACCTCGGCCAGCGGCGCGGGCCGCCGGCCGGCCAGCACGACGCGCCAGCCGTCGTCCAGCAGGGCGAGCGCCGCGGCCCGGCCGATGCCGGTGCCCGCGCCGGTGACGATGGCGACGCCGCGTTCGGTGCGGTGGGTGGGGCAAGCCGTCATGGTGTCTCCTGATGGGTTTTGGAAATCGAATGGCAGGCCCTGCACCACGCCCCGCGTGCGGCGCCATATTTCTCGACCTGGAGGCGGCCGGTCGCACGCGGCCGGACGGGCGGAACCCGCAGCGGCGCGGCGAGGATGGGGCGGGGCCTGGACCGGCCCGCCTGCGCCCTGCCGCGACCCGCTCAACGGCGCGGCTTGCGCGCCTTGTTCTTGCCCAGCGCGCCCTTGACCGACGCCTTGAGCGCCTGGATCGGCGAGCGTGCGGCCTGCGGCGACGGCGTCGGCTCCTCGGCGCGGGCGCCACGGTTCTTGCGCGAACGGAAAGAGCCGCTGTCGGATGCGCCGCCGGCGGCGGCATCCGTGTCGCGACCGCTCTTGTCGCGCATCGCGCGGGACACCAGGTCTTCGCCTTCGCGCACCAGGCGGAAATCGATCTTGCGGCCGTCGAGGTCGACCCGGCTCACCTGCACCCGCAGGCGGGAGCCGACGGCGTAGCGGATGCCGGTGCGTTCGCCGCGCAGTTCCTGGCGCGCCTCGTCGAAGCGGAAGTATTCGCCGCCCAGCTCGGTGATGTGGACCAGGCCCTCGACGTACATCGCATCGAGCGTGACGAAGATGCCGAAGCTGGTGCAGGCGGTGACGACGCCGCCGTATTCCTCGCCGAGGTGCTCGCGCATGTACTTGCACTTGAGCCAGGCTTCGACGTCGCGGCTGGCCTCGTCGGCGCGGCGCTCGTTGGCGCTGCAGTGCAGGCCGGCGGCCTGCCAGGCCTGCATCGCCTCGGGGCTGGCGACAACCTTCATCGGCTTCTGCTCGGGCGCCTTCACCCGCTGCGCCAGGCGCTTGGCCAGCTTGGCATGCGCCTCGCCGGGCGTCGGCAGGCCGGGCAGCTGGTAGGTGGTCTTGCCGAGAATCGCCTTGATCACCCGGTGCACCAGCAGATCGGGGTAGCGGCGGATCGGGCTGGTGAAGTGGGTGTAGGCCTCGTAGGCCAGGCCGAAGTGGCCGCTGTTGAACGGGGTGTAGATCGCCTGCTGCATCGAGCGCAGCAGCATCGTGTGGATCTGCTGCGCGTCGGGCCGGTCCTTCGTGGCCTGGGCCACGGCCTGGAACTCGCCCGGCACCGGATCGTCGCCGATGGTGATGCCGACACCCATCGCCTTCAGGTAGTTGCGCAGGATCTCCTTCTTCTCGGGCGTCGGGCCTTCGTGCACCCGGTAGAGGCCGGGCTGGTTGCCCTGCAGGATGAAATCGGCGCTGCAGACGTTGGCGGCGAGCATCGCCTCCTCGATCAGGCGGTGGGCCTCGTTGCGGGTGCGCGGCACGATCTTCTCGATGCGGCCGTTCTCGTCGCAGACGATCTGCGTCTCGGTGGTCTCGAAATCGACCGCGCCGCGCACGCCGCGGGCGCCCAGCAAGGCCCGGTAGACGTCCGACAGGTTGAGCAGGTCGGTCACCCGGTCCTTGCGCTTGGCCGCCTCGGGGCCGCGGGTGTTCGACAGGATCGCCGCCACCTCGGTATAGGTGAAGCGCGCGTGGCTGAACATCACAGCCGGATAGAACTGGTAGGCGTGCACTTCGCCCTTGGCGGTCACCAGCATGTCGCAGACCATGCAGAGCCGCTCGACCTCGGGGTTGAGCGAACACAGGCCGTTCGACAGCTTCTCCGGCAGCATCGGGATCACCCGGCGAGGGAAGTAGACGCTGGTGGCGCGGTCGTAGGCGTCGATGTCGATCGCGTTGCCGGTGTGCACGTAGTGGCTCACGTCGGCGATCGCGACCAGCAGGCGCCAGCCGTTGGCACGGCCGATCTTGGCCGGCTCGCAGTACACCGCGTCGTCGAAGTCGCGCGCGTCCTCGCCGTCGATGGTGACCAGCGGCACGTCGCGCAGGTCGACCCGGTGGCGGTGGTCCTGGGGACGCACCTTGTCGGGCAGGGCCTTGGCCGCCGCCAGGCATTCGTCCGAGAACGCGTGCGGCACGCCGTACTTGCGCACCGCGATCTCGATCTCCATGCCCGGATCGTCCACCTCGCCCAGCACCTCGACCACGCGGCCGACGGGCTGGCCGTACAGCGCCGGCAGCTCGGTCAGCTCGACCACCACCACCTGGCCCGGCTTGGCGACGCCGGTCGCGCCCTTGGGGATCAGGATGTCCTGGCCGTAGCGCTTGTCCTCGGGCGCCACCAGCCAGACGCCGCTCTCCTGCAGCAAGCGGCCGATCAGCGGCTGCGGCGGACGCTCGACGATCTCCAGCACCCGGCCCTCGGGCCGGCCCTTGCGGTCGTGCCGCACGATGCGGGCCTTGACCCGGTCCTTGTGCAGCACCGCGCGCATCTCGTTCGAAGGCAGGAACACGTCCGACTGGCCGTCGTCCCGCAGCAAGAAACCGTGGCCGTCACGGTGTCCCTGGACGGTCGCGATGAATTCTTCCAACAAGTTTTTTTGTTCGCTCATTTTTTCTGTCTATAATCGTGTTTTTCCTGAAATGCCCAGGTGGCGGAATTGGTAGACGCACTAGTTTCAGGTACTAGCGAGTAACATCGTGGAGGTTCGAGTCCTCTCCTGGGCACCAAGTTTGATAGTAGCCAAACGGTTGCAGTTTTCGATAAGCCGCTGAAGTTTCTTCAGCGGCTTTTTTCTTGCCCGGAAAGCTCCGTGGCAGCCAGCATGCCGCCGCAGGCACCGGCGCATGGCACGCCGCAGTGTGCGGAATCGCCGTGCGCCGGGCGGGTCCCGTCATAGAGGCTGGGCCACAAGGTCGTGTCCGTCGGTGCCGACGATGCGGGCCCGGGTGAACTCGCCCACCTTCAGGGTCTTGCTGATCTTCTCCGGCGGCAGGAGCCGCACGGTGCCGTCGATCTCGGGCGCATCCGCATAGCTGCGGCCCACGCCGCCCTTGCGGCCCAGCGCCGGTGCCGAATCGACCAGCACCTGCATCGTGGCGCCGACCCGCTTCTGCAGCTTGGCGGCCGATACTTCCTCGGCCACCGCCATGAAGCGGGCGCGGCGCTCTTCGCGCTCTTCGATCGGCAGCATGCCGGGGATGTCGTTGGCCGTGGCACCGGTCACCGCGCTGTAGGCGAAGCAGCCGGCACGGTCGATCTGCGCCTCGCGCACGAAATCGAGCAGGTGCCGGAACTCGGCCTCGGTCTCGCCGGGGAAGCCGGCGATGAAGGTGCTGCGCACCACGATCTCGGGGCAGGCGGCGCGCCAGCGCTCGATCCGCTCCAGGTTGCGCTCGCCGCTGGCGGGCCGCTTCATGCGGCGCAGCACGTCGGGGTGGCTGTGCTGGAACGGCACGTCGAGGTAGGGCAAGGCCAGGCCCTGGGCCATCAGCGGCACCACCTCGTCGACGCTCGGGTACGGGTACACGTAGTGCAGGCGGACCCAGGCGCCGTAGGGCTCGGCCATCTCGCCCAGGGCCTGCACCAGTTCCAGCATCCGGGTCTTGACCGGGCGGCCGTCGAAGAAGCCGGTGCGGTACTTCACGTCGACGCCGTAGGCCGAGGTGTCCTGGCTGATCACCAGCAGTTCCTTCACCCCGCCCTCGAACAGCGCGCGGGCCTCCTTCAGCACGTCGCCGATCGGCCGCGACACCAGGTCGCCCCGCATCGACGGGATGATGCAGAAGGTGCAGCGGTGGTTGCAGCCCTCGCTGATCTTCAGGTAGGCGTAGTGCTTCGGGGTGAGCTTGATGCCCGCCGCGCCGAAGCTGTCGGGCACCAGGTCGATGAACGGGTCGTGCGGCTTCGGCAGGTTCAGGTGCACCGCGTCCATCACCTCCTGCGTGGCATGCGGGCCGGTGACGGCCAGCACGCTCGGGTGCATCTCCCGCACCATGTTGCCGCCGCCGTCTCCGGCGCGGGCGCCCAGGCAGCCGGTGACGATCACCTTGCCGTTGGCCGCCAATGCCTCGCCGATGGTGTCGAGGCTTTCGCGCACCGCATCGTCGATGAAGCCGCAGGTGTTGACGATCACCAGGTCGGCGCCCTCGAAGGTCTTGGAGGTCTGGTAACCCTCGACACTCAATTGGGTGAGGATCAGCTCGGAATCGGTCAATGCCTTGGGGCAGCCCAGGCTGACGAAGCCGACGCGGGGCGCGCCGACAGGAATCGTGGGGGATGGGGAGGTAACTTCGCTCATCCCCGTATTGTCGGCGTTCCGGGCCGGCGGCCCCTGCGGCGGGGCGAATTCAACGCTTCAGGCCCAGCGCGTCGAACATCTGTTCGGTCTGCTTCTGCATCTGTTCCTGCATCTGCAGGAAGGTGTTCTTCGACTGCTCGGCGTAGTTGCTCATCATGCCCTGGGTCAGCGGCGACTGGGTGTTGAGGAACTGGGTCCACATCGCGGGCGTCAGGCCCTTCGACTGCTCGGCCAGCTTGGCCTGGATGTCGGTGAACGCCTGCACGTTCTTCTCGAGGTAGACGCCCATGAAGCCCTGCATCGCGTGGCCGTAGAAGCGGATCATGTTGGCGAGCACCGCCTCGCTGAACATCGGCGCGCCGCCGGCCTCTTCTTCCAGGATGATCTGCAGCAGGATGCTGCGGGTCAGGTCCTCGCCGGTCTTGGCGTCGCGCACCGAGAACGCCGCGCTCTCCAGCACCAGGCGCCGCACCTCGGTCAGCGTGATGTAGCTGGAGGTCTCGGTGTCGTACAGCCGCCGGTTGGGGTATTTCTTGATGACCCGCGCCGCACCGCCCTCGGGCTTCGGTCCTGCGATTTTCTTGCTCTGCACTGCGTGACTCCTAATGGACGGGGTTCCACGCACGGTCCTCCCTTGCGTGCAGTCCATTCTAGAGACGCCCGTTGCCGGCCCTTCCCTAGATTAACCCTGATGCACGGGGCGCCGGACCGGCCCGCCCGACGGCTCCTCCGGCTCCGCCCTCCACAATACCGGTCCGCGCCGCGCTTCCCAGGTACCGCCTTCTTCCATGCTCGCCCTTCTCACCAGCTTTTCGTGGCAGGAACTGCGCCACCAGCCGCTGCGCCACCTGGCGGCGCTGGCCGCGGTGATGCTGGGCGTGGCGCTCGCTTTCGCGGTGCACCTGATCAACGCCTCGGCGCTCGACGAGTTCTCGCAGGCGGTGCGCGCGGTCGACGGCCGGCCCGACCTGGAACTGCGCGCGGCGCAGGAGACCTTCGACGACCGCGTCTTCGGCACCGTGGCGCGCCGACCGGAAGTGACGGTCGCCAACCCGGTGCTGGAGACGGGCAGCTTCGGCCAGCACGGCGCGTCGCCCCGGGTCGCGATCCGGGTGCTGGGGGTGGATGCGCTGGCCGCGCTGTGGACGGCGCCGGCGCTGGCCCCGTCGCCGATGGCCGGGGCCGACCGGCTGGCGCTCTTCCTGCCCGACACGGTGTTTCTCAACCCCGCCGCACTGCAGGCGCTGGGGCTCGCCGCCGCACCGGCCGGCACCGTGGTGATGCTGCAGAGCGGCCTGCAGATGCGGCCGGTGCGCCTGGCCGGCACGGTGGCGGCACAGGGCGGCCCGGTGGCGGTGATGGACATCGCCGCGGCGCAGGCGCTGTTCGCGCAGCCCGGGCGGATCTCGCGGATCGAGCTTCGGCTGGCGCCCGGCACCCCGCGCGACGCCCTCGCCGCCGCGCTGGCGGCGACACCCGGCTGGCCCGCCGGCCTGCAGGCCGAAGCACCCGGCGACGCCGAGGCGCGCATCGGCAACCTGTCGCGCGCCTACCGGGTCAACCTGACGGTGCTGGCGCTGATCGCCTTGTTCACCGGCGCGTTCCTGGTCTTCTCGGTGCTGGCGCTGGGCGTGGCCAAGCGGGCGCCGCAGTTCGCGCTGCTGGGCGTGCTGGGCATGACGCCGCGCGGCCGGCGCGGGCTGGTGCTGGCCGAATCGCTGGCGCTGGGCCTGGCCGGCAGCGTGGCGGGCCTGGCGCTGGGCACCGGCCTGGCGACGGCGGCCCTGCGGCTGCTGGGCGGCGACCTGGGCGGCGGCTACTTCGCGGGCGTGGCGCCGCAGCTGCATTTCAGCGGATGGGCCGCCGCGGCCTACGGCGGCTTGGGCGTGGCGGCGGCGCTGGCCGGCGGCTGGTGGCCGGCGCGGGCGGCCGAGCGGCTGCCGCCGGCGCAGACGCTCAAGGGCCTGGGCCTGCAGGCCTCCGGCGGCCCGCCCGCCGCGGTGCCGCTGGCGCTGGCGGGCCTGGGCGTGGCGCTGGCCTTCGCGCCGCCGATCGCGGGGATTCCGCTGGCCGCGTACGTCTCGGTCGGCCTGCTGCTGGTGGGGGGCATCACCGCCCTGCCCTGGCTGATCGGGCTGCTGCTCGACCGGCTGCAGCCGCTGGCCGCGCGCCGCTTGCTGCCGCTGCTGGCGCTGGAGCGCGCCCGGCGGATGCGCGGCGGCGCGGCGGTGGCCGTCAGCGGCGTGGTCGCCTCGCTGGCGCTGGCGGTGGCGCTCACGGTGATGGTCGCCAGCTTCCGCGGATCGGTCACCCAGTGGCTCGACGCGGTGCTGCCGGCCGACCTGTACCTGCGCAGCCCCGGCAACGGCGGCTCGGCCGACGCCGCCACCCTGCCGCCGGAGTTCGTGCAGGCGGTGGCCGCATTGCCCGGCGTGGCCCGGCTGGAGCCGCAGCGCATCCGCCGGCTGCTGCTGGAGCCGGCCCGGCCGCCGGTCGCGCTGATCGCCCGGCCGCTGCGCACGGCCGATGGCGGGGTCACCGGCTCCCTGCCGCTGCGCGACGCGCCGCTGCCGGTGCCGGCCGGCCGCATCGGCATCTATGTGAGCGAGGCGATGGTCGACCTGTACGGCGCGCGGCCCGGCGGCGGCTTCGCGCCGCTGGAAAAGGCGTTTTCACAACCAAACGATGCTGCAGCCGGCGCGGAAAGCCGGCCTCCAGCTATGTTTTTCATAGCAGGCGTCTGGCGCGACTATGTGCGGCAGTTCGGCGCGGTTGCGATCGACACCGCCGACTACGAGCGCCTGACCGGCGACCGTCGGGCCAACGACCTGGCGCTGTGGCTGGCGCCCGGTGCCGACGAGGCGGCGCTGCAGGCGCGCATCCGCGCCCTGGCCGGCGAGGCGGGGCCGCAGGCACCCGCGGGCGGTGGCGGCGAGGGCACGGCGCTGGAGTTCAACGCGGCCGGCACGATCCGGGCCGCCTCGCTGCGCATCTTCGACCGCAGTTTCGCGGTCACCTACTGGCTGCAGGCGGTGGCGATCGGCATCGGCCTGTTCGGCGTGGCGGCCAGCTTCGGCGCCCAGGTGTTCGCCCGGCGCAAGGAGTTCGGGCTGCTCGCCCACCTGGGCCTGACCCGGCGGCAGGTGCTGGCGGTGGTGGCCGGCGAGGGTGCGGCCTGGACGGCGGTGGGCGCGGTGGCCGGCACCGCGCTGGGGCTGGCGGTGTCGGTGGTGCTGGTGCACGTGGTCAACCCGCAGAGCTTCCACTGGACGATGGACCTGCAGGTGCCCTGGCTGCGCCTGCTGGCGCTGGCCGGCGCGGTGCTGGCGGCGGGCACCGTCACCGCGCGGCTGGCGGGCGCGGCCGCGGCGGGCCGGGACGCGGTGATGGCGGTGAAGGAGGACTGGTGATGGACGATGCATTCGACCGCTGGAGCGGCGCGGGCCTGTCGCGCCGCGCCTGGCTGGCGCTGGCAGGCGCGGCCACCCTGCCCGGACCGGCGCGGGCCCAGGCGCCCGACGGCCTGGCCCTGCCGCGCGACCTGGGCAGCCACGACGACTTCCAGACCGAGTGGTGGTATGTCACCGGCCATGCCCGCAGCGCGGGCCGCGATTTCGGCTTCCAGGTGACTTTTTTCCGGCGCCGGGTGGCCGAGACCGCGGGCCTGTCTTCGCGCTTCGCCGCGCGGCAGCTGCTCTTCGCCCACGGCGCGCTGAGCGACCTGCGGGGCCGCCGGCTCTGGCACGACCAGCGCATCGCCCGCTGGTCGGGCCGGCCGATGGACGCGCCCGGCAGCGCCGACACCGCCGACGCGAGCGCCGCCGACACCGCGGTGCGGATCGGCGACTGGTCCCTGGTGCGGGAGCCCGGCGCCGCCGGCGGGGCCCGCTACCGGGCCCGGGTCCGCAACGCCGATTTCGCGCTGGACCTGGACCTGCGCGAGACGCAGCCGCTGCTGCTGCAGGGCGATTCCGTCCTGCAGGGCGATTCGGCCGTCTCGCGCAAGGGACCCGAGGCGGCGCAGGTGAGCTACTACTACACCGTGCCGCAGCTGGCCGTCACCGGCAGCGTGCAGCTGGGGCGGGAGCGGTTCGCGCTGGAAACGCCCACCGCCCGCAGCGGTGCGGCCTGGCTCGACCACGAGTGGAGCGAGTCGCCGATGCACCCCGACGTGGTCGGCTGGGACTGGCTGGGCATCAACCTCATCGACGGCAGCGCCCTGACCGCGTTCCGGTTGCGCCGCGCCGACGGCAGCGCGCTCTGGGCGGGCGGATCGTTCCGGGTGGCGGGCGGCACGGTGCAGCGCTTCGCGAACGACGCGGTGCGCTTCGCCGCCGGCCGCACCTGGCGCAGCCCGCAGACCGGCGCGCGCTACCCGATGGTCTGGGACATCGCGACGCCGGCCGGCGCCTTCACCCTGCACACGCTGATGGACGAGCAGGAACTCGACAGCCGCGGATCGACCGGCGCGGTGTACTGGGAAGGGCTGTCGGAACTGCGCGATGCCGCCGGCACCCCGCGCGGCCGCGGCTACCTGGAGATGACCGGATACGTGGCGCCGCTGCGGCTCTAGCCGATGGCGCGCGGCGGCCGCGCGGGCCGCCCGCCGACGCTACGCCGCAGGCCGTGGCCGCTTGCGCCGGCCCAGCAGCGCGACGGTCTCGCCCATCACCCCGCGCCGGAAGGCCAGCACGCAGACCACGAAGATCAGGCCGGTCACCATCGTCACCGACTCGCCCAGCGTGTCGAACCATTCGATCGAAGTGAGCTGCGCCAGCGCATGGCCCAGTTCGCCGATCTTGTTCTCCAGCAGCACCACGATCGAGGCGCCCACCATCGGGCCCGACAGCGTGCCGAGGCCGCCCACCAGCGTCATCAGGATCACCTGGCCCGAGGCCGTCCAGTGCACGTCCGACAGCGTGGCGAAGCCCAGCACCAGCGTCTTCAGCGAGCCGGCCAGGCCGGTCAGCGCGGCCGACAGCACGAAGGCCAGCAGCTTGAAGCGGTGGGTGTCGTAGCCGAGCGAGGTGGCGCGCGGCTCGTTCTCCTTGATGCCCTTCAGGACCTGGCCGAAGGGCGAATGGATGGTGCGGACGATGAGGGCGAAGGCGCCCACCACCACCACCAGGGTCACGTAGTACATCACCCGGTCGTCGGAGAGGTCGAGCAGGCCGAAGAGCTTGCCGCGCGGCACGCCCTGCAGCCCGTCCTCGCCGCCGGTGAACCTGGCCTGCAGCGCGACGAAGTACAGCATCTGCGCCAGCGCCAGGGTGATCATCGCGAAGTAGATGCCCTGCCGGCGGATCGCCAGCACGCCGACGATCCAGCCCAGCGCCGCGCCGGTCAGGGTACCGAGCAGCAGGCCCACCTCGGGCGTGAAGCCCCGGGCCTTCATGGTGTAGCCGGCCACGTAGGCCGAGCCGCCGAGGAAGGCGGCATGGCCGAAGGACAGCAGGCCGGTGAAGCCCAGCAGCAGGTTGAACGCGGAGGCGAACAGCGCGAAGCACATCAGCTTCATCACGAACACCGGATAGGCCCCCACGAACGGCGCCACGATCAGGGCGACCAGCAGCAGCGCGTAGACGACGACAGTCAGTTTTTTCATGGGTGCCACGGGCGAGGAAAAGGATCAGCCATCCGGCCGGCGGCGATGCAGAAAGACATGCGCAGGGGCGTCATCGTCAAGTCTCCTTGCCGAACAGCCCGGCCGGCCGGACCAGCAGCACCACCACCATGACGAGGAACACCACGGTGGACGAGGCCTCGGGGTAGAACACCTTGGTCAGCCCCTCGACGATGCCCAGGCCCAGGCCGGTGAGGATCGAGCCCATGATCGAGCCCATGCCGCCGATCACCACCACCGCGAACACCACGATGATCAGGTTCTGCCCCATCAGCGGCGTGACCTGGATCACCGGAGCGGCCAGCACGCCGGCGAAGGCCGCCAGCGCCACGCCGAAGCCGTAGGTGAGCGTCACCATCAGCGGCACGTTGATGCCGAAGGCCTCGACCAGCCGCGGGTTCTCGGTGCCGGCCCGCAGGTAGGCGCCGAGGCGCGTCTTCTCGATCAGGTACCAGGTGGCGAAGCACACCACCAGCGACGCCACCACCACCCAGGCACGGTAGTTGGGCAGCATCATGAAGCCGACGTCGGTCGCGCCTTCCAGCAGCTCGGGCGTGTCGTAGCCCAGGCCCGAGACGCCGTAGACCGAGCGGAAAGCGCCTTCGATCAGCAGCGTGAGGCCCAGCGTCAGCAGCAGGCCGTAGAGATGGTCGAGCTTGTAGATCCAGCGCAGCAGCAGCCGCTCGATCAGCACGCCGAAGACGCCGACGATGAGCGGCGCCGCCACCAGCATCGCCCAGTAGCCGATGCCGAAGTAGTTCATCGCCATCCACGACAGGATCGCGCCCATCATGAAGAGCGCGCCGTGCGCGAAGTTGATCACGTTGAGCAGGCCGAAGATCACCGCCAGGCCCAGGCTCAGGATCGCGTAGAACGATCCGTTGACCAGGCCGAGCAGCAGCTGGCTCATCAGCGCGGGAAGCGATATCGGCATGGAGCGGCGGTCGGCGGGTCGTCAGGCGGCGCGGCCGCGGACAGCGTCGCGGCGCGGCCGCATTACTTCCACAGGGCGCACCTGGACTCTTCCTGGGTGGTGAAGACGTCCTCGCCCTTCAGCGTGTCCACCACCTTCAGGTAGTCCCACGGCTTCTTGGATTCGGCCGGTGCCTTGGCCTCGACCAGGTACATGTCGTGAATGAAGCTGCCGTCGGCGCGGATCCGGCCCCTGCCGTAGAAGTCGTCGATCTTCATGCTCTTCAGCTGCGCCATGACCTTGTCGGAATCGGTGGTCTTGGCCGCCGCGACCGCCTTCAGGTAGTTCATCGTGGCCGAGTAGTCGGCGGCCTGCACGTCGGTCGGCATGCGCTTGGTCTTCTCGAAGAAGCGGTTGGCGAACTTGCGGGTGTCGTCGTTCAGGTCCCAGTACCAGCTGGTGGTGTGCAGAAGGCCCTCGGTGTTCTTCAGGCCCAGGCTGTGGATGTCCGACAGGAACACCAGCAGGCCGGCGGTCTTCATCGTCTTGTTGATGCCGAACTCGCGCGCCGCCTTGATCGCGTTGATCGTGTCGCCGCCGGCGTTGGCCAGGCCCAGGATCTGGGCCTTGGAGTTCTGCGCCTGCAGCAGGAAGGACGAAAAATCCGACGCGTTGAGCGGATGCCGCACCGCGCCCACCACCGATCCGTCCTTCTCCTTCACGACCTTGGTCGTGTCGGTCTCCAGCGCCTGGCCGAAGGCGTAGTCGGCCGTCAGGAAGAACCAGCTCTTGCCGCCCTTGGCCACCACCGCGGCGCCGGTGCCCTTGGCCAGCGCCACCGTGTCGTAGGCGTAGTGGACGGTGTAGGGGCTGCACTGCTCGTTGGTGAGTGCCGAGGTGCCGGCGCCGTTGTTGAAATAGACCCGCTTCTTCTCCGACGCGACCTTGGCCGTGGCCAGCGCGGTGCCCGAGTTGGTGCCGCCGAAGATCATCGTGGCGCCCGCGGTGTCGATCCATTCGCGCGCCTTGGAGGCGGCGATGTCGGCCTTGTTCTGGTGGTCGGCGCTCATCAGCTCGATCGGCTGGCCGAGGGCCTTGCCGCCGAAGTCGTCGATCGCCATCTGGATGGCGACCGCGCCGTTCTTGCCCTCGACGTCGGCGTAGAGGCTCGACATGTCGGTGATGAAGCCGATCTTCACTTTTTCCTGCGCATGCGCGGCCTGCGATGCGAGGCCCGCGGCGGCCAGGGTGAGGGTGAGTGCGGTCAGACGCAATCGCATGGTGTGTCTCCTGTGGGTAGGGGTCGGTCGTCGTCGGGGGACGCGGAAGCAGCGAATGGGAAAGGTGGCACCGGCCGCCGGCGCGGGCTAGACGTTCAGCAGCTCGTGCAGCGCGAGCATCCGCTCCTCCAGCTGGTCGGCCACGAACTGCAGCGCGATGCGGCCGTGCTCCATCACGTAGAAGCGGTCGGCCAGCGGCGCGGCGAAGCGGAAATTCTGCTCCACCATCACGATGGTGTAGCCCTTGCCGCGCAGCGTGACGATCATCCGGGCCAGGGCCTGCACGATCACCGGCGCCAGGCCTTCGGAGATCTCGTCGAGCAGCAGCAGCCGTGCGCCGGTGCGCAGGATGCGGGCGACGGCCAGCATCTGCTGCTCGCCGCCCGAGAGCCGGGTGCCGGGGCTGTGGCGCCGCTCGGCCAGGTTGGGGAACATCGCGTAGATCTCTTCGACCGACATGCCCGCGCCCGCACCCTTCAGCACCGGCGGCAACAACAGGTTCTCCTCGCAGGTCAGGCTCGCGAAGATGCCGCGCTCCTCGGGGCAGTAGCCGATGCCGCAGTGGGCGATGCGGTGGGTCGGCATCTCCAGCGTCTCGACGCCGCTCACCTTGACCGATCCGGTGCGCCGGCCGGTCAGGCCCAGGATGGCGCGCAGCGTGGTGGTGCGGCCCGCGCCGTTGCGGCCGAGCAGCGTCACCACCTCGCCCGGGCGCACCAGCATGTCGACGCCGTGCAGCACATGCGATTCGCCGTACCAGGCCTCGAGGTTGTGGATCTCCAGCGCCGGCACCGGGCCGTGCGGATCGTGCGACGCGACCATCATGCGTGCGCCCCCTGCAGAGGGCCGTCGGTGGTGCCCATGTAGGCCTCCATCACTTGGCGGTTGCGCGACACCTCGGCGTACGGCCCTTCGGCCAGCACCGCGCCGCGCTGCAGCACGGTGATCGTGTCGGCGATGGTCGAGACGACCTTCATGTTGTGCTCCACCATCAGCACGGTGCGGCCCACCGCCACCTGCTCGATCAGCCGGGTGACGCGGTCGACGTCCTCGTGGCCCATGCCCTGCGTGGGTTCGTCGAGCAGCATCAGCTCGGGCTCCATCGCGAGGGTGGTGGCGATCTCCAGCGCGCGCTTGCGGCCGTAGGCCAAGTTGACCGTCTCCTCTTACGCCATGTCGCGCAGGCCCACCTCGTCGAGCAGTTCCAGCGCGCGGGTATCGAGCTGCCGCAGGGATTTCTCGCTGCGCCAGAAATCGAACGAGGTGCCCAGCCGCCGCTGCAGGCCGAGCCGCACGTTCTCCAGCAGGGTCAGGTGCGGAAACACCGCCGAGATCTGGAACGAGCGGATGATGCCGCGCCGCGCGATCTGCGCCGGCCGCTCGCGGGTGATGTCGACGCCGTTGTAGACGATGGTGCCGGAGGTCGGCTCCAGAAATTTGGTGAGCAGGTTGAAGCAGGTGGTCTTGCCCGCGCCGTTGGGGCCGATCAGCGCATGGATCGTGCCGCGCCGCACCGACAGATCCACATCGTTCACCGCGGTGAAGCCGCGGAATTGCTTGTTGAGCCGCCGCGTCCGAAGGATCAAGTCGTCGTTCATGCGCCCGGTGTCTCCCTGTTGTATGCGCCGCGGCGGTGCGCTGCAATGCAGCAGAACCGGTGCGGCGATTCTTGTCGCCATCGTACGAAGCGCGCGGATGTCACGGTATCGGGACAATTGCCTATGCATGCACCGCATGCATGACTTCGCCGTCGCGAAAACCGTGCATACTGAATGTCCTGCCTACCCACACGGGAGGTAGGCCGACGCCTACGATTTCCGAAGCGCGGCTCCTATGCGATTTCCAAATATCGATATTACATTTCACCCACGGCTCGACGAGGACCCTTCACCGGATCGCAAGAAACGGTGCTCAAGCCAAAGGGGTCGGGCCCAACATCCAAAGGAGGTTCGCATGAACAACGACCGTATCGAAGGCAACTGGAAACAGTTCAAGGGCAAGGTCAAGGAGCAGTGGGGCAAGCTGACCGACGACGACCTCGACGTCATCGAAGGCAAGCGCGACCAACTGCTCGGCCGACTCCAAGAGCGCCACGGGTTGAACAAGGACGAAGCAGAACGCCAGGTCACCGCATGGCACGGCAAGAATCCAGACTTCTTTTTCGAGAAGTCCGTCTGAGCCTTCCGAGATTTTCTTCACAGCCAGCGATCGAATTAACTTCCGAGGGTAGAACCATGAAAAAAGCACTTATCGCCATCGCCGCCGCATCCCTGTGCGCCTTCAGCTTCAGCGCCAGCGCCATGACCAAGGAAGAGCACAGCACTGCCAAGTCGCAGATCGATGCCACCTACAAGTCGGACAAAGCCGCTTGCGACGCGATGCAGAAGAACGCCAAGGACATCTGTATGGCAGAAGCCAAGGGCAAGGACAAGGTCGCCAAGGCCGAACTCGAAGCCCAGTACAAGCCGAGCGCCGGCCACGACAAGAAAATCCGTGATGCCAAGGCAGAGGCCGCCTACGACGTCGCCAAGGAAAAGTGCGACGACCAGACCGGCAACGCCAAGGACGTCTGCGTGAAGGATGCCAAGGCGGCCCGTACCGCCGCCAAGGCCGACGCCAAGGTCAGCAAGGCCGCCAGCGAAGCCCGCACCGGCGACGCATCGCCAGCCAAGGTCGCCGAAGTCCGCAAGGATGCCGCCGAGGACAAGCGCGATGCCAACTACGCCGCCGCCAAGGAGCGTTGCGATGCGATGTCGGGCAATGCCAAGGACGCATGCCAGGCCGACGTCAAGACCAAGTTCGGCAAGTAAGCACACTGGATAACCGTCGCACGGCCTGACCAGGTCCGACGACAACCTCCCCCAGCTCGGGCGATCGGGAATCACCTTCCCCTTCGCCCGTTTTTTCGTCCGCCGTCGGCAGGAAATTGCACCGTGTCGCGACCGAGGAGTCCGTTTGTGAGCAGTGAACATCACCTGTCCAGCCCGCCGAGGGCCGATGTAACTTCTTCGGCCGAGGCACGGGCCTGGTGGCAACGAAGGTTCGCCGATGTGCGTGCCCATACCGGGGACCTGGCGAGCAGTCTTTCGCCCGAAGACCAGTGCGTGCAGTCGATGCCCGACGCGAGCCCGGTGAAATGGCACCTGGCCCACACCACCTGGTTCTTCGAGACGGTGGTGCTGAGCGCAGCGGTGCCCGACCATGCACCGTTCGACCGGGCCTTCTCCTATCTTTTCAATTCCTACTATGAAGCGCTCGGCCCGCGGCATCCGCGGCCGCAGCGCGGACTGATCACCCGGCCCGCCGTCGAAGAGGTGCTGGCCTATCGCGCCCATGTCGATACCGCCGTCCACCGGATGCTGCAGGACTGCGACGATGCCGCCTGGGCCCGCATGCTGCCCGCGCTGGAACTGGGCCTGCACCACGAGCAGCAGCATCAGGAACTGATCCTGACCGACGTGCTGCATCTGCTGTCGTGCAACCCCCTGCTGCCGGCCTACGAACGTGCGGCGGTACCGGCGCTGCGCCTGGCGACTCCGCCCGCGCCGGTCCGGTGGATCGAGCGGGCGGCGGGCCTGGTCGAGATCGGCCATGCCGCTGCCGGCGACCACGGCGACGACGCACTCTTCGCGTTCGACAACGAGAGTCCGCGCCACCAGGTGCTGCTGCATCCGCACGCGCTAGCCCACCGGCTGGTGAGCTGCGGCGACTACGCCCGCTTCATCGAGGACGGCGGCTACCGCCGGCCCGAACTGTGGCTGTCCGACGGCTGGGCCCGTGTCCGCGCGCAGGCCTGGCAGGCACCGACCTATTGGCTGGCGGCGGACGATCCGCGGCTGGCGCTTTCGGGCCAGTCTTCGCAGCAGACCGGAGCCTCGGCCTGGCATGTGTTCGGCCTGAACGGCGTGCGGCCGATGGACGATGACGCGCCCGTCGCACACCTGAGCTTCTACGAGGCCGCCGCCTATGCCGAATGGGCAGGCGCACGGCTGCCGACCGAGATGGAGTGGGAGGCCGCCTTCGCCGACACGCGCCTGCAGCAGATGACAGGCCAGGTGTGGCAGTGGACGCGCTCTTCCTACGACCCGTACCCGGGCTTCCGGCCCGCACCCGGCATCGCGGCGGAATACAACGGCAAGTTCATGGTCGGCCAGGTGGTGCTGCGCGGCAGCAGCATGGCCACGCCGCCGGGCCACACCCGGCCGACCTACCGCAACTTCTTTCCGCCGGCCGCACGCTGGCAGTTCTCCGGTCTTCGACTGGCCAAGGACCTCGCATGACGCCGCATCACCCCGCTTCCCAGCCGTCCGCCGACCATCGGCATCGGCACTCGGAAGCTGCCGCCGTGGCGTCGCTGCCGCCGGCCGCGGCCGAGTTCGCGCGCGACCTGCAGGCCGGCCTGCTGCGCCGCCCGCGCGGCATCTCGCCCAAGTATTTCTACGATGCGGTCGGCTCCGCGCTGTTCGATCGGATCTGCGAATTGCCCGAGTATTACCCGACCCGCACCGAATGCGCGGTGCTGCGACAGAACGCCGCCGAGATCGCCCGCCTGGCCGGCCCGCATGCGGAGATCGTCGAGTTCGGTGCCGGCTCCTTGCGCAAGGTGCGCATTCTGCTCGACGCGATGGAGGCACCCGCCGGCTACCTGCCTATCGACATTTCGGGCGACCACCTGACCGCCGCAGCCGCCGTGCTGCGCCGCGACTACCCCGCGCTCGAAGTGCGGCCGGTGGTGGCCGATTACACCCAGCGGCTGCTGTTGCCCGCCCCGGCCCAGGGCGCCGGCCAGCGCGTCGGTTTTTTCCCCGGCTCCACCATAGGCAACTTCGCGCCGGAAGAGGCCGCGCGCTTCCTGCAGCTGGCGGCGCAGGTGCTGCAAGGCGGTGCGCTGCTGCTGGGCGCCGACTTGGTGAAGGACCCTGCCCTGCTGCATGCGGCCTACAACGACGCGCAGGGCGTGACGGCGGCGTTCAACCTCAACATCCTGGAGCGCGCCAACCGCGAACTGGGCGCCGACTTCGACACCGACGCCTTCGGCCACGCGGCCTTCTACAACGCGCCGCTGCAGCGCATCGAGATGCATCTGCTGAGCCGTTGCCGCCAGGAGGTGCGCTTACGCGGCGGCAGCTTCACCATCGAGGAAGGCGAGACGGTTCACACCGAGAACTCGCACAAGTTCACCATCGACGGCCTGCGGGCGATGGCGGTGCGGGCGGGCTTCGAGCCCGGCCCGGTATGGACCGATCCGGCGCGTCTCTTCAGCGTGCATTGGCTGGCGGCACCGGCTCTTTGAGGTATGCACCCGATCTGGCAATGCAAGCTCCACCCGCAACAGCCCACAAAGGCTTGCGGGTGCACTGGCTCTGCACCAGCCGGTTCATATCGCCCGCCAGGCTCGCTCTATCCTGCTCGGCCGGGAGTGCCGACGTGCGCGATTGCTTTGTTTTTTCTGGCAGAGGGCCGTGCGGGAGGCCCCGATGGCCTGAATCTCACCCCGCCTCGGCGCCTCCTACGATCCCCAAAATTTTGAGAAAACCGATCCTCTGGCCGCGCGAGCGGCTCGTTTATTTTCATTATCCATGGCGGTGACCGTACTGATCACGGAGGCATAATCTTCACTTGGTATCCTGTATGTTTGTCTAGCCACTGCTGGCACTTCTCCTCTTTGCATCATCGCCGACATTGAACTTCTCATATTCGCGTCGCTGTTCATATATTCGAGCGTCATCTTTGCCGCCTTGTTGATCCTTTGCTGCCTTCCGAGGTCACTGTAACTAGGGGCTACTCCTGATCCCGAAGAGAGTTCGCGGATGGACGAAGGCTCGTAGACGGTAGGAGCATCTTCGAATCTCAATCGACGCGAGCCTAAATCCGCCATCGTTGAAAAACGGGAGTCGGAACGGGTGAACGAGCCGCCGCTGAGCGTGCTCAATTCTCCGAGCCTCTGTGTCGTGTCTTCCACATCTGACTCCGAATCTGATTGTGCAGATGAAGTTCTCGCAGTTTCCCTCGACCAATTATCGGCGGCCGTCGGTGCGCGAAAGGAGTTACTTCTCAACCACTCCGACACATTGCTCTCCGGGTATTGCCTGCTCGATGAAGAAGATGCCCTTCCCGTGGAAGATTGTTCGTTTTGTGTCGTGCTAGGGTCGTAATAATACGAGCTGTATCCGCTGAGTTCGCTGTTCTTCATTTTCAACACTCCTATTTATGTAGAGGGGAAATGCTTCTATCTGGAAAAAATGCGGTCTAGAAATTCACCGCATGCACCCAAAATACTGGCACCATCGTCAGAATTTTGAATTTCAGGGTATCGAGGGAATCAGCTTTCTACATACTTCACCTCCTTCGAATGGCGCACGATAATCTATCGAAATGCGAATTGGCCGTGTTATAAAGAACAGTCCGCCGACCGCGAAAGCTCGCATCATTCGCCTCGACCCAGAAACGATTTGAACTTACCGAGCAGTCCCTGGTTCTCCGGCATGGGGGGTCTTTGGCTCCATGGCGGGAGATCCGTCCACTGCGGTACGGCAGGGTTTGGATCGAAGTTCGCCCCCATGGAAGAGCTTGCTCCGTTATGGTCGAAACCGGCCGCAGCGTGGGGGAGAACCGGAGGAACGGGCTGCAGCGGTACGCCGCCTGGCGGTGCGAAGAATGAGGCTTGACCGAAAATGGCGGGCATGTTCTGGTTTTGTATCTGTAATAGTTCCGTCACCAGTTGTTCGGGTGTCAGGCTTGACATGTAAGCGTGAATGGGCCCCTGCAGGGAGGGAGGCAACTGCTGTAATTGGGCGAAAAATAATTCGAGAAACGGTTGCTGCAACGCCGCTTGCGGAGCGACGCTCGCGGCTTGCGGTGCCATCGCGGCGGGCGCTGTGCGAAAGGCGCTGGGGAGCGCGGCATCCCACTGCGGTAGCGAATCCATGGGGCGAGGCGCCGGCGCCGCTGGGCGATTGCGAAACGCATAAGCCGCGGCCTCTTCTCCGGCCCAGGCCTGAACCCTTTGCTCGGCCCAGTCGGCAGGGACTCTTTCGATGGCCATCGGGAGCCCCGCCTGCTTGCCGACCATGGCGATATTCTCGATACCCCCTTCCTCGCGATGGTCCTCGATGTAATCTTCAACCGAATATAGGGAATCTGCGTCGTAAGCCTGAATCATCGGTTTGGGTGGGCGTCGCTCTTGCGCAGGCACGAAGGGGCCGAGGGCGTAGATGCCTCGGCCGGCCGCCAGTCGGCCCTCCTCCACCAACCCCTGGCGCACTTTCGTATCTTTGACGAATACCTTGACGGTTCCATTGTGATTCGTGAGCGTTTGATCCGGCTCGTCATTGAAAGGCTTTTGCGCGTAGGTGAAGCCCCCGTAGTTGATCGGCAAGATTTCCAGAGGATTGTTGGCGACGAACAAGGTAAGTCTTTTTTGCGGAATTTGAAAAGACTGCGGCAATTGTTGTATTTGGTTATCGGAGATGTTGAGTTCTCGCAGCGTTCCGGACAATGAAATGGGTTGACCGGGAACCCGGCCCCATGCGTCTGGCAAACTCCACAATTGGTTATTCGAGAGATTCAAGCTGCGCAATTGCGACATCACGCCCATCGCGCCAGGCACCTGCGAAAGCAGGTTGCGACATGCAGAAAATCGTTCAAGTTGGCCCAGATTGGCAATCTCGGCCGGCAGATGTTCGAGTTTATTGTCACTGACGTTGAATTCCCTCAATTTGGAGAGATTTCCTATGCTGGGTGGCAAAACACTGAGCTCGTTCCCTTTGAGATTCAGTTTTTCCAAACTAGAGAGGCGGCCGATTTCTTTCGGCAAACCACCTGTTTTGGAACCGAATCCGAGCTTGTTGTTGGCGGCCTCCAGCACTCGGAGGTTCACGAGATTTCCAATCTCCGGCGGCAATCTGTGAAGCTCGTTATCCGAAACGCAGAGCATTCTTGTTTCGGTGAGCTTACCGATGTCCGGAGGCAGGCTGTACAGGCCAAGGCCGCTAAGATCCACCAGTGGCGAGCGTTGCATCAACGCCTGTTTGATGCGATCGAGCGCTTCCTGGCGCATTTCGGTAGCTATTCCGCCCTCCACCCACTGCTGGAGTCGGCGCGCCGGGTCTTCATGGCTTCTCGAAGGTTTGCGGCCGCGCACGAATCCCACCATATGAAGGCTGTCCGGTTCGGCGCGGGCTCTTGGCGAAGCCTTCGGCATGTCGGGGGCGGGTCGTTCGCGCGGCCGTAGTCCGTCGGGGCTTGCAGCACGCCTGGGTCGGTTGGCGTTCGCGATATGCTCGATCATTTGAGCATCGGGTTGATACATATGCGGCGTTTCGAGTATCTCGCGCAGTGCTGAAATATTTTGGCCCATTCGATACTCCTGTCGATACGAGGTTCTGGCTTGCTGTCGGCAAGGTTTTAATGGAGACTGGCCGAATCAATAATCGTGCCTGCTCTGATTCGCGAACTTTTCCGCCTTTTTCACGTCTCGCTGGAAATTTTTCCAAAAATTCTGGTTTTCCACGAATTCAGCGACGGCCAAACCGTAATTTTGGCTCTCTTGAGCGAACAGGTCTGTGATGAGGTGTCTGCGGACGTTATCGAAGTCCGACGGAGCGACCACCCTCCCGAAGAGGCCGAGATACTCCTCGTCGCCATCGTCGAGCTTTCGTCGCCAGGCTTCGAATCCCGGAATCCCCAGCTCATTCGATACAAGGGTCTGGTAGACCAAGGCGATCTGCTTCGGGTCGTCTATCAGCAGCGCCGCGAGCGGCACGGGGGAATTGTTTTTCTTGTCGCGGTTTATTGCGGCGACGTCATTCGCCCGATCGTTGATAAATTTTTGTCGGTATATGCTGAGACCGATATTCCAAAGATTTTTACCTGGAGAATCGCTGCGCAAAGCCTCCCCGATGCGATGATTCAAAAGATCGCCTTCCAGTTCGAGGGAGCATGATTCCGACAGCCCCTTGAGTCTGCTTGCCTGGATCGACGCGATTCCAATTCTTTCAAACATGGCCTGGGCGGGCGAGACGAGTTGCGGGCTGTAGGCGGGGCGAATATCTCGTCCAAAACCGCCGCTGTGCTGAATACCCATAGGAGGCGGGGCGACACCGGCGGCAATTTTGCTCAGCAGGCCTGCGAACAGCGGGTTTTGCAAGGCCGAAGCGCCTGCGAAGCCTGTTGCTTGCGCACCGAAGGGTTGCAGCGCCATGTTCCCGAATGGCATGGAACCCGGAAAAGTCACCTGAGGCTGCTGGGGATAGCGCACGGGGGCGGCCGCCCCCGCGGGCGCACCGTCTCGGTACGCGGCATGCGGTGGCGCATACGGTTGGGACGGCTGTTGCAAGGCTGCGAACGGCATCGGATCACGCTGCACCAGCGGGCCATAAGGTGGCGGCGCGCCGTGCGATGGGAAAGCGTGTGTGGGGGGCATGGGGAGGCTCGGCGTCCCGCCATGCCTGGGCTGCACGCCCCCTGCCGGGTTCGCCGCACTCGACGAAGCCGACATGACGTTGGTCGGACGTGTCATGCCACTGCCCGGAACGGGTGCGGAGGCCGTCTCGTGAAATGGCATGTCGGACGCACTCGCGAAGGAATCGGTCGAACAGTCTGATTGCGCATCGGGCGACCGGGCACGCTCGGGCACTGGAAGCTCTGCCGAATGCGGCATCGAAAATGGCTGTTGCTGTACATCGCCACCAGCCCCCGCCGCCCGCTGCATCAGCCATTGGAAGGCCTGCATGTCCCCATATGCCGTGAATGGCTGTTGCGCACCGTCGACGGGTAACATGGCTGGAGGCCGCATCGCGCCGGGGGGTACGGCGTTTGCCAGCGGATGGGGCACCATTCTTTCGTCCGGCTCTTGCATACGGGAAATTCCGCGAGCGCCCACCGCATCGTTCGGCGGCGCGTACAGTGCCTTCGCCTGCAGGGGAGGAGGCCTGTCGGCGGGCGACAGCGCGGGCAGGCGACCGGCCTCGAACATGGTCCAGGGAATCGCGGTATTTTTAACGGAGATGGCGATGGGAACCGGCGCCTGATCTTCCGATTTATTCCGACCCAAAGATAATGTTTTTGATAGAATCTTAGCCGATGGGGAATTCGCTTGCTGCTGCCTGCCGATTTGCAACTTTTTCTTGGAAGAGTAGTGCAAAGGACCGAAATCCCGAGGAATCGATGCGAGTTCTGGATTGTCGGAAAGGTCCAAAACGCCGAGGTTTTTCAATTGTGCTATCGAGCCGGGAATGGCATGAGAATCCAAGCCATCCGTCAATGCATTATGATTGAATTTCAACGTTTGCAAATTGCCAAGCCGTCCTATTTCCTCCGGCACGCTTTGAAAATGGTTACTGGAAAGATCCAGCTCGCGGAGTTTACTCAGACGTCCGATTTCTTGGGGCAAGCCCGCCTGCTGCGACTCATCGATTTCGCAGGCTGCGGGTCGGTTTTTCAGCATATTCCCGTTGAGCTTCAATACTTCCAGTTTGGACAGATTTCCGATCTCGGACGGCAACCTGTCCAGCGCGTTATTGCTGAGATCGAGATTTTCCAGTTTCGGGAGACTTCCGATTTGAGCCGGCACCCACTCGATGCCCGCGTTCGAGGCATCGAGGGCTCGTAAATCCTGCAGTTGGCCTATTTCCCCGGAAATCCCGCCAAGCAGGTTACGCGAAATATCCAGTTGTTTGAGTTTGAGCAACTGAAATATCGCCGCATCGATACTGGTCAGGTTATTCCCGGCAAGCGACAAGGATGTCACCTTGTTCATCCTTGCGAGGTTTTGGTCGGGTGGCAGCTCGGTCAGGCCGAGACCCGCAAGACTTACCGATTTCTTGTCTGCAGCAGAGTTTATTATTTTCGCAGCCTGCTGCCTTTGTTCGTTAGCTCGACGGGATGCATTGGCCCAACTGGTCAGACCTGTGTCGTCTTGCCATTGCTTACTTTTCGACCTCGCGGCATTCGAGCATTCCGAGCCGGAATTCGAGTTTTGTGAAGGCTCGTTGAGAACGCCACTGAATTTATCACTGATAAGACGAAGCATTTTATTACCTGTCTGCAGAAATTGCGAGCACAGCGCTCGAGCCGCCGATGTTCTGCTGAAGTTGGAAGAAGTGAAATGCCGGGTGCACCACGCATTCGGCAATGGGAAAGCACGATGTCGATGGTGAAGCGGTCCGGGTGTCTCGCAAGCGTTTCAGGCGAACATATTCCCTGCTATACGAAGTTTGGAATCGCAATGGGTTTTTGCGCAAGTGCTGGCGCCGAGCCGAGCCGAGCCGAGGGGATGGTCTGCACATTTCGGAGTGGAGCGAGGTCGAATGCCGGCCTTGCGCATCTCTCGCTCGTCCACCGTGGCGACGGCGCACGCAGAAAAGGCCATGGACAAGCGTCCAGAGCCTTTCGCGTTTTTGCTACAAAATAGATAGCAAGCAGTCGTTTTCCCGTTACGGCTGCAGCCCTTTTTCTTTCGAATTTCGCGAGGAGGCTTCGTGGTGAAGACCTGGACAGCGAAAGCCCCCTCCCCGGCGAAGACCGTCGGGGGCGAACTCGCTTCCGCCCGGCAGCGCTACCGGCGCAGCCGACTAGTGCGCACCGGCAGCCGCGTCGGCGCTGCCTTCGCTCGCCACCGTCGGGTGCGAGAGCCACACCAGCGGGATCAACAGCAGGAAGACGATGGCCGACGCGTAGAACACGTCGTTGGCCGCCAGCATGAACGCCTGCTGGTCCACCAGCCGGTCGACCTGCGCCAGCGCCTGCTCGGGCGACAGGCCCGCAGCGCCGAGCGCGGCGATCGCGTCGCCCGCCGGACTGCCGCGGGTGACCGATTCGCTCAGCTGCGCATGGTGCAGCGCGGCCCGGTTCTCCCAGATCGTGGTGACGACCGAGGTGCCGATGGCGCCCGCGGTGATCCGCACGAAGTTCGACAGGCCCGAGGCGGCCGGAATCCGCTCGGGCGGCAGGCCCGACAGCGTGATCGTCACCAGCGGGATGAAGAACAGCGCCATCGCGACGCCCTGGATCAGCGTCGGGATCAGGATGGTGAAGATGTCGGCCTGGGTGTTGAAGCGCGAGCGCAGGTACAGCACCACCGCGAACACCAGGAACGCGCCGGTCGCGAAGCGCCGCGGATCGACCCGGTGCAGGTTCTTGCCCACGACCGGCGACAGGATCAGCGCCATCAGGCCCACCGGCGCGGTGACCATGCCGGCCTGGGTGGCGGTGTAGCCCATGAACTGCTGCAGCCAGAGCGGCAGCAGCACCACGTTGCCGAAAAAGAGCCCGTAGCCCACGCCGGTGGCGAGCGTGCCCGCCCAGAAGTTGCGGCGCGCGAACAGCGACAGGTCGACCACCGGATGCTTCTCGGTGAACTCCCAGGCCAGGAAGAAGGCCACACCCACCACTGCGGCCACGCCCAGCCCCACCACCAGCGGCGAGTGGAACCAGTCGTTCTCCTTGCCCAGGTCTAGCATCACCTGCATCGAGCCCACCCACAGCACCAGCAGCGCCAGGCCGATCGAATCGATCGGCAGCTTGCGCACCTGGCTCTCCCGCTTGCGGTAGAGCGACCAGGCACCGGTCGCGGCGACCAGGCCCACCGGGATGTTGATGTAGAAGATCCACGGCCAGGTCATGTTGTCGGTGATCCAGCCGCCCAGCAGCGGCCCCATCACCGGCGCGATCAGCGTGGTCATCGACCACATCGCCATGGCGGTGCCGGCCGCGGCTTTCGGGTAGCTGCTGAGCAGCAGGGTCTGCGACAGCGGGATCATCGGCCCGGCGACGAAGCCCTGCAGCGCGCGGAACGCGATCAGCGTCGCCATGTTGGGCGCCAGGCCGCAGAGCCAGGAGGCGATCACGAACAGCACGACGCTGGTGCAGAACAGCCGCACCTGGCCGAAGCGCTGCGACAGCCAGCCGGTGAGCGGCACCGCGATGGCGTTCGCGACCGCGAAGCTGGTGATGACCCAGGTGCCCTGGTTGGAGCTGACGCCCAGGTCGCCCGCGATCGCGGGCAGCGACACGTTGGCGATCGAGGTGTCCAGCACGTTCATGAAGGTGGCGGCCGACAGGGCCACCGTGCCCCACATGCGGGCGGAGCCCTCTAGCGGGGGTGGCGGACGGTAGGCCGGTGCGGCGGTCGCGGACGACATGGCGGGTTTTCGCTCGAAGCGACGTGCCGACCGCTCAATGCACCGCGGCCGCGGCCGCGACCGACGCGGCCAGCACCCGGCTCGCCTCGGCGCGGGCCGCGGCCACGGCCTTGGCGCCGGTCCTGCCCATGTTGGCTGCGATCACCCGCTGCACCTCGGCCTCGGCCCCCTCGTCGAGCGCGTGGTAGACCTGGGTCTGGGCGAAGACGGCGGCGCGCGGCGCGTCGGCCAGCGTCTTGCCGTTCTTGTCGGCCACGTCCACTTCCACATCCATCGACAGGCCGACCCGCAGCGGATTGTCGACCAGCTGCTGGCGATCGAGCGCGATGCGCACCGGCACTCGCTGCACCACCTTGATCCAGTTGCCGGTGGCGTTCTGCGCCGGCAGCAACGCGAAGGCCGCGCCGGTGCCCACGCCCAGGCCGGCCACGGTGCCGCGATACTCGATCTTCTTGCCGTAGACGTCGGCGGTCAGGGTGACCGGCTGGCCCAGGCGGATGTTGCGCAGCTGCACTTCCTTGAAGTTGGCATCGACCCAGAGCTGGTCGAGCGGCACCACCGACATCATCGGCGTGCCGGCGTTCACCCGCTGACCGAGCTGCACCGTGCGCTTGGCGACGTAGCCGTCGACCGGCGCCGGCAACGCGGCGCGCTGGGTGGCCAGGTAGGCCTCGCGCACCTTCGCGGCGGCGACCAGAACGCTCGGGTGTTCCTCGACCCGGGTGCCTTCGGTCATCGCCTGGTTGCTGGCGAGCTGTTCGCGCGCCGCGGTCACGCCGGCCTGGGTCGCGGCCACCGCGCTGCGGGCCGTCTCCAGCTGGGTGCGGGCGTGGTTGAGTTCTTCCTTCGACACCGCGCCGTTGCCGGTCAGGGCCTGGCGGCGGTTCAGGTCGTCGTCGGCGCGGGCCACGTCGCTCTGGGCCTTGGTCATGTCGGCCTGGCGCAGCGTGATCTGCGCGGCCAGCGATCCGTTGTTGGTGTAGAGCGTGCGGGCCTGGCGCACCGCCTGGGCCAGGGCGGCCTCGGCCTGCTCCAGCGCGACGCGGGCATCGGCCGGGTCGAGCTTGACCAGCGGCTGGCCGGCCTTCACGAAGTCGGTGTCGTCGGCCAGGATCGCCATCACCGTGCCGCCGATCTGCGGGGTGATCTGGATCACGTTGCCCTGGACATAGGCGTTGTCGGTCGATTCGTAGTGGCTCGCGACCCGGTATTCGTAGAGGCCCCAGCCGGCACCGGCGACCAGCACCACCGCGGCGATGACGGTCAGCGCACGGCGCCGCCTGGGGTCGGAGGTGTGCGCGGGTGCCGCGGAAGGTGCGGCGGGAGCGGGTTCGGCCACGGGAGTGGCGGCGGGCGAGCGGTCTTGCGGTGCGTTCATGGCAGCAGATCCAGAAAAATGGGAATGGGAGAGGGTCGGCCGGCGCGGAGCGCGGAGGTGATCGGGCAGCGCGGTCAGCGCACCGGCGGCGCGTCGATCTGCGCGGCGGCGACACGGGGCGCGGCGGCGTCGGCGCCGCCGGCCTCGACCCGCGCCGGCGATGCGGACGCACCGATCTCGGGCGCGGTGTAGCCGCCGCCCAGGGCGCGGATCAGCGAGACCTGCGTGTCGAGCCGGCGGGCCGACAGCTCCACCGCCTGGCGACGCTGCAGCAGCACGGTGCTCTCGGCCGTCAGCACGTTCAGGTAGTTGCCCAGGCCGGCCTTGTAGCGCTGCACAGCGATGGCATAGGCACCGTCGGCCGCCTCCTGCGCCTGCCGCTGCTCGTCCTGCTGGCGGACTATGGCGCGCGACGAGGCGACCTGGTCGGCCACGTCGTGCACCGCATCGATCAGGCTGGCGTTGTAGCTCTCGACCGCCGCGTCCAGGTCGGCGGTCTTGCCGCGCAGGTTGGCACGCAGCCGGCCCGAGTCGAAGATCGGCAGCCGGATCGCCGGGCCGAAGCCCCATTCCTTGCTGCCCGATGCGGCGAACCGGTCTAGCCCGATCGACGACAGGCCGACGAAGCCGGCCAGGTTGACGTTGGGATAGAACATCGTCTTGGCGACCAGGATGTCCCGGCCCGCGGCTTCGACCCGCCAGCGGGCGGCGGCTATGTCGGGGCGGCGGCCGAGCAGGTCGGCGGGCAGCACGGCGGGCACCGGCGCGGCCTGTACCCTCTCCATCGCAGGCGCCACCAGCGCATGGGCGCCGCCCGGCACGCCGACCAGGGCGCCGATCGCATTGCGCGTCAGCGCGATCTGCTCGCGCAGGGATTCGATCTCGCGCCGCGCGTCGGGCAGGCCGCCCTCGCTCCGGCGCTGCTCCAGGCGGGTGTCCAGGCCGGCACCGACCCGGTCGCGCACCAGGCTCAGGGTTTCGCCGCGCTGGGCCAGGGTGCGCTCCGACACCGCCAGCTGGGCCTGCAGCCGCGAGAGCTGGAAGTAGTTGCGGGTCACGTTGCTTGCCAGCAGCAGGCGTGCGGCCTGGGCATCGGCCTGCGCCGCCCGGGTGGCGCCCAGCGCGGCCTCGAGAGCGGCGCGGTTGCGGCCGAAGAAGTCGATCTCCCAGCCGCCCGAGAGCCGGCCGACGCCGCTGTTGTAGGTGCCGCCGGCCAGGGGCGGCGGATAGGGGCCGTTGGCGCTGTAGAGCTGGCGGGTCACGTCCAGGCTGCCGTTCAATTGCGGGCCGTCGGCCGCGCGGGCCGTCTCGGTGACCGCCTGGGCGCGGGCGATGCGGGCCTCGGCCAGGCGCAGGTTGGGGCTGCTCGACAAGGCCTGGCCCACCAGCCGGTCGAGCTGCGCATCGCCGAAGCTGCGCCACCATTCGTTGGGCACCGCGAAGTCGGCCATCACGTCGGGGCGTGCCGGTGGCCGCCGACGGCAGGCCGAGCGACGCGCCCTCCCGCAACTGCGCATGCGGGGCGATGCCCGACATGTTGGCGCAGGCGGCCAGGCCCAAGCTCACGGCCAGCGTGGCCAGGTACAGCCAGGCGCCCCCGCGCGACGCCGATGCGGGCTCCGGCACCGCCGGCGGTGCGTCGGCGGAGTGGCTTTGGTCGTATTTCATGTCGAAGAGCCCTCGTTGTCGTTGTGGCAGGCCGGCGAGCCGAACACCTGCACGTTGTCCAGAAGGCGCGCCAGGAAGCCGCGCAGTTGTCGGAACTCCTCCGCGCTGAAACCCTGCGCCGCCACGTCCTGCACCCGGCCGACGATGCCGGGGATCTGTTCGGCCGCGGTGCGGCCTTCCGGCGTCAGCTCCAGCTTGACGACGCGCCGGTCTTCCAGAGAACGGGTGCGGCGGCACAGGCCCTTGGCCTCCAGCCGGTCGAGCAGCCGAGTCATCGCGCCGGCATCCAGGTGGCAGCCGCGGGCCAATGCGGCCACCGTCGTTTCCTCGTCGAGATACATCCGCAACAGCGGCTTCCACTGGGCGTCGGTCAGGCCCAGGGGCTCCATGCGACGTTCGATCTCGGTGCCGACCAGCGTCACGATGCGGCGCATCTGGTAGCCGATGTTGTGCTCGGAGTGCAGGTGCTTGTGCGAGGCGGGGTCCGGCGCGCCGGCCCCCGCCTCGGAGGAAAGGGATGCTGTATCGCTCATGTCGCAAATATAAATGCCTAGGCAAATAATGTCAAGACACTAACTGCATTGGCAGGTTTTTAGCCGACATGCTCGGCTACAGTCCGGGCCATGAAACTTCAGAACATGCCGGCCCGCCATCTCCTGCTGCGAGGCGTGGCCTGCGCCGCCATCGGCGCGGCCATCCTGGTCGCGCCCCCCTATATGCGTTCGGAAGAATTGCGGGCAGCGGTGGAAGGCAGCGCGATGGTCGGCTGGCTGGCGATCGCGATCGGCATCGTGCTGGCCGGCTGCGGCGCCTACAAAAGCCGAACCTCTATCAGAAAGCGCTGAAACAGCGGGAAACAGTCGCAACAGGCGGCGGACAGATCGGATACAGCCGGGTGGCGCGCGCCCAGAATGGGCCGCGCGGAGTGCGGCGGAGGCCGGCCTGGGCTTTCGGACGGTCTACCGCCTGTCGGAGGTTTGTTGCAGCGCAACATAAAAGGCTTGATGTAGGCACTTGCGTGCCTATACTTTGGAAATGTTGCAGCGCAACATAGCGACGACAGCGACCTCGCGGGCAAGGTTTGCCCCGACATCTTTCCACCACAGAGGAGTTTTGCCATGACCCTGACCGCCGACCAGATGATCGCCGCCCACAAGGCCAACGTCGACGCCCTGTTCTCCCTGACCGCCAAGGCCTTCGAAGGCATGGAGAAACTGGTCGAGCTGAACGTGACCGCCTCCCGCGCCGCCCTGTCGGATGCCGCCAACCACACCCAGGCCGTCCTGAGCGTCAAGGATGCGCAAGAGCTGATCGCCCTGCACGCCGGGATGCTCCAGCCGCTGGCCGAGAAGACCGCCGCCTACAGTCGCCACCTGTACGACATCGCCCAGGGCACCGGCTCCGAGTTCGGCAAGGCGATCGAAGGCAAGGCGGGCGAAGCACAGCAGGCCTTCGCCGGCATGGTCGACAACGCATCGCGCAACGCACCGGCCGGCTCCGAAACCGCCGTCGCGGTGCTCAAGAGCGCCGTAGCCGCGGCCAACAACGCCTACGAATCGGTGCAGAAGGCCGTCAAGCAGGCATCGGACGTGGCCGAAGCCAACTTCAACGCCGTGTCCAGCACCGCGATGAACGCCGCCAAAACCGGCGCTGCCGCCACCACCGCCGCCGCCCGCAAGCGCTGAGAAGGTGTGAGAGAACCTACTGCGCAGCCCGATTGCGCGCCTGCGGTCCTCACCGTACAGAAGTACGGCTCCGGTCCTCGACGCACACCCGGGCTTGCTCGCTACGGTTCTTTCACACCTTCTGCTCGAATGGCGTAGGTTGCGCGAATGCACCCATCCACCGCGCCCAGCGCGAAGAAGGCCCGGCCCCGCCGGGCCTTTTCTTTTGGGCGCCGCGTTTGCGGCTTTGGCCATAATTGACGTTTACGTCAACGTCAAAGGAGTGAGACACATGGACATCGCAGGCAAGGTTTTCATCGTCGCCGGTGGCGCATCGGGCCTGGGCGAAGGCACGGCGCGGATGCTGGCGGCGAACGGCGCGCGGGTGGTCGTGGCCGACATGCAGGACGACAAGGGCGAAGCCGTCGCACAGGCGATCGGCGGCGCCTTCGTGCGCTGCGACGTGACGCAGGAGGCCGACGGCCAGGCGGTCGTGGCACGGGCGGTGGCGCTCGGCACGCTGGCGGGCCTGGTCAACTGCGCCGGCATCGCGCCGGCCGAGAAGACGGTGGGCAAGAACGGCGCCCATTCGCTGGCCGTCTTCGGCAAGGCGATCACCGTCAACCTGGTCGGCAGCTTCAACATGATCCGGCTCGCGGCCGAAGCCATGTCCCGCAACGCCCCGCTGCCCACCGGCGAGCGCGGCGTGCTGATCTCGACCGCCTCGGTGGCGGCCTACGACGGGCAGATCGGCCAGGCGGCGTACGCCGCCTCGAAGGGCGGCATCGTCGGCATGACGCTGCCGATCGCGCGGGACCTGGCCCGCAACGGCATCCGCAACATGACGATCGCGCCGGGCATCTTCGGCACGCCGATGCTCTTCGGCATGCCGCAGGCGGTGCAGGACGCGCTGGCCGCCGGCGTGCCCTTCCCGCCCCGCCTGGGCACGCCCGTGGACTATGCCAAGCTCGTCAAGCACATCGTCGAGAACGACATGCTCAACGGCGAGGTGATCCGCCTCGACGGCGCGATCCGGCTCGCACCGAAGTAATAGATAAACATTGCGCGGCCGTTCAGCTGCCCGCCACCTTCATCTTGTCGACCAGCACCGAGCCGACCGTCTTCGCGCCGTAGTTGTACGCGTCGGCGCCGATGGCGGCGATGCCCTTGAACATCTCGGCCATGTTGCCGGCGATGGTGATCTCCTGCACCGGGAACGCGATCTCGCCGTTCTCGACCCAGAAGCCGCTGGCGCCGCGCGAATAGTCGCCGGTGACGTAGTTCACCCCCTGCCCCATCAGCTCGACCACGAAGAGGCCGGTGCCCAGCCTCTTCAGCATCGCGGCCAAGTCGTCGCCTGCGGCGGTGCGGCGCGAGGTCAGCACCAGGTTGTGCGAGCCGCCGGCGTTGCCGGTGGTCTTCATGCCGAGCTTGCGGGCCGAATAGGTGCCGAGGAAGTAGCCCTGCACCGTGCCCGCGTCGACCACGGTGCGGGCCTGGGTGCGCACGCCTTCGTCGTCGAAGGGCGAGCTGCCCTTGCCGCCGACGACGAACGGGTCTTCGTGGATGTCGATGTGGTCGGGGAAGACCTGCTTGCCCAGCGAGTCGAGCAGGAAGCTGCTCTTGCGGTACAGCGCGCCGCCGCTCACCGCCTGGGTGAAGGCGCCCAGCAGGCCGGCCGCCAGCGGCGACTCGAACAGCACCGGGCACTCGACCGTCGGGATCTTGCGCGCCTTCAGCCGCGCCAGCGCGCGCTCGGCGGCATAACGGCCGACGGCCTCGGGGCTGGCCAGGTCGGCGGCGTTGCGCATCGAGCTGTACCAGCTGTCGCGCTGCATGTCGTCGCCGCGGCCGGCGATGGGCGCGACCGACATGCTGTGCCGCGAGCTGGCGTAGCCGCCGCGAAAGCCCCGGGTATGCGCGCTGAAGAAATGCGACTGCTGGGCCGACACGCCCGCGCCTTCGCTGTTGGTGATGCGGCGGTCGGTGCGCAGCGCGGCGCGCTCGCAGGCCTTGGCCCGCTCGGCCGCCTCTTCGCTGGTGACGGCCCACGGATGGAACAGGCCCAGGTCGGGGTGCTCGGTCGCGATGTCGGCCTCGTCGGGCAGGCCCGCGACCGGGTCTTCGGCGGTGAAGCGGGCGATGTCGTAGGCGGCCTGCACCGTCTGCTCGATCGCGGCCCTGGAGAAATCGGAGGTGCTGGCGTTGCCCCGGCGCTGGCCCAGGTAGACGGTCACCCCCAGCGACTTGTCGCGGTTGCGCTCGACGTTCTCGAGTTCGCCCTTGCGGACGCTGACGCTCAGGCCGCAGCCTTCGGACGCCTCGGCACCCGCATCGGTCGCGCCGATCTTCTTGGCGTGGGAGAGGGCCGCATCGACGAGGTCTTCGAAGAACGGGCGGCTGTAGCTGAAGCCGCTGTCGGCTCTGGGGGGGGGTGGGGTCTTCATGGCGAGGGCTATGATACTTGCCGCCCCCTCGCCGGCCGCCGCGGCCCGCTCCTGCCGCTCGCGGCACGGGGCCTTGCACCGGCGCGCCCTCCCCCGTTTCCATTTCGGCGCACCGACTGCCCACCGCAGTCGGCCCGCCCTCCCGACATGTCACGCAAACCCAAAAAAGGCTACTTCGTCCAGGGCCGCTTCGTTGCCGAAGGCAGTGAACTCGACATCCGGCTCAAGCACGAGTTGAAAGGCACCGACGAGAACCACGCCTCCAGCCGCACCGACATGAAGAAGGAGAGCGACGAGCTGCAGGACCTGGGCGAGGCCCTGGTCACGATGCGCGCCGACCTCGTCGCCCACATCCACCTGCCCGAGAAGCTGTTCGACGCGCTGGCCGAGGCCCGCCGCATCACCAACTTCGAAGGCAAGCGGCGGCAGATGCAGTACATCGGCAAGTTGATGCGCCGGCTGGACGAGCCCACCCGCGAAGCCGCCCGCGCCGCCCTGGCCGAGCAGCAGCACGGCTCGGCCCGCGAGACGCTGGCGCTGCACCAGGCCGAGCAATGGCGCGGCGACCTGGTCGACAACGACGAGGCGGTGCAGCGCTGGATCGAGGCCTGGCCGCAGACCGACATCCAGCAGCTGCGCGCCCTGGTGCGGCAGGCCCGCAGGGACGCGGTGCCCGAGAGGCCGGGCCTGGCCCCGCGCCACGGCCGCGCCTACCGCGAGATCTTCCAGCTGGTGCGCGCGCAACTGACCGCCGCCAACGACACGCCCGCGGCAGACACCGGCGCGGAGGACGTCGCGGATGAATGACACCACCCCCTTCGACCCGGTCCGCATCGGCATCGTATCGGTCAGCGACCGTGCCAGCGCCGGCGTCTACCAGGACCAGGGCCTGCCCGCCCTGCGGGCGTGGCTGGCGCGCGCGCTGCGCAATCCCATCACCTTCGCGTCGCGCCTGATTCCCGACGAGCAGGCCACCATCGGCGCCACGCTGGTCGAGCTGGTCGATGCCGGCTGCGCCCTGGTGCTGACCACCGGCGGCACCGGCCCGGCGCCGCGCGACGTGACGCCCGATGCGACGCTGGCCATCGCCCATCGCGAGATGCCCGGCTTCGGCGAGCAGATGCGCCAGATCGGCCTGCGCTTCGTGCCGACCGCGATTCTGTCGCGCCAGGTGGGCGCGATTCGCGACAAGAGCCTGATCCTGAACCTGCCCGGCCAGCCGAAGGCGATCGCCGAGACGCTAGAGGGCCTGCGCAACGCCGACGGCAGCGTCGCCGTGCCGGGCATCTTCGCCGCCGTGCCCTACTGCATCGACCTGATCGGCGGGCCGTACCTGGAAACGGACGATGCGGTGTGCAAGGCCTTCCGGCCCAAATCGGCCCTGCGGCCCCCGGCCGGCGCTGCCGGCGGTTCTTGAAAGAAAAATAGCCGGAGCCGGCGATCGGCGCCGACCTCCAGCTATCAATATAATAGCAACCGGCTGCCGCTACTTGCCGACCAGGGCATTCAGCTTCTCGGCCTCGAAGTTCTCGCAGCGCGCCGCGCCGTCGGGCACGCAATCGCCGCGCCCGCCGCCCCGCGCCGACAGCGCCTCGATCGCCTGCCACAGCAGCGTGATCTGGTGCTCCTGGGTCGACGCGGTACCGATCAGGCCTCTGAGCGTCTGGCCGACCGGATCGTCTTCCAGCGTCACGCCATAGGCGGAGAACGTGCGCGTCGCCGGCGCGGCACCGGGCTCGCCGGCGTCCTTCTGCGGCAGGATGCGCGCCGGGATGCCGACCGCGGTGGCACCGGCCGGCACCGGCTTGAGCACCACCGCGTTGCTGCCGATCTTTGCGCCGTCGCCCACGGTGAAACCGCCCAGCACCTTGGCGCCGGCGCTCACCACCACGTCGCGGCCCAGCGTCGGATGGCGCTTGGCGCCCTTGTAGAGCGAGGTGCCGCCCAGCGTGACGCCCTGGTAGATGGTGCAGCCGTCGCCGATCTCGGCCGTCTCGCCGACCACCACGCCCATCGCATGGTCGAAGAAGACCCGCTCGCCGACGACCGCGCCCGGGTGGATCTCGATGCCGGTCAGCCAGCGCGCGATGTTCGAGACGAACCGGCCGAGCCACTTGAAGCCCCGCGTCCAGCAGCGGTGCGCCAGCCGGTGCAGCACCAGCGCGTGCAGGCCCGGATAACAGGTCATCACCTCCCACGCACTGCGCGCGGCAGGGTCGCGGTCGAGGATGCACTGGATATCGGAGCGCAGGCGCTGGAACATGACTTCGGGTGGGATTCTGACGGGCGTTGCAGTCTATCGACTCGGGCCGCCGGCCGCCGACATCGCCTTGGCGACACCGCGCAGGATGTGGATTTCCTCGTCGGTGAGCTGCGCGCGGTGGAACAGCTGCTGCAGCCGCGGCATCAGCTTCTTGGGCGCGGCAGGATCGAGGAAGCCCACGTCGACCAGCGCGCGCTCCCAGTGGTCGAGCATGCCGGCCACCTGCCGCGTGTCGGCGCGCCGCGGGCCCTCGGGCGGCGCCGCGGTGTCCGCATCGCCGAAGCCGCCCAGCGCCAGCCGCCATTCGTAGGCCACCACCTGGATGGCCGCGCCCAGGTTGAGCGAGCCGAACTGCGGATTCGTCGGGATCCGCAGCGCGACGTGGCAGCGGTAGACGTCCTCGTTCCGCATGCCGAAGCGCTCGGAGCCGAACAGGAAGCCGACACCCTGCTCGCCCGCCGCCCCGGCCCCCGCGGCCAGCGGCGGCAGATGCTCGCGCGGCGTGCCGGTGGGCGGGCCGAAGTCGCGCGGCACCATCGCGGTGGCGCAGAGGTGGGTCATGCCGTCGATCGCCTCGTCGAGCGTGGCGACGATGCGGGCGTTGCGCAGCACATCCAGCGCGCCGCTCGCCCGCTGGATCGTCTCTTCGCGGCGCAGCACGTTGTCCCAGCGCGGCGCGACCAGCACCAGGTCGTCGAAACCCATCGTCTTCATCGCGCGGGCGGCGGCGCCGACGTTGCCGGCATGGCTGGTGTGGAGCAGGATGAAGCGGGTGCGCATGGCGGGGCGGTGGCGGGAACACAAGGGCCGCCATTGTCGCGGCGATCGGAGGGCCTGCCCGCCGCAGTGGCCCGCTGCGCCGGCCGGCGGGTAAAATCGCGCCTTTCGCCGCCCGCATCGCCGGGTGCGCCCTGCCCGCCGCTCCTCGTCACAATCCAATGTCGTCCAACCTGCATCCCATGCTCAACGTGGCCGTCAAGGCCGCCCGCGCCGCCGGCGCCATCATCAACCGCGCCGCGCTCGACATCGAGTCGGTGCGGATCTCGCAGAAGCAGGTGAACGACTTCGTGACCGAGGTGGACCAGGCGAGCGAGCAGTCGATCATCGAGACGCTGCTCACCGCCTACCCCGGGCACGGCATCCTGGCGGAGGAAAGCGGCAACACGCACGGCGCCCGGGATTCCGAATTCGTCTGGATCGTCGATCCGCTCGACGGCACCACCAACTTCATCCACGGCTTTCCGGTCTACTGCGTCAGCATCGCCCTGTCGGTGCGCGGCAGGATCGAGCAGGCCGTGGTCTACGACCCGACCCGCAACGACCTCTTCACCGCCACCAAGGGCCGCGGGGCCTATGTGAACGAGCGGCGCATCCGCGTCTCCAAACGCACCCGGCTGCAGGAGTGCCTGATCGCCACCGGTTTCCCGTTCCGCCCCGGCGACGACCTGCAGCAGTACCTGCAGGTGATGGGCGACGTGATGCAGCGCACCGCCGGCATCCGCCGCCCGGGCGCCGCCGCGCTCGACCTGGCATATGTGGCCGCGGGCTTCAGCGACGGCTTCTTCGAGACCGGCCTGTCGCCCTGGGACGTGGCCGCCGGATCGCTGCTGGTGCAGGAGGCCGGCGGCCTGGTCGGCAACTTCAGCGGCGAATCCGACTTCCTGGAGCAGCGCGAATGCCTGGCCGCCAACCCGCGCATCTATGCCCAGCTGGTGTCGGTGGTCGGCAAGTACTCGAAGTTCGCCGGCGTGGCCGCCAAGCAGGAGGCGGCGCGCGGCGTCGCCTCGCGCGAGCCCGGCAGGCCGTACGACGTGGCACCCGAGCTGGCCGATGCCGACATCGCCCCGGCAGCGCAAACCACTGCCGACGAAGCCCCGGCCGCACCCGTCTCGCGCCGCCTGACCCGCATCCGCAAGACCCCCGGCACCGAACTCTGACACCGCGCCCGCCGCCATGATCCGCCGCGCCGGTCGTTCGGCTCCCGTGCGGGCCGCTGTCCGGCTGCAGCGGCATGCGCGCGCGTTCCTGTGGGCGGCGCTCGGCAGCAACGTGACCAACGGCATGGCCGTCGGCGTGGGGCTGATCACGATCGCGCTGGCGATCTATTTTCTCGACGGCCTGGCCGCCGCCTCGGCCGCGGGCGTCGGCGCGCTGGTGGCCACGCTGCCCGACCTGCCGGCGCAGAAGCACCACAAGTTCCAGCAGATGGCGCCCGCCCCGGCGCTGGGCATGCCGCTGTTTCTGGCGATGCAGCTCTCGCACCACGACCCGGTGCAGCAGGGCATGGTGCTGGTCTTCGGCAGTTTCGTTTCGTTCATGGGCGTGGCCTGGGGCAAGCGCGGCGGGCCGATCGCCATCGGCATGGCCTTCTCGATGCTGTTCGCGATGGCGACGCCGCCGCCCAGCGGCGCGCTCGACGCGCTGGCGCGGGCCGGCTGGTACGCGACCGGCGCGGGGCTCTACCTGGTCTACGGCGTGGCGATGGGCGCGCTGCTCAACCGCCGCTACCGCGAGCAGCTGCTGGCCGAGGCGCTGCTGGCCTTCGCCGGCGCGCTGCGCACCCAGGCCCGGCGCTTCGGCGAGAACGCCGACGAGGAGACCTTGCTGGCCGACATGCTGCGCAGCCAGGCGGCGCTGGCCGACAGCCTGCAAAGCGTGCGCGACGTGGTGCTGGAGTCGCCCTCCTCCCGGCCGCGGGCCCGGAGCGCGGCGATCCTGCTCGCGCTGCTGGAGGCGCGCGACCACCTGATCGCCTGCGAGCTAGACCTGGAATCCCTCGCCCGCCGCAAGGGCGAGGCGGCCGCCCTGCCCCAGGTCTACGACGCGCTGATGGGCTACGCCGAGCAGGTCGAGACGCTGGCCACCGACATGCTGCTGGGCCGGGTGGCCCGCGGCGCGCACGAGCTGCGGATCGCGCTCGGCCGGCTCTACTCGACCCTGCTGCCCGATACCGCCGAGGATGCCGCGCCCGAGGCCCGCATCGTCCGCCACGTGACCGAGCGGGTAGCCGCCATCGGCGACGAGGTCGAGCGGATGTTCGCCCTGCAGCGCGGCGACCTGGCGCCCGAGATCGCCTCGGTGCGGGAGAACTGGCAGCTCTTCATCAGCCCCACCGCCTGGTCGTGGAAGCCGCTGCGGTCGCAGTCGGGCTGGTACGCGCCCACGCTGCGGCACGCGCTGCGGGTGGCCGCCGCGGTGGGCACCGGCTACCTGGTGTCGCTGCACCTGCCGTGGACGACGCACGGCTACTGGATCCTGGTGACGATCACCGTCGTGCTGCGGACCAACCTGGCCCAGACGCTGGAGCGGCGGAACGCGCGGATCATGGGCACCCTGCTCGGCTGCGGCGTGGTGATGGCGGTGCTGGGCACCGACCCCGCGCCGGCGGCCATCCTGGCGACGGTGGCGCTGGCCACGGCCATCGCCCATGCCTTCGCGATCCGGCGCTACCTGATCACTTCGATCGCCGCCACCACCACCGGCCTGCTGCAGGCGCACCTGCTGGTCGCCGGCAGCCACACCAACTTCGCCCTGGTCGAGCGATTGGCCGACACGGTGCTGGGCGCGGTGATCGCCTGGCTCTTCAGCTACGTGTTGCCGGTCTGGGAACGCAACCAGCTGCCCGGCCTGGTGCGCCGCACGCTGTTGGCCCAGGCGCGCCATGCGCGGCTGGCGCTGGTGCCGGGCGACACGCAAAGCCCCGACATCGACTGGCGGCTGGCCCGCCGCGAAGCGTACGACAGCCTCTCGGCCCTGGTGCAGGCCACCGCCCGCACGCTGGCCGAGCCCGCCTCGGTGCGGCCGCCGCTCGAACCTCTCGAAACACTGCAGGCGCTCAGCTACCGCATGCTGGCTCGGCTTACCGCGGTGAAATCGGCGCTGCAGCTACGCCGGAGACAGCTCGACATGGCGGTGGTCGGGCCGGCGCTGGCGCGGGCAGCGGAGACGATCGACCAGGCCCTGTCGCTGTCGGAAGCCCCGATCGCGACAGCCGACGCACCCACCATCACGACGAAAAGAGACAACGCAGCCCACTCTGCGGCAACCGTCGCAGCCGCAGCCGCAGCCGCAGCCGCAGCGGACGATGCGGCGCCCACGCTGCTGCCCAGGGGCTCCCTGCGTCCGCCGGACCCGCTGGCGACCGACCTGACGCCCTGGCTTATGGAGCGGCTGGCACTGGCGGAAACCACCGCGCAGCGCATGCGGCAGGTGGCCTTACGCGCGGCGGCCTGAGGCCCCGCCGGCCCGGCACGTCGCAGAAGCGGCCTCGGGGACGCTTTCTCTTTGCAGACCACGCCCGTAAAAAAGGAACACGATGTTCGACATGGCGCATTTGTCGCAGTTCTCGCCCTGGGTCGCCACCGCCGCCGCCGCGCTGCTCGCGGCGCTGGGCGCGCTGGCGGTATACCGTGTCGGCGGCCTGGTGCTGCTGCGCGCCACCCAGTTCATGCCGGTGGTCCACACCACCATCCGTACCTGCCGCCGCTCGGCGCGGCTGGTCGTGGTGCTGGCGGCGCTGCAGCTGGTCTGGCAGGCCGCCGCCAACGGGATGACGATGATCGATACGATGCGGCACCTCAACGGCCTGCTGCTGATCGGCGCCTTCACCTGGCTGGCGATCGACGCGATCAACGGCCTGGCCGACGGCGTCGTGGCCCAGCACCCCTACGACGTCGACGACAACCTGCAGGCCCGGCGCATCATGACGCAGGCCCGGGTGCTGGCCCGCACCGCCACGCTGGTGGCGCTGGTGGCGGGCCTGGCGATGATGCTGATGACCTTCCCCGGCGCGCGGCAGGTCGGGGCCAGCCTGCTCGCCTCGGCCGGCGTGATCGGCATCGTGGCCGGTCTCGCCGCCAAGCCGGTCTTCAGCAACCTGATCGCCGGCCTGCAGATCGCGCTGGCGCAGCCGATCCGGATCGACGACGTGCTGATCGTGCAGGGCGAATGGGGCCGGGTCGAGGAGATCACCGGCACCTACGTCGTGCTGAAGATCTGGGACGACCGAAGGCTGATCATCCCGCTGCAGTGGTTCATCGAGAACCCGTTCCAGAACTGGACGCGCACCGGCTCGGAGCTGCTCGGCGCGGTCTTCTTCAGTGTCGATTTCGGCATGCCGATAGCGCCGCTGCGCGCCGAGCTGGAGCGGCTGGTGCCCACCCTGCCCGAGTTCGACGGCCGCTTCTTCAACCTGCAGGTCACCGACACCACCGAGCACACGATGCAGCTGCGGGTGCTGGTCACCGCGCAGTCGTCGGACAAAGCCTTCGATCTGCGCTGCAGAGTGCGCGAGGCGATGATCGACTTCATGCAGCGCGAGTACCCGCAGTTCCTGCCCACGCTGCGCGTCCAGCACCGCGAGCACGAGGCCCCGCCGATGTCGCGGGAAACGCCCGCCGGGCTGTCCGGCCAGATGGCCGGCAGCGCCGCGCAAGCCGGCCTGGCCGCGACCGCCAGCGTGCCGCAGGCATGAGCGCACGGCTCCTCCGCCGAGAGGCATTTTTGCAACACCTTGTATGTTGATTGTCAACACCACGTGTTAACGCTAACGGTATTGAATCCCCCCACATGAAAACAGTGGGTGAACGGATTCGGCAGGCCAGGGAAGCCCGTGGCCTGAGCCAGGGGGACCTGGCGCTGCGCGTCGGCTTCGCCCACCAGTCGGCCATCGGTAATCTGGAATCACGCGCTACCGGCCGCGGCGGTTTTCGGCTGTCGGAGATTGCGCGCGAGCTGTCGGTTTCTGTCGAGTGGCTGCTGAACGGGCCGGACGGCCCGGTGCCGTTCGTCGACGGCGATGCAGCCCCGGCCGGAGACCACGTCCGTGTCCAGGCCGAGTCGCCCCGGCCGCTGGGCCTGCTGCCCGATCTGGAGCATGCGACCGAGTTGCTCAGGGGCCTGCCGCGCGAAGGTGTCAAGGAGGCGATCAGCCACCTGGAATTCCTGACCTACAAGCACCGTCGTCCTCCCGAGCCGGCCGGGCGTGCCACGCCGGGCGTCAAACCGGGGTGCACGCCGCGCGCCTCGTGAGCGCCATCCGAAAGCACCGCTTAACACCCAGAGTGTTTAAATTTAAACACTTTGTGTTATTTTTGCTTCGGGGCTTATCCCCGGAGCAGTCCCCGATCGGTGGACAACTTCCGGGCTGCGTTGGCGTGCCTGCCGTGGCACCGTCCGGCGCCGCGACCGGCGGAGGCCGCGCAGATCAGGCGTAGGTATCGAGCGTCGCGCCGAGCGCGCCCGCCGGCTTGCGCGCCGAGGCTGTCGAGGCTGTCGGTGCGGCCTTCTGCGCCGCCTCGGCCGCCTTCTGCTGTTGCAGCGCCTGAGCCTGCTGGCCCTGCTGCTGAACAGCCGCGATCTGCTGCTGCAGCATCTGGATCATCGCCTGCAGCAGCTTGGTCTTGGTGATCTTCGCCTTGGCTTCCATGTCGCTCGTCGCGACGCTCCTGAGTTCGTTGGTCAGTTCCTGCACACGTTTCTGCAGCCGGGCGATATCGCCGCCCCCCGAGCCGGAAGAGGCGGAAACGACCGGGGCGGCGCTGGCGGATGTGACGTTCATGCAGTTATTTCGGCCGCCCGCGGCGGAACTTGAGCTCGGCGCGCAACCGGCACATCGTGCGCCTCGTACCGCCGTACGACTCGGCGTTTTGCCGGCAGGCGGTCGGACGGGCGGCGGCGTCTCGAAGCACGTCGCTGTCGGGCTTCCCCACCGCGGCCGGCCAGGGCACGGCCATGCACAATCAGGCGTCGCACGCTGCGCCCCGTCGTGAAATGGGGCGCGTTGCAGCGGTGGTGCTTACCTACGCCAGTCACACATCGCAGATTTGCCGGATTTCCAATGCACAACAGTGAGTTAGCAGCACCGTCGGTTCTAGATCGAGCACTTGCCAGCGGGGATTTTTCGCAGCACACCCCGATGATGGCCCAGTACCTCGGCCTCAAAAAGGACTTTCCCACCACCCTGCTCTTCTACCGCATGGGAGATTTCTACGAACTGTTCTGGGAAGACGCCGAGAAGGCCGCGCGGCTGCTCGACATCACCCTCACCCGACGCGGCCAGTCGGCGGGGCATCCGGTGGCGATGTGCGGCGTGCCCTTCCATGCGATGGAGGGCTACCTGGGCAAGCTGATCCGGCTGGGCGAATCGGTGGCGATCTGCGAGCAGGTAGGCGAGGTGGGCGCATCGAAGGGGCCGGTCGAGCGCAAGGTGGTGCGGGTGGTGACGCCCGGCACCCTGACCGATGCCGAGCTGCTGGGCGACAAGTCCGAATCGATGCTGCTGGCGGTGCACCACGGGCTGCGCAACACCATCGGGCTGGCGTGGCTCTCGGTCACCCAGGGCGAGATGCAATTGGCCGAATGCACGCCCGATGCGCTGGAGGGCTGGCTGGCGCGCATCGTGCCCAGCGAGCTGCTCTACAGCGCCGATGCGGCCAGCGCCATCGCGCAGCGGCTGCAGGCCCTGAAGCGCAACACGCCCTACGCGCTGACGGCCCGGCCGGAGTGGCAGTTCGACGCCACCCTGGGCCAGAACCGGCTGCTGGAGCAGCTGGGCGCGAGCAGCCTCTCGGCCTGGAGCGCCGACACCCTGACCCATGCGCACGCCGCGGCCGCCGCGCTGCTGGCGTTCGCCGAGCACACCCAGGGCCGGGCGCTGTCGCATGTCAAGACGCTGCGGGTGCAGCGCGACGACGAGCTAATCGAGCTGCCCACCCTCACCCGCCGCAACCTGGAGCTGGTGAAGACGCTGCGCGGCGAAGACGCGCCCACGCTGTTCTCGCTGCTCGACATCTGCATGACCGCGATGGGCAGCCGGGCCCTGCGCAGCTGGCTGCTGGAGCCGCAGCGCGAGCGCCGGCAGGCGCAGCGGCGGCTCGACGCCATCGGCGCCCTGCGCGGCCCGCACGGCAACGGCCCCTTCGGCCGGCTGCGCGAGCAGCTGAAGGGCATCAGCGACGTGGAGCGGATCACCGCCCGCACGGCCCTGCGCCAAGCGCGGCCCCGCGAACTGGTCGCGCTCGGCCATTCGCTACAAAAATCAGAGCGTCTGGTCGAAGCGTTGCAAGGGCTGGCGGCCCTTTTCGATCAAATTTCCGAGGATCTGCACCCGCCGGCCGAGGCGATCGACCTGCTGCACCGCGCCCTGCTGCCCGAGCCCGCCGCCCTGGTCCGCGACGGCGGCGTGATCGCCACCGGCTTCGACGCCGAGCTGGACGAGCTGCGTGCCATCCAGGAGAACTGCGACGGCTTTTTGCTGGAACTGGAAACCCGCGAGAAAGCCCGCACCGGTATCGCCAACCTGCGGGTGCAGTTCAACCGGGTGCACGGCTTCTACATCGAGGTGACCACCGGCCAGCTCGACAAAGTGCCCGACGACTACCGCCGCCGCCAGACGCTGAAGAACGCCGAGCGCTTCATAACGCCCGAGCTGAAGGCCTTCGAGGACAAGGCGCTCTCCGCGCAAGACCGCGCCCTGTCGCGCGAGAAATTTTTGTACGAGCAGGTGCTCGACGCGCTGCAGCCCCACGTGCCGGCGCTGGGCCGGGCGGCCAAGGCGCTGGCGACGATCGATGCGCTCTGCGCGCTGGCCGAGCGCTCCCTCACGCTGGGCTGGTGCCCGCCCACCTTCGCCAAGGAGCCGTGTATCGAGATCGAGGCCGGCCGCCACCCGGTGGTCGAAGCGCGGCTGGCCGAGGGCTACGGCGCGCCGGGCGGGGCTGTGAACTTCATCGCCAACGACACGCGCCTGGGCGCCCGGCAGCGGATGCAGGTGATCACCGGCCCCAACATGGGCGGCAAATCGACCTACATGCGCCAGGTGGCGCTGATCGTGCTGCTGGCCTCGGTGGGCAGCTACGTGCCGGCCACCCACTGCCGCCTGGGGCCGATCGACGCGATCCACACCCGCATCGGCGCGGCCGACGACCTGGCCAACGCACAGTCGACCTTCATGCTGGAGATGACCGAGGCGGCGCAGATCCTGCACACCGCCACCCGGCACAGCCTGGTGCTGATGGACGAGATCGGCCGGGGCACCAGCACCTTCGACGGCCTGGCGCTGGCGGCCGGCATCGCCGCCCACCTGCACGACAAGGCGCAGTGCTTCGCCCTGTTCGCGACCCATTATTTCGAGCTGACCGAATTCCCGGCGCAGCACCACGGGGCGATCAACGTGCACGTGAGTGCGGCCGAGACGCCGGGCAGCCCCAAGGGCGGCGGCGACATCGTGTTCCTGCACGAAATACAGCCGGGACCGGCCAGCCGCAGCTACGGCATCCAGGTGGCCCGACTGGCGGGCATGCCGTCGATCGTGCTGCAGCATGCGCGGCAGGCCCTGGCGGCGCTGGAAGAGAAGGCCACCGCCGGGCAGGCGCAGGTCGATCTGTTCGCGGCGCCGCGCGATCTGCCGGAGAGCGTGGCGATGGATGCTTTGGAAACCGCGCTGCACGGGATCGATCCGGATGCGCTGAGCCCGCGGGAGGCCTTGGAGGCGCTGTACCGGTTGAAGAAGATCGCGGTGCGGGAGCGTCGCTGAGTCTCTCGAGCCCGGGCACGGCGCAGGACGCGCCGCGGCATGGATACCGCAAGCGGACTGCAACGCGGCGACCGGGCCTCTCTTCGACTTTCGCGGGTACGTCAAAGTGCATAACGCGCACTAAACTCCTCCCCTTTGACCCGACCAGACTCCCCATGACCTATTGCGTCGCCATCAAGCTCAACGCCGGTCTCGTCTTCCTGACCGATTCCCGCACCAATGCCGGCCTGGACCAGATCAGCACCTTCCGGAAAATGATCGTCTACGAGAAACCCGGCGACCGCTGCATGATGCTGCTCTCGGCCGGCAACCTCAGTATTTCGCAGTCGGTCCGCGAGATCCTGCAGATCGAGCAACTGAAGGAAAACGAAGACAGCGAGCCGATCACCATCTGGAACGCCACCAGCATGTTCGATGCGGCCCGCGTCCTGGGCCAGGCGGTGCGCCATGTGTACGCGCGGGATGCCGAGGCGCTGCAGCACGCGGGCGTCGACTTCAACGTCTCGCTGATCCTCGGCGGCCAGATCCGCGGCGAAGGTATGCGGCTGTTCCAGGTCTACTCGGCCGGCAACTTCATCGAAGCCACGCCCGAGACCCAGTATTTCCAGATCGGCGAATCCAAGTACGGCAAGCCGGTGCTCGACCGGGTCATCACCCCCGAGACGCCGCTCGACGAGGCCGCCAAGTGCGCGCTGGTCTCGATGGATTCGACCCTCAAGTCGAACCTTTCGGTCGGCCTGCCGCTGGATCTGGTGGTGTACGAGGCCAACGCCCTGCGTACCGACAAGATCGTGGCGATCGACCAGGACAACCCGTACTTCCGAATGCTGCATGACCGCTGGGGCCAGAAGCTGCGCGAAGTGTTCGACAGCCTGGAGCAGCCGGTGTGGGACGACAGCAGCACCGACGTTCCGCTGAAGCAACCCAACGGCCGCACCAAGCCGCTCAAGAAGCTGACCAACCCGAACGAGAAGCTGATCTAGAGCGGGCTACGTCAAAGCGCCTGACACGCTCCAGCCCCCTGCTCGTTTCGCATGCCGCTGCCCTGCGGCAGATCGTCTTCTCGCATGCCAACCGTTACCCTGCGGGCATCTGCGGCGTGCCGTTCGCACGGCGGCAGCGGCCCGACCTTCGATCCGGCACCGGCCGGCGGCGCTCTAGGCCGGTGCCACCGGCTCGTAGCCGCAGGCCCGGTTGCGGCCCTGGTCCTTGGCGCGGTAGAGCGCCTCGTCGGCACGGCGCAGCAGGTCCGCCGCCCGGGTCGTGCCGTCGCTGCAGGTCGATACGCCGATGCTGACCGTGATGGTGCCGTAGACCGGGTGGTGCTGCCCGGCGATCGTCTCGATCAGTTCGCGGGCGGTGCGCAGCCCGTCTTCCATGCCGGTCTCGGGCAGCAGCACCACGAACTCCTCGCCGCCGAAGCGGGCCACCACGTCGGTCGCCCGCAGCCGCAGGCGCAGCACGCCGGCCAGCATTCGCAGCACCTCGTCGCCCACGCCGTGGCCGAAGGCGTCGTTGACCCGCTTGAAATGGTCGGCGTCGATCATCAGGATGCTGAGCGGCCGCTGGTTGCGGCGGGCGTCGGCCAGCGTGCGCTCCAGCAGCGGATCGAAGGCGCGCCGGTTGAGCAGGCCGGTGAGCGCGTCGGTCTGCGCCTGGCGGCCCAGCTCGGCATTGGCGGCCTCCAGGGCCAGGGTGCGTTCGCGCACCTGGTGTTCCAGCGCGTTGCGGGCGCCGACCAGCCGCTGCGTCATGCTCCCCAGCGCATCGGCCAGGGTCTGCAATTCGGCGCTGCCGGCGGTGCGCGGGATCCGTGCGTTGGGCACGTCGGCCTCCAGGTCGCGGGCCGCGCGCGCCATGCGGTTCACGTCGGTGCTGAGCCGATGGGCGGCCAGGCCGGCCAGCAGCGAGCCGATCAAGGCGGTCAACAGACCGATGGCCAGCGCCTGCCGGGTGGCTTCCTTGACCTCCAGAAAGGCGCGGTCGGCCGGCTCGCGGGCGACGATGGTCCAGCCCAGGTCGCTCACCGGCGCCCGGGCCGCCAGCTTCATCCCGGCGGTGAGGTAGGCGGCGCCGTCGTACCACGGTACCACCACCGCGCCCACGGTGCCGGGCGGAATCGACGGCAGGCGCACGCCGGCATCGGCCAGCTTCTGGCTCTGGCCAGCCGGTGCGTAGATCAGGTTGCCGGCCTCGTTGAAGATGAAGATCTCGATGCCCAGGTCGCGCGCCTCGGCCGGCAGCACCGTGCCGATGATGTCCGCCGCCCAGGACCAGCTGGCGTGGACGCCCAGCACGCCGATGTGCCGGCCGTCGACCACCACCGGCCCGGAATAGTCGAGGAAGCGCAGCGGCTCGCCGCTGGCCTGCGGCGGCAGCAGCGACGCGAGCAGCTTGGCAGGGTGCAGATCGCCCACGAAAAGCTGCGCGCGGCCCTGCTGGAACCACGGCCGCTCGCGCACGCTCTGGCCTTCCAGCAGGCCGCCCAGCGCCGACTGCACCGTGCCGTGCTCGTCGGCGACGCCCACCCACATGGTCGCGGGCTGGGCTGCGTGGATCAGGTCGACCGCCTGCCGGACCTGGGGCGACGCCAGCCCCCCCTGCCACAGTTCCGGTCGGCGGACCAGGCTGGACACGATGTCCGCGTTGGCCTGCAGGCCTGCGGCCAGCACCTGCGACGCGTTGGACGCCACGAGCACCAGCGAGCGCCCGGCGTCGGCGCGTACCCGGCCGCGGAGCATTTCGCCCAGGCCGTAGGTCAGCACTAAAGATGCAAGTACCACCAGCGTGCCGAACACCAGCGTGAGCTGGATCTTCAGGCTGGGCGGATGCGGTGCGGGGTGGCGATCGACCATGGCGGCATTCTATGAGCAGCCCGCGGCACTGCCCAGGGGGTGAAGTCGGCGAGAATCGCAGGCCCGGCCGCGGCGCCCGCCGCGCGGCCCGCCCCGCCGCCCGTACCCTCTTTCCCGCCTCCATGACCTCTCTCTCCGCCGCCGACCACGATTCCTCCTCCACCCCCGGCGAGGACGACGGCGACGCGCCGGTGCAGGAGGCCCGCCGCTGGCGCGCCAACGGCTGGACGGCCCAGGTCATCAAGAACGAGGACGACGACGGCTGGGCCGTGTCGATGACCCAACACGGCCAGTCGGAGCCGGCCCTGGTCGGCCCGTGGACGATGGGCCGCGACAAGAAGAACCCGAAGCCGCTCGACACCTCCGCCTTCTCGACCCTGGTCAAGACCGCCTCCGAGGTGCTGCGCCGCCACGAGCAGCAGCTGCAGGCGCAGCTGCACCGCGAGATCGAGGTCGAGGCCGGCCCGGCCGGCCAGCGGATACGCGTCACGCTCGACATCACCCCCGACGAGGACAACCCCAGCGCCGAATTGCGCGCCTGCGACGAGGCCGGCGACGAACAGGGCCGGGCCCGCGTCTCGCCCGGCTTCCGCCTGACCCGCGCCAGCGCGATCGCCTGGATCGACAGCGGCTATGCCCGGCCGCGCTGACGCCGTCGCCCCTGCCGGCGACGAGGCCGGCCGTGGCTGACCCGCGGGTGCCGGTGCGGGAAGACGAGATCGAGTTCAGCGCGATCCGGGCCCAGGGCGCGGGCGGGCAGAACGTCAACAAGGTCTCGAGCGCGATCCACCTGCGCTTCTCCATCCCCGCCTCGTCCCTGCCCGACGAGATCAAGGCGCGGCTGCTGGCCCTGTCCGACCAGCGGATCACCGCCGAGGGCGTGGTCGTCATCAAGGCCCGGACCACCCGCAGCCAGGAGCAGAACCGCGCCGACGCCATCGCCCGGCTGCAGGCCCTGGTCGACAGCGTGGCGGTGCTGCAGAAGCGCCGCAAGGCCACCAAGCCCAGCTACGGATCGCAATTGCGCCGGCTGGACGGCAAATCCACCCGCGGCAAGGTCAAGCAGCTGCGCGGGCGGGTGTCGGGCGGCGACTAGGCGCCTGCGCGCCGCGGCGGCTCAGTCCGCCCAGACCACCAGGCCACTCCAGGCGGTCGCCAGCACCACGATGCCGAAGGCGATCCGGTACCAGGCGAAGGGCACGAAGCTGTGGCTGGCGATGTAACGCAACAGCCAGCGCACGCAGACCCAGGCGCTGACGAAGGAGAAGACCAGGCCCACCGCGAACATCGGCAGGTCGGCCACCGTCAGCAGCGCGCGCTCCTTGTAGAGGCTGTAGGCGCCGGCGCCGATCAGGGTCGGGATCGCCAGGAAGAACGAGAAATCGGTCGCCGCCTTGCGCGAGAGGCCCAGCAGCATGCCGCCGATGATCGTCGCGCCGCTGCGGCTGGTGCCGGGCACCATCGCCAGGCACTGCACCAGGCCGACCTTCAGCGCGTCGAGCGGCGTCATCTCGTCGACCGAGGCGATGCGGGTGGCGCTGGGCGGCCGGCGCTCGGCCCACAGGATCACGAAGCCGCCCAGGATGAAGGTGGTGGCCACCACCACCGGGGTGAACAGGTGCTCCTTGATCGCCTTGCCGAACAGCAGGCCCAGCACCACCGCCGGCAGGAAACCGATCAGCACGTTGAGCGCGAAGCGCTGCGCCCGGCGCTGGTGCGGCAGCGCGACCAGCGTCTCGCGCAGCTTCTGCCAGTAGACGAGGATCACCGCGAAGATGGCGCCGGTCTGGATCGCGATGTCGAACACCTTGGCCTTCTCGTCGTCGAAGCCGAGCAGCGCGCCCGCCAGGATCAGGTGGCCGGTCGAGGAGATCGGCAGGAATTCGGTGAGGCCTTCGACGACCCCCATGGCGGCGGCCTTGGCCAGTAGAACGGTATCCAAACGGGTGGCTCCTGGAGCGTGTGATGTACTTCGACGTCGGGAGCACGTCATAGACAGCCCACGATTATCGCCGGCGTGCCCCGTCGCCCGGCGTGGCTGCCGGTCACGGCAGCGGGAGGCCCGCCGCATGCCAACCGGAGTCGCAGGGGTTATGCTATAAAAATAATAGCTATAGGTCGTTGAATAGCGCTGGCGGCAGGCACTTTTCTTACTGAATTCCCTGCGGCACCTGCAGGATGTCCCGCGCCGGGCCACGAGGCCTTCCGGCAGATTCACCGCGCGGTGCGGGTGTGGCCGGCGGCGATCGACGCGTTGTAGCGGGACGGTTCAAAGCGATGTAGGCTGCGGCCGATTGCGCACAGGTCGCGAACGGCCACCTTGCGGGCGGAAGCGGTCTCCGCCGCATGCCCGCCGGCCCGGCCCGAAGCCGACAGGACACGACACGACCAGGAAACCCGCCATGACCAGCACCCGCACCTTCCCCGGGAAGATCCATTGGGAGTCCGACGGCACCAGCCGTATTCCCTTCATGGCCTACACCGACGCCGACCAGCACAAAAAAGAGCTGGAGCGCTTTTTCTACACCGGGCACTGGAACTACGTGGGCCTGGTGGCCGAGGTGCCCGCGCCGGGCGACTTCAAGCGCACGGTGGTCGGCGAGCGGTCGGTGGTGATGGTGCGCGACGCCGAAGGCGCAATCAGCGTGGTGGAGAACGTCTGCGCGCACCGCGGCATGCAGTTCTGCCGCGAGCGCCACGGCAACCGCAAGGAGTTCGTCTGCCCTTACCACCAGTGGAGCTACACGCTGCGGGGCGACCTGCAGGGCGTGCCGTTCCGCCGCGGGGTCAGGCAGGACGGCAAGGTCAACGGCGGCATGCCGGCCGACTTCAGGACCGCCGACCACGGGCTGACCAAGCTCAAGGTCGCGACCCGGGGCGGCGTGGTCTTCGCGAGCTTCGACCACGGGGTCGAATCGCTCGAGGATTTCATGGGGCCCGAGATCCTGCGCTACTTCGACCGGCTGTTCGACGGCCGCGCGCTGTCGATCCTGGGCTACAACCGGCAGCGCATTCCCGGCAACTGGAAGCTGATGCAGGAAAACATCAAGGATCCGTACCACCCGGGTCTGCTGCACACCTGGTTCGTCACTTTCGGCCTCTGGCGCGCCGACAACAAGAGCCAGCTCACGATGGACGCGCGCCACCGGCACGCCGCGATGGTCTCGACCCGCGGCCCGTCGGGCAAGGCCGACCAGGTCACGCAGGTGTCGAGCTTCAAGGAGAGCATGGCGCTGCACGATCCGCGCTTCCTCGACATCGTGCCCGAGCCCTGGTGGGGCGGCCCCACCGCGGTGATGACGACCGTGTTTCCCAGCGTGGTCCTGCAGCAGCAGGTCAACAGCGTCTCGACCCGCCACATCCAGCCCGACGGCCACGGCGCGTTCGATTTCGTCTGGACGCACTTCGGATTCGAGGACGACACGGCCGAGATGCGGCAGCGCCGGCTGCGCCAGGCCAACCTCTTCGGCCCGGCCGGCTTCGTATCGGCCGACGACGGCGAGGTGATCGAACTTTCGCAGCGGGGCTTCGAGCAGAAGCCCGGCCACCGCACGCTCGCCGAGCTGGGCGGACGCGAGGTCGAGAACACCGACCACATGGTCACCGAGACCCTGATCCGCGGCATGTACCGCTACTGGCGCGAGGTGATGGAGGCATGAACGACATGGCACACGTTTCCCCGCCCGCCACGGGCACCGAACCCGCGACCGTTCCCGCACCGGTGGCCGCGCCGCCGCAGATCGGCTTCGACGACCACTGCGCCATCGTCCGGCTCTACGCCGACTACGCACACGCGGTGGATTCCGGCGACTGGGAGCTATGGCCCGAGTTCTTCACCGACGACTGCCTCTACAAGCTGATCCCGCGCGAGAACCACGCCCGCGGATTTCCGCTGGCCACGCTGCTCTTCGAGAGCAAGGGCATGCTGAAGGACCGCGTCTACGGCATCCGCGAGACCCTGTTCCACGACCCGTATTACCAGCGACACGTGGTCGGCGCGCCGGTGATCCACCGCGCCGACGGCGGCCGCTTCGAGACCGAGGCGAACTACGCGGTGTTCCGCACCAAGCTCTCGCAAGAAAGCACCGTTTTCAACGTGGGCCGCTACATAGACGTGATCGAGCGCACGCCCCAGGGCCTGAAGTTCGCGTCGCGGCTCTGCGTGTACGACAGCGAAATGGTCCCGAACTCGATCATCTATCCCATCTGAGGAGCGCGGCCCTGCCGCCTCGCCGGCGCAAGCCGGTGACCGAGCGGGTCGGCATCCCTTCCGACGACAACCGACAACCCCTGAGATCCACACGATGAGCACCACGACCTGGACCGACGCAGCCGCCGCAGACGACATCCCCGAGGACGACGTGGTCGGCCTGGTGGTGGACGGGCGCGACATCGCCTTCTACCGCACCGCGGGCGGCGTCTTCGCGACCGACAACCTCTGCACCCACGGCCAGGCGCGCCTCTGCGACGGCTTCCTGGAAGGCTTCGAGATCGAGTGCCCGCTGCACCAGGGCCGCTTCGACGTGCGCGACGGCAGCCCCACCTGCGCGCCGGTCACCGCCGCGGTGCGCAGCTACCCGGTGCGGATCGAAGGCGGACGGGTCTTCGTTCAGCTGGCCTAGCGCGTGTCATGCACTGTGAAGTACCCGTCCGGCCCAGGCCGCTGTCCTCGTTCTGCGCGCCGGGCGCCTAGGGAAAACCCCGCCGATCCGCGTCAGCTTGATGTCAGCGCGGTGCACGCGCCCGGCAGTACGATCCGCCAGCCCTGTCGCAGGGACGCCCCGCGGCGCGCGGGCCTGCACCGGTTTCGCGGCTTTCCCGAAGAAAGGCATCGACGTGTCCGTCCTCCTCACATTCGCTTTCCTGGTCGACCGGATCAGCACCCGACTCGGCAAGCTGGCCGCTTGGGCGGTGCTGGCCGCGGCGCTGATCTCGGCGGGCAACGCCTTCGTCCGCTACGGCTTCGACGTCAGCTCCAACGGTTGGCTGGAAATCCAGTGGTACCTGTTCGCCGCGGTGGTGATGCTGGGCGCGCCGATGGTGCTGCAGCTCAACGAGCATGTGCGGGTCGACATCCTCTACGGCAAGCTCAAGGGCCACGGCAAGGTGTACGTCGACATCCTCGGCCTGGCCCTCTTCCTGATCCCGGTGATGGCCATGCTCGCCTGGTTCAGCTGGCCGCTCTTCGTCCGGATGTACGAGACGCACGAGATGTCGGGCAACGCCGGCGGCCTGATCCGCTGGCCCGCGATGCTGCTGCTGCCGCTGGGCTTCGGGCTGATGGTGCTGCAGGGCCTGTCCGAGATCATCAAGCGCGTGGCCTACCTGATGGGCGTGCACCAGATGGACACGCATTACGAAAAACCCGTCCAGTGACCGCGCGCACGAAGCCCACGCCATGAACATCCACCCAACGCCCTCGACAGGCGCAACCGTCTCTTTCCAGGGACGCCGCCGATCCGGCTCCGCCGGTCGGCCAGCGTCGCCCCCTGCAGGGGGTCGGCGCAAACGCGCAGCGTGCAGCCTGGGGGGGGAACTGAACATGCAAATGGAAAATTTCGCCCCGATGATGTTCGGGGGGCTGGTGCTGATCATGCTGATCGGCTTTCCGGTGGCGTTCTCGCTGGCGGCGCTGGGCCTGGCCTCGGGCTTCTTCGCGATCGAGATGGGGTGGTTCCCGGCCAGCTTCATGGCCAACCTGCCGCTCAACATGTTCGGCATCCTGAGCAACGAGCTGCTGCTGGCGATCCCGTTCTTCACCTTCATGGGCGCGATCCTCGAGAAGTGCGGCCTGGCCGAGGACATGCTCGATTCGATGGGCCAGCTCTTCGGTCCGGTGCGCGGCGGGCTCGGCTACTCGGTGATCATCGTGGGCTTCATCCTCGGCGCTATCACCGGCACGGTGGCGGGCCAGGTGATCGCGATGGCGCTGATCAGCCTGCCGGTGATGATCCGCTACGGCTACAACATGCGCTACGCGAACGGCGTGCTGGCGGCCTCGGGCACCATCACCCAGCTGGTGCCGCCGTCGCTGGTGCTGATCGTGATGGCCGACCAGCTCGGCCGCTCGGTGGGCGACATGTACAAGGGCGCCTGGGGCCCGTCGATCCTGCAGGTGCTGATCTTCGCGGGCTACACCTTCATGCTGGGCGTGTTCAAGCCGCACCACGTGCCGGGCGTGCCGAAAACGGCGCGCACGCTGCACGGCTGGGCGCTGTGGCGCAAGTGCCTGCGCGGCATCCTGCCGGCCGCGGCGCTGATCTTCGCGGTCCTGGGCTCGATGGGCGGCCTGCCGGGCATCGATGTGGCCATCGCCACGCCGACCGAGGCCGGCGCGATGGGCGTCGTGGGCGCGCTGATCCTGGCCGCGATGCACAAGCGCCTGACCCGGCCGCTGATCTGGGAGGCGATGGTCGGCACGATGCGGCTCACCGCGATGGTGGTCTTCATCCTGATCGGCGCGCGGGTGTTCTCGATGGTGTTCCAGGGCGTCGACGGCGCGCTGTGGGTCGAGCACCTGCTGAGCGGCCTGCCGGGCGGCCAGACCGGCTTCTTGATCGTCGTCAACATCTTCATCTTCTTCCTGGCGTTCTTCCTCGACTTCTTCGAGATCGCCTTCATCATCCTGCCGATGCTCGGGCCGGTGGCCAACAAGCTGGGCATCGACCTGGTGTGGTTCGGCGTGCTGCTGTGCGTGAACATGCAGACCAGCTTCATGCACCCGCCCTTCGGCTTCGCGCTGTTCTACCTGCGCGGCATCGCCGACACGCTGTTCAAGGAAAAGCGCATCGCCGAGCCGATCAAGTCGAGCGACATCTACCTGGGCTCGATCCCCTGGGTGGTGATGCAGCTGTTGCTGGTGACGATCGTGATCTTCGTGCCGCAGACGGTGACGATGTTCCTCGACAAGGACGAGGTGATCGACCTCGACAAGGTCAAGATCGAGATGCCGGCCGAAGACGTGCAGCCGCCCGCCGCGGCCGAGTCGGCCGACGACGAGCAGAAGCGCGTCGAGGAGATGTTCAAGCAGGGCAACAAGTGACGGCGGCGCACGCGACCGATACGCTGGCGCCGCTGGGCGAGCACTTCGGGCCGCCGCCGTTCGGCTTCGCGCCCGCGGGCGGCACGCTGGAATCGCCCGCGTTCTCGCCCGCCTTCCGGTTGCTGGCGGGCACGATCGTCGGCGGCTGCTGCGTGTGGGTGGCGCGGCTCTGGCTCGTCGGCGCGCTGCAGCCGGGCAGCGGCCTGGTGTGGGTCGGCGCGGGCCTCGCGATGATGCTGTGGACGCTCTGGCACCTGCTGACCAGCCGCACGCGGCTGAGCGCAGAGGGGCTGTACCAGCGTTGGGTCTGGGACAAGGCGATGCCGCTGCGCGAGCTGGCCCTTTGCAAGCTGATCCGGGTGCCGGGCCTCGACTGGCTGATCGCGCCGCGGCTCTACGCCCGCACGCTCACCGGCAGGTTCACCGTTTTCTACGCGGCCTCGCCCGCGATGCTGGCCGAGTTCGCGCGGCTGCGAGACGAGCTGCAGACGTTCCGCCGCGGTGGTGGCGGCACGAAAGTCTAGCGCCGCGGTACTCGATCAGCGGTGCGTCCACCACCGGTGCGCGCCGCGGGCCGCCTGGTCGAGCAAAAAGCCCAGCGCACCGATCAGCACGATGGCGGCCATCAGCTCCGAATAGGCCAGCCGATCCCGGGGGTCGAGCACGAAGTAGCCCAGCCCGGCCTGCACCCCCAGCATCTCGGCCGGCACCAGCACGATCCAGACGATGCCGATCGCCAGCCGCACGCCGGTCAGGATGTGCGCGGCGATGCCCGGCAGCACCACCTGCCGGACTGTCTCCCACGGCGTGGCAGACAGGCTGCGCGACAGCGCCAGCCACTGTGGATCCAGCTGGGCCACGCCGGCGGCGGTGCTGAGCACGATCGGCCACACCGCGGCGAAGGCCAGCAGGAACACCACCGGCGCATCGCCCACGCCCAGCACCATCACCGCCACCGGCATCCACGACAGCGGCGACACCATGCGCAGGAACTGGAACAGCGGCCCCGTGGCCTGCGCCACGCTGCGCGACACGCCCACCGCGATGCCCACCGGCACGCCCACCGCGACAGCGATGCCCAGGCCCGCGGCCACGCGCTGAAGGCTCAGGCCGATGTGCAGCCAGATGTCGCTGCCCGCAAGCAGTTGCAGCAATGCCGCCGCCGACACCCCGGGCGCGAAGGCCGCGGCGATCGGCATGCGCCGGGCCAGCAGTGCGATACCGGCCGACCAGAGCGCCACCGCGACCAGCAGCCCGGCGATCGGCAGAAGAGCCCGCCGCATCATCCGGCCAGTGTCTCGCGCCGCGCATAGTCGGCCGACACGCCGAAGACCTGCGGGCCGCCCACCGCCTCGATCGCCTTGCGCACGAAGCGCTCGTCGACCAGGTCGCGCGCGACGAAGGCCGGATGGAGCTTCTTCAGAAAGTCGGTGTTGCCCTCGACCTTGGTCTGCTGGATCGCCCGGACCAGTTCCTGGGTATACGAGGCGTACGGATAAGGCTGGAAGTCGATCCGCCGCTGCTGCCAGCCCTTGTGCCGCACGATGCCGCGCGCCTCGTAGTCGGCATAGTCGGTCGTGGCCAGCACCTCGGCGAGCGTCTGCGGCGGATGCGGCGTGTAGCGGCGTTCGCCGGCGTTCGAGAGCAGCCGCGCGGTCTGCAGCCGGTTGTCGCGGGTCCAGAGCTGGGCGCGCACCAGGGCGGTGGTCACGCGCTGCGCCCATTCGGGCTTCTCGGCCAGGTCGCGCTCGGCCAGGAAGGTGACGCAGCAGGCGTGGTCGCGCCAGACGTCGCCCGAGAAGCGCAGCACCTTGCCCACACCCGCGATCTCGGCCGCCGCGTTGAAGGGCTCGGCGACGACGAAGCCGGCGATGCTCCTGGCCGCGAGCGCCGACACCATCTCGGCCGGCGCCAGCACCACCAGGTTGACCTCCTTCGGCCCCACCGATGCGCCGCGTGCACGGGTGACGGCAGACAGCCCCGCGTCGCGCAGGAGGCGCTGCAGCAGGATGTTCTGGACCGAGTACCAGAACGGCACCGCCACCGTGCGGCCGCCCAGGTCGGCCAGGCCGCCGATCTCGGGTAGCACCGTGAGCGCCGATCCGTTGACGTGGTTCCAGGCGACCATCCTGGCCGGGAACCCGGAACCGTAGCGCACCCACAGCGTGGCGGGCGTCAGCATGTGGATCACGTTGACCTGCCCGGCGACGAAGGCCTCGACCACTTGCGCCCAGCTGCGGAAGAGGCGCGGCGACTCGGTCCTGAGCCCCTCCTTCTCGAACAGCCCGCGGCCGTGGGCCACCAGCAGCGGCGTGGCGTCGGCGATCGGCAGGTAGCCGATCTTCACCGGCTGGTCGTCGCCCTTGAACGCCTGGGCACGGGCATCGCCGGCCGACAGCAGGGGCGCGGCCACCCCGGCGCCGGCCAGCGCCGAGAGGCGCAGCATGTCTCGCCGCGTCAGGCCGCAGCCGCAATCGGACGAGGCGCAGACATGGGGCGCGGGGCGGCGGTCGAGGATGGGCGTCGGTTCGGTCATGTCGGTGCTTTCGGGCGGGCGGAAACGAACGAAGGATCGGCGTGCCGGCGTCAGGCCGGCGCGGCAGGGGCGTGCGAGGCCTGCAGCGCATGGAGGATATCGAAGCGCAGCGCGGCCAGGTCGGGCATGTGCCGCTCGCGCGGCCGCGGCGCGGCGACGGTCCATTCGCGCAGCACGCCGCCGGGCCGGCCGCCCATCAGCAGGATGCGGTCGGCCACCAGCAGCGCCTCGTCGACATCGTGGGTGACCAGCAGCGTGGCGGCACGGCGGCGGTGCGCCACCTCCACCAGCAGGCGCTGCATGTCGGCGCGGGTGATCGCGTCGAGCGCCGAGAACGGCTCGTCGGCCAGCAGCAGCGCGGGCTCCCGCGCCAGCGCGCGCGCCAGCGCCACGCGCTGGGCCATGCCACCCGAGAGCTGCGCCGGGTACAGCGCGCCATGGCCGGCCAGGCCGACGGCGGCCAGCGCATCGTCGACCCTGACGCGCAGCGCGTCGGTACCGAGCCGGGGCCGGCGCTTGAACGCGAGCCCGAATGCGACATTGCGCGCCACGTTCAGCCACGGCAACAGGCCCGGCTGCTGGAACACCAGCGCCGCACGCGGATGCGGCGCCTGCAGCAGCTGCCCCTCGAAGCGTACGGTGCCGGCCCGCGGCGCCGCCAGCCGTGCCAGCACCCGCAGCAGCGTCGATTTGCCGCAGCCGCTGCTGCCCAGCAGGCACACGGTTTCGCAGGGTGCGACCGACAGCGACACGTCGTCGAAGAGCGGCGGTGCGCCGCCGTAGCCGAAGGATAGCCCCTCGGCCTGCAGCAGCGGCGTCGGTGCGGTCTGCGGCATCTGCAGAATGCTCGGCGACACCATCAGCGAAGTCGCCGTGGCGCGGGCGGCGTCGTGCGCCTGCAGCGCGCCCTGCAGCTGAGTGACGCTGGGCGTGACGATCGGGATGAAGGCTGCCTCGCGCCAGCGGCGCGCGAAACTCAACGGCTGGTCGCGGTGATAGGCCTTGCCGCCACCGGCCAGCAGTTCGAGCTGCACCGCCTGCTGCGTCAGATCGGACAGTGCGAGCCGCAGCCGGAACAGGGCCGCCGGCCGGGTGACGAAGCTGCCGTCCTGCAGTCCTGCTTTCAATGCATCCACCGTCTTGCAGAGCGTTTGGCTGTGGTGCTCGACCTGCGCGGCCAGTACGCAGCGTGCGGAACCGGCCGCCGCTGCGGCCGTGGCGAGCGCAGCGCGCGCCAGCCCGATCGACAGGCCGCACTGCAGCGCCAGGAAGGCAGGCCGCACCTGCGGCAGCCAGGTGTTCGCGTCGGGATGCAGCAGATCGGACGCGTCGAGCGGCAGGATGTCGATGTCGAGCGCCGCGGTGTTGCTGCCCCGCAGCGCGATCAGGTCGAGATCGGGACTGCGCAGCAGGCCGGCCCGGCCCGCCGGCAGCGCCGCGACAAAAGGCGGGCCACCGCCCGGACGCTGGACCGCGACCGCCGCCAGGAAGTCGCCCGCCGCGCCGCCGCGCAGGTTGGTGCACCACGGCACCCGGCCCTTCAGCAGCCAGCCCTGGCCGCCGACCGCATCGGTCGCATTCACCTGCAGCTCGGCGATGCCGCCCAGGTACTTCATCGCGTTGGACAGGCCCGACGCGCCCGCTATATCGCCGCGCAGCAAAGCCGGCAACGCGCGCTCGCGCAGCGCCGCGTTGGGCGACTGCAGCAGGTATTCGATGAAAGAGCGCTGCCCCCAGAAGACGAAGGCGGCCGCCAGCGACTGCCCGGCCACCGCGGCGATCGCCTCCACCGCATCCGCGGTGCTGCCGCCTTGTCCGCCCAGCGCCTGCGGCACGCCCAGGCCGAACAGGCCGGTCCGCGCCAGGCGGGGCACCACCTCGGGCGCATGGGTGGCTTCGGCATCGAGCGATTCGGCGTGGCCGGCCAGCCAGGTGCGCAGATCGTCAGGCCGCACGGGCCGCTCCGGCGTTCGTACCGTCGGCCAGGGCCGCGCCACCGGGCAGCCAGGGCTGCAGCTCGGGGTTGACCGGGCTCTGCGCCAGGCTGTTGGCGAAGTTGCAGAGCGTGGCCAGGCTGATGCCGAGCACCACCTCCAGCGCCTCCTGGTCGCCCAGGCCGGCCGCGCGGAAGGCCTGCAGCGCCGCGTCGGGCACCTGGCCACGGGTGGCGATCACCGCTTCGGCGAAGACGCGCAACGCGTCGAGCCGCGCCTGCCCGGTGTCGCCGCCGACCTGCAACGCACGGACCGTGGCGGCGTCGAGGCCCGCCTGCCGCCGTGCGATCTTGCTGTGCCCCGCCACGCAGAAATCGCAGCCGTGCACCCGGGCGGCGGTGATTTGCACCACCTCGCGCTCGGCCAGCGAGAGCGCGGCGCGGCCGTTGATCTGCGACACCGTCTGGTAGGCCTCCAGCGCCACCGGCGCATTCGCCAGGATGCCGACCAGGTTGGGCAGGAAACCGTTGGCGGTGGCGGCCCGCTCGACGGCGGGGCGGCTGGCGTCGGGCGCGGTGGCGGCGGTGTGGAGTGCGAGGCGGGTCATGGTCGGGGATGGCGTGCGCCGGAGGGGGATGGCTTCATGGTCGCGCCGCGGCGACGACGGGGCAATGTCCGAGCGTCTTGCATTTATGGCCGTTCGTATCGAGCGCGGCGCGGCCGTCGCCGCCGGGCCCGACGTTCAGATGGCGGCAGCGGCCGGCACGGCGGCGCGCGCGTGGCGCCGTTGCCAGGCCCCAGGCTGGGCGCCCATCATCCGCTTGAAGGCCCGGGAGAACGCGGCATAGGACGCGTAGCCCACGGCCTCGGCCGCCCGCGCGATCGGCTCGCCCTGCGCCAGCCGTCGGGCCGCGATCTGCATGCGCAGCAGCAGCAAGAACTGCAGCGGCGGCTGGCCGCAGGCGGAGGCGAACTGCCGGAAGAACGCGGCCCGCGACAGATGCACCCGCTGCGCCATGTCGTCCACCGACCAGGGCCTGCCCGGCGACTGCAGCAGGTCGGCCACCAGCGGCGCGAAACCCGGCCGCCGCAGCAGCGACCAGAGGCCGCATACCTGCGCATCGCCACGCGCCACTTCGCGCAGACCGTAGAAGAACAGCAGGCCGGTGAGACGATCCATCACCGACGAGGGCACGCTGCCCGCGCGCAGCGCCTCGTCGCGCATCAGGTCGAACAGCGCGCCGGCCGAGGCCATCGGCGCCTCGTCGGCGCGCAGCACCAGCGCCGCGGGGAACGCGTCGGCCACCAGCTCGCACATCGGCCCGTCGAACGCGAAGAAGCCGCAGGCGAGCCCGGTCGCACCGACGTCGAGCGATGCGCCCAGAGGCTGCATCGGCAGCGGGCCGCAGGCGATCGCGGCGTCTTCGTAGGGCGAGAGGAAGTGCGGCACGTCGCGCATCAGGAACACCCCGTCGCGCGGGCCCAGCGCCACCGGGGGGGCAGCCGGGCAGGTGCAGCCAGCAGCGACCGGCCAGAACAAGGTGGAAGCTGGCGCGGGCCCGGCCGGCGGTGGAGGCGCGCCAGCGACCGCAGTACTGGCCCACATGGAACACGCTCGCCTTCCAGGCCAGGCCGTCGAGCAGCCAGTCGACCACCCGGTCGAGTTCGGGGTCGGGCCGGGCGGCCGGTGCGCGGGGCGAGAGGGCGGGCGTCGCAGTCATGGTCGCGCGAGTCTGCCGCAGCAGGCCTGCCGCGCCAACGAAATTTTGCTCCCATGCTTATGCACATCTCGGCATACAGCGGGCGCTAGCGTGCGGACGAAGCCCCGCGACCGGCGCGCCGGGCCTGCACCGCCCGGGGCCCGCGCCGCACGCCGGCGCGGATGTCCGTATGCTGCCACTCCCTGAATCGCCCCGGGTTTTGAGGAGGCTTCAACTCTTGAGAAGATGAAGCCATGAACAAGTCGAACAAGTTCTCGCCCGAGGTCCGTGAGCGTGCGGTGAGGATGGTGCAGGAGCACCGTGGGGAGTACCCGTCGTTGTGGGCGGCAATCGAGTCCATCGCGCCCAAGATTGGTTGTGTGCCGCAGACGCTGCACGCGTGGGTCAAACGGGTGGAAGTTGATACGGGGGTGCGCGAATTGGCTCGCGAAGGCGTGACAGTGGCCCGTTGCACAGTCGAGCGCTCGATGCGCCGGATGGGGCTTCGCGGTGTCATGCGAGGCAAGGTGGTGCGCACCACCGTTGGGGACGCCAAGGCGCCGTGTCCGCTGGACCGGGTCAACCGGCAGTTCCGGGCGGAGCGGCCGAACCAACTGTGGGTCTCGGACTTCACGTA
>NZ_QJTC01000014.1 GCF_003217575.1 Xylophilus ampelinus | reverse complement strand
GCCGCCGTCAGCGTGGTCTTGCCGTGGTCGACGTGACCGATCGTGCCGACGTTGACGTGCGGCTTAGTACGTGTGAATTTCTCTTTTCCCATTTTCAACTCCAGATAAAGAACAGCCCGTGGTTTTGTTTTAGGTCTGCACCGTGTTGCGGACTCCCCCGCCACGGGCAACGGGAGGCACACAGTCGCAGACCATTCAATCCAGTCTCGACAGACCATGTCTTCGCGCGGGACACCGCGGATCCGGCTCTGCCGGTCCGCCGGTGTCGCCCCCTGAAAGGGGGTCGGCGAAGACACGAAGTGCGAAGCCTGGGGTCAGCCTTATTTGGCGCGAGCCGCCATGATGGCTTCCGACACGTTGCGAGGCGCTTCGGCGTAGTGCTTGAACTCCATCGTGTACGTGGCGCGGCCTTGCGACATCGAACGCAGCGTGGTCGAGTAACCGAACATTTCCGACAACGGGACTTCGGCCTTGATCGCCTTGCCGCCGCCGATCATGTCGTCCATGCCCTGCACCATGCCGCGACGCGAGGACAGGTCGCCCATCACGTTTCCGGCATAGTCTTCGGGCGTTTCCACTTCCACCGCCATCATCGGCTCCAGGATCACCGGGCCGGCCTTGCGGCAGCCTTCCTTGAAACCGAAGATCGCGGCCATCTTGAACGCGAGTTCGTTCGAGTCCACGTCGTGGTACGAGCCGAAATGCAGCGTGACCTTGACGTCGACGACCGGATAACCGGCCAGCACGCCCTGGGTCACCGCCTCGTTGATGCCTTTTTCCACCGCGGGGATGAACTCGCGCGGCACAACGCCGCCCTTGATCGCGTCGACGAACTCGATGCCCTTGCCGGCTTCGTTCGGCTCGATCTTGAGCACCACGTGGCCGTACTGGCCCTTGCCGCCCGACTGGCGCACGAACTTGCCTTCGGCTTCTTCGACCGTCTTGCGGATGGTTTCGCGGTAGGCCACCTGGGGCTTGCCGACGTTGGCTTCCACGCCGAACTCGCGCTTCATCCGGTCCACGATGATTTCGAGGTGAAGCTCGCCCATGCCCGAAATGATGGTCTGGCCGGATTCTTCGTCGGTCTTCACGCGGAACGAAGGATCTTCCTGGGCCAGGCGCTGCAGCGCGATGCCCATCTTTTCCTGGTCGACCTTGGTCTTCGGCTCGACGGCCTGGGAGATCACCGATTCCGGGAACACCATGCGCTCGAGGGTCACGATGGAGGTCGGATCGCACAGGGTCTCGCCGGTGGTCACTTCCTTCAGGCCCACGCAGGCGGCGATGTCGCCAGCGCGGATTTCGCTGACTTCCTCGCGGTTGTTGGCGTGCATCTGCACGATCCGGCCGATGCGCTCCTTCTTGCCGCGCACCGGGTTGTAGACGCTGTCGCCCTTGCTCAACACGCCGGAGTAAACGCGCACGAAGGTCAGCTGGCCCACGAACGGGTCGGTCATCAGCTTGAACGCCAGCGCCGAGAACTTCTCCTCGTCGTCGGCCTTGCGGACCACCGGCGCTTCGTCTTCGTCGGTGCCGGACACCGGCGGAATGTCGGTCGGCGCGGGCATGTATTCGACGACCGCGTCGAGCATGGCTTGCACGCCCTTGTTCTTGAACGCGGAGCCACACAGCATCGGCTGGATCTCGCCGGCGATGGTGCGCTGGCGGATCGCGGCCTTGATCTCTTCCTCGGTCAGCGTTTCGCCTTCGAGGTATTTGTTCATCAGCTCTTCGCTGGCTTCGGCAGCGGCTTCGACCAGCTTCTCGCGGTATTCGTTGCAGACATCGGCGATGTCGGCGGGAATCTCGCCGTACTGGAAAGTCACGCCCTTGTCTTCGTCCCAGATGATGGCCTTCATCTTGACCAGGTCGACGATGCCCTGGAACTTGTCCTCGGCGCCGATCGGAATCTGGATCACGACCGGGTTGGCCTTCAGGCGGTCGATCATCATCTGGCGCACGCGCAGGAAGTTGGCGCCGGTGCGGTCCATCTTGTTGACGAACGCGAGACGCGGGACGCGGTACTTGTTGGCCTGGCGCCAGACGGTTTCCGATTGAGGCTGCACGCCGCCGACGGCGTCGTAGACCATGACCGCGCCGTCGAGCACGCGCATCGAGCGCTCGACTTCGATGGTGAAGTCGACGTGGCCCGGGGTGTCGATGATGTTGATGCGGTGTTCGTCGAACTTGCCGGCCATGCCCTTCCAGAAGCAGGTGGTCGCGGCGGAGGTGATCGTGATGCCACGCTCCTGCTCTTGTTCCATCCAGTCCATGGTGGCCGCGCCATCGTGCACTTCACCGATCTTGTGGTTCACGCCGGTATAGAACAGGATGCGCTCGGTCGTCGTGGTCTTGCCGGCGTCGATGTGCGCGGAGATACCGATGTTGCGGTAGCGCTCGATGGGGGTCTTGCGGGACATGAAATTTACTCCGTTAACGGACGGAAGCCCGCCCACCGTTTTCGGTGGATCGGGCTTCCGACCTGTCTGTTGTGAGAGACAGCTGTGACAGTTTTTAGAAGCGGAAGTGGCTGAAGGCCTTGTTGGCTTCTGCCATGCGGTGCACTTCGTCGCGCTTCTTCATGGCGCCGCCACGGCCTTCGGTCGCTTCGAGCAACTCGTTGGCCAGGCGCTGGGCCATGGACTTCTCGCCACGCTTGCGGGCGGCTTCCTTGATCCAGCGCATGGACAGGGCCAGGCGACGGACCGGACGCACTTCGACGGGCACTTGGTAGTTGGCACCGCCGACGCGGCGGGACTTCACTTCTACCATCGGCTTGACGTTGTTGATCGCAACGACGAAGGCTTCCAGCGGGTCCTTGTCAGGATTTTTCTTCTCGATCAGGTCGAGCGCGCCGTAGATGATGCGCTCGGCGACGGCCTTCTTGCCGCCTTCCATGATCACGTTCATGAACTTCGAGAGTTCGACATTGCCGTACTTAGGGTCGGGCAGGATTTCACGTTTGGGAACTTCGCGACGACGTGGCATTTTTCACCTCTTGTTTGCTTCAGTTGGCATCCTGGCGGACACCGCGAGAGCCAGCAGGACTCTCACTTACTCGACCCGGACATCGGGTCACTACGCTGCCTCTCCGCGCCACGCGGAAAACAGCACCTTGAATTCTGACGAAAGCGCAGGGCTTACTTGGCCTTGGGCTTCTTGGCACCGTACTTGGAGCGCGACTGCTTGCGATCCTTGACGCCTTGCAGGTCGAGCGAACCACGGACGATGTGGTAACGCACACCCGGCAGATCTTTCACGCGGCCGCCACGGACCAGCACGACGCTGTGCTCCTGAAGGTTGTGGCCTTCGCCGCCGATGTAGGAAATGACTTCGAAGCCGTTGGTCAGGCGAACCTTCGCGACCTTGCGCAGTGCGGAATTGGGCTTCTTGGGGGTGGTGGTGTACACGCGGGTGCACACGCCGCGGCGCTGCGGCGAGTTTTGCATCGCGGGGCTTTTCGACTTGGTCTTTTCGACCTCGCGGCCCTGACGCACGAGCTGATTGATGGTTGGCATTAAAACGTCCCTAAACGTTTGACTTGAACGAAAACGTGAAACCCTTCGGAAATTCCGAAAAGCCTTCTAATGTATCAGCGCGGACTTGGCGCGACAAGGCCCCGGCCCTGCGGCCCGTGGGTGCTTCGCGACGGCTACCGGGCGATCACTTGATCCAGAGGCGGATCGAATCCCAGCTGCGGCCGAGGAAGCCGGCCAGCGGCACCGCCTCGAGCGCCACCAGCGGTACGTCGAGCAACGGCTGGTCGGCCAGCGACACCTTCAGCGTGCCGACGGCCTGGCCCTTGTCGAAGGGTGCCACCAGCGGATCGGGCCGCGAGACGTCGGTCTTCACCTTGCCGGCGCTGCCGGCGGGCACCGCGACGACGATCGCCTCGGGGCGGCCGAGCTTGATGGCGTTGCTGGTGCCCTTCCAGACGCTCGGCGTGACGACGGCCTGGTTGGCGTCGAACAGCTTTACGCCCTCGTAGGCGGTGTAGCCCCAGTTGAGCAGCTTCTGCGATTCGTTGGCGCGGGCGCTCTCGCCCGAGGCACCCAGCACGATCGAGAGCAGCCGGCGCTGGCCGACGCCCGGAAAATCGCGCTTGGCCGTCGCCACCAGACAGTAGCCGGCGGCGTTGGTATGACCGGTCTTCAAGCCGTCGACCGTCGGGTCGCGGAACAGCAGGGTGTTGCGGTTGTGGCTGTTGCTGGCGGGGGTGCCGGGGTAGCGGTATTCCTTCAGCGCGTAGTAGCCGATGTACTCGGGGAAATCCTTCATCAGCCGGGTGGCCAGGATGCCCAGGTCGCGCGCGGTGGTAGTGTGGCCGGGCTCGGTAAGGCCCTCGGGATTCTTGTAGGTGGTGTTCTTCAGGCCCAGGACCTTGGCCTGGTCGTTCATCATCTGCACGAAGCGCTCGGCGGTGCCGCCCACGCCCTCGGCCAGCGCCATGGTGGCGTCGTTGCCCGACTGGACGATCAGGCCCCTGAGCAGGTCTTCGACCGGCACCTGCATCTTCGGGTCGATGAACATGCGGGAACCCGGCATCTTCCAGGCGCGCTGGCTGACCGGCAGGGTCTGCTGCAGCGTGATCTTCTTGGATTTCAGCGCGTCGAAGATGATGTAGGCCGACATCAGCTTGGTGAGCGAGGCCGGCTCGACCGGCATCTCTGCATCTTTCTGGGCCAGCGTCTGGCCGGCGGTGACGTCGAGCAGCAGGTAGGCGCGCGCGGCGATCTCGGGGGCCTGCGGCGCCTGGGCGAAGGCCGGGGACGCGGCGAGGAACGGTGCGGCGAGCGCGGCGAAGACGACGAGCGCGCGGAGCGACGGCAGGAAGCGGATCATGGGAGGCAGGAGATTTCGGGCAAGGCGTCGGAAAAGGAACGCGGATATGGCGCTCAGGGTACGAGCAGGTGGCGCATCACCAGCCCCTTGAGCAGCGGCAATTGTCCGTGAAAAAAATGGCCGCCACCGGGAACGACGGTCACAGGAAGTGTCTGCGGCCGCGCCCAGTCCATCACGTCGGCGAGCGGCACCGTGTCGTCGTGCTCGCCGTGGACGACCAGGGTGCGCGCGTGCGCGGCGGGCGGCACCGGTGCCACCGCGAAGCGCGAGGTAGCGGTGCCGACGAAGACGATCTTCTCGACCGGCCGGGTCTCCCAGAGCGCGGCGATCGCCTGGCTGGCGACGAAGGAGCCGAAGGAAAAGCCCGCGAGCGCCAGCGGGCCGGCGGCCGCGGCCTGGTCGATCACCGCACGCAGGTCGTCGGCCTCGGCGCGTCCCTCGTCGTACACACCGGCGCTGCCGCCCACTCCGCGGAAATTGAAGCGCACCGCCGTCCAGCCGCACTGCACGAAGGCGCGCGCCATCGTCTGCACCACCTTGTTGTCCATCGTGCCGCCGAAGAGCGGATGCGGATGGCAGATGACCACCGTGCCGCGCGACGGCGTGCCGGCTTCGGGCGTGTCGCGGGCGGCCTCGATCGCACCGGCGGCGCCGGTGAGTTGCAGGGCCTGGGTCTGGGCGTTCATCGGCATACTATTAATTTGATAGCTGAAGGCCGGCGTGGGACGCTGGCTGCAGGCACTTTCGGCTTGAAAATCGGGAGAGGCGCGCGTCAGCGGCCGACGTCCGGCGGCAGCAGCAGCCGCTCGACGACCCGGCCGTTCCGGAGGTGCGAATCGACGATCTCGTCGACGTCGGCCGCATCCACGAAGGTATACCAGGTGGCCTCCGGATAGACCACCGCCACCGGCCCGCCGGCGCAGCGATCGAGGCAGCCGGCCTTGTTGACCCGCACCTTGCCGACGCCCGCCAGGCCCGCCGCCTTGACCCGCGACTTGCAGCGGTCGAAGCCGGCCTGCGCGTCGTGCACCGCGCAGCTGTCCTCGCCGCCCTTGCGCTCGTTGAGGCAGAAGAAGATGTGGCGTTCGTAGTAAGGGGGCTGCGCCGCGGGCGCTTCCGTGGTGGTCGTCGTGGAGCTCATCGCGCCATTCTAGGCAGCGGGCCGGCGCGGCGGGCGCCGCGAGACCCGCATCAGCAGCCAGCCGAGCGCCGCGTAGGGCCAGACCCAGCCGAGCCACTGCACCACGCCGTGGAAGCGGATGAAGCGACCCTGCTCCCACGTCTGCAGCGTCTGGGCGAAATAGGCGCTGGTGGGCGCGTCGTTCAGCACATTCAGGTGCACCACCAGCAGCAGCAGCGCCACCGCCGCGCAGCCGCGCTGCGGCACCGCCGGCGTGCCGATGCCCAGCACCACCGCCGTCGCCAGCCCTACCTGCACCGGAAAGCTCAGCCACACCCCGACGTGCGACGGCCCGTAGGTCAGCGCGGACGACAGCGCCGTCGCCGCCACGCCCGCCGTCAGCACCAGGGCCGAGGCCACCGCCCGCGCACGCCGGCCCTGCACGATGCAGTTGGCCAGCAGCACCGGCACCAGCGCGCCCAGCGTCACGCAGAGCAGCTCTGCGCCGGGAATCAGCGGCTGCAGCTCGACCTCGCGCATCGGCATCCATTCGAGGAAGGGAGTGTCCTCCAGCAGCAGGGCCAGCGTTTCCTCCAGCCGTTCGAGCACCTGACCCAGGCCGAAGGGCACCGCCACCGGGAACAACAGCGCGACCGGCCAGAGCGCCAGCAGCACCAGCGCGCCGCGCGATTCAGGCTCGAGCCAGCGGGCCCGCACCCGGTCCCAGCGGGCGATGGCGCCGAGCCACTCCAGGCCCCAGGCCACCGCCGCGCCGGCCGTGGCGCCGGCGGCGTTCAGCGCCAGGTCGACGTTGGAGGGCACCCGCACCGGCATGTAGCTCTGCAACGATTCGAGCAGCAGCGACAGCAGCGCGCAGGCCGCCACCGCCGTCAGGACGCCGCGCGGGCCGCGGCCGGTGCGCAGCGCGGCCAGCGCGGCCAGGAAGCCCAGCGGCGCGTAGCCCAGCACGTTGGAGGTGACGTCGAAGCCGGTCCACCAGCGCGGCAGCGGCGCGGTGAGGAAGGCCCAGGGCGCGATGCCCTGGTCGCGCCAGCTGTCGAACGGGTAGAGGCTGGCGTAGACCACCAGCACCGCATAGGCCAGCGCCAGCGGCCAAGCGGAGGTCAGGAGCCCGCCGCCCGGCCGGCCCACCGGACCGGGCCGCCCGTTTCCTTCGACGGTGCGGCCCACGGCGTCCGCCGGAGCCGGCACGTCCGGGGCTGCGGGAGGGGTTGGGAACGGCACGCTCTAGAAAGGCTTGACGACCACCAGCACGACCGTCGCCAGCAAGAGCACCACCGGCACTTCGTTGAACCAGCGGTACCAGACATGGCTGTGCCGGTTGCGCCCGGCCACGAACTTGCGCAGCAGCGATCCGCAGGCATGGTGGTAACCGAGGGCCAGCAGCACGACGAAGAGCTTGGCGTGCATCCAGCCGTTGCCCTCCGACGCCGGACCGCGGCCGATGCCGTAGCCCAGGAAGAGCCACAGACCGAAGACCAGGGCCGGCACCGCCAGAACGGTGGTGAAGCGCATCAGCTTGCGGGCCATCAGCAGCAGCCGGTCGCGCTCGGCGTCGGAGCCGGCCGGCACCTGGGCCAGGTTCACGAAGATGCGGGGCAGGTAGAACAAGCCGGCGAACCAGCTGGCGACGAAGACGATGTGCAGCGATTTGACCCAGAGCATGGCCCGAGTGTAGGACCGCACCGGCCGGGTCCGCCGCGGGTGGAGGCGGAAACGGACCCCAAAAAAAACCCGGCACAAGGCCGGGTTGGATAAACCTCGGGCCCGCAGGCGCGAGATACCCGCTCAGGGAGGAAAAGCGGGGGACGACCTTGTCGCCCGGAAAGAAATGTAAAGATTAGTCCCACTTGTCGCAAGCCTCCCTCCGACGAACGGTATGTATGCGTACCATCCGCACCGACAACGGCCGCCCCGTCCGTGCGGGTGCTGCCGTCCCGCATTTCGGGGCAAGATCGCATCCATGCACCACTCCAGCCCCACGCCCTACCCCCTCGCCCGCCCCCGCCGCCTGCGTCGCAATGTTTTCAGCCGCAACCTGGTGCGGGAAAACCGGCTCAGCGCGCACGACCTGATCTACCCGGTCTTCGTGCTCGACGGGCAAGGTCAGCGCCAAGCCGTCGGCTCGATGCCTGGTGTGGAGCGGCTCAGCCTCGACCTGCTGCTGCCGCTGGCCGAGGAATGCGTGGCCCTCGGCATCCCGGCGATCGCGCTGTTCCCGGTGATCGACGCGGCCCTGAAGACGCCCGACGGCCGCGAGGCCGCCAACCCCGACGGCCTGGTGCCGCGGGTGGTGCGCGCCCTCAAATCGCGCTTGCCCGACCTGGGCGTGCTGACCGACGTGGCGCTGGACCCGTACACCAGCCACGGCCAGGACGGCCTGATCGACGCATCGGGCTACGTGCTCAACGACGTCACCATCGAGTTGCTGGTGAGCCAGGCCCTGACCCAGGCCGAGGCGGGCGTCGATATCGTCGCGCCCAGCGACATGATGGACGGCCGCATCGGCGCGATCCGCACCGCGCTGGAGGAAACCGGCCACATCCACACCCAGATCATGGCCTACAGCGCCAAGTACGCCAGCGCCTTCTACGGCCCGTTCCGCGACGCGGTGGGTTCGTCGGCCCACCTGGGCAAGAGCGACAAAAAGACCTACCAGATGGACCCGGGCAACAGCGACGAGGCGCTGCGCGAGGTGGCGCTCGACCTGGCCGAGGGCGCCGACATGGTGATGGTCAAGCCCGGCATGCCCTACCTCGACATCGTGCGCCGGGTGAAGGACGAGTTCCGGGTGCCGACCTTCGCCTACCAGGTGAGCGGCGAGTACGCGATGCTCGAGGCCGCCGCCGCCAACGGCTGGCTCGACCACGACGTCGCGATGCTCGAAAGCCTGCTCGCCTTCAAGCGCGCCGGGGCCGACGGCATCCTGACCTACCACGCGTTGCATGCCGCCCGTTTGCTACAAAATAAATAGCATGTGGTCGGCGTCCCGTGCCGGCCGTGGCTATGATTGGCTCATAAGCACCCGGGCCGGCCAGCCGGTCTTTCCATGCGCATCTTCGAACTGCACGGCGGCCGCGTCGCCGAAACCGACCGCCTGCCCGCCGCGCCCTCGCCGCAGGGCTTCTACTGGATCGCCTGCAGCCGGTCGGAGTTCTCCGCCGGGCAGGCACAGGTCCAGGCGGCGCTCCTGGCTGTCGCCGGGGTGCAGCTGGTCGAGCTGCACGTGTCCGACCTGCTGAACGCCCAGCTGCCCTCGCACTACGACTACACCTCGCAGTACGACCTGCTGGTGTTCCGACGGCTGGCCACCCAGCACGGGGCGGCGGCGCAGGCGGACGGCCCGGGCGCCACGCCGGCGTCCGCGGCCGCCGCTCCCGGCACTGATGCGGGCGCCGCCGCCGCGCCGCCGGCCGCCCTGCGCCGGGTCGATACCCGGCCTATCGGCTTCGCCATCTTCGACCAGGTGCTGCTGACAGTGCATCCCGAGGACTGCGCGGTACGCGACGCCTACGCCCTGCGCCTCCTGGCCGGCCACGGGAGCGAGACGCGGACCACCGGCGCGCGCCAGCCGGCCAGCCCGGCCGACCTGATGCTGCGCATCGTCAACCTGGTCGTCGACGGCTACCTGGAGCTGCGGCGCGACCTGACACGGGGCCTCGACCTCTGGCAGAACCAGCTGCTGCAGCCGCACAGCCGCTTCATCGACTGGAGCGCATTGCTCGACGCCCGGCTGGCGCTGCACCAGCTCGACGAGATCTGCGAGGACCAGCGCGCCGCGGTGCAGGACTGGATCGACGCGCTGGAGGCCTGGCCCGAGCCCGCTACCGTCGCCGCCCAACGCGAGCGCGACCTGCTGCAGGTGCGCAGCCGCGACGTGCTGGAGCACATCGAGCGGGTGGTGCACCACGTGCGGCGGATGGAGCAGACCGCCGAGACCACGGTGCAGATGCATTTCAGCCTGCAGGGCAACCGCACCAACGACATCATGCGGGTGCTGACCACGCTCACCGCCATCTTCCTGCCCCTGAACCTGATCGCCGGCATCTTCGGGATGAATTTCGAGGTGATCCCGCTGACCCACAAGCAGGACGGCTTCTGGTGGGCGATGGGCACGATGGCGGTGATCGCCGTCGTGCTGATCGGCTGGTTCTGGCGCAAGAAATACCTAGCGCGGCCGAGCCGCTGACCGCTGTCTTTCGGGGCCGCATGCACCGGCCGCGAAAGGCAAAAAGCCGACACCCGAAGGTGTCGGCTTTTTGCGTGCAGTCCGTGCGCAGGCGGCGGGGTCGCCGGCCTGCCGCGGTCTTACATGTAGCCGGCTTCGCCATGAGCGACCTGGCCCAGGCGGACGGCTTCGCGAGCCTGCGCGTTCACCGAAGCACGGTCGGTGGTCGATTCGATGCGCACGGCGTACGGCGAGCGCTGGTCGCCTTCACCGGCGGTGGCCACGGGGCGCACGGCACCGGTAGCGATTTTGTTGATGGTATAGCCGGCCGGGGCGACCAGCGCCATCGGTGCCTGGGCGGCGTAAGGCGACCGGGTGTCGCCTTCGCCCATCGGAGCTGCGTGGGCGCCGAGGGAAGCGGTGGCGGCGAAAGCTGCGATAGCGAGGAGTCGGGATGCGTTCATGCTGATTTCCTTATTGTGAGTTTCAAACCAACCCGGGGCACTGGGGCGCCCTCGGTCCGCTGGGGACTTCGGGTTCGCATCTGTTGCACCGGGCAGAAACATGAGCTTAGGCCGAAGCTTCATCCTTCAATGCCCACGGATAGAATCACACTGTTTCGTAATTCGAATCAATGACGATGTCGTGCATTTGGTTCCAGATTAAATTTCGTGTCTAAACTATTATCGTAAGCCGAGTCCTACAAGGCCACAAACTCATACGCCCGCCTGCAGGGTTTCACATATTGAAACAATGGACTCTCTCGACCTGATCCGAGCGTTTCGCGAGGTGGCGCTGCGCGGCAGCTTCTCGAAGGCCGCGGTGCCGCTGGCGCTTTCCAAGGCCAGCGTCAGCAAGTACGTGGCCGAGCTGGAATCCCGGCTGAAGGTGCGGCTGCTCAACCGCTCGACCCGCACCGTCAGCCTGACCGATGCCGGCGCCCTGCTGCTGGAGCGCAGCGCACCGCTCATCGAGATGATGACCATCACCCAGAACGAGCTGAGCGAGCGGGCCGAGCAGCCCGGTGGCCGGCTGCGGCTGTCGGCACCGCACGGGCTGGGGGCCACCTCGCTGCCGCACGTGTTGAGCAGCTTCATGCAGCGTTACCCGGCGGTCACCCTCAGCCTGCACCTGAGCAACCGGATGGTCGACCTGGTCGAGCTGGGCATCGACGTGGCGCTGCGGGTCGGCACGATCGACGACAGCAACCTGATCGTGCGCCGACTGCGGCAGGTGGAGTTCTGCGTCTGCGCCACGCCCGCCTACTGGGACCGGCACGGCCGGCCGGAACATCCAGACGACCTCGCCCGCCACGACGCGCTCAACTACTCGCTGCAGAGTGCCCAGCCCTACTGGCGCTTCCAGGTGAATGGCCAGCCGCACACCGTCGCGTTGCGCAGCCGGCTGGAGGCGACCGATGCGGCGCCGCTGATCTCGGTCGCGCTGCGGGGCTTGGGCGTGGTCTGTTTGCCACGGCTCATCCTGCAGCCGCAGCTGGAGGCGGGCACGTTGGAACAGGTGCTGGAGCAGCATTCGCAGCAGGACGTCTGGCTCTACGCCGCCTATTCGCAGCGCCGGCACAACAGCGCGGCCATGCGGGCGCTGCTGACCCACCTGGAAGAGACCTGGGGAAGTGCCTCGGCATAAAAAATCCGCAGAATTGCATCCGGGCTTTGCGAATGTGCGTAGACATGGCAGCGGCGACCTGCCCGCTTTCCCGAAAGCCTGCCGTGATACCAGCCCGACTTCTTTCGACCCTCTCGCGCCTGTCGGCCCTGCGCCGGCTGCCGGGCGCCTACCGGCAACTGGAGACCCTCTACCAGCACCAGGCGATCCTGGCCTTCGACGCCGACGGCCGGGTGGTGGAGACCGACGCGACACTGCAGCAGCGCCTGCGCCTGGGCCCGGCGCAGCTCAACGGCCGGCTCTACCGGACCCTGCTCGACCCGCAGGACACCGCCGGCGCCGATCCCGACACCCTGTGGTGGGCGATCCTGCGCGGCGAGGCCAGCGTCGACTGCCTGTACTTCACCACCGCCGACGGCAGCCGCGCCTGGTTCCAGGCGCAGTACAGTCCGGTGGTCGATGCCGGGGGCCGGGTGCGCCGGGTGGTGGCCTACGCGGCCGACATCACCGACCGGGTGCATGCGGCCCGCGCGCGACAGCAGGAGTTCCGGGCACTGCAGCGTCTGATGCCGGCCACCGCTCCTGCCGCGGTGCCGTCCCTGTCGGTGCCCGCCGACATGCCACCGGGCTCCGTGGCGGCCGGCACGCCCGGGGCCACCGTGGCACAGGCCGCCCATGCGCTGTCGGAACCCCTCTCGGCCCGGCGGGTGCTCGATGCCGCGGGGCTGATGGACGGCATCGTCCTGCAGACCGAGCAACTGGCGCGGCATGCTGCCATGCAGGTGGTGCGGCAGAACGACGTGTGCGGCGGCAGCCTCTCCCGCCTGGCCGGCGAGGCCCACAGCCTGGCGCTGCGCAGCGCCGAGGCGGGCCGCGAGATCAAACAGCTGATCGGCGCGCCCGTCGGCCATACGGGCGGCGGCGAGGCCCACCAGCGCGAGGCCGACCGGCTGGTCCAGCGGACCCAGGCGTCGGCGCGCCGGGCGTCGACGATGATCGATGCGATCGCGCAGCCGGAGCCGTGCAAGCCGCTGGAACGCACGCCTCGGCCCTGAGAGCGGGCGCGCCGTGGCGCCGGGCGCGCTGCGGCTGCGCTGCGCTGCGAGGCCCGTGGAGAAGGCGGGGCAGGCCCCGCCCGCATTCGTGCGGACCGGCCCCGTGGGTCAGCCGACGTGCCGCGCGAAGAACGCCAGCGTGCGCTCCAGCGCCTGCCTCGCCGCGGGCGCGTCGTAGGAGCCGCGCTGGTCGCAGTTGAAGCCGTGGTCGGCCGGGTACACGTGCACCTCGACGTCCGCATGGGCCGCCTTGAAGGCCTCGACGCTCGGCAGCGAGATGTAGTGGTCCTTCTCGCCGAAATGCGCCAGCACCGGGGTGCGCGGCGTGCGGGCGATCTCCTCGGGGCTGGTCGCGCCGCCGCCGTAGTACACCACCGCGGCCGACAGGCCCTGCACCAGCTCGGCCGCGCGCCACACCAGCAGGCCACCCCAGCAGTAGCCGACGATGCCGACCGTGCCCGCCTTGGCCGCATACAGCACGGCGGCCTGGACGTCCTGCAGCGCGCCGGGCGCGGGCAACGCCTCGACCGCCGCCTTCAGTTCCATGCCGGCCTTCATGTCGGCCTCGGTGTAGCCCAGCTCCACGCCCTGGCGCACCCGGTGGAAGATGGCCGGTGCCACGGCCAGGTAGCCCCGCGCGGCGTAGCCGTCGGCCACCGCGCGGATGTGCGAGTTGACGCCGAAGATCTCCTGCAGCACCACGATCGCGCCCCTGGGCGTGCCGGTGGGCTCGGCCACGTAGGCGGGGAACTGGAAGCCGTCGGCGGCGGTGAGTTGAACGGTGGAAGAACCCATGGGTGTCATGCTCCTTGAAGGGATGTGGATTGCAGCTTGCGCTGCAGGAAATCGAGCCGGTCCTGGCCCCAGAAAATCTCGCCGCCGACCACGTAGCTCGGCGCGCCGAAGATGCCGGCGGCGATCGCCTCCTCGGTGTTGGCCTCGTAGCGCTCGTGCACGGCCTGGCTGTGCGACTGCTCGTAGCGCGCGGCCGGCAGTCCGGTCTCGTCCAGCAAGGCCTCCAGCACCTTCGGGTCGGCGATGTTGCGCTGCCGGGCCCAGACCGCGGCGAAGACCGCGCCGGCCAGGCGCAGCGCGGCGGCGGTGCCGTCGTGGTGGTCGACCGCGATCAGCAGCCGGGCCGCGTCGTCGCCCGACACCGGAAAGAAGGTGGGCTGCGGCACCAGCGGCAGGCCCAGGTACCGGGCGAAGCGCTGCAGCTCCACCAGCCGGTAGGCTTGGCGTTGCGGCGCCCGCTTGCCGAGCGGCACGCCGCCCGAGACCGGGAACACGTGGCCCAGGTCGACCGGCAGCAGCCGCACCGTGGCGCCGGCCTGCGCGGCCAGGGCGACGAGGCGATCGTGGCCCAGGTAGGCCCACGGACTTTGGGGCGAGAAAAAGTAATCGACGGTGGTGGCGGTCAAGCGGTCTGCTCCTCGGAGTGCGTGTGGCCGGCGACAGGTCGGCACGGGCGCTGCGGGCCGATTCTGCCGAGCCACCGCGCCCGTCGCCCGGCCGCAGACTGTTCCTGCGCACGCCGTGCGGTCTTGCGGCGGGCCGGCCATGCACCAAGCGCGGGTAAGCCCTATGCGCCAGGGTGGTGCAAGGCACTACATTGAGGCCACTCGCCAACAGGCCCCCGGGGACCTGTTGGGGCGGGGGCCGAGGAGACAGACACCAGACCGAACAGAACCAGAACAAGGCCCGAAGCATCCTCCATGAGATGCGTGGCATTTCTCACAGCGCCGTGACCATGTGGTCCGGCGCTTTTTTTTGGCCTGGCGACGGCAGAATTCAGAGCGTTTTGGGCCTCAAGCCGTTGCACGACGCCGACCACCAGCTATATATTTCATAGCATCCATCCGATGACCGAAGCCGTGCCGAGGCCTGCGGCACGTCACGGCGCGGCCAGCTCGACGTCCTCCACGCGGCGCGGCTTGCCGATCGGGGCGCCGGCCTTGCCGATGCGGGTGGCGGCCATGTCTTCCTCGCTCGGGTACTGGCCGGCCAGGACGTAGTCGAAGACCCGGCGCGCGATCGGGGCGGCGGCGCCGGCGCCCCAGCCCGCGTTCTCGACGATCACCGCCAGCGCCACCTTCGGGTTGTCGGCCGGCGCGAAGGCCATGAACAGGGCGTGGTCGCGCTGGTGTTCCTCCAGCGCGCGAGCGTTGTACTTGGTGTTCTGCGCGATGGTCACCGCCTGGGCCGTGCCGGTCTTGCCGGCCGCCTGGTACGGTGCCCCGGCGAACACCGCGCGCGCCGTGCCGCTGGTGACCACGCTGACCAGTCCGTTGCGGATCACCGCGATGTTCGACGGCTTCATCTGCAGATCGACCGCCGGCGGCTGCGCCAACGGCGTCAGGATGCTGCTGACCGCGTCCCTGGTGGCGCGCACCAGGTGCGGCCGGTGCTTGATGCCGCCGTCGGCCACGATCGCGGTGGCCTGCGCCAGCTGCAGCATCGTGAACGCGTTGTAGCCCTGGCCGATGCCGAGCGAGATCGTCTCGCCGGCATACCACTTGCGCTGCTCGGGCCGCTTGTAGGTGTTGCGCTTCCACTCGGTGCTGGGCAGCACGCCGCGCACCTCGCCGTTGATGTCGATGCCGGTGATCTGGCCGAAACCGAGCGGCTTCATGAAGTCGTGGATCATGTCCACGCCCATCTCGTTGGCCAGCGAATAGAAGTACACGTTCGACGACAGCTGGATCGCCCGCTGCATGTCGACGCCGCCCAGGTTGCCCTCCGGGCTGCCGAAGCGGTGGCCGGCGAACATGTAGAAGCCCGGGTCGTTGACCACCACGCCCGGCCCGCGCTTGCCGGTCTGCAGCGCGCCCAGCGCCATGAACGGCTTGTAGGTGGAGCCCGGCGGGTAGGTACCGCGCAGCGCCCGGTTGAGCAGCGGCTTGTCGAGAGATTCGTTGAGCGCCGCCCAGCTCTCCTGGTCGATGCCGTCGACGAAGAGGTTCGGGTCGAACGTCGGCTTGCTGACGAAGGCGAGCACCTCGCCGGTCTTCGGGTCGATCGCCACCAACGCGCCGCGGCGGTCGCCGAACAGGTCCTCGACCATCTTCTGCAGCTTGATGTCGATCGTCAGCACCACCGAATGGCCGGGGCTGGCCGGCCGGCTGGAGAGCCGCCGCACCGCGCGGCCGCCGGCCGATGTCTCCATCTGCTCGACGCCGGTGGTGCCGTGCAGCTCGCGTTCGTAGCTCTGCTCGACGCCCAGCTTGCCGATCACTTCGGTGCCGCGGTAGTTGGAGGCGTCTTCCGAATCGTCGAGCCGCTCTTTCTCGCGCGGGTTGATCCGGCCGATGTAGCCCACCACATGGCCGCCCAGGTCGCCGAACGGATAGTTGCGGAACAGCCGCGCCTTGATCTCCACGCCCGGCAATCGGTAGCGCTGCACCGCGAAGCGCGCCACCTCTTCGTCGCTGAGCCGGGTGCGCACCGGCAGCGACTCGAAATTGCGCGACTCCTCCACCAGCTTCTTGAAGCGGCGCCGGTCGCGCGGCGTGATCTCGACGATCTCGGCCAGCGCGTCGATCGTGTCGTCGAGCGCGCCCACCTTCGACGGCGTGATTTCCAGCGTGTAGGCCGAATAGTTGGTCGCCAGCACCAGACCGTTGCGGTCGAGGATCAGCCCCCGGTTCGGCACGATCGGCACCACCGCCGTCCGGTTGCTCTCGGCCTGCGCCGCAAGGTCCTCGTGCCGGGTCACCTGCAGGTACACCAGCCGCGACAGCACCAGCCCGAACGCCCCCAGCACCACCAGCGCGATCACGATCACCCGTCGGCGGAAGCGGTGGAGGTCGGCCTCGGTATTACGAAGTTCGGTCATGAATCAAGCCCTGCAAAACAAAGCGCAACACCCATCACGCACATTACAGGGCTCCTGCGGAACCGGCTCCGCCGGGCCGCTGGTATCACCCTCGGCGAGGGGGTGGGCGCAGACGCGAAGCACGGAACCTGGGGGAGCGCCATCAGAGCGGTCGATTTTCGTCGGGGTCCGGCGCCCGGCGCTGAGGCGCGAGCAAGACCACACTCGCGAGCGGCCAGAGCAGCGCCTCGAACACCGGCGCCAGCACGAAGCCGAAGCCCGGGAACACGCCGCCGGTGGCGGTGCGCACCAGGGTCTCGATCACCTGCGCCGCGAAGAACACCGGCAGCAGCTGCACCGTCTGCTCCGCCACGCTCAGCCACAGCAGCCTCCGCTGCAGGTAGCCGCCCAAAAACACCAGCACGGTGTAGCCCAGCGCATGCTGCCCCAGCAGGGCCGCCTGGTGCACGTCGATGCACAGACCCAGCACGAAGGCCGCGCCCATGCCCACCCGTGCCGGCTGGTGCACCGCCCAGAAGACCAGCAGCAGCAGCAACGGATCGGGCGCCCACACCGCGCGCCCGATCGGCAGCAGGTCGAGCAGCAGCGCGGCCGCCAGGCTGCCCCACAGGAAAGCCGGATTGACCGGCAGCAGCAACTGCTGCTGGCCCTTGGCCATGATCATGCGAAAGCTCCGGCCGACGGTGCGGCATGGGCGCGCGGCCGCCGGGCGGCCGCGCAGGGATGGACGGGGCGCACGGCGAGACTCATAGCTGCGCGGCGGCCCGGGTGGCCGGAGCGGCACGCGGCGTGGCCGACGGGGCCCGGGCGGCGGCGGGCGCGGGCGCCGACGCCGCAGGGGCGACGAGTGCCGGTTTGCGCGCGGCAGCGGCCGATGCCGGGGCGGTGTCGGGGGGAGTGGCCAGCCTGGAGCCGGCCGTGGACGCGGCGGCGGCCGACCGGGCCGCACCGGTGCCCGCAACCGCCGCAGCGGGCGTGCCGGCAGCCGGTGCCGGTGCCGCACCGGCCGCCACCGGTCTGGCGGCGCCCGCCGCGGGCTTGCCGCGCGGCGCGCCCGCCACCGCCGCGCCCTGCGGCGTGGCCGGCGTCGCGGCCGGACGGGGCGGCAGCTGTTCGCTCAACGGCTGCAGCACCATCACATGGCGGGCGCCCTCCATCCGCGCCATCGGGATGCAGTGGATCCGGGCAAAGGCCGAGTCGGCACGCCGCTCGACCCTGTCGACCTTGGCCACCGGCAGGCCGGCGGGATAGACACCGTCGACACCGCTGGTAGTGAGCACGTCGCCCCCCTGCACGTCGGCGGCACTGGGCATGAAGCGCAGTTCCAGCCCGCCGTCCAGGTCGGACGCCGGGTTGCCGTAGGCCACGCTGCGCGCGCCGGTGCGGGTGTTGAGCACCGGGATCGCGTAGTCGCGCTCGACCAGCAGCGTCACCTCGGCCAGGAACGGGTGCACCCGGGTCACTTGGCCCAGCACGCCGGCCTCGTCGATCACCGGCGAGCCGACGGCCACGTCCTGCAGCATCCCCCGATCGATGATCACCCGGCGGGTATAGGGATCGGGCGCGTCGTACAGCACCTCGGCCGCCTGCTCGGGCACCGTGAGCCGCGGACGCAGCGCCAGCAGAGCGCGCAGCCGGCCGTTCTCGAGCAGCAGCTCCTCGACCTGGTTGGCGCGCTGCGACTGCTGCAGCATCTGCTGGCGCGCCGTGTCTTCCATCTGCTGGGCCGACTGCACCGTCTGCAGATAGCCGAGCCCGCCGCGCACCCACGCCACCGGCTGCAGCGCGATCCGCTCCAGCGGATACAGCACGGTGGAGATCGCCATCCGCAGCGGCGGCGTGATGCCCAGCCGCGCATCGGCCACCATCAAGAACAGCGCCAGCGCGGCGAAGAACACCAGCGTCGACAAAGCCGACGGACCCTGCTTGAAGAAAGGCGGCGCAGTGCGGTCCAGGGTTCCCAGGGGCATGGTAGGAAAAAACGCGGCAGGACGGCGAACCAATGAGTGGGAAAACGAAGGCGGCCAGGACGACAAAGCCCGACGCGCAGCGCGCCATCATAAAGAGCCCCAGCGCCGCCGCCGCCGCAGAGCCCCTCGATCGCCACACAATGCTACAAAAGATATAGCTAGAAGTCGTCAAGCAGCGCCAGCTGCGGCCACTTTTCGTTCAAGACGGCCCGAAAGGTCGGCGCAACCACGCACCCACCTCATCCGCGAAGCACCGCCCGATACGGCCACCACCGCACCTCGCGGTGTCCGCCCCAGCCGCGCCAGGGGTCTGCCTGGCGCCGGCGGAGCCCTCCCCCTCGGGGACATGGCGAATTACATGGAGCGCAGCGGAATGAAAAGCCGAGAGGGCCTACTCAGACGTGAAGATGCTGCCCAGGCGGTCCATGCGCTCCAGCGCCATGCCGCAGCCGCGCACCACGCAGGTCAGCGGCTCCTCGGCCACCAGCACCGGCAGGCCGGTCTCCTCGGCCAGAAGGCGGTCCAGGTCGCGCAGCAGGGCGCCGCCGCCGGTCAGCATCATGCCGCGGTCTGCGATGTCGGCGCCCAGTTCGGGCGGCGTCTGCTCCAGCGCGTTCTTCACGGCCGAGACGATGTTGTTGAGCGGATCGGTCAGGGCTTCGAGCACCTCGTTGCTGCTGATGGTGAAGCTGCGCGGCACGCCTTCGCTGAGGTTGCGGCCCTTGACTTCCATCTCGCGCACTTCGGAGCCGGGGAAGGCGGAGCCGATCTTCTTCTTGATCGCCTCGGCCGTCGGCTCGCCGATCAGCATGCCGTAGTTACGGCGGATGTAGTTGATGATGGCCTCGTCGAACTTGTCGCCGCCGACGCGGACCGAGCCCTTGTAGACCATCCCGCCGAGCGAGATCACGCCGACCTCGGTCGTGCCGCCGCCGATGTCGACCACCATCGAGCCGGAGGCTTCCGACACCGGCAGGCCGGCGCCGATGCCGGCGGCCATCGGCTCCTCGATCAGGTAGACGGCGGTGGCGCCGGCGGCCTCGGCAGCGTCCTTGATCGCGCGACGCTCGACCTGGGTCGAGCCGCAGGGCACGCAGATGATGATGCGCGGGCTGGGAGTGAACAGCGTGCGCGGGTGCACCATCTTGATGAACTGCTTGATCATCTGCTCGGTGATCACGAAGTCGGCGATCACGCCGTCCTTCATCGGGCGGATCGCCTCGATGTTGCCGGGCACCTTGCCGAGCATCGCCTTGGCCTCGCGGCCCACGGCCTGGATCACCTTCTTGCCGTGCGGTCCGCCCTCGTGGCGGATGGCGACGACCGAGGGCTCGTCGAGCACGATGCCCTTGTCGCGGGCGAATATCAGCGTATTCGCGGTGCCGAGATCAATGGCGAGGTCGGTGGAAAAATACCGACGGAAGGAACCAAACATCAAAGTCCTCTCTGGCACGGCGTGCGCGTCGGCCAACCGTCGCCAATTTCTGGGGTCGAATCAGGATGAAAAACGGGGGGATACGCGCAGCCGACGGCGATTTCGCCGGCGCAACAGGCCTGGCGGGCTGTTTCGGCGAAGGCGGGATAATACCCGATCCCCCATGCGCCACCGCGGCTGCGGCGGCGCCGGCCCCCACGCTTACCCTCCGGTTTTCAGGCGTCCGCGACGCCCTCCTTTCCCTATGGCACTCACACCCCAGGACATCGGTCGCATTGCCAACCTGGCACGGCTCGAACTGCGCCCCGAAGAAGGCGACCGCCTGCTGGCGCAACTCAACGGCTTTTTCGACGTGGTCGAGCAGATGCGCGCGGTCGACACCGCCGGCATCGAACCGATGGCCCACCCCGTCGCCGCCGTCCAGGACGTGACCTTGCGGCTGCGCGACGACGCCGTCGACCGCTACCCGTCGCGCGACGACAGCCAGAAGAGCGCGCCCGCCGTCGAGAGCGGCCTCTACCTCGTCCCCCGCGTGATCGAATGAGCCCGGCATGAGCAGCACACCCACCGCATCCACCGCCCTGCACGACCTGACAGTCGCCCAGCTGGCCGCCCGCCTCGCGGCCAAGGACGTCTCGGCCGTCGAGGCCGCGCAGCACTTCCTAGACCGGGCCACCGCCCGCGCCGACCTGGGCGCCTACGTGGCGCTCGACCCCGAAGCCACGCTGGCCCAGGCCCGCGCGGCCGATGCCCGCATCGCCGCCGGCACCGCCGGGCGCCTCGAAGGCGTGCCGCTGGCGCACAAGGACATCTTCGTCACCCGCGATTTCCCGACCACCGCCGGCTCCCGCATGCTGGCCGGCTACCGCTCTCCTTTCGATAGCACGGTCGTGGCCAAACTGGCCGGCCAGGGCATCGTCACCCTCGGCAAACTGAGCTGCGACGAGTTCGCGATGGGCTCGGCCAACGAGAACGTCGCCGTGCCCGCGGCCGGCGGCGACGCCGTGGTGCCGGTGCGCAACCCGTGGGACACCGCGCGGGTGCCCGGCGGCTCCTCGGGCGGCAGCGCCGCCGCCGTGGCCGCGCGCCTGGCGCCGGCCGCCACCGGCACCGACACCGGCGGATCGATCCGACAGCCGGCCGCCTTCTGCGGCATCACCGGCATCAAGCCGACCTACGGCCGGGCCTCCCGCTACGGCATGGTGGCCTTCGCCTCCAGCCTCGACCAGGCCGGCCCGATGGCCCGCACCGCCGAAGACTGCGCGCTGCTGCTGTCGGCGATTTGCGGCCCCGACCCCGACCGCGATTCCACCTCGCTCGACCTGCCGCCCGAGGACTTCACCCGCTCGCTGAACGACAGCCTGCAAGGCCTGCGCATCGGCATCCCGAAGGAATTCTTCGGCGAGGGGCTGTCGGCCGACGTGCGCGCCGCGGTCGATGCCGCGCTGGGCGAATACGAGACGCTGGGCGCGACGCTGGTGCCGATCAGCCTGCCGCGCACCGAGCTGTCGATTCCCGTCTACTACATCATCGCGCCGGCCGAGGCGTCGTCCAACCTCGGCCGCTTCGACGGCGTGAAGTTCGGCCACCGCGCGGCGCACTACACCGACCTGCTCGACATGTACAAGAAGACCCGCGCCGAAGGCTTCGGCGACGAGGTCAAGCGCCGGATCATGATCGGCACCTACGTGCTGTCCCACGGCTACTACGACGCCTACTACCTGCAGGCCCAGAAGATCCGCCGCATGATCGCCGACGATTTCCAGAACGCGTTCAAGAGTTGCGACCTGATCGCCGGCCCGGTCGCCCCCACCGTCGCCTGGAAGATCGGCGAGCACGGCAGCGACCCGCTCGCCGACTACCTGGCCGACATCTTCACCCTGCCCGCCTCGCTGGCCGGCCTGCCGGGCATGAGCGTGCCGGCGGGCTTCGGTGCCGCGGGCATGCCGGTGGGCCTGCAGCTGATCGGCAACTACTTCGCCGAAGCGCTGCTGCTGAACGCGGCCCACCGGTTTCAGCAAGCCACCGACTGGCATACGCGCAAGCCGGAGGGCATCTGATGCATTCCGCTCTCCCCGAGGCTTCGCGCACTGCGTGCGCTACCGCCAACCCCAACGCCGGGGGCGGCACCCGCGGCCCGGCAAAGCCGGTTCCGCGGTGCCCCCATGATCTCGCCACAGGACTTCCGCGATGAGCACTGAATCCACCTTTGCGGCTGCACAGGAAGGCCGCCCCACCGGGCCGCTGGTGCAGGGCTACGAAGTCGTCATCGGCTTCGAGACGCATGCCCAGCTCTCGACCGTCTCCAAGATCTTCAGCCGCGCGCCGACCGCCTTCGGCGCCGAGGCCAACACCCAGGCCGCGCCGGTCGATCTGGCGCTGCCGGGCACGCTGCCGGTGATGAACAAGGGCGCGGTCGAACGCGCGATCGAACTCGGCCTGGCGCTGGGCTCGCACATCGCGCCGCGCAGCGTCTTCGCCCGCAAGAACTACTTCTATCCCGACCTGCCCAAGGGCTACCAGATCAGCCAGTTCGAGATACCGGTGGTGCAGGGCGGCAGCGTCGAGTTCTTCCTGGAGACAGGCAAGGGCGCCGACGCGGCGCGCGAGAAGAAGACGGTGCGCCTGGTGCGCGCCCACCTGGAGGAAGACGCCGGCAAGTCGCTGCACGAGAACTTCGTCGGCCAGAGCGGCATCGACCTGAACCGCGCCGGCACGCCGCTGCTGGAGATCGTGACCGAGCCCGATATCCGCTCGTCCGCCGAGGCGGTCGCCTATGCACGCGAGCTGCACAAGATCGTGACCTGGATCGGCATCTGCGACGGCAACATGCAGGAAGGCTCCTTTCGGTGCGACGCCAACGTCTCGGTGCGCAAGCCCGGGCAGCCGCTCGGCACCCGCCGCGAGATCAAGAATTTGAACAGCTTCAAGTTCATGCAGCAGGCGATCGACTACGAGATCCGCTGGCAGATCGAGGAGATAGAGGACGGCCGCGCGATCCAGCAGGCCACGGTGCTGTTCAACCCCGACACCGGCGAGACCCGCGCGATGCGCACCAAGGAAGACGCGGCCGACTACCGCTACTTCCCCGACCCCGACCTGCCGCCGCTGGTGATCAGTGATGCTTGGATCGAAGAAGTGAGAGCGCAAATGCTGAAGCCTCCTCGTGAAGTGGCGGCTGACTATCAACGCAACTATGGTCTCTCGGCCTATCTTTCAGATCAGCTGACAAGCACTAACGCTAAATCAAGCTATTTTGAAAAAGCGTCAATCTGGAATTCAGACACCGGAATCCCGGCAAACGTGATCCGGGAGCCTTCATTTGTACGCCGTGTTGCTACCTGGGTCGCTGGCGAGCTTTCCAGAAAGATCAACGACGAAAACGCCGGTGACTGGAACGCTGAAAAATGGCATGTCATGCCTGATGTGCTTGGCCGAATCGCGTTCAGAGAACACGACAACACAATATCTTCCAAGGTTGCCAAGGAATTGTTCAACAGTTTTTGGACTGCAACCAAGCAAAGCGGGATGGGCGTACACCCAGACGATGTCGATGCAGTGATCGAGGCAAAAGGCCTGCGCCAGGACAACGACAGCGGCGCGCTGGAGGCGATCCTCGACGAAGTGCTCGCCGCCAACCCGAAGAACGTGGAGGAGTTCCGCGCCGGCAAGGAAAAGGCCTTCAACGCGCTGGTCGGCCAGGCGATGAAGGCCAGCAAGGGCAAGGCCAACCCGGCGCAGGTCAACGCGCTGCTGCGGCAGAAGCTCCAGGACTGATCCACCGCGGGCCGAGCCGCTGCGGCCTGGCTGCGCGGCAGGCGCGCGATGCCTGCCTTGCCCTGAAGCACGGCACTTGGCGCCGTGCCCCGCGGCCCCGCGCTCCATTCTTCGGGCGGCACGGGCCGCCCCTGCCGATCAGCGCGGCAGCAGGATCGGCGCTGGCTGCGCCGGCTCGGGCGGCGGCGAGGCCCAGAGCGGCCGCAGGCGGGCGCTCTCGGCGTCGAAGCGCTGGTTCACCCGCTGCTTCTCCTGCTCCAGTTCGGCCAGGCCACGCTTTTGAGTGCCGATCGCCTTCAGCACATCGGCCTTTTCCTGGAACAGGCCGGCGGGCATCCTGGCGCTGTCGGTGTCGAAGCGCGCCATCGCGGACTCGACCCCCTTCTGCTGGCGTTCCAGCTGCCCGATGCGCAGCCGGGTCAGCGCCATGCTCTCGTCGACCCGCTGCAGCGCGCTGGCGCGTTCGGCGTTGTGCGCCGCCTCGTTGGGGTAACGGGCCAGCATCACCCGCTCGCGGCGCGCCTGCTCGGCGGCCTGGGCACGGCGCTCGGCCTCGGCACGTTCGCGCGCCTCCTGCGCCAGGCGCTCCATCTCGGTCGGCGGCGGCACCACCATCCGGCGCAGCGATCCGCTGGGGTTGAGTTCGCGCTGCTCGCGGTCGAGGCATTCGGCGATCGGCCGGTCGGAGGTGAGCCGCCGGCCCTTGGAATCGACGCAGGCGTAAATGCTGGGGCCGCCGCCGGCCATCTGGGCCTGTGCGCCCGCCGCCGCGCACCAGAGCGCCGCCACGGCACACGCCCATGCTCCCGTCTTCCTCGGCCTGCGCGCTGCTTCCACTGTGTTCCTGTCGTCGTATCAGTCCTGGACGCCGTAGCGCTGGCGGTAGGCCATCACCCGGGCATGGTGGGCGGCACTCTCGCCGCCTGTTTCATTCAGATACAGCAATAAATCGGCCAGCCTTGCGATGGTGCAGACCTGCATGCCCAGACGGCCCCGCACGTACTGCACCGCGCTGTGGTCCACGTCCTGCCCGTTCTCGGTCGCTTTCTCCTGGCGATCGAGCGCGATCGCCATCGCATGCGGGACGGCTCCGGCGGCCCGGATCAGCGCGATCGACTCGCGCGCGGCGGTGCCGGCGGACATCACGTCGTCGATGATCAGTACCCGACCGGCCAGCGGCGCGCCCACCAAGGTGCCGCCCTCGCCGTGGTCCTTGGCTTCCTTGCGGTTGTAGGCGAACGGTACGTTGCGGCCGCGCCGCGCCAGCTCGACCGACACCGCCGCCGCCAGCGGAATGCCCTTGTAGGCCGGGCCGAAAACCATGTCGAATGCGATGCCGCTGGCGGCCAGAGCCTGTGCATAGAATTCGGCCAGCCGGCCCAGCTTGGCACCGTCGTCGAAGAGACCCGCGTTGAAGAAGTACGGGCTCAGGCGGCCCGCCTTGGTCTTGAATTCGCCGAAGCGCAGCACGCCGGAATCGACGCAGAACCGCACGAAATCCCGGGCCAGCCGCGGGTTCGTCGCCGCGGTTTCCTGAGTTGCCCGGACGCCATCAACCAGCATGGGGAAATCCTTGTTCAAATTGACCAGCCTGAACCTCAACGGCATCCGGTCGGCGGCCACCAAAGGCGTGGAAGCATGGATCGCGGCCACCGCGCCGGATTGTATTTGCGTGCAGGAGGTCAAGGCCCAGGCGGCCGACGTGGCCGGCCGCTTCGAGCAGATGGCCGGGCTCCAGGGCCACTTCCACTTCGCGCAGAAGAAGGGCTACTCGGGCGTCGGCATCTACACCCGCCATACGCCGTCGGACCTGCGCATCGGCTACGGCGGCGACGAGTTCGACGCCGAGGGCCGCTACCTCGAAGCCCGCTTCGACACGCCCGCCCGCAAGCTCTCGATCATCAGTTGCTACTTCCCCAGCGGCTCCTCGGGCGAAGAGCGGCAGGCGGCCAAGTTCCGCTTTCTGGCCGACTTCCATCCGCACCTGATGCGACTCAAGGCCGAGCGCGAATTCATCCTCTGCGGCGACATCAACATCGCCCACCAGCAGGCCGACCTGAAAAACTGGAAAAGCAACCAGAAAAGCAGCGGCTTCCTGCCCGAAGAGCGCGCCTGGATGACAAAAGTGTTGCACCTGACCGACGAAGGCGGCGGCCTGGTGGACGTTTATCGTCAGCTCCAGCCCGACGCGACAGAGGCCGCCTACACCTGGTGGAGCAACCGGGGACAGGCCTATGCGAAGAACGTGGGGTGGCGGCTGGACTACCACCTCGCCACGCCGGCGATGGCCGCCCTGGCCCGCACCGAGCAGATCTACAAGGACGTGAAATTCTCGGACCATGCGCCGGTGACGGTGGATTACGACTTCACTCTGTAGGGGAAAGGAACGGGGGCGCGGCTCACGGGGTCGTGTTGGAGGCGGTGCGCGCCAGGTGCACCTGGTGCAGCGTGATCTTGCGCACCTCGGCCTGGCTGGCGGCGATGTGGTTCTGCAGCAGCCGCTTGGCCGTACCGGCGTGGCCGGCCAGCACCGCCTGCAGGATCGCGGAGTGCTCGTCGTAGGTGGCGATGATGCGCGGCGCCTGGGTGAAGTCGAGCCGGCGGATGATGCGGATCCGCTCGGTCACCTCGCGGTGTACCCGCGCCATCTCGGCATTGCCGGCGGCAGCCACCAGGACACAGTGAAACGCTTCGTCGCGCGCCGCCACCTCGTCGCGGTCGGTGCTGCGGGCCTCGGGGGCGACCAGCCAGAAGGCGGCCAGTTCGTCCAGCTGGCCGCGGTCCGACCGGGGGTCCTGGGCGCAGAGGCGGCGCACCGCCTCGGTCTCCAGCACGCGGCGCAGGTCGTAGAACTGCTCGAACTGCTCGAAATCGAAAGGCAGCACCCGCCAGCCGCTGCGAAACAGCACCTCGACGAAGCCCTCCTGCTGGAGCTGGAACAGCGCCTGGCGCACCGGCGTGCGGGACACGCCCAGGCGCTCGCTGATCTCGCTTTCGGTGAAGCGGTCGCCGGGCACCAGCCGGAAATCGGCGATGTCGCGCTTCAGGAGCGTATGCACCTCCTCGGCGCGGGAGCGGCGAGGCGCGGGCGGAAGAGTGGGGAGCGGAGTGGTCTGCACGGAGCCGATGGTAGTGCCGGACGGTGCTCAGCGAACAGCGGGCAGTGCCGCCAGCAGCGCGGCGCTGGGCGCCGTCCAGCCGACGATGGCGCCCTGGGCGCGCAGCATCTCCAGCGTGGCCTGCTTGAAGGCGGGGAAATAGCTCTCGGTGCAGTCCTCCAGCAGCAGGCCGTCGTAGCCGCGGTCGTTGGCCTCGCGCATGCTGGTCTGCACGCAGACCTCGGTGGTCACGCCCATGAAAAGCAGGTGGCCGATGCCGCGCTGCTGCAGCAGCGCCTTCAGGCCGGTGGCGTGGAAGGCGCCCTTGCCGGGCTTGTCGATCACCGTCTCGCTGTTCAGCGGCGCCAGCGCTGTGACGATCTCGCAGCCCGGCTCGCCCGCGACCAGGATGCGGCCCATCGGCCCCGCGTCGCCGATGCGCAGCGCGGGCGCGCCGCGCAGCCGCTTGGCCGGCGGGCAGTCCGACAGATCGGGCCGGTGCGCCTCGCGGGTGTGGACCACCATGCCGCCGACGGCACGCCAGGCCCGCAGCACCGCGGCGCAAGCGGGCACGATGGCCTGCAGCCGCGCCACGTCGTTGCCCAGCGCCGCGCCGAAGCCGCCCGGATCCAGGAAATCGCGCTGCATGTCGATCACGACCAGCGCGGTGCGGGCCGGCACGAAGCGGTAGGCGAAGGGATTCGCGTCGAGCGTGAGGGTGTCGTCGGTCATGGCGAAACGGGCGGCGAGGAAGGTTCCGAAGGGACCGGCGCGGCCGGCGAGTGGCCGCCCGCCATGTGGGCGCCGAGCTGGCGGCGGTCGGCGGCGGCGGCCGGGGTCTCGAAGACGATGCGGCCTTCGCTCATCACCACGATGCGGTCCGACAGGGCGAGCAGTTCGTCGAGGTCTTCGCTGACCAGCAGCACCGCGCCGCCGGCGTCGCGCACGCCGCGCAGCCGGGCATGGATGTCGCGTACCGCGGCGAAGTCGAGGCCGAAGACCGGGTTGGCGGCGATCAGCACCCGGATGTCGCCGTCGAGCTCGCGGGCCAGCACCGCGCGCTGCACGTTGCCGCCGGAGAGGCTGCGGATCGGCGCGTCTTCGCCGCGGGTCTTGACGCCGTAGGCGGCGATCCATTCGCGGGCGCGGCGGCGCCAGGCCGCTGTGCGCAGCCAGCCGGCGCGGGCATACGGAGCCTGGTCGAAGTCGCGCAGCGCCATGTTCTGGGCGACGCTCAGGTCGGCCACGCAGGCGTTGCGCAACGGCTCCTCGGGCAGGCTGCGCACCCGCAGGCGGCGATTCTCGGCGCGGCGGGCGCGCCAGTCCTCGCCCGCCACCCGCACGCGGCCGGCCAGGCGCGGCCGCTGACCCACCAGCGCCTCGACCAGCTCGCGCTGGCCGTTGCCCGACACGCCGGCCACGCCCAGGATCTCGCCGGCGCGCACCGCCAAGTCGATGCCGTGCAGCGCCCGGGTACCGCGGTCGCCCTGCGCGGCCAGGCCCTCTACCTGCAGCAGCAACGGCGCGCCGTCTGCTATGATTTTTATAGCTGCCGGTCGTCTTTCCAAGCCGGCTACAGGCACTTTTGATTCGGAAACGGCATCCTCGCCCATCATGGCGGCCGCCAGGGCGTCGCTGCGGGTGTCGGCCACCCGGCCGTGCAGCACCGCGCGGCCGCGGCGCAGCACGGTCACCGCGTCGGCATAGGCCTCGACCTCGCGGAACTTGTGGGTGATCAGCAGCACGCTGCAGGCGCCGCTGCGTGCGATGGCCCGCACATGGCCCAGCACCTCGTCGGCCTCCTGCGGGGTGAGGACCGAGGTGGGTTCGTCCAGGATCAGCAGCCGGGGGCGCAGGTAGAGCTGCTTGAGCAGCTCCAGCTTCTGCTTCTCGCCGGCTGCCAGCTCGGCCGGGCGGGCGTCCAGGTCCAGGCGGAACGGCGTGGTGGCCAGGAAGGCCTGCAGCGCGGCGCGCCGAGCCCGCCAGTCGATCAGGCCGGGCACCTGGCCGCCGGCCAGCAGCAGGTTCTCGGCCACGCTCATGCCGGGCGCCAGCGTGAAGTGCTGGTAGACCATGCCGATGCCCAGCGCCCGCGCGGCGGCGGGGCTGGCCACCTCGTGCTCGCGGCCGTCGAGCAGCAGGCTGCCCTCCTCCGCGCGCTGGAAGCCCGCGACGCACTTGACCAGGGTGCTCTTGCCGGCGCCGTTCTCGCCGAGCAGCGCATGCACGCTGCCGGGCGCCACGTCGAGCGACACATCGTCGAGCGCGGTGAAGGCGCCGAAGCGCTTGGTGAGGCGATAGGTGGAGAGCGCCAGCGCGCCGGTGCGCACCGGCAGGCCGCCGATCGGGGCGGCGCTCATGCGCGGTTCGCCGGCTCGCCGGCCTGCAGCAGGTCCAGCAGGGCCTGCGAGGTGGTGTGCGCGCCGAAGACGCCGCCCTGCATCGTGATCATCTTCAGCGCGGCGTCGTGGTTGCCGCGGTCGGTCGCGGCGGTGCAGTCGGACAGCACCAGGCATTCGAAGCCGCGGTCGTTGGCCTCTCGCATCGTGGTGTGCACGCAGACGTCGGTGGTGATGCCGGTCAGCACCAGGTTGGCGATGCCGCGGGTGCGCAGGATCAGCTCCAGGTCGGTGGCGCAGAAAGAGCCCTTGCCGGGCTTGTCGATCACCGTCTCGCCCGGCAGCGGGGCCAGCGCCGGGATGATCTCCCAACCCGGCTCGCCGCGCACCAGGATGCGGCCGCAGGGGCCGTCGTCGCCGATGCCGGTGCCGCCCGCGCCGATCTGGCGCGAACGCCAGCGCTTGTTGGCCGGCAGGTCCGACAGGTCGGGACGGTGGCCCTCGCGGGTGTGGATCACCATGAAGCCCTGGGCGCGCATGCAGGCCAGCACCCGGGCGATCGGCGCGATCGGCGCCTGCGTCAGCGACAGGTCGTAGCCCATCACGTCGACGTAGCCGCCCTTGCCGCAGAAGTCGGTCTGCATGTCGATCACGACCAGCGCGGTGTTGTCGGGCCGCAGCGCGCCGTCGTAGGGCCAGGGGTAGGGCTGGGCCGGGACGTAGCGGGCGGCAGCGGTGCCGGTGGCCGCGAGGCTGTTGGTGGTAGTGGCGATGGTAGTGGCGCTCATCGGACAGGCTCCTGCGGGCCGGGAACGAGGGGATGCTCTTCGGAGCCGCGGTAGGCCCGGGTGGGCGGCGCGAAGCCGCAGCCGCTGCCGTCGGTCACCTGCACCTGGTCGCCCCAGGGCAGGCGGTAGCGGCCGGCGGCCATGTCGTGCATGTAGGTGTAGGGGCAGTCCTGGGCGCCGCCCCGCACCGCCACGTAGCCGCGGTGGTAGAGCTGGTAGAGGTTGTTCTCGACGCCCCATCCGGTACGGGCCTCGCGCACCAGGTCGGGCCGCAGCTCGGCGGTGATGATCTCGTCCGGCCGGCCGCCGCCCTCGACCATCACCGTGCCGTCGAAGCTGCAGAACATGCCCTCGCCCATCGAGTCGAAGCTGCCGTCGCTGCCGCACATGCAGACGCTGGCGGTGTAGGCCAGGTTGCAGAAGGCGTTGGCCTGGTTGGTGATCTTCCAGGCGTGGCGGATCGGCGCGGTGTAGCCGGCGGTGCGCAGGATGATGTCGGCGCCCTTGTACGCGGCCTCGCGCGCCATCTCGGGGAACATGCCGTCGTGGCAGATGATCAGCGAGAGGCGGCTGCCGTTGGGGCCGTCGCAGACCGGCACGCCCAGGTTGCCCGGCTCCCACGGCTCGACCGGCACCCACGGGTGCAGCTTGCGATAGTAGAGCCGGATGGCGCCGGTGTCGTCGATGATCAGGCCGCTGTTGTAGGGGTTGCCGCCGGGGTTGGCCTCCATGATCGAGAAGCAGCCCCAGATGCGGTGCTCCATGCAGGCCGCCTGGAAGGCCGCGACCTCGGGGCCGTCGAGGCGGCACATGATCGCGGGGTCGGTGTCCATCGACAGGCCGTGCAGCGCGTATTCGGGGAACACCACCAGGTCCATCGCCTGCTGGTTGCGGCGGGCCTTGCCCACCAGCTCGCAGATGCGCAGCGTCTGCACCGCCAGCTGCGCGGGCGTCCGCACCACCGGCAGTTGCAGCTGCACCAGCCCCACGACCACGCCGTGCGCCGATTTGTTGAGTCCGCCGATTCCGCTCATGGAAGGTGTCCGATCGTCGTCAATGGGAAGAGGAGGAAGTGGAATACGCCGAGGTCAACTCGCCCGGCTGCCCCGGCACCGCGCGGCCGGGCCGGCAGGTGACGACCAGGATCAGCAGCGTCAGCGCGTACGGCACGGTATTGAACAGGTGGTAGCCCCAGCCGATGCCGACCGACTGCAGCGCGGGGCCGATCGCCCCCGCACCGCCGAAAATCAGCGCCGCGCCCACGCAGCGCAGCGGGCTCCAGCGGGCGAAGATCACCAGCGCCACCGCGATCAGGCCCTGCCCGCTGGAGATGCCCTCGTTCCAGCTGCCGGGATAGAAGAGCGTGAGCGAGGCGCCTCCCAGCCCCGCGATGCATCCGCCGAGCGCGGTGGCCGCGATGCGCGCGCCCGCCACCGGATAGCCCAGCGCCCGCGCCGCGTCGGCCGAATCGCCCGCCAGCCGCACCAGCAGCCCGGCGCGGGTGCGCGCCAACCCCCACCACATCGCCACCGCCATCAGAATGCCCAGCGGCAGCAGCGGATTGATCAGCAGCGCCTGGCGCACCGCCGGCACCTCGCTCCACGCGCCCAGCGCCAGCGCCGGCAGCTGCGCCGCCTGCGGTTGGATCAGCGGCTTGCCCAGGTAGAACGCCAGCCCGGTGCCGAGCAGCATCAGCGCGATGCCGACCGCGACGTCGCTCACCCGCGGCAGGGCGCACAGCAGGCCGTGCAGCGTGGCCAGCAGGCCGCCCGCGCAGGCGCCGGCCAGCACGCCCGTCCACGGCGAGCCGCTGGCCCAGGCGCCGCCGAAGGCGGCCATCGCCGACAGCACCAGCACGCCCTCCAGGCCCAGGTTGATCCGACCCGATGTCTCGGTGAGGCATTCGCCCAGGCTCACGAACAGGAAGGGCACGCCCACCCGCAGCGCGCCGCCGAAGATGGCGGCCAGCAGCACGGTCCACTGGTCGGCGGTCATCGAAGCACCTCCGTGCCGCGCACTGCGGTGCGAACTCCCGTCGGGGCGGCCGGGCGGGGGATCATGGGGCCACCGCCTTCTCCCGTGCCGCCGGCACGCCGCGCCCGGGCCAGGCCCAGGGGTGGCCGCGCAAGGTCTCGCTGGCCAGGATCAACACGAAGGCGATGCCCTGCAGCACCAGCATCGACGCGTCGGGCATGCCCAGGCGGCGCTGCAGCAGGCTGCCCGCCGCGCCGAAACCGCCGAACACGATGGCCACCGGGACGATCGCCAGCGGGTTGTGCCGCGCGATGAAGGCCACCAGGATACCGGCGTAGCCGTAGCCCGCGATCAGCGCCGCGTTGGCGCTGCCGTGCACCGCCGTCACCTCGACCGCGCCGGCCAGGCCCGCGCAGGCGCCGCCCAGCGCGCAGGCCAGCAGCACCAGTCGGGTGGCCGGCAGGCCCACCAGCTGTGCCGCGCGCGGATTGCCGCCCACCACCCGCACCGCGAAGCCCGACACGGTGCCGCGCAGCCACAGGCCCAGGCCCACGCAGGCCAGCACGCCCAGCACCAGGCCCCAGTGCACGTCGGAGCCGCCGATGCCGCCGATCAGCAAGCCTTCGGCCAGCGGCGGCGTGGAGGGCTTGTTGAGGCTGGCCGGATCGCGCAGCGGCCCCTCCACCAGGTGGCGGAACAGGCCCACCGCCACGTAGGCGAGCAGCAGGCTGCCGATGGTCTCGTTGACGCCGCGCGCCTGGCGCAGCCAGCCGGCAAGCGCCGTCCAGCCCGCACCGACCAGCGCGCCGGCGGCGCAGAGCACCGCGGTGCCGGCGATGTTGGCCGGCAGCGGCAGCCACTGCGGCAGCACCGCGCAGGCCAGGCCGCCCAGCACCAGCGCGCCCTCGCCGCCGATCACGATCAGCCCGGCGCGCGCCGGGATCGCCACGCACAGCGCGGCCAACATCAGCGGGGCCGCGCGCTGCAGCGTGTTCTGCCAGGCGAAGGCGCTGCCGAAGGCGCCGGTGAACAGCGTGCGCCACACCTCCACCGGCGACGCGCCGCCGAGCCCCGCCAGCGCGCCGAACAGCAGCAGCGCGGCGCCCACCGCCAGCACCGGCAGGGCGATATCTCGGGAAGTCTCGCGCAGGGACATGGATGCCTGTCGTGCCCCGGTCAGATGCTGCCCACCACGCCTTCGACGAGGTAGTTCATCTTCTCCAGTTCGATGTCGGTCTGGCCGTAATTCTTGCCGGCGGGCACCACCACCTTGCCCCGGTTGTCCTTCAGGCCGCCGGTGAAGATGTCGAAGCCGCCCGCCATCATCTTCGCCTTGATCGCATCGGCCTGCTTGCGCGCGGCCTCGCTCACGGCCGGGCCGTAGGCCGACATGCGCACATAACCGTCCTTCAGGCCGCCGCGCAGGAAGTTGGGATGCGGCTTGCCCGACTGCGCGGCGTTGACGAAAGCCCGGTAGGCGGTGATCCAGTTCCATTCGGCACCCGTCAGGTAGGCCTGCGGCGCCAGCTTGGCCTGGCTGGCGTGGTAGCCGCAGACCGACTTGCCGCGCTTGGCGGCCGTCTCGACGATCACCTTCGGGCCGTCGACGTGCATCGTGAACACGTCCACGCCCTGGTCGGCCAGGCTGTTGGTGGCCTCGGCCTCCTTGACCGGCAGCGACCAGTCGCCGGTGAAGATCACGTGGCAGGTGATGCCCGGCTTGACCGAGCGCGCGCCGAGCGTGAAGGCGTTGATGTTGCGCAGCACCTGCGGAATCGGCTTGGCCGCGACGAAACCTATCTTGTCGCTCTTGGTGGCGTGCGCCGCCACCACGCCGTTCAAGAACTGGCACTCCTCGATATAGCCGAAGAAGCTGCCCACGTTCTTGGGGTGCTTGCCCTCGGTCCAGAGGCCGCCGCAGTGGGCGAAGCGCACGTCGGGGTTCTTGGCCGCAACCGCCAGCACATGCGGATCGAAGTAGCCGAACGAGGTGGGAAACAGCAGCTGCGCGCCGTCCTGGGCGATCATGCCGCCCATCGCCTTCTGCACGGCGGAGGTCTCGGGCACGTTCTCCTCCTCGACCACCTTCACGCCGGGCATCTTCTTCAATTCGGCCGCGGCCTGCGCGTGCGACTGGTTGTAGCCGTAGTCGTCGCGCGGACCGACATAGACCACGCCGACGGTCAGCGGCTTCTGGGCGCGGGCCGCCGTGCCCCAGGCGCCGAGCGTGCCGGCGGCCCCCAGGGCAACGAGGGTCTTCAGGGAATCGCGGCGGGAAGCGGAAGAGAAGGAGTGCGTCATGGAAAGCTCCTGAGGGGGACGAGGAAGAAAACGAGAGAGAAGGAATTAGACACGGTCGGCGCCGGGCCGCTCACAGCAGGCTCACATGCGCCGCCACCACGCGCCAGCCGTCGGCCATGCGCACCCAGGTCTGGCTCTGGCGGCCTTCGGCGTCGCCGCCTTCGCGGCGGAACTCGAGGTTGCTGGTCGCGAAATCGCGGCCGTAGGTGGTGACCACGTGGCGCAGCACGGTGCGCGGCGGGCTCTGCACCGGCAGCGCGGCGCGGAACGCGCGGATCGCCTCGAAGCCGTACTGGTTGCCGGTGTCGCCGTAGCGCAGGGTATGCGGGCTTTGCCAGAACAGGCCGTCGAGCACCGCCACGTCGTTGGCCATAAGCGCGGCCTCGTAGTGGGCGCAGACGGCCTGCACTTCGGCCAGGATCTCGGGCAGGTTGGTGTCCATCGGGTGTTTCATGCAGCGGTGGGAATCGGGGCAACGGCGGCCGCGCGGGCCGCCACGTAGGCGCGCCAGCCGCCGTGCGCGCTGACGTCTTCGGCGCCCTGCAGCGCGTGGCCTTCGCAGACGAAGCCGTGCACCCAGCGGCCGTCGGCCAGCTCCACGCTGCCGAGCGCCAGCGGTGCCGGCACCAGCGCCAGGAAGCTGCCGACCTGGGCCAGCGGCACCTGCCAGACCTCGAGCGCGATCGCGGTGCCGCCCGCTTCGCCGTCGGCCAGGCGGCGCAGGCCGGGCTTGGGCGGCACGGTGCCGGGCAGCGCATGCAGCCGGTAGCGCGCAGTGGTGACGGTAGTCTCCTGCAGCCGCGCGCCGCGCGAGCTCAGCTGGCCGTTGAGCGGCAGGCCCGACAGATGGGCGCCCACCACCGCCAGCGCCAGGTGGGTGGCGGGTGTCGGCTGCAGCGCGGCGACGGGTACCGGCGCCGGCAGCGGCCGGCCGGTGGCGCCCTGCGGCAGGCCGGAGGCGTGGTGGAAGCGCTGGCCCAGGTCGGCCAGCTGCCAGTCGCTGCCGGCGCGCCCGACCAGGGTAATGCCGAAGGGCAGGCCGTCGGGCCGCAGGCAGGCCGGCACCGAGAGCGCAGCGTAGTCGAGCAGGTTGACGAAGTTGGTGTAGCGGCCCAGCTCCCGGTTGCGCGCGACCGGTGCGGCGCGCATCGCCTCCACCGTGCAGTGCGTCGGCGCGGTCGGCAGGCAGAGCAGGTCGACCCGCTCCCACATCGGCAGCGCCTGCGCGGCCAGGGCCTGCAGCCGGTGCTGGGCGTCGAACACGTCGGCCGCGCCATAGCGCTGGCCGGCGGCGAGGATCGAGCGCACCGGCTCGATGACCGCATCGGCATGGCCGTCGAAGAAATCGCGCACCGCAGCGTAGCGCTCGGCCACCAGGGCGCTGTCGTAGAGCAGCGCGGCGGCGGCGGCGAGCGGCGCGTAGTCGATCGCGACGCGACGGCCGCCCAGGGCCTCCAGCCGCGCGCAGGCGTCGGCGAAGGCGGCCTCGGCCAGGGTGTCGCCGTAGAACTCCAGCGTCGCCGGAACGCCGAAGCGGAAGGCGGCCGGCAACGGTGCGCGGGCCATCGGAAGCGCACGCGAATACGGGTCCTGCGGATCGTGGGCAATGGCCGCCTCCAGCACCTGCACCACCACCGCCACGGTGCGCGCCAGGATCGACACGCAGTCGACGCTCTGCGCCGCCGGCAGCACGCCACGGGCGCTGAGCAGGCCCTTGCTGGGCTTCAGGCCGACGATGTTGTTGAGCCCCGCCGGCACCCGGCCGGAGCCCGCGGTATCGGTGCCCAGCGCGAAATCCACCTGGCCGCTGGCCACCACGTAGGCCGAACCCGAGCTGGAGCCGCCGCTGACGTAGCGCCCGTCGAGCGCATTGGGCACCGCGCCGTAGGGCGAGCGGGTGCCGTTCAGGCCGCAGGCGAACTGGTCCAGATTGGTCTTGCCGCGCAGCGCGGCACCGGCCTGCAGCAGGCGCTCGACGAGCGCCGCATGGGTTTGCGGCGTGTAGGCGAACGCGGGACAGGCGGCGGTGGTCGGCACGCCGGCCACGTCGATATTGTCCTTGGCGGCGAACACCAGGCCGGCCAGCGGGCCCGCGGCCGCGCCGGCCAGGTCGGTATCGAAACGGGCGATCCAGGCGGCCGCGGGCTGGGCCGGCAGGTCGGCCGGCACAGGCCGCACGGCAGGCGAGCTGCCCGCCGGTCCGGAGAATGAAGAGAAATCGCTGTGCACCATGGCTAAGAATCCAAACATGTACACAAGAAAATACGCAAGGGCCGTGCCATGAATTTTCATTCTGCGACGGCCCTCCGTCCGGACAATCGAATGCTATCGATTAAATAGCACAAGGCCGTCATTCCGAAACGGCTGGAGCAACTTTCGTCCCGATATCGGGTTGCCCGTCACGCGCGCCTGTCCGCCCCCGACCGGTGCCCTCGCCCCATGAACGGGCGCCACCACGGTGCCCGCGCCGGCACCGCCACGGCGACAATCGGCCGATGCTCCAGTACCGTACCCTCCCAGTCACCGCCTTCCACCAGAACTGCTCGCTCCTCTGGGACGACGCCACGATGCAAGGCGTGCTGATCGATCCGGGAGGCGACGTGCCCCTGCTGATCGCCGCCGCCGAGGAACTGGGCGCGACGCTCACCCAGATCTGGCTCACCCATGCGCACATCGACCATGCGGGCGGCGTCGCCGAGCTGGTTGCCCGCCGCGGTCTGCCGGTGATCGGCCCGCATCCCGACGACCAGTTCCTGATCGACGGCCTGGCCGAGCAGGCCCGCGCCTATGGCTTCCCGCCGGCCGGCGTCTTCCTGCCCCAGCGCTGGCTGCAAGGCGGCGACACCGTCGCCCTCGGCGAGCATGTGTTCCAGGTGCGGCACTGCCCCGGCCACTCGCCGGGCCACGTGGTCTTCCATAACTCTGAAATGAACCGCGCCTTCGTCGGCGACGTGCTCTTCGCAGGATCGGTCGGCCGCACCGATTTCCCCCGCAGCGACCCGCAGGCGCTGATCCGCAGCATCGTGACCCAGCTCTGGCCCTTGGGCGACGCCACCGTTTTCGTACCCGGCCACGGCCCGGAGAGTACCTTCGGCCGGGAACGCAGGAGCAATCCGTACGTCGGCGGGACCTGAGCGCAACGTTCGATCGCGGGCGGTGTATCAGCCCTTGCGCCTGGCCTGCTCGTACAGCGGCTCCACCTTCGGCACGTTGGCCTGCAGTTCGCGGATGCGGTCGGGGCCCGAGGGGTGGGTGGAGAGGAAATTGGGACCGCCGGCGGTGCCGCTGGTCTTGCCCATCTTTTCCCACAGCGATACGGCCGATTGCGGATCGAAACCCGCCCGGGCGGCCAGCTCCAGGCCGACGATGTCGGCATCGGTCTCGTCGGCGCGGCTGAAGCGCAGGGTGAGCAGCTCGCCGCCAAGGCCGGTCACGGTCTGGCCGATCTGGCCCAGGCCGAGCAGTTGCGAGATGGCCGAGACGCCCAGCTGGGTGGCCTGCGTCTTGGCGACGCGGGCGCGGGCATGTTCGCGCAAGGCATGGGCCATTTCGTGGCCCATGATCATCGCGGTCTCGTCGTCGGTGAGCTTCAGCTGGTCGAGGATTCCGGTATAGAAGGCGATCTTGCCGCCGGGCATGCAGAAGGCGTTGATCTGTCTGCTGCCGATCAGGTTGACCTCCCACTTCCAGTTGCGGGAGCGGTCGTTCCACTGGGCGGCGTACGGGATGATCCGCTGCGAGATGGCGCGCAGCCGCACCACCTGCGGATGGCTGTCGGGCGCCAGCGCGTTCTGAGCACGGGCCTGGGCCATCAGCTCGGGGTACTGCTGGGCGGCGGCCTGCTCCAACGTCTCGGCGGGCACCAGGCCGCGCAGGCGAGAGCCCCGGCCGACGTCGACCTGGGCCAGCGCGGCGGAGGCGCCGCCGGCCGCCACCAGAGCGGTGAAGCCGCGGCGGGTCCAGGCGCGGGAGGAAAGGCCGCTGTCGCCGGCAAGTGCGGCGGGGGCGGCTGTCTTGAGGTCGCAAAGTCGGCACATGCGGCCAATAATAGGCAGAACCATGGATCACATGTCGGACAGCATCCCCAACGCGGCCGCAGCGCCCCCGCCCTCCCCCGCTTCCGTGGCGCCGTCGCCGCAGCGCCGCTCGTGGCGCGCGGCGTTTCGCGTCTACCGGGAGCCGGCCAGCCTGCGGATGGCGGCCCTCGGCTTCACCGCCGGGCTGCCGCTGCTGCTGGTGCTGGGCACCCTCAGCTTCTGGCTGCGCGAGGCGGGCATCGACCGCACCACCATCGGCTACCTGAGCTGGGTGGGCCTGGCCTATGCGTTCAAGTGGGTCTGGGCTCCGCTGGTGGACCGCATGCCGATCCCGCTGCTGACCCGTGCGCTCGGCCGCCGGCGCAGCTGGTTGCTGCTGGCGCAGTGCGTGGTGGTGGCCGGCCTGGTGGGCATGGCGCTGCACGATCCGCGGGCCGACCTGGGGCCGGTGGTCTGGTGCGCGCTGGCGGTGGCTTTCGGCTCGGGCACGCAGGACATCGCGCTGGATGCGTTCCGGATCGAATCGGCCGACGTCGACAGGCAGGCGGCCCTGGCCGCGACCTACCAGACCGGCTACCGGCTGGCGATGATCTGGGCCGGCGCCGGCGCGCTGTGGATCGCGGCGCGGGCCGAGACGGCGGGCCCGGCCGGCTACCAGCCGGGCGCCTGGTCGGCCGCGTATTGCGCGATGGCCGCGTCGATGGCGATCGGCATCGCGACGGTGCTGTTCTCGCCCGAACCGGCACCGCGCGGCCTGCCGCCGGCCCGCGACGCGGCCGAGTGGCTGCGCGGCGCGCTGGTCGACCCGTTCGCCGACTTCATCCGCCGCTACCGCGGCCAGGCCCTGCTGATCCTGGCGCTGATCGCCACCTACCGCATCAGCGACGTGGTGATGGGCATCATGGCCAACCCGTTCTACGTCGACATGGGCTTCACCAAGGACGAGGTGGCCAGCGTCACCAAGGTCTACGGCGTGGCGATGACCCTGGCCGGCGCGTTCCTGGGCGGCGCGCTGACGATGCGGGTGGGGGTGATGCGGGTGCTGATGCTGGGCGCGGTGCTGTCGTCGCTCTCCAACCTGCTCTTCGCCTGGCTGGGTACGCGCGGGCACGACGTGGCGGGGCTGGTCGCGGTGGTCTCGGCCGACAACCTGGCCGGCGGCATCGCCTCGGCCGCCTTCATCGCCTACCTGTCGGCGCTGACCAACATCCGGTATTCGGCCACGCAGTACGCCCTCTTCAGTTCGATGATGCTGCTGCTGCCCAAATGGCTGGCCGGCTTCTCGGGCGTGTACGTCGATGCGCACGGCTACGGCGCCTTCTTCACGATGACCGCCGTGCTGGGCTTGCCGGTGCTGGTGCTGGTCGCCCTGGCGAGCCGCGCCCGAATGTGAGAAGAAAAGGCCCGAGCCCGGCGTACGGCGCCGACCATAAGCTATATATTTAATAGCATCCAGCCTGCGCCGAACACCACCGTTTACCCAACTTTACGGTGCCTTCAACCGAACCCCCGACCACCGGCACGAGCATGCACCCATGAGCACACCCAGTCCCACGCGCCTTTTGATGATAGAAGACGACGCCCGTCTGGCGGAGATGGTGGGCGAGTACCTGACCCAGTCGGGCTTCGAGATCGCACACGCGGTCGACGGCCTGAGCGGCCTGGCGCAGGTCCAGGGCGACGGGCCGGTGCCCGATCTGGTGATCCTCGACCTGATGCTGCCCGACATCGACGGGCTGGAGGTCTGCCGCCGCATCCGCGCGCTCTCCAGCGGCGCCTCCCGTGTGCCGGTGCTGATGCTCACCGCCAAGGGCGATCCGATGGACCGGATCATCGGCCTGGAAATGGGTGCCGACGACTACCTGCCCAAGCCCTTCGAGCCGCGCGAACTGCTGGCCCGCATCCGCGCCATCCTGCGCCGCCGCGGCGACGGCGCCGCCCCTTCGGCCCGCACCTTGCGCTTCGGCACCCTGGAGATCGACCGCGACGCCCGCGCGGTCACCGTCGGCAACCAGGCCTGCGAGCTGACCTCCTACCAGTTCGACCTGCTGGTCGCGCTGGCCGAGCGGGCCGGCCGGGTGCTGAGCCGCGACCAGATCATGGAAGCGGTGCGCGGCCGCGAGCTGGAGGCCTTCGACCGCTCGATCGACGTGCACATGGGCCGCATCCGCGCGGCGATCGAGGTCGATGCCAAGAACCCCAAGCGCATCCTGACGGTGCGCGGCGTGGGCTACGTCTTCGCCAAACAGCAGGATTGAGCATACCCCCAGGCTGCGCACCGCGTGTCTTCGCCTACCCCCTTGCAGGGGGCACCACCGGCGGACCGGCGGAGCCGGATCCGCGGTGGTCCCGGTAGGGCATCCCGCGCCCTGTATGCCGCTGGAGTCCGAGAATAAAAAGGATTTGCCGATGCGTGCGCAAACAACCGAGATACCGCCGCCGCGCCAGTCGCGCTCCGGGCCACTGGCGCGCCTGGGGCAGCGGCTGTACGTGCGCATCTGGCTGGCGGTGCTGCTGGCGGTGGCGGTGCTGACGCTGCTGGTCGGATGGGCCTGGCAGATGGCCGCCGATCCGCCGCCGCGGGAGCTGATCGTGCGTAACGTCGAGGGCGGCGTGGTCGGCAACGGCATCCTGCGGCGGCGCATCCCGCCCGGCGAGGCGCCACCCGATACCGGCCCCAGCGACAAGCCGTTTCCGCCCAACCTGCACCCGCCGCCGCCGCCGCGCACCGGCCCCGAGTTCGTGGTCACGATGGGCGACGGCCAGCTGCTCACGATGCACCTGCAGCGCCCGCCCGGCGGCTTCTGGAACAAGCCGCCCTTCGGCTTCTTCTGGACGCTGGGGCTGGTGGCGGTGGCGGTGGCGCTGGCCACCTACCCGATCATTCGCAAGCTCACCCGGCGGCTGGAACGGCTGCAGCAGGGCGTCGAGAGCTGGGGCCGCGGCGACCTGGCCGCGCGGGTGCCGGTGCAGGGCGCCGACGAGGTCGCGTTCCTGGCGCGCCGCTTCAACCATGCGGCAGAGCGGATCGAGACGCTGGTCGAATCGCACCGCACCCTGCTGGCCAACGCGTCGCACGAACTGCGCTCGCCGCTCACCCGCATCCGTATGGGGCTGGAGCTGATGGGCGGCACGCCGTCGCCTGCCTTCAAGGCCGAGATCGCCCGCAACATCGCCGAACTCGACCAGCTGATCGACGAGATCCTGCTGGCCAGCCGACTCGATGCGCAGGAGGCCGACGTCGGCACCGAAGAACCGGTCGACCTGACCGGCCTGGCGGCCGAGGAATGCGCCCGCGTCGGCGCCGAGCTGCAGGTCGATCCCAACGCCGCCGACGTGGAGGTCCACGGCGTGGCCCGCCTGATGCGCCGTGCGGTGCGCAACCTGCTGGAGAACGCCCGCCGCTACAGCCAGGGCGAGATCGCGCTGATCCTGCAGCGCGAAACCGCCCCGCCGGGCCGCCCCGGCCGCGCGGTGCTGCGCGTCTGCGACCACGGCCCGGGAGTGCCGCCCGAGCAGCGCGACCGCATCTTCGAGCCCTTCTATCGCCTGCCCGGCGCCAGCGAGCGCGACGGCGGTGTCGGCCTGGGCCTGGCCCTGGTCCGCTCGATCGCACTGCGCCACGGCGGCACCGTCCGCTGCGAGGACCGCCCCGATGGCGGGCCGGGCGCGTGCTTCGTGCTGGAGATGCCGCTGGAGACGGCGAGGGTGCTGGCGGGCGAGAGCGGCGCGGCAGGCTGAAACGGGCCGGGTCGTGTCGACCGTCTACGGTTCCTACGCCCGCAGGAAATAGCCGGTTCAGCCGGCGACCCGGCCGTGTAAATCCTGCGCTCGCAGGAATTCAGGCAGCGCCGGCAGCGCGCGTGCGGACCTGTAATGGCCAACGCCTCCACATCACCCCGTACACCACCGCCCCCAGCACCAGCGAACTGGCCGCCAGCGCCAGCGCCCAGTGGAATCCCTCGGCCCGCGAGGCCGCATGCGACAGCAGCAGCGCCACCAGGGGCGGCCCGGCGATCTGGCCGATGCCGTAGAGGGCCGTCAGCAGGCCGGTGAAGCTCGCACCGGCGGCGGGCCATTCGCGGCGGGCCTCCTGCAGCGCGAAGAAGGTGATTGCGGTGAAGGGCAGGCCAAGCAGCAGGCTGCCCAGCGCGAACCCCGCGGGACCCGGCCACACCATGCCGAGGACGATGGCCGCGGCCTGCACCAGGTAGCACGCCGCCAGCAGCAGGCGCCGGTCGCGGGCCTGGGCCACGCGGGTCGAGAGCAGGGCACCCAGCGCCACGCCGCCGCCGAACATCGGCCAGAACAGGTCGGGCCAGGGCGAACCGGCCGGCAGCACGGTGCGGGCGATCACCGGCAGGAAGGTGGCGGTAACGATGTAGCCGAAGCCGGCCAGCCCGTAGGCGATGGCGAGCAGCGCCCGCTCGGCGGCCGGCGACGGTGCGGGCGCCGCCGGCGTACCGTTCGCCGGCCCGCCGGCCGGACCGGCCTCGCCGCCGCGCCCCAGCACAGGCCAGACGAAGGCGGTCAGCAGTGCGGCCAGCCCGCCGAAGACCGCCCATCCGGTGGCCGCGCTCTGGTGCGCCGCCACCATCGCGCTGGCCGACAGACCGGTCAGCGCGATGCCCAGCCCCGGCCCGCAGAAGATCAACCCGCCGAGCGCCGGCGTGCCCAGCGCGGACAGCCGGCCCATGCACCAGTGCGAGGTCGAGAGGAACACCATCGCGCTCACCACTCCGGCGGTGAACCGCAGCGTCGGCCAGCCGTCCTGCCAGGGCAGCGCCAGCCCCAGCGTCAGCAGCACCGTCGCCACCAGCCCGCCGCGCGCCAGCACCGCACCCGGTACCGCCCGGCCGAGCCGGCGGCTCAACCAGGGCAGGGCCATGTAAAGCAAGGCCCCGACCAGGTAGCCGATGTAGTTGGCGGTCGCCAGCCAGCTGCCGGCGGCCAAGTCGATCACGCCGTCGTGCAGCATCATCGGCAGCAGCGGTGTGAAGGCGAAACGGCCGATGCCCAGGGCAGCCGCCAGGGTGGCGGTGCCCGCGATGGCGATGTGCAGGGGCCGGTCGGGGCGGATGCGGAAGATGTAGGGAAGCGGCACGGGAAGAACGGGTAAAGCCCACGCCACGTCGGCGTCTTTCCATCTTATCAAGAGAATGAAAATATAGAATCCATCCTCATCGAAGATTTACAGGGGATGCGAGTGGACTTGGCGGCGCTGGAAATCTTCCGCACCGTGGCGACCGAAGGCAGCATCACCCGCGCGGCCGAGCGGCTGGGCCGGGTGCAGTCGAACGTGACGACCCGGGTGCAGCAGCTAGAAGACAGCCTGGCCACCGCGCTGTTCCTGCGCGAAGGCAAGCGCATGGCGCTTACGGCCGAGGGCCGCACCCTGCTCGGCTATGCCGACCGTCTGCTGGCCCTGGCCGCGGAGGCCCGCCAGGCAATGCGCCCGGCGCAGCCCGCCGGTCGGCTGCGCCTGGGCTCGATGGAGAGCACCGCCGCCAGCCGGCTGCCCGGGCCGCTGGCGCATTTCCACCGGCAGTGGCCGGACGTGGCGCTGGAACTCGCCATCGCCTCCAGTCAACAGCTGATCGACCGCCTGGAAGCGCATGCGCTCGACGCGATCCTGGTCGCCTGGCCGCCAGGCGATCCGCCCGGCCCGGGGCTGGACGCGGTGGCGCTCTACGTGGAAGAACTAATGCTGGCCCTGCCGGCCGGCCATCCGCCGATAGCAGGCCCCGCCGACGTGCAGCCCGGCACGCTGGCCGCCTTCGAAGCCGGTTGCACCTACCGCCGCATCGCCCAGGCCTGGCTGGGGCCCCGGCCCCGGCCGATGCAGCTGCTGGAACTGGGTTCCTACCACGCGATCCTGGCCTGCGTGACGGCCGGCACCTGCGTGGCCGTGGTGCCCCGCTCGGTGCTGGCGATGACCCGCGTGCCGCCCGAACTGCGGCTGCATCCGCTCTGCACGGTCGACACCCTGCTGGTGCGGCGCAGCGGCTACCGGTCGGCCGCGCTGGATGCGCTGCAGGCGGCGCTGCAGGACAGTTACCGGACCGGCGCGGCACCAGCGTCGACGACGTTCGATGCGCACGCCGCCACAGCCGGTGGATCGGCCTTTCGATAGCGTGCATATGCCGACACGCCGGCGCTCGGCGACCGTGCTGTCCGACGCTGCCGCCGAGGTGCGCCGCCGCACCGGCCGGCCCGTCGGCCCCGACTTTGGACTTGCTCCTGACGGCGCTACCCAGCCCCGTCAGTTGCGCCAGGCCAGTTCCCGCGCCTGCCCCTGGATCACCGGCTGCGTATCGTGCAGTTTCTCGCCGGCCAGCACTTGCTCGTAGACCCGCAGGTAGTCGGCGGCCATGCGTTCGGCGCCGAAGTGTTCGACGACGTGGTCGTGGCAGCGGCGCGGATCGAAGCGGTTGGCGCGCACCGCCCCGGCCAGGGCGTCCGCGTTGTCGGCCAGCACGCCGCAGTCGTGCGGCACCAGCTCGGGCAGGGCACCGTAAGGCGTCGCGAAGACCGGGCAGCCGAAGTACAGGCTCTCGATGATCGCCAGGCCGAAGGGCTCGTGCCAGCGAACCGGGAAAATCATGCCGCGTGATCCGTTGAGCAATGCGTTCTTGGTCACGCCGCCCACCATGCCGTGGAAGCGGATGCGGCGCGAGAAAGTGTAGCGAAAGCCGCGCTTCCAGTTGAGCCGATCGCCGCCCAGCACGTCCAGCAGCACGCCGGCTTTCTGCGCCACCTGAATGGCGCCAGCGACGTTCTTGACACGCCAGGCGGCCTTGCCGAGGAAGTGGTAGTACCCGCGCGGCCGATCGAAATCGACCGGGCCGTAGGCCGACCAGTCGAGGCCGTTGTGCACATAGCGGTTAGAGCCGTAGCGCGCCGCATGGTCGCGCGAGAGGAACACGGTGTTGAGCGGCAACGGCCGGGGCTTGCGGGCGTTGCCGTGCTCGGTCACCAGGTAGGGCCTGCCCAGCGCGTCTTCGGACGCGAACTTGGGATGGAACTGGAAATGGACGATGTCGACCTCGGCCGGCACCTGCTCGGCCCAGGCCCGCTCGGTGTCGATCGGCAGGACGTTGGTCGCGAAGTCGCAGTGCGAGCCCGCCGGCACCAAATAGCTCACCCGGTGGCCGCGCTGCACCAGCGCCCGGCCCAGGTCCCAGATGACGCGCTCGGTGCCGCCGTACGCGAACACCGGGATCGGCGAGTTATTGACGAGCAGGACATGCATCGGCCGGGGCTCCGGTGGCGGGCGGGGCGGCCGCCCTCGCCTCGTGGCCGCGCAGGCAGCCGTAGACCAGCAGGGTGAAGAACAGGTAGCACATGTTGCCGCTGTTGTGTGCCATGAACACCTGGGTCAGCCCGAAGGCGATGCAACAGACGGGCACCAGCACGCCCACCACCCGCAGCGCCAGAGCGGTCGGATCGGGGTCGGGGTCGGGGCAGGGGCGCAGCCCGCGGCGCGGCCAGAACAGCCACAGCGGGACCGCGTAGAAGAACAGCAGCGCCGTCACGCCGGGCAGTCCGCGCTTGGCGAAAATGTCGAGCACCTCGTTGTGCGCATGGCTGAAGCTGAGCACGCTGGGGTGGGCCAGGCCGGCGTGCACCCGGCGGGCCTTTTCCACCTCGTAGCCGTTCTGCGTCCAGCCGGTCAGGGGCCGGTCCCAGCCCATCTGCCAAGCCAGTTTCCAGTGCGACAGCCGCTGGCCGACGGAAGTGACCTCCTGGTCGCCCTTCTCGTACTGCTGCAGCTCGGTGCGGGCCTTTTCCAGGCGGTAGTCGATCATGTGCGGCTGCGTCAGGCCGAGCAGGCCGATGCCGACCACGGCTGCCGCCAGCACCCGCAGCATCTGCTTGTGCGGCAGGTGGCACCAGAGCAGCACCACCAGCACCGGCAGCACCACCACCAGCGCCAACCAACCGCCGCGCGTCTCCGACAGCACCGACGCCAGCCCGCCCAGCAAGGCCCCCAGCAGCAGCACCGCGCGCTGCCAATGTCGGGCGAAGCCCGGCGGCCGTACCGCGAACAAGGTGAGGCACATCAGACCCAGCAGCAGCGCCAGATCGCCGAACTGGATCGCGTTGGTGTAGCCCATCGCCCGCGGCAGGTGCGGCACCGCGCGCTGGTAGAGCGCGATGCCGCCGCTGCCGATGGCGCCGATCGCGATGCCCCAGAAGAACGGCTTGACCCGCGGCGCGTACACATGCACCAGCAGCAGGCAGGGCAGCGCGATCATGTACTTGGTGGGCCGGTCGAAGCCGCCCCAGTCGGTCCGGCCGGAGCGCGAGTCCAGCAGCCAGAAAAAAGCCATCGCCACGATCGAGAGCGCCAACCAGCCGGCGCCCTCCAGCGGTCGGATGCGCCGGTCGCCGAGCGGCAGCAGCACCAGCGCGCCGAGCAGCAGCACCGCCGCACCGATGGAATAGCCCGAGGGCAGCCACAGCGCCAGCCCGGGTATGAGAAAGGCCGCCGCCGAGACCAGCGGCACCGCATAGCGCTCCACCTTCATCGGACGACCTGTCCGGTGAGGTGCGCGCGGTCGTACGACAGCGCGGCGTAGCGGAAGAAACTCTCCAGCGCGACGAACAGGCAGTACAGGAAGCCCGCGCCGCCGCAGAGGAAGCCGAGGCGCAGCACGTACAGCCGCAAGAACATGCTCAGGCCCGAAGCCAGGCCCCGCAGCACGCCGCCGCGCTTGCCGAGCGCGGCGCGCTTGGCGGCGCCCAGCATCGCGTACTGGGTAAGTTTTTCCAGGCTGCCGCGCACCGTCTCGCGCGAGTGGTGCAGCAAGGGCGCACGCACCAGGTGACGCGGCAGCGGTTCGCCCTGCAGCTGCGCCTCCTCGTGGACCACGCCGGTGAATTCGCGCAGCAGTTCGCGGGGGAACAGGCGCTCGATATGCGACTGCGCGCGGTACCAGGTGAGCGGCCGGCCGAAGGCGACCATGCGCCAGCGGATCTTCCAGACGCCGCGGGCGCCGCTCTGCACGATGGCCTGCAGCTCGTCGCGCAGTTCGGATGTCATCTGTTCGTCGGCATCGAGAAAGAACACGTAGTCGCCGGTGCAATGCGCCAGCAGCCGATTGCGCTGCACCGCGAAACCCTGCCAGTCGGGATGGGAGAACACCCGGGCGCCGGCGGCCTCGGCCGCGGCCATGGTGCCGTCGGTGCTGCCGCTGTCGACCACGACCAGCTCGTGCGCGATCGACGCCGCGCTGTCCAGGCAGTCGCGGATCCGATGAGCTTCGTTGCGGGTGAGAACCGCGACCGACAGCGTGGGCGTGCGCACAGCGGCCATCGGCCGGTCAACGCCGCCTGCGCGGTCGCCGTGTAGGGATTGCAAGAGAGGAAGGCCCGGGAAGCGGAAGGCGGTCGGCGCGCGCGGCTCAGTGGCCGGCACGCACCGTTTCGCCCGCTCGCAGGCGGTAGACCGTGCCGCAGTACGGGCACTTGGCCTCGCCGGAGTGCGCCACGTCCAGGTACACCTTGGGATGGGTGTTCCAGAGCTTCATGTCGGCCTTGGGGCTCGGGCAGAAGACGCCGCCGTTGGCGTTGAGGTCGGCCGCCACGAGTTCGACCACGACCACCGGGCGCTTCACCGACGCGGCCAGGTTGGAAGGGTGGGAGGGATGGGAAGGGACAGTCATCGCGTCAGACCTTGGTGAGCCAGTGAGCGTACTTGGGATTGCGGCCGTTGACGATGTCGAAGAACGCCGACTGAATCTTCCCGGTGACCGGACCGCGCGAGCCCGGGCCGATCTCGATGCGGTCGAACTCGCGGATCGGCGTGACTTCGGCGGCGGTGCCGGTGAAGAAGGCCTCGTCGGCGATGTAGACCTCGTCGCGGGTGATGCGCTTCTGCACCAGTTCGATGCCGAGGTCCTTGCAGATGTGCAGAATCGTGTTGCGGGTGATGCCGTTCAGCGCGCCGGCCGACAGGTCGGGCGTGTAGACCACGCCGCCCTTGACCACGAATACGTTCTCGCCCGCGCCTTCCGACACGAAGCCCGAGGCGTCGAGCAGCAAAGCCTCGTCGTAGCCGTCGTCGAGCGCCTCCATGTTGGCGAGGATCGAGTTGGTGTAGTTGCTCACCGCCTTGGCCTGCGTCATCGTGATGTTGACGTGGTGGCGGGTGTAGCTCGAAGTCTTGACGCGGATGCCGCGCTGCATGCCTTCGTCGCCCAGGTAGGCGCCCCAAGACCAGGCCGCGACCATCGCGTGGATGGTGTTGCCGCGTGGGCTGACGCCCAGCTTCTCGGAGCCGATCCAGGCCAGCGGCCGCAGGTAGCACGAGGCCAGCTGGTTCTCGCGCACCACCGTCCGGTGCGCCTCGTTGATCTCGTCCTGGGTGAAGGGCAGCTTCATCCGCAGTATCTTGGCGCTGTTGAACAGGCGCTCGGTATGCTCATGCAGCCGGAAGATCGCGGTGCCGTCGACCGTCTCGTAGGCACGCACGCCTTCGAAGACACCGCAGCCGTAGTGCAGCGTGTGGGTCAGGACGTGGATCTTGGCGTCGCGCCAGTCGACGAGCTGGCCGTCCATCCAGATCTTGCCGTCGCGGTCGGACAGGGAGGGCGCGGGGGGGACGAGGCTCATGCGGGGTGTCCTTGGGTGTCCGGAAAAAGGATCGAGGTCGGGGAAACCCGGGATTTTAAGGCGTGCCGGCCGTCGGAGCACCGGCGACACGGGCGGTTGCGCCTTCGTCGGGCTCCGGCGCGGGCCGGGTGAGCTGCCAGCGGACAAGAAGGCCGCCGTCGAATGTGCAGTCCACGTACGACCGGGTGCCGTCGGTCCAGCGGTAGACCTCGGGCTGCTCGCCGACCGGGCTGCGCTGCTCGCCGAGGGCACGGGTGAGCGCCATTACATGGAGCAGGGTCGACTGCGGCTTGAGCTTGGCGTTGAGCATCACCGCGCTGCCCACGTAGCCCACCGGCCGGTCGGAGGCGCGCTTGAGCACCGTCATCATCCGGGTGAAGTGCATCAGCAGCCACATCGTGATGCCGCCGCCCACCACCGCCACGCCGCGCCAGCCGTAGGTACCGAAGGCCGCGGCCAGCAGCACCAGGCAGCCGACGGGCACGATCACTTTGAAGAGCTTGTTCATCCGGGCATTTTCGCAGGGCGCCGATAGCGGGATTCAGGCGCCAGGCCGGTGGCATGCACCGTGCGCCGGATGCCCGGGGCAGCCGTGCAGCAAACGGCGGGTGACGCCGTTGGTCCAGCCGAAGCCGTCCTGCAGCGGGTATTCGCCGCCGTCGCCGCCCGCGGCCGCGGTGCCGTCGCCGGTGTCGCGCATCGTGTACTTCTCGACCAGCTTGCCTTCCCGGGCATAGACGGCGCCGACGCTGTCGAGCCAACGGTGGGCGATGGTGTCGGCCAAGGCCGTGTGGCCGTAATCGGCCAGGCCGCGAATCGCCATCCACTGCAGCGGCGCCCAGCCGTTGGGGCGGTCCCACTGCTCGTGGCTCTCGGTCTCGCTGGTGGCCAGGCCGCCGGGCGCGAGCAGCCGGGCTTGCACGGTGCCGGCCAGCGCATCGGCCTGCGCCTGCGAAGCCAGGCCGGCGAAGAGCGGCACCACCGTGGCGGCGCTGAGGGCGTGGCGCAGCCGGCGATGCTCCCAGTCGTAATCGAAGAAGGCGCCCTCCTCCGCGTTCCACATCAGCCGCTGCACCGCCGCGCGGCGCGCCTCGGCCTGCCGGTCGAACCGGGCGGCGGTGGCCGCGTCGCCGGTGGTGCGGGCCAGCCGGGCGATGGTGGCCTCCAGCCGGTAGAGGAAGGCGTTCAAGTCCACCGGCAGGATGGCGGTGGTGCGGATCTCGCACAGGCGCAGCGACGGTTTCACCACGTCCTGCGGATCGCAGAGCCAGCGGCTGCTGAAGTCCCAGCCCGATTCGGCCGCCGCCCGCAGGTCGCGGTACACCGCGGGCGCCGGGCGCCGGCCGGCCTGCTGGGCCGCCGTTTCCACGTCCTCGGCATACGACTCCTCGCGCGGGGTTTCGCGGGCATCCCAGTAGCGGTTGAGCAGGGTGCCGTCGGACAGGCGCACCACGTGCTGTCCCGCCTCGCCCGGTGCGATGCTGTCGGCGCCCGCCATCCACCAGGCGTGTTCCTTGCGCAACTGGGGCAGGTAACCGGCAGCGGCCGGGCCGCCGCAGGCCTCGCACAGCTCCACCATCAGCGCGAAGACCGGCGGCTGGGAGCGGCTCAGGTAGTAGCTGCGGGTGCCGTTGGGCACGAAGTCGTAGGTGTCGATCAGGTAGGCGAAGTTGTCGGTCATCGCATGCACCAGCGCCGCCTGCCCGCTGTCGGCCATGCCGAGCATCGTGAAGTACGAATCCCAGTAGTACAGCTCGGCGAACCGCCCGCCCGGCACCACGTACGGGTGCGGCAGCTGCAGCAGGGACGATTGCGGCGGATGCGCCGCCGGGTGCCGCGTGAGCACCGGCCACAGCGCGTCGATATGGTCCACCAGCGGCTGGCCGGGGACCGAGAGGTAGTGGCAGTCGGTGGCCGGCTGCACCTCGAAATGCGCATGCACGAAGGCATGCAGGTCGAAGCCCGGCTGCGCCTGCTGCGCCCGGTAGTCGCGCAGGATGTCGGCCGGCGCATGGCGGGGCGCGCAGTCGACGAAGACCTTGCTGTCGGCGAAGACACGCGCCTTCTGCACCGCGAGGAACAGCTCCTCGTAGCGGTCCGCCGGCGACAGGGTGTCGTGTGCCGGGGCCTGGGCGGCGGCGGCCTGGCGCCGTGCGGCATCGGGCGGATCGCCTGCGCCGGGCGCGGTCGCCACCGGCGGCACGGGGTCGGGAAAGGAGGAACGCAGCATCGGCGCATTGTCCGCAGCCATGCCCGATCCCGCGTTTCGAGATGCGTGCGGCCGGTACCGCGGACTGCGCGTCAGCCGCCGCCGTGGCCGTCCTGGCGCGGCGCCCAGGCCGACCACACGGCCGCCGCCACCACCATCGCACCGCCCAACGCGATCCGCGGTGCCATGGCCGACGCGCCCAGCGCCACCGAGGACACGCTGGCGAACACCACTTCCGACAGCATCACCAGCGACGTGCCCTGCGCGGTAAGCCGGGCCGCGCCGTACTGCAGCGCCACGTTGCCCACCAGGAAGCACAACGCCAGTACCAGCGCCGTCGCCACCCAGGCCATGCCGGGCGCGGGCGGTGCCGGGACCGAACCCACCGCCAGCCCGGCCAGGGCCAGCGCCCCCGCGGTCGCGAAGCCGCCGCCGAACATCGCCAGCGTGCGGCCGGTGCCCGGCACCCCGCGCAGCCGCCGCAGCAGGATGTTGGTGAGCGAGAAGCAGAAACCGCCCGCCAAGCCGAGCCCGTCGGACAGGCTGCCCGGTGCCGGCCAGTCGGTGCCCGGCACCTTCAGGATCGTCACCACGCCGGCCACCGCCAGCGCCATGCGCAGCAGCGCCGCGGGCCGCGGCCGCTCGCCCAGCAGCGGCCAGGCCAGCACCACCGTCCAGACGGGCATCAGGTAGAACAGCATCACCACCCGCACCACGTCGCCCTGGGTCACGCCCCAATTGAAGCAGATGTTGGTGAGGCCCGCCGCACCCGCCAGCAGCCACAGCCCCGGATGCGTCCGCAGCGCCCGCCAGGCGAGCGGCCTCCACGCCGGCAGGCACGCCAGCGCGAACGCGTAGATGGTCGCCGTCGCCCACAGCGGATGTAGCCCGTGCGCCTCCAGGAGCCGAAACGGCCACCAGGCGCATCCCCAGACGAAAGCATTGAGCACCAGCGCGAGGGCGGACAGGACGGAAGAAGGCATGGAACGGCCAATGGACATCAAAACGCAGCCACAGCACTGACCGGCACGTGCGAAAAGTTGAAATGGAAACGGAGGCGGCCCCACCACCCTCAAGGGCGGAGCGAGCGGCTGCAGGACAAGGCGCAGGCGGGGTACCGGGCCCCGCAACGCCGCCTTGCAGCCGCGCAGTAGCCAGCAACCCACCTCAGTGGTGGTCGTCGTGGCGGGCAATGGCCATCAAATGCTCCACCTCGTCCTTGTGGGCGATCAGGTTGTGCGCATGCCAGCGCTGGATCGCCCACATCGCGCCGGCCACCACGACGCCGAAGCCGGTGATCGCGCCGAAGGCCGACACGCCGAACTTGGTCGACACGCTGTACATCGCGCCCAGCCCCAGAATGCAGGCCTGCTCGTTGAAGTTCTGCACCGCGATCGAACGGCCGGCGCCCATCAGGTTGTGACCGCGGTGCTGCAGCAGCGCGTTCATCGGCACCACCAGGAAGCCTCCGATGCCGCCCAGCAGGATCAGGAACGGCGCGGCCACCCAGACGTTGTCGATGAAGTTCATGCCGATCACCAGCAGGCCCATGCCGATACCGAGCGGCATCACCCGCGGCGCCATGTCGAGCCGCATCCGCATAGAGGCGACGACCGCGCCCACGGCGGTGCCGACGGCCACCACGCCCACCAGGGACGAGGCCTGGGTGGTGCTGTAGCCCAGGGCGGCCGCACTCCAGGCCAGCACGATGTAGCGCAGGTTGCCCGAGACGCCCCAGAACAGCGTGGTGGTAGACAGCGAGATTTGGCCCAGCCGGTCGCGCCACAGGCGCGAGTTGCAGCTCCAGAAATCGGGCAGCAGCTCCAGCGTATTGCGCAGCATGCCGCGCTGCGGATCCTTGCACAGCGGCCGCATCTCGACGCCGGTATGCGGGATGCGGGTGTTGAACCAGGCCGCGATCGCATAGATGAAGATCAGCAAAAAGATCGCCGCTTCGGGCGCGGTGTCGACGCTGGTATCGACGAACGGAAAATCGAACGAGAGCAGCATGCCCGACAAATGCCGGCCCACCAGTTGTCCGCCGAGCAGCACGCCCAGGATGATCGAGGAGATGGTGAGTCCCTCGATCCAGCCGTTGGCCTTCACCAGCTGCGAGGCGGGCAGCAGCTCGGTGAGGATGCCGTACTTGGCGGGCGAATAGGCCGCCGCGCCCAGGCCGACGATCGCATAAGCCGCCAGCGGATGCGCACCGAACAGCATCATCAGGCAGCCCACGACCTTGATCGCATTGCTGTAGAACATCACCGTGCCCTTGGGCCTGGCGTCGGCGAAGGCGCCCACGAACGGGGCCAGCACAACGTAGAACAGCGCGAACATCGGCACCAGCGCGGCGCGCTGCCACTCGGGCGCGCCGCCGGTGCGGAGCAATTCCACCGCCGCCACGAAAAGCGCGTTGTCGGCCAGCGACGAGAAGAACTGCGCCGACATGATCGTGTAGAAACCGCGCTTCATTCGATGGCTGACAGGCCGGCGTGGGTCCGGCAAAAAGGGTGGCAGGTCTACGGGCGACGAGGCTGAGGCGGGTTATAGCATGCGTCCCTTTGCCGTTTCGGCGGTTCCGGGGTGGCGCGGTCGGCCATGCGCGCCCTTGTCCGACAAGCCGGCAGCACCCGCGCCGACGCTGCCAGAATGCGGGTTTTCGCTGCCGCGCCTGCCATGCCACGTCCGATCCTCGCTACCGTGCATACCGAGGCGCTCCGCCACAACCTGGAGCGCGCCCGCCGGGGGGCACCCGATTCGCGGCTGTGGGCCGTCGTCAAGGCCAACGCCTACGGCCACGGCGTCGAGCGGGTGTTCGAGGGCCTGCGCGGCGCCGACGGCTTCGCGACGCTCGACCTGGCCGAGGCCGAGCGGTTGCGCGCCCTGGGCTGGCGCGGGCCCGTCCTGCTGCTGGAAGGCGTCTTCGAGCAGCGCGACCTGGAACTGTGCTCGCGCCTCGGCCTGTGGCACACGGTGCACTGCGACGAGCAGATCGACATGCTCGCCACCCACAAAACGCAGCAGCCGCACCGGGTGTTCCTGAAGATGAACAGCGGCATGAACCGGCTCGGCTTCCCGCCGCAGCGGCTGCGCACCGCCTGGACCCGCCTGGGCGCGCTGACCCAGGTCGACGAGGTCTCCCTGATGACCCATTTCAGCGACGCCGACGGCCCCGCCGGCGTCGCCCGGCAAATGGACGCCTTCCAGGAAGTGACCGACGACCTGTCGGGCGAGCGCAGCGTGAGCAACAGCGCAGCCCTGCTCCGCCATGCGGGCGACGCCCGCTACGGCGCCGCAGTGCGCGGCGACTGGGTGCGCCCCGGCATCGCTCTCTACGGCAGCGCGCCCGACTTCCCCGAGCACGACATCGCGCACTGGGACCTTCAGCCGACGATGACGCTGTCGACTCGGCTGATAGGCGTGCAGCAACTCGCCGCGGGCGACACGGTGGGCTACGGCTCCCGCTTCGTCGCCGACGGCCCGCTGCGCGTCGGCGTCGCCGCCTGCGGCTATGCCGACGGCTACCCGCGCCACTGCGACACCGGCACGCCGGTGCTGGTCGACGGCGTGCGCACCCGGCTCGTCGGACGGGTCAGCATGGACATGTTGGCGATCGACCTGACGCCGGTGCCCGGCGCCGGCTTCGGCGCCGAGGTCACGCTGTGGGGCCGGGCCGGCAGCGGCGCGGTGCTGCCGATCGACGAGGTGGCGCAGGCCGCAGGCACCGTCGGCTACGAGTTGATGTGCGCCGTCGCACCGCGGGTGCGGCTGGTGTCCGACCACGAGACCACGGACACCGCCGCACCGGCTGGCGCCCCCGGCCGGTGAAGACCCTCTCCGACTGGCGCTCGATGCGGCTTTGGCAGAGCCGCATCGAGCAGGACCTGCACCGCCGCTACTGGCTGCGGATGCACGGCTTCGGCATCGGCCTACTCACGCTGGCCTGCACCTGGGGAACCACCCACGCTTTGATCGTGGCGGGGGTCGGGTCGATGGCGGTGCGCTGGCTGATCGCGCTGGGGGTGGGCTACTGCGTCTACCTGCTGGTGCTGCGCTTCTGGGCCGCCCGGCTGGTGCGACGCGACGCGGAGTTCGAGGATCCCGGCGTGAGCGACCTGCCCGACCTGCCGCCGCAGGGCGGCGGCTCCGCTTCGCCCGCGGCGCGCAGCGGCAGCGACGACGGTGGCGGTGCCTACGGCGGTTTCGGCGAGCTGCCGGAGTCCGTCGGTTCGGCGGGCGACTGGGCGGGCGAGGCGATCGGTGCGGCCGCAGGGGCCGAAGAGGGCGTATTGGTCGCGGTGCCGGTCGTGCTGCTGTTCCTGCTGGGCTGCGGCCTGTTCTTCAGCGTGGGGTCGCTGCTGTGGCTGTATTTCGGTTTTGAATCGCTGCTGGCGGTGGCGGTGGAGTTGGCCTTCTCGATCGTCACCGCCGGCACCGTTGCCCGGGTCGCCCGGGCCGGCTGGTTGCCGGCTGTCGTGCGGCTGACCTGGAAGCCGCTGCTCGGCGCGGTGCTGTGCGCCGGCCTGCTGGGCGCGGTGCTGGATGCGCTGGTGCCCGATGCACGGGCGCTGCCGCATGCGGTTCGGCTTCTGCGGGCGCGCTGACCGTCCACACCCTCTTTCCGCGGACCGGAAGGAAAAATGCCGGCGTCGCCGGCACTTCTTGTGGCTGGCCGGTAAGCGTGCCAGGCGCTACGGCGATCAGTGCTCCAGCGCCCTGTGCTGGTCGCGCAGGGCCTTGATCTGGTCGTGGTTGCGCTGGACGCCCTGCAACTGGCGATCGACCAGGGCACGGACGCTGGCCGGCAGATCTGCCTTGGCCGCCTTGCGGTACTGGGCCAGGGCCGTGTCCTCGCCGCGCTCGGCTTCGTCGAGCAGGACCTGGTCGGTGGAGGTGGTCAGGGTGCTGCGCACCGCGACCCAGCCGCGGTGCAGCGCACCGCCGGCCGTGCCGCCGTCGTCGGGCTTGCCGCCCTGGGCGACCACTTCGTTGCGCAGCTCTGCCACCGCGCCGCGGCACTCGTCGGCACGGGCCAGGAAATTCTGCTTGAGTGCGGGCGACTTGGCATTCTCGGCCAGTTGCTTGAAGCCGTACTCGCCGTCGTGCGAGGTTTCGATGAGGTTGTTGAGTACGTCGATCACGTCGTCGCGGTCTGCTGGCATGTGTACTACTCCTTCGGATGTTTGTCGGTATGTGCAGCATCGTGTCGACTGCTGCAGCGAGAACCGCTTATCTTGTTCGCCTCCTGGCCGAAGGCTGTGGGCGTTGGGACCGATGGCCTGTAGGAGAAGCCGACGCTCCACCGGAAGTGACATCGGACACAGAGTCGGTACACAAGATGCGAGCGTTAAAGCGTCGCTGCCGCGCAGCCGGCAGCAGCCGAAGGCCTCCGCTCCGGAGCGCTGGGGCTGGCGCTCCGGCCGGTTCCAGATGGCGGTCGATGCCCGCATCTTCGGCGCGGCAGGTGCCGTATTCGGTGGGGGCGCCGTGGTGCTGGACCTGATCAGCGCGATCCACCACCGGCCGGGGTGCTACATCGCGTCGTAGGCTAAGAGCGGCTAACACAACCCTTCTGGCGTCGTTGCCGCACCTTGTCGTACTACTCGTACTGTCTGCGATGCGGCGCCTAGCCAGAACCGCTTCGCTGGGTGGTGTTAGCCGCTCTAAACAGGACGGGAGATCAACCCGCCTTGATGCCCGCCGCCCGCACCACCCTGCCCCAGCGACCCGACTCGCTGCGCACGAAGGCGGTGTAGTCGGCCGAGCGGGAGGCCACCACGACGAAGCCCAGCTCCTCCAGCTTGCGTCCGGCGGGCGTGCCCTTGAAGCGCCTGATCATCTCTTCCTCCAGCCGAGCGACGATCGGCGCGGGCGTGCCCGCCGACACCGAGAGTCCGGCCCACGACACCGCCGAGAAGCCGGGGTAGCCCGACTCCGACACGCTGGGCACGTCAGGCAGCAGCGAGTTGCGGAACAGGCTGGTCACCGCCAGCGCCCGCAGCTTGCCGCTACGCACGTGCGGGGCGGCTGAGTCCTGGTTGGTGAACATCATCGACACCTGGTTGTCGAGCAGGCCCGCCAGCGCCGGCCCGCCGCCCGCGAACGGCACGCCGGTGAACGACGGGCTGCTGCAGTTGTTGGCCGCGGCCGGTCCCACGCAGGTGGTCAGCGTCTGGCGCAGCAACTCGATCGCCAGGTGGCCGGACGACGCATTGACCTGGGCGTAGCTCAGCTTGCCGGGGTTCTTCTTGGCGAAATCGATCAGCTCGGCCAGCGTCCTGAGCGGCGAGCCGGCGGGCACCACCAGCACGTTGGGCCCGGCGTTGAGCTGCGAGATGTGGATGAAATCGGTCTCCTCCCTGTACGGCGGCGGAGGCTGCAGCGCATGCGCGATCGCGTTCTGGCCGATGCCCGAGAGCAGCAGCGTGCAGCCGTCGGCCGGCGCCCTGGCCACCACAGCGCTGCCGGTGACGCCGCCCGCGCCGGCGATGTTCTCCACCGCGACCGGCTGGCCGAGCGCACCCGACAGTTCGGCGGCGATCGCCCTGCCCAGCATGTCGCTGGTACCGCCCGCCGGAAACGGCACCACCAGCCGCAACGGCTTGACCGGCCAGGCGGGCGCCTGCGCCATGGCAGGCAGCAGGCCCGTACCCCAAAGGGCCGAGGCGGTGAGCAGCGCGCGGCGGCGGTCGAGGGAAGGGGACATGGCGGGCTCCTGAGAAGAACGTATCGGACCAAGGGGCGCACCGCGGCCGGCACGGGCCGACCACGAAGAGGACGCCGCATCCTGCCGCAACCCCGGTGCCGCGCCATTCGCATTGCCCCTAGTTGGCAACCCGCCGGTTTGTGTGGTGAGGGGCCCTGCACGCGAATGCCGAAGATCGCGATAAAAAACATTGTGCACAATTCAATTGCTTAAAATATTATAATCGAGGCTCACCCGCTGCAGCTTTGTCCTTCTCTTTTTCTTCACCGGAGTTTTGCCATGACGTTCCAACCCACCGCTGTTCTCGTTTCCATCGCCTTGGCCGCGGCCACCGCGCCCGCCTCCGCGCAGACCCCCGCCAAGCCGTCGGTCGTCATCGTGCACGGCGCCTTCGCCGACGGCTCCGACTGGGCCAAGGTCATTCCGCTACTGCAGGCCAAGGGCGTGAACGTCGTCGCGGTGCAGAACCCGCTCACCTCGCTCGAGGACGACGTGGCCGCCACCCAGCGCGCGCTGGCCGCGCAGCCGGGCAAGGTGGTACTGGTCGGCCACTCGTGGGGCGGCGTGGTGATCACCCAGGCCGGCGACGATCCGAAGGTCTCGGGCCTGGTGTACGTGGCCGCGCTGGCACCCGACGCGGGCCAGGCCGGCGGCGAGCTGGGCAAGGCCTATCCGCCCGCACCCGGCTTCGCCCACATCACGGCCGACGCCGCCGGCTACCTCAAGATGACGCAGGAAGGCATCGCCAAGCACTTCGCGCAGGACCTGCCCGCCAAGACCACCGCCGTCATGACCGCTACCCAAGGCCCGATCAACGGCAAGGCCTTCGAGCAGAAGGTGACGGTCGCCGCCTGGAAGACCAAGCCGTCGTGGTTCATCGTCAGCAGCCAGGACCACATGATCCAGCCCGCCCAGCAAGTCGCGATGGCGGCCACCATCGGCGCCAAGGTCACGACGCTCGACGCCAGCCACGTGCCGCAGCAGTCGCAGCCGGCCAAGGTGGCGGCGGTGATCCTGGACGCGGTCAACAGCGCGAAGTAAGGGCACGGGCCAGGGCCCCGTTCCCGGGCCTGCGCCGCCCGCTCGGGCGTCGAACATCCGGCGGCCGAACCGGAACGGCATGCGTTCCAACGTGACTGCGGCGCGCCGGCGCACGCAGACGTCCCGGTTCGGGGCTCCTCGTTGCACCGGTGGGGGGGCAATCTCTCCAGGGTGCGAATGTCGAGCAGCACGGTGTTGTCGGGAAGGTCCGACCGACCGCCGCTACCGGGCGACGGCCACCGGCGCGGCGCAGATCGTGCCGGGCGCGCCGTGCACGGTGCGGTTGTCGCTGCGGCACCATTACTGAGCGCAGCGCAAGATTTCAAGCGCTCTAGGGCCGTAGCCGTTGTTCTTCAACGGCTAGTAGCTATATAAAAAATAGCAAACCGGGGGCGAAGGCACCGGCTGCGGTCCGCTTTGGGACTGGAACGAGCCCGAAAGGCTAGCCGATCCAGCGATGCTGACCGCCGAGTCCACCGGCGGTCTTCGAGCCATCGGTGAATGGGGGCGCAATTGACGAAAAAGTAATACACCACGATACCGGACCGCCGGCCCTGCACACAGGCATCCAAGTGTATCGAAGCACAGATCGGGCTCGGTGCCAAAGGCAGTGCCGGAGAAGAAGACCGGTTGGGCCTGTTGAACCCGCTGGAGTCGCCCGAGCCGGCCTGGTCGTTCAAGACCGAATTCTTGGCGGATGGAACCCGGGATGTGGTGTCCAACGGTCCTCGCAACAACAAAAACCTGAGCACGACGCCGGGGTTGGCAGCACTTCGGATGGTGGACATCGCACCTGAGAATCCTGCAGCGCGTCTGATGCAGAGCCTAGGCGAGTACGCTATCTACTCGCCCAACGCACCCACGCTGCGCGGCGGCCGTCCTGGACGGGCTCGACCTGCAAGAAGATGCAATTCGCCTGTTCGCGGTGGAACGCAACAGTGATAGGTTCACCCGCATACGGCATATCGAGCCCATGCCCGAACTCGCCGGGATGTAGGCCCAATACCCACTTTCGCGTCTGTGGATGATGGCCACCTGGGAGCGGTGCCCAATGTCTGATATTCGCATCGCGCTGGTGGCCGAAGGCCCGACCGACACGATCGTGATCGAGGCAGCGCTGAAGGCTCTGGTGCCGTGCCCCTCCGCATGCACGATCGGGCGATCGAGCAAAACTGGGCGAATGTCGAAGCGCTCTGCAGCCAGGCGCAGACGTTTGGCAGGCATTGGCACCTTGCGATGGTGGCCAGCCAGGCCCGCACCACGCCGCACGGAATCAACAAGGCGAATCGAACCCGGCGCATGTCATCCTGACACTGCGCCGGTTTGCACGGGCGGGGCCGTGCACCCTAGACTGGCGGCTTACTCCTCCCCCGCAGCACCCGCCATGACCGCCATCGCCCCGCCCGCCCGCGAACCGCAGACCGCGCCGGTGCGCACCGACGCCGCCTGGCTCGACGCCCACTGGATGCCGTTCACCGGCAACCGCAACTTCAAGGCCGACCCGCGGATGATCGTGGCGGCGCAGGGCGCCTACTTCACCGACCACGAAGGCCGCAAGATCTTCGACGGCCTGTCGGGTTTGTGGTGCACCGGCCTGGGCCACGGCCGGCCCGAGATCACCGAGGCGGTCAGCCGCCAGATCCACACGCTGGACTACGCGCCGGCCTTCCAGCACGGCCACCCCGGCTCCTTCGCTCTGGCCAACAAGCTCAAGGAGTTGACACCCGCGGGCCTGGACTACGTGTTCTTCACCGGCTCGGGCTCGGAAGCCGCCGACACCTCGCTGAAGATGGCGCGGGCCTACTGGCGCGCCAAGGGCCGAGCGGGCAAGACCCGGCTGATCGGCCGCGAGAAGGGCTACCACGGCGTCAACTTCGGCGGGATCTCGGTCGGCGGCATGGTGGGCAACCGCAAGACGTTCGGCCAGGGCATCGAGGCCGACCATCTGCCGCACACCCAACTGCCCGGCAACGCCTTCAGCCGCGGCCAGCCCGCCACCGGCGTGGAGCTGGCCGACCGGCTGCTCGACCTGATCGCGCTGCACGACGCCAGCAACATCGCGGCGGTGATCGTCGAGCCGTTCTCGGGCTCGGCCGGTGTGGTGATTCCACCGGTGGGCTACCTGCAGCGGCTGCGCGAGATCTGCACCGCTCACGACATCCTGCTGATCTTCGACGAGGTGATCAGCGGCTTCGGGCGCTCCGGCGCGATCACCGGCGCCGACGCCTTCGGCGTGGTGCCCGACATCCTCAACTGCGCCAAGCAGATCACCAACGGCACCCAGCCCCTGGGCGCGGTGATCGCCAGCAAGGAGATCTACGACACCTTCATGACCGCGGGCGGGCCGGAGTACATGCTGGAGTTTCCGCACGGCTACACCTACTCGGCCCACCCGGTCGCCTGCGCCGCCGGCCTGGCCGCGCTCGACGTGCTGGAGAAGGAAGACATGGTCGGCCGGGTGAAAGCGCTGGCGCCCTGCTTCGAGAATGCGGTGCACGGCCTGCAAGGCACGAAGCATGTCACCGACATCCGTAACTACGGCCTGGCCGCCGGCTTCACCATCGCCGCACTGAACGGCGAACCGGCCCGACGGCCCTACGAGGTGGCGATGGCGTGCTGGAAGAAGGGCTTCTACGTGCGCTACGGCGGCGACACGATCCAGCTGGCACCGCCCTTCATCTCCGAGGCATCCGAGATCGACCGGCTGGTGAGCGCGCTGGGCGACGCGCTTGAGGAAACGAACTAGACGCCTGCGGTCACCGCACCGGCTGCGGCTTCTCGGGCTCGGCACCGAAGATCTTGCGGATCGTCTCGCCGACCCGCGCGCCGATCGCGGTGCCCAAGCCCGGCGCCACCGCGGTGCCGACGGCAGCGCCCGCCAGCGCGGCGGCCGAGAGCGACAGGGTCGGGTCGTCCATCGTGCCGCCGAACTGCAGCGGCAGGCCCACCACGCCGTCGACGAGGTCGATCGCCACGTCGCCCCGGATGCGTCGGCTCTGCAGCGTCGCCTCGCCGGTAGCGGTCAGCACGCCCGATGTCGCCTTCAGATCGGTGTAGCGGACGATGATCCCACCGGGGTCGTTCTGCGTCTCCACCGTGCCGGTGAGCTGGTCGAGCCTGGTGGTGCCGCCGCGGTGGGTGCCGGCGCTCTTCACCGCGGCCTCCAGGTCGAAGGTGAGCAGCGTGGCAGGCTGCACCGAGAAGCGGGTCGTTGTGTGGGCCGAGCGCAACAGCGCCCCCGGGTCGGCGCCCTGGGCCCGCAGGTCGGTATGGCCGGTGGCCTTGCCGGCGATCGCGGACGTGCGTTCGAAGGCCGCCAGCAGCGGCACCAGGTCCACCTGCCGAAAATCCAGCGCGCCGCGCACTTGATAGCCGCCGTCCTTTTCCTGCAGGTCCAGCATGGCCTGTTCGGTGCGGCCGCCGGCGTGGATCTCGGCGGCCCAGCGGTCCTCCTGGCCCTGGCGGGTCAGCAGCAACCGGGTATCGGTGGGCGCGCCGCTGCGCACCAGGGTGCCCCGGCGCGGCCGCCAGCCGGGGTCGAAATCGACGTCGCCCTCGTACGCCAGCGCCTTGCCCTGGCGCGACACCCAGCGCACGTCGCGGAACTCGGCCCGCTCCAGGGGGATGGTGTCGGGCTGCAGCCGGCCCTCGCCGCCCTGGGTCGCGTCATGCAGCACCTTGAAGCCCGACATCGCGGGTTGCGGCAGCGAGGCGTCTTCCACCACCAGTCGGGCGACGGCAATCTTGCCGCGCAGCAACCGGCCCATCCTGGGCTCGGCCACGATGCGGCCGATGGTGAGCGGCGGCGCGTCGCCCGAGGCCGGGGCGGCGCGCACGCCCTCCAACACCACCTGCGCCGTAGGCAGGACCTGCCAGTGCAGTCGCGCGATGGTGACCGGCGCGCCCACCGCGGCACCGACCTTGGCCTCGGCCACGCGCGCCAGCTCGGCCTCGGACGGGATCCAGGCCGCGATGCCGAGGGCGACCGCGACCAGCACCGTCACCCCGACGCCGAGGGCGATCCAGCCTTTGTTTTTGCGCTGCACGTTGGTGTCTATTCGAATCCGTTGCGGCAGGCGACCTTACCGCTGCTCGCCCCCACACTGCCCGCAATTCACAACCGCTCACAACACCGACGGGGAGCCCCCGCGGCTGAACCGTGTTTTTTCCTGAGTGGGCATCGCTGCGCGCCGTGGTTCGGCCTGCCGTCGATCGTTGCATCGGCCGCACATCATAGGCGACGGCGTGGTCACGATGCTCACGGGCGGCACCGGCGCCACCACGTAGGCCGAGAACATCCGCTTTACAAAAACGCAATAAAGTGCAACAAAGGATGGCCGATATACCAAAGACAGATTCGCATGCCTCTACCCGACTGCTCGGCCGCTCCACCTTTTTTACTTCGAAAGTAGCCATGCACCACTGGACCGTCAAACAAAAAATCGTGTCGCTCATCTCCGTGGTGATCGTCGCGTTCATGGCCCTCACCGGTTTCCTTCTCGACCGCCAGTCGGCGGCCAAGGCCGACATGCACAGCCTCTACGAGAAGGACTACCGTGCCGCGTCGATCATCGGCCAGATCGACGGCCTGCTCACCCGTGTAGACATCAACATCCTGCGGATGATCGCCATCGGCGACCCGGCCTCCATCGCCACCTGGAAAGCGCAGAACACCGAGCGCTTCACCGCCGTCGATAAACTGCTGGTCGAATTGAAGGCCGCGGCCGATCCGGGCATGGCGCCCCAGATCGCCACACTGGCCGAGGCCTACGGCCGCATGCGCAGCGGCATGGAAAACCAGGTCAAGGCGGTCGAGGCCGGCGACATCCCGCGCGGCGGGGAGATCAACCGCACCCAGGTCAAGGACAACGCCGACAAGACGTTCGGCACCCTGGCCGACCTCCAACGCGCACAGGACGCCGCCGCCCAGACCAAGGTCGACAGCCAGGACAGCGGCGCGGCCACCACCCGGGTCGTGTCCCTGGTCGCGACGGTCATTGTCGCACTCGGCTCGCTCGCGCTGGGACTGCTGCTGATGCGCAGCCTGCTGCGCCAGTTGGGCGGCGAGCCGGGCAGGGCGGCCGAGGCCGTCGACGCGATGGCGCGGGGCGATCTCTCCAGCGCCATCGCCGTGCGGGCCGGAGACAGCGCCAGCCTGATGGCACGGTTGCGCGAAATGCAGGCTTCGCTGGCGGGCATCGTCTCCACCGTGCGCAGCAACTCCGAAAGCGTGGCCACCGCCAGCAGCCAGATCTCCCAGGGCAACCACGACCTGAGCCAGCGCACCGAAGAGCAGGCCAGCGCGCTGCAGCAAACCTCGGCCACGATGGACGAGCTGGGCTCGACCGTCACCAACAACGCCGACAACGCACGCCAGGCCAATCAGCTGGCACTCGGCGCCTCCACCGTCGCAGCCAAGGGCGGCGACGTGGTCGACCAGGTCATCGGCACCATGAAGGGCATCAACGACAGTTCGCGCAAGATCTCGGACATCATCAGCGTGATCGACGGCATCGCGTTCCAGACCAACATCCTGGCGTTGAACGCCGCGGTGGAGGCGGCGCGCGCCGGCGAGCAGGGCCGCGGCTTCGCGGTCGTCGCCAGCGAAGTGCGCAGCCTGGCCCAGCGCAGCGCAGGCGCCGCCAAGGAGATCAAGACCCTGATCACCGGCAGCGTGGAGCAGGTCGAGCGCGGCACTGCCCTGGTGGACGAAGCCGGCCGGACGATGAAGGAAATCGTCGGCGCCATCCAGCGGGTGAGCGACATCGTCGGCGAGATCAGCTCGGCCAGCGCCGAGCAGAGTACGGGCGTGGGCCAGGTCGGCAACGCGATCAACGAAATGGACCGCGCCACCCAGCAGAACGCCGCGCTGGTCGAGGAAAGCGCCGCGGCCGCCTCCAGCCTGAAGATCCAGGCCGAGCAACTGGTACAGGCAGTGGCGGTCTTCACGCTCGCCTCCGAAAATGGTTCCGCCGCCCTGGCACCGCAGCGCGCGGCCGTCGCGGCAACGCCGACAGTGCGTCCGCTGCCCGCGCGGACACCGGCAAAACTGCCCCGGACCACCGCTCCGGCCCGTGTGCCCCGCGCCTTCAAGAGCGCACCGGCGCCTGCCTTGGCACCGGCGGGCCAAAAAGCCGCGGCCCCGGCCGAGCGCCCGGTAGCAGCAGCGAGCGCCGGCGGCGCGGACGACTGGGAATCCTTCTGACCGGACGACTACCCGCCGACCCTAAATCTCGTACTGCGACCCCGGCATATCGTCCTGCAGCGCCCGCTCCACAACGCTGCGGGCCAGCGTCGGCGCGAAGGATTCGATGAAGGAATAGACGTATCCGCGCAGGTACGCCCCGCGCCGCACCGCCAGCTTGGTGAGGTTGATGCCGAAGAGCAGGCCGGCGTCGCGGGCACTCAAGCCCATGTCGCGCTCGTCCTCGTAGGCGATCGAGGCGACGATGCCGACGCCCATGCCCAGCGCCACATAGGTCTTGATCACGTCGGCGTCCATCGCCGACAGCACGATGTCGGGCACCAGGCCCTGCTGGGCGAAGGCACCGTCGATGTGGGTGCGGCCGGTGAAACCGTTGTCGTAGGTGATCAGCGGAAACCCGGCCAGCCGGGCCAGGGTGAGCGGGCCGTCTTCCAGCGGATGACCGCGCGGCACGACGACCGAATGGGTCCAGCGGTAGCAGGGCATCGCCAGCAGCAGGTCGTAGCTGTCGAGCGCCTCGGTGGCGATGCCCACGTCGGCCTCGCCCGAGAGCAGCATCTCGGCCACTTGGCGGGGCGAGCCCTGGTGCAGGTTCAGCCGCACTTCGGGAAACCGGGTGCGGAACTCGTGCACCGCCGTCGGCAGCGCGTAGCGGGCCTGCGAATGGGTGGCGGCGATCGAGAGCTGGCCCTGCTGCTGCGCGACGAACTCCTGGCTGGCGGTGCGCAGGTTGCGGCTGTCCTGCAGGATGCGCTCGATGATCGGCAGTACATGGGCGCCGGGTTCGGTCAGGCCGGTCAGGCGCTTGCCGGCCCGCACGAACAGCACGATGCCCAGCTCGTCCTCCAGCTCCCTGATCTGTCGACTTACGCCGGGCTGCGACGTGTGCAGCGCCTGCGCCACATCGGTGAGGTTGAAGCCGCATCGCACGGTCTCGCGCACGGAGCGCAGTTGCTGGAAATTCATGCAAGGAAGAAGGGGGGTCGTCCGGCGGAAAATATGCGGGAAACGATTATTCGAGCCGGTATTTATTCTTCAAACAAATAATTTTTTGGTTCGATATGTGCCAATGATCTGAAGCCCTGCGCCGCATGCGTATGTCGCCCGACGACGGCCGCCGCTACCCGCACCAGTTTTCGGGCGCCTATTCAGTCGTGATGGCAGTAACGTGATTTTTAACATGAGCGAATGTCAACCTTAAAAATTGAGAATTCGAATGTGAGCGAAGCCGAAGGATGCGTGCCCGGCTACCACAGCCACTATGGTTCGCCCGCAGCCTACACCGCCCCGGCTTTGCCTCCGCCGGGCGTCGACTTCGGGACACCCGAAGTCCTCGGCGGTGCCGACCTTCGTCTAGACAGGATTGCCTCGCGCCGCTGCGGCGGGCTCCTACAGGACCGCGCTCCCGCGCCGCCTATGCTGTTGCGAACCAACAGGAGCTTTCACATGACCGATTCCCCCGACACCACCCCCACCACTTCCGAGGAAGAAACCGCGCAGATGCTGGAGCAGGCCCGCACCGAGGCGCAGGTCCGTGTCGCGGAACTGCATGTCGAAGAAGGCACCGTGCGCTCCGAAGAGGGCCAGAACTCGCCGAGCCCCGAAGACCACGATTGAGGCCCGAGCCCGCGGCGGGCACCGAACCCGCCAGGCGATACGGGATCGGCCTGCGGCCGCCGATCCTCAGCGCGGCGCCAGGATCGCCACCGTGATCCGCGACACGCAGGTCAGCTCGCCCGCATCGTTGTGCAGGTCGATCTGCCAGACCTGCGTCGTGCGGCCCAGGTGTACCGGCCGCGAGGTGCCGGTCACATGGCCCTCGGCGGTGGCGCGCAGATGGTTGGCGTTGATGTCGAGGCCGACCGCGCGGTGGCCGGGAGTGCAGCTGTAGGTCGCGCCGCAGGAGCCGAGCGTCTCGGCCAGCACCACCGAGACGCCGCCGTGCAGGATGCCGTAGGGCTGGCGGGTGCGACGGTCCACCGGAACCCGGGCGCGCAGGAAGTCGGGACCCACCTCCAGGAATTCGACGCCCAGTGTCTCGCTGACGGTGCCAGCGTTCAGGGCATCGAGAATCTCTACCGATAGGGGGCTTTTCCAGATGGACATGGTGGCTTCTCGGGATGCGGAGACGGGGGCTTGTAGCGAAAGCAGCCAGGATGCGCACTACACGCCGACCATACGATATAAAAATAGAAGCATGCGGCCCACGCGCGATGCCGGGGCCGCGACAGGCGGCCTATTGTGCCCCCGGAGAATGTCGCGATCGTGGGGGCGGATGTCCGTCGCGCCGGACCGATGACGCCAATCCGCCACAAGGTAAGCGACCCGATAAAAATCCGTGACAGCCCCCCGCTGACGCCTGCCTAGGCACAGAATACAGGGCCACTCCTGTAAAAAGGTGCAACATGCGCTATCAGCTCACGCTTCGGCAGCAATTGATCCTGGGGTTCGCAACGCTCACGGCGCTGATCCTTTTCGTGGCGGGCTTCGGCATTTACGCGCTGGGTGACGCGAACCGCGGCTTCGACAACTACGTGCATGGCATCGATGCCCGCGCCAGCAAGGCGGCCGACCTGCGCAACGCGATCAACGAACGGGCGATCGCCGCGCGCAACATCGTGCTGGCGATCAGCCCCACCGATGCGCAGGCCGAGAAGACCCGCGCCATGGTGGCGCACGAGAAGGTACAGGCGCACCTGGCAGAACTCAAGCGGATGATCGCCTCGGCCACCGACACTTCCGACCAGGCGCGCAGCCTGGTCGCCGACATGGACCGCATCGAGAAAGACTATGGCCCGGTGGCGTTGGCGATCATCGACCTGGGCATCCGCGGCGAGCGCGAACAGGCCGTCACCAAGCTCCACGCCGAATGCCGGCCACTGCTCGACAAGATGTCGAACGCCGCCGCGTCGTATGCCGAACTCACCGCCCGCACCGCCCAGCGCCTGACCGACCAGGCGACGATGCGGCTGGGCGGCGAGCGCGTGGCGCTGATCGCCGCCTGCCTGCTGGCGATGGCCGCCGCCGTGGCCGCGGGTGTACTGATCACCCGGCGGCTGATGGGCGCGCTGGGCGCCGAGCCGGCCGACCTGCGCCTGGTGGCCGAACGCGTGGCCTCCGGCGACCTGAGTCCGGTCGATACCTCGGACCAGCTGCCCGTGACCAGCGTACTGGCCTCGCTCGCGCGGATGCAGACCAACTTGGCGGACATCGTGCACGAGGTGCGCAACGCTTCCGACTCGATCGCCACCGGCTCCCAGCAGATCGCCAGCGGCAACGCCGACCTGAGCCGCCGCACCGAGCTGCAGGCCAGCGCCCTACAGGAGACCGCCGCCACCATGGACGAGCTGGGCACCACCGTGCGCAACAACGCCGACAACGCCCGCCAGGCCAGTACCCTGGCCCAGGGCGCCAGCGGCGTCGCCGGCAAGGGCGGCGAGGTCGTGCAGCAGGTGGTGCATACGATGCGCGACATCAGCGCCAGCTCGCACAAGATCGCCGACATCATCGGCACGATCGACGGCATCGCGTTCCAGACCAACATCCTGGCGCTGAACGCCGCGGTGGAAGCGGCCCGCGCCGGCGACCAGGGTCGCGGCTTCGCGGTCGTCGCCGCCGAAGTGCGCAACCTGGCCCAGCGCAGCGCCACCGCTGCCAAGGAGATCAAGCAGCTGATCACCAGCAGCGTCGAGCAGGTCGACCGCGGTGCGGTCCTGGTCGACCGGGCCGGCACCACCATGGCCGAGATCGTCACCGAAATCCGCCGGGTCAGTGACATCGTCACCGAGATCAGCGCCGCCAGCGCCGAGCAGAGTACCGGCGTCTCCCAGGTGGGAGAGGCCGTCACCCAGATGGACCAGACCACCCAGCAGAACGCCGCCCTGGTCGAGGAAGGCGCCGCGGCCGCGGAAAGCCTCCGGCTGCAGGCCCAGCGGCTGGTGGAGTCGGTGGCAGTGTTCCACGTGCCGGGCAGCGTAGTGGGCCGCGCGGCGGTGCCGGCGCAGCTCGTGCTGCGGTGAAACGCGGTGCGACCGACGGATCGCTTGCGCCTGTCGCACCCTGTCGCTGGGCGAACCCGTCGGCCGACCCGTTTGCGCATGAGTGCGGGCGCGGCAATGAGAGCCGAGGGAACCGGAGCATTGCACGACGGGCCGGGCCCCGAATCTTTATAGAAATGTGAGCGGGTTGTGGCCACGCGCGGTCCCATGGCGTGCCGGGCTCGGCACGATGCCGAAAGCCCCTCGGCTCAGAAGCTGTGCCCCATCCCCGCATAGACGGCCCGCTGCGACCTGCCCGCCCCAGGCCCGTTGACCGATACGTCCGCCGCGAAGTTGCCGTTGCCCGCGTTACTCACCCCGCCCAGCGACGCGTACAGGAAGGTCCGCTTAGACAAGTAGTAGTCGGCTCCCACCATCAGCAGCGTCGCCTTGCCGTCCACCCGGTCGGTGTCGACACGGTAGGCCGCCCCGATCAGCTGCAATGCGCCGTTGACCTCGTAGCGCACCCCCAACCAGCCGTGCTTGACCTTGGAGGGGCCGGTGACGGGTGCGTCGCCCGCGGTGATGGTGTCGTAGGCGGCGAACACCTTGGCCGGGCCGAACCGGTAGGTGCCGCCGACAATGCCTTCCTTCGAGAAGGTGTAGGGGTTGCTGTAGACACCGTTCTGGTCGCGTCGCTGCGAGTAGATGCCGCGCAGTTCCAAATCTTGGTGGATGTAGCTGAGCGACACACCCGCGGTGCTGAGCGGCTTGGTGCTGCCGACCTGCTCGCCGATACCGATCTGGGCTGTGGCGTTGAAGCCGGCCAGGTCGGGGGTCGAGTACTCGACGACGTTGCTGGCGCCTTGCCAGTTGCGGCCGCGCACGAGGGTCGAGCTGCTGATGAACTGCTGGCCGGTGGGGTCGAGGTTCCAAACGTCGTTGCTGATCAGCAGGTTCTTGCCGAGCCGAAAGCGACCCCAGCTGGCGCTGGAGAGTCCGACATAGGAGCGGCGGTTGAAGAACGCGGTGCCGTTGGTGGTGCCGGTCTTCAGGCCGAAGCCGCTCTCGAGGAGGAAGTCGGCCTTCAGGCCGCCGCCGAGGTCCTCCGACCCCTTGAAGCCGAGCATGCTGGTGCCCCACTGGTTGTCGGCCGCGCGGGTGAGCGATCCGGTCTGGCCGGTGGTGGTGTCGCGGATCTTGTCGACGTATTCGACGCCGCCGACGACGCGGCCGTAGATGATGACGTTGGACTGGGCCCAGGCCGCGGGCGCGAGGTCTGCGGTGCCGGCGGCGGCGATGGTGGCGAGGGCGAGGGTTTTCAGCGCGCTTTTCTTGGTCTTGGTCATGGTTGCGGTCTCCTGTTGTGAATCGTTCTGGGTCGTCCGGGCTAAGCTGCGCCTCCGTCGGCCGTGAGAGCCGAACGCGAATCCGGGTGCGCGCAAGGGGGCTAGGGGTGCAGCAGGGTCACCCCGGCTGCATCGCCGGAAGCGAAACGGGAGGGGCATGGGCGCGGTAGGCGCGCCGTGCGATGGTCATGGGTGTGCGGCTGCCATGCGTGCGGGTGTTGGGCAGCCAATGTAGAAACCATTGCGATATCGGACCAATCGTTTTTTAGACCCCACCGATACCGATAGCCGAATTCTGGAAAACCCGATGGCCTGCGCCGCGCAGCAGGCGTGCAGCGGCAAAAAGACCGAAGTGCCGACAGCCGAGGGGCCGGAAGCACCGGGAAAAAAGGCGAAGCCGCCGGAGGTGTCGGGGCGGCCCCCCGGGTGCCGGCTTACGGTGCCGAGTCGACGAACACCAGCTCGGCGTCCGACCGCGCAGTGACGCGGAAGGTGTCCACGTCGCGGATCGCGGCGCCGTCGCGCGCGGCCAGCGGCACGCCGTCGATCTCGACCTCGCCGCTGGCGGTCACCAGGTAGCCGCGGCGGTCACGGCCCAGCCGGTACTCGGCCGATTCGCCGGCCTTCAGCGTGGCACCCAGCACCCGGGCGTCGGTCCGGATCGGCAGCGCGTCGTCGTCGCCCGGCAGGCCGCTGGCCAACGCCACGAACCGGCCCGAGCGGTCGCCCTTGGGGAAGGGCTTGGCGCCCCACGAAGGCGCTTGGCCACGTCCGTCCGGGATAATCCAGATCTGGAATATCTTGGTGGTCACCGACTCGTGGTTGTATTCGGAGTGGCGGATGCCGCTGCCGGCGCTCATCACCTGCACGTCGCCCGCCTCGGTGCGGCCCTGGTTGCCCAGATTGTCCTGGTGGATGATCGCGCCTTCCCGGACGTAGGTGATGATTTCCATGTCGGCATGGGCATGGGGCGGGAAGCCGGTGCCCGGTGCGATGGTGTCGTCGTTCCAGACCCGCAGCGCGCCCCAGCCCATGCGGGCGGCGTCGTGGTAGCCGGCGAACGAGAAGTGGTGCTTGGCATCGAGCCAGCCGTGGTCGGCACCACCGAGTTCGGCGAAGGGACGGCGTTCGATCATGGTGTTTCTCCTGCAGTGCATGTTGCGATGGATGAACTGTAGGATCCGACGATCGTTCAGAGAATAGAAAAGATGGAAAACCATCGATTCCAAAATTACCATGCCGCCTTTTGATCCCGCCGCATCCCCATGAGCAAGCTGCCCGACCTGGAAGCCTGGGCGATCTTCGCCAAGGTGGCGGAGACCGGCTCGTTCGCCAGTGCCTCGGCCGATCTGGCGGTGTCGCAGCCGACGGTGTCGAAGGCGATCACCCGGCTGGAGACCCGGCTGCGCACCACGCTGTTCCACCGCACCTCGCGCAAGATGTCGCTCACCGCCAGCGGCCAGGCGTCGCTGGAGCGGGCCGCCCGCATCCTGAGCGAGGGCGAGGCGGTCGAGGCCGAGGTGACGGAGCAGTCGAAGAGCCTGCGCGGCACGATCCGCATCGCCGCGCCGATGTCTTTCGGCGTGTCGCACCTGGGGCCGGCGCTGCCGCTCTTCATGGAGCGCCACCCCGAGGTGACGCTGGACCTGCATTTCAGCGATGCGCTGACCGACGTGGTGGCCCAGGGCTTCGACCTGGCGCTGCGCATCTCCGACCTGCCCGATTCCAGCCTGCTGGCCCGGCGGCTGTGCACCGTGCGCATCCTGCTGGTGGGCGCGCCGGCCTACTTCGCGCAGCACGGCCATCCGGCCCATCCGCGCGACCTGGCGCAGCACCGGGCGCTGCGCTACACCCATGCCCGCGCCGGCGAGGCCTGGCGGTTCCGCCATGCGCGGCATGGCGATTTCGCGCAGGTGGTGCCGGCGGCCCTGCAGGTCAACAACGCCGAGGCGCTGGTGCCCGCGCTGCGCGCCGGCCTGGGCCTGGCGATGCAGCCCGAGTTCCTCGCCTGGGACGACCTGCGCGCCGGCCGCATCGAGGCCACGATGGAAGACTGGGCGCCGCCCGCGATCGCGCTGCACATCGTCACCCCGCCCGGCCGCGCCAAGCCGGCGCGGGTGCAGGCGCTGATCGCGTTCCTGGCGCAGCATTTCGCGCAGGCACCGTGGGCGGTCGACCCGTCGCACGACTGATGCCGCGCCCGTTTCCGTTCCGCTGGGCGTAAGCGTCGTGCCGCCGGCTTGATTGATCGGCGCGGCGGGCCGCCGTACGCGCGCCGGCATGCAAGCCACACCCTCCTGGAACCTCCGCGCCCAGGGCCGCGCCACTCGGCTCGCCCGGGTCGCCGAAGCGCTCGGCCCCCGCCTGCGCGGCAAGGTGGTCGCCGATGCCACCGCTGTCGGCGCCCTGCTGGAGGCGGTGATCGAGCCGCACGACCGGGTCTGCCTGGAGGGCAACAACCAGAAGCAGGCCGACTTCCTGGCCGACGCGCTGGTGGCGCTCGATCCGCAGCGGGTGCACCACCTGCACATGGTGCAGTCGGTGCTGGCGCTGCCGCAGCACCTCGACGTGTTCGAGAACGGCGTGGCCAGCCGGCTCGACTTCAGCTTCTCCGGCCCGCAGGGTGCGCGGCTGGCGCAGCTGGCCTCGGCCGGCCGCATCGAGATCGGCGCGATCCACACCTACCTGGCGCTGTTCGCCCGCTACTTCGTCGACCTGACGCCGCACGTGGCGCTGGTCGCGGCGCAGGCCGCCGACGCACAGGACAACCTCTACACCGGCCCCAACACCGAGGACACGCCCGCCATCGTCGAGGCCACCGCGTTCTCGGGCGGCATCGTGATCGCGCAGGTCGACGAACTGGTCGACGGCGCCACCACCACGCTGCCGCGCATCGACATCCCGGCCGACTGGGTGAGCTTCGTCGTGCCCGCGCCGCGGCCGCATTTCATCGAGCCGCTCTTCACCCGCGACCCGGCGCAGATCAGCGAAATCCAGGTGCTGATGGCCATGGTGGCGATCGACCGCATCGTGATGAGCGACGTGGGGCGGCTCGCGATGTCGGGGCCCGAGGTGATCGAGGCCTCTCACGGGATGGACGAATTCGACGCGCGCGACCGCGCCCTGGTCTGGCGCACCACCGGCGGCAAGCACCGCTGGCTGACCGGCGACTGCGACCGGCTGGTGGAAGACGCGGTGGCCGCGTTCCGCGCCGCGGCCCTCGCATTGCTGGAAGGCGGCGGCGCATCGCGCCCGGTGACGCTGGACGCGCTGGAGGCCGAGCACGCCCTGCTGGCCGCCCGCCTGCGCGAGGTGCCCGAGGCCGACTGGGCCGGCGACGGCGGAGAGGCCGAGCGCCTCTGGCGCACGCTGGGCGTGCCCGACCCGGCCCGGGTGCCGGCCCTCGACGTGGCCGCGCTCCAGGACGCGTTTCCCACGCCCCGCACCGCATAGCCGGAGGACGACGACATGGACTGGAACACCCTCGCCACCACGCTCTTCGGCCCGTCGCACGGCATCGTGGCCGACAGCGATTTTCTGCATGGCACAGCCACCTTCGACGGCGCGCCGCTGGCCGTGGTCGGCACCACCGGCCACGCCAATGTCGGCGTGGCGCTGGCGCAGGCCCGCGTGGTGCTCGACACCGTGGCGGTTCACCCTGGCAGGCCGATCCTGCTGGTGGTGGATACGCAGGGCCAGTAGCTGCCCCGCCGCGACGAGCTGCTGGGCATCAACCGCGCGATGGCGCACCTGGGCAGCGCGATCGACTTCGCGCGGCGCCAAGAACAGATACCGATGCCGGGGCCGCGCTGCAGCGCATCGGCAGCGCCGCCACCATGGCGCTCTACGACGAACTGGCGCTGACGCCCAAGCCGGGCCTGGTTTCGTTCGCCGACAGCGGCAGCCATACCGACATGGATGCGCGCACCTTTTTGCGCAGCCTGTTCGCGCTGCGGCACTACTTCGTGCAGATCACCACGTCGCGCCGTCAGCCGGCCGCGTAGGCCCGCCGCGCCAGCGCCTCCGCCAGCACCGCGGTGGGATCGACCAGTTGCCAGTGCCGCGCTTCTTCGGCATCCGGCAGCGCCAGCGGAATCTCGGTGCAGCCCATCACGACGGCGCTGCCCGGATGGCGCACGGCCATCGCGCCAGTCACGCCGGCGAAGCAGCGGCGGGCCAGGGCCATGTCGCCCGCCTTGACGCCGGCGTAGATGCCGTGCATGACGGTTGCGCGCTCCGCGGCGGTCGGCAGGTGGCAGGCCACGCCGGCCCGCGCCAGGGCGGCGTCGTAGAGGCCGGTGGCGTAGGTGCCTTCGGTCGCCAGCAGGATCGCCTGGCGCACGCCGGCGGCGGCCAGGTGCGCGGCGGTCTCGTCGGCGATGTGCAGCAGGTCGAGCGCCGGACAGCCCGCCTGCAGCGGCGCATGCCAGGCGTGCGCGGTGTTGCAGGCGATGGCCACCGCGCGCGCGCCCAGGCTGTGCAGGCGGCCCAGGGCGTCGAGCATCGGATCCAGCGGCTGGTGCGGGCCGGGCGTGGTGTCGGCCAGCGCGCGGCTGCGGTCGGGCACCGGCACCTGCGCAAGCCAATGCTCGGGAAAACCCTGGTCGGTCACCGGCCGACCGGCCGCGGCCATCCGGCGGGCGCAGGCCTGCACGAAGAGCCGCACGAAGTCGGCCCCCGCGGCCGGGCCCATGCCGCCGAGGATGCCGACGGTGTGCGGCGGGCGATGCGCGGGTGCGGGGTCGCCCGTGCCCGCGCGGGCGGCCGGTCGGGCGACGGGGGCTGCAGCGGTGCCGCTCACATCGCGGGCTTGTCGCTCTGGCCGGTGATGTTGGCGCGCAGCTCGGCGCTCATCGGCACGTTGAGCGGCATGTTCTTCGGAGGGATCGGCTGCAGGAACCACTTGTCGTAGAGCTTCTCGAAAGCGCCGGTCTTCATCATGCCGCCGATCACGCCGTCGACCAGGGTCTTGAAACCGGCGTCGTCCTTGCGCAGCATGCAGGCATAGGGCTCGACCTGCAGCGCGTCGCCGGTGACCTCGTACTCGTCGGGCGTCTTGGCGTTGGCCTTCAGGCCGTAGAGCAGGATGTCGTCCATGCCGAAGGCCAGCGCCCGGCCGCTCTCGACCAGCAGGAACGAGTCCGCGTGGTCCTTGCCGAAGGTGAACTGCATGCCGAGCTTCTTCTCGGCGTCGTACTTGCGCAGCACCTGCAGGTTGGTGGTGCCGGTAGTGGTGGAGATGGATTTGCCGGCCAAGTCGGCGTAGTTCTTCACGCCCGAGCTTTTCTTGGTCAGCAGCCGGGTGCCGGTGTAGAAATAGTTGATCGCGAAGGCCACCTCCTTGCCGCGCGCGCTGTTGTTGGTGGTGGAGCCGCACTCCAGGTCGACCGTGCCGTTCTGCACCAGCGGGATGCGGTTCTGCGAGGTCACCGGCATCCAGGCGATCTTGATGTCGGGCTTGCCCAGCTGCTTGCGGGCGGCGTCGGCCACCGCGTTGGCGATCTCGACCGAGAAGCCGATCGGCTGGCCGGGCGCCTGCAGGTAGCTGAAGGGCGCGGACGACTCGCGGTACGCCAGCGTGATCTGGCCCGACTCCGCGATCTTGGACAGGGTGTCGGCCTGGGCCGGGCCGGCCGAGGCCAGCAGGGCGAGGGCCAGGGGAGCGAGCAGCGATGCAGGGAGCTTCATGCGAACCTTTCGGTAGGAGGGAACGGGACGGACACGGGACGACGGTACGGGCCGGCAGGGATGCAAGCGCCGGGCCAGTGTAGAAATCCGTTACCGCGCTGGCACATGCTTTTCGTTCGCGCGGCCATGCCCGGATGTTATGGTCTGGTCGCGGCGCTGTCGATGCCCGCGAAAGGCCGTTGCCGTCCATCACCTGCCGGCATGGGCCGACACGGCAGGCGCATGCGCCGGGGCGCCGTGCAGGCCTACAGTCGGCGGGCGGCTCGCGTTGCGGCCGCCAGTGCGGCGCCCTGCCCGGCCGCAGTCTCCAGCAGGAGTCTTTCCATGCATGTCTGCGTGCTCGGCGCCGGTATCACCGGCCTGGCCACCGCCTACCGCCTGCAATGCGCCGGCCACCGCGTGACGGTGGTCGACCGGGCCGCGCCCGGCCAGGGCGCCAGCGGCGGCAACGGGGCGCAGCTCAGCTATTCCTACGTGCAGCCGCTGGCCGACCCGGGCCTGTGGAGGCAGCTACCCAAGCTGCTGCTGTCGCCCGGCTCCCCGTTGAAGCTGCGGCCCCGGCTCGACCCGCACCAGTGGCGCTGGGCGACGGCGTTCCTGGCGGCCTGCAATGCCGACACCTCCCGCGAAACCACCGCGCAGCTGCTGGCCCTGGCGGCCGAGAGCCGCGCCGGCTTCGAGGCGATGCGGGCCGACCTGCAGCCCGATTGCGATTTCTCCGCCACCGGCAAGTTGGTGCTCTACCGCACGTCCGCCGCGCTGGCCGGTGCCGCGCGGCAGGTGACGCTGCAGGCCGGCCTAGGCAGCGGCGCGCAGCGCATCGTGACGCCGGTCGAATGCGCGCAGATCGAGCCGGCGCTCGACGCCTACCGCCACCGCATCGCCGGCGCGGTGCACACGCCGAGCGAATGCGCGGCCGACTGCCTGAAGGTGTGCGAGGCATTGGCCCGGGCGCTGGCGCAGCGCGGCGCCGTGCTGCACACCGGCCTGGAGGCCCACGGCGTGGAGGTGCGCCAGGGCCGCGCGGTGGGCCTGCGCACCGCCCACGGCGTGCTGGAGGCCGATCGCATCGTGGTGGCGCTGGGTACCGCCTCGTGGCGGTTGGCGCGCACGCTGGGGGTGCGGGTGCCGGTCTATCCGCTCAAGGGCTACAGCCTGACGCTGGACCTGGCCGCGCACGGCGGCGGCACCGGTGCTGCGGCCGGCCCGCGGGTCAGCATCACCGACAGCCCGCGCAAGGTGGTGTTCGCCCGCATCGGCGACCGGCTGCGGGTGGCGGGCATGGCCGAGATCGTGGGCCATGGCGGCAGCATTCCGCCGGCCCGCATCGCCATGCTGCGGCAGGCCACGCGCTCGGTGTTCCCCCAGTTGGCCGACGCGCCCGAGCTGCAGCACTGGACCGGCATGCGCCCCGCCACGCCCACCGGCCGCCCGGTCGTCGGCCGCCTGCCGGGCACGCCCGAAGGCTTGCTGTTCAACACCGGGCACGGCGCACTCGGCTTCACCCTGGCCTTCGGAACCGCGGCGCGGATCGAGGCGATGGTCTGACGGCCATGCCCGGACCGCCGGCGCGTTCCCGGCCGGCAACACCGTGGAACCGGCGCCGGCCCCGGCGAAGGGTTTGGCGCAGACATGCAGTGCGGCGCCTGGGGATGCGCTAGGTGATGTCCTTCAAGGCCTGCTTCATCGCCCGGGTGATCGCCCGCACCACCACCGAATCGGGCGTATCGGCCTGGCGCAGCACACGGATCGGCACCGGGATGTGCGGCTCCAGCCGCAGCACGTCGACCCGCTCGCGGTCGGCCGAGCCGGCGGTGCAGCCGTCGACCAGGGCCACGCCCAGGCCGTAGTGCGCCATCGACAGCGCCGCGTGGTAGGTCTGCACCGTCACCACCGCCTGCAGGCCGACGCCGGCTTCGCGGCAGGCCTGGCTCAGGCTGGTGCCGACCGGGTCGCGCGCGTCCAGCACCACCGCGGGCAGCTCGGCGATGTCGTCCAGCGCCACCCAGCCGCGCCGCACCAGCCGCGCGGCCAGCATGCCCTTGGGCGCGATGCAGACGATGCGGCTCTCGGCCAGCGGCTCCTGCGTGAGGGCCGGATGCACCACCGGGCTGAAGACGAAGCCCACGTCGGCCTCGCGCAGCAGCAGCGCCGACATGATCTGCGGCGAGTGCAGCGCCTCGACCCGCACCGCGATCGCCGCATGCTGCTGGCGGAAGATGTGCAGCGCGCGCGGCAGCACCTCGTAGCTGAGCGCCAGCACCGTCAGGATGCGCAGCTCGCCCACGTCCAGCGCGGTGCGCAGGTTCTCGGCCAGGCGCTGCACCGCGTCGAGCTGGCCGAAGAGCCGCTCGATGTGCGGGTACAGCGTGAGCGCCTCGTTGGTCGGCACCAGCCGGCCGCGGGTGCGCTGGAACAGCGGAAAGCCCAGCTGCAGCTCGGCATGCTGCAGCGTGCGGCTGACCGCCGGCTGGGTGACGTTGATCAGCCGCGCCGCCGCGCTGACGCTGCCGGTGAGCATGATCGCGTTGAAGACCTCGATGTGGCGCAGCCGCATGAACCCTGCTTTCGTTCAGGCCGTGGACCGCGCAGCGCCCGCCCCAGGCACAAATGCAGACAAGCGGTAACAGTGCCGAGAGGCTGTATCGGCGCGCGCGCCGCGAACCGGGCCGCACGGCCGCCGGCTCATGCCGCGTCGCCGGCGCGGGCCATGCGCTCGCTTTTCCAGTACACGTCGTCGCCGCCATCCATGCGGTTCAGGGTACGGGCCAGCACGAAGAGCAGGTCGGACAGCCGGTTGAGGTAGCGGCGCGGCGCATCGCGCAGCGGCTCGGCCAGCCCCAGCGCGACAACGGTGCGCTCGGCCCGGCGGGCCACGGTGCGGCACACGTGGGCCTGCGACGCGGCGCGGGAGCCTGCGGGCAGGATGAACTCCTCCAGCCGCGGCAGGGCGGCGTTGAAGGTCTGCAGCGCGGTGTCGAGCCGCAGCAGCGCCGCGTCCTTCAGCAGCTCGAAGCCGGGGATCGACAGCTCGCCGCCCAGGTCGAACAGGTGGTGCTGCACCTCGACCAGCAGGCCACGCACCTCGGCCGCCATCGGCTCGCAGAGCAGCAGGCCGACATGCGAATTGAGTTCGTCCACGTCGCCCAGGGCCTGCACCCGCAGGTGGTCCTTGGGCACGCGGCGGTTGTCGCCCAGACCGGTGGAACCGTCGTCTCCGGTGCGGGTGGCGATCTGGGTGAGGCGTTGGCCCATGCGTGTCCTGTTGCGTCTGGAAAAGAGGGGGATTGTGCGGTGCCGCCGGCCTACAACTCGACACGGGCCCGGCCGCCCACGCTGCTGCAATGCCGCACGGCCGCTTGCGGGCCGCTTCTTTGGGAGGCTCCATTTGCAGACACCGCATCCGCTATCCGCATCCGCCGCATCGGCACCTGCCACGCAGCCCGCAGGCACGACAGGGCCGGCAGGGCCGCACGGCAAGATCGTCTTCGCCGACCAGCTGCGCAGCCTCGCCGCCGTCGCGGTCATCGTCTACCACCTGTTCGGCGGCTTCTGGGCCTGGCGCGAGACCGTCGGCCGCTTCGTGGCAGCCCCGCCGATGGCGGCGGTGCAGACGCGCCTGCCCGCGCTGGTCGACCTGTTCGCCTTCGGCCCCTTCGGCGTGTCGATCTTTTTCCTGGTGAGCGGTTTCGTGATCCCGATGTCGCTTGAGCGGCTGCGGCCGGGGCCTTTCCTTGCGGCACGGGTGCTGCGCATCTACCCGACCTACCTGGCGTGCATGGCGATCGGCCTGGCGGCGGTGTGGGCCTCTTCTCGGTACTGGGACCAGCATTTCGCGCTGGGCGGCGGTGCCATCGCGGCCAACGCACTGCTGGTGCACACGGTGACCGGCGTGCCCACCCTCGACCCGGTGAACTGGACGCTGGCGATCGAGTTGAAGTTCTACCTGGTGATGGCGCTGCTGGCGGCCTGCACGCCGCGCGGCCGGACCTGGCCGCTGCTGCTGGCGGGCGCGGCGGTGCTGGGCCTGAATCTGGCCGCCCCACGGCTCGGCATGGCGGGCGGCATCGACTGGCGCGCGCTGGCGGCGGAGCTGTGCTTCGTGCCCTACATGATGGTGGGCACGCTCTTCTACTACCACCTGCGCGGCTGGATCGCCGGCCGCACGCTGGTGGCCGCCGGGGCCGGCCTGCTGGCACTGCTGCTGCTGGCCTGGGCCCGCTCCGCCAAGGCCGAGCAGGTGCCGATGGTGAGCGACGTGTATGTGCTCAACGTGGCCGTCTTCGCCACCGCCTATGCCTACCGCGCGCATTTCAAACCGCATCCGCTGGTGGACTTCCTGGCGCGGATCAGCTTTCCGCTCTACGCGGTGCACTGTCTCTTCGGCTTCGCGCTGCTGCGCTACCTGGCCGATATCGGCATGCCGCCGGGCGCCGCGCTCGGTTTCTCGCTGGCGGTGATCGTGGGCCTGGCGTATGCGGTGCACCGCGGGGTTGAGCTACCGTCGGTGCGGGCAGGCAGGGCGCTTGCGCGGTGGCTGGAACGGCGCCCGGACGCCCGGCAGACGCCCGGCAGGCGGCTGTACATGGCGCGCCAGGATGTTTCGGTGGAAAGCCAAATGTCAGCGCGGCAACACGAGGCAATAACGCTGGCCCGGGGGCGCCGTGGCGTATCGAATGCGGGTTCTCTCCATCGTTCGAACCGAAAGGCACTCATGAACCAAATGACGACGACGACCGCCGCCACCCTCTCCTGCTCACTTCGCCGCGCCCACAAGGCACTGCCCGCCGGCTTCGATGCCCGCAGCGTGGTGCTCTTCGCCGGGCTGGCGATGGGCGTGGCCCTGGCCTCGCATGCGCAACTGGGCCCCGACGGCCGCGCCGACATGCCGCTGTCGGTGACGGCACCCGCATCGGGCAGCCCCACCGCCCGCAGCCAGCCCGCCCCGATGGCCGTGCCGCCAGGCTCCGCCAGCACGATGACGCCCCCGTCGGTCGCGGCGCAACCTGGCCTGGAGCCCGCAGCGGTGGCCCGCGCCGCGCCGGTGGCCGGCAAGCCCGACGTGCCCACCGTCTTCAGCCGCGCCGATGCCGACCACGACGGCCGCCTGAGCCGCACCGAGGCCGAGCAGCTGCCCGACCTGGCCCGCAATTTCGACCGGGTGGACAGCAACCGCGACGGCGCCGTCTCCCTCGCCGAGTTGCAGGCGGCAGCGGGGGGTTAGAGCTTCTCTTCGGCGGATCCGACGCCGCCGAAACGTTGTCGCCCGGCCCAGGGGGGCACTCCCGAGCGGGCCACCCCGCGCGCCGCCGGGGCATGCGGCGGGCCGTGCCGGACGGGCGCCGCGACCGCCTATAGTCGCCCTCCTCATGGCCAAGGACAAGACCCTCTACACCTGCAACGCCTGCGGCGGCACCAGCCCCCGCTGGCTCGGCAAATGCCCGCACTGCGGCGCCTGGAACACGCTGGAGGAATCGGTGGCGCCCGCCGCCGTGCCGCCGGGCAAGAACCGGCTGGCGACGCCGGCCTTCGCGGCCCTGGCGCAGACCGCGTCGGTGACGCTGCTGGCCGACATCGAGGCCAGCGATTTCGCCCGAACGCCCACCGGCCTGGACGAGCTGGACCGGGTGCTGGGCGGCGGCATCGTCGAGGGCGGCGTGGTGCTGATCGGCGGCGACCCGGGCATCGGCAAGTCGACCCTGCTGCTGCAGGCGCTGGACGCCCTCTCGCGCCGGCCGCTGGAGGGCGACGGTGCCGCCCCGGGCGGGCTCGACACCCTGTACGTGACCGGCGAGGAAAGCGGCGCGCAGGTGGCGATGCGGGCGCGCCGGCTGGGGCTGGACTGCTCCCAGGTGCAGGTGCTGGCCGAGATCCAGCTGGAGAAAATTTTGGCGACGCTGGACCAGCTGCGCCCGGCGGTGGCGGTGATCGATTCGATCCAGACGGTGTACTCAGACCAGCTGACTTCGGCCCCCGGCTCGGTGGCGCAGGTGCGCGAATGCGCGGCCCACCTGACCCGCGCGGCCAAGGCCAGCGGCGTGGCGATCGTGCTGGTCGGCCACGTCACCAAGGACGGCTCGCTGGCCGGTCCGCGGGTGCTGGAGCACATGGTCGACACGGTGCTCTACTTCGAGGGCGACACGCACAGCAGCTTCCGGCTGGTGCGGGCGATCAAGAACCGCTTCGGCGCGGTCAACGAGATCGGCGTGTTCGCGATGACCGAGAAGGGCCTGAAGGGCGTGAGCAACCCCAGCGCGATCTTCCTCAGCCAGCACACCGAGCCGGTGCCCGGCAGCTGCGTGATGGTGACGCTGGAGGGCACCCGGCCGATGCTGGTGGAGATCCAGGCGCTGGTCGATGCCGGCGGCCCCAGCCCGCGGCGCCTGTCGGTGGGCCTGGACCGCGACCGGCTGGCGATGCTGCTGGCGGTGCTGCACCGCCACGCGGGCGTGGCCTGCATGGACCAGGACGTGTTCGTCAACGCGGTGGGCGGGGTGCGGATCACCGAGCCGGCGGCCGACCTGGCGGTGATGTTCGCGATCACCGGCAGCCTGCGCGGCAAGCCGCTGCCCAAGGGCTTCCTGGCCTTCGGCGAGGTGGGATTGGCCGGCGAGGTGCGGCCGGCGCCCCGCGGCCAGGAACGGCTGCGCGAGGCCGCCAAGTTGGGCTTCACCGTGGCGGTGGTGCCCAAGGCCAACATGCCCAGGAAGCCGATCGAGGGGCTGGAGATCCATCCTGTCGAGCGGGTGGAGGAGGCGATGGACGTGGTGCGACGGTTGCAGTAGGTTTATAGGCGTTAGGTGGCTGTAGCCGGCGTGGGGTGCCGGCTTCTTGCTATTTAATTCGTAGCGATTTTGTTTTCGTCGGGGCTTGGCGGGTGCGGGGTCCGTGATCGCCGGGTGACCCCCTCCGCGAATGTCCTCCGGCCTGCGGCCTCCCCCTTTATTTCGCTGCGGGGGTCACCCGACGCTCCCGGCCCTGGAAGCGTCGCGTCGTGCGGGTCGGATCAATGGCTGGCCCAGGTCGCTGGCGCTGTGTCTGCATCGACGTCTTGCGAAGGAAGCAGAGCCCATAGCAGGCGCCCGCCTGATCACCGTCGATCAAGCACCCGACAGGGATCGTGACGATGGCGTGCTCTGCGCAGCGACATCAAGGAGGAGGCCGCAGGCCGGGGGACAGTCGCGGAGCAGAGTACGCCGTCGGCGCGAGCCCGGCCCACCCCAACCCGCGCTACCAAATCGATAGCTACCCGCCATAACCACAAGCCGGCTACAGCCCTTTTTTCCCCTCTGAAATCACGGCTGGAAACCCGATGTCGGCCGTCTGCCCCAATACTCCCCCGCATGACGACGCCCCCCCCGCAGACACCCCCACCCCCTTCCTCCATCGCCACGGCCCTCTGCTTGCCTCGATGGCCATCATCGCCACGGTGGTGGTCTGGGGCCTGGCGGCGCCGGCGGCGCTCGACCGGTTCTTCGGCGGTGCGCTGGCGTCGATCACCCGCAACTTCGGCTGGCTCTACCTGTGGGTGGTGCTGGGGCTGGTGCTGCTGGCGCTGTTCCTGGCGGCAAGCCGGTACGGCGACCTGAAGCTGGGCGACGAGGACGACGAGCCCGAATTCTCGGTGGGCGCCTGGTCGCGATGCTGTTCGCCGCGGGCATGGGCATCGGGCTGGTGTTCTGGGGTGTGGCCGAACCGATCTCGCACTACCTGAAGCCGCCGCCGGGCATCGCCGCCGGCACGCCCGAGGCGGCGGCGATGCGCTACGCCCTCTTCCACTGGGGGCTGCACCCGTGGGCGATCTACGGCATCGTGGGCCTGGCGATCGGGTTCTTCCAGTTCCGGCGCAAGGCGCCCGCGCTGGTCAGCTCGGCCACCGAATCGCTGCCCTGGCGTGGCATGTGGCGGCTGTCGCCGGTGGTGAACGTGCTGGCCACGGTGGCCACCGCGTTCGGCGTGGCGGCCTCGCTCGGCATGGGCGCGACGCAGATCAACGGCGGGCTGCACCCGGTGTTCGGCGTGCCGGTGGGCACAACCGCGCAGGCGGCGATCATCGTGGTGACCACCGCGATGTTCATCACCTCGGCGGTCAGCGGTGGCCCTGCTGCTGGCGGTGCGGCAGGACTGGGGCGACGAGCAGCGCCGCGACAGGGCGCTGCGCAAGAAGATGCGCGCGCTGGTCGAGCCCGCGGCCTGAGATGCACCTCCTTTCCGCTCGATTATCTATTTTTATCTTGAAATGGATAAAATATCTGTCTCGGATAATTTGGGGTAAACGCCATGATCGCCTTTCAGCGCACGGCTCTGGCACAGGAACTGGTGGCGGCACTGCAGGGAAAGGCGCTGCTGGGCGACGCCCACAACGGCCTGTTCCTCGCAGCGCCGCGCCGGACCGGAAAATCGACCTTTCTGCAAGGCGACCTGCGTCCCGCCCTGAAGGCAGCAGGCGCGGTCGTGGTCTATGTGGACCTGTGGGCAGATGCGCGACGCGACCCGGGCGGGCTGATCGCCGAAGCCATTGCCCGCGCCCTGGAACCCCAGTTGGGCATCGTGGCGCGCTCTGCCAGGAAAGCCGGCGTGGACAAGGTGAAAGTGGGCGGCTTCGAGGTCGACACCAGCAGGATCGGCAAGGTCGATGGCCTGACCTTGACCGATGCACTGCGCCTGCTGCACGAAAGCGCGGGAAAGCCGGTCGCGCTGATCATCGACGAGGCGCAGCACGCGCTCACCAGCGAGGCGGGCGAGGCAGCGATGACCGCGCTCAAATCGGCCCGCGACCAACTCAACCAGCCCGGCGCCGTGAACCTGATGCTCGTCATGTCGGGCTCGGACCGGGACAAGCTTCTGCGTCTGGTCAACACGGTCGCTGCTCCTTTCTACGGCTCCCAGATACAGCGCATGCCGCCGCTCGGGCCCGACTTCATCGCGCATGTGGCCACCCTGGTCGAAACGCAACGAACCGACCTGGGGCCGGTGGACAAAGGCCAGTTGCAGCAGGCGTTCGAAGGCTTCGGCTTTCGTCCCCAGTTCTTCATGGCGGCACTGGGACAGGTGCTGAGTCCTCTGATGGGTTTGACCGGACGCTTCGAGCCGGCCTTGCTGGACGCAGCGCGACAACAACAAGCACAGGACGAAGCGCAGATGGGGTCCGACTACCTCGGGCTCAAACGGACCGAGCAAGCGGTGCTGTGGCGCATGCTGGAACAAGGATCCCGCTACAGGCCCTACGATGCCGAGGCCTTGCGCTTCTACCGCGAAAAGGCCAGCCACCCGGTCAGCGTGGCACAGGTGCAGAAGGCGCTGGAGGCACTGCGCCAGCACACGCCCGCACTGGTGTGGAAATCGGCACGAGGCGAGTACGCGCTCGAAGATGCATCGATGCACCGCTGGTTCGAGGTCCGATCGGCGACCGGTGCCTGGCCTCCGAGCCCACCGCAGGGCCTTCTGCTGCTGGACGACGATTGAGTGGGTAGCCGGGCATCGCAGCGCCGTGTATCCGAACGCGGAAGACGCCGCATCGCGCGCGTTCGGCACCGAGGCATCGCATCGCCCGCTAGCATGGCCCACCTTCACCACCGCGAGCCCGCCGCCATGACCACCCTCTCCGACTTCCAGGCCCAGTCCATCGACGGCCGTGCCGTGCCCCTCGCGCAGTACGCGGGCCAGGTGGTGCTGGTGGTCAACACCGCGAGCGCCTGCGGCTTCACGCCGCAGTTCGCCGGGCTGCAGGCGCTGCACCAGCGCTATGCGGCGCAGGGGCTGGCGGTGCTGGGGTTTCCGTGCAACCAGTTCGGCGCGCAGGACAAGGGCAGCAATGCCGAGATCGGCGCGTTCTGCCAGAAGAACTACGGGGTCGATTTTCCGATGATGGAGAAGGTCGAAGTCAACGGCGACGGGGCCGACCCGCTCTTCGTCTGGTTGAAGGACGAGGCGCCCGGCGTGCTGGGCAGCAAGGCGATCAAGTGGAACTTCACCAAGTTCCTGGTCGGCCGCGACGGGCGGGTGCTCAAGCGCTACGGTTCGATGGACAAGCCCGAGAACATCGCGCCCGACATCGAGGCCGCGCTGGCCGCCGGCGCCTGATCCGGGGCGCGGAAGCGCCGCGGGATCAGAAGCGGAAATCGGCGGAGCGCGGCGTGCCGTCGACCGTCACCGTCTGCACCTTGTGGCCGCTGCCGGCACTGGCGTGCACCGTATAGCTACCCTTCGGCAGATCGACCAGGCAGACCGGGCCGGCGGCCTTGGTCGACAGCACCGACTTGCCCTGCGCGTCCTGCACGTCGACCTGCACGTCGGCCAAGTAGTCGCCCGAGGCGCGGGCGAACAGCAGCGACAGCGGATGGTCCTTCATCGCGGCGCGGAACGCGGTCGATTCGTCCGAGCCGATGCCGCCGCAGACATGGCGCACCGCGCCCTGGCCCTGCAGGGCCGGCACCTGGGCGAAGGCGAGCGGCGCGGCCAGCGCCAGGCAGGTGGCGGCGGTGGTGGTGGCGCGGACGAAGGCGGAAACGGTGCGGTGCATGGCGGGGCTCCTCGGTGCATGAAAAGCGCGATTGTGCGCAGCGCCGCGGCACGGTGCGCGTCGCGTTGTAACCGGGCGGCTGCGTGGTACCTTCACGCCCCATGAACGGCCGACTGCTCGCCCCCGAAAAAGACGCGATCGCCGCGTTGCCCGAATTCACCCGCCTGGCGCTGCCGGACATCCGGGTCGTCTCCACCTCGGCCCAGGCGCGCGCGGCCGATGCGGAGCTGATGGGCGTCGAGGTGCTGGGCTTCGACACCGAATCGAAGCCCACCTTCGCCCGCGGCGACGTGTCGGAAGGCCCGCACGTGGCCCAGTTCTCGACCCTGCGGACCGCCTGGGTGTTCCAGCTGCACGACTCCGACTGCCTGCGGGTCACCGCCGCGCTGCTGCGCTCGCCCGCGGTGCGCAAGGTGGGCTTCGGACTGTCGGGCGACTTGCGGCAACTGCGCAACCGGCTGGGCGTGGAGCCGCAGGCGGTGATGGACCTGGACACGGTGTTCCGCGAGCGCGGCTACCGCAAGGAGGTGGGCGTGAAGGCCGCCGCCGCCATCCTCTTCGGCCAGCGCTTCGTCAAGTCGAAGAAGGTGGCGACCACCAACTGGGCCAATCCGCAGCTCTCCGAATCGCAGGTCGTCTACGCCGCCAACGATGCGTACGCGGCGATCCGGGTGTACGCGGCGCTGGCCGCCGACGAGCAGAACGCGCTGCGGGCCGGCTGAGACGCCGTCGTCGTTGACCAGGTCGACCGCTTCGGCGAAGTCCTTGACGCGGACGCAGGCCAGCACCGGGCCGAAGATCTTTTCCCTGCAGATGCGCAGGCCGGGCGTCAGCCTGTCGAACAGCGTGCCGCCGGTGAAGAAGCCCTGCTCGTGGCCCGGCACGGTGAAGCCGCGGCCGTCCACCTCCAGCTCGGCGCCCTCTTCCACGCCGAGCGCGATGTAGCCCTCGATGCGCTCCGGCACCTGCTGCGTAACGATGGGGCCCATATCGGCGTCTGGCTCGATGCCGTGCTTCACCCTTCGAGTTGAACTTTCAGGAACGTCTCGCCGTCGATATGGCACGCAATGAAGTCTGCTCCTTGCCAGTCGTCGCTCAAGCGCAAACAGTCGAAGCCGTAGTCCGCCAGATGTGCCGCAACCTTCTGAAAATTGAAGTTCTCTTTTTGGCGAGAGTTGAGCTGTTCATACTCGATTCGTTGAAACATCGGCGCCTTTCGAATCGCTAGCTGCCATACCCGCAGTTCCGGTGCAAGGGCATCTGCAGCCCGCGACGTGCTACTTGTAGAACGCCTCCACCTTCCCCTTGATCGTGATCAGCACCGGCTTGCCGCGCCGGTCCACCGTCTTGCCGACGGGTACCTTGATCCAGCCTTCGCTGACGCAGTATTCCTCGACGTCGAAGCGCTCCTTGTCGTTCAGGCGGATGCCGATGTCGTGCTCGAACACGGCGGCGACGTGGTGCGGGCTGCGGGGGTCGATGGAGAGGCGGTCGGGCAGGGCCGGGGCTCCCGGGGAAAGGGCGGCTGTGTGGGTTTGCGTGGTGTCGTTCATGGGGCGGATTTTCCCGGATTTGGAGAACGCGGCGGTGGGTGCCGCCGCAGCGGCCGGGTGGTTCAGGCGGCATCGGCCGCGGCCGCGCGGGCGCCGGCGCGCTGCCCGGCGGCCACCTTGACCAGCGCGAATGGCGGCAGGCCCTGCAGCAGGCGCTGGCCGTAGGAGGTCTGGACCAGCCGGCGGTCGTAGCAGTAGACGCTGGCGCGGTCGTCCTCGCTGCGGATCGCGCGGCCGACCCACTGGGCCAGGCGGATCGCGGTGGCGGGCACGACCAGTTCGGTGAACGGGTCGCGGCCGGTGGCGCGCAGCCATTCGGCCCGCGCCTCGCCCACCGGGTCGTCGGGCGGGGCGAAGGGCAGCTTGGCGATGAAGACGGTCTCGCACAGCTTGCCGGGCAAATCGAGCCCTTCGCCGAAGGACTGCATGCCGAAGATGACCGAGGGCGCGCCCTCGGCCACCCGGCCGCGGTGGGTGGCCATCAGCTGCATGCGGGGCAGCGCGGTCTGCACCAGTACCCGGCCCTTGAGCGCGTCGGGCAGGGCGGCGACGGCCAGGCGCAACTGCTCGCGCGAGGTGAAGAGCACCAGCGCGCCGTGGCGCACGTCGGCGATGTCGCGGACCAGCGCCTGGACCATCTCGGCGGTGTAGCCGGCCGCGTCGCGCGGGTCGGCATGCGTGGCGGCGGCGACCAGGCGGCCCTGGGCGGCGTAGTCGAACGGGCTGGGCACCTCGAGGGTGGTGGTGGCCTCGTCGCCGTGCAGGCCGGCTTCGCGCAAGAAGAAATCGAAATGGCCGCAGCTGGTGAGGGTGGCCGAGGTCAGCACCGCGCCGCGCACGCTGTTCCACAGGTGGTGGCGCAACGCCGAGCCGGGCAGCAGCGGGCTGGCGTGGGCCTGCAGCACGGGGGTGTCGCCGTCGAGCTCCAGGGTGAACCACTTGGCGGCCGGCACCTTGCCGGATACGGCCTCCTGCAGCAGCAGCTGGGCGGTGTCGTAGACCGATTCCAGCCGCGGCGCCAGCGCGCCGACCTGGGCGTACAGGGTGGAGAGGCGGCGCGCCTCCTCGGGCTTGTCGCGCATCTCGGCGCGCAGGGCCTTGGCGATGGCGCGCAGGCTGATCAAGAAACCTTCGGCATGGTGGGCGACCAGGCCCAGCGGCTCTTCCAGGGCCTCGGGCAGCTCGCCGCGCGGCAGCCGGGCGCGGGCGCCGCCGCGGCCGGCCGCCTGCAGCTGGCTGCGCAGCGTGTCGCCGTACAGGTCCAGCGCGATGCGTTCGACCTGCTGCAGCGCCTGGCGCAGCTGGGCGGCGTCGCGCGGGATGTCGACGGTCTCGTCGACCGAGAGCAGGCCACCGACCCGCACCGCGCGGTGGGCCAGCCGCTCGGCCCAGGCGTGGCGGCCCAGGTCCATCCGGCAGGCGAACTGGGCCAGCGCGGTGGCGGGCAGGTGGTGCGCCTCGTCCAGGATCAGCAGGCAGTTGTCGAGCTCCGGCAGCAGCCGGTTGCCGAGGGACGACAGCAGCAGGTCGTGGTTGACCACGATGACCTGCGCGCCCACCAGCAGCTTGCGCCGCTCGTAGTAGGCGCAGCCGTTGAAGGCGGGGCAGTGCTTGCCGGTGCAGGACGCCGCGTCGGCCGCCATCGGGCCCCACACCTCGGGGGCGGGCGGCGACTCCAGCGCGTCGCGGTCGCCGTCCCAGGCGCCGCGCGCCAGGGCCTGGGCCACGCCGCTGTAGAACTGCAGCCGCGCCTCGACCTCGTGCGCCGGCCGGGCGGCGCGGGACGCGCGGGAGGCGGCCTCTTCCTCGGCGAAGAGGTCGTCCTCCGGCGCGTCGCCGTCGGCACCCTCGGCGGCGATGCCGGTCAGCCGCTCCAGCTTCAGCTGGCAGACATAGCGGCCCCGGCCCTTGGCCAGCGCGAACTTGAACGGCTGCGGCAGCAGCGCGGCCAGCGCCGGCAAATCCTTGGTGACCAGCTGCTCCTGCAGCGCGACGGTGGCGGTGGCGGTGGAGATCATCACCCGGGTGTTGCGGGCCAGGGCGATGGCGATGGCCGGCGCGCAGTAGGCCAGCGACTTGCCCACCCCCGTGCCCGCCTGGATCACCGCGACCGCCCGGGCCGGCGCGTCCTCGCCCTCTTCCACCTTGCCGAGCGACGCCGCGCCCAGCACCTGGGCCACCTGCTCGGCCATGCGCCGCTGCCCCGCGCGGCTGCGAAAACCCGCACTGGCCTGGACCGCCGCATCGAAAGCCTGCAGACCGACGGCGGCCCATTCCTTGGAAGACATGGGCGGGAGTGTTGCACAACTGGTCAAAACAACAGCACGACCGGGCAGGACGCCCGCATGCCGCACCCGACATTTGCTACAAAATTAATAGCTAGAAGTCGGCATAAAGCGCCGGCCAGAGGCACTTTTTACCCATGAACGGCTTGGTCGAGCCGGGCGACGATCTTGCCGAACCCGCGTTCGCAGCGCAGGTTGCGGACCGTGGTCGGCGCCCATGATCCGGAGGCCGACGCCGCGATCGGAGGGCGCCGCAGGCTCAGGCCGCGCGGGGTGTCGGGCCACCGCCCGCGGCCGAGGCCGGCAGGCCGAAGGCCCGGTCGAACGCCCAGTTGAAGACGAAGGTGTAGACCAGGAAGAACGCCACCAGCCCCAGGTCCATCACCAGCGCGTCCCACAGGCTCACCTCGAACCACCAGGCCATCAGCGGCACCAGGAACGCGACCAGCCCGCCCTCGAAGCCGATGGCGTGCGCCACCCGGCGGCCCAGGCCGCGGCCGCGCACCGCCTGGCGGGCCTCCCAGCGCTCGAACATCCAGTTGAAGCACAGGTTCCAGACGATGGCGATGGCCGATGCCGCCACCGCCACCGCGCCCGCATGCGCCACGCCCCGCCCCGACATGAAGGCCAGCCCGGCACTGGCCACCACGATGGCGATGCCCTCGTAGAGGCCGACGTAGACGACGCGGCGCTGGAAGCCCTGCATGGCGATTTCTCCTGGGTTCTTCGGCCCGCAAAGCCGGACCGCCCGGGCACTTTATATTCGCGCGGCTGATACAAAAATCAGCTTGTGTCAGTTCTTTTGAAAGGTGGCGGCGCATGGCCTTCACGACCGAGACGGTGCAGGTTTTCTTGGCGGTGCTCGACAGCGGCTCCTTCTCGGCCGCGGCGCGGCGGCTGGGCCGGGTGCCGTCGGCGGTCAGCATGACCATCGGCCACCTGGAGGCCGAACTGGGCCTGCCGCTGTTCGACCGCGCCGGCCGCGCGTGCGCTGGAGCCGCAGGCGCGTCTGCTGGCCGCCCAATTGCGCCAACTGCATGCGCAGGCGCTGGCACTCACCCAGGGGCTGGAGAGCCGGCTGACGCTGGCGATCGCGCCCGAGCTGCTGTCGGCCCGCTGGATCGGCCCGCTGCAGACGCTGGCGCAGGACTACCCGCTGCTGGAGGTGGAGGTGCTGGCCGCGCCGCAGGCCGACGCGCTGCGGCTGCTGCACGCGGGCGCCGCGCAGCTGGCCCTGGTCTTCGAGCGGCCCAGCCTCGACGGCCGCGAGGGTTTCCAGGAGGTGAGCAGCGAATCGCTGGTGGCGGTGATGGCGCCGCAGCACCCGCTGCTGGCGGGCGGCGGCCCGCCGGGCGGCCTGCGCGAGGTGCACCTGACGACCACCCGCCAGATCGTGGTGACCAGCCGCGACGTGACCGAGATGGACCCGCGCTTCGTCTTCGCCCGCCACTGCTGGCGCACCGACAACCCGGTGGCGGCCCTGGGTTTGATCGGCGCCGGCCTGGGCTGGGGCTGGCTGCCGCGCAGCTTCGTCGCGCCGCATCTGGCGGCGGGCAGCCTGCGGGTGCTGGAGATGGTCAACCTGACCAACGGGCTCGACCTGTGGGTGGACGTGGTCTGGTCGAAGGAGCGGCCGCTGGGGCTGGCCGCGCGGCGATTCGTGGAGCTGATCGGGGTACCGCCGTCGGCGACGGATCCGGGCACCGGCGCGGCCCATCCGCGCTAGAACTGCACGTCTACCACCACGTTGTCCGCATAGTCGCCCACCGGCGGCGCGGGCTGGTCGGGGTAGACGCGGGCGGTGTAGGGGATGGTCTGGACGTTGAGGCCGTCGGCCAGGGCCGCGGCGCTGCGGGTGCCGGCCGCGGTGCCCCAGACGCTGTTGTCGGACCTGAAGATGTCGTAGGCCAGCCGGTTGCCGCCCGCGGCCATTTGCCGCCGGCCGCCCGCCGGGTAGGTGCCGGGACCCAGGCCGACGGTGTAGAGCATGTTGCGGGTGCAGGTGAGCCGGATCGCCTGCGACAGCGCCGGAAAGCCGCTCGGCAGCGGCGCGGTGCCGAAGGCCAGGTTGGGCGCGGCGATGGCGCAGTCGTTGGTGACGGTCAGGCTGATCCGCAGCGAACGGTTGAGGGTGCCGCTGGCCAGCGGCGCGGCCACCACCAGCGGCACGAGCTGCGCCGCACAGAGGCCGGCGACACTGACCAGGGCTTGGCAGAGGTTGGTGTAGGCCCATTGCACCGTCAGCACGTCTTCGTAGGTGCCGGCGGGCACGTTGGCGGTGCCGGTGGTGGCGATGTTGATCGGCAACGTGGCCCGGCCGCCGGTGAAGAAGCCCACCGCGGTGGTGCCCGAAAGGTCGATCGCCAGCAGGCCGTCGCTGTAGACGCCGCCGTTGCCGCCGGTGAGCTGGTAGGGGATGGTGAAGCCGCTCACCGGATCCTTCAGCAGCCGGCCCTGGGCGGTGCCGACGATGGTGGCGCGGAGCGTGGGCGTGGCGCTCAGCACGGCCAGCATCACGCCCGGGCAGTCGAGTTGGAAGTTGCCCTGGCCGGTCACCGCCGGCCCGGCGACCACCCGCTGCGAGGGCACGCCGCCCAGCCCGCCGCCCGTCTCGGCAGCGGTGCAGGCGGCCGCGGCCGTGTCGGCGCCGGTGGCCAGCGCCAGCAGGCCCAGGCCGCGCAGCAGCCGGACCGCGGTGCGGCGCACCGCCGGGTAAGCGCCCGCCATCGTGCCCATCACCGCGCACCTCCCGCGGCGGCATCCGCCGCGCCCTGCACCCGCGGCCGGCACGCCACCTGCCGCAGCCCCGCCTCGTCGTACATCCGGGCCGAGAAGCCGGCCAGGCAGAGCGGCCCGTTCTGCGGCCGGGCGAGCAGCGTGTTCTGCGGCTGCATCTTGCTCAGGAAGACCACGCCGTCCCAGCCCACCAGGGTGTCGGTTCCGGTCTCGGCATGTCGCACCGGCGTGCCCACCGGCAGCGGCACGCCAAGCGCGTCGACCAGCGCGATGGTGGCCGAGCGCAGCGTCTGCACCGGGATCTCGACCAGCGCGCCCATGCCGCCGCGCACGGCCACCTGACGCTCGGTGATCGGCGCGAAGCGGTCGGCCGGCAGGTCGAGCAAATCGAGTTCGTAGCGGCCGCTGCGGTAGGCGGGCACCTGCGGCACCAGCAGGTAGCCCTGCGCGTCGGTGCGGCCGATGAGCTGCTGCTCGAAGCGCACCGGCACGTCGGGCACGCCGCCGGTGGAGACCAGCGCGAAGCCGTCGCCGATGCGGTTGGCGGCGAAGGCGTGGCCGTCCATCAGGCCCAGCGAGCCGGAAGCGCCGGCCCAGCGTGCGGTCTGGTCGCCGGTGCCGTAGACGCCGCCCTGCACCAGCGCCAGGTCGTTGCGGTACTGCACCGCGGCGGCGCGGTAGCGTTCGGCGCTGTCGCCGCCGAGCGATTGGGTGATGTTCCAGCCGAAGCCGCCGTCCGACGGCACCGCATCCTGGTAGGTGGCCTGGGCGCGGGTGCTGTCGTTGCCGCGCACCGCCGCGGTGGAGACGCTGGCCCGGGAATCGAGCATGTAGGTGAGCTGCAGCCGCACCTGGGTGTCGCCGGTCTCCACCGTGCGGCCGGCGGTCATCGACAGGTAGACCCGGTCGCTCAGCGGCCGGCTGTAGCTGGCGTAGGCGAGCCGGGTGCGGCCGCCGGCGATGCCGCCCTGCAGATCGACCCAGCCGGCGCCGAGCGAGCCGCGGCCGACGGGCAGGCTGCCCGAGAGCTGGCGGGTGCGCCGCTGCAGCCGGAAACCGTCGTCGGCATATGTGCTGGCGTCGCCGTAGGCGGCGGTGCGGCCGATCTGCTGCAGCGACACACTGCCGACAGTGCCGGTGTACTGGTAGCCGGCGCTGTACTGCCAGCCGCCCCGGCCGGCATCGGGGTTGCCGTTGGCGAATGCGGGCAGCACACCCGGCCCGCCCGCATCGGCCCGGCCCCGGCTCAGCGATGCGTTCAGGGTGCCCAGCAGCCCGGCCTTCACCAGCCCGCCGATGCCCGCCACCGCCAGCCCGCGGCCCACCTGGGCCTGCGCCTCGACGGTGAGGCCGTCGTTCCAGCCCTGCCGCACCACGCCGCTGGCCACGGCCCGGCCGTAGCCGACGCTGCGCAGGCCGTAGCCGCGCCGCAGCGCGCCGGCCGAGAACGAATAGTCGACCAGGCCCGGGCGCAGCAGCTGCTGGCTGACGTAGAAGGGCAGCGCGGTGAGCACTTGGCGGCCCAACGCATCGGTGGCGACCACGGTGGCGGTGCCGGCGCCGTTGACGATCGGCAGCTCGCCCAGGCTGAACGGCCCGGCCTCCACCGGCCGGGCAGCTGCGCGGTAGCCGTTGACGAACAGGTCCACCGCCGAGGGCACCGCCGCCTGCCCGGCGAACTGCGGCAGCGGGTAGGTGACCAGGTCGGGCCGGATGCCGAAGTTGCGCGACCACTGCACCCCGCCGAGCCGCACCGCGCTGGTCCAGGGCAGCGCGCCGGTGACCACGTCGCCCACGACGCGCTGGCTGGCGTCGTCGGGGTCGACCCGGGTCCAGCGGGTGTCGTAGCGCAGGTAGCCGTCGGCGGTGCCGTCGCGGGTGCTGCGGTAGAGGCCGGTGTTCGACAGTGAGCCCAGCCGTCCGAAGACGCGCTGCTCGGTCCAGAGCGAGCGCAGGCTGCTGCCGCGCGAGGTGGCGGTATAGGCGTCGTAGTTCAGCAGCAGGCCGGCTCCGTCGGCCAGTTCGGCGCGGCGCAGGTGGGGCGGCGTGTCGAAGGCCTGCAGCGGCAGCCAGTCGGTCGGCACGGTGATCAGCAGGCGCTGGCCCAGGCCGTCGTACTCGGTGGCGACACCCGGCAGGCCGTCGACCGCCAGGCGGCTGCCGGCCGGGCGGCTGTTCCGCACGTGCAGCCGGCGCAGCAGCTCGGCCTCGATCTCGTAGTGGTGGCCGCGCTGCGTCACCGGCACCACCTCGCCGCTGGCGCGCCCGTTGACGACCAGCTCCAGGTAGAGCGGCACCGGCTCGGCACCGGTGTCCGGCAGCGGCACCAGCGTGTCGGCCGCCAGCAGCCGCGGCAGGCACAGGCACAGCACCAGTGCGGGAAGGCGTCGCGCATGGAAGGGTGCCCGCACCGCCCGGGGCTCAGTCGGCCCCATGCGGCAGCGCCAGGGTGCGGCCGTTGACCGTCGCCTGCAGCCCATGGCCGGGCGGCGGCTCCTTCTCCAGCGGCCACTGCATCCGCTGGCCGGACAGCACGTAGCCGAGCAGGCCGGCGTTCACCGCCACCGGCGGCCGGCCGTCGGCCACCCAGTCGACCAGGGTGATCCGGCCGTGGGCGGTGCCGCGGTTGCGGATCGCCAGCGCCGGCCGGCCGGCGGCGGTGCGCACCACCCGGTAGTCGAGCTTCGGCTCCAGCACCTGCGACGGCGCTGCGGTTCGGCGGGCGCCGGCGCCGGTGCTGGGCAGGGGCTTGTCGGGGCGCGCGTCGGGGCCGTAGAGGAAGAGCGGCACCGAGTAGCGCATCTGCAGGTTCACCGCAGCGCCGGCCGGGGCGGCGGCCGCTGTCTGCGCGGCCACGGCGCCGTCGGCTGCCGGTGCCGAGGCGGGCAGCGGCGGCGACGCGGTGCCGGGCAGCTCGTCCACCACCACCCGGAAGGCCTGCTCGGCGCCCGGCGGCGCGGGGCGGGTGGCGATCAGCCGCACCATCTGCCGCCGGCGCGGCGGGATGCTGCTGATCGGCGGGCTGGCGATCACCTGCTGCTGCGCCGCCAGCACGTCCTCGCCCTGCGGCTGCTCCCAACCGAAGACGCGCACCTGCATCGCGATCGGCTGGTCGCCCTGGTTCTCGATCCACAGCGCCACCGCCTGCGGCTCGCCCACGATGACCGGATCGACCGGCCAGATCATGATCGGCGAGACGGCTCCGGAACGGCCGCCGGCCAGTCCCAGCAGCAGCGCGGCGGCGCCCCGGCGCAGCGCCGATGCGGCGCGTCCGGGAAGCGGGTGTGCCGGAGCGCTCATGCCGGGCCTACCAAGAGAGCGTGACACGCACCGTGTCGGTGTAGGTGCCCGCTACCGCGCCGGCGCCGGGCAAGGTCACCATGCCCATCACCGGCAGCGCGGTGGGCGACGCGCCGAGCACCACGCCCAAAGGCGATCCCGGTACCAACGGCCGGTTGCCGCCGGTGGTCATGAAGAGCGCATAGGGCAGGTAGACGCCGTTGCCGTTGTGGAGCCGGCGCTGCATGCCGCTGGCATTGAGCCCCGCGTCGACCGTCACCTGCATCGTGATGCCCGGCGTACACTGCACCAGCGACTGGTCGGCGGTGCTGAACAGCGGCACGCTCACAGTGCCCGACTGCATCGCCGAATGCAGCCCGAAATCCAGCCGCCCGATCTGCAGCCCGCTCAACTGCGCCGGGTTGGACGCCACCTGGCAGCCGGGCGCGATGGTGGCGCCCACGGCGAAGGTGGCGGTGGTGGGTACCTGCACCGCCGCGACGGCATGCAGCGCCAGGGCCAGCGACGCGATGCACAGCAGCGGCGTCGCTCCTCCCCCCGTGCGCCGCGCCGCGCATCGTGCCGCCAGGGGTTCGCCGGGGAGAGGTGCCGCCACATGGTGGAAATCCTGCTGCAGCCGGGATGCGGGTTCCGGTGCGCCGGCCATAGGCTAGAAAGTCAGGGTGACGATGACCGTGTCGACGTAGGTGCCCGAGGGCAACGCCGACGCGCTGGTCTTGTTGACCAGGCCGTAGATGGGCAGGTTGAAGGCCGACCCGGCGGCCGGAATCGTCACGCCCAGCGGCTGGCCGATCGCGTAGGTGGCGGTGTGGCCCGCGTCCTGGTAGATCTCGTAGGGCACGAAGGCGCTGCCGTTGCTCATCGCCCTGCTGCCCGGCCCGATGGCGGTGCCGGAGCCGGCATGGCCGCCGCCGTTGACCGTGATCGTCAGGCCCGATACTTCGGGCGAGCAGAGCACCTGGGTGACGCCCGAGCCACCGCTGCCGCCGGTCACCGTGGCCGCGATCTGCCCGAGGAAGGTGGAGGGCTGCGAGCCGAAATCGAGCGTTCCCAGGTTGACGTTGTTGCTCGCCCCGGTAACGCCGTTGACGATCAGGCAGCCGGTGCTGAGCGTGATGGTGGAGACCAGCTCGCCCGTCAGCGTCGCGGCCGGGCTGCCGCCCGCGGCCAGCAGGCCCAGGGCCGCGGCGGCCATCGCGCAATGCCGCCTCCGATGAGAAAAACGGTACATGCCGGACGCGGATCGAAGGGCTCTCATAGCGGTCTCCTACGATGAACTGCTCACCCCGGAGCACTTGTCCCCGGACATTTAAAAATGGGTAGATATTGCCATTTTTATTGCCCGGGTACAACATGTTCGACATGGTTCCAAAGCCGATACCAAGCGGCGGAATCGCCGCTTTTCCGGGCACTGCCGACAGCGGGACGGTGGCATGCCGCATGCCTATGCATACGGACATATGGCAGCACCACGGTGTCGTGGCACCCCTGTCTCCAGGCATGATCCGACATCGCCTCCGGCGTGCGTGCGCTTTTCCGCGCGCAGCCCCCCCCCAACTCCGAGCGAAATCCCATGCAAACAAACGCTGCTTCCCGGAAAAAGAGCATCCTCGCGGCCGTCATCGGCAATGCTCTGGAGTGGTACGACTTCTTGGCCTTCGCCTTCATGACGCCGATCGTGGCCAAGCTGTTCTTCCCGAGCAACCCGGCCGATCCCGACAACAACATCAACCAGATCCTGCTGACCACCGCCGTCTTCGGGGTGGGCTTCTTCATGCGGCCGGTGGGTGGCATCGTGCTGGGCCTCTACGGCGACCGCAAGGGCCGCAAGGCCGCGATGGTGATGGTCACCGGCCTGATGGCGGTGGCGATCGCGCTGATCACCCTGGCCCCCACCTACGCGGCGGTCGGCATCCTGGCGCCGCTCTTCATCGTGCTGGCGCGGCTGCTGCAGGGCTTCGCCGCCGGCGGCGAGTTCGGGACCTCCACCGCGCTGCTGATCGAGATGGCACCGCCCGGCCGGCGCGGCTTCTACGGCTCCTGGCAGATGACCGGCCAGATGGTCGCCCTGCTGCTGGGGGCGGCCGCCGGCACGCTGATCACCGAAATCTTCACCCAAGAGCAGCTGATGGCCTGGGCCTGGCGCCTGCCCTTCGCCTTCGGCCTGCTGATCGTGCCGGTGGCGATCTACATCCGCCGCCACGTGGAGGAACCCGAGGCCTTCAAGCAGATGAAGGCCGCCCAGGCGGCCGGCACGGTGCGCCAGGCGACGCTGGGCGAGATGCTGCGCAGCCATCTGCGCGAGACGCTGGTCGGCATGGGCCTGGTGGTGACGCTGACGGTGTCGATCTACATCACCTTCACCTACCTCACCACCTTCAGCACGGTGACGCTGAAGCTGCCGCTGCGCGACACCTTCCTGGTGCAGATGGCCAGCGCCGCCTTCATGATCGTGCTGATGCCGATCATGGGCGCCTGGTCCGACCGCGTCGGCCGCCGGCCGCTGATGATCGGCTCGCTGATCGGCTATCTGCTGGTGCTGTACCCCGCCTACGCCTGGCTGACGGCCGAGCCGTCGATCACCCGGCTGCTGGTGGCGCAGCTGTCGATCTGCGTGTTCGTGTCGGTGTACTTCGGCGTGTTCAGCACCGTCGTCGCCGAACTGTTCCCGGCCAACGTACGTTCGCTCGGCATGTCGATCGCCTACAACATCGCGGTGATGGTGTTCGGCGGTTTCGCGCAGTTCATCGTCACCTGGCTGATCCGCGCGACGGGCTCGCCGATGGCGCCGGCGTACTACGTGATGTTCGGGGTGGGCGTGGGCCTGGTCGCCGCCTTCTTCGTCCGGGACCGCACCCACGACACCACCATCCACTAAAAGGTGTGAGAGAACCTACTGCGCGGCCCGATTGAGCGCCTGCGGTCCTCACCGTACCCAAGTACGGCTCCGGTCCTCGCTGCACACTCGGTGTCGGTTTGCGCTGAGTTGGGAACTGTTTGCGCTTAACTTGGAACTCGCCTGGGCGTCGCTTGACGCTTGGGCTCGCCGCACCAATCGCGGTGCGTAAAGCGGGAATATTGCTATCTCGACTGGTTCACGCAATCTCTTTTGGCACCTCGTGCAGCGCAGCAGCCAAGCGTCCGACTGACACCGATAGCGACGCTGCTTTCAACTCGCATTCCCAGACGGTGAAGACTCGCCAGCCAAGATCGCGTAGAGCCTGCTCCTTGCGAGCGTCGCGAGCGCGGTTGGCCACGATTTTGGGCGCCCAGTAGTCCACGTTGGAACTTGGTACACGGCCTTGGCGGCATTCATGACCGTGCCAAAAGCATCCATGGACAAACACTGCTGCCCTGTGTTTCGGAAAAACCAAGTCCGGCGTACCCGGCAATCGCTTGTCGCCGATGACATAGCGGAACCCTAGCCGATGAAGTGCTTTGCGGAGTGTGACCTCCGGCTTGGTGTCCGCACGCCTCACACGTTTCATGAGTGCGGATCGGTCTTCTGGTGAAAGAGTATCCATGCATCAAGACTACAGCAGATGCCACTGCGGAACCGAATGCGGAAGTGCAACAGTGATCCGCTTCTTGCTGCCCGTGCGGCCATGCAACCAACCGGTTAATATCCGAAGGATCAGTTTCCCAGCAAGCGACATGGAGTCATTTATGTAAATGACTTGATAATTTTTCGACTGATTTTGCACTTTGGGAGAAATTATGGCTGAGGATGAACAACTGCAGTTGGCGGACAGCGAACGTGCAATCTTCGTTGACAAGCAAATTGAAGAGCTGCAGAAGATCACCGATTACGAAATCAAAGAGTGGCCAATCGGTGTTTTGGTTGAGAAATTCACTAACGGTCGAGAAACCGATGAGTCAGAAATTTTTATTCCTGACTATCAGCGCGATATGGTATGGACTCCGAGGCAACAGTCTCGGTTTATTGAGTCAATCCTCATCAAACTGCCGGTGCCATTTATCTTCGCGGCCGATGTCGGGCAAGGTGATAGAGAGGGCGCCTTGGAAATCATTGATGGTTCTCAACGCATTCGAACCTTGGATAATTTCCTTGCCAACAAATTAGAGCTGGTGGGCCTCAAGAAGCTCACTCAGGCCATCGGCATGCGATTTTTCGATCTCAGCAAGCCGCGACAAATGCGATTCAAGCGCACGACTGTACGCGTCATTGAACTCACGGAGAAGGCGGACGAGGATGCTCGTCGTGAGATGTTCGACCGCCTTAATTCAGGAGGAACTCCCCTCACGACTATGGAGGTCCGGCGAGGCGTTGTGGATGGGCCGTTCATGACGTTTGTCACTGAATGTGCCGCCAACGAACAGTTTAAAAAACTTGTTCCTTTAAGCGATCGCAACGCTAAGCGCAAGGAGTACGAGGAATTCGTTTTGCGGTATTTTTCTTATCTCAATAACTATCAGGGCTTTCAGAAAAGTGTGGATGACTTTTTGACCGATTATCTCAAAAGCAAAAACGATAACTTTCTCGATGCGGATAAGGAAGCCATGCATGCTGAGTTTGTCCGCATGCTCGATTTTGTTTCTCAACACTTTCCAAACGGCTTCAAGCGAACTGGTTACAAGACGGTGCCTCGCATTCGCTTCGAAGCTATCGCTGTCGGGGTATCGCTTGCGCTTCGAGAGAATTCGGGCCTCATTCCTGGCGACGTTAGCCAGTGGCTAGATAGCAACGAGTTCATCAAGCACACCCGCTCAGACGCCAGCAATTCACGGCCCAAACTCGTCAACCGTATTCATTACGTGCGGGACAACCTGCTGGGCAAAGCGTTTGTCGAGGATCCTGGCACTGCCGAGGTAGAGGCCAGCGCCAACGCAGATTCGCCGCCGGACCTGCCAGAGGATGAGGCCAGTCCCGCCCAAAAGGGGCTTTTTCAATGAGCCAAGTTCAGCTTACGGATGATCTTCTAAGCCAAAGAAGCATCGAAATAACTGCCTATCTGAACTTCCTGAAGGTGGCAGTTGAGCGGCGTGCTGTGCTCAGCGCAAAAGATGGAGAGCTGCAGCTCGCGCTGACACTTGAGCTCACCCATACCCTAAAGGCCAACCTTGTGCTGCTGCTGTACAGCGCCATGGAAGCCACATTGGTTCAACTGTTGGACGAGATGCACGATGCTATAGGCGCCAACTGCTCCAGTGCCGATGCCCTCAATGCCCAGCTGCTCCGCGTGGTTTTGAGAACCGTCAAAAAGGACGCCAAATCTACAGTGCTGTCATCCGCTTCGCCGCTTCATACGAGCCTGTTCCGGTACTGGATGGACGATTGGAAGAGTCGGACCTCGGGCAAGGATAAGCGCGTTGACGGTATTTCGGGCAGCGTCGATAGCCTAGTTTTTTACGAGCAACTCAAGAAGTTTGGCGTGGTGGCCCAAACCCCCAACGACCGACCGCCTGCGCACTTGACGGACGCAGCTCTTCAGAAGGTCAAAACCAACCGCAACGAGCTTGCCCATGGAGAAAAAAGCTTTACCGACCTAGGCCGAGATCTCTCGGTGCCCACCTTGGAAGTCGACTCCTTGGCAGTGTTCGACACCCTGCGAAAGATCGCCGCTGAAGTCGACGGCTATCTGCAGAGTCGGCGCTACTTGGCTCAGCCGCCGGCTCTTGCGGCGCCAGCGGTGGCTGCCGCAGCATAAAGTGCCCGGGCTACCGCCTCGCCAAGCTTCGGCGGGACAGCATTGCCGATCAGTCTGGCAACCGTTTTGACAGTCACCGCTTCGCCTTCGCGGGCGAAGCGGTAAGTCTCCGGAAAGGACTGAAAAATTGCCGCCTCCCGCAAGGAGATACCCCTGTGTTGCTCCGGATGTCCGAAGCGGCCGTTACCGTAGCCGTTGCACAGAGTTGTCATGGTGGGGGCAGGCTTGTCCCACTCCATGCGGCCGTACACGCCTGAAGAGTGCTTGCCACTCTCGCGCTGGTGGCAAGCTGCTACCAATTGCTGGGGCCAGTCTCGCCAAGTGCCGCCAGGCTTGCTAGCACGAATCCGTGCTCGGTTGAGATCTGACAGCGCCGAGGCAATGTGCAAGGGGTCGGCTTTGCTGGCTTGACCATCCGTGAGTTTCTTGAGGTGGCCAACGGCCTGGCGTACCGTCACCCAGTTGTCGCTACCCTTGTGAGTAGGCTCCGGCACGGCTACCGGACCGAGTCGTGAAGCGACCAGCACCAGCCGCTTGCGCTGTTGCGGTGCGCCGTAGTCCGCTGCGTTCAACACGGCATAGGCCACTTGATACCCGCCCTTCTTCAAGACGCGCAAGAAGTCCTTGAACGGTTGCTCTTGCTGCAGCCGGGGAACGTTCTCCATGGTGACCAAGTCCGGTCGGCTTTCGTCTACCAAGCGGGCGAACTCTCTCAGTAGACGCCATTTGGCTTTATCCACTGTCGCGGTGTTAGCGTAGCTGGAAAAGGGCTGACAGGGGGCGCATCCGGCCAGCAATCGCAAGGCCCCTGGCGACCAGAGCTTGTTCAGCTCCTCGCCGCTGACCGTCGTGATGTCACGCAGCAGGAACTTGGCGCCCTCGTGGTTGGCCTCGTACGGGTACTGGCAGGCCGGGTCGACGTCGATTCCGGCAACCACGCGAACCCCTTGCGCTGCGAGGCCAAACGAAAGACCTCCGGCACCACAAAATAGGTCGACACCTTCAATGCGAGTCAAATCAGGCAAGTTAGAGTTGGATTCTGCGGACATAGCTGCCTCAGATTCTCGCATTTCCATATGGACGCGGCAGCGCCACTACGCTGGACCAATCGAGGGGAGGAAGATGTCGACGTTAGGGTGCTCCGTCAATTTCCATGGAAGTTGGCCCGCAAACAAATGGGGCTGCTGCCCGTTCGGCAGGTTAGAAAGGGTACGAGGGGCCACGCGGGTACAAAACTTCAACGTTGAGCGCTACAGACAACCGATTGTTTAACGTTGGATGAGACAGCGATTCAGGACTTAGTGAGACGGTCGACGCTAAGCTGTTGATTCGGCATGGACCTCTATCTGGGACCTAGTGTGGTGTCTCAAAAATAAGCCGAACTAAGTTGACGAATGGTTATCCATGAGTTTCCAAGTCCAGGAAACTACAAAGATGACCAGATCAGG
>NZ_QJTC01000013.1 GCF_003217575.1 Xylophilus ampelinus | reverse complement strand
TGGGCGTCGCATCGACATTCATGTCGCCTGGCTCTCCTTGGGATGCTGTGCCATCTGCTTACGATCATTGACAACGTTTTGTTAGCCGCTCTAAGCCTAGGCTGGACCCTCGGGCCGTCAGGCACACATGGCGACGCCGCTGCGGCACGCACGCACCGATGCGCGTGGACCGCCGGGCGCCGGTAAAAACCCATAGGCCGCAGTTCCGCGCCGCCAGCCGGCCGCGCGATGCGGCCGGCTTTTTTCACGCCGCGCGCCGCAGCGGCGAATGCACCAGCTCTTCCACCCGATCGCCCTCCACCTCTTCCTGCTCCAGCAGCTCGGCGGTCAGCGCCTTCAGGGCGGGCAGGTGGGCTTCCAGCACCTCGGTGCAACGGGCTTCCAGCGCCACCAGCAAGCTGTTGGCCTGGCGCACCGCATCGCCCACCGCCGAGCCGGCATGGGCCTCTGGCACGGCGGCCAGGCTGAACAGGCCGGCCTCGGGCGACAGGCCGAAGCGGCCGACCATGTCGAGCGCCAGGCGCGAGGCTTCATGGAGGTCCTGCGCCGCGCCGCTCGAAGCCTCTCCCAGCAGCATCAGTTCGGCACCACGGCCGGCCAGCAGCATCTGGATGCGCGCCTCGATGAAGCTCTTGGGATAGAGCACTGTGTCCTCTTCCTGCGTCACCAGCGTCACGCCCAGGGCGCCGCCGCGCGGCAGGATGGTGACCTTCTCGACCTTGCCCGAGCGCAGCGCCGAGGCCACCACCGCATGGCCCGCCTCGTGCACCGCGACGCGCCGCAGTTCGCCCTCCGACAGCGCGCGCCGGCCGCCGTTGAGTTCGCCGATCCGCGTGGTCTCGACCGATTCCATCATGTGGGCCATGGTGACCCACTGCGCATCCCGGCGGGCCGCGACCAGCGCCGCGTGGTTGACGATGTGGGCCAGCGCCGCCGGCGCCAGGCCGTTGGTCATGCGGGCCAGCTGGTCGAAGTCGGCCTCGGGCATCGTCGGCAGCCTGGCGGCGTAGAGGCGCAGGATGTCGGCGCGGTCGCGCACGTCGGGCAGCTTCACGTTCACCCGGCGGTCGAAGCGGCCCTCGCGCAGCAGCGCCTCGTCGAGGTTGTCGGCCAGGTTGGTAGCGCCGATGACGATCACGCCCTCGTTGTCGGCGAAGCCGTCCATCTCGACCAGCACCTGGTTGATGATGCGGTTGCTCTCGCTCTCGCTCTCGGCCGCGCCGGTGCCCGCGCTGCGCTTGGACAGGCCGTCGATCTCGTCGATGAACAGGATGCACGGCGCGTTCTTGCGGGCGGTGGCGAAGAGCTGCTTGACCTTCGCGACACCCACGCCGTAGAACTTGGAACTGAACTCGCTGCCGTTGGTGGCGATGAAGTTGACGCCGGCCTCGCCCGCCATCGCCTTGGCCAGCAGCGTCTTGCCGACGCCCGGGCCGCCCAGCATCAGGATGCCGCGCGGCGCCCGTGCGCCGAGGGCGGCGTAGCGCGCCGGCTGGTGCAGGAACTGCACCACGTCGGCCAGTGCCGACTTGGCCTCGCCCGCGCCCACCACCGAGGAGAACGAGACGCCGGTGGGCTTCTCCACCAGCTTCGAGAGCGAGGTGACGTCGCGGCGCATCAGGTAGAACATCGCGCCGATCAGCAGGAGCGGCAGCAGCAGGCCGATCAGCGCGCGGAACAGCTCCATACCGCGGTCCCAGCCCTGCGAGATGTCGGCGCCGACGCGCACCTGCGGCAGCATCGCCAGCTCGAAAGCCGGCGTGGCGGCACTCTGCGCCTGCTGCACCACCAGCCCGGCGAAGGCGCCGCGGCCGTCGACCACGTAGTAGCGCTCGCCGCCGGTGGTGGTGACCAGCAGCGCGTGGGGCGTGACGCCCACCGCCGCGATACTGCCGCCGCGCAGGTCGGCCAGCAAGGCCGAGCCGTCGCGCTGGGTCGCACCCCAGCGGCCCGGATCGGCGGCCATCTGCTGGCCGGCGGCGCCCGCGGGCAGGGCACCGACGGGCACCGAGAGGCCCGGCCAGAGACCGATCGTCAAGGCAGCGAGCAGGGCGAGAACGACGCCGCCGACGGCCAGGCGGTAGGTTTTAACGAAGCGGAGCAGGTTCTGTTTCATGCGGTGGGACCCCGCGGCAGGCGCCAACGCCTGCGGCGCGCGGTCCCGCATGGTAGGAAAAGACCTACGGATTGCCTTTTTGTTGGGCAATTTCTCCAGTCCTGCGCAGGCCTTTTGCATCCGCCCTGCCCTGCTCCGCGTAGGGCGGCCGCCGCGGCCGGCCGCGTGCCGTTGATGGAGCCGTGTTATGCACTTCGACATACTTTGGATGGGACCCACCCTTCGGGAAAGACGGGGAGAGGCCCGGGTGCCGCGTTGCCGTCCGCTTGCGGTATCCACACCGCGGCGCGTCTTGCGCCTTGCCGCCGGGCTGCTCCCCGGCCTGCGCGGGTACGTCGACGTGCATAACACGCTCTAGAATCGCGCTTCCTTTGGGGAGTAGCCTGCTGCCGGATGTCGGCAGCGCCCGCGTCAACAGACTCGGCACCGCGCGTGCCGTGGTGCGGGCAGCCGGAAGGTTGGCGAGACCAGCGGTGTACCGACACGGGACAGCCGGGTGGTGGTGCGCCGCGGTGTCTTGCAACCGGCTGCTTCTGTGCTCCCATGAATCTCGCCTCCACCCTGTTCCTGGCCTTCGCCATGTCGACCGACGCCTTCGCCGCGGCCGTCGGCAAGGGCGCGGCGCTGCACAAGCCCCGCTTTCGCGAGGCGCTGCGCACCGGCCTCATCTTCGGCACCATCGAGGCCATCACCCCCGTCATCGGCTGGGCCGCGGGCCTGGCCGCAGCCAGTTACGTCAAGGCCTGGGACCACTGGATCGCCCTGGTGTTGCTCAGCGTATTGGGCTTGCGGATGATCCGCTCGGGCCTGTCGGCGCCCGAGGCCGAGGAAGACCGTCCGCAGCGCAACGCATTCTGGGTGCTGGTGCTGACCGGCGTGGGCACCAGCATCGACGCGATGGCCGTCGGCGTGGGCCTGGCCTTCGTCGACGTGGACATCCTCCCCACTGCCTTGGCCATCGGCCTGGCGACCACGCTGATGGTGACCGCCGGGGTGATGGTCGGCCGGGTACTGGGTCGCGTCGTGGGCAAGCGCGCCGAGATCGTCGGCGGCGTGGTGCTGATCGGGATCGGCTGCACCATTTTGTACGAGCACCTGGGCCGAGCCGGGGGGTGAGGGCGGCGGATGGTGCGCGGCCGCGTCCGGCTTTTCGGGCGGCCCACGGCGTCGTGGAGGGCGCGGCCCGCAGAATGTCGGGTTTCCACGACCCGGGCGAATGCATGACGACCTACTCTCCTTCGCCGCAGGCCGACGTTCCCGGCGCGCTCGTGCTGTTGCTGGCCGTCGGTGCCGGCCTGGCGGTGGCGTCGCTCTACTACAGCCAACCGATGCTCGGGGTGCTCGGCCCCGACCTGCGAGTGGGCGCCACCACCATCGGCCTGGTGCCGACGCTGACGCAGCTGGGCTACGCGCTCGGCATCCTGACCCTGGCGCCGCTGGGCGACCGGTTCGACCGGCGGCGGATCATCCTGGCCAAGGCCGGCGTGCTGTGCCTGGCGCTGCTGCTCTGCGCGCTGGCGCCGTCGCTCGGCGTTCTGCTGGCGGGCAGCCTGGCGATCGGGTTGGCCGCCACCCTGGCGCAGGACCTGGTGCCGGCCGCCGCCACCCTGGCGCCCGCCGCCAGCCGTGGCCGCACCGTGGGCAAGGTGATGACCGGGCTGCTGCTGGGCGTGCTGCTGTCGCGGGTGGTGAGCGGCTTCGTGGCCGAGTACTTCGGCTGGCGCACGATGTACGGCGCCGCGGCCCTCGGCATCGGCCTGCTGGCGGTGGCGGCCTGGCGCGGGCTGCCGCGCTTCGCGCCCACCACGCAGCTGCCCTACGGCGCGTTGCTGGCCTCGCTCTGCACGCTCTGGCGGAGCCACCCGGCGCTGCGCCGCGCCGCGCTGGCCCAGGCGCTGCTGAGAGTCGGCTTCAGCGCCTTCTGGTCGACGCTGGCGGTGATGCTGCACGGCGCGCCGTTCCACCTGGGCAGCACCGCCGCCGGCGCCTTCGGCTTGGCGGGCGCGGTGGGCGCGCTGGCCGCACCGCTGGCCGGCCGCATCGCGGACCGCAAGGGGCCGGAGCTGGTCGCGCGGCTGGGCGCCGGGCTGGTGGCGCTGTCGTTTTTGGCGATGGCGGTGGGGCCCGACCGCCTGTGGCTGATCGCGGTCAGCGCGGTGGGTTTCGACCTGGGCATGCAGGCCACGCTGGTGGCGCACCAGACCATCGTTTTCGGCATCGAGCCCGCGGCGCGCAGCCGCCTCAATGCGGTGCTGTTCACCGCCATGTTCATCGGCATGGCCAGCGGCGCGGCGCTCGGCAGCGTGGTGCTGGCCCACGGCGGCTGGACGGCGGTGTGCGCCATGGCCACCCTGGCCGCCGCGGCCGCGCTGGCGGTGAGGATGTGGCCCGGCGCGCCGCGCGCGGTGCGGGCCTGACGGCGGCGGTCAGCCGGCGGGCGTCGGCTGCGCCTGCTCCGACGCCGACCCGGGCAGGTCGAGCCGGGTGACGGTGGTGTGCATCTCGCCCATCTGCAGCGGCACCGCCCCGTAGTCGCTGATGAAGGAGACGTCGGCGGCGTCGCGGCCGTAGGCCACCACGATGCGGCCGCCGCGCGGCTCCGACTGGGTGGCGTCGAAGGTGTACCAGCGGCCGCCGACGAAGGCCTCGAACCACGCATGCATGTCCATCGGGTCCAGCTGCCAGAGGTAGCCCACGACCACCCGCGCCGGGATTTTCAGCGCCCGGCAGAGGGCGATGCCCACGTGCGAGAAATCGCGGCAGACGCCCGCGCCTTGGATCAGCGTGTCGAGCGCGTCGGTGTTGGGCGTGCTGACGCCGTAGCGGTATTCGATGTTGGCGTGGATCCAGGCGCGGATCGCCTCCACCTGCGCATAGCCCGGCGCATGGCCCTGCACCAGCGACAGGGCCTGGCCCTGCATCTTGTCCGACGGGCAGTAGCGGCTCGGCAGCAGGTAGTGCAGCACGTCGTCGGGCAGCAGCGCCACCGGGGTGTAGTGGGCGTCGTGCTGCACCGCGATGTGGTCCTCGGCCTGCAGCACCATCTCGACCTCGATGCGCATCGTGCCCTGCGGCACGGTGAAGCGCTGGCACAGGTTGCCGTAGGGATCGACCATCTCCGAGGTGGGCACCAGCGGCGAGAGCTCGTAGCGCTCGCTCATCATCCACTGCGCCCGGCCGCTGCGGGGCCGCAGCACGGCGACGACCGGGCTGTCGGCATAGGCGGTCACGGTCATCGAGCAGCGGGCTTTGAGTTTCATGGGTCGGGACGTGGGGACGGAACGGGTGCCGCGCAGACGCCCAGGGTCGGAACGAAAAAAAACGCAGCTGTCGTGCCGCGCCTTGTAGACCCGAGCGTAACCCGCGCGGCCCCGCACACGGTGTAGGCCGCTTGCCCGGCTCCGCGGCGCGGCGGAGCTGTCCGCTTGCGGGGCGCCCGCCGGTGTGCGCCCCGCCGCGGCGCCCGGACGGTATTGCGGATGCAAACGGCCTGCAGCCGGCGCAGATCGCCGACATGAAGCTATGATTTTTATAGCATCGGCACGTCGACCAGCCAGTGCGGCCGGAACGTCGCCTGCTCGCCCTTGCCTGCGTAGCCCAGCGGGTTCGCCACCACCCGGCAGCCGGCCTGCCGGTAGTCGCTGGGCGCGTGCAGGTGGCCGTGCAGCCAGAGTTGCGCCCGGGGCAGCAGAGGGTCGAGCGCGTTGCAGAAGCCGGCGGTGCCGGGCACCAAGCCGTAGCGCGGATCGGCACTGCCCAGGCTGGGCGCGAAGTGGGTGACGACCACCGTCGGGCCGTCGAAGGACTCGGCCAGCGCACCGGCCAGCCACTGCTGGCAGGCCAGTGCCTCCTCCCGCACGCCCTCGGACAGCCAGGGCGCGCCATGGCGGGTGGTGCCGGTCTTTCTCAGGTAGAAATCGGCGGCGCGCATCGCCTTGCCGCGGGCCTCCAGCGCGGCGGCCGGTGGGGCGTTGGCAGGGATCAGGGCCTCGAAATCGGCCCACAGCGTACTGCCCAGGAAACGCACGCCGTCGACCGTGACGGTTTCGCGGTCGAGCCAGCCGATGCCGAGCCGGTCGCAGAGCCGCCGCAGGCGGAGTCGGGCGGCGTCGACATCCTGGCCGTCGTATTCGTGGTTGCCCGGCACGAACAGCACCGGTTGCGGCCAGCCGCCGAACTGGGGCAGCGGCGAAAAGCGGGCCAGGCCGAAATCGTCGCCCGGCAGGTGCGAGGACGGATGGTGGGAGCCGATGTCGCCCGCCAGCACCAGCAGGTCGGCACCGGGCGTGGGCGAGACGGTGAAATCGGGTTGCACTTCCAGGTGTAGATCGGATACGAGCTGTAACTGCATGCGGTCATTGTGCGGCGAGGCGGCGCTCACCGTTGGCGTGCGTTGCGCACCACGGTGGAATAGGTTATGCACGTTCGGCATGAAGAAGGGTGGGCGAGGCTAGGGAAAACCCTTAATCTACCCGTATCGCCACTTTTGATGCACCCACGAAGTGCAAAACGCCATGTTCACGCTGATCGCCCGCCTCTTTTCGAGTTCCGCCCATGCCGCCCGTGAGATGGCACCGCCGGCCGGCATTGCCAACCGCCTGCTGGAGAGCGCCGAAGCCCGCGCCGGCCAGGACCCCCACCACGCCCACGAACTCCGCCAGGCCGCACGCGCCTATCTCAGCGTCATCCGCTGACGAAGATGTGAGAGAACCTGCTGCGCGCCCGATTGCGTGTCTGCGGTCCTCACCATACGAAAGTACGGCTCCGGTCCTCGACGCACACTCGGACCGCTCGCTACGGTTCTTTCACATCTTCCGCGTTGCGTTGGAATACCTGAAAACCAACTGCATGCGCTATTGTTTTCATAGCGATAGGCCGACGTCCTGAGCCGGCCGGTGGCCTCAATCGTTCTAGAAACTCCTATCCGCTCACAACAGCGGATGCAGCACGGCCGAGCGCTCGACCGCGTTGCGCAGCCATTCATGGGCGGACGACGGTTGCTGGCGCCGGTGCCAGAGGGCGTCCACGTGCACGGTCGGCACCGGGAAGGGCAGGGGGCGCCAGACGATGTGTTCGGCCAGGCCGGTCGCGCCGACGAAATGGCGGGGCAGTATGGTCAGCATGTCGGACTGGGCCACCACCCGGCCGGCGGTGAAGAACTGGTTTACCGTCACCGCCACATGGCGGGTGCGGCCCAGCAGGGACAGCGCCTCGTCTATGAAGCCGTAGGGCCGGCCCGAGAAACTCACCAGCATGTGGCGCGCCGCGCAGAAGCGGTCTATGGTGAACGCGTCTTGCGACAGCTCCGACAGCGGATGGCCGCGCCGCATCACGCAGACGTACTGGCCGTCGTAGAGCCGGTGGTGGGCGAAGCTCTCCACCTCGCCGGCCTGGCTACGGGCGGTCAGGTCGGCCATCACCGCAGGGAAGTAGCCGACCGCCATGTCGGCCTCTTCGTCCGCCAGCAGCCGGCGCGGGTCGCGGGTGGCCAGCGGCACCACCCGCACCTGGATGCCCGGCGCTTCCGCTTCCACGAGGTTCACCAGGGCCGGCATCACCACCGCCGCGGTCGCGTCGGCCATCGCCAGCACGAAGGCGGTGGACGCCTCGGCCGGCACGAACACGTCGGGCGCCAGCGACCGCTGCAGCTGCCGCAGCGCCTCGCGCACGTCGGGCCAGATCGCCGCGGCGCGCGCGGTCGGCTCCATCGCCGCACCGTTGCGCCGAAGCAACTCGTCGCCCAGCACCTTGCGCAGGCGCCGCAGGGCGTTGCTGACGGCCGGTTGGGTGATCGACAGGTTGTGGGCCGCGCGGGTGAGGTTGCGCTCGGCCATCACCTCGTCGAACACCCGCAGCAGGTTGAGATCGAGGGCGCGAAAGTTGGTGGACGCCATGCACCGAAAGATAGGCCATCACCATGATGAATGCCAAGCATCACAAAAATAAATTTGGGGAATGCGGGGGTAAACCCTAGTATTCGCCCAGGCGCTGAAATTCTCTTCCGGCGCTACCCGCAGGAGATCACCATGACCAGCTTCGTACGACCTCAATTCTCTTCCCGGCACGTCGGTGCCAACCGCGCGGTCCGCACCGTCGAGCATGTCTCCGGCCTCGTCCAGGGTGCCCGTGGCGGTGTTTCGCTGTTGCTGGCCGCCGTCGTGTCGGCCGTCCTCGTCGTCGCCAACCAGGTGGTCGACACCTGGTCCGAAGGCCACCTGTTGACCGCCTGGGCCGTGCTCTGGGCCATCGCCTTCGCCGCCCTGGCCCTGCTGGCCGGCCCGCTGCGCCGCGCCGCGATCACCCTGCGCGCCACCGTCGTCGCCTGGAACGAGCGCCAGATCGCCGCCGAGCAGGACCGCCAGATGATGCGCGTGGCCATGACCGATGCCCGCGTGATGGCCGACATCAGCCGCGCGATGAGCGTGGGTGCCGCCCGCGACGTCCGCAACTACTTCTGATCGGCACCGGGCGCGCAGGCGCCCCGGCCGCGAAAAAGCCGCTGGTCCCGAAAGGGGCCAGCGGCTTTCTCATGGGCGATCGACGGATGCGAGGCCGGAACCGGCGCACCGCAGGCGGTGCGCGGCCGGCGATCAGCCCTTGAGCCGCGCTTCCAGCGCGGCGCGGATGTCCTTCAGCTCCTGCGGCAGGCCGCGCGCCAGCTGGGCGAACAGCTCGTCGTGCAGCGCCAGCTCGGCCCCCCAGGCGGCATCGTCGGTGCGGGTCACCGTGTCGAACTGCGCGGGCGTGAAGTCCAGGCCGGTCCAGTTCAGGTCTGCGTAGGCGGGGCTGGTGCCGGTGAGGTGCTCGACGCCGACGCCGGCCGTACTTTCGATGCGGTCGATCATCCACTTCAGCACGCGCATGTTCTCGCCGTAGCCTGGCCAGGCGAACTTGCCGTCTTCGCCCTTGCGGAACCAGTTGGTCTGGTAGATCTTCGGCAGCTTCGCGCCCTGGGCCTGCAGCTTGGCGCCCAGGTCGATCCAGTGCTGGAAGTATTCGATCATGTTGTAGCCGGCGAACGGCAGCATCGCGAACGGGTCGCGGCGCACCACGCCCTGCTGGCCGAAGGCGGCGGCGGTGGTCTCGGAGCCCATGGTGGCGGCCATGTAGACGCCTTCGTTCCAGTTGCGGGCCTCGGTCACCAGCGGCACCGTGGTGGAGCGGCGGCCGCCGAACAGGAAGGCGTCGATCGGCACGCCGGCCGGATCGTCCCAGGCGCTGTCGAGCGCCGGGTTGTTGGTGGCGGCCACGGTGAAGCGCGAATTGGGGTGCGCGGCCTTGGCACCGGTCTCCTCGGCGATCTGCGGCGTCCAGTCCTTGCCTTGCCAGTCGATCAGGTGCGCCGGCAGCGCCTTGCCGGGTGCGTCCTGCTCCATGCCTTCCCACCAGACGTCGCCGTCGTCGGTGAGCGCCACGTTGGTGAAGATCACGTCCCGGTCCAGGCTCTTCATGCAGTTGGGGTTGGTCAGCATGTTGGTGCCGGGGGCCACGCCGAAGTAGCCGGCCTCGGGGTTGATCGCATACAGCTTGCCGTCGGCCGCCGGCTTGATCCAGGCGATGTCGTCGCCGATGGTGGTGACCTTCCAGCCGTCGAGGGCCGGTGGCGGCACCAGCATCGAGAAGTTGGTCTTGCCGCAGGCCGACGGGAACGCCGCCGCCACGTGGTACTTCTTGCCGGCGGGCGAGGTCACGCCCAGGATCAGCATGTGCTCGGCCAGCCAGCCGGTGGCCGTGTCGGTCGCTTCGGCGCGGCCCATGGCCGAGGCGATGCGCAGCGCCAGGCATTTCTTGCCCAGCAGCGCGTTGCCGCCGTAGCCCGAGCCGTACGACCAGATCTCGCGCGTCTCGGGAAAATGCACGATGTACTTGGTGGTCGGGTTGCACGGCCAGGCCACGTCCTGCTGGCCGGCGGCCAGGGGCGCGCCGACGGTGTGCAGGCAGGGCACGAATTCGCCGTCGTCGCCCAGCACGTCGAGCACCGCACGGCCCATGCGGGTCATCAGCTTCATGTTCACCGCCACATAGGCGCTGTCGGACAGCTCGACGCCGATGTGGGCGATGTCGCTGCCGAGCGGGCCCATCGAGAACGGCACCACGTACATCGTGCGGCCGGCCATGCAGCCGTCGAACAGCGGCTGTAGGATGCCGCGCATCTCGGCCGGGGCCTTCCAGTTGTTGGTCGGGCCGGCGTCTTCCTGCTTCTCGGAGCAGATGAAGGTGCGGTCCTCCACCCGGGCCACGTCGCTCGGGTCGGAGCAGGCCAGGAAGCTGTTGGCGCGCTTGGCCGGGTTGAGGCGCTTGAAGGTGCCGGCATCGACCAGTTGCTGGCAGAAGCGGGCGTATTCCTCGTCGCTGCCGTCGCACCAGACGATGTCCTGCGGCTTGCAGAGGGCGGCCATCTCGGACACCCAGGCGATCAGCCGGGCGTTCTTGACGTAGGAAGGGGCCTGTACGGGCAGTCCTTGGGTGGGGGCGTTCATCGGTCGAGCTCCTGAGTTTGAAAACCGTCTTGTCTAAGACCGCGTGCGTGCGCGGGTGGGCTTGGAGAAGGCGGCTCCGGGCGACCGATGGGCCTTGCTGCAGGCACCCCGGGGTGCGGCGCAAGCCGGTTTCGGCGGGGGCGGATGACGATTTTATGAATCCGTGCCGGAAGCGAAACCGGATTACCCTGTAATTTCATGCAAACAAAGCATGGGGTTATGCTGCGAGTGGCGATGCCTGGACGGCAAAAAGCCGCGTCGAGCGCGGCTTTTGAGAAGGGAAAACGGGGGTCGCCCGAGGCGACCGATGCAGGCCGGGCCGGCCCGCCGCCCGGTCAGGCCATGTAGATCGCGATGAAGGCCAGCAGGAACATCAGCACGCCGCCGACGATCGGCAGCACGATCGGCATCAGATGCACCACCTGCTCGACCGCGTCCTTCTCGTGCTCGGCCGCGATGTGCGCACGCGGATCGTGGGAGTTGTCCGGCTCGGGCGTGTTGGTGGCGGCATTGACGGGCAGGGGCATGGGGCTTCCTTCGGGAGGGGCTTCGGTGCAGCCCGCGATTTTAGCGGCCGGATGCCGCTGCGCGGCGGTTCGCCGTCCGGGGGATTTCACGCCCCCATAGACACCCGTAGCACCTCGTCGCCGTAGGCCTCCAGCTTCTTGGCGCCGATGCCGGTGATGCCGTGCAGGTCGTCCTGCGAGCGCGGCGCCCGCTCGGCGATGGCGGCCAACGTCGCGTCGTGGAAGATCACGTAGGCCGGCAGGTTGTGCTCGCGCGCCACCTCGGCGCGCCAGGCCTTGAGCGCGGCGAAGCGCGTCTGCCCGTCCGCATCGAGGGCGGCGGCGGCGGGCGACGCGGTCCTGCCGGTGCCGCTGCGCTCGCGGCGCGGCTTGCGCTCGGCCGGCGCCGAGATCGAGGCGCGCAGCCGCACCGGCACCTCGCCCTTGAGCACCGCCCGGGCGCCGGGCATCAGCTGCAGCGTGTTGTAGGCCTCGGCATCGACATGCAGCGCGCCGGTCGCGATCAGTTGGCGCAGCACGCCGCGCAGCTGCGCCTCGCTGAACGCCGATCCGCGGCCGAAGGTCGAGAGCCCGTCGTGGCCGTGCTGCCGGGTCTTGTCGGTCTCCTTGCCCCGCACGATGTCCATGATGTGGCCGGCGCCGAAGCCGATGCCCTGCTGCTTGCGGATCCAGTAGATGGTCGAGAGCAGTATCTGCGCCGCCTCGGTGCCGTCCCACAGCTCGGGCGGGTTCAGGCAGTTGTCGCAGTTGCTGCACGTGTACCTGGGAGCCCCCCGGCTTGCCACTTCGTGTGCTTCGCCACCCCCAGAGGGGGCGGCACGGCCGCCTTGGAGCGGTCCTGCGGCGCCGTAGGCTTCGCCGAAGTACGACAGCAGCCGCACCCGGCGGCAATCGGTCGCTTCGGCCAGGGCCAGCAGCGCCTCCAGCTTGCCGACCAGCGCCTGCTTGAACTGCTCGCCCGCAGGGCTTTCGTCGATCATGCGGCGCTGGTTCACCACGTCCTGCAGGCCGTAGGCCATCCAGGCGTCGGCCGGCGCGCCGTCGCGGCCGGCGCGGCCGGTCTCCTGGTAGTAGCCCTCGATGTTCTTCGGCATGTCCACATGGCCGACGAAGCGCACGTCGGGCTTGTCGATGCCCATGCCGAAGGCGATGGTGGCCACCATCACGATGCCTTCCTCGCGCAGGAAGCGGTCCTGGTGCTGCTGCCGCACCTTGGCGTCCAGGCCGGCGTGGTAGGGCAGGGCGTTGATGCCGGCGGCCGACAGCGTGGCCGCCAGGTCCTCGACCCGCTTCCTGGACTGGCAATAGACCACGCCCGCATCGCCCGGATGCTCGCGCTCGATGAAGCGCAGCAGCTGGGTGGTGGCGTCCTTCTTCTCGACGATCTGGTAGCGGATGTTGGGCCGGTCGAAGCTGCTGACGAACTGGCCCGCGTCCTGCAGCTGCAGCCGCTCGACGATGTCGGCCCGGGTCAGCGCGTCGGCGGTGGCGGTGAGCGCGATGCGCGGCACGCCGGCATAGCGCTCGTGCAAGATCGACAGCGCCCGGTACTCGGGCCGGAAGTCGTGGCCCCACTGGCTCACGCAGTGCGCCTCGTCGATCGCGAACAGCGCCAACTGTCCGCCCTGCAGCAGGCCGTCGAGCAGTTCCAGGAAGCGCGGCGTCGTCAGCCGCTCGGGCGCGGCGTAGAGCAGGGTGATCTCGCCGCGCGACATGCGGCGCTCGACCTCCAGCGTCTCCTGCCAGTCGAGCGTCGAGTTGAGGAAGGCCGCGTCCACCCCGGCCTCGTGCAGCGCGCCCACCTGGTCGTGCATCAGCGCGATCAGCGGCGAGACGACGATGGTGATGCCGTGCCCCGCCCGCTGCCGCGCGATCGCCGGGATCTGGTAGCAGAGCGACTTGCCGCCGCCGGTCGGCATCAACACAAGCGCGTCGCCGCCGGCGCTGACATGGTCGACGATGTCCGCCTGGGGGCCGCGGAAGCGGTCGTACCCGAAAACCTCGTGAAGGATGTGCAGCGGATCGGCGGAGAGAGAGTCTGGCATGGCGCGTTTTCGGGTGAGCCCGCGATTTTGCGGCCTTTGCGGTCTGGCATGTGTCGTGCTTGTCTAGTCAACCTGGGCCCGGCTCGGGCAGATGCGCACGGAGATCGTGCCGTTTCCCGGCCTATCGGGCGCCATGCGGCCATGGAATGCACCGGGACGGTTACGGTTGAGCCTGTATGTACAGGTCTGGTGCATTCTTGACAATCGGCGCCCGACCTGTCTTCGGTTCCCTGCGGCCACCTTGGGGCGGGCCACCCCGTTTTCCTTCAATCGCAAAGAGGTAGATCGATGAGCAAGCGTTCCATGGTCAAGTCGGCGGTCCGTGCGGCGGCCGGCGTGTGCGCGGCAGCGCTGGCGTTCGGCGCGGCAGCGCTGGCGTTCGGCTCGGCAGCGCAGGACACGAGGATCGTGCTGGGCATGTCGGGCTGGACCGGCTTCGCGCCGCTCACGCTGGCCGACAAGGCCGGCATCTTCAAGAAGAACGGCCTCGACGTGGAGATCAAGATGATTCCGCAGAAGGACCGCCACCTGGCGCTGGCCTCGGGCGCGATCCAGTGCGCCGCCACCACCGTCGAGACGCACGTCGCCTGGAACGCCAACGGCGTGCCGATCGTGCAGATCTTCCAGATGGACAAGTCCTACGGTGCCGACGGCATCGCGGTGCGGGGCGACGTCAAGAGCTTCGCCGACCTGAAGGGCAAGACCGTCGGCGTCGACGCGCCCGGCACCGCGCCCTACTTCGGCCTGGCCTGGATGCTCGGCAAGAACGGCATGACGTTGAAGGACGTGAAGACCGTCACCATGACGCCGCAGGCCGCGGCGCAGGCCTTCGTGGCCGGCCAGAACGACGCCGCCATGACCTACGAGCCCTACCTCTCCACCGTGCGCGACAACCCCGCCGCCGGCAAGATCCTGGCGACCACGCTCGACTACCCGATGGTGATGGACACGGTGGGCTGCGCGCCCGAGTGGCTCAAGGCCAACTCGAAGGCGGCGCAGTCGCTGGCCGATTCCTACTTCCAGGCGCTCGACATGATCAAGGCCGACCCGGCCAAGTCCAACGAGATCATGGGCGCGGCGGTCAAGCAGTCGGGCGAGCAGTTCGCCAAGTCGTCGGCCTACCTGCGCTGGCAGGACAAGGCGGCCAACCAGAAGTTCTTCGCCGGCGAGCTGACCGCCTTCATGCAGGAAGCCCAGAAGATCCTGCTCGACGCCGGCGTGATCCGCAAGGCGCCGGCCGACCTGGCCGTGACCTTCGACGACCGCTTCATCAAGTAATCCGCCGCCCATGTCCGCCGTGCCCGCCGCCGCCGCGTCCGTCGCACCCGTTCCTTCCGTCGCCTCGCCCGGGGCCGCCGCACCCGCGGCCCTGCCGCCGATCGCCGCGCCGGTTTCCGCGCGCCGGCGCCGGGCGCTGGCGCCGCTGGAGCCTGTCGGCGGCACCGCGCGCTGGATGCTGGGCCTGGGCTTCTTCGTGCTGTTCGTGGCGGTGTGGGCGTTCTTCACCCTGGGCGGCTTCGTGTCGCCCACCTTCCTGGCCAGTCCGGTGACGATGGTGCGCGAAGGCTGGCTGCTGTTCACCGAATACAACTTCATCCACGACATCGGCATGACCGTCTGGCGGGTGGTGGGCGGCTTCGCCCTGGCCAGCGTGCTGGCGGTGCCGCTGGGCATCGCGATGGGCGCGTACAAGGGCGTCGAGGCCTTCTTCGAGCCCTTCGTGTCCTTCTGCCGCTACCTGCCGGCCTCGGCCTTCATCCCGCTGCTGATCCTGTGGGCCGGCATCGGCGAGACGCAGAAGCTGCTGGTGATCTTCATCGGCTCCTTCTTCCAGGTGGTGCTGATGGTGGCGGTCACCGTCGGCAGCGCCCGCCGCGACCTGGTCGAGGCCGCCTACACCCTGGGCGCCGGCGACCGCGGCGTCATCGCCCGGGTGGTGATCCCGGGCGCCGCGCCGGGCATCGCCGAGACGCTGCGCCTGGTGCTGGGCTGGGCCTGGACCTACGTGATCGTGGCCGAGCTGATCGGCTCGTCCTCGGGCATCGGCCACATGATCACCGACAGCCAGGCGCTGCTCAACACCGGGCAGATCAGCTTCGGCATCATCGTGATCGGCATCATCGGGCTGGTGTCCGACTTCGCCTTCAAGGCGGCCAACCGCCGCCTCTTCGCCTGGAGCACGCTGTGAGCGACCATCTTTCCGTGCGCGGCGTGTCGCGCATCTTCCAGGGCAGCGAGGGCCGGAGCACCCAGGCACTGCTGCCGGTCGATTTCGAGGTGCGCGAGAACGACTTCGTCACCATTCTCGGCCCCTCGGGCTGCGGCAAGTCGACCCTGCTGCGCATCGTCGCCGGGCTCGACTACCCGACCACCGGCCAGGTGATGCTCGACGGCCGCCCGGTGGAGGGGCCGGGCGCCGACCGCGGCGTGGTGTTCCAGAGCTACACCCTGTTCCCCTGGCTCACCATCGCGCAGAACATCCGTTTCGGCCTGCGCGAGCGCGGCCTGCCCGAGGCGCAGCAGAAAGAGCGCGCCGACTACTTCATCGCCAAGGTGGGGCTGCGCGGCTTCGAGAACCACTTTCCCAAGCAGCTCTCGGGCGGCATGCAGCAGCGCACCGCCATCGCCCGTGCGCTGGCCAACGACCCCAAGATCCTGCTGCTCGACGAGCCCTTCGGCGCGCTCGACAACCAGACCCGGGTGCTGATGCAGGAGCTGCTGCTGGGTATCTGGGAGTCGGCCCGCAAGACGGTGCTCTTCGTCACCCACGACATCGACGAGGCGATCTTCATGGCCAACCGGGTGGCGGTGTTCAGTGCCCGGCCGGGCAGCATCAAGACCGAGCTGGCGGTGGATTTCCCGCATCCGCGCCACTACACGATCAAGACCTCGCCCGAATTCATGGACCTGAAGGCGCGGGTCACCGAAGAAATCCGCGCCGAGTCCGTGGCCGCGGCGCACCGAGCTGCTTGCGCGCATCCGCCTGCATCGACCGCCGCATGACCGCCCGCACCGCCCGTCCCCTGCCCAGGAACGGCGCGCCCGTGCCGCCGCAGACGCCGGCCGTGGGCGCGGCGCTCGCCGCCAACGACGGCCCTGGCGCGCTCGCGCTCTACCAGCAGGTCAAGGATTTCATCTCGCGCAAGATCCAGGACGGCAGCTGGCCCGCCGGCACGCGCCTGCCGTCGGAGCACGCGCTGGTCGCGCAGTTCGGCATGTCGCGCATGACGGTCAACCGCGCGCTGCGCGAGCTGGCCGGCCAGGGCCGGGTGGTGCGGGTGCCGGGCGTCGGCAGCTTCGTGGCCGAGGACAAGCCCCAGTCCACCCTGCTGCAGATCGCCAACCTGGCCGACGACGTGCACCTCCGCGGCCACGACTACGCCTGCAAGGTGCTGCTGGTCGAGCGGGTGTCGGCCTCGATGGAGACGGCGGCGCTCTTCGGCCTGCGCACCGGCGAATCGGTGTTCCGCGCCGTCTGCGTGCACCTGGAGAACGGCCTGCCGGTGCAGCTGGAAGACCGCTTCGTCAACCCGCGGGTCTCGCCCGATTTCATCCACCAGGATTTCTCGCGCCAGCAGCCGTCGGAGTACCTGGTGCGCACCGCGCCCTACGACGAGATGGAGCACGTGGTCGATGCGGTGATGCCCACCGCCGAACAGGCGCTGCAGCTGGCGATGCCCACCGCCGAGCCCTGCCTGCTGCTGACCCGCCGCACCTGGATGCAGGGCGTGCCGGTGACCTTCGCCCGCTTCCTGCACCCCGCCAGTCGCTACCGGCTGGGCAGCCGCTTCCGTACCGACGGCAACGCCCGCTGAGCGGCGGCGCCCGGCCATCGACCTGTCTTCGTTTCACACAACCTGTATAGACATGCACATGCTTACTCCCGACGCCGCCCCCGCCCACCCTGTGCCCGTGCTGGGCGAGGGCGTGCTGATGCTCGACCCGGGCCGGGTGGTGCTCGCCCAGCTGCGCCGCATCCACGCCGGCGGCGTGTCGCTGCAGATGCATGCCGATGCTCGGCAGGCCCTGCGCGCCGCGCAGGCCGCGGTGCAGCGCATCGTCGATGGCGGCGAGGTGGTCTACGGCATCAACACCGGCTTCGGCAAGCTGGCCAGCACCCGGATCCCGCGGGAGCGGCTGGCCGAGCTGCAGCGCAATCTGGTGCTGTCGCACAGCGTGGGCACCGGCCAGCCGCTGCCCGCCGCGGTGGTGCGGCTGGTGCTGGCGACCAAGGCGGTGAGCCTGGCGCGCGGCCACTCGGGTGTGCGGCCCGAGATCGTCGAGGCGCTGCTGGCGCTGGCCAACGCCGGCCTGCTGCCGCGCATTCCCGCCAAGGGCTCGGTGGGCGCATCGGGCGACCTGGCGCCGCTGGCCCACCTGGCCTGCGTGCTGATCGGCGAGGGCGAGGCCTCGACGCCCGAGGGCACGGTGATCCCCGGCGCCGAGGCGATGCGCCGCGCCGGCTTCGCGCCCTTCGTGCTCGGCCCCAAGGAGGGCCTGGCGCTGCTCAACGGCACCCAGGTCTCGACCGCGCTGGCGTTGGCCGGGCTGTTCCAGGCCGAGAACGTCTTCGCCGCCGGCCTGGTGGCGGGCGCCCTGTCGCTGGAGGCGATCCAGGGCTCGATCAAGCCGTTCGACGCCCGCATCCACGCGGCACGCGGCCAGCCGGGGCAGATCGACGTCGCCGCCGCGGTACGCGCATTGCTCGACGGCAGCGAGATCGTGCCCTCGCATCCCGACTGCGGCCGGGTGCAGGACCCGTACTCGATCCGCTGCGTGCCGCAGGTGATGGGCGCCTGCCTCGACAACATCCGCCACGCCGCCCGGGTGCTGCAGATCGAGGCCAACGCCGCCTCCGACAACCCGCTGGTCTTCTCCGGCGCCGGCGGCGACGAAGGCGACGACGAGGTGATCTCCGGCGGCAACTTCCACGCCGAGCCGGTGGCCTTCGCCGCCGACATCCTGGCGCTGGCCATCGCCGAGATCGGTGCGATCTCCGAGCGCCGGCTGGCGCTGCTGCTCGACTCGGGCCTGTCGGGCCTGCCGCCTTTTCTGGTGCGCGACGGCGGCGTCAACTCGGGCTTCATGATCGCGCAGGTCACCGCGGCCGCGCTGGCGTCGGAGAACAAGTCGCTCGCCCATCCGGCCAGCGTCGACAGCCTGCCCACCTCGGCCAACCAGGAGGACCATGTCTCGATGGCCACCTTCGGCGCCCGGCGCCTCGCCGATATGGCCGACAACACGGCGGTGGTCGTCGGCATCGAGGCGATGGGCGCGGCGCAGGGCATCGAACTCAAGCGCGGCCTGCGCAGCTCGCCGCTGCTCGAAGCCACCTTCGCCGACCTGCGCAGCCGCGTCGCCTTCCTGGACCAGGACCGCTTCCTCGCGCCCGACGTCGAGGCGATGCGCCTCTGGGCCGGCCGCGACACCTGGCCCGACGCGCTGCTGCGCCTGCTGCCGAGCCATGCCGACGCCGCCGCGCCCGGCACCACCGCCTGACATCCCGATCTTTCGACTCTTCGACCGCCCTTCTTCGGAGCCCCGACCATGAACGCCCCCGACGCCTTCACCACCACCGCCTCGACCACCGCCGCAACACCCGCCGCCCCGGCCGACACCCGCTCGGCCGACCGCGTCGTCCGCGCGCCGCGCGGCAGCACCCTGTCGTGCAAGAGCTGGCTGACCGAGGCCGCCTACCGGATGATCCAGAACAACCTCGACCCCGAGGTGGCCGAGAACCCGCAGTCTTTGGTGGTCTACGGCGGCATCGGCCGGGCCGCGCGCAACTGGGAATGCTTCGACCAGATCCTCGCCTCGTTGCGCGAACTGGAGGACGACGAATCGCTGCTGGTGCAGTCGGGCAAGCCGGTGGGCGTGTTCAAGACCCACCCGAACGCGCCGCGGGTGCTGATCGCCAACTCCAACCTGGTGCCCAAGTGGGCGAACTGGGAGCACTTCCACGAACTCGACCGCAAGGGCCTGTTCATGTACGGCCAGATGACCGCCGGCAGCTGGATCTACATCGGCGCGCAGGGCATCGTGCAGGGCACCTTCGAGACCTTCGTCGAGGCCGGCCGCCAGCATTACGGCAACGATCTCGCCGGCCGCTGGATTTTGACCGGCGGCCTGGGCGGCATGGGCGGCGCCCAGCCGCTGGCCGGCGTGCTGGCCGGCGCCTGCGTGCTGGCCATCGAATGCCAGCAGAGCGGCATCGACTTCCGGCTGCGCACCCGCTACGTCGACAAGCAGGCCAAGGACCTGGACGAGGCCCTGGCCCTGATCGCCCACCACACCGCGAAGAAGGAGGCCGTCTCCATCGCCCTGCTGGGCAACGCGGCCGAGGTGCTGCCGGTGCTGCTGGGGCGGGTGCGCGCCGGTGCGGTGCGGCCCGACCTGGTGACCGACCAGACCTCGGCCCACGACCTGGTCCACGGCTACCTGCCGGCCGGCTGGACGGTGGCCGAGTGGAAGGCCGCGCAGCAGGACCCGGCCCAGCATCCGCGCCTGGTGGCGGCCGCCGCCGCCTCGTGCGCCACGCACGTGCAGGCGATGCTCGACTTCCAGACGCTGGGCATTCCCACGGTGGACTACGGCAACAACATCCGCCAGGTGGCGTTCGACCAGGGCGTGCGGAACGCGTTCGACTTCCCCGGCTTCGTGCCCGCCTACATCCGCCCGATGTTCTGCGAGGGCAAGGGGCCGTTCCGCTGGGTGGCGCTCTCGGGCGATCCGGAGGACATCTACAAGACCGACGCCAAGATCAAGGCGCTGTTCCCCGACAACCACCACACCCACCGCTGGCTCGACATGGCCCGCGAGCGCATCGCCTTCCAGGGCCTGCCCGCCCGCATCTGCTGGCTGGGCCTGGGCGAGCGCGACCGCGCCGGCCTGGCCTTCAACGAGATGGTGAAGAACGGCGAGCTGAAAGGCCCGATCGTCATCGGCCGCGACCACCTCGACACCGGCTCGGTCGCCAGCCCCAACCGCGAGACCGAAGGCATGCAGGACGGCACCGACGCGGTTTCCGACTGGCCGCTGCTCAACGCGCTGCTCAACACCGCCGGCGGCGCCACCTGGGTCAGCCTGCACCACGGCGGCGGCGTCGGCATGGGCTATTCGCAGCACGCCGGCATGGTGATCGTGGCCGACGGCACCGACGCCGCGGCCGAGCGGCTGGCGCGGGTGCTGGTCAACGACAGCGGCTCCGGCGTGATGCGCCATGCCGATGCGGGCTACGACATCGCCGTCGCGACGGCGAAGAAGCAGGGCCTGAAGCTGCCGATGGCGAAGGCCGGCTGAGCCGCCCCGATGCAGCGGCACCGCACGGCCCCGCCATGACGCGCACCTTCTTCGATACCGCCACCCTGCCGGTCACGCCGTGGAAGAACGGTGGCGGCACCACCCGCGAGATCGTCCGCCACCCGGCGGGCGCCGGCGCCGACGGGTTCGCCTGGCGGGTGAGCATCGCCACCATCGCGGCCGGCGGGCCGTTCTCGGTGTTCGGCGGCAAGCGGCGGGTGATCATGCTGCTGGCGGGCGACGGCGTGCGGCTGCAGGCGCCGGGCTTCGACCACCGGCTGGCGGCGCCGCACGTGCCCTTCGAATTCGCGGGCGACGCGGCGGTGCAATGCACGCTGCTGGGCGGCACCTCGACCGATTTCAACCTGATGTTCGACCCGGCCCGCTGCACCGCGTCGCTGCAGGTGCTGGACGCGGCACGGGCGCTGCCGGCCTCCCGCGGCGGCATGGTGCTGGCCCTGCGGGGCACCTGTGCGTGCGCCGCGGGCGTGGAAGGCGATGCCTCCGTGCTCGCGGCGGACGAGGGCCTGTGGTGGACCGGCGAGCGCCCCGCCTTCGCCGTGGCACCCCGTTCCAGCGATGCGCGGCTGGCGGTCGTCCTGTGCGGTCCCGAAGAAAACTTTTCGAGCCGAAAAAGCCTGTAGCCGGCGACCGGCAACGACCTCTAGATATCAATTCGATAGCAGGCAGCCCATGACTCCTTCCTCTTTCACGCAGAGCAGGCATCCCTCTGCCGACGGCCTGTGGACCGGCCTGCGCCTCGCCCCCGGCGCCGCGCCCGGCACCGATCTGCCCGAAGGCGGCGCCGCCGCGCTGGCGGTGCGCGGCGGCACGGTGTTGTGGGTGGGCGATGCGTCCGCCGTGCCGGCCGGGATCGCCGCCGCCTGCGCCGGCCTGCCGATGCACCACGGCGGCGGCGCGCTGGCCACGCCGGGCCTGGTCGATTGCCACACCCACCTGGTCTACGGCGGCCAGCGTGCCAACGAGTTCGCGATGCGTCTGGCCGGCGCCAGCTACGAGGAAGTGGCCGCGGCCGGCGGCGGCATCGTGGCGTCGGTGCGCGCCACCCGTGCGGCCGACGAGGACACGCTCTTCGCCCAGGCCGCCGCGCGGCTGGAGCCGCTGCTGGCCGAGGGCGTCTGCGCCATCGAGATCAAGTCGGGCTACGGCCTGTCCCTGGAACACGAGGCCAAGCAACTGCGCGTGGCCCGCCGGCTGGGCGAGGCCCACGGCGTCACCGTGCGCACCAGCTTCCTCGGCGCCCATGCGCTGCCGCCCGAGTACGCCGGCCGCAACCAGGACTACATAGACCTCGTCTGCCACGAGATGCTCCCCGCGCTGGCGGCCGAAGGGCTGGTCGACGCGGTCGACGTGTTCTGCGAGCGCATCGCCTTCACCCTGGCCGAGACCGAGCAGGTGTTTGGCGCCGCGCAGGCGCTGGGCCTGCCGGTCAAGCTGCATGCCGAGCAGCTCTCGGACATGGGCGGCGCGGCGCTGGCGGCGCGCTACGGCGCGCTGTCGTGCGACCACGTCGAGCATCTCTCGGCCGAGGGCATCGCCGCGATGCGCGCCGCCGGCACGGTGGCGGTGCTGCTGCCCGGCGCCTACTACACGCTGCGCGACACCCACTTGCCGCCGATCGCGGCGCTGCGCGCGGCCGGCGTGCCGATGGCCGTCTCCACCGACCACAACCCGGGCACCTCGCCCGCGCTCAGCCTGCTGCTGATGGTCAACATGGCCTGCACCCTGTTCCGCCTGACGGTGCCCGAGGCGCTGGCCGGCGTCACCCGGCACGCGGCCCGCGCGCTGGGCCTGCAGGACACGCACGGCAGCATCGGCGCGGGCCGGCCCGCCGACTTCGTGCTGTGGAACCTGCAGGAGCCGGCCGAGCTGGCCTACTGGTTCGGCCAGCGCCCGGTGCGCACCGTGGTGCGGCAGGGCCGCATCGCCGTGGGAGCCGCCGCATGAGCCGCACCCTGTTCGCCGCCGATGCGCTGCTGCCCGCGGGCTGGGCGAAGGACGTGCTGCTGGCCTGGGACGACGCGGGCCGCTTCACCCGGGTCGCGCCCGGCGCATCGCCGCCGGCCGGCACGCCGGTGGCCGCCGGTCCGGTGCTGCCCGGCATGCCCAACCTGCATTCCCACGCCTTCCAGCGCGGCTTCGCCGGCCTCACCGAGCACCGCTCGGCCGAGCAGGACAGCTTCTGGAGCTGGCGCACCCTGATGTACCGCTTCGCCGCGCGCCTGGGCCCCGAGCAGATGGAGGCGATCGCCACCTGGCTCTATGCCGAGATGCTGGAGGCCGGCTACACCGGCGTCTGCGAGTTCCAGTACGTGCACCACGGCGCCGACGGCCGCGCCTATGCCGACGACGCCACGCTCAGCCGCGCGCTGCTGCGCGCCGCGCAGGCCACCGGCATCGGCTTCACCCTGCTGCCTGTGCTCTACCAGACCAGCGGCTTCGGCAGCCTGCCGCCCACCGACGGGCAGCGCCGCTTCGTCCGCTCGACAGACTCGATGCTGCGCCTGCTGGAGGCGCTCGGCCCCGCCTGCGCCGCGCAGGGCGCGCGGCTGGGCCTGGCGCCGCATTCGCTGCGGGCGGTGCCGCCCGACGGGCTGGAGGCGGTGCTGGCCGGCCTCTATGCGCTCGACCCCGGCGCGCCCATCCACATCCACATCGCCGAGCAGACCCGGGAGGTCGACGACTGCATCGCCTGGAGCGGCCAGCGCCCGGTGGCGTGGCTGCTCGACCATGCGCCGGTCGATGCCCGCTGGTGCCTGGTGCACGCCACCCACATGAGTGATGCCGAGTACGCCGCGGCCGCCCGCAGCGGCGCGGTGGCGGGCCTGTGCCCCACCACCGAGGCCAACCTGGGCGACGGCATCTTCGACCTGCCGCGCTGGCGCGACCACGGCGGCGCCTGGGGCGTCGGCTCCGACAGTCATGCCTGCGTCAACGCGGCCGAAGAGCTGCTCATGCTCGAATACGGCCAGCGCCTGGCGCGCCGCCAGCGCAACGTCGGCGCCAGCGCGGCGCAGCCGCACGTCGCCACCGCGCTCACGCTGCAGGCGGTGCAGGGCGGCGCGCAGGCGGCCGGCCGCGCGGTCGGCGGCCTGGCGGTGGGCCAGCAGGCCGATCTGGTGGTGCTCGATGCCGCGCGGCCCGCGCTGCAGGGCCTGCCGGCGGCCGACATGCTCTCGGCCAACGTCTTCGCCAGCCACCGCAGTTCGGCCATCGACAGCGTCCGGGTGGCGGGCCGCGCCCGCGTCACCGGCGGCCGGCACCCCTTGCACCACGGCGCCGCGGCCGCTTTCGTCGCGGCCCGCACCCAGCTTCTCCAGGACTAATGCGATGCCTTTCTCGACCACCGAACCCGCCTTCCGCTTCCGCCAGGGCACCCGCCCGCTGCTGATCTCGATGCCCCACGTCGGCACCCACGTGCCGACGGCGCTGGCCGCGCGCTTCACCGACGAGGCGCGCCACGTGCCCGACACCGACTGGCACCTGGAGCGGCTCTACGACTTCGCCGACGCCATCGGCGCGTCGGTGCTCGTCGCCACCCATTCGCGCTACGTGATCGACCTCAACCGCGCACCCGACGGCGCCAGCCTGTACCCCGGCCAGAGCGTCACCGGCCTGTGCCCGGTCGACACCTTCGACGACACGCCGCTCTACCTGCCCGGCGCCGCGCCCGACGATGCCGAGATCGCCCGGCGCCGCGAGGCGATCTGGCAGCCCTACCACGCCCGGCTCACCCAGGAGCTGGCCCGGCTGAAGGCGCGGCACGGCGCCGCGGCGCTGTGGGACGCGCATTCGATCCGCTCGGTGCTGCCCCGCTTCTTCGCGGGCACGCTGCCCGACCTGAACCTGGGCAACGGCCAGGGCATCAGCTGCGACGCGGCCATCGCCGACCGGCTGCTCGGCATCGCCGCCGGCGCGCCCGGCACCACCGCGGTGCTCAACGGCCGCTTCACCGGCGGCTACATCACCCGCCACCACGGCGACCCCGCGCAGAAGGTGCAGGCGGTGCAGCTGGAGATGACCCAGAGCAGCTACATGCAGGAGGCCCTGCCCTTCGACTACCTGCCCGAGAAGGCCGCGCGGGTGCAGCCCACGGTGCGCCGCATGGTCGAGGCGCTGCTGGCCTACGTCGAATCGCCCGCGGTGCAGGACGCATGACCGGCGCCGCAGCCTTCCTGCAGGCCCTGGCCGACGCGGCCGGCGCCGATGCGGTGCCGGCGGGCACGCGCTGGCGGTGCTGCGCGCCCAGGCCCGGCCCTGGATCATGCTGCGCACCTTCTCCGAGGCCTGGGGCCCGGCGGGCCTGCGTGGTGGGCTACGGCATCGCGTCCGACGCGGTGCCGGTGCAGATGCTCGACCGGGTGCGCACGCCCTTCGACGTCGACGCCGCGGCGCGGGCAAGGGGACGGGCCGGACCCACTGCCTGCGGATGACGGTGGGCCTGCAGGCCGACAACACCCGCTTCGTGCTGGCGCTGGGCGAGATCCTGCGCACCGTGCCGCACGCGGCGGCCTGCGCCTTCCGCCGGCCCTGCGTCAAGCTATCGCGGCGATCGAGACGCGCCGCTTGCGGCGCACGGCCGCCTGTGCGAACCTGGCGGCCCGCGCCCCCCAGAGGGCGTTCCGCCGCAAGGCCCACCCACCCCGGAGCCCCCGATGACGTTGCCCACCTTCGCCGATTTCGAACAGGCCGCCCTGCGCCAGGGCTTCGACGAGGTGGCCGAGCGCGTGTGGCAGCCCGGCACCGTGGTCGAGGACCACGGCCACCCGTTCGCGGTGCAGGCCCCGGTGGTGCAGGGCGAGATGTGGCTCACCCGGCACGGCGCCACCTGCAACCCGGCGACCGCTTCGCCCTCGACCGCGACGAGCCGCATGCCGAGCGCTACGGCAGCACCGGCGCCACCTACTGGGCCGCGCGCCTCCACGGGGGCTGAAAAGCGGGGCTTTCGCACCTCCCGAAGCTCGCGCAGGAGGGCTACGACCCCATGCGCAGCACCCGCGCCGCCTCTTCGGCCCGGGCGTCGTCCACCTCGCGCAGCACGCCCTGCAGGTCCACCGGGCCGTCGGGCCTGTCGAAGCGGCCGGTGAGCGGGGTCCGCGGCGTGAGGGTGCCGCTCTGGTAGAGCGACCAGATCTCTTCGCCGTAGCGGGTGTGCAGCAGTTCGGGCGCGAACTGGCCGAAGAACTGGCGCAGGTTGCCCACGTCGCGCAGCAGCATCCGGCCGGCGTGGTTGTTGCCGGCGGCGTCGACCGCCTGGGGCAGGTCGATCACCACCGGACCGTCGGCCGCCAGCAGGATGTTGAACTCCGACAGGTCGCCGTGCACCACGCCGGCCGCCAGCATCCGCACCACCTCGACCAGCAGGCTGGCATGGCGGCGCCGGGCGTCCTCGGGCGAGAACACGACGTCGTTGAGCCGGGGCGCGGCGTCGCCGTGCGCATCGGTCACCAGCTCCATCAGCAGCACGCCCTCGTGGAAGTTGTAGGGCGTCGGCACCCGCACGCCGGCGGCGGCCAGCCGGTAGAGCGCATCGACCTCGGCGCTCTGCCACGCGGCCTCGGCGGCCTGGCGGCCGAAGCGGGTGCCCTTGGCCATGGCGCGGGCCTGGCGGCTGTTCTTCACGCGGCGGTTCTCGGTGTAATCCACCGCCTGCCGGAAGCTGCGCTGGGTGGCGTCCTTGTAGATCTTGGCGCAGCGGGTGTCGTCGCCGCAGCGCACCACGTAGACCATCGCCTCCTTGCCGCTCATGAGCTGGCGCACGACGGAGTCGATCAGGCCTTCGTCGACCAGGGCTTTCAGGCGGGGAGGTGCTCTCATGGCCCATTGTGCGCGCGGGGCGCGGCGCGGCGGTCCGGGCGGGCGGATGCCCCGGCAGCTTTTCAATCGAGGAAGCGTCCGGCCGTGCCCGGCGGCGGCGGCATGCAGGCGTCGGCGCGGCCGAAGACCCGGTAGCGGTTGCGCGCCAGCAGCCGGTAGGCCGCGTCGCGCAGCGGCGCCGGCACCAGCCACGCGGCCCAGGCCAGGCGCCACGGCCCGCCGAGGGCATGCAGCAGCCGCAGGATCGCGCCGGTGTGCCGCCAGCGGCGGCCGGCGTCGTCGACCACCAGCAGCGTCTCCAGGTTCTCGGTGGGCAGGCCCGCGTCGCGCAGCAGGGCGCTGCCGGTGGCGCCCTGCATCGACGCATAGCGGATGCGGCCGCGCCGGTCGTGCCGCAGCAGGAACTGCACCCAGCGGTTGCAGAGCAGGCACCGGCCGTCGAAGACGACGATCACGGCAGCGCCTCGGCCGTCGCCAGGTCCAGCCAGCCGTGGTAGCGCGCCACCATGCCCAGCAGCGGCACCGCCGCCCGCACGTCGAAATGCAGCCGTGCGCCGTCGGCCCCGGCGGCGTCGGTGCCCCGCTCTTCGGCCACCACCCGCGGCCGCAGCCGGCCCGGGCACGGAATGCCGAAGAAATGCAGCGACTGCAGGTGCAGGGAGAGCCCGCCGCCCGCCTCCTGCAGCCGGAACACCAGCCGCGCCGGGCCCAGCCGTTCCACGATGCGGCCGTCGGGCTGCAGCCGCAGGCGCGAGCGCATCGTGCGGCCGGGGAAGTGGCGCGTCCAGTGCTCTTCCCGCGGGCCGGCCTGCAGCACGAACGCCACCGGCCCGGTGCGCGCCGCCAGCGGCGTGCCCAGCCACCGGCCCAGCAGGCGCGCGGCGAGGCCGGCCGGCGGCGTGGTGGTCACCTGGCCGTGCAGCCCGACATGGCCCTGCAGCGCATGGAAGCGTTGCAGGGCAGGGTGCAGCTGTGCGAATGCGGCTGGGCCGAGTGCGCTGCGGTACATCGACGGCCCGGGCGCCACGGTGTACGCAGGGCCGGCCGTCGTGTCGGCCGGCCCTGCGTCGGCCGCCGTCGTGCCGTCCGCCGGCGCGGTCGACGGACCGGTGCCCTGCGCCGCCTGTGCCCGTGCCGGCGTACGGTGGCCGGCGGTGGAGGATGTCATGCCGCGAGTTCTCCGAAAGCGATGGCCAGGCCCCGCGCCTCGGCCGCGAAATCGTCCAGCGTCAGCAGCCCGATGCACGGCTGCGCGCCCACCGGCAACGTGCCGGACGCCAGGCGCCGCAGCAGCGCGGCGGCGGCCAGCGTGGGCACGTACGGGCCGTCGCCGCGCGCGGCCAGCAGCTCCCAGCGGCGCAGCACCGGGTCGCCGGCGGCGTCCGCCCCCTGGACCTCCACATGCATCGCGCCCGCATCGCTGCCCAGGTGCCGGAACAGGTCCGACGCCGCCTTCAGCGGTCCCGCGTGGGCCGACCAGTCGCGTACCCATCCGCGGCGGGCCATCGCGGCCATCAGGTTCATTCTCCCGTGCAGCAGCCGCAGTTCCAGCCCCGCGCCGAAGCGCACCGCGGGCGTGCCGGGGTAGCGGGCCGGCAGCAGGGCCAGGTCGGGCACGTCGCAGGGCGAGAGCAGCCGCGGGCCGACCGGCGCCGCGTACCGATGCCGCCACCGGCCGCTCCAGCCATGGCCGTGCGCGCCGCCCGGGCCGATCGGCTGTCCGCAGTAGCCCAGGATGCCGCGCACTGTGGACAGCCCCCGCTCGGTGCGGTTGCCGGGGCTGATGCCGATGTCGATGCGCCGCACCGTGGTCAGCCCCCGCGCCAGCCGGTCCGCCGCCGCGCCCGAGAGCGCCGGCACCGAGCTGGCGCCCGCGACCACCGCCACCCCCGCCCGCCGCGCCGCCGCGTCCAGCGCGCCGATGCCGACGACGAAGTCGCGCCCGTCGGCCAGGTCGAGGTAGTGCACGCCGGCCGAGATGCAGGCCCGGGCCACCCGGTAGTCCTGTCCCTGGAACGGGCCGGCGGTGTGCACCAGCGCATCGATGCGCAGCGCGTGCAGGGCGTCCACGAGGCCGGGCCGGTCCAGGTCGAGCGCCACCGCCTCCAGCGCCGCCGACGCCGTGCCGCGCAGCGCCTCGACCAGCGCCGCGGCCGAGGCCCGCGACCGCCCCGCCACCAGCACGGTGCAGCCCTCCCGCGCCGCCAGCCGGCGCACCAGCCGCTGGCCGAAGAAGCCGTAGCCGCCGAGGACGAGGATGCGCAGGAGTGCCATGCGGAGAGTGTAGGGACAGGCCGGCGCCGGACCGGTCGGCGGCTTGTGCTATGAAATTTGTAGCTAGAAGTCGGCGAAAGACGCCGGCCCCGGCTACTTTTCTTCCGAAATCGCGTGTCTACCCGACGGGCAGCATCTGCCCCGCGAGCGCAGCGGCGGCGGTGCGTGTTTCCACGCCGAGCTTCTCGAAGATGTGCTCCAGGTGCTTGTTCACCGTGCGCGGGCTCATGCCCAGGATGTCGGCGATGTCGCGGTTGGTCTTGCCCTTGGCCAGCCAGGAGAGCACCTCGGATTCGCGCGGGGTCAGGGGCACTTCGGGCTGGCGCGGGGCGGCGGCGGTGCCGGCGGCGGCGAGGTGCAGCAGCAGCATCGATTCGGAAAACCCGCTCCGGCCCATGTGGCGGGCGACCAGCCGGCGGCCGTCGGGCAGCGGGGTGGAGGCCTCGCCGCCGGCGGGCACCGACTGCAGCCAGGTGGCGCCGTCCTCGGGGGGCCGCGCGGCGAAGGCGCCGTCGAGCCAGCGGGTGGCCTGGGGTGAGCGCCAGGCGACGCGGCCCTGGCCGTCGAGCACCACCGCGCCCATGCCGACCACGTCGACCGCCTCGCGCGCCAGCCGGGTGGCCTGGGCGTTGCGCACATGGGTGGCCAGGCGGGCCAGCACCTCGGGGATGCGCAGCGGCTTGACGACGTAGTCCACCCCGCCGCTGTCGAAACCCTGCAGGATCTGCTCGGTCTCCGACAGGCCGGTCATGAAGAGGATGGGCACGTGCGACCAGGGCGGCGTGGCCTTGAGCTGGCGGCACAGGGCGAAGCCGTCGATGCCGGGCATCACCGCATCCAGCAGCACGCCGTCGGGCACCGCGATCTCGAAGCGCTGCAGGGCCTCCTGCGCGTCGCGCGCCACCAGCACCACGTAGCCCTCGGCGGCCAGCGCGTCGCAGAGCATGCGCAGGGTGTCGAGGGCGTCGTCCACCACCAGCACCACCCGCTGGGGTGTGGCGGCGGGGACCGGCGCGGTCACCGCGCCCACCGGCCGCGGGGCAACGGCGGGTACGGGCGGTGGCGCGGCGTCAGGCGGGGGGCACATGGTCGGGTTCTCTCAGTTCGTCGGCCAGGGCCTGGAAGTCGAATCGGTCGCAGTGCACCTGCAGGCGCTGCAGCATCGCGGCGTGCACGGGGTGGGCCTTGCGCGCCTCGCGCAGCCGCTCGCGCAGCACCGCGGCGTTGCCCTGGCGGGCCAGCCGCTGCAGGTCTTCGCGCAGGTCGTCGGGCAGGGGCGGGGGGCTGGCGGCGGCGTCCCCCGCGCCCTCGCCCGGCGGCGCGACCTTCGGCGTGCCGGCCGGCGCCAGGGGTGCATTGTCGTGCACCCACTCCAGCTGCAGCGCGCGCTCCAGCGCGGCCAGCAGTTCCGACTCGATCACCGGCTTGCCGACGAAGCCCTGCAGGTCGAGCGCGGTGAGCCGCTCGGGCCGGTAGTCGAACAGGTTGGCCGAGACGAAGACGATCGGCAGCTCCGACGCGGGCCGCAGCGCGCGCAGCAGGGCGGCGGTCTGCCAACCGTCCAGGTCGTCCATGCTCAGGTCGAGCAGCACCATGTCGGGCGGGGTGTGCTGGACGATCTCCAGGCATTCGCGGCCGCTCGCGGCCTCGCGCACGGTGAAGCCCAGCGGCACCAGCAGGGCGGCCAGCAGCTGGCGCTGCAGCGGCTGGTCGTCGACCACCAGCAGGGTGCGGCGCGGGGCGAGGTAGCCGATGGCCGGGCGCAGGGTGGCGGCGCGGCGCAGCGGCCGGGCCGCCTCGGCGGCGATGCCGGGCAGGTACAGCCGCACGGTGAAGGTGCTGCCGGCGCCGGGCACGCTGCGCACGGTGAGCTGGCCGCCCATCAGCTCGGTCAGCAGGTGGGTGATGGTCAGGCCCAGGCCGGTGCCGGTCTCGCTGGCACGGCGGCCGGCGCTGCCGCGCTCGAACGGCAGGAAGATGCGCTCCTGGTCGAGCGGCGCGATGCCGATGCCGGTGTCGACCACCTCGATCCGCGCGACGTGGTGGCTGAAGTCGAGCCGCAGCGTCACCGTGCCCTGCTCGGTGAAGCGCACCGCGTTGGCCAGCAGGTTGATCAGGATCTGCCGCAGCCGCTTGGCATCGACCCGTATCCACTCGGGCGCGGTGCCCTCGGTCTGGACCGCGAAACGCAGGCCCTTGGCCTCGGCCTGGGGCCGCATCATGCGTTCGACGTCGTCGAGCAGCTCGGCCAGCGGTATCGGCGCCGGGTCGAGCCGCAGGCGCCCGGCCTCGATGCGGGCCAGCTCCAGCGATCCGTCGATCAGCGCGTGCATGTGCTGGCCGCTGTGCTGCATCGTGGCCAGCGTCTCGCGCAGCCAGCCGTCGACCTGCGGGTTCTTCAGCAATATCTGCGCATAGCCCAGGATGCTGTTGAGCGGCGAGCGCAGCTCGTGCGTCATGCCGGCCACGTAGCGGGTCTTGGCCTGGTTGGCCGCATCGGCGATGTCCTTGGCGGCCTGCAGCTCGGCATCGGTGCGCTTGTGGGCCTCGATCTCCTGCAGCAGCAGCTGGGTCTGGCGCTCGGACTCGTCCTGCGCCATGCGGCGGCTGTCGGTGGAGAGCACCACCCACCAGGCGCAGACGGCGGCCAGCAGGGCGAGCAGCGCGAACACCTTCAGGAACGGCATCCGCAGGAACTGCGCGGGCGTGTCCAGCCCCTCCTGCACGTACACCACGCCCACCATGAAGGCCATCACCGCGCCCAGCGACACCAGCACCACCAGGTACTGCCCCAGGCGGAAGTTGAACTTGAGCGCCCAGGTGCGCGGCAGCAGCCAGGCCACCACCGCCCGCAGCTGGTCGGACGCGCGCGAGCCGGTCTTGCAGCGGTCGTGGCAGCGCGACTCCAGCGAGCAGCACAGCGAGCAGATCGGCGCCGCATAGGCGGGGCAGCGGGCCATGTCCTCCGACTCGAACCGGTTCTGGCACACCGCGCAGCGCACGATCTCGCCGGGCTTCCAGCCGGTGTCGGGCGATCGCGCCAGGTAGTAGCGGCCCTTGGTGGCCCAGGCCAGCAGCGGCGAGAGCGCCATCGACAGCGCCAGCGCGATGAAGGGCGAGAACGCCGCCGCCGTCACCCCCAGCAGGCCGGCGTGCGCGGCGCTGGCCACCACCGCGGCCATCAGCATCGCGCCCAGGCCCACCGGGTTGAAGTCGTAGAGGTGCGCGCGGCGGAACTCGATGCCCTTGGGCGAGAGGCCCAGCGGCTTGTTGATCACGAGGTCGGCCACCAGAGCGCCCACCCAGGCGATGGCCACGCTGCTGTAGATGGCCAGCACCTTCTCCAGCGCCTCGAACACGCCGAGGGCCATCAGCAGCGTGGCGATGCCCACGTTGAACACCAGCCACACCACCCGCCCCGGATGGCTGCGGGTGACCCGCGCGAAGAAGTTGGACCAGGCCAGCGAGCCGGCATAGGCGTTGGTCAGGTTGATCTTGACCTGCGACACCACCACGAAGACCACGGTGAGCGCCACCGCCAGGCCGGGCAGCCCCAGGCCCTGCGTCACCTGCTGGAAGCCCGCCAGGAACATCTGCGTCGGCTCGGCCGCGCGGTGCACGCCCACCTCGAACTGCAGCGCCGCGAAGGCCAGGAACGCGCCGGCCGCCATCTTCAGCATGCCCATCACGATCCAGCCCGGCCCCGCGACCAGCACCGCGGCCCACCAGCGGCCCCGGTTGGCGCGGGTGCGCTCGGGCAGGAAGCGCAGGATGTCGACCTGCTCGCCGATCTGCACCACCAGCGAGAAGATCACCGCCGCCGCCGCGCCGAACATCAGCGGATCGAAGCCGTTGCTGCCGCTCTTGATGCCCGAGAGCCCCGCGAAATCGCGGTAGAGCCGCGGCTGCGACAGCGCGATCCAGACGAAGGGCAGCAGCAGCAGGAAGAGCCACAGCGGCTGCGTCCAGGCCTGCAGCCGCGAGATGAGGGTGATGCCCCGCATCGCCAGCGGCAGCACCACCAGCGACGAGGCGACGTAGCACCACTCGATCGGCCAGCTCACCACCATCTGAAGCGCCAGCGCCATGATCGCCGCCTCCAGCGCGAAGAAGATGAAGGTGAAGACCGCGTAGATCAGCGAGGTGATGGTCGAGCCCAGGTAGCCGAAGCCGGCGCCGCGGGTCAGCAGGTCCATGTCGAGGCCGTAGCGGGCCGCGTAGTAGGTGATCGGCAGGCCGGTGAGGAAGATGACCAGCCCCACCGCCAGGATCGCCCACATCGCGTTGGCGAAGCCGTAGTTGAGGGCGATCGCTCCGCCGATCGCCTCCAGCACCAGGAAGGAGAGCGAGCCGAAGGCGGTGTTGGCCACGCGGAACTCGCTCCAGCGCCGAAAGTTCTTCGGCGTGTAGCGCAGGGCGTAGTCCTCCATCGTCTCGTCGGCCACCCAGGCGTTGTATTCGCGCCGGAACTTGAAGATGGTCTGCGGTGCGGGCTGCAGCAGCGGGCGGGGGGCGGAAGGCATGGGCGCCGTCAAGCAAGAAGCGGGCGTGCGCGGGGCGGCGCGACGGGCGCCGGTGCGGCATTCTGCAGGAAAAACAGCCTGCAGCCAGCGCGGATAGAAGACCGACAGCTATCGAAAACATAGCAACGGGTGGGGCGCACACCGGCAGGTTACCGGCGGCTACGCATGCGTACGTCGTTTGACGTATGGGCCGCACGCAGGGTCTTCCCTAATCTTCCGAGCAGCGCGGCACCTCTGCCGACATTCCCCACCGCCTGCTGCAAGGAGCGCCTTTCATCATGAAGCACCAACCCGACGCCAACGCCCCACTTTCCACCGCCGCGGACTCCGGCCGCCGCCGGTTGCTGCAGGCGTTCGGCGCCGCCTCGGTCGCGGGCCTGCCGGCCTGGGGCCACGCGCAGCCGACGGCGCAGGTCAACACCACCAAGCTGGCGGTGACCGACACCGAAGTCACCGTGGGCCAGCTGCACTCGGCCACCGGCACGATGGCGATTTCGGAGACCGGATCGATCCAGGCCGAGCAGCTGGCGATCGACGAGATCAACGCCATGGGCGGCATCCTGGGCCGCAAGATCAAGGTGATCAAGGAAGACGGTGCATCGGACTGGCCGACCTTCGCCGAGAAGGCCAAGAAGCTGCTGATCAGCGACCACTGCGCCGCCGTCTTCGGCTGCTGGACCAGCGCCTCGCGCAAGGCGGTGCTGCCGGTGTTCGAGAAAGAGAACGGCCTGCTGTACTACCCCACCTTCTACGAAGGCCTGGAGCAGTCGAAGAACGTGATCTACACTGGCCAGGAAGCCACCCAGCAGATCCTCTACAGCCTCGACTGGGCCAAGAAGGAGAAGAACGCCAAGACCTTCTTCCTGATCGGCTCCGACTACATCTGGCCGCGCACCTCGATGAAGATCGCGCGCAAGCACATCGAGAACATGCAGAAGGGCAAGGTCGTCGGCGAGGAGTACTACCCGCTGGGCAGCACCAACTTCGGCTCGCTGATGAACAAGATCAAGGTGCAGAAGCCCGACTGCATCTACGTCGCGGTGGTCGGCGGCTCCAACGTGGCCTTCTACAAGGCGCTCAAGGCCGCGGGCATCACCGGCGACAAGCAACTGCTGGTGACCCTGGCGGTGACCGAGGACGAGATGACCGGCGTGGGCGGCGAGAACTTCAAGGGCTTCTACTCGTCGATGAAGTACTTCCAGACCCTGGAGAACGAGAACAACAAGAAGTTCGTCGCCGCCTTCAAGGCCAAGTACGGCGCCAACGCGGTGATCGGCGACGTGACCCAGGCCGGCTACCTCGGCCCCTGGCTGTGGAAGGCCGCGGTCGAGAAGGCCAAGAGCTTCGACGTCGACAAGGTGGTCGCCGCGTCGCCGGGCATCGAGCTCAAGACCGCGCCCGAAGGCTACGTGAAGATCGACGCGAACCACCACCTGTGGAGCAAGTCGCGCATCGCGCAGGGCCAGGCTGATGCGAGCTTCAAGGTCGTCTCCGAATCGCCGGAATTGATCAAACCCGATCCGTTCCCCAAGGGTTACCAGTAAGCAGACGATGGCCGTGCCGGCTTCTTTCGGGCCACCCCGCCAGAGCCCCGCGCGACCGATCGCCCTCTCCCGCCTGCGGGAGAGGGAGGGGTGAGGGGGAGCCGGTTGCCCGTGCACGCGCCCTCACCCCAGCCCTCTCCCGCGTGCGGGAGAGGGGGCAAGACATGACAGCCAGAAGCGCCTGCGTCGCTTTCTCCGGAGCCTTTCCATGACCATTCCCGAAATGATGAACATCGGCCTGATGCAGGGCTTCGCGGGGCTGAGCCTGTTCGCGGTGCTGCTGCTGATGGGTCTGGGGCTGGCGATCATCTTCGGCCAGATGGGCGTGATCAACATGGCGCATGGCGAGTTCATGACCATCGGCGCCTACACCATCTACCTGGGCTCCACCCTCACGGCCACCCATGCGCCGCAGTGGACGCCCTACTACTTCCCGGTCGCGATCGTCGCGGCCTTTTTCATCGCTTTCGCCGCCGGCTGGCTGGTGGAGTGGGGCCTGATCCGGCACCTGTACAAGCGCCCGCTCGACACGCTGCTGGCCACCTGGGGCATCAGCCTGGCGATGCAGCAGTCGTTCCGCTCCTTCATCGGGCCGAAGGAAGTCAGCCCCACGCTGCCCGACTGGCTGCTGGGCACCTGGGCGCCGGCCGAGGGGCTCGACATCCCGATCAACGGCATGTTCGTGCTGGCGCTCACCGCCGTCGTCACCGCCGGTGTGCTGATCGCGCTGCACAAGAGCCGCTGGGGCCTGCGGGTGCGCGCCACCGTCAGCAACCGGGTGATGGCCAACGCGATCGGCATCGACACCAAGAAGACCGACCGCCTGACCTTCGCCATCGGCTGCGGCATCGCGGGCATCGCCGGCGCCGCGTTCACCACCATCGGCTCCACCGGGCCGACCTCGGGCTCGCTCTACATCGTCGACGCGTTCCTGGTCGTCACCTTCGGCGGCGCCGCCAGCCTGCTGGGCACCGTGGTCTCGGCCTTCGGCATCGCCCAGACCCAGTCGATCACCGAGTTCTTCCTGGCCGGCTCGATGGCCAAGGTGATCACGCTCTCGATGATCGTGCTGATCCTGATGATCCGCCCGCAAGGCCTGTTCGCATCCAAGGTCCGACGATGAAAGCCGCTCTCCCCCAGGCTTGTCCACTGCGTGTGGCCGCCGACCCCCTCGCCGGGGGCAACACCGGTGGCCCGGCGAAGCCGGTTCCACGGTGTTCCTGGAAGTTCGAAACCGTCCCTGCGCCCGCGTCGCTCCGGAGTCCTGCATGAACCTCGTCAAATCCTGGATCCTGCGCTACCAGCTCGCCAGCATGCTCATCCTGACCGTGCTGCTGGCGGTGGTGCTGCCGCTGTCGCTCGACATCTTCCGGCTCAACCTGGTGGGCAAGTACCTGAGCTACGCCTTCGTCGCCATCGGCCTGGTGATGGTGTGGGGCTACGGCGGCGTGCTGAGCCTGGGGCAGGGCGTGTTCTTCGGCCTGGGCGGCTACGCGATGGCCATGTTCCTGAAGCTGGAAGCCTCCGACCCCGAGACCACCAAGATCCAGTCGACCCCCGGCATCCCCGACTTCATGGATTGGAACCAGATCACCGAGCTCCCCCACTTCTGGGTGCCGTTCAAGAGCCTGCCGTTCTCCCTGGCCGCGGTGATCGTGGTGCCCACGCTGCTGGCCTGGATCGTGAGTTACGCGATGTTCAAGCGCCGAGTGGGCGGCGTGTACTTCGCCATCATCACCCAGGCGGTGGCGCTGATCGTCACCGTGCTGATCATCGGCCAACAGGGCTACACCGGCGGCGTCAACGGCATGACCGACCTGAAGACGATCCTGGGCTGGGACACCCGCACCGACAGCGCCAAGTACATCCTCTACTACGTCTGCGTCGGCCTCTTGATCGGCGCGATGCTGCTCTGCCGCTGGATCCAGACCAGCAAGTTCGGCACCCTGCTGCTGGCGATGCGCGACAAGGAAGACCGGGTGCGCTTCTCGGGCTACGACGTCGCCAACTTCAAGGTCTTCACCTTCTGCCTGGCGGCCGCGCTCTCGGGCATCGGCGGCGCGCTGTTCACCCTGCAGGTGGGCTTCATGTCGCCCAGCTTCGTCGGCATCGTGCCCTCGATCGAGATGGTGATCTACGCCGCCGTCGGCGGCCGCATGAGCCTGGTCGGCGCGGTGTACGGCACCCTGCTGGTCAACGCCGGCAAGACCTACTTCTCGGAGAGCTTCCCCGACCTGTGGCTGTTCCTGATGGCGGGCCTGTTCATCGGCGTGACGATGGCGTTCCCGATGGGCCTGGCCGGCGTGTGGGAAGAGCACGTGGTGCCCCGCTGGAAAAACCGCCGTGGTGGCCGCGGCGGTGCCGCACGCACGGCCTCTGCGGCGGACTCCGCAACCCGCGGGCCGGATGCGCCCGCCAAGCCGGCTGCTCCCGCCGCATCGGCCCCGACCCTGTCCGACGGCGTGCGTAGCCAGGGCGTCTGAGACCCGGGCCCGCCGCAACACCGCACGCGCCGACACGCCACCCATTCCGCCACCCGCAGGACCGCCCCATGAGCAACACCGACTTCGCCCTCGCCGTGGAAGACCTGACGGTCTCGTTCGACGGCTTCAAGGCCATCGACGCGCTGACGCTCTACATCGACAAGAACGAGCTGCGGGTGATCATCGGCCCCAACGGCGCCGGCAAGACCACGCTGCTCGACCTGATCTGCGGCAAGACCAAGGCCAGCACCGGCAGCATCAAGTTCAAGAACACCGAGCTGACCCGCATGGCCGAGCACAAGCGGGTGCGCCTGGGCATCGGCCGCAAGTTCCAGACGCCCTCGATCTACGAGAACCTGAGCGTCTTCCAGAACCTGGAGGTGTCGTACCCGGCGGGCCGCAGCGTTTTCGGCGCGCTGGCCTTTCAGTGCACCGACGAGGTGAAGAGCCGGGTGCGCCTGGTCGCCGAAGACATCGGCCTGCACGACAAGTTGGACACCGAGGCCGGCCTGCTCTCCCACGGCCAGAAGCAGTGGCTGGAGATCGGCATGCTGCTGATGCAGGAGCCCGAGCTGCTGATGCTGGACGAACCCATCGCCGGCATGAGCGCCCGCGAGCGCGAGCTGACCTGCGAGCTGCTGCAGCGCATCTGCAAGAACCGCGCGGTGATCGTGATCGAGCACGACATGGAGTTCGTCAAGCGCATCGCCCACAAGGTCACCGTGATGCACCAGGGAAAGATCCTGGCCGAAGGCCCCATGGACAAGGTGCAGGCCGATCCGAAGGTCATCGACGTGTACCTGGGGCATTGACATGGCAGCGACCTCGCAACAGCCCACACGACCCGAATGCCCCGCAGAGCGCCCGCGCGCCAGAGCCGGGAGTGTCGGGTGGTCCCCGCAGCGAAATCAAGGAGGAGGCCGCAGGCCGGGGGACATTCGCGGAGGGGACCACCCGGCGATCACGGCTCCCGCACCCGCCCAGCGCGCCCAAACGCACCACCACCCAGCGACAGGAGCCCGCCCATGCTGAAAGTCACAGACCTCCACGTCGCCTACGGCCAGAGCGAGGCACTGCACGGCATCTCGTTCGAAGGCAACGCCAACGAGACCGTCGCCATCATGGGCCGCAACGGCATGGGCAAGACCACGCTGTTCAAGAGCCTGATGGGCGTGCTGCCCACCAAGAGCGGCCGCATCGAGGTGGCGGGCCAGGACGTGTCGAAGGACGAGAGCTTCCGCCGCGTCGCCAAGGGCATCGCCTACGTGCCCCAGGGCCGGATGATCTTCCCCACGCTGACGGTCGAGGAGAACATCCAGACCGGCCTGGAGAACGCCAAGCACAAGATCATTCCCGAAGAAATCTTCGCGCTGTTCCCGGTGCTGTGGGACATGCGCCGGCGCAAGGGCGGCAACCTGTCCGGCGGGCAGCAGCAGCAGCTGGCCATCGCCCGCGCATTGGTCACCGATCCGAAAGTCCTGCTGCTCGACGAGCCCACCGAGGGCATCCAGCCCTCGATCATCAAGGACATCGCAAAGGCCCTGAACGAGATCCGCAAGATGCGCAAGCTGACCATCGTCGTCTCGGAGCAGGTGCTGAGCTTCGCGATGGACGTGGCCGACCGGCTGTTCGTCATCGAGGGCGGCCGCCTGGTGCACGAGACCACCCGCGCCAACACCGACCAGCAGCGAATCAAGTCGTACCTATCGGTCTGAAGCTATGAGCTCGCCCCCAGGCTTGCCCACTGCGTGTGGCCGCCAACCCCCTGCCGGGGGCAACACCGGCGGCCCGGCAAAGCCGGTTCCGCGGTGTTTCGCGGAGAGTGCCGCTTCCCGTCGCTAACCGCGCCTGCACGTTTCACGTTTCCATTCAACCCCCAAAGGAGCCCGCCGTGACCGACACCCTCATCAAGGTCGATTTGACGAAATCGCCCACCGAGAACGAGAACATCCACAACCGCTGGCACCCGGACATTCCGATGGCCTGCTGGGTGAACCCGGGCGACGATTTCATCCTGGAAACCTTCGACTGGACCGGCGGCTTCATCAAGAACAACGACAGCGCCGACGACGTGCGCGACATCGACCTGACCACGGTCCATTACCTCTCGGGCCCGGTGGGCGTGAAGGGCGCGGAGCCGGGCGATTTGCTGGTGGTCGATCTGCTCGACATCGGGGCCAAGCAGGACAGCCTGTGGGGCTTCAACGGCTTCTTCAGCAAGAAGAACGGCGGCGGCTTCTTGACCGAGCATTTCCCCGAAGCGCAGAAATCGATCTGGGACTTCAAGGGCATGTTCACCAGCTCGCGCCACATCCCGGGCGTCAACTTCGCCGGACTGATCCACCCCGGTTTGATCGGCTGCCTGCCCGACAAGAAGATGCTGGACCTGTGGAACGAGCGCGAGCAGAAGCTGATCGACACCGACCCCACCGCCGGCCTGGCCAACCCGCCCTCGGCCGGCACCGCCCACATGGGCCGCCTGAAGGGCGAGGCCCGCGACAGGGCGGCCGCGGAAGGCGCCCGCACCGTGCCGCCGCGCGAGCACGGCGGCAACTGCGACATCAAGGATTTGTCGCGCGGATCGAAGGTGTTCTTCCCCGTCTACGTGGACGGCGCGGGCCTGTCGGTCGGCGACCTGCACTTCAGCCAGGGCGACGGCGAAATCACCTTCTGCGGCGCCATCGAGATGGCCGGCTGGGTGCACATGAAGGTGACCCTGATCAAGGGCGGCATGGCCAAGTACGGCATCAAGAACCCGATCTTCAAGCCCAGCGTGATCGCGCCCCAGTACAACGACTATCTGATCTTCGAAGGCATCTCGGTCGACGAGGCAGGCAAGCAGTACTACCTGGACGTGAACGTCGCGTACCGCCAGGCCTGCCTGAACGCGATCGAGTACTTGAAGAAGTTCGGCTACAGCGGCGCGCAGGCCTATTCCATCCTGGGTACCGCCCCGGTCCAGGGCCACATCAGCGGCGTGGTCGATGTGCCCAATTCGTGCGCCACGCTGTGGCTGCCCACCGGTATTTTCGACTTCGATATCAACCCGAACGCCGACGGCCCGACCAAGTTCATCGACGGCAGCATCCAGATGCCGCTCTCGCACGACTTGGTCTGACCCCGCAGCAACGCACGAAGCAAGAGAAGCCCCGCACCATGCCCACCTACGACTACCAGTGCGCCGCCTGCGGCGGCTTCGACGCCATTCGCAGCCTGGCCCTGCGCAACGAGCCCGCCGCCTGCCCCGGCTGCAGCGCGGCATCCCCCCGCGTGTTCGCCAGCGCCCCACGGCTGGCCTGCATCAGCCCCGACCAGCGCCGCGCGTTCGACACCAACGAGCGGGCGCAGCATGCGCCGCGGTCGTCCCGCAATACCGAGCAGGGGAGTTATGGGCGGATGCGGCATCCTGCGGGGTGCGGGTGCTGCAGTACTGCGGCGGGGAAGCGGGGGGCTACGGTGACGGGGGCTAATGGGGCGAAGGCGTTTCCTACGAAAAGGCCCTGGATGATCAGCCATTGAGGTGGCAGCCGTCGGAGTTACGCCAGCACATGCTGACGGCTGGTTTATCGGTCGTGCACCGCTACCCTACGCCGACGTTTTCCCTATTCGCATTGGACGCTTAACAAACGAAGTTAAGCGGCGGCGGAGCCGTTTTCCTTCAACGCTAGGTTAGGCTTCTGCATTCGATGTCGGTTTCTTGCTCAAGCGATATATAAATTCTTCAATAATTTTCGCATCGGCGTTCGTGAAATGGACTTCAACACCCTCGTCGGTGTCGCTGATCTTGCGCTGCAGTTTGAAAATTCTATAGTCCCCAGAACCTAGTCCGGCGGCTCCGCCTGCAGCTGCACCGCCAATTGCGAGCGGCACCCAAATTAGAGTGGAGGCAATTACGACATGGTTTTTGTGCCGAGAGATCACTGCGCTCGAACCGTGCCTAACATCAACGACGCCTCGCGGCTTCGTCAGCCCTTCTCTGCTCATCGCGGCGCCGTTCGTCATCGCGCCGCTTTTCTTCCTGTCTGCGGGCTTCATCACGGCGTTCTTCATCTCGCCGCTTTTCCTCGTCTCTACGCGCATCTTCGCGTCGCCGCTCCTCGTCGCGCCGAATCTCGTCCTGTCGCCTGGCTTCTTCGCGCATGCGATGGTCGTCGTTGGAATTCATATCAAAGTTCTCCTTAGAATTAATTTCGCATTACCTGATTTGTATCGCAACGTGAGTGACTTGATCTCTAACGAACAAGTTCAGTGAGCGCCCAAGGCGTCCACTGCAACGCCGAGTTAGAACTGAGCCCCCGATCGGGGAAAGACCTCACTAAGCTATTAAAGCATAAGCTACAACTGCAACGGCGGGCTAGCAAACAGGCGCAGCCTATTTATATTGGCTGGACCATACGGCTTGCGCGATCGCCAAATGCGTCGTCGTTACGGCATGGTAGTAGCTATTAAGACGTTCGGTAGTAATTGGCAAAATCTCGCCGATCCACTGAGATAATTCCGGAAATTTTTCGACATTTCGAGAATTGAGGTGCCCGTATCGATGCAGAATTACGTTTCTGACCATTGAAGCCTCATTGTATTTGTTGGCGATAGAGTCATCGGTTTTAACGTCTAAATCAAACCATGAAAAGAGTGCCACTATTCGCTCGGCTATATCATCACCGCCTTCTTTTGTGGCGTTTTTTGCTTTTGTATCCAGTTTCTGAGCAATCTCGATGCAGATGGATTCGGACCAGGGCCAATCTGAAAATGGGTATCTGTCTGCTGGAAACTTGCTGCTTGAAATTTGGGCTGCATAATGGGAAGTTCGAATGATTTCAGCTAATATGTTTTCTATTCCCGCCTCTTGGGCAGCCCACAATGTGATGAAAGCATGTGAATTAACGATGTGAAAATCTTCCGATTCAACTTCTGCAGCCCAGCGACTGATATCTTCCAGATTGGCAACCATGCGCTCTAAATCGACGTCGTCGGAATTACGGGCGTTGTGGATGGCGGTCAAAGCCGGTCGATGCTGAGGGGCCATAGCTTTTGCCATTTTCAGGCAATCGCGGTAATAACTTCCGCCAAATAATTCACCAATTAGATAAGATCCAGTTTGCTGAATAACCCAGCTTACGGGCGCCTGGTCTCGCGAAGTACCTAACAGGCGTTTTTTTTAATTCCGGCATTGGTTACACCTCAATATTTTCAGCTCATCTAACGGGCAAAGTAAGCGGCCCGCCGTAGGCGGGTCCGCTTGACTGGAAGGTTAGACGCGAGTTCGATAAGCACCAACTGTGCAGCCTGTAGGGCGTGTGTTGTTCCAAGTGTCAATTAGATTCTGCTTATTTTTGCTATGCCAATTTCTAATTCTTTTATAATACTTGTCCAACAAATGTGGATACATCGGAGTGCAATCATCTATGCGAAAACAATTGGTTTCACCGGAATAAGTTACAGAAAAATGAGGGGGCGGATGTTCGTCAGAGAATATCTGGACTTTGAATTGACCCGAAGGCCTTACTAGATGTTCTAATAGATTTTGCGCTCCAGGTGCGACGACGACACCCAGTCGCCGCAGTTCATCAATATCGTCATCGTCAAGCATGCCACCCTGATCGAGTGAATATTCGAGTTCGTTAGCTACGTCTTCTTCAACTTCGATAGTCCATTGTTTCATTTTTACTCCTCAGATTTCTAACGGCCAAGGTAAGCAGCTTGCCGAAGGCAAGTCCGCTTGAGCGCAGAGTTAGACGCGACGCTTGAAAATGGAAAACCGCACAAACCCGCAATGCTATGAAAAGGCGAGCTACTCGCGCATGCCCCACCCTACGCCAGAGCCAGAAAACACCAAAGACTTAAGCATGTGCAATGACCGTTGAAGAGAGCCTGAATGAATTTCAGACGGTGGGCGTGAATTTCGATAACCCAAAATTCCAAATACTCGTAAGGCTTACGCTCGACATAAGCGGCGCGACGCGGCAGGCGAAGCCTGCCGTGGCACGTCCGCTAGATGAAGGGTTAAGCATTATTGTCGGTTTGAGGAGAGACGTACAGCGCGCACGCAAAGGCGTCGTCATTGTTCAGCGCGTGGGTCGCGTTATGCTCATACGCAAGAGTGACTTTGTACTTCTTGCGGATCTGCACGTTTGAAAGGTCTCGATAGCAGATCTCGAGAGCGGCCGGCGGGAAGGGACGGATCTGAAAGTACGTCTTTCTGTCGCTACGTGCATGTACTGCGAGTGCGACATAGAGGTGAAACGCCTGAAGATAGTACGGGGGAAGCTTGACTCGTACCTTCTCGTTTGTCTTGAAAGGTACGATAGGGTTCAGGTCCTCCCGAAGTTGACGCTTGACGAAGTGATTCCAGTAGAGACGCAAGCACGGATCGTCGGCAAAGGGTGACTTCTCAAATCCAATCTTGTGGTTGTCATGGGGATCGTAGGATCGAAGAACTTGGACCAGTTCGTCGTCCTTGATCACCCAGACCGCGCGGGCCTCTAGCGCAGGACCGTTGCCAAAGTTTGCGAGAGGCACCGCGGGTATGTAGCCGGCAGGTAGATAAGCCTCATCCGTGCCTCCACAGAGAGCGGCAAATCTGTCGTTCTCGGCGATCAGCACCGGGGAACTAGACACCTCGCGCATCAGGCGAAGTTCGCGAACATTCCACAGCGCGACTGTTGCGGTCGCGAGGCCGGCGATAGCTGTGACGAGCGTTGCGAGGTCGACGGCGGTGACTGGCATAGACGTGGGTATGAGGCCTAACGAGATTTAGACGACACCCATTTCTCAGCTATGCGCCGGCTAAAGAAGAATCGCCCTACGCCACTGGTCAGAAATTTCACAACATGTCTGTTTAGGCAAACCTAAAAATTCCCGGATCGGTCTTGCCTGCAGGCGAGTGAGCGCTGTATCGTTTGGCAGCCGCGCTTGATCGCCCTCAGCACTGGCCTGTTTATACCCTGAAAAAAACTGGTGCAAGGGTGTGCATAGTGGCCGGGGTGGCGAACCTTCCACAAATTCCTATTTTTCAGCGTCTCGCCCGGTTTCTGACATCCGTTGCGCCAATTCGGCGCGTCAGATGCGCAATGACACCCATCGGCGCAAGCAACGTCCAAAAAAAGCCACACCCGCCGTTTCGGCAGATGTGGCTTTTGTCATTCAAGCCAGCCTGGCCAGGCCGGCATTCGCTATCAGGCCTTCACAGCGTCCAGTGCAGCATTCAACGTCCCACTAGGCCGCATCACCGCCTCCGTTTTCTTCGGATCCGTCAAGTAGTACCCCCCGATGTCCGCCGGCTTGCCCTGCACATCCGCCAGCTCGCCCACGATCTTCTGCTCGTTGGCGGCCAGGGTCTTCGCCAGTTCCGCGAACTTGCCCGCCAGGGCGGTGTCCTCGGTCTGCGCGGCCAGTTCCTGGGCCCAGTACAGGGCCAGGTAGAACTGGCTGCCGCGGTTGTCCAGCTGGCCGGTCTTGGGGCTGGGGTTCTTGTTGTTGTCCAGCAGCTTGCCGGTGGCGGTGTCCAGCGTCTTGGCCAGCAGGGTGGCCTGCTGGTTGCCGGTCTTCAGGCCCAGGTCTTCCAGGCTCACGGCCAGGGCCAGGAACTCGCCCAGCGAATCCCAGCGCAGGTGGTTCTCTTCCACCAGCTGCTGCACGTGCTTGGGCGCGGAGCCGCCGGCACCGGTTTCGTACATGCCGCCGCCGGCCATCAGGGGCACGACCGACAGCATCTTGGCGCTGGTGCCCAGCTCCATGATCGGGAACAGATCGGTCAGGTAGTCGCGCAGGATGTTGCCGGTGACGCTGATGGTGTCCAGGCCGCGGATCACCCGCTCCAGCGTGTAGCGCATCGCCCGCACCTGGCTCATGATCTGGATGTCCAGGCCGGTGGTGTCGTGTTCCTTCAGGTAGGTCTTGACCTTCTTGATGACTTCGTTCTCGTGCGGGCGGTACGGGTCCAGCCAGAACACCGCCGGCATGCCGGAGTTGCGGGCGCGGGTCACGGCCAGCTTCACCCAATCGCGGATCGGGGCGTCCTTGACCTGGCACATGCGCCAGATGTCGCCCTGCTCGACGTTCTGGCTCAGCAGCACTTCGCCGGTGGCCAGGTCGACGATATTGGCCACGCCGTCTTCGGGGACCTCGAAGGTCTTGTCGTGCGAGCCGTACTCTTCGGCCTGCTGGGCCATCAGGCCCACGTTGGGCACGGTGCCCATGGTCTTCGGGTCGAAGGCGCCGTGCCATTTGCAGAAGTTGATGATCTCCTGGTAGATGCGGGCGAAGGTGCTCTCGGGGAGCACCGCCTTGGTGTCCTTCAGGCGGCCGTCGGCGCCCCACATCTTGCCGCCGTTGCGGATCATGGCGGGCATCGACGCATCGACGATCACGTCGTTGGGCGAGTGGAAGTTGGTGATGCCCTTGGCCGAATCGACCATCGCCAGCTCGGGGCGGTGCTCGTGGCAGGCGTGCAGGTCGCGCTTGATCTCGTCCTGCCGGGCGCTCGGCAGGGTGGCGATCTTGTTGTACAGGTCGACCATGCCGTTGTTGACGTTGACGCCCAGTTCCTCGAAGACCTTGGCGTGCTTGGCGAAGGCTTCCTTGTAGAAGATGCGCACCGCGTGGCCGAAGACGATGGGGTGCGACACCTTCATCATCGTGGCCTTGACGTGCAGCGAGAGCATCACGCCGGTCTTGTGCGCGTCCTCGATTTCCTTCTCGTAGAACTCGAGCAGTGCGGTCTTGCTCATGAACATGCTGTCGATGATCTCGCCGTCCTTCAGCGACACCTTGGGCTTGAGCACCGTGGTCTTGCCGCTCTTGCCGACCAGCTCCATCTTCACGTCGCGCGCCTTGTCGAGCGTCATCGATTTCTCGCCGTGGTAGAAGTCGCCGTGGTGCATGTGCGAGACATGCGAGCGCGATGCCTGGCTCCACTCGGCCATGCTGTGCGGGTTCTTGCGGGCGTATTCCTTGACGGCCTTGGGCGCGCGGCGGTCGGAGTTGCCTTCACGCAATACAGGGTTCACCGCGCTGCCGATGCACTTGTTGTAGCGGGCGCGAATGTCCTTCTCTTCGTCGGTGGTCGGGTTCTCGGGGTAGTCGGGAATCGCGTAGCCCTTGCCCTGCAGTTCCTTGATGGCCGCCACCAGCTGCGACACCGATGCGCTGATGTTGGGCAGCTTGATGATGTTGGCGTCGGGCGAGAGGGTCAGCTTGCCGAGGGCGGCCAGGTTGTCGGGCACGCGCTGGGCTTCGGTGAGGCGCTCGGGGAACTGGCCCAGGATGCGGCCGGCGACCGAGATGTCGCTGGTCTCGACGTTGATGCCCGCAGGCTTGGCGAAGGTCCGCACGATCGGCAGGAAGGCGGCGGTCGCCAGGGCGGGGGCCTCGTCGGTCAGCGTGTAGATGATGGTCGGTTGCGTCGTGCTCATGCGCTTGGGTTCCTTGGGAGGGGGGACGGATCGTCGACCGACGATTTTCGCGCTTTCTGGAGGCGGGGGGCCGGGATGCCCCCTGACGGTCGTCGGCCTACGTCGTTCGACGTATTCGCAGCGGCGGCGCGCGTTCCCAGAATCGGGTGGTTTCCACCCCCGACACAGAAGGCGCAGACCATGATCCACGGCGATATCTCCAGCAGCAAGGACACGGTGGGCGTGGCCGTCGTCAACTACAAGATGCCCCGCCTGCACACCAAGGCCGAGGTGCAGGGCAACGCGCGCAAGATCGCCGACATGCTGGTCGGCATGAAATCGGGCCTGCCGGGCATGGACCTGGTGATCTTCCCCGAGTACAGCACCCACGGCATCATGTACGACGCCCAGGAGATGTACGCCACCGCCGCCACCGTGCCCGGCGAAGAGACCGAGATCTTCGCCTCCGCCTGCCGCAAGGCCAAGGTGTGGGGCGTGTTCTCGCTCACCGGCGAGCAGCACGAGGAGCATCCGTACAAGGCGCCCTACAACACCCTGATCCTGATGAACGACCAGGGCGAGATCGTGCAGAAGTACCGCAAGATCATGCCGTGGGTGCCGGTCGAGGGCTGGTACCCCGGCAACTGCACCTACGTGAGCGAAGGCCCCAAGGGCCTGAAGATCAGCCTGATCATCTGCGACGACGGCAACTACCCCGAGATCTGGCGCGACTGCGCGATGAAGGGCGCGGAACTCATCGTGCGCTGCCAGGGCTACATGTACCCGGCCAAGGAGCAGCAGATCCTGATGAGCAAGGCGATGGCCTTCGCCAACAACACCTACGTGGCGGTGGCCAACGCTTCGGGCTTCGACGGGGTGTACAGCTACTTCGGCCACAGCGCGCTGATCGGCTTCGACGGCCGCACGCTGGGCGAATGCGGCGAGGAAGACTACGGCGTGCAGTACGCCGCGCTCTCCACCAGCCTGATCCGCGATTTCCGCAAGAACGGCCAGAGCGAGAACCATCTGTTCAAGCTGCTGCACCGCGGCTACACCGGCATGATCAATTCGCAAGAGGGCGACCAGGGCGTGGCCGCCTGTCCGTACGACTTCTACACCCGCTGGGTGAACGACCCGGAGGGCACCCGCAAGGCGGTCGAGGCGATCACCCGGCCGATGGTGGGCACCGAAGAGTGCCCGATCGAGGGCATTCCCAACCCCGCCACCGCCGGCCACCGCTGAGGTGACCGCGACGACGACCACCACCACCACCACCATGCCCACGGAGGCCGTGGCGGCGGCGGCGTCCCCGCTCGACGGCTGGCGCCTGCCCGCCGAGCCGCACTGGCAGCCGGTGGCGGGCGAGGTGGCGGCTTTCGAGGCGGCCGCCGCGGTGCGGCTGCCGGTGCTGCTCACCGGGCCCACCGGCTGCGGCAAGACCCGCTTCGTCGAGCACATGGCCTGGCGCCTGGGCCGGCCCCTGGTCACCGTGGCCTGCCACGAGGACCTGACCGCCGGCGACCTGGTCGGCCGCTGGCTGCTGGATGCCGACGGCACCCGCTGGCAGGACGGCCCGCTGGCCCTGGCCGCGCGCCACGGCGGCATCTGCTACCTCGACGAGCTGGTCGAGGCGCGCAGCGACGCGGTGGTGGTGCTGCACCCGCTGGCCGATGCCCGCCGGGTGCTGCCGCTCGACCGCCGCAGCGAGCTGCTGCCGGCGCATCCCGATTTCCTGCTGGTCGCCAGCTACAACCCCGGCTACCACGGGCTGCACAAGGCGCTGAAGCCCTCCACCCGCCAGCGCTTCACCGCGCTGGCCTTCGACTACCCGGCGGCCGATGTCGAGGCGGCCATCGTCGCGACCGAGGGCGGCGTGGCGGCCGACCTGGCCGCCCGGCTGGTGGCCCTGGCCGGCCGCACCCGCCGGCTGCAGGACCAGGGGTTGGAGGAGGGCGCCTCGACCCGGCTGCTGGTGCATGCGGCCCAGCTGGTGCGCGCCGGCCTGCCGCCGCGCGCCGCCTGCCTGCAGGCCGTCGCGGCTCCGCTGGCCGACGATGCGGAGCGCGGGGCGGTGCTGCGCGATCTGGTGCATGCGGCCTTCGCCTGAGGCGGGGGCGCCGGTGTTGCAGCCGCGTCCGCATTCGCACGCGCAGGCGGCCGCACAGGCGACGGCCCCGTCTCCGACGACGCCATTGCAGTCGAAGCGGCAGGCATCCGCGCAGGCCTATCCAACGCGCGTGGCGTCGTCACTGCCGGGCTCGACAGCCCTGCCTTCGGCCGGCCGTTGGCCTGCGTATCTCTTCGCGCTGTGGGGCCTGCCCACGCGGGTGGCGCCTTTGGAGGCCCCGGCCACGCGCACGGCGGCCACCGCCGCCGACCCGCGCCCGGTGCTGACCGGCCGCGCGCCCGATCCCGCCGTGCTGCACCTGCCGCCCGCACCCCAACCGCCACCACCCGGGTGGACCTTGGCCGCCACCAGCCATGCGGCGGCCCACTGGCGCTTCGGCGGCCCGCCGGCGCCGCGCGCCAAGCTCAAGCCGGTGCAGCAGGCGCTCTTCGGCGCGCTGGAGGATGCGCGGGTCGAATGGCTGGCGCTGCAGGAACTGCCCGGCCTGCGCGGCATCTGGCTGCCGTTCCACGCCGGGCCGGACGCGCCGCAGGGCCTGCAGTTCGAGGCGCTGCTGGCGCGCCTCTCGCGCTGCCTGCTCGACCCGGCCCATGCCGATCCGCACCCCTGGGTGGCGCGGGCCCGGGCGGTCTTCTTCACCCCGCAGGGCGGCCTGGCGCTGCGCACCACGGCCGAGGTGCGGCAGGCCGCATCGGTGCTGGGCCACGACATCGGCCAGATGCGCCTGCCCTTCAACGCCGCCACCTACCGGGTGCATGCCGCCTACCGCGACGACCACCACTGGCTATGGGAGCCCGACGACACGCTGCCGCCCTCGGCCACGCCGCTGGAGGGCGGCGGCAGCGGCGAGTCGGCCGCGCCCGCGCCCGATGCGGTGCAGCGGCCCGATCCGCCCGATGACGCCCGCGCTGCGGAGGAGGGCGATCCGGGCGAAGGCGCAGGGCCCGGTGGCGGCACGCCGTTCGCCTATGCCGAATGGGATGCGCGCATCGGCCGCTACCGGCCGGGCTGGTGCCAGGTGTACGAGCATCCGCCGCGGCCTGTGGCACCGGCTGCGCTGCGGCATGCCGCTGCCGGCGTGTCTGCCCTGGCCCTTCGTTGCGCCCAGGCCCTGCCGGCGGGCGGCGCGCTGCGCCCCGCCGGCCGCGCGGCCCGGGGCGACGATTTCCACGCCGCCGCCCTGGTCGAGGCGCGCCTGCACCAGCGCCTGCGCCAGACGCCCGCGGCCGACCCGTACCGCCGGCTGCAGCCCGACCACCGGCCGCTGGCGGTCGCGGTGCTGCTCGACACCTCCGTCTCCACCGGCGACGCGGTGCCCGGGGGCCGGCCGATCGACCGGCTGGGCACGGTGGCGCTGGCCACGCTGCAGGCCCTGGCCCTGCGCGGCCACCGCGGAGCGCTGTGGTCCTTCGCCTCCCGGGGCCGGCACCGGATCGACCTCGCCTGCCTGCAGACCTGGGCCGACACGGTCGACGCGCCGGCCGTCGCGGCGCGGATAGCGGAGCTGGCCTGCGCCGGCTCCACCCGGCTCGGCACGGTGCTGCGCCACGGCCTGGCCGCCTGCCGGCAGGGTGCCGCCGGCGCCGCGCAGCACCGGCCGCTGGTGCTGCTGCTGACCGACGGCGAGGCGCACGACGTGGACGTGCACACGCCCGGCTACCTGCAGGCCGACCTGGCCCGCGCGGTACGGGAGGCGGCCGGGCAGGGCATCGCCGTGCGCTGTCTGGCGGTGCCGCCGGCCCGCCCGGCCGCGCTGGCGCAGGTGTTCGGCCCCGGCGGCGCGGCGGTTCTGCGGCATGCGGCGCAGCTGCCGCGGGTGCTGGCCCGACTGCTGCAACGCTGATCGCCCGACGCGACGCCTCGCACCGCCGGCCCTTGCGCTTCGTGGCGTCGCCGGCCCGTCGGGGCGCTGGCCTCAGCGGCTTTTCAGCAAGAACCGGCGATGCAGTTCCTGCAGCGGGCGCGCGTTGAAGGGGTAGACCTGCTCGAAGGCGTCGATCTGCGCCGCGGACACCTGCAGCGGCTGGCTCAGCACCACCCAATCGACGGTCTCGGTGCACGGCGGCGTGGTCAGCGATCCTTCGTAGCGGTAGAAGGCGAGGTCCTTCTGCACGGGCAGGAAGTCGCTGCCGCGCACGGTCGCCTTTTCGACCGGCCGGGTCTGGCCCGCCTTGTGCGGCATCGCATCCAGCACGCGCTGGAACGCCCGGTTGGGCGTGCCGGTTTCGAAGAAGATCGCCAACACGCCCAAGGTGCCGTCGGGACCTTTGTGGACGATGTGTGCCTCCATCGGGAACCGACGGCCGTTCAGCAGGTGTTCGCTGGGGTGGTGGAAGTGGATCTGCAGTGCCTCGTACTGCCGGCCACCGACCCGCATGCCGCCGCCGCCCGGCAAATCGACCTGTATCGAGTGGCCGGTGTTGCGAACCGCGAGCGGAACCGCGCGGTAGTCGAGCCGCAGCGGGCCCAGCTCGGCCCGGATCGGGTTTTCCAGATCGACGGGGCTGTTCTGCTGGCCCTTGCGGCACAACTCGTTCTCCTTGGCCAGGTCGGCCCAATGGTCGGTGCCGCCGGGGCCGGTGTAGCCCCACTCGTGGCCGTCTTGCGGCGCCGTCTCGTGCGATTCCACCGGCGTCGCCGCCGGCAGTTCGGGTGACGGGGTCGCGCTGTATGCACTGCCGCAGGCGATGGAAATGCACAGGCCGAGCGGCCGGAGGCGGAGCAAAAGCGTGGAGTACGCGGGTCGTGTGAAAGGCATCTTCTTGGTTCCGTGGGATGGGGGAGTGACTTGGCTGGCGGTGCAGCCGGCGGGGCCGTGCAGGGAAACCGCAGCGGCCCATATGTTTCTAAATGTCACGCCGCGATCATAGGGCATCCTCGTGGCGCTCATGTCGTGGACGACGGCCCGAGGCCTGCTTTATACAATTCCGGGATGACCCAGCCCCCCTACACCCGCGCACGGCAACTGCCCGCGATCCTCGGACAGCGCATCGCCATCCTCGACGGTGCGATGGGCACCATGATCCAGCGTTTCAAGCTGGACGAGGCGCAGTACCGCGGCGCGGGCTACGCCGGCCCCGGCGGCGCGGGCGACCGCTTCGCCGGCTTGCACAAGGACGTGAAGGGCAACAACGAGCTGCTGTCGCTCACCCGGCCCGACGTGATCCGCGACATCCACGAGCGCTACCTCGCCTCGGGCGCCGACCTGATCGAGACCAACACCTTCGGCGCCACCACCATCGCCCAGGACGACTACGAGATGGCGCACCTGGCGCGCGAGATGAACCTGGCGTCGGCCCGCATCGCCCGCGCCGCCTGCGACAAGTACAGCACCCCCGACAAGCCGCGCTTCGTGGCCGGCGCCCTGGGCCCGACGCCCAAGACCGCCAGCATCAGCCCCGACGTGAACGACCCCGGTGCCCGCAACGTCGATTTCGAGAGCCTGCGCGCCGCCTACTACGAGCAGACCGCGGCGCTGGTCGAGGGCGGCGCCGACGTGATCCTGGTCGAGACGATCTTCGACACCCTCAACGCCAAGGCCGCGCTGTTCGCGGTGGACGAATTCTTCGAGGCCAGCGGCGAGCGCCTGCCGCTGATCGTCAGCGGCACCGTCACCGACGCGTCGGGCCGCATCCTGTCGGGCCAGACCGTCACCGCCTTCTGGCACAGCGTGCGCCATGCGCGGCCGCTGGCGATCGGCCTGAACTGCGCTCTCGGCGCCGCGCTGATGCGGCCCTACGTGCAGGAGCTCAACCGGGTGGCCGACGACACGTTCATCTGCTGCTACCCCAACGCCGGCCTGCCCAACCCGATGAGCGACACCGGCTTCGACGAGACGCCCGACGTGACCGCCCGGCTGCTGCACGACTTCGCGGCCGAAGGGCTGGTCAACATCGTCGGCGGCTGCTGCGGCACCACGCCCGACCACATCGGCGCGATCGGCCAGGCGGTGGCCGCGATGCCGGTGCGTGAACTGTTTTATCGGGAGCAGGTTTGATTCATAGCAATTCGAACGCGCGAGGCGCGGTTTAAGCAGTGGCGCTGGTGTAGTAGCTGAAGCTGCGTCGGTCCCTTAAGCACATAAGCTCTCAGCATGTTCGAGACCCACACTTACCAGGATCCCGTCGTACTTTCGCCCGCTGTTCGCGCGCGGTGGGCGTTCCTTGAAACCAGTTCGGCGGCGGCGGTACTTCGGTCGGTATGTCCTGTGGAGTGGGACGACATCACCAACGTACTGGCCTCGTTTACGCTCGATCCGGGACGGTGGCTCAAAAAGGGCGGCAATCGTGGCGATATAGCTAAGGACATCGACCATATGTTCGGGGTGCGTGGTTGGCGCGAAACCCGGGTTGACCTAGTGACGCAAGGCGTGCTTCGCTCCCGCACTCTGGAAGTGATCGAGCAGTTGCCGCCTCTTGTACAAGAGGGCTACCTGGTAGACAACTTCAAAGGGCGCGTTGCGCTTGATGTCGAATGGAATGCCAAAGACGGAAACCTTGACCGCGATCTGTCTGCCTACCGGGCATGGCACGAAGCTGGCGTCATCTCTGCTGCGGTGCTGATCACCCAGGATCGCTTGGCTTTGAAAGCCTTGGCCGAAGAACTGTGGGTAAGCTACCAAGCCACCTTGCCGGCCCACCAATCAAACGCAAGACTTCCCATCGATCTTTCGACATCCACTACTACGAACCTAGAAAAGGCGGCGTTGAGGGTGCGGCGTGGGGTGATGGGAACGTGTCCGCTCTTGATTGTTGCCGCGACACGGAGCACATGGAACGGTCAACCCTACGTTTGAAAAAGGTCGGCCCCAGACGACCAAGTTTGGGCTGTGCGGCCTCGCGGACGCATGTTCGTCCCTGCAGCTTGAAGCAGGCCCCGAATGCGTTGAATCGCATAGCCCGTTTCATCAGCCAGTTGTCGGACACTCATGCCGGATTGGTACATCGCGCGAAGTTTTTCGCCCAGCATCTCTGCGCGTGCCAGATCGACATGTTCGTTTGGCAACAGAGGAGGCAGAATTGGGCCGCCTTCATAGCCTTTGTGTACCGCGCCGCGTGGTACCACTTCGTTATCGGATTCGTCGCCCCAGACCGTCCAGCCTTGTCGAGGATGCCGAGCGAACATTTCCAAATACGCTCCTGGAGAACAAGATTCGATCAAATCGTATTGTTCGTCCGGCTTTCGGGAGTGTTCACGCTTACGTGTTTCGATCATATTGACTTGAGATCGGCCAGGCGCAAGGGTCCGCATGGAACCGCGCACACCGAACAACAGCAACTCCGTGACATTCCGGAAGTAGAAACCCACACCGCGTCCGTCGGGGCCTCCATCTATTCGACGCTTGGCCCATACCACGTTGCTGACATAACGAAATCCCCAGGCAGTCATCACATCCAGGCCGTCGGGGAGCAGGGCATTGGGTACCCACAGGTAAAGATGTGCTTTTGGGGCCAGCACCTCGGAAACTTTCAAGGCTTTGATAGAGTCCAGCGACATCGTGGAATATCGATCAAGCCGCCGGTGCTCCGGGGCGACCTTGCCGGTGCGATTGGCAAATCGCCAAGGTGGATCGGCAAGCACGGTTGAAAAGCCGCCGACTGTTTTGGGCAGCGGCGCTGGATCGAGTTCTGGTCGCAAAGTCGGAGTGTTCATCGCCAATGAGTGTAGTTCACAAAGATCTAAAAATAGATCTCTTCTGAAAAAAGCATGAATTTATGGGTGGGTAGCGCACGACCAAGCCGTCTTTCTCAGTCCAAAAACCGCGCTGCTGCGTCAGGCGATGGCTTGCATTGAGAGCTGCCGCCGAAAAAGCAGTAGCGGTTGCGGGCTTGCAACTGTAGGCGACGTCACGCAGCGGCGCGGCACCAACCAGGCGATCTTGGTCGAGTCGGTCTTCAACTCGTTCAATGCCAAGGCCGCGCTGTTCGCTGTTGACGAGTACTTCGAGGCCAGCGGCGAGCGGCCGCCGCTGATCATCAACAGCGGCCCCGTCCGGGCTTGCTTTCTGTTGAACCACTGCCTTCTGGCACAGCCTGCGTCATGCGCTGTCACGGTTATAAAGCGCGGGTTGCCGGGGAACATCGCGCAAGCAAAGAAGATGCCATTCGATTGACCCTGGCATAAATACGCGACTAAGGTGGCCCATCGGTCCTGGCATTTCGGGGCCAGGAGTGCCCATGGAAATCAACCCTCTCGCCAAGATCGCCTGTATGGGCGTTCTGTGCATCGTGCTGTTCCCGGCCGCGGCGCAGGCCCAGCCCGCCAGCCAGGCGGTCACCAACACCGGCGCCAACCTGCGTGCCGGCCCCGGCAACCACTACCCGGTGGTGGCGCAGCTGGCCCCCGGCACCCACCTGGGCGCGGCAGGCTGCACCGCCGGGTACCAGTGGTGCGACGTGGTGCTGCCCGGCGGCCCGCGCGGCTGGGTCTACGCCTCCAGCCTGTCGTATCCCTACCAGGGCCGGCCGGCACCGGTGGCGCAGTACGGTGCCGCGGTGGGCATTCCGCTGATCAGCTTCGCCATCGGCAACTACTGGCGCGCGCACTACCGCGACCGGCCGTTCTACGGCGACCATCGCTACTGGGGCGGCCACCCGCCGCCGCCGCCGCGCTACGTGCAGCCACGCCCGCCGCAGCCGCACTGGATGGGCGGCCCCCGGCCCGACCCCCGGTAACGCGGCCGGCGGTGGCCGGCGGTAACGGGTTAGTGCGCGTGGCGGGCGGCAGGTATCGCTGCCTAGAATGGGCCGCTGTCCCCACGCCCGAAGAACGAGACATGTCCGACCGCTTCAAAGTCCTGCCTCAGTACGCCTTGCCCAAACGCGGTTTGACCGATTTCGCCGGCTGGGTCGCATCCAGGAAGCGCGGCCGCACCACCACCGGCTTGATCCGCTGGTTCGTCGGCAAGTACCGGGTGAACATGGACGAGGCGCTGCAGCCCGACATCACCCGGTACGCCACCTTCAACGATTTCTTCACCCGCGCCCTCAAGCCCGGCGCCCGCCCGATCGCCGATGCGCCCCTGGTCTGCCCGGTCGACGGCGCGATCAGCCAGTTCGGCGCGGTGCAGGACGACCAGATCTTCCAGGCCAAGGGCCACAGCTACAGCACGACCGCCCTGGTCGGCGGCGACGCCGCGCTGGCCGCGCAGTTCACCCACGGCAGCTTCGCCACGGTGTACCTGAGCCCCCGCGACTACCACCGTATCCACATGCCCTGCGACGGAAGGCTGCGGCGCATGGTGTACGTGCCCGGCGCGCTCTTCTCGGTCAATCCGCTCACGGCGCGGGGTGTGCCCGGCCTGTTCGCCCGCAACGAGCGGGTGGTGTGCGAGTTCTCCACCGCCTTCGGCCCTTTCGTGCTGGTGCTGGTGGGTGCGACGATCGTCGGCAGCATGGAGACGGTGTGGCACGGCACGGTGAACGCGTCGCGGAGCAAGGAAGTGCGCAACTGGAACTACGAGGATCAGGACGTGCGGATCGCCAAGGGGGCGGAGATGGGGCGGTTCCTGCTCGGGTCTACCGTGGTGATGCTGTTCTCGAAGACGGCGGGCGTGCGGTTCGATCCGGCGTGGGTGCCGGGGGGGGCGGTGCGGCTGGGAGAGCCGATGGCGCAGGCGGGGTGATGGCCGGATCGTTGGGGTGTGAATGAAAGGTGCCTCTAGCCGGCTTAGAGCGCCGACCTCTAGCTATCAATTTTGTAGTGTCTGGGAAAGTCGGGGTTGCATCGCATGCCGGCTTCACCCCAGCCCCGCCACCCCGGCGATCGCCAGCCCATATCCCTTTACCCCGAACCCCGCCATCACCGCCTTCGCCGCGGACGACAGGTACGAGTGGTGCCGGAACGCCTCGCGCGCGTGGACGTTCGAGATGTGCAGCTCGATCACCGTCACCCCGGCGCCCTTGATCGCATCGTGCAGCGCCACGCTGGTATGGGTGTACGCCCCGGCGTTGAACACCACGCCGGCCAGCGTGCCGGCGGCCTCGGCGCGGCCCGCCTCGTGCAGCCAGTCGACCAGCACGCCTTCGTGGTTGCTCTGCCGGAAATCGAGTGCGAAGCCGTGGGCGGCGCAGGCCTCGGCGCACAGACGCTCGACATCGGCCAGGGTGGCCGATCCGTACACCCCGGGCTCGCGGATGCCGAGCAGGTTCAGGTTGGGGCCGTTCAGGACAAGGATGGTTTTCACGGGCGTGCCGATAGACGGGGAAGAATGGGAGAGGACATCGAATTCTGCCGCCTGGTGGACCACGGCGCGGGAACCCGCGGTGGATACGGCGCAGAGGCGTTTTCAATCCGTGCCTTCGTGACGCTGCTTTTCCAAAACTTTCTACCAAGATGCAGAGCGTCTGTTCGTCAGCGGCGTATGCCCCCGCCACCGATGGATTCACATGCTTACCGGCCCGTCAACCCCATACGGCATTGCCCGCATCGAACCCCGGAGGCCGCAGCAGATCCTCGTCGATGCCCATCGTCTGGCTGGCGCGCTGCACCGCGGCCCACAGGGGGGCGGGCATCTGCAGGATTTCCTCGGGCGAGGCGGAGCGGGAGATCCATTGGCTGATTTCGCTGTGCTGGCCGGGGGTGAGCAGGTCCAGGTACAGCATTTCGTCGATGGTCTTCATCTTGGTGTCGTTGGTTGCGGGGGACGGCGCACGTGCGCGAAAGCCGGGGGCTGGCCTGACCACATGGTGCCAAAGAAAGCGAGGTCAAGGTCGGAGGCGGGGGGACCGGCGCCGGCGCGGCAGATGTACCCATCGGTAAGCCCTGCCGCGTGCGCTCGTAGGCGCACACCTGCACGCTAAACTCGCTCACTTTGCAAAACAGCATCCCCATGGCCGCCGTACCACCAGGCTCTGCTCGCGCCAGCTTCGAGCTGAAAAGCGCCACTCTGCCTTTGCTGGCCGTGGTGCTCAAGACCCCCGACCTTGCGGCGCTGACCGCCGAACTCGACCGGCGGCTGCAGGAATCCCCCGATTTCTTCGACCAGGATCCGGTCGTCATCGACCTGACCCAGCTCGGCGAAGGCGCCGCGGCCGTCGACTTCGTGGCCCTGGTCGCGCTGCTGCGCCGGCTGCGGGTGGTGCCGGTGGCGGTGCGCGGCGCGGTCGGCCCGCAGCTGGCCGCGGCGCGCGGCGCGGGCCTGGCCGAGGCGCCCGACGTGCCGCTGCCCCCGCCCGCCCGCGAGACGGCGCCGCGCCCGCCGGCGCCAGTGCCGCCGCCGGTGCCCGTCGCGGTGGCCACGATGGTGATCGACCGGCCGCTGCGCTCGGGCCAGCAGGTGTATGCCCGCAACGCCGACCTGATCGTGCTGGCCGCGGTCAGCAATGGCGCCGAGGTGATCGCCGACGGCAATGTGCACGTCTACGCGCCGCTGCGCGGCAAGGCGATCGCCGGCGCCCGGGGCAACACCCAGGCGCGCATCTTCGCGACCTGCATGGAGCCCGAGCTGGTGTCGATCGCCGGCATCTACCGCACGACCGAAGTGCCGCTGCCGGCCGACATCGCCGGCCGGGCGGCGAAAATCCAGCTCGTCGGCGAAAAGCTCGTCATCGAGGCGCTCTGACCGCGCACGACCGCATTCACTCAATATCTCTTCAACCGAAGGACAGCAACACATGGCCAAGATCGTCGTGGTGACTTCCGGCAAGGGCGGCGTGGGCAAGACCACGACCAGCGCCAGTTTCGCCTCCGGCCTCGCGCTGCGCGGCTTCAAGACCGCAGTGATCGACTTCGACGTCGGCCTGCGCAATCTCGACCTCATCATGGGCTGCGAGCGCCGCGTGGTGTACGACCTGATCAACGTGATCCACGGCGAAGCCAACCTGCACCAGGCGCTGATCAAGGACAAGCAGTGCGACAACCTGTTCGTGCTGGCCGCCTCGCAGACCCGCGACAAGGACGCCCTCACGCAGGACGGCGTCGAGCGGGTGCTCAAGGACCTGGGTACCCAGGGCTTCGACTACATCGTCTGCGACTCGCCCGCCGGTATCGAGACCGGCGCGCTGATGGCGATGCACTTCGCCGACGAGGCGCTGGTGGTGACCAACCCCGAGGTCTCCTCGGTGCGCGACTCCGACCGCATCCTGGGCATGCTCGGCTCCAAGACCCAGCGCGCGGTGGAAGGCAAGGAGCCGATCAAGGAGCACCTGCTGATCACCCGCTACAACCCCAACCGGGTGGAAGACGGCCACATGCTGTCGCTTCAGGACATCCAGGACATCCTGCGCATCCCGCTGATCGGGGTGATCCCCGAGTCCGAGACTGTGCTGCAGTCGTCCAACCAGGGCACGCCCGCGATCCACGCCCAGGGCACCGACGTGTCGGAAGCCTACAAGGACGTGATCAGCCGCTTCCTCGGCGAGGACCGGCCGATGCGTTTCGTCGATGCGCAGAAGCCCGGCTTCTTCAAGCGCATTTTCGGGAGGTAAGGCACATGTCCCTGCTCGGCTTCCTCATGGGGGAGAAGAAGAAAACGGCCAGCGTGGCCAAGGAGCGCCTGCAGATCATCCTGGCGCACGAACGCAGCGGCAACAGCAAGAAGCCCAGCTACCTGCCCGACCTGCAGCGCGAACTGATCGCGGTGATCTCCAAGTACGTGTCCATCAATCCCCACGACATCAAGGTCAACCTGGAGCACCAGGACAACTTCGATGTGCTCGAAGTCAAGATCGAACTGCCGGAGGCGGTCGCGAAGTAGCGCATCCGCTCCGGCTCTTTTTCGCTAGACCAGCCCGGCCAGCCAGTCGTCCAGGCACAGCACGATCTGCGCCTGCATCGTCGCCTGGTGCCGGGCCGATCCGGCGCGGATGGTGGCGATCCGCTCGGCGCGGGTGGTGGGGGTGAAGGAGGCGTCGGCCAGCCAGGCCTCGACCCCGTTGCGGGTCACCTCGGGGTGGAACTGCACTGCCAGCAGCTGGGTGCCGCGGGCGAAGGCCTGGTTCTCGCACAGGGCGCTGCGGGCCAGCCGCTCGGTGCCGGGCGGCAGGTCGAAGGTGTCCTGGTGCCAGTGCATCACCGCGGGCGCCCGCTCGGGGCCCAGGGCGCGCAGGGGAGAGGCGGCACCGGCGGCGGTCAGCTCCAGCGGGTACCAGCCGACTTCCAGCTCGGCGGCCTTGAAGACGCGGCAGCCCAGGGCGGAGGCGATCAGCTGCGCGCCGAAGCAGATGCCCAACACCGGACGGTCGGCCTCCAGCCGTTTGGCCAGCAGGGTGCGCTCGGCGGTGATGAACGGGAACAGCGCCTCGTCGTACACGCTCAGCGCCGAGCCCAGCGGCATCACCAGGTCGGCGGCCAGCGGGTCGATGGCCGTGAGGTCGGCGTGGGCGGCATCGACGGTCTCGATGTTCCAGCCGGCGTTGCGGAAGTACGGCTCCAGGCTGCCGGGGCCGTCGAGCGGCGAGTGGCGCAGGATCAGGAGGTTTTTCATGGGGCGGTCGGGGTAGGAAAGGAGGGGCGGATGGGCCGGGCAGCTTACGGGGCGCGGTCGCTCGGACGTGAAGGACGGCGCCAGACGGGTGCTATCGATTTAATAGCTGGTAGCCGGCGATCCGCGCCGGCTGGAGCCCTGTTCGGCTCTTAAGAATAGCCCGGCTACAGCGGGTGCTCGGTGAAGAACCGACCCCCGTGGTAGAGCAGCGGCGAGGCGCCGGCCCGGTGGCTGCAGGCCTCCACCTCGCCGACGAAGATCGTGTGGTCGCCCTCCGGGTAGCGGCTGCGGTTGAAGCATTCGAAGACGGCCGCCGCGCCGTCGAGCACCGGCGCGCCGCTCACCCCGTCGTGGAAGGCCACGCCGGTCCACCGCTCGGCCTTGGGCCCGGCGAAGCGCTCGGCCAGCGGCTTCTGGTCGACCGCCAGCACATGGACGGCGTAGTGCGTGCCCGCGGCCATGGCCGGCATCGACGAGGCCGACTGCCCCAGGCTCCACAGAACCAGCGGCGGCGACAGCGACACCGAGTTGAACGAGTTGGCCGTCAGCCCCACCAGCTCGCCCGCCGCGGTGCGCATGGTGACGATCGTCACGCCGGTGGCGAACATGCCCAGCGCGTTGCGGAACTCGGGCGCCGAGAAAGCGGGGTGGCGCGCCTGGCGCAAAGGGGCGGTGGAGGTCACGGCGGATATCGGCAGCGATGCGGCTGCAGGGGATGAGGGGCAAGTAGTGGCGGGGCGAAAACCCATGCAAAGGCGATTGCCTGTGCCACTGGGGCGGTGCTCGGGGACGGCCATTATGAGGGGGTCGCGGACGGCCGGAGGGCGCCGCGATTCTGCCGGTGCGCACGCGCGGTGGCGGCTTCGGACGGCCCCGCTTCGATAGCGGTTGCAAGTGCGGTGCTGTCCTGCATGCGATGGCATCTTGTCCCACAGCGACGCGGCAGGCCGGACCCTATGTTGAGAGGCTTTTCACGGCCGCGTCGATGGTCGTCTCCTGCTTCTCCACCCTGCGAAACACCCTATGAGTCCCATCAAAAAAACCCCCGACGCGTCCACCAAGGCCGCGGCCCGCAACACCGCCAGCCGTCCGGCCGAGGGCGGCAACCCGGGCGACGATCCGCTAGCGCAGCAGGCCGCCGACACGCAGGCCCTCGTCGCCTCGATGCCCTACAACAAGACCGCGCTGGTCGACAACGGACGCGACTATGCCGTCGCACCGCCGCAGGGCGAGACCTCGGAGCCGGCCAACGCGGCCGTCACCGCCAGCACGCTGAGCGAAGCCAACCCCACCGCCAAGACCGGCAGCGGCGCGGCCCCCGGCACCAACGCTCTGGCCGGCTCGCTCGACCGGGTGCGGGTCGACGGCGGCGGCCAGGTGCTCACCACCAACCAGGGCGTGCCGATCGGCGACAACCAGAATTCGCTCAAGGCCGGCCTGCGCGGCCCGACCCTGCTGGAGGACTACATCCTCCGCGAGAAGATCACCAACTTCGACCACGAGCGCATCCCCGAGCGCATCGTGCACGCCCGCGGCTCCGCTGCCCACGGCTACTTCGAAGCCTACGAGGCGCTGACCGACCTGACCCGCGCCGCACCCTTCCAGGAGAAGGGCAAGGTCACCCCGGTGTTCGTGCGCTTCTCCACCGTGGCCGGCGAGCGCGGCTCGGTCGACACCGCGCGCGACGTACGCGGCTTCGCCGTCAAGTTCTACACCGACCAGGGCAACTGGGATCTGGTGGGCAACAACATCCCGGTGTTCTTCATCCAGGATTCGATGAAGTTCCCCGACCTGGTCCACGCGGTCAAGCCCGAGCCGCACCACGGCATGCCGCAGGCCGCCAGCGCGCACGACACTTTCTGGGACTTCATCTCGCTGAGTCCCGAATCCACCCACATGATGCTGTGGGCGATGAGCGACCGCGGCCTGCCGCGCAGCTTCCGGATGATGGAAGGTTTCGGCATCCACAGCTTCCGTCTGGTGAACGCCCAGGGCCAGAGCAAGTTCGTCAAGTTCCACTGGAAGCCGTTGCTCGGCACCCATTCGCTGGTCTGGGACGAATCGGCCAAGATCCAGGGCGCCGACAACGACTTCCACCGCCGCGACCTGTGGGAATCGATCGAGGCCGGCGAATATCCCGAGTGGGAACTGGGTCTGCAGGTCTTCACCGCCGAAGAAGCGCAGGACTGGAGCTTCGACTTCCTCGACTCGACCAAGCTGATCCCCGAAGAGTTGGTGCCGGTGCACATCGTGGGCCGCATGGTGCTCGACCGCAACCCCGACAACTTCTTCGCCGAGACCGAGCAGGTGGCCTTCTGCACCGCCCACGTCATCCCGGGCATCGACTTCAGCAACGACCCACTGCTGGCCGGCCGGATCCACTCGTACAAGGACACGCAGATCACCCGGCTGGGCGGCGCCAACTTTCACGAGATTCCGATCAACGCGCCGGTCGTGCCGGTCTACAACAACCAGCGTGACGGCATCAAGCGCCAGGCCCTGCACCGCGGCCGGGTGGCGTACGAGCCCAACTCGCTGGCGGGCGGCTCGCCCTACCAGGCCGGTGCCGCCGGCTTCGTGTCCTTTCCCGAAACGCTGGAGGGCGACAAGGTGCGCGGCAAGCCCGAGAAGTTCGCCGAACACTACCAGCAGGCCACCCTGTTCTGGAACAGCCAGACCGATTGGGAGAAGGCCCACATCGTCGGCGGGTTCCGCTTCGAGCTGTCGAAGCTCACCGTGCCCGCGATCCGCGAGCGCATGCTCTCCGGCCTGGTCAACGTGGCACCCGAGCTGGCCCGGCGCGTGGCCGACGGCCTGGGCATGCCGGTGCCCGCCGCCATGCCCAAGGCGATCCACACGCCGATCCCCGCCGAGGTGCTCATGTCGGCTGCCCTCTCGCTCACCGGCCACCCCGGCGAGGGGGGCATCCGCACCCGCAAGATCGCGCTGCTGGCCGCCGACGGCGTCGACGGCAAGCCGATCGCCGCCCTGCAGGCCGCGCTGCTCGACGCCGGTGCCGTGCCGCGCATCGTGGCGCCGCGCCTGGGCACGGTGAAGTGCGCCGACGGCACCACGCTCGAGGCCGACGCATCGCTCGAGAACACGCCGCCGGTGCTGTTCGACGCTGTGGTGCTGCCCGACGGAAAGGCCGGCGTCGACCTGCTGGCCCGCGTCGGCAACACCGCCGAGTTCGTCGTCAACACCTACCGCCACTGCAAGACGCTGCTGGTGCTGGGTGCCGCGAAGGCCCTGACCGACAAGGCGGGCATCCTGCCCGAGTTGCCATCGGGCGAGACCGACCCCGGCGTGCTGTTCGCCGACGGTGCCGACGCCAGGAAGGTCGCGGCGGCTTTCATCGCCGCCGTCGCGCAGCACCGCCACATGGCGCGCGACCAGGATCCGCCGCTGGTGTGAGCGAAGAAAGGCGTGCAGACGCCCGCATCGAGCGAGCGCGCAAGGCCGCCCCCTGACCGAATGATTGGTGGCTTTGTTGCCCGCGCGCATGCGCAGCCGACATGGCAGGGCCTTGCGGGCGTGATACCGCCCGTGCGGTACGCCGAGTGAGTTGCCGAGTCGAAAGTGCCCGCGGCCGGCGTGCGACGACGGCCGGTAGCTATTAAGAGCGGCTAACACAACCCAGCGAAGCGGTTCTGGCTAGGCGCCGCATCGCAGACAGTACGAGTAGTACGACAAGGTGCGGCAACGACGCCAGAAGGGTTGTGTTAGCCGCTCTAAAAATAGCATCAAACCCTGCCGGCTGCGCTGCCGCACGCTGCCGGTATCCTCTAGGCGATATGTACGCCTCTTTCTTCGGCCTGCGGCAGGATCCGTTCTCGATCGCGCCCGACCCGCGCTACCTCTACATGAGCGAGCGCCACCGCGAGGCGCTGGCCCACCTGCTCTACGGCGTGGGCAGCGGCGGCGGCTTCGTGCTGCTGACCGGGGAGATCGGCACCGGCAAGACGACGGTCTGCCGCTGTTTCCTGGAGCAGATCCCCGCCACCTGCAACGTCGCCTACATCTTCAACCCGAAGCTCACCGTGGGCGAACTGCTGCAGTCGGTCTGCAGCGAGTTCGGCATCGCCACCCGGCCGGCCGGGCCGGGCGGCGAGACGGTCAAGGACTACATCGACCCGCTCAACGTCTACCTGCTGGCGGCGCACGCCCAGGGCCGCAGCAGCGTGCTGATCATCGACGAGGCGCAGAACCTCTCGGCCGACGTGCTGGAGCAGTTGCGGCTCCTGACCAACCTGGAGACCAACGAGCGCAAGCTGCTGCAGATCGTGCTGATCGGCCAGCCCGAGCTGCGCGGCATGCTGGCCCGGCCGGCGCTGGAGCAGCTGGCGCAGCGGGTGATCGCCCGCTACCACCTGGACGCGCTGACGCCGGTGGAGACGCAACACTACATCGCCCACCGACTGGGCGTGGCGGGCCTGCAGGGACCGATGCCGTTCGACCGCGGGGCGCTGCGCCGCATCCACGCCGCCGCGCGGGGCGTGCCGCGGCGCATCAACCTGCTCTGCGACCGCGCGCTGCTGGGCGGATACGCCACCGGCGCCCGGGTGGTGACCGCGCGGATCGTCGACAAGGCGGCGCGCGAGGTGTTCTTCCAGCCCACCGGCCGCACCCCCGCCGCGCCGCGGCCGGCCGCGGTTCCGGCCGCTGCTCCGGCCGCCGGCGCACCCGCGGCACCACGGGCGCCGGCCGCTGCGCGCTCCGCGCTGGCCGGCCCGGCGGTGGTGGCGGCCGTGGTGCTGCTGTGCGTCGGCATCGCAGGAGGCTGGTACCTGGCGCGGCGCACGCCGGTGGCCGGGGCGGTGGCAGGCGCCGGCACGGCGGTTGTGCCTGGAGCCGGTTCCGCCGTTGCGGCCACCGGCTCCGCGGCACAGGGTGGCGCCACGTCTGGCGCCAAAGTCGGTTTGGGCACGCCGGCATCGGCCGTGCCGGCGTCGCCCCTGTCGGCTGCGACCGGCGTGGCCGCCACCGCGTCCGCACCGTCGGCGGCCGACACCGGTACGGCCGGCAATGGATCGACGGCGGCGACCAGCGCGGCGGCGGCCGACGGTGCCTCTTTCGACCTGCGCGCCGCACTGCCCGGCCTGCCCCGCGACGAAGACGCCGCGCTGCGGGCGCTGGCCGCCGGCTGGGGCGTGCCGGCCGACGGCCTGGCCGCCGGGGCCGCCTGCCCGGCGCTGGCGCGCGAGGGCCTGCCGTGCTTTCGCAGCAGCCGCACCGGCCTGAACCTGGTGCGCCAGATCGACCGGCCGGGCCTGCTGACCCTGGTGGGCGACGACGGCCGCACGTCGGTCGTACCGCTCGCCGGGCTGGATGCGCAGCATGCCACCCTGGTGGTGGACGGCGCGCCGCGCCGCGTTCCGCTGGCCGAATTGGCCCGCTGGTGGCGCGGCGACTTCACCACGCTGTGGCGCATTCCGCCCGGTGCCACGCCCGCGCAGGCCGAGGCCGCCACCGGCCCGGCCGGGGCCTGGCTCGACGCGCAACTGACCGCCCTGCAGCCGGACGGCGCGGCGGCGAACGACGATGTACCGGCCGCCGAGCGGCGCGCGCGCATCTACCGCTTCCAGCTGGCACAGGGCCTGAAGCCCGACGGCGTGGCCGGCCCGCTCACCTTCATGCTGCTCAACCGCGCCGCCGGCGTGGCCGAGCCGCGCCTGACCCCCGGAACCTGACGCATGTCCTACATCCTCGACGCCCTGCGGCGCGCCGACGCGGAACGCGGTCGCGGTGCCGTCCCCGGGCTGCACACGCCCGCGGCTTCCACCCCGCCGACCGAGGGCGGTTCCGGCGCCGGCCCACGGACCGCCGCGACGGTGGTGGCGCTCGCCGCCGGCGCGGCGGTGCTGGCCGCCGGCGGCTGGCTGTGGCTGCGCGACGATGCGCCGCGCGGCGGTGTGGGGCCCGCGACGCCGGTGGCGTCCGCCCCTGCGGGCATCGCTCCGGCGCCCGCTGCGCCTGCCGCTTCCGCGTCGCTGTCGGCTGCTGCAGAGGTTTACGCGCCGTCGGTCACGGCGCCGCGCGCGTCGGCCGCGGTGCCGGTCGCCGGCTCTCCGCCCGGGGCGGGCGTAGCACCGGCACCGGCACCGGCACCGGCACCCACGGCCGCACGAGCCTCGGCCCCCGCCCCGTCTGCCACCGCGACACCCGCGCCCGGCAGCCGCGAACGGACCGTCGCACAGGTCCTGGCCCCCGCCGTCGCCCCGACATCGGCCCCGGCACCCGTCCCCCGCGTCCCCGCCCTGGCCGAGCTGCCCGAATCGGTGCGGCGCCAGCTGCCGCCGCTGGCGGTCAGCGGCGCCACCTATTCGAGCAATCCGCGCTACCGCATGGTGATCGTCAACGGCCAGGTGCTGAGCGAGGGCGATCCGGCCGGGGCGGACGTGGTGCTGGAGCGGATCGAGCCCAGGGCGGCGGTGCTGCGGTTCCGGGGCCAGCCGTTCTCGGTGCCGTATTGAGCCGTGCGACCCAGGGTGCAGGTGCTCTGCAACCGGCGGAACGCGCGATTCGGATCTGGTTTTTGCTATTAAAGTTATAGCTGAAAGTCGGCGTCGATCGCCGGCTACCGGCCCCTTTTGTGCTGTAAAGAGGGAAAGCGCCCGTACGTCGCCGCTGTCCGACGTGCCGCTCTTGCGCGCCGAGAAAGACTTTATTAAAAAAACGCATCAGATCAGGCCATCGGTGCCGATATAGAGTCACCACTACCGGATCTAGTCATGCGAATTCAAGACCTCAACATCGGTGTCCGCCTTGCCCTGGGCTTTGGCGCACTTATCCTCCTGACCGCCGCCATTCTTGCCGTCGGGGTGTTGCGTCTGCGGGCCGTGGCTCAGGAATCGGCCGAGATGATGGCGTTGCCGCTGGCCAAGGAGCGCGTGGTGTCGGACTGGTACAGCGCTATTCAGGCCAGCGTGCAGCGGGTCACGGCCGTCGCCAAAACCAGCGACATGTCGCTGGGTACGTTCTTCGCCGAAGAGATGACCCAGGCCACGCGCAACTCCAACGAGCAGCAGAAGAGGGTAGAGGCATTGCTGCAGTCGCCCACCGAGAAAGCGCTGTTTGCCGCATTGGTGAAGAACCGCATGGCCTACATCGCCACGCGCGACGCCATCAGCAAGAAAAAGCTCGAAGGCCAGACGGACGAGGCCAATCGCATCTTCACGGCCGAGTACCAGCCGGCCGCTGTCGGGTACCTGAAGGGCTTGCGCGCACTACTGGACGAACAACGCGCCGCGATCGACGCGGCCGCTGTGAGCGTGCGCCATGGCTACGAGCGCGGCCTGGCGCAGATGCTGGTGCTGGGCGCCGTCGCGCTGCTGGTGGCGGCGGTGCTGGCCTTCATGATCACCCGCAGCATCACCCGGCCGCTGGGCCGGGCCCTGACGGTGGCGCAGACGGTGGCCGCGGGCGACCTCACCTCCGATGTCGGCGCCACCGGCCGCGACGAGACCGGTCGGCTGCTGCGGGCCCTCGACGTGATGGGCCAGCGGCTGCGCGAGACGGTCGGCCAGGTGCGTCACGGCGCCGACGGCATCGCCACCGCGTCGAGCCAGATCGCCAGCGGCAACCTCGACCTCTCCACCCGCACCGAGGAACAGGCCAGCGCCCTGCAGCAGACGGCCGCGTCGATGGAGCAGATGACCGCCACCGTGCGCCAGAACGCCGACAACGCCCGCCAGGCCAACCAGCTGGCGCAGTCCACCTCCGACCTGGCGACGCGCGGCGGCGTGGTGGTCGGCAACGTGGTCTCGACCATGGCCGAGATCCACACTGCCTCGCGCAAGATCGTCGACATCATCTCGGTGATCGACGGCATCGCGTTCCAGACCAACATCCTGGCGCTGAACGCCGCGGTGGAGGCGGCGCGCGCCGGCGAGCAGGGTCGCGGCTTCGCGGTGGTGGCCGGCGAGGTGCGTACCCTGGCCCAGCGCAGCGCCTCGGCCGCGCACGAGATCAAGGGGTTGATCGACGACTCGGTGCAGCGCGTCGATGCCGGCAACCGGCTGGTGGAAGAGGCCGGCGGCGTGATCCGCGAGGTGGTGCAGGGCGTGCGCCGGGTGACCGACATCGTCGGCGAGATCACCTCGGCCAGCCAGGAGCAGACCACCGGTCTGGAGCAGGTCAACCAGGCGATCACGCAGATGGACCAGGTCACGCAGCAGAACGCCGCGCTGGTGGAGGAGGCCGCGGCCGCCACCGGCTCGCTCGAATCGCAGGCGGCGCAGCTGGTGGCCGCGGTGGCGGTGTTCCGGCTGCGGCACGAAGGCGCGCCGCGGCTCGCGGCCTGAGGCGCACAGGACGCGTGGCCGCAGTGCCGAGGCGCCGGCATCCGCGTCCTCACGCCCCCGGCTGCTTTTTCGCCAGCGCCGCCGCCAGGAAATCGATGAACACCCGCACCCGCGTCGACATCTGGTGGCGGTGCGGGTACACCGCGTAGATGTCGGCGTCGGGCGTGCGGTACTGCGGCAGCACCTCCACCAGCCGGCCGGCCTGCAGGTGGTGGGCTACGTCCCATTCGGCCCGCAGCAGGATGCCGTGGCCTTCGAGTGCCCACAGCACCGCGATCGCCCCGTCGTTGGTGCTGAGCGTGCCGCGGGTCCTGACCGCCTCGGCGGTGCTGGCGGCGGCCCGGCCCAGGGCCAGCCGCCACACGCCGTAGGCCTCGTCGCCCTGCCGGATGCCGATGCAGGCATGGCGCACCAGGTCGTGCGGTACCTTGGGCACGCCGGCCCGCGCCAGGTAGGCGGGCGATGCGCAGAGCAGACGACGGTTCGACGCGATCCGCCGCGCCACCACCCGTGCCTCGGGCGGCGCGCCGAAGCGCACGCAGACGTCGAAGGCGTCGTCGGTCAGCGCGGGCGGGTTGACCGACAACTGCAGTTGCACCTCGACCTGCGGATGCCGACGCGCGAACTTCGAGATCACCGGCGCCACGTGGCTGCGGCCGAAGCCCAGCGGGGCGTTGACCCGCAGCAGCCCCTGCGGCTCGGCCTGGGTGCTGCCCAGCAGCTGGGCCAGGTCGTCGATCTCGCCGAGGATGCGCCGGGCGTACTCCAGGTACAGCTCGCCCTCCGGTGTCAGGCCCATGCGCCGGGTGCTGCGGTTGACCAGCGCCACGCCCAGCCGCGCCTCCATCGCGGCGAGCCGCTTGCTCACCGCGGGTGTCGTCACCCCGATCTCGCGGGCCGCCGCGCTCAGGCTGCCGGCACCCGCCAGGGTCGAGAAGAAGCCCAGGTCGGCAGGCTGGATCGAGGCGCTCATGGCAGCGGATTGTTGAATACAGGTTAACGATGGCTTCACTTCAGGGGCGTGTCTATCGTGCGGGACCATCCTACAGTGCAACTCTGCACCTCCGACTCTTTCCACACAGCCTCTGCAAGGATTCCGTATGAACCGCCCCTACCGCATCGCCACCATTCCCGGAGACGGGATCGGCAAGGAAGTGATACCCGCCGGCCGCCGCGTGCTGGAGGCCCTGGCCGCGTCCGAGGGCGGCGGCCTGCAGTTCGCGTTCGAGGACTTCGGCTGGGGCGGCGACTGGTTTCGCGCCCACGGCGAGATGATGCCGGCCGATGGCCTGGACGCACTGCGCGACAAGGACGCGATCCTGTTCGGCTCGGCCGGCGATCCGCACATCCCCGACCACGTCACGCTCTGGGGTCTGCGCCTGAAGATCTGCCAGGGCTTCGACCAGTACGCCAACGTGCGGCCGACCCGCATCCTGCCGGGCATCGACGGCCCGCTAAAGCGCTGCACGCCCGCCCAGCTCGACTGGGTGATCGTGCGCGAGAACTCCGAGGGCGAATACGCCGGCGTCGGCGGCCGGGTGCACCAGGGCCACCCGATCGAGGCCGCCACCGACCTGAGCATGATGACCCGCGCCGGCGTGGAGCGGATCATGCGCTTCGCGTTCCGACTCGCCCAGTCGCGTCCGCGCAAGCTGCTGACGGTGGTCACCAAGAGCAACGCACAGCGCCACGCGATGGTGATGTGGGACGAGATCGCGGTGCAGGTGTCGAAGGAGTTCCCCGACGTGACCTGGGACAAGGAGCTGGTCGACGCCTGCACCGCCCGCATGGTGAACCGGCCGGCCTCGCTCGACACCCTGGTCGCCACCAACCTGCATGCCGACATCCTGAGCGACCTGGCCGCGGCGCTGGCCGGCAGCCTGGGCATCGCGCCCACCGGCAACATCGATCCCGAGCGCCGCTACCCGAGCATGTTCGAGCCGATCCACGGCTCGGCCTTCGACATCATGGGCAAGGGCCTGGCCAACCCGGTCGGCACTTTCTGGTCGGCGGTGATGCTGCTGGAGCATCTGGGCGAGGCGGCCGCCGCGGCGCGCCTGATGCAGGCGGTGGAGCGGGTGACGGCCGACCCGGCGCTGCACACGCGCGACCTGGGCGGCAGCGCCACCACCGAGCAGGTGACGCGCGCGGTCTGCGAGCATCTGGCAGCCCGGCCCGCCGCGCTGCGCGCCGCCTGAGCCGGCGCTCCCACCGCACCGCCGCGGTCCGCGCGGCGGACGGATTTCCTGCACGACAACAACGATTCCGGAGACAAACATGCCCACCTTTCTCACTCCCGTGCCGCGGCAGGTTCGCCGCCGCACCGCCCTGCAGCGCTGCGTGTTCGCGGCCTGCCTGGCGGCGGCGGCATCTTTCGCGGTGGCGCAGGGCGCCTATCCCAGCCGCCCGATCAGCCTGATCGTTCCCTTCCCGGCGGGCGGTACCACCGACGTGCTGGCCCGCGCGCTGGCCGAGCCGCTGTCGCACGCGCTCGGTCAGCCGGTGGTGGTCGAGAGCAAGCCGGGCGCCGGCGCCACACTGGGCGCCGACTACGTGGCCAAGGCCAAGCCCGACGGCTACACGCTGCTGATGGGCGCGGTGCACCACACCATCGCCACCAGCGTCTACAAGAAGCTGCCCTACGATTTCCGGAAGGACCTGGCGCCGATCACCACGGTGGCAATGGTGCCCAACGTGCTGGTGGTCAACCCCGCGCATACGCCGGTGAAGAACGTGGCGGAGCTGGTCGCCCTGGCCAAGGCCTCGCCCACCGAGCTGTCGTACGGCTCCAACGGCAATGGCACCGCCCAGCACCTGATCGGCACCCAGTTCCAGGCCAGCACCGGCATCCGGCTGCTGCACGTGCCCTACAAGGGCAGCGGTCCGCTCGCCGTCGACCTGCTGGGCGGCCAGGTGGCGATGTCCTTCGACACGATCACCCCGGTGCTGCAGCACGTCAGGAGCGGCAAGCTGCGCGCGCTGGCGGTGACCACCGCCAAGCGCTCCTCGGTGCTGCCCGACGTGCCGACGATGGAGGAGGCCGGGCTCAAGGGGTTCGACATCGGCACATGGTTCGGCGTGCTGGCCCCGGCCGGCACCCCGCCCGAGCTGGTCGCCCGGCTCAATGCCGACATGGTGAAGATCATCCGATCGCCCGAGTTCGCGCAGCGGATGCAGGCGATCGGCGCCGAGCCGCGCGGCGACAGTCCTCAGGAGATGGCGCGCCAGATCGCCGACGAGACCGCCAAATTCGCCCGCCTGGTCAAGGAAGGCAAGGTGACGATCGAGTAGTAGTCGCCGTGCGGCCTTGCGGGGCGCAGCGGGGCCGGCAGGTCGCGCGGGCCGTTGTGGCCGAGTTCGAACATTCGCGCCGGCAGCCGGCCGATCCGGCCCGGCCGAAAGCCCTCGCGAGTGAACCAGTGCGGGTAGTGGGCCGGCAGGTTGGCGATCGGGCAGCCCCGGTGCTTGCCGACGGGTATCTCGCGGGTCGCCACCGTCTGCAGGTCTGCCGCTTTCACTGTCAGCCGCCCGCCCGCTTCGGCGCGTGGCCCTGCTTCTCCAGCGCGGCCATCACCAAGTCGCGGTGGTCGCCCTGGATCTCCAGCACGCCGTCCTTGGCGGTGCCGCCGGCGCCGCAGGCGGTGCGCAGCTGCTTGCCGAGCGCGGCCAGCGCGTCGGGTGCGAGCGGCAGGCCGCGCACCACGGTCACGCCCTTGCCGCCGCGGCCCTTGGTCTCGTAGAGCACCCGCACCTTTCCGTCGCCGCGCACGGCGGCCGCGGCCAGGGCCTTGCAGTGGCAGTCGGCGGCGGCCTGGCGGCAGACGGGGCAGGTGCGGCCGGTGTCGGTGGAGTAGACGAGGCCGCCGCGGGCGTGTGGGCTTCTCATGGTGCGAAGGGGGTGTGGGAAGGACGTATCGGATCGGGGATCCGAGATTGTCGATCCTGCGCCAGAAGGGATTTCCCCATCGCTCGAAATCCCGCCCGCCATGCACCCCACCGACGCTATTGCCGATGTCGCCCGTTTCGTCGCGCTCCGCCGCGACCTCCATGCCCACCCCGAACTCGGCTTCGAGGAACACCGCACTTCCGACATCGCCGCCGGGCTGCTGCAGGAGTGGGGCATCGCGGTGCATCGCGGCATCGCCGGCACGGACCGCGCTGGCCGGCGGCGCCCGCGCCCGGCAGACGCGGATCATCCGCATGGTGGTGCCGTTCGGCACGGGAGGCGGCTGGCGGTCTCGCCCGCGATGCGTGCTACTTCTTGCGTCTGGCCGGCGTGCCGGTGGGCAGCAGGCGCGGGTCGCAGGCGAACGTGCGGGTCCGCGCGACGGCGATCGCGGCGACGTCCGGATGTCTCGGATTGACAAGAACGTTCGATTCTTCGGGCACGATCGCCGACGGCACTTCCATCAGGACGGAGGCGGCACTGCGCAGCCAGGCGTCGCCGAGGTCGAGGGACACCCTGCCCGCCGGGAAGACGTTCCATCCCACCGGTGCGGCGTCGAGCGCAAGAATTTTCCGCGCCGCCCAGAGTTTCTCCGGAACATCCAGCCGGACCAGGACACGGTTGAGCGGGAGGTCGGCGGTATTGAAATGCACGATGGTTTCGAGGGTCGCGAGCGCGATGTTCGTCGCCGCGTAGACCACAGGCATACCGGCGCGGTTCCATCGGCCGCCCGTGGTCTCCGCACCTCTTTCGCGCATGTCGTCCGCCGTGTAGTCTGGCGTGTCGGTGGCGATCCGCCAGAGCGAAACCGTCATGCGTAAGCGCTGCTCTGCGAACGCAGGACCATGTCGGCCACGACCGCCTGGCCCTCGGCGGTATCCATCAGCTCGGCAGGGCGTTGGTGGCCCAGGGCGGGCAGCGGCTGGTCCAGCCATCTGCCGACCCAGGCCGCCGCGTCGAAGCCGTCGGGGTTTCCCGATGCCTCGACCATCGCCTGCACCTGGCCGATCAGGCGGCTGATCCCCAGGACCCGAGAGGATTCTTCGATGGACAGGGCCTGGTTCTCCTTGGCCCTGCGCCGGATGGTTTCGCGCTTGAGGCCGAGCGTGGCGAGGAGCTTGTCCCGCGACACCTTCATCCCGCCGGCCAGTCCGTCGATCACCATGGGCGCCACGCCTTGCTTCACAAGCCCGACCTGGGCAAGCGGGTCCTCCTTGAACAGGTGCATGTAATCCGCGTTGCGCAGGGTGACCGTTCGGCTTTTTTCGATCCAGATCGCGGTGCTGTTGGCGGACGGCGGCTTTGCCGCCCCGACGGACCGCATGCGCTTGGCGGGCCCGGCATTCGCATCGACCCGGGAGCCCGCGAACGCCACGGGTGCGATTCGCTTCTGCGCAGTGGCTTTGGCTCGTATGGTGGACATGGTGCGCTCCTTTGGGTTTTCATTATGACCCACTTGGGTGAACGCGGCGTGCGCACACCACCGGTCGGCCTTGCCTGTACCACGCGGTCTTCAATGGTGGTGCCCGTGCGCCCCGTGCACATGCCCGTGCGCCACTTCCTCGGCCGAGGCCGCCCGCACGCCGGTCACGGTGATGGTGAACCGCAGCGCCTTGCCGGCCAGCGGATGGTTGCCGTCGAGCAGCACCTCGGCGCCTTTGATCCTCATCACGTGGAAGACGTGCGGCGTGCCGCCGTCGGTCGTGCCTTCCAGTTGGCCGCCGACCTTCACGCCGGGCGGGAACTCGCTCTTGGGGATGGTGCGCACCAGGGATTCGTCGCGCTCGCCGAAGGCGTCGGCGGGCTGCAGGGCCAGCGTGGTGGTGTAGCCGACCTCCCGGCCTTCGAGCGCCTCCTCGATCTTCGGCAGGGTGTTCTGGTAGCCGCCGTGCAGGTAGGCGCTGGGCTCGGCGCTTTGCTCGATCAGTCTGCCCTGGGTATCGGCCACCTTGAAGCGCAGGGTGACGGCGGTGTTCTTCTCGATCTTCATGGCGGCTTTCGGGAGGGTGGTGCAAAGCACATGATTTTCGCCGAGGGGTCGCCGGCGGAGGTGACGGGCTGTAGTGGCGGGTGGGCTATCCATTCATCAGCGTTTGCAAGTCGTTGATACGCATGAAAAGTATTCGAAAATATCTATTCACTTTAATATTCCGGAATGGTTTCCGCTTCCACTGACGTCCTTCCACTGCTGCGCCGTGCCGGCGGCGTGCTCTCCAGCCCCGAGCTGCAGGCGATGCTGGGCGTGAGCCAGTCGACCGTCTCGCGCGCGCTGGCGCCGCTGCTGCAGTCCGGCGAGGTGCTGGCCGTCGGCGCCGCCCGCTCCCGGCGCTACGTGCTGCCGCGCACGCTGGCGGGCATCGGCCGCGAGATCCCGGCGATGCGGATCGACGCGCAGGGCCGGGCCTCGCCCTTCGCACGGCTGGTGCCGCTCGAAGGCGGAGCGCTCTGGGCCGACGAGGCCGACGGCCTGAGCCAGCGGCACGACGGCCTGCCCTGGTTCCTGAACGACATGCGGCCGCAGGGCTTCATGGGCCGCACCTTCGCCCATGCCCACCCCGAACTGCAACTGGGCACCGACCCGCGCCACTGGAGCGACGACGACGTGCTGCGTGCGCTGGCGCTCTTCGGCGACGACCTGCCGGGCAACCTGGTGGTGGGCGAGGCGGCGTTCCGGCGCTTCCACACGCTGCCGGCGCGCGCCGGCCGGGTGGATGCGGCCGATGCCTATCCGGCGCTGGCCGAGCGGGCGATGCAGGGAACGCATCCGGGTTCGTCGGCCGGCGGCGAGCAGCCCAAGTTCTGCACTATCGTCGGCGGCCGGCATGTGATCGTGAAGTTCTCGCCGGCGGGCGACGGCCCGGCCGACCAGCGCACTCGCGACCTGCTGGTCTGCGAGCACCTGGCGCTGCAGGTGCTGGCCGATGCCGGCCTGCCTGCGGCCCGCACCCGCATCCATACAGGGGCGGGCCGGGTGTTCTTCGAGGCCGAGCGCTTCGACCGCACCGCGCACGGCCGCATCGGCATGGTGTCGCTGCTGGTCTACGACTCGGAATACGTCGGGGAGATGGACAACTGGGCCGCCACCGCCAACCGCATGGTGGCGCGTGGCCTGCTCACCGCGGCGGACGCCGCCCACCTGCGGCTGCTGGAGGCCTACGGCATCCTGATCGCCAACACCGACCGGCACTACGGCAACATCTCGCTGCTGCTGGAGGACGACGACTGGGTGCTCTCGCCCACCTACGACATGCTGCCGATGCTCTACGCGCCGGTCGGCAACGAACTGGTCTCGCGCGACTTCGCCGCCCGCGGGCTGCAGCCTACCGCCGCCACGCTGGCCGAATGGGACCGGGCCCGCGCGCTGGCCACGGTGTTCTGGGACGCGGTGGCGGGCGACGCACGGGTGTCGGCCGGCTTCCGGCGGATCGCGGCGGACAACCTGCGGCATCTGCGGCGGTAGGCGGGAGCTTGGTCAACCGTGCTCGGTCGGCTCGGTGCCGAGGCGGCGGGCCGTCGCCGCCCGAGCCCTCGAACCGCACGCATTTCATTTTCGTATGAAAAGTGGTTCCAGCCATTGATAAACGCGGACTTCGTGCTATTAAAGTTGTAGCAAGACGTCTGACGAGTTCATCTCCGTCCGCTCTCCTACATCCGAAAGCGCCGCGAGCTTAAGCGCGTGCGCACTGCCGTCCGTCAACGTGCGGGCTCGTGCCGACCAGCCGCTGCCCCGCGCTGAACCAAGGAATCCCATGGCTCCCCACATGCCCAACCGCTCCCGTTTTCCTATCGTATTGGGGGTGTTGACGGCACTGGCCGGGGCGGTGCTGGCGGGAGCGGGGCTGTGGCTGGTGGTGCTGGGCGGCTCCTGGTATTACCTGCCGGCCGGGTTGGCGCTGTTGGCGGTGGGCGTGCTGATGTTGCGCCGCCGGCCGGCTGCGCTGGGGTTGATGGCCGCGCTGGTGGCGGCCACGCTGGCGTGGTCGCTGTGGGAGGTTGGCCTGGACTGGTGGCCGCTGGCCGCGCGCGGCGACGTGCTGTTCGTGTTGGGCGTGCTGATGCTCACGCCTTGGGCGCGGCGCGGTCTGCTGGCCGGCTCCGGCGCGGTGCCGTCGGCCAGGCGTGGCGGCGGTGCGGCGCTGGGCGCGGCGCTGGCCCTGTTCGCGGCGATCGGCGTGGCCTCGTGGTTCGTCGACAAACACGAGATCGCCGGCACGCTGCCGTCGGCAGACACCGCCGCCGCCGCGCCTGCGACCGACGGCGTGCCGCCGGGCGAATGGCATGCCTACGGCCGCACCGGCTTCGGCCAGCGCTATTCGCCGTTGGCACAGATCACGCCCGCCAACGTCGACGGCCTGGAGGTCGCCTGGCAGTACCGCACCGGCGATGTGCGCGGCCGTCCGGGCGATCCGGTCGAGACGACCTTCGAGGCCACCCCGCTCAAGGTAGGCAACCGCCTGTACTTCTGCACGCCGCACCAGTCGGTGATCGCGCTGGATGCGACCACCGGCGCCGAGTTGTGGCGCTACGACCCCAGGATCCAGGGCGAACTGGCGCTGCAGCACCTGACCTGCCGCGGCCTGTCGTACCAGGCCGCGGCCGGCATAGCGGCCTCCACCCCCGCCGCCGCCGGTACGAGCGCGGTGGCACCTGTGGTGGCCGGTGATGCGGTCGCCGGTGCGGCTGCGCCCGCACCGGTCGCGGCTCCTCCGGCTGCCGACACGGCCCCCGCCGCAGCACCGGCCGCCGTCGTCTCGCCGTCGCCTGCCGCCCCATCCGACCCGGCTCCCGCGTCGGCCACCGCCGCAGTCGCCCCGACCGAGCCCGCCGCCCGTCTCGGCCAGTCGGCCCAGCCGGTCGCCGCGGCCGACGGCGCCCGTACCGTCGCCCGGTGCCCGGCGCGGCTCTTCATGCCCACGGCCGACGGCCGGCTGATCGCGCTCGATCCGGAGACGGGGGCGGTGTGTACCGATTTCGGTCAGGGCCGTGGCCAGATCGACCTGTGGGCCCACATGCCCAACCTGAATCCCGGCAGCTACTATTCCACCTCGCCGGTGGTCCTGACGCAGAAGCTGATCGTCGTCGGCGGCACGGTGCTCGACAACGTCTCCACCCAGGAGCAGTCGGGCGTGATCCGCGGCTTCGACATCGCCACCGGTGCGCTGGTCTGGAACTGGGACTCGGGCAACCCCGAGGACACCGCGCCGATCGGCCCGGACGGGCGCTATACCGTCAACTCGCCCAACAGCTGGTCGATCTCCAGCGTGGACGAGGCCCTCGGCATGGTCTATGTGCCGCTCGGCAACCAGCCGCCCGACCAGTGGGGCGGCAAGCGCAGCCCGTCGGTGGAGAAGTATTCGTCCTCGGTCGTCGCGCTGGATCTGGCGACCGGCAAGGTACGCTGGAACTTCCAGACGGTGCATCACGACCTGTGGGACTACGACGTACCGGCCCAGCCGAGCCTGGTCGACCTGAAGGTGAACGGCGCCACGGTACCCGCGCTGGTGCAGCCCACCAAGCAGGGCGAGCTGTTCGTGCTCGACCGCCGCACCGGCACCCCGGTGCTGCCGGTCACCGAAGACCCGGCGCCGCAGGGCGCCGCCACGGGCGACCGCACGGCACCTACGCAGCCGCGCTCGGCCCTGTCGTTCGATCCTCCGCGGCTGGCCGGCAGCGACATGTGGGGCGCGACCGTGTTCGACCAACTGTACTGCCGCATCGCTTTCCACCGGCTGCGCTACGACGGCCGCTTCACCCCGCCTTCGACAGGCGGCTCGCTGATCTATCCCGGCAACTTCGGCGTCTTCAACTGGGGCGGCGTGGCGGTCGATCCGCAGCGCGGAGCCATGTTCGCCACGCCGACTTACCTGCCCTTCGTCTCGACGCTTGTGCCGCGCGCAGACGCCACCTCGCAGCTGGTGCAGGGCGGCTCGCCGCCGCAGGGCGCGCTGCCGGCCTTGAACGAGAACTTCGGCGCGCCGTTCGCCATCAGGCTGGGGCCCTTCGTCTCGCCTCTCGGCGTTCCCTGCATCGCGCCGCCGTGGGGTTACGTGGCCGGCGTCGATCTGGCGACCGGCAAGGTGGCCTGGCAGCACCGCAACGGCACGGTGCGCGACCAGGCGCCGGTGCCGTTGCCGTTCAGGATGGGCGTGCCCAATCTGGGTGGCCCGATCGCCACCGCCGGCGGCGTGGCCTTCCTCTCGGGCACGATCGACTACTTCGTGCGGGCCTACGACATGGCCGACGGCCGCCAGCTCTGGCAGCACCGGCTGCCGGCCGGCGGCCAGGCCACACCGATGACCTATACCGGCACCGACGGCCGGCAATATCTGGTGGTGGTGGCCGGCGGCCACGGCTCGCTCGGCACCAAGGTGGGCGACTACGTGATCGCTTACGCCCTGCCGGCGGCCAAGACTGCCCGGTAGCGGGGAGTGTGGGGACGGGCATCCGGCGCCGACACCGGGCGTGCTCGTCCAATGTTCCGACGGACGGCAGCCGCTGTCGCAGGGCGCGACGCCGTGGCTGGTGGAGTGCGCGCGCGCGAGCGCCTTGGGCTTGATCGTCTCTCGGGTAGTACCCAACTCCGTTCACCCGCACCAGCCCGCTGCTGCGCGACCACGAGGCCGCCCTGGCCGTGCCAGGCGTCCCGAAGAAGGGTGCGTCATTTCACGAGCGCCCACGGCGCTACGGTTTTCAGGCGGCCGGCAGCAGCACCACGCCACCCACGCCGTCCTCGTACCCGGCGGTGCCGGCACCCGTGTCGAGCTTGAAGGCGCTGACCACCGAGGCGAGCGAGGCCGCCTGGCGCCGCAGGCTGTCGGCCGCGGCAGCGCTTTCCTCGACCAGGGCAGCGTTCTGCTGCGTCATCCGGTCGAGCTGGTCGACCGCCTCGCCGATCTGGACGATGCCGCGCGACTGCTGCACCGCCGCGGTGGAGATCTCCGTGATCATCCGGTCGACCCCCTGTGCCTGCGAGACGATGCCGGCCATCGACGCGCCGGCGTCGTTCACCTCGCGCAGGCCGTCTTCCACCTTGAGCACGCTGGCCTGGATGAGGGACTTGATTTCCTTGGCCGCATCGGCCGATCGGCCCGCCAGGCTGCGCACTTCGCTGGCCACCACCGCGAAGCCGCGGCCCTGTTCGCCGGCCCGCGCCGCCTCGACCGCCGCGTTCAAGGCCAGGATGTTGGTCTGGAACGCGATGCCGTCGATCACGCCGATGATGTCGCCGATCTTCTTCGACGAATCGGCGATGCCCTGCATGCTGAGCACCGCATGGCCGACAAGTTCGCTGCCGCGGGCGGCGGCGGCGGCCGCGTCTGCTGCCAGCCGGCTCGCCTCGCCCGCCGTGTCGGCGCTGTGGCGCACCGTGGCGCCCACCTGCTCCATCGACGACGCGGTCTGCTGCAGGCTGCCGGCCTGCTCCTCGGTGCGCTGGTTGAGGTCGGCGTTGCCCATCGCGATCTGGGCCGAGCCGGTGGCGATGCTGTCGCTGCTGGCCCGCACCTGGCCGACGATGCGCGCCCAGTTGGCCTGCATCGTGCCGATGGCCGCCAGCACGCTGCCGGGCACGGCCGCGCCGGCGCCCGGCGCGGCGCTCAGGTCGCCATCGGCGAAGCGGCGTACCGCCGCACCGAGCGCGGCCGGCTCGGAGCCGAGCGCGCGGGTGATCCAGCGCGCCGTCCAGAGGCAGACCACCACCGCCGCCACGGCCACCACCAAGCCGATCAGCAGCATGCCCCAGGCGGCGGCTCCCGCATCCGCGATGGCCGCGGTCGCCAGCTGGCGGGAAGAATCCATCTGCAGGATGAGCGAATCGTCGACCGCCTTGAACAGCGGCATCTGGCGGTTGCGCATCTCGCCGATCAGCTGTTCGCGCGCCTCGGGGGCCTTGCCTTCGTAGGCCAGGGCGACCGTGCGGTCGATGGCCTGGTAGAAGGGCTGCGAGAACTCGGCCACGCTCTTGAGCAGAGCGATGGCATCCGCGTCCTGCTCGGTCGCCCGGAGCTTCGTGACGATGTCGCCATTGAGCGACTTGATGTTGACGATCTTCTTCAGCTCCGCATCCTGGAACGCGCGGTCGTCGCTGATCAGGATGTTGCGGACCTGGTGGCCCTGGGCGTTGAAGTTGTTGCGCATCTGCTGCAACTGCGCCACCTTGGCGAGCCGGTCGCTCGCGACGACATCGACGTTGCGGGCCAGCGACCGCATCGTCGACGCGGCGAAGATAAAACCGGCGAAACACAGCACCAGCGCGATACCGTAGCCCAGCCCGATGCGGGTGGACACCTTGATTTGTTTGTCTGCGACCATGGAATGGCACTCCTGTTCAACTACACAAGCACGCCATATTCACCGCGCGTTACGCATGGTAACCGTTGGCATACAGGCTGTGACCATCGAGTGGGCAGGCGTGTCGGGCCGGATGAGATCTGTTGCATCGGCCCCGCAACAGCGGGTACCGGGCTGTCGCGCGGCCCAGCCCGCGGTATCAGCGGACCGGTTCCACGGCCACCGGCCGTTCCTCGTGCCCGTCCCCATGCCGCGCGAACCGGGCGGGGTCGCGGCCGTGCACCGGCGCGGCGTCGGCGAAGGGCCAGCCGCCGAACTGGGTGCGTCGGTAGTCGTCGACCGTCTGGCGGATCTCGGCCTGGCTGTTCATCACGAACGGGCCGTGCTGCACTACCGGCTCTCCGATCGGCCGGCCCTGCAGCAGCAGGCACTCGACCTCGGTGGCACCGGTGTTGCGCAGCTCCGCCGGCACTGCAGGGTGCAGCGCGATCGCCGCGTGCGCACCGATGGCCTGGCCGCCGACGGCCACGCCGTCGCCCTTGAAGAAATAGAGCCGGCGGTTGGTATCGACTTCGGCCGCGGCGGGCAGCGTCCAGCGGGCGCCGGGCGCCATGCGGACCGTCCAGATGGCGACGTCGGCATCGGCCTGGGCGGCCCAGGAATCGGGCGGCGGGGCCAGCGGCACCAGCGCATCGGTGGGCGTGGAGGCAGCATCCTCAACCGGCGCCAGCCGGCCGGCGATCACCGCCACCTCGGTGCGGCGGCCCGCGTCGTCGGCGAACACCCGGCGTGGAATCGCGTGCGACCACAGCATCGTGAAATGCGCCGGCGACATCTTGCTGCGCGCCGGCAGGTTCAGCCAGATCTGGAACAGCTCCAGCGGGTTGGGCCGCGCGGCGTCGAGCAGCGGGAACATCTCGGCATGCACCACGCCCGCGCCGGCGGTGAGCCACTGCACGTCGCCCTGGCCGAAGCGTGCCGTCGCGCCCAGCGAATCCGAATGGTCGACCAGGCCCTTGCGCACGATGGTCACCGTCTCGAAGCCGCGGTGCGGGTGCGCAGGAAAGCCCGGCACCGTCTCGCCGTGGTACATGCTCCAGCCGTCCTTGCGGCTGAAGTCCTGGCCGATGTCGCGGCCGGCCAGCGAGGCGGCGGGGCCCATCCGCGGCGTGGCCTGCGGATAGGCGTCGTCGTGGTAGACGCAGAACAGGAACGGGTCGGCCGTCTCCCACGGAAAGCCGAGCGGCTTCACGGCGAGGACGGGATGGGCGGGGGTGTCGTGGGGCATGGCGATGGATCCGAAGTCGGTGCGTGCGGGTGCGGCGGAGGTGTCGGCCGCGCGGGTCAGGCGGCGGCCAGCGCCGGGGCGGTCGCCGTGGCCGCGCCCGCATCGCCCGGCGCGGCGCCGAAGCGAAAGCTCGACACCGACAGCCCGCCCATGAACGCGTCCTCGTGGTAGACCCGCACCGCAGGCTCCTGCTCGGCCGCGCCCAGCGCCACCATCAGAGGCACCAAGTGGTCTTCCTGCGGATGGGCGATGCGGGCGGCGGGGGCGGCGTCCCAGTGCAGCAGGTGCGCGCTGCGGGCGGCCGGGTCGGTCTGCACCAGCGTCCGCTCCAGCCAGTCGTCGAACGCACGCGACACGTCGCGCGCCTGCGGGCCGAAATGCCGCAGGTTGTGGTAGCTCAGGCCGCTGCCCACGATCAGCACGTTCTGGTCGCGCAGCGGCGCCAGCGCCCGGCCCAGCGCCAGGTGCTCGGCCGGGTCGTAGTGGCTGCGGATCGAGAGCTGCAGCACCGGCACGTCGGCCGCTGGAAACGCGACGGCCAGCGGCGAGAAGGTGCCGTGGTCGAAGCCGCGCCGGTGGTCCAGCCCCACCGGCAGGCCGGCGGCGGCGACCAGGTCCCGCACCTGCTCGGCCAGCGCCGGCGCACCCGGCGCCGGGTACTGCACCTCGTAGGTGTGCGGCGGGAACCCGCCGTAGTCGTAGAGCATCGGCGGCCGGGCCGATGCCATCACCGCATAGGCCGCATCGGTCTCCCAGTGGCCCGACACCACCAGCACCGCCGCGGGCGTGCGACCCAGCTGCCGCGGCATGTCCTGCAGCGACGCGGCCAGCAGGTCGTAGGTGCCGCCCATCCGGTCGAGCATCCACGGCCACGGCCCACCGCCGTGGGAGATGAAGTAGGTGGGCAGGCGGCTGTCGGGTGCGGAATGCGTCATGTCGGGTCCTCGTCTGCGCTGGGGGTGCAGGGAAGATTGCGACTCTAGGGGCTTATGGCAAGGGCTGCCGGCGTGGAGGCATGCGGACTTATATGGCCACCGGATAAGCAGCCGCGTTTTCATCGCTTCCCGCGTCCTCGCCGCCCGCCTAAAGTCCACCTGCACCCGCTGCGAAGGCGGACTGTCCCGGCTCCCAGGCGCCGGGACGGCGAACCTGGAAGGGGGTGGCGGGCGCATCGCTACCGTGGGGGCCGGCGGTGCATCCGTGGATTGTTTTGGGGTGTCTCTCTTCATGGCCTGCCTTGGTGCAGGCCGTTTTTTTGCCTGTCGTCGGCGGCACGTCGGACAGGCCGGTCGGGCTGCCCGCTGCGAGAATCGGACAGTGCTCGCCATCCTCGCCGTCAACTTTCCGTTCTTCGCGCTGATCTTCTGCGGCTGGCTGGCGACGCGGCGCGGCCTGCTGCCGCTGGCGGCGATCCCGGGGCTGAACGGCTTCGTGCTGTTCTTCGCGCTGCCCTGCATGCTCTATCGCTTCGGCGCGCGCACGCCGATCCACCAGCTGCTCGACCTGCGGGTGGCGGCCGTCTACCTGGCCTGCGCGGTCGCGATGGTGGCGCTGGTGATGGCGATGTCGCGGCGCGCGGGCGTCGGCTGGAACGATGCGGCCTTCGGCGCGCTGGTGGCGGCGTTCCCCAACACCGGCTTCATGGGCGTGCCGCTGCTGGCGGCGCTGCTCGGGCCCGCGGCGGCCGGCCCGGTGATCCAGACGATGGCGATCGACATGGTGCTGACCACCTCGCTCTGCGTGGCGCTGTCGCGCTTGGACGGTGCGGGCGCTTCAGGTGCACTAGAGGCGCTGCGGCGTGCGTTGCGCGGCATGGCGACCAACCCGATGCCGTGGTCGATCGCGCTCGGCATCGGGGCCTCGGCCGCGGGATTCGTGGTGCCGCGGCCGCTGGAGCAGACGGTGGCGTTGCTGTCGGATGCGGCGTCGCCGGTGGCGCTGTTCACCATCGGGGCGGTGCTGGCCCGCGCGGGCATGGACGGTGCGGCGGGCCCTGCGCCGTGGCGCGGCGCGGTGCTGCTGGCGCTGGCCAAGCTGCTGCTGCATCCGGCGCTGGTGCTGTGCGCCGGTGCGGTGGCGGCGGCACTCGGCGCGCCGCTCGAGCCGCTGGCGCTGACGGCGCTGGTGCTGGTGGCGGCACTGCCCAGCGCCAGCAACGTGTCGATGCTGGCCGAGCGCTTCGGCGCGCACAACGGGCGGATCGCGCGGGTGATCCTGGTGTCGACGGTGCTGGCGTTCCTGAGCTTCTCGGCGGCGGTGGCATGGCGGGTTTAAAGAGCGAAAAAGGGCTGTAGCCGGCGTACTGTACCGGCTTATAGCTATAGATTCTGTAGCGATTCGGTGGGGCATCGGTGGTGGGGCGGATATGCGGGTGGCCTGCCGAGAAAGCGTGGCGGCTGGGCGCCGGCCCTCACCCTGGCCCTCTCCACCGCAGGGAGAGGGGAGAGGGGAGAGGGGCCGATGCCAGTCCCGGTGTTTCTTGCCCGGAGTCTCGCGCCGACCGCGACCGCCGCTCGCTGATCGCTAGATCGCCAGCGGATCCACGTCCACCGCCCAGCGGATCAAACCCTTGTGCGCCGGGTCGGCGCGGGTGGTGTGCAGCAGGGGCTGCCAGGCTGCCAGGAAGCGTTGCAGGGCGCCGCGGGAGGAGCTTTCCAGGAGCATCTGGGCGCGCTCGACGTTGGCGACGCGCTGCATCGCCATCGGCACGGCGCCGAAGGCGACCACCTCGCCGGTGGCGTCCAGGCCGGCATCCGTGGCGGCCTGGCGGGCGGCGGTGAGGAATGCCTGGGCGACCTCCTGGGTGCGCGCCTCGGCCCGCATCAGGGCCTGGGCGGCGAAGGGCGGCATGCCGGCCGACCGGCGCTCCTCAATCTGCTGGGCGGCGAAGGCGGGGAAATCGTGCGCTTTCAGAGCGGCGAAGATCGGGTGCGCGGGGTGCACCGTCTGGATCCACATCTCGCTGCCGGCGCTGTGGGCGGCGTCGCGCCCGGCGCGGCCGCCGGCCTGCATCAGCAGCGCGAAGAGACGCTCCGGCGCGCGGAAATCGCTGGAGAACAGGGCCCCGTCGGGGTTCACGGCGGCCACCAGGGTGATGCGGCGGAAGTCGTGGCCCTTGGCGATCATCTGGGTGCCCACCAGCACGTCGACGTCGCCCGCATGCACCTGGGCCAGCTGCGATTCCAGCGCGCCCTTGGCGCGGGTGGTGTCGGCGTCGATCCGGGCGATGCGCACCCGGCCGCCGTCGGGCCGGCGGACGCCTTCGAGCAGCTCCGACAGGTGCTCCTCCAGCTTTTCGGTGCCGCGCCCGAGCGGCGCGATGTCGACGTTGCCGCAGGCCGGGCAGGCGCGCGGCACCCGCGAGGTGGTGCCGCAGTGGTGGCAGCGCAGGGTGCGGTCGATCTTGTGGAACACCTGGTGGGCGCTGCAGTGCGGGCAGTCGCTCTTCCAGCCGCAGGCGGGGCAGTGCAGCACCGGGGCGTAGCCGCGCCGGTTCAGGAAGACCATCACCTGCTCTTCCCGGGCGACGCGCTCGCCGATGGCCGACAGCAGCGGCGGCGAGATCACCGCGCGCCGGGGCTGGTGGTTCATGTCGACCAGCCGCACCCTGGGCAGCGCGCCGGCGCCGATGCGGGCCGGCATCTCCAGCCGGGCGTAGCGGCCGCCCGGGTCGTCCTGGGTGGCGGGGCGGCTGGCATGCCAGCTCTCGAGCGACGGCGTGGCCGAGCCCAACACCACCTTGGCGTCTTCCTCGCGGCCGCGCCACAGCGCCAGATCGCGCGCCGAATAGCGGGCGCCTTCCTGCTGCTTGTAGCTCGGGTCGTGCTCTTCGTCGACCACGATCAGCCGCAGCTGCGGCATCGAGGCGAACACCGCCATCCGGGTGCCCAGCACGATGCGGGCGCGGCCGGTGTGCGCAGCGATCCAGCTGCGCAGCCGCTGCGGCGGCGTCATGCCGCTGTGCATCGAGACCACCGCAGGGGCGCCGTCGGGGTCGGCGGAGGGGAAGCGGGCGTGGAAGCGCTCTTCCAGCTGCGGGGTGAGGTTGATCTCGGGCACCATCACCAGCGCCTGGGCGAGAGGGTCGGCCTGCAGCGCGTCCTGCACGCAGCGCAGGTAGACCTCGGTCTTGCCGCTACCGGTGGCGCCGAACAGCAGGAACGGGCCGGTTTCCGCATCGAGCCGGGCGATGGCCGTGGCCTGCTCCCGACTTGGTGCTATGGTTTTTGGAGCAAAAGCGATCTGCGCGGCCGTGCCGGGGCTGTGCCTCAACCGGCGCGCCAGCTGCACCGGGTCGAGCCCCCGCAGGGCCGGCGGCAGGGCGGCCAGGGCCACCTCGCCGGCGCCGCGCTGGTAGTAGCGGCTCGCGAACTCGACCAGCCGCCGCCAGCCGGGGCCGAGCGGCGGCAGCGCATCCAGCACCGCCGACAGGGGCCGCAGCGCGGTCTCGGCGGGCAGCTCCGTGCCCTCGGCCGCGTCCCACACGATCCCCAGCGTTTCCCGGCTGCCCAGCGGCACCCGCACCAATGTCCCGGGCGCCAACGGCCCGGCAGCACGGTAGCTCAACGGGCCGGCGATGGCGCTGTGCGCGGGAGTCTGCACCAGCACCGATACGACCATGCCGGTGCCGAGTTCAGGTGGGTTTTGCAGAGCGTATTCCAAAGACTTGATTCAGAAGCACTTTCGGCAACGAAAGGCCATTTCTGTGGATAACTTTGTTGACAGACGATCGGATGGTGGGGAGGGCCGCGGGCGGGTCGCAAGCGCGTCATCCATGGCGTCGCGTACAGGAGTTGAAAAAGTCCTTGTATATCAACGAATTGCCATGCATAACCGGAGGTGGAATCTGATGAACGAGGCAGAGGCCTATTGTGCCTTAGCCGCTCGGCCGGGCCTGTGTACAAGACCGGGGCCGCCGGCGTGCATGCCACGGCCGCGGCCGCACCGCGTTTCGCTTTTACGGCGTTCCCGCGTTGTGCGCCGGATATGTGGATAACTTTGTTGATAGGAGGTGTCGGACCGTGCTAAGCCCGCGTCCCGCATGGCTTTACAAGGTTTGCCCGCAAAACAGGCACGCCGACAATTCCATATGAATCAACCACTTGCATGATGGATCGCAGGGAGTGGGCGATCGAGACCTGCAAAACCCCGACCGAAAGCACTTTCACGGTTTGTGTGCATAAGCAAGCCTCCGCACCATAATTTTTTGCTTTACAGCCGCAGTTTCGGCTTCGCAATGCTTCGTTTTTTCAGCGAAGGTAGCAGCGGAGCCAGCAATGGCGCGGCTTACAGCCGTGCGGCAGTATCGCGCCCGCTTTTTCGAATGCCGACGGGACGGCGGTCTGCCCGACGAGCGGCATCCAGGGCCTCTCTAGCTGCCGAATTTGCTGTGCTTCCTCTTGAGAAAGCGCTAAGTCTTTGATCTGAAAAGGTTTTGCAGCACAGTTCCATTTTTATGTGGATAAATTTTTTGATAGCTTTGTGGCGATCGCCGCCGACCCGCATGAAAGGTGGGTTTCCCTAGGATGCCTGCCAAAAAAGCAGTGGGACAAATCTTTATGAATCAACCACTTGCGCGATGCACCGGCAATGTACCCGGCCGATGAACGCGCGGCCCTTGCTGCGCCGCCGCACAGCACTTTTTGTGCATAACAGCCGACGCAAAACGCGGGGTACGCACCACTTGGGGGCCCCGCGCAGCCCCGGCAAGCTCAGGCGCGCAGGCGCCGCGAGTGCCGATGCACCGCTTCCACGAGGGCCGTCACGTGCTCCGGCGGCGTATGCTGGCTGATGCCGTGGCCCAGGTTGAAGATGTGGGTGGGGCCGGTGGTGGTGGTGTCGGTGTGCGGGCGGCCGAAGCTCTCCAGCACCCGCGCCACCTGCGTATCGATCTGCGCCGGCGGGGCGAAGAGCACGTTGGGGTCGATGTTGCCCTGCAGGGCCTTGCCCGGCCCGCCCACGGCCCCGCCGACCGCCACCCGGGCGGCGCCCAGGTTCACCGTCCAGTCCAGGCCCAGCACCTCGCAGTCGAGTTGCGCGGCCATGTCCTGCAGCCACAGCCCGCCGCCCTTGGTGAAGACGATGCGGGGCACGTCCTGTCCGTCGGGGCCGGTGCGCTTGAGCTGGGACAGCACCCGGGCGGTGTAGGCCAGGCTGAACTCCTGGAAGGCCGCATGGGCCAGCACGCCGCCCCAGCTGTCGAAGACCATCACGGCCTGCGCGCCGGCGTCGATCTGGGCGTCGAGGTACCGCGCGACCGCGTCTGCGTTGATGGCCAGCATCCGGTGCATCAGGTCGGGCCGGCTGTAGAGCATAGTCTTGACCAGCCGGTAGTCGTCCGAGCCCGCGCCCTCGACCATGTAGCAGGCCAGTGTCCACGGACTGCCCGAAAACCCGATCAGCGGTACCCGGCCGCCCAGCGCCTGGCGGATCGAAGAGACCGCGTCGAACACGTACTGCAGCTTGTGCATGTCGGGCACTTCCAGCGCGGCCACCGCGGCCTCGTCGCGCACCGGATGGGCGAACCTCGGCCCCTCGCCCAGCTGGAACGACAGCCCCAGGCCCATCGCGTCGGGCACGGTCAGGATGTCCGAAAAGAGGATGGCCGCGTCGAGTGGATAGCGCTCCAGCGGCTGCAGCGTGACCTCGGTCGCGTAGTCGCGGTTGGTGGCCAGCCCCATGAAGCTGCCGGCCTGGGCACGCGTGGCGCGGTATTCGGGCAGATAGCGGCCTGCCTGGCGCATCAGCCAGACGGGGGTGTGGTCGGTGGCCTGGCGCCGACAGGCGCGCAGGAAGCTGTCGTTCTGGAGGGGGGCAAACATGCGCCGGATTGTGGCAGGCGGTGGTATCCGGCGCGATAGGACAGCGGCGCGTCCTGCACCTTGCCGCCGGGCCTCTCCCCGGCTTTCCCGAAGTGTGGGTGCCACGCGGGTGGGTCACAGTGCATAGCACGCTCTAGGCCGCACCGCGCAGGCTCAATACCGCCAGAACACCTGCTGCATCGCCCCCGCATCGCACCCCTGCGACAGCGCCAGCGCCGCCAGCAGCCGCGCCTTCACCCCGTTCTGGTCGTCGGCCGCGACCGAGCCGAGGGCGTCGTCGTCGACCGAGCCGTTGCGCGATACCGCGCCGCCGGCCATGCGGGTGGCGCGCACCACCGTCACGCCGCGGGCCTGCACCGCCTTGAGGGTCGCTTCCAGGTAGTCCGGCACGGTGCCGCCGCCGAAGCCCAGGTGGACGATGGCGCGTGCGCCCGCATCGACCAGCGCCTCGTACGGCGCGGGGCTGGTGTTGCCGTGGGCGTAGACGATGCCGACCTCGGGCAGGGTGTCGATCCGGGCGATGTCGAATTCGCTCGCCAGCGTGTGCGGCCGGGCTGGCATGCGGTAGAAGCGCACCCGGCCGTCCGCCACCGTGCCCAGCGGGCCGTATTCGGAGCGGAAGGCGTCGGTGCGGCTGGCGTGGGTCTTGGCCACGTCGCGGCCGCTGTGGATATGCTGGTCCATCACCAGCAGCACGCCCTTGCCGGCGGAGTCGGCATGCGCGGCGACGGTCACCGCGTCGAGCAGGTTCAGCGGGCCGTCGGCGCTCAGGGCGGTACCGGGGCGCATCGCGCCGGTCATCACGATGGGCTTGGCGGTGGGGATCGTCAGGTGCAGGAAGTAGGCGGTCTCTTCCATCGTGTCGGTGCCGTGGGTGATCACGATGCCGTCCACCTCGGGCGATGCGGCCACCGCCGCCACCCGGCGGGCCAGCGTCAGCAGCCGGGCGTTGTCGAAACTCTCGGAGCCGATCTGCAGCACCTGCTCGCCGTGTACCGCGGCCAGGTCGGCGATCTGCGGCACCGCGGCCAGCAGCGCATCGACGCCGGTGACGGCCGAGGTGTAGGCGCTGGTGCTGGTGGCCGACGCGGCCGCGCCGGCGATGGTGCCGCCGGTGGCGAGCAGCGCGATGCGGGGCTTGCGGGCGGGCGTCGGTGGCAGGGCGGTCATGGGTGTCGGCAGGAAAGGAGCGCAGGGCGGTGGCGCGCAGGACGCGCGAGGGCCCGACGGTACAGGATCACCAGCCGCTGAAACGCTCCCAGCGCGGCAGTTCGTCGCCCGCGCCGCCTGCGGCCGGCAGCAGGTGGTACGCCGGATGCTGCGCCCCGGTGGCGCAGGCATGGTTGGGCACGATGCGCAGTTGCGCGCCCAGCGGGAAGCGCTCTGCCAGCGCGCGGCCGTCGTCTTCGTCGCCGCCGGCCCACTGCAGCACGCCGTGCTCCTGGTTGGCCGCGTCGAACGCCAGGCCGGGCAGCGGGCGTCCGTCCGCATCGCACACCAGGCCGTAGCCGTAGTCGTGCGCCTGCTTCTGCGTTCCGCGGTCGCGGCTCATCGCCATCCAGCCGGCGTCGGTGATGACCCAGCCGTTCTCGGCCCGGTGGCCGATCACGGTGCACAGCACCGACAGCGCGATCTCGTCGGGCCGGCAGACGCCGGTGCCGGCCATCACCAGGTCGAAGAACACGTAGACGCCGGCCCGGACCTCGGTCACGCCCTCCAGGTGACGGGCGCTGAGCGCGGTGGGGGTGGAGCCGACGCTGACGACCGCGCAGACATGGCCGGCCGCGCGCAGGGCCTCGGCCGCGGTGACGCAGCCGGCGCGCTCCTGCTCGGCCATCGCCTCCAGCGCTTCGGGCGTGCGCAGGTCGTAGGAGCTGCCGGCATGGGTCAGCACGCCCGCCAGCCGCGCACCGTGGCCAGCGGCGTCGGTGCGCAGGGCGGCTGCCACCGCCAGCAGGCGCGGATCCTGCGGCGCGATGCCGGAGCGGTGGCCGTCGGTGTCCACCTCGATCAACACGTCGAAGCCGTGGCCTTCGGCCATGCCGAAGGCCGAGAGCTGCTCGGCCGCGGCGACCGATTCGACCAGCAGCGTCAGCCGAAGCCCGGCGCGCGCCAGCCGCAGCGCATGGGCGAATTTGGCCGGCGCGATCGCCACCGCGTACAGGATGTCGTCGATGCCGGCGGCGAAGAATCGCTCGGCCTCTTTCAACGTCGAGACGGTGATGCCGCGCGCGCCGGCGGCGATCTGGCGGCGCACCACCTCGGCGCACTTGCTGGTCTTGGCATGCGGACGGAACCGCACGCCCAGCGCGTCCATGCGCGACTGCATCCGGTCGATGTTGTGCTGCATCCGCGCTTCGTCGAGCAGGAGCAGGGGAGTTTCGAGGTCGGCGGGAGGGCGCATGGGCATCCTGGGCGTGGGGCGGTATGGACGGATTGTCGAATATTTGACAGTCTATCCAGAACTGGACAGACTATCCAGATGCCGAAAACCCGACGCAGCCCCGAGCAAAAGCTGCTGCTCGACCAGGTTCGCCGGATCGCGCAGGGCCTGGGCGAGACCTTCGCCCCCTTCTGCGAGGTGGTGGTGCACGACCTGCTCGACCCGAAGCGCTCGATCCTCGCGATCCACAACAGCCTGTCGGGTCGCGCCGTCGGCGCGCCGACGACCGAGCTGGGCCTGGCCCGCATCCAAGACCCGGACATGCCGCCGATCATCGCCAACTATGCCAACACCTTCGCCGACGGCCGCCGGGCCAAGAGCACCTCGGTCGGCATCAAGGACGCGGACGGCCGCTACATCGCCGCGTTGTGCATGAACGTCGACCTGACCCTGTTCCACGGCTTCCAGACGGCGATGGCGCGTTTCGTCGGCATCGATCCGCAGGCAGCGGTGCAGGAGTCGCTCGACCCGACCGGTGCCGACCGGATACGCGAGCGGATCGACCAGTTCGCCGCGCGGCTGGCCACCACGCCGCGCTCCTTGCGGGCCGACGACCGCCGCACCCTGCTGAGCGAGCTGCGCACCGCCGGCCTGCTGGACGTGCGCCGCGCCATGGCCACCATCGCCGCGCACCTGGGCGTGTCGCGCGCCTCCGTCTATGCCTATGCCAAGTGAACCCATGCTGCCGAACGATGCCCGCCTTCTGTTGATCGACGGCGCCGCGGTGGCGCCGCTGCTGCAGCCGGCCGACGTGCTGGAGGCGGTGCGCGAGGCCTTCGTGCTGCACAGCCGGCGAGAGGGCCGGGTGTTCCCGGTGGTGCGCGAGCCGCTGCCCACCGGCGGCATCTTCGGCATCAAGTCGGGCGACGTGCCGGCGCAGGGCCTGCTGGGCTTCAAGGCCGCGGGATTCTGGCCGGCCAACCGGGCGGCCGGCGGCGAGCCTCACCAGGCCACGATCCTGCTGATCGACCCGCTGACCGGCCGGCCGCTCTGCGTGATCGACGGCAACACGATCACCACCGCCCGCACCGGCGCGGCCGGCGGCATCGGCCTGCAGCGGCTGGCACGGCCCGACAGCGCCCGGGCCTGCGTCTTCGGCACCGGCGTGCAGGCGCGGGTGCAGCTCGACTACGCCCTGCGGTTGCTGCCGGTGTTGCGAACGGTCGCCTACGTCGCGCACGGAGGCCGCAGCGATCCTGGCTTCGAGGCCGCTTTCGCCGGCCGCTGCCGCATCGCGCCGGCGGCCGACGCCGATGCAGCCGTGTCCGCGGCCGATGTCGTCATCGCCGCCACGCCCGGCGGCGGCCCGCTGTTCGACGCGGCGGCGGTGCGGCCCGGCACCCATGTCAACTGCGTGGGCGCCGACACCTGCGGCAAGCGCGAACTGCCCGAAGGTCTGCTGCCGCGCGCCCGCCGGTTCGTGGACGACCACGCCCAGGCCACGCAGATCGGCGAGATGCAGTGGGCACCCGCACTGCCCTGCGACGAGATCGGCGACCTGCTCGACGGCCGCGTCGCCTTCGAACGCGCGCCCGGCGACATCACCGTGTTCGACATGACCGGTCTGGCGCTCCAGGACCTGACCGTCGCGCGCCGGGTCCACCAGCGGGCACTGGCGGCCGGGACCGGCACCGCCGTCGCCTGGCCTTGGTAGCCGTCGGTTCGCCCATGCGCCGTCGTTGTTGCTTCGGCATTTCCGTACCATGAACGCACCTGCACTGCCCACCTACGAAGACGTCGTCGCCGCCTCGTCACGCATCGCCGGTCATGCCCATCGCACCCCGGTCTTCACCTCGCGCACCTTGAACGAGATGCTCGGCACCGAGGTATTCCTCAAGTGCGAGAACCTGCAGCGCATGGGCGCCTTCAAGTTCCGCGGCGGCTTCAACGCGCTGTCGAAGTTCACGCCGGCACAGCGCGCGGCGGGCGTGGTGGCCTTCTCGTCGGGCAACCATGCGCAGGCGATCGCGCTGTCGGCCCGGCTGCTGGGGATGCCGGCCACCATCGTCATGCCGCAGGACGCGCCGGCGGTGAAGATCGAGGCCACCCGCGGCTACGGCGCCGAGGTGGTGCTCTACGACCGCTATACCGACGACCGCGAGCAGATCGGCCGCGACTTGGCCGCCAAGCACGGCTTCACCCTGATCCCGCCCTACGACCACCCCGACGTGATCGCCGGCCAGGGCACCGCTGCCAAGGAACTGTTCGAGGAGGTGGGCGAATTGGACGCCCTCTTCGTGCCGCTCGGCGGCGGCGGGCTGCTGTCGGGATCGTCCCTGTCGGCCAGGGCCCTGTCGCCCCGGTGCCGGCTCTACGGCGTCGAGCCCGAGGCGGGCAACGACGGCCAGCGCTCGTTCCGCTCGGGCGAGATCGTGCACATCGACACGCCCCACACCATCGCCGACGGCGCGCAGACCCAGCACCTGGGCAACATCACCTTCCCGATCATCCGGCGCGAGGTGGACGACGTGCTGACCGCCAGCGATGCGGAGCTGGTCGAATGCATGTCCTTCCTGGCCGCGCGGCTCAAGATGGTGGTCGAGCCCACCGGCTGCCTGGGCCTGGCCGCGGCCCGCAACATGCAGGACCGGTTGCGCGGCCAGCGGGTGGGGGTGGTGCTGAGCGGCGGCAACATCGACATCGCGCGCTTCTGCAGCCTGCTCGCGCAGTAGTCGCCCCGGCACGGTGCCGGCGCGGCGGCACCGCGCGCGTCGGCGACAGGCCGACCGGCTTCAGCCCTCGACCATCGCCCGCACCTTCGCGGTGAGCGCCGCCATGTCGAACGGCTTGGTGATCACGGCCATGCCGCGGTCCAGCTGGCCGTTGCCGACCACCGCGTTCTCGGCATAGCCGGTGATGAACAGGACCTTCAGCCCGGGCCGGCGGGTGCGGGCCGCGTCGGCCACCTGCCGGCCGTTGAGGCCTCCGGGCAGGCCGACGTCGGTCACCAGCAGGTCGATCCGGCCGGCGGCTTCGAGCCGCCGCAGGCCGGCGGGCCCGTCCTCGGCCACCAGCACCCGGTAGCCCAGCTCCTGCAGCATCTCGGTCAGCAGCATGCGCAGGGTCGGCTCGTCCTCGACCACCAGCACCGTCTCGCCTTCGCCGGGCTGCAGTGCCGGCGTCGCGACGGGGTCCTGCGCGTCCTCGAGCGGGCCGGCATGGCGCGGCAGCAGCATGCAGAGCGTGGTGCCGGCGCCGACGTCGCTGCGGATGCGCAGGTCGCCGCCCGACTGCCGGGCGAAGCCGTAGACCATCGACAGGCCCAGGCCGGTGCCCTGGCCGAGCGGCTTGGTGGTGAAGAACGGGTCGAAAGCGCGGGCCGCCACCTCGGGCGCCATGCCGCAGCCGGTGTCGGTCACGCAGAGCGAGAGATAGTCGCCCGGCGGCACGTTGCGGTCTTGCGCCGCCTGCGCGTCGAGCCGGACGTTGGTCGTCTCGATCGTCAGGCGGCCGCCCGCCGGCTGCATCGCGTCGCGGGCGTTGATGCAGAGGTTGAGCAGCGAATTCTCCAGCTGCGACGCGTCGATCCGGCTCGGCCAGAGCGCCGTGTCGCCCACCACCTCCAGCGCCACCGTCGGGCCCACGGTACGGCGGATCAGTTCCTCCATGCCGTCGACCAGCCGGCGCACGTCGACCGGCTTCGGGTCGAGCGTCTGCCGGCGGGAGAAGGCCAGCAGCCGGTGGGTCAGCGCCGCCGCCCGGCGGACCGACTCCTGGCCCAGCGTGATGTAGCGCAGCACGCCCTCGGTGCGGCCGGCGTCGAGCCGCGCCTGCAGCACCTGCAGGCTGGCGCCGATCGCGGCCAGCAGGTTGTTGAAGTCATGGGCGATGCCGCCGGTGAGCTGGCCGACCGCCTCCATCTTCTGGCTCTGGCGCAGCTGCTCCTCGGCACGGCGCAGCGACTCGGCCTGCGCCTTGACCTGCGACACGTCGCGCCCGGCGGCGACGATCAGGCCGTCGCCGGGGCTCGCGCTCCAGGAAATCCACCGGTAGCTGCCGTCCTTGTGCAGGTAGCGGTTGTCGATCACCGGAATGCCGGCGTCGGCGGCCAGCATCTGCGCGCCGGCCAGGGTGTGCTCCAGGTCGTCGGGGTGGACCAGGTCGAACAGCCGGCGTCCGACCAGCACGGGCTCGGTCCAGCCCAGCACCCGTTCCCAGGCGGGATTGGCTGCCAGGATTTCGCCGTCGAAGCGGGCGACCAGCATCAGGTCGTTCGACAGGTTCCAGAGGCGGTTGCGGTCGGCGGTGCGGGCCTGCACCTCTCGCTCCAGCGCGCCGTTGACGGCTCGCAGCTCGGCCACCGCCTGCGCGGTCGCGATCGCCGACCAGGTGCGGTCGGCCACGCCGCGCACGAAGGCGATGTCGTCGGCGGTCCAGGCGTGCGGCACGTCGTCGTGCAGCAGGAACAGGCCCGCCAGTGCGCCGTCGCGCATCAACGGCACGTTGAGCAGGGCCCGAATCCGCAGGTGCCAGAGCTGCTCGACCTGGCCGGCGGTGCGCGGGTCCTGCGCCACGTCGGGGATCGCCACCACCTCGCCGCGGCGCAGGTCCTCGATGAAGGAGCCGAAGTGCACGAACCGGTAGCGGCCCGCCACGGTGTGGGCGCCGGCGTCGCGGTTCCAGTCGCGGGTGACGTCGGCATGCTCCTGCGCCGCGTCGATGGTGCCGTAGCCGGCCCGCATCGCGCCCACGGTCCGGCCGCAGATCTCGGCGGCAGCCGCGACGATGTCGAGGACGTCGTCCAGCCCGCGCAGCCGGTCGCCCAGCGCCAGCAGCGCGCCCTGGCGGATCTCGGCCTGCTTGCGGGTGTGGATGTCGACCAGCACGCCGGGAAAGCGCAGCGCCCGGCCCTGCGCGTCGAGGGTGACGGCGCCGTTGGCCTCTATCCAGCGGTAGCTGCCGTCCGGCTGCCGCACCCGGTATTCGGCGCGGCAGGGCCCGCCGTTCGCGAGGGCCCGCTGGATCAGCCGCTGCACCTCGGGCTCGTCCTCCGGGTGGATGCACTGCACCACCTCGGCCAGCGGCACGCCGGCGTCGAGCCGGTCGGGGTCGAGCGAGAAGCACTGGGCGAAGCGGCGATCCCCGGTGACGCGGTCGCCCACCACGTCCCAGAACCAAGTGCCGGCCACCGCGCCCGCATCCAGGGCCAGCTGGAGACGCTCCTCGGCGCGCGCGATGGATTCCAGCGAGGGACGGACGAGCAGGGTGGACATGCGGCGGCAACAGGGCGAGGTGGTGGGGCAGTGGCGTGCGCATCCCCGGCGGCATGCCGGGGGCGCAGAGCATTGTCCCGTTTTCGGCGCCGCCGCGCAGGCTGTCGGCGACAGCGGTGTGTCGGGAGACCGCCTGGCAGGCGCATCGAAGACTTCTGCCGCACGCTCTACAGCGCGGCCACCGCCGCCTTCACCTCGTCGACGCCCAGCAGTTCGGTCAGGACCACCGGCGGGCGACCGGGGGCCTGCAGCAGGTAGACCGGCACGCCGCTGCGGCTCAGCGCCCGCAGCGCGGCGCTGACGGCCGGGTCCTGCCGGGTCCAGTCGGCGCGCAGCAGTGCGACGCGCTTGCCGTCGAAGGCGGCCAGCACGTCGTCGCGCGCCAGGGTGCCGCGCTCGTTGACCTGGCAGGTCACGCACCAGGCGGCGGTGAAATCGACGAACACCGGCCGGCCCTCGGCCTGCAGCGCGGCCACCCGGGCCGGACTCCAGGGCGCCCAGCGCTCGCCGGCCCGGGCGAGGGCGGTGGTGACAGGCGCGTAGCGCACCAGGTTGTAGCCCCAGCCCCCGACCACCCCCGCCAGCGCGGCGACCGACAGCAGCGCCACGCCCACCCGGGCGCGGCCCCGCAGCGTCAGCGACCAGACCACCGCCGCCAGCGTCACCAGCAACGCGAGCAGCGTGCCGGCGCCGTCGATGCCGCTCTGCTGGCCCAGCACCCAGGTGAGCCAGGCGACGGTGGCGAACATCGGGAAGGCCATCGCGCGGCGGAACACGTCCATCCACGCTCCGGGCCGCGGCAGCAGGCGGGCCACCGCGGGCAGCCAGCTGGCGGCCAGGTAGGGCAGGGCCATGCCCAGGCCCAGCACCGCGAACAGCGGCAGCGCCTGCGCCGCCGGCAGCCCCAGCGCCAGCCCGAGCGAGGCGCCCATGAAGGGCGCGGTGCAGGGCGAGGCGATCGCCACCGCCAGCACGCCCGACAGGAACGCGTCGGCCACCGGATGGCGCAGGGCGGTGCCGGCCAGGCCGCGCGGCGCCCACATGCCGAATTCGAAGACGCCCGCCAGGTTCAGGCCCAGCAGGGTGAAGAGCACCGCCATCGCCGCCACCACCGCCGGCGACTGCAGCTGGAAGCCCCAGCCCAGCTGCGCGCCGGCCGCCCGCAGCCCCAGCACCACCGCACCCAGCAGGACGAAGGACACCACCACGCCGGCGGTGTAGGCCAGCCCGGCGGCCCGGTGCGCCCGCCGGTCGGCGCCGTGCCGGGCGAAGCCGACCACCTTGACCGCCAGCACCGGGAACACGCAGGGCATCAGGTTGAGCAGCAGGCCGCCGAGCAGCGCCGCGGCCAGGGCCGCCAGCCAGGTGCCGAGCGGCGCGGGCTGCGGCGGCGGGGCGGGCGGGCCGGCGGTCGCGGCGCCGGCCGCGTCGGCCTGCAGCGCCGCCTCCAGCGCGGGCGACACCGCGGCGGGCACGGCGGTGGCGGGCCAGGCACCCTGCAGGTCGGCCTCGATGCGCCAGCCGGTGCGGGCGCCGTCGGCGCCGGTGGCGACCAGCACCAGGGGCAGGGTGGCGGGAGCGTCGCTGCGGTGCGGGTCCAGCGGCACCCGGGCGGTCCAGGCGGCGCCCTGCCAGGCCTGTTCGGGCGTGGCGGCGGTGACGACGATGTTGGGTGTTTCGGGCAGCAGCTCCAGCGGCCGGCCGCGTAGGGCGGCGGATAGCGCCGTGGCGGCGATCGTCAGCCGGTCGCCGTCGACCGTGGCCTGCGCCCGGCCCGGCAGGTCCGTGGGCCGTGCGGCGCGCGCCGCCTCGAACTCGGCGCCGAAGCCGGCGGTGCTGCCGTGCACCGGCAGCGCCAGCGCCAGGTCGGCCTGCTCGGGGATGCACTCCTTGCGGCAGACCAGCCATTCGGCGTGCAGCCGCAGGGTGACGGTGGCTGCACCGGCAGGCGGCTGGAAATCGGCCGCCACGGCGAAGGGCACCGGCAGCAGCACCGTGCCTTCGTAGCCGTAGTTGGCCAGGGTGCCGATCGGGATCTTCCTAGGCACCGGCCAGTCGATGGCGCCGGCCGACAGGCCCGGGGGCAGGGTCCAGGCCAGCGTGGTCGGCAGGCCGGAGTCGCCCGCGTTCTTCCAGTAGGTGTGCCACCCGGGCTGGTGGGCGATGCGCAGGCCGGCCCAGACGGTGGCGCCGGGCTCCACGCCCTGGGGCGCATGGGCCACCAGCTCGGCCTCCACATGCGGCGTGGCGATCCGGGCGGGCGCCGTCTTCTCGGCAGGGGATTGGAAGGAAAACTGGGCGCTGGCCGGCACCACGCACTGGCTGCCAGCTATAAAAAAAGTAGCAATAGCCGGCCAGCGGCTGCGCCATGCGGACAGGGGAGGGCAAAGGGGGGCGGCGTGCATGGCGAGGGTGGGAGCGGGCGCGGCGCGGGGAGTTCCTGCGCTTGCCCGCGGTCTGATGTCCCGCACCGAGTGGCTGCGGGATCGCGTTGGCAGCTTACTTCACTGACCGATGCATTCTTGCGGCAAGCGCAGCGAAGCCCCCGTCAGGGCACCCGTGGATCCGGCGCCTCCGGTCCACCGGCTGCGCTCCCCTTCCCGCGTAGCGAGAGAAGGGGGGAGGCGGCGCAGCTGCCCGGGGGGATGCCGTCCGCTAATCCGGCTTGATCCGGGCCCGCGCGATCACGGTTTTCCAGCGCGCCTGCTCGGCCGCGATGAACTGGGCGAACTGCGCGGGCGTGCTGCCGATCGCCTCGGCGGCGTCGCCGCCCAGGCGCTTGAGCGATTCGGGCGCCTTCACCGCCCCGGCGGTCTCGGCGGCCAGTTTGTCGAGGTGTGCCGGAGCCAGGTTGGCCGGCGCCAGCATGCCGTACCACTGGGTCATCTCGAAGCCGGGAAAGCCCTGCTCGGCCACGGTGGGCACGTCGGGCAGCTGCGGCAGCCGCCGGGCCGAGCCGGTGGCGATGCAGCGCACCTTGCCCGACTTGATGAACGGGATGATCGCCGCCGCGCCGATGGCCGAGGCCTCGAGCCGACCCGACATCAGGTCGGTCAGCATCGGGCCGGTGCCGCGGTAGGGCACGTGCAGCACGAACACGTCGGCCGTCATCTTCAGGTACTCGAACGCCAGGTGCCCGGCGCTGCCGTTGCCGGCCGAGCCGTAGCTGAGCTTGCCCGGGCGGGCCTTGGCGTAGGCGATGAATTCCTCGAGGTTCCTGGCCGGCACGTCCGGGTGCACCACGTACAGGCTCGGCACCTTGGCCAGCAGACTGACCGGCTTGAAGTCCTTGTTCGGGTCCCAGGGCAGCTTGTCGAAGATGTAGGGGTTGACCGCCAGCGTGCCGATGTGGCCCAGGATCAGCGTGTGCTGGTCGTCGGCCCGGGCCACCTCGGCCATCGCGATGTTGCCGGCCGCGCCGGGCTTGTTGTCGACGAAGACGCTCTGGCCGAGCGTCTTGGACAGCTCCGCCGCGGTGGAGCGCGCGACGATCTCCGAGCTGCCGCCCGGCGCGAACGGGACCACGAAGCGGATCGCCTTGGCGGGCCAGGCGGCGGCCTGGGCGGCGGCGAGGGTGGGCAGCAGGCTGCCGGCGGCGAGCGCGCCGGTGGCGGCGAGGAGATGGCGGCGGGTGGGCATGGACGTCTCCGGATTTTTCGAGGCGAGGGCAATGGTAGTGGCGGATGGCGTGCGGCAAGACGCCGGTTTACCCGCCCCCGAAAAACCAGTACGCCGCCGCCACGGCCGCCACCACCCCCACCCCGTCGGCCACCAGCGCGCAGCCCAGCGCGTAGCGCATGGTGCGCAGCCCCACGCTGCCGCCGTACACCGCCAGCACGTAGAACGTCGTCTCGGTCGAGCCCTGGATCACCGCCGCCAGCCGGCCGGGGAAGGAGGCCACGCCGTAGGTCTGCATCACGTCCACCATCAGGCCGCGCGCCCCGGCGCCCGAGAGGACCTTCATCAGCCCGACCGGCAGGGCCGGCAGGAAGGCGGTGTTCCAGCCCAGCGCCGCCACGCCGCGGCCCACGCCGGCCAGCAGCCAGTCCATGCAGCCAGCCGCCCGGAACAGCGCGATGGCGCAGAGCATGCCGACCAGGTAGGGCACGATCTGCACCGCCACGCCGAAGCCCTCCTTGGCGCCGTCGACGAAGGTCTCGTACACCGGCAGCCGGTGCCAGGCCCCGGCCACCAGGAACGCGACCACCAGCGCCAGGATGCAGAACGCGCCGGCCATGCCGGTGATGCGCGCCGCCTGCTCGGCCGGCAGCCGCGCCAGCCCGGCCAGCAGGGCCGCCAGCAGCGCCAGCACACCGGCCAGCCGCAGCAGGAAGCGCGGCCGCCACAGCGGCAGCCGCTGGCACACCGCCACCGCCAGCAGGCCGGCCAGGCACGAGGCGAAGGTGGCCAGCAGGGTCGGCAGAAAGATGTCGGCCGCGTTGAAGTCTGGCACGCCCTGGCGCAGGGCCAGGCTCTGGCGGATCGCGATGACCGAGGTGGGGATCAGCGTCAGGCCCGCGGTGTTGAGCACCACGAACATGATCTGCGCATCGCTGGCGGTGCCGGGCCGCGGGTTGAGCGTCTCCAGCTCCCGCATCGCCTTCAGGCCCAGGGGCGTGGCGGCGTTGTCCAGGCCCAGCAGGTTGGCCGAGAGGTTCATCGTCATCGCGCCCTGGGCCGGGTGGCCGGCCGGCACGCCGGGGAACAGCTGGCGCAGCAGCGGCGCGGCGGCGCGAGCCAGCAGGTCGACCATGCCGGCCTTCTCGCCGATCCGCAGCAGGCCCAGCCACAGGGCCATCATCCCGGTCAGGCCCAGCGCGATGTCGAAGCCGCTGCGCGCCGCATCGAACAGCGCCGCCAGCAGCCGGGCGAAGATCTCCACGTCGCCCTGCAGCAGCCGCACGCAGGCCGTGGCGAAGGCCACGACGAAGAAGCCCAGCCAGACGAGGTTCAGCGCCATGCGGTCCGGCTTATCGGCGCACGGCCGCCAATGCGGCGCCGGCCGCGATGAACAGGGTGCCGAAGGTCCGCTGCACCCAGCGCACCTGCCGCTCGGTGCGCAGGCGGCGCAGCACCCGCAGCGCCAGCGCGGCGTAGCCGGCCATGACGCAGCCCTCGGTCAGGCCCAGGGTGGCGCCGGCGACCAGGTACTGCATCGGCAGCGGCGCTGCCAGGTTCAGGAACTGAGGCAGCACCGCCAGGAGGAACACGGTGCCCTTGGGATTGAGCGCGTTGACCGCGTAGCCGCGCCAGAACAGGCGCCGGGCCAGCGCCGCGGGCGCCAGGCCCGGCGCCTCGCCGGCCGCTGCGACCAGGGCATGGGCCGGGGCGCGCCACTGCTGAACGCCCAGCCAGCAGAGGTAGGCCACGCCCGCCCACTGCACCACGTGGAAGGCGGTGGCCGACGCGGCGATCACCGCGCCCAGGCCGATGCCCACCACCGCCACCTGGGTCCACAGGCCCAGCACCAGCCCGGCGATCAGCGGCAGGCTGCCGCGCGCGCCGCCGTGCTGCAGGCCGCTGCCCATCGCCGCCACCGCGGCGGCCCCGGGCGACAGGCTGATCGCCCAGGCGGCGGCGAAGAAGGTGATCCAGACGGCGAGGGACATCGAAGCGACTCCACAGTAGCGCGCCGCGGGGAAGGAGCGGCGCGCGGGCAAAGCCGGCATTGTCGGACAGCGGCGGTCGGCAGAATCGGGGCATGCCCGCTGCACATCCCACCGACCTGCCTGCCACGCTCTTGCCCTCGTCATTTTCCTCGCCCACCACCGATGCCGAGGCCCGCGCCATGATCGCCGCCCTCGACGCGTCGCTCGACCACCACCGGGCGACGGTCGAGGGCCGCGACGTCGTCTTCCGCCGCACCGGCACTGGACCGCCGCTGCTGCTGGTGCACGGCGGCCACGGCTGCTGGCTGCACTGGGCGAAGAACATCGCGGCGCTGGCCCGGCGCCGCAGCGTGTGGCTGGTGGACATGCCGGGCTACGGCGACTCCGGCACGCTGGCCGATCCGCCGACGCTGGAGCACCTGGCCGGCGCACTCGCCGACGCGGTGGCGCAGGTGCTGGGCGCCGATACGCCGCTCGACGTCGCGGGCTTCTCGTTCGGCGGGCTGGTGGCCGCGCACATGTCGGCGCTGCGGCTGCAGCACACGGCGGGCAGCGTGCGCCGGGTGGCGCTGCTCGGCACCAGCGGCCACGGCAGCATGCGGCGCGAGCGGCTGCGGATGCTCGACTGGAAGGACGTCGCCGACGATCCGGCCGAGCGCGACCGGCGCCTGGCCCACAACCTGATGGCGCTGATGCTGCACGACCCGGCGGCCCTCGACCCGCTGGCGCTGGCCCTGCACCGCCAGGCCTGCCTGCAGACCCGCTTCGTCAGCAAGGCCTACGCGAGCTGCGCGGTGATCGGCCCCGCGCTGGACGCCCTGGCGGCGGACGGTGTGCCGGTGCTGCTGGCCTGGGGCTTTCACGACGTCACCGCCACCCCGGCCGAGACCGCCCCCGCGGTGGCCGCCGGCCGCAACGGCTGCACCTGGCGGCTGCTGCCCGATGCGGGCCACTGGATGCAGTACGAGCGGCCCGGGGCGACCGATGCGCTGCTGCTGGAGTGGCTGCAGGCCGGCGAAGCGAAACTCTGAATAAAAAGTGCCTCTAGGCGGCGCAGCACGTCGACCAGTGGCTATCAATTAAATAGCAACTGCAAGCTGCTCGAAAGGATCTGGAAAAATCTCCCCCCTTCTAGGCGCCGTGGCACTTTTTGTATTTCTTGCCGCTGCCGCAGAAGCATGGATCGTTGCGGCCCGGCACCTCGGCGCGGCGCACCGTCTCGACCCGGGGGCCGATGCTCTTCCACAGGCGGCGCAGGTCGTAGACGGCCCAGATCGCGGCGCCGTAGGCGTCCAGCCGCGATTCGCTCATGCTGGGCGGGCCGTCCTCGCTGAACAAGCCGATGGTCGGCTTGCCGGTGTCGGGCTCGGTCAGGGCGACGATGGTCTGCAGCGATTCGTCGAGCCACCGGGCGGCTTCCTTGTCGCGCGGGGCGGTCCAGTCCTCGGGCCAGTTCTCGACCGCGTAGATGAATCCCAGGGCCCAGACCTGCGCGATCGAGGGAATGTCCTCCTCGGCGATCTCGGGGCGCTCCTCGGGCGGCAGGGCGGCGATCGAGCCGCGCACGTCCAGCACTTCGGGCTGGAAGCTGTCGGGCGCGTCGAGCGACTGCACCTCGGTGTCCAGCGTGGCGACCATGTCGTCCCAGCGGCGCTGCCACAGCTCCAGGAAGCGGCGCTGCTGGATCACGCCCGAGAACGCGCCCAGGCCGTCGCCGTCCATCGGCGCGTCGTCGGCACCGGGCGCGGCACCGTCGCCCAGCAGCACGGCCAGGTACTCCTCCCGCGGGATCGCCCGGCGGCAGCAGACCAGGGCGGCCATGTAGCCCTCGCAGAACTCCCACTGCGGCACCTCGTCGTCGCGGGTGCGCAGTTCGTCGAGGATGTCGTCGAGCGCGTCGAAGTCTGCCGGCGCCAGCGCGGTGGCGGAGGCGGCGTTCGGCGCGGGATCGGTGTCGGGGGTGTCGGGGGTGTCGGACATGGTGGGCGGCGGAGGTGGCGGGCGGCGGAGGTGGTGGCGGTCGGGAGTGCCCGGCCCGGCCGGCGCAGGGGCCGGCGGCGGGTGCCGCGCAGGGCGGCCGAGCTTCTATGATCGATGCGCGCGCGGCGCGCCTGCGGACAGGAGGCGGCAGGCAGCGCGCTGCAGAGGGCCCCGCAGTTTAGCCGCGCGGGCCGCGCCCACCCCGAACAACACCGTTGCTCACCTGGAGTAGCTCCCCGATGCCGACACCCGACGCGCCCGCGCATCCGCGCACCTCGACCCACGGCGCACGCCGAGGCGCCGGCCGCTATCCGCTGCGCTACGCCACCCTCGGCCTGTGCCTGCTGGTGTGCGTGCTCTGCGTGGCCTGGCTGCCCTGGGCGGCGCATCCGGTGGCGGTGGGGCTGGCCGCGCTGGCGGCGTGCGCCCTGTCGCTGGTGGGCCTGCACGACCTGCGCCAGACGCCGCACGCGATCCTGCGCAGCTACCCGGTGATCGGCCATGTGCGCTTCCTGCTGGAGTACATCCGCCCGGAGATGCGCCAGTACTTCATCGAGGGCGACACCGAGACGCTGCCCTTCTCCCGCGCCCAGCGCTCCCTGGTCTACCAGCGCGCCAAGGGCGATCCCGACAACCGGCCCTTCGGCACCCAGATGGACGTGGGCGTGCAGGGCTACGAATGGATCAACCATTCGATGGCGCCGACCCGCCTGGCCTCGCACGATTTCCGGGTGTGGATCGGCGGCCGGCCGGGCGCGCCCTCGGCCTCGGTAGAGCCCTGCACCCAGCCCTACCGGGCGAGCGTGTTCAACATCTCGGCGATGAGCTTCGGCTCGCTCTCGGCCAACGCCATCCTGGCGCTGAACCAGGGCGCTAGGCTGGGCGGCTTCTGCCACGACACCGGCGAGGGTTCCATCTCCCAACACCACCGGGTGCACGGCGGCGACCTGGTCTGGCAGGTGGCCTCGGGCTACTTCGGCTGCCGCAACGAGGACGGCGACTTCAGCGAAGAAAAGTTCGCCGCCCAAGCCTCCGACCCGCAGATCAAGATGATCGAGGTGAAGCTGAGCCAGGGCGCCAAGCCCGGCCACGGCGGCATCCTGCCCGGCACCAAGGTCACGGTCGAGATCGCCGATGCGCGCGGCGTGCCGGTGGGGGTGGACTGCATCTCGCCGCCCTCGCACAGCGCCTTCTCCACCCCGGTCGAGATGATGCAGTTCATCGCCAGGCTGCGGCGCCTGTCGGGCGGCAAGCCGGTGGGTTTCAAGTTCTGCGTGGGCCATGTGTGGGAATGGTTCGCGCTGGTCAAGGCGATGCTGGCCACCGGCATCACCCCCGATTTCATCGTGGTCGACGGGGCCGAGGGCGGCACCGGCGCCGCGCCGGTCGAGTTCACCGACCATGTCGGCGCGCCGGTGCAGGAGGGCCTGCTGCTGGTGCACAACACCCTGATCGGCGTGAACCTGCGCGACCGGATCAGCGTGGGCTGCGCCGGCAAGGTGATCACCGCCTTCGACCTGGCCCGCTTCATGGCGCTGGGCGCCGACTGGTGCAACGCCGGCCGCGGCTTCATGATGGCGCTGGGCTGCATCCAGGCCCAGACCTGCCACACCGGCAACTGCCCCACCGGCGTCGCCACGCAGGATGCCCTGCGCCAGACCGCGCTGGTGGTGCCCGACAAGGCCACCCGCGTCGCCAGCTTCCACCGCAACACCCTGCATGCGCTGCAGGAACTGGTGCAGGCCGCCGGCCTGCAGCATCCGCAGGAGATCACCGCCCACCACATCGTGCGGCGCCTGACCGACACCGAGGTGCGGCTGCTGGCCAACCTGATCATGCGGGTGGAGCCCGGCGCGCTGCTGGGCGACCTGTCGGAGCAGCACCAGGTCTTCAGGCGCTACTGGGCGCTGGCCAGCGCCCACAGCTTCCGCGCGGCCGAGCCGCCGCCGCTAGTGCCCTCGGCGCCGGGCGCCGCGGCCCAGACGGTGTACCGGGCGCCGGTGGACGAGCATGTCTGAGTCAGTGGCGAGCCCTGGCCGCGCCGCGCACTACCGGCAGTTCCTGCAGGCCACCGCGCCCGGCCAGCCGCGGCCGCTGGCGCACTACGACCTGGACGGCGAACAGGTCTGGCTGAAGAAGGCCGGCGCCCGCAACGCCCGCTGGCCCTACTGGGTGCTGGGCGCCATGGCCCGCGCCGCGCGGCTGCCGCTGCTGCGGTCGGTGCCCAACCTGGGCGGCGCGCCGGCCATCCACACCGAGGCCCGCCGCCTGCGCGCGCTGGCCGCGCTCGGCCTGCGGGTGCCGCCGGTGCTGGCCGAGGGCCCCGAAGGCCTGCTGATGGGCCACCTGGCCGCGCCCGGGCAGGACACGCCGTCGCTGGCGGTGGAGATGCACGCGGCCACGGCCCGGCCGCCGGAGACGATGCTGCGCCTGTTCGCGCTCGGCCTGGACGCCCTGGCCATCGCCCACGACGCCGGCGCCTGCCTGAGCCAGGCCTTCGCCCGCAACTTGGTGCGCTGCCCCGACGGCACGGTGGCGTATGTCGATTTCGAGGACGACCCGGCCGCCGTGCTGCCGCTGGCCCACTGCCAGGCGCGCGACGTGCTGTGCTACCTGCACTCGGCCGCGCTGCACCTGCACGAAGCCGCCGCCTTCGACGCCGCCCGGCCCCTCTTCGCCCGCTGGCTGGCGCTGCGCCCGCCGCCCGTGCGGGCGCTGGTGGCGACGGCGGTGCGGCGGCTGCGCCTGCTGCGCCGCCTGCCCGCCGACCGCCGCTGCGGCCGCGACCTGCTGCGGGCGCGCATGGCCTGGGCGCTGGCGGCGCAGGTGCTCTGACCGCCGTCGGTACCGGTTTGCCGCAGCGTCGGTGCGCCGTGGCAAGATCGCCGCCCCTTCTCCCCACGAGCCGGAATCCGCCCGATGCTGATCAACTGCGTTGCCTACCAGGCCGGGGCCAAGCTGGCCGACATCTCCGTGGACCACATCAGCGAGTACGTCTCGCTGCCCGGCTGCTTCGTCTGGGTGGCGCTGGCCGACGCCACGCCCGAGGAGTTGGACGAGATGCAGCAGGAGTTCGGCCTGCACGAGCTGGCGGTCGAGGACGCCCGCCACGGCCACCAGCGGCCCAAGATCGAGGAGTACGGCGATTCGCTCTTCGCCGTCTTCCACCTGGTCGAGCCCGACCCGGAGCACGGCGAGGTCAACGTCGGCGAGGTCGACGTCTTCGTCGGCAGGAACTACGTGCTCTCGGTGCGCAACCGCAGCAAGCTGGGCTTCCTGGGCGTGCGCGAGCGCTGCGAGCGCCAGCCCGAGCTGCTGAAGACCGGATCGGGTTTCGTGCTGTATGCGCTGATGGACGCGGTGGTCGACCGCTACTTCCCGGTGATCGACGCGCTGGAGGTGGAGCTGGAGACGATCGAGCAGCAGATCTTCACCAAGGGTGCGCCCTACAACAACATCCGCCGGCTGTACGAATTGAAGCGCCGCGCGCTGGTGTTGAAGCGCGCGGTGGCGCCCCTGCTGGAGGCCGTCGGCAAGCTGCACGGCGGCCGGGTGCCGCAGATCTGCATGGGCGCGCAGGACTATTTCCGCGACGTGATCGACCACCTGAGCCGCATCAACGGATCGATCGACGCGATGCGCGACACCATCGGCACGGCGATCCAGGTGAACCTGTCGATGGTCACCGAGGAGAGCGAGGTGACCAAGCGGCTGGCGGCCTGGGCCAGCATCTTCGCGGTCTGCACCGCCTTCGCCGGAGTCTGGGGCATGAACTTCGAGCACATGCCGGAGCTGAAATTCCAGTACGGCTACCCGGTGGCGCTGGGGCTGATCTTCGTGGTGTGCGGGTACCTGTACTTCCGCTTCCGGCGGGCCGGGTGGCTGTGAGGTCTCTCGCTAAGATGCCGCCATGACCGTCGCCGCCCCGCTTCCCGCCTCCCGCCACTGGTCCCACTGGCGCACCACCGACTTCGCACGCCTGCGGGCCAGCGGCGCCGCGGCGCAGGCGGTCGCCGTCCTGCCGGTGGCGGCCACCGAGCAGCACGGTCCGCACCTGCCGCTGTGCGTCGACAGCGCGCTGGTCGAGGGCGTCATCGCCGCGTCGCTGCCGCACCTGCCGCCCACGCTGCACGCCCTGTTCCTGCCGACCCAGGCGGTCGGCTTCAGCCCCGAGCACCTGGCATTCCCCGGCACGCTGAGCTTCAGCGCCGAGACCCTGATCCGCATCTGGACCGAGATCGGCGAGGCGGTGGCCCGCACCGGCATCCGCCGGCTGCTGCTGCTCAACGGCCACGGGGGGCAGGTGGGGGCGATGGACCTGGTGGCGCGCGATTTGCGGGCGCGATGCGGGCTGATCGTCTACTCCAGCAGCTGGTTCTCACTGCCGCTGCCGGATGCGGTGCAGGGGCTGTTCTCGCCGCACGAGCACCGCTTCGGCATCCATGCCGGCGACATCGAGACCTCGATGATGCTGCACCTGCACCCGGAGCGGGTCGCCATGGAGCAGGCCCGCGATTTCCGCTCCAGCTCCGAAGACCGCGCCGCGCGGCACCGGATCCTAGGCGACGGCCGCAGCGCGAAGCTGGGCTGGCAGATGCAGGACTACAACCGCCAGGGGGCGGCGGGCAACGCGGCGGCGGCGACGGCCGAAAAGGGCGCGGCGACGGTCGCGGCGGCGGGCTGGCAGCTAGCGCTGCTGCTGCAGGAGATCGCGTCGCTGCCGCTGTCTACGCTGGTCGCGTCGCCCGACCTCGGCGACGAAGGCTGACACCAGCCTGCCAGGCGCCCGGACGGCTGAACGACGGCACCCGCATGCCGCGGCGCAGGCCCGCCACCGCATAGGGACCGAATGGCCCCCCCCCCCCCCCCCCCCCCCCCCCCCCCCCCCCCCCCCCCCCCACCCCCCCCCAACACCCCCC
>NZ_QJTC01000012.1 GCF_003217575.1 Xylophilus ampelinus | reverse complement strand
GCGTGGCCGATCTGGAGCGCTCCATCCGGCAATACATCGACCGACATAACGCCGACCCGAAACCTTTCATCTGGCACAAGAGCGCCGATACGATCCTCGCAAAGGTCGCTCGGGCTGCCCATAAACTTAGTTCGGCTTATTTTTGAGACACCAAACTAGCCGGCCCTTCATGTGCTATCGAAAAAATAGCTCACGACCGTCCCGTATCAATGGTTGTCGCCGCTGCCGGCCTCGGTTTTTGGCGGCCAGGCCGTTGGGACTGCGAGGCGCAGCAGCAGTGCCTGCTCTTGCTCGGCATGCTGCTCGGCCACCTGCTGCGCCTTTTCGGCATAGGCCGCCTGTGCCACCACGTCGGTGTCCGGGGGCAGATCCAGGTCGTAGAAGGGATCCTCGTCCTGCCGGGTCTTCAAGTCCTGGAACTCTTGCGGGTGCAGCGCTTTCATGCCGGCACGCCATGTCGGGTTGTCCAGCAGGAAGCTGCTGTACGCCGCAGGATTCTCCGCCTCGGTCCGCACCGTGTGCGCCAGCGTTCGCAGATCCGCCGGATTCAAAATACTGGAGTGGTGGAACTCGATCGTGGAGGCCGTGCTGCTGGGAAGACCGAGCGTTCGGCGCAACTCGACCTTGGCGTGCAACATGGTTTCCATGGGTTCCTCGATCAGCCTGTTTCGATCCTCCTTGAACAGGTTGGGAGCGTCGCTAAGCCGGGACGCGATGTAGCGATGCACGGCGGTTTCGAGCAGCGACAAGCGGAACAACGAGCCTGCCCAGTCGTCGAGCCACTTCACGTCGACGTCGCCACGCTCTACCGCCCGTGCCATCCGGTGGTTGTCCACGGCCAGGGCCATCTTGGAGAAGCCTTCGGCCAGGTTGTCGTTGCAGGTGCCCAGCGCATCCTGCGCCAGCGAAAAGACCTCGCGTCGCAACGCCGCATCGTTCGCGACGGCGTGCAGCATCGACGACACCTGCGCTTTGGTCTGCGCGGAAATCTCCGGTTCTATCAGCAGGTATTCGGTGCGCAAGCGCCCCAGCACACGGGCGAATGGCACTGCGTTGTCGTCGTGGTCGAAGGCATGGGGGAATTCGATCGGCATGCCGGTGAGCTTGGACCAGCTATAGATCTCGTGGCCCAGAGGCATCTGCTGCTGGTTGATGTCGGCCTCCAACTGGGCGGCCGCCTGGTTCGTCAGTTGCCGTAACTCTTCCAATCCATTGAACATGGTCCGCAGCAGTACGAGCTGGTTGCCCGTGAGGGGAAGGTCGAAAACCCTTTCCGGCGCAGCCAGGTTGGCATGGCGCAGCATCTCGCGAAAGACGCTTTGGAAGCGAGATGCCAGTTCCGGCTGCCGCCTCAACTGATTCCATAGCTCGGGGAAGTCCGTCGGCCCGGGATCGTTCGGCACGTTGAGTTCTACCAAAAGTGCGTGCACGGCCTCGTTAGCCGCATCCCTTCTCTGCAGCGGGGTGGCCGTCGCAACAGAAGCGCCAGGGTGCAGACGGGCCGCCGGCGACGAGGTCCCCGCTTCCTGCGGCAGCGACCCGGGCCGGTGGGTACGCATGTACGGCGGCCCGGGAGGCTGCTCCCGCGTGAGCGCATACATGAAAGCCCGTCGAGAAGACCACGAAGGGTCGCCGGGCTGCTCGCGCCGCGCGCGCCGCGGCAGCGGACTCTCTTCGAGCGCCCCGGGCGTGGGGGAGCGTTCACGCCGCGCCGGGGCAGCATCCGGCTCCTGGAGACGAGGCTCCGGGCTGGTTTCGCGCGAACTCGGCGTGCCGGGGTTGCGTAGTGCGTCCATTGCCGGATACTCGTGACAGCCGCAGATACTGCATCGCTCGCAGCGAAGCCATGGCTGCTTACGCGAAATGCACGGCCCCGGGGGCCGTATTTTTTGCGATTCGACCCACGCGGCTACTTTCTCGTCAAAATTGCCGCCCACGCCGTGCGACGGGCCGGCGCAGGAGACCTCCATGAGCGACATCCGCTACCTCGACTGGCCCTTCTTCGACGAGCACCACCGCGACCTGGTGCGCCGCCTCGAAGTCTGGGCATGCGCGCACATCGCCGAGGCCCATGGCCGCGATGTAGACGACGCCTGCCGCGTTCTGGTGCGCAACCTGGGGCGTGCAGGGTGGTTGCAGCACGCGGTCGCGGCGAAGGCCGGCGATGCGATCGATACCCGCGCGGTCTGCCTGATCCGCGAAACACTGGCACGCCACACGGGCCTGGCCGATTTCGCGTTCGCGATGCAGGGCCTGGGCTCCGGCGCCGTCTCGCTGGCCGGCAACGACGACCAGCGCGCCCGCTACCTGAACCGCGTGTCGCGTGGCGAGGCGATCGCGGCCTTCGCGCTGTCTGAGCCCGAAGCCGGCTCCGACGTGGCGGCGATGGCCTGCGCCGCGCGGGAGGAGGGCGGCGACTACGTCCTCGACGGCGAGAAGACCTGGATCTCCAACGGCGGCATCGCCGATTTCTACGTCGTCTTCGCCCGCACCGGCGAGGCGCCGGGCACGACCGGCCAGGGCGTGCCTTTCAGGGACACGCGCGGCATCGGCGCCTTCATCGTCGATGCCGACACGCCCGGCTTCGAGATCGCCGAGCGCATCGAGGTGATCGCGCCGCATCCGCTGGCCCGGCTGCGCTTCACCGGCTGCCGCATTCCCGCATCGCAGCGCATCGGTGCCGCCGGCGAGGGATTCAAGATCGCGATGCGCACGCTAGACGTGTTCCGCACCTCGGTGGCGGCCGCGGCACTGGGCTTCGCCCGCCGCGCGCTCGACGAGGCGATGGCCCGCGCCACCGGGCGCCGCATGTTCGGCGGCGTGCTGGCCGACTTCCAGCTGACGCAGTCCAAGCTCGCCCAGATGGCCACCATGATCGACAGCGCCGCGCTGCTGACCTACCGGGCGGCATGGATGCGCGACCAGGGCCACAGCGTGACCCGCGAGGCCGCCATGGCCAAGCTCACCGCCACCGAGAACGCGCAGCAGGTGATCGACATGGCGGTGCAGATGTGGGGCGGCCTGGGCGTGGTGAGCGACCAGCCGGTCGAGCGCCTCTACCGCGAGATCCGCTCGCTGCGTATCTACGAGGGCGCCACCGAGGTGCAGCAACTCATCATCGCGCGCGACCTGCTCAAGGAATGGAAGGGTGCCGCGCCGACCTCCGCATAGGCAACCAGCATTGCAGCGGGTGCATTTCACTTCAGGACCACCGCGGAACCGGCTTCGCCGGGCCGCTGGTGGTGCCCCTGTAAGGGGGTTGGCGGCCACACGCAGTGGGCAAGCCTGGGGGTTGTACGAGTGCTCACCGCGGAACCGGCTTCGCCGGGCCGCTGGTGGTGCCCCTGTAAGGGGGTTGGCGGCCACACGCAGTGGGCAAGCCTGGGGTGTGCTTCAAGTTAGGGTGATCCCGCTGGCCCGCCAATTGCTTTAGCCCTAAAGTAATTCATCGTTTTGGACGCATCGCACCAAAAGGGGTTTCTCGCATGGCCAGCGCACACACAGACACTTTCGCCCGCGACCGGTTGCCGCCGGCCGAGGCGCAGCCCGCGTACCTTTTCGACCTGCCCGAGCTGCAGTTCCCCGAGCGCCTGAACTGCGCCACCTCGCTGCTCGACGACGCGGTCGCCCGGGGCTGGGGCGACCGGCTCTGCGTGCAGGGCGCGGGCCTGCGCTGGACCTATGCCGACCTGCTGGCCCAGTCCAACCGCATCGCCAACGTGCTGGTGCACCGCATGGGCCTGGTGCCCGGCAACCGGGTGCTGCTGCGGGCGCCCAACACGCCGATGCTGGCGGCCTGCTGGTTCGCCGTCGTCAACGCCGGCGCGATCGCTGTGGCGACCATGCCGCTGCTGCGCGCCAAGGAACTGCAGGCGATCATCGACAAGGGCCAGGTCAGCCACGCGCTGTGCGACCTGCGGCTGGCCGACGAACTGCGCGCCGCGGCGCTGGAATGCCCGGTGCTGCGGCAGGTGTGCTGCTTCAATGATCCGTCGGCCGACGGGCTGGAGGCCGCGATGGCCGCGCAGCCGGCCACCTTCGACAACGTCGATACCACCGCCGACGACACCTGCATCCTGGCCTTCACCTCGGGCACCACCGGCGTGCCGAAGGCGACGATGCATTTCCACCGCGACGTGATGGCGATCTGCGCCTGCTGGCCGGGCCATGTGCTCAAGCCGGCGGCCGACGACGTGTTCATCGGCAGCCCGCCGATGGCCTTCACCTTCGGGCTCGGCGGCCTGCTGCTGTTTCCGATGGCGGTCGGGGCATCGACCGTGCTGCTGGAGAAGGCATCGCCCGCGCAGCTGGAGGGCGGAATCCGCGACTTCGGCGCCACGGTGCTGTTCACCGCGCCCACCTCCTACCGCACGCTGGCCGCACACGGCGACGCGATCCGCGCCGGCACGCTGCGGCGCTGCGTCTCGGCCGGCGAGGCGCTGCCGGCGGCCACCCGCGCGCTGTGGAAGCAGGCCACCGGCATCGAGCTGATCGACGGCATCGGCGCCACCGAGATGCTGCACATCTTCATCTCGGCCGACGAGGCGCATGCGCGGCCCGGCGCCACCGGCGTGCCGGTGCCGGGCTACCGCGCCCGGGTGGTCGATGCCGAGGGCCGTCCGGTGCCGCCCAACACCGTCGGCCGCCTGGCGGTGCAAGGCCCGACCGGCTGCCGCTACCTCGACGACCCGCGCCAGTCGCAGTACGTGAAGGACGGCTGGAACCTGACCGGCGACGCCTATCTGGTGGACGACGACGGCTACTTCCACTACCAGTCGCGCACCGACGACATGATCATCTCGGCCGGCTACAACATCGCCTCGCCCGAGGTGGAAGAGGCGCTGCTGCAGCACCCGGCCGTCGCCGAATGCGGCGTGATCGGCGTGCCCGACGAAGAGCGCGGCCAGATCGTCAAGGCCTTCGTGGTGCTGCGGCCCGGGCAGGAGCCCGACCCCGCCACGGTGCGCACGCTGCAGGACTTCGTCAAGCAGACGGTGGCCCCGTACAAATATCCCCGTGCCGTCGAGTTCGTGGCGGCCCTGCCGCGCACCGAAACGGGCAAACTCCAGCGCTTCCGGCTGGGACGCAGCGATGCGCCCGCGGTTCCCTGAATCTCTTCGCCCCGCAAACCCTCCCTCCGTCTCCACCGATAGAAAGCCTGCCCCATGAAGACTCTTTCCGCTTCTTCGCTCAAGCCCCTGGTCCTGGCCGCGCTCGCCGCGGTCGCCATGTCCGCCCAGGCCGCCGACGCGGTCAAGATCGGTTTGCTCAGCACGCTGTCGGGTCCCGGTGCGGGCCTGGGCATCGACATCCGCGACGGCTTCCAGCTGGCGGTCAAGCACGGCGGCGGCGAGCTCGGCGGCCTGCCCGCCGAGGTGGTGGTGGCCGACGACCAGCAGAGCCCCGACGTGGCCCGCCAGACGGCCGACCGGCTGATCAAGCGCGACAAGGTCGACTTCATGACCGGCGTGGTGTTCTCCAACGTGATGCTGGCGGTGGGCGCACCCACCTTCGCCGCCAAGACCTTCTACATCAGCGCCAACGCCGGCCCGTCGCAATACGCCGGCGACCAGTGCAACCCGTACTTCTTCAGCGCCAGCTACCAGAACGACAACCTGCACGAAGCGGTCGGCAAGACGGTGCAGGACAAGGGCTTCAAGCGCGTCGCGCTGCTCGCCCCCAACTATCCGGCCGGCAAGGACGCGCTGGCCGGCTTCAAACGCTTCTACAAGGGCGAGGTGGCGTTGGAAAGCTACACACCGCTCAACCAGCTCGACTACGGTGCCGAGATCGCCAAGATGCGCGCGGCCAAACCCGATGCGGTCTACATCTTTTTGCCGGGCGGCCTGGGCATCAACTTCATCAAGCAGTTCGTGGGCTCGGGTCTGTCGAAGGACATGACCCTCTTCGGCCCCGGCTTCTCGGCCGACGAGGACGTGATCAAGGCGGTGGGCGAGCCGATGCTCGGCATGTTCAACAGCTCGCTCTGGGGGCACGACCTGGACAACGCGGCCAACAAGAAGTTCGTCGCCGATTTCCAGAAGGAGTTCGGCCGCCTGCCCACGCTGTACGCGGCGCAGGGCTACGACGCGGCCCGCCTGATCGACGGCGCGGTGCGCGACGTGAAGGGCAAGCTCGACGACAAGGCCGCGGTGCGCAAGGCGCTCGAAGCCGCACGTTTCGAATCGGTGCGCGGCGCGTTCAAGTTCAACACCAACCACTTCCCGATCCAGGACTACTACCTGCGCGTGATCACCAAGGACACCCAGGGCCGGGTGACCAACCGTACGCTGGGCACCGTGTTCAAGAACCACGCCGACGCGTATGTCGGCAGCTGCAAGATGCCGGCGGCATGACCGGGCGCCCGATCCGTTTCGATGCCATGACAGAGGCCTTGCCATGACCGGCGTGCTGGTGCTGGAGCAGTCGCTCAACGGGCTGCAGTTCGGGCTGATGCTGTTCCTGCTGGCCGCCGGCCTCACGCTGGTGTTCGGCATCATGGACATGATCAACCTGGCGCACGGCTCGCTCTACATGGTGGGCGCCTACCTGATCGCCACCGCGGCGGCGGCCTCGGGCTCGTTCTGGATCGGACTGGGCGGCGGCATCGTCGGCACCGCGCTGGTCGGCATGCTGCTGGAGGTGACGGTGCTGCGCCGCCTCTACAAGCGCGACCACCTGTCGCAGGTGCTGGGCACCTTCGCGATCCTGCTGATGGCCAACGAGGGCGTGCGCATGCTGTGGGGCTCGCAGCCGATCGCGCTCAACCCGCCCGACAGCCTGTCGGGCCCGGTCGAGCTGCTGACCGGCTTCTTCTACCCGGCCTACCGGCTGCTGATCATCGGCGTGGGCCTGGGCGTGGCGGCACTGCTCTATGTGCTGGTCACCCGCACCCGGCTCGGCATGCAGGTGCGCGCGGGCGCGTCGAACCGCGAGATGGCGCTGGCCATGGGCACCAACGTGCGGTGGCTGTTCACCGCGGTGTTCGGCCTGGGCGCGGCGCTCTGCGCGGTGGCCGGCGGCATGCTGGGCCCGCTGCTGGCGGTGCAGGTGGGCATGGGCGAGAGCATCCTGATCCTCGCTTTCGTTGTGATCGTGATCGGCGGCATCGGCTCGATCCGCGGCGCGCTGTTCGGCGCGCTCTTGGTGGGAGTGGTGGATACCGCCGGCCGCGCGCTGATCCCGATGGCCTTCGGCCACTGGCTGGGTGCCGAGGCGGCGGGCAGCGCAGGGCCGGCCGTCGCGTCCATCCTGATCTACCTGCTGATGGCTGCCGTGCTGTTCTGGAAGCCCCGAGGGCTTTTCCCGGCGCACGGCTGAGGACCCGACCCCATGACGACCGCATCTTCTTCGTCGCTTGTAGGCCGCGTTTGCGCCGTGCCGCCGGCCACCGATTCGGCGGATGCGCCGCACGGCCTGCTCGACCATGCGCTGCACCTGCGCTGGACGGTGCCGGTACTGCTGGTACTGGCCGCGCTGCCGTGGGCGGCCGCCGCGCTGGGCGAGGATTTCTACGTGGGACTCGCCACCCGCATCCTCGTCTTCGCGCTGGCCGCGACCAGCCTCAACCTGATCCTGGGCTTCGGCGGCATGGTGAGCTTCGGCCACGCGGCCTTCATCGGCACCGGTGCGTACACGGTGGGCATCCTGATGCAGCAGGGCGTCATGTCGGCCTGGATCGCCTGGCCGGCCGCGTTGCTGGTCAGCGCGCTGTTCGCGCTGATGGTCGGCGCGATCAGCCTGCGCACCCGGGGCGTCTACTTCATCATGATCACGTTGGCCTTCGCGCAGATGCTGTACTACCTGATGGTGTCGGTGAAGGCCTGGGGCGGCGAGGACGGGCTGACGCTGCCCGGCCGCTCCACCGTCGGCGGCGGCTTCGACCTGGCAAATGACACCCGCTTCTACTACGTGGTGCTGGCGCTGTTCGTTCTGGCCTTCCTGGGCATCCAGCGGCTGCTCAACGCCCGTTTCGGCCACGTGCTGCAGGCGATCCGCGAGAACGAGACCCGCATGGGCGCGATCGGCTTCCCGGTGTACCGCTACCAGCTCGTCGCCTTCACCCTGGCCGGTGCGCTGGCGGGCCTGGCCGGGGCGCTGCTGGCCAACCAGTCGAGCTTCGTGAGCCCGTCGCTGCTGCAGTGGAACCAGTCGGGCCTGCTGCTGGTGATGGTGATCCTGGGCGGCGTGGGCCACCTGTGGGGCGGCTTCATCGGGGCGGTGGTGTTCCTGCTGCTCGAAGAGATTTTGGCGGCCTACACGATCCACTGGCAGTTCGGCCTGGGGGCGGTGCTGCTGCTGGTGGTGCTGGTCGCGCCGCAGGGCCTGGCGGGCTTCCTGCGCAGGAGGAAGCCGGCATGATGGGACCGATCCACACGGGCGCATCGGCACCCACGTCCGCCTTGTCCGGCACGCCGCTGCTGCACATCGACGGCCTGGTCAAGCGCTTCGGCGGCCTCACCGCCACCGACCATGCCGACATCCGTGTGCAGCCCGGCGAGCTGCACGCGCTGATCGGCCCCAACGGCGCCGGCAAGACCACGCTGATCCACCAGATCTCGGGCGCGCTGGCGCCCGACGCGGGCCGCATCGTCTTTCACGGCGACGACGTCACCCGGCTGCCGATGCCGCAGCGGGTGCTGCGCGGCCTGGCCCGGTCCTACCAGATCACCAGCATCTTCAAGCGCCTGTCGGTGCGCGACAACGTGGCGCTGGCGGTGCAGGCCCGGCAGGGCAGCAGCCTGCGCTTCTGGCAAGCGGCGCGCAGCGAGCGTGCCCGCTATGCCGCGGCCGAGCAGGTGGTCGAGCGGGTCGGCCTGGGTCCGCAGATGCATGCGCTGGCCGGTGCGCTGGCGCACGGCGAGCAGCGGCAGCTGGAGGTGGGCCTGGCCCTGGCCACCGCGCCGACGCTGCTGCTGCTCGACGAGCCGATGGCCGGCATGGGTCCGGACGAATCCGAGCGCATGGTCGCGCTGCTGCTGTCGCTGCGCGGCCAGACCACGGTGCTGCTGGTCGAGCACGACATGGACGCGGTGTTCCGCCTGGCCGACCGCATCTCGGTGCTGGTCTTCGGCAAGGTGATCGCCTGCGGCACGCCGGCCGAGATCCGCGGCAACCCCGATGTGCGGCGCGCCTACTTGGGCGACGAGGCGAACGAGGAGGTGGCCGCATGAATACGCAAGCGACGATGGCCGGTGCCGCTGCCGTACCAGCACCCGCGCCGCGGCCCGACCGCCCGGTGCTGCTGGAGATCGACGACCTGCAGGCCACCTACGGCAGCAGCCAGGTGCTCTTCGGCGTGGGCCTGCGCATCGACGCGGGCGACGTGGCGACGCTGCTGGGCCGCAACGGCATGGGCAAGACCACCACGGTGCGCTCGCTGCTCGGCCTGGTGCGCGCCAGGAGCGGCACGGTGCGCTTCCGCGGCGAACGCATCGAGCGCATGGAGCCCGACCGCATCGCCCGCATGGGCCTGGCGGTGGTGCCCGAAGGCCGGCAGATCTTCCCCAACCTGTCGGTGTCCGAGAACCTGCGCGCCTTCGGCGCCAACCGCAATCGGTCGCCCGACTCGTGGACGCTGGAGCGGGTCTACGACCTGTTCCCGCGGCTGGCCGAGCGCTCCCGCAACATGGGCAACCAGCTCTCGGGCGGCGAGCAGCAGATGCTGGCCATCGGCCGCGCGCTGATGACCAATCCTTATTTGCTAGTGCTGGACGAAGCCACCGAGGGCCTGGCCCCGCTGATCCGCGAGGAGATCTGGCGCTGCCTGGCGCAACTGCGCGCGCAGGGCCAGAGCATCCTGGTGATCGACAAGTACGTGCAGCGGCTGGTCACGCTGGCCGACCGCCACACCATCGTGCAGCGCGGCCAGGTGGTCTGGCAGGGCGATTCCCCCGCGCTGGCGGCCGATCCGGGCCTCTGGCAAAAGTACATCGGCGTATGACCGCACCCTTTTCCCCTTCCACCCATCCGGTCGTGTTCGAGCGGCCGCTGCGCATCCGCTTCGCCCACTGCGATCCGGCCGGCATCGTCTTTTTCCCCCAGTACCTGGTGATGCTCAACGGCCTGGTCGAGGACTGGTTCAACGACTGCCTGGGCGTGTCCTATGCCGGCCTGCTGGGTCCGCGGCGCATCGGCATGCCGATCGTGCGGCTGGAATGCGAGTTCCGCGCGGTGAGCCGCATGGGCGACGACGTGACGCTGGGCCTGGCGGTCGAGCGCGTCGGCAACAGCTCGCTCACCCTGGCGCTGCACTGCCGCGCCGGCGAGCAGGAGCGGATGCGTTCGCGCCAGGTGCTGGTCGCGACCGACCTCAAGACCCACCAGGCGCGGGCCTTGCCCGACGACGTGCGCGAAGCGCTCGGCAGGCTGCCGACTTGAATGTCCGTTCCCGCCGCGCACGGAGCCCCTCGGCGGGCGAGGGCGATGCCGGAAACCGGCCAGGCCCGGTTCGGCGGTGACCGACGTACCGCAGTGCGATTCACAGACTTCCCTTGGAGATCCTTATGCAGACCCTTCTTCCCTCCGGCTGGCCCCGCCCCCGCGGCTACGCCAACGGCGTGACCGCCCGCGGCCGCATGGTGTTCGTCGCCGGCATGATCGGCTGGGACGCCGAGGGCGTGTTCCACACCGACGACCTGGCCGGCCAGGCCCGCCAGGCGCTGGAGAACGTGGCGGCGGTGCTGGCCGAGGGCGGCGCCAAGACCGAACACATCGTGCGCATGACCTGGTACGTGACCGACCGCAAGGCCTACGTGGCCGCGTACCCCGAGATCGGCAAGGCGTTTCGCGAGATCATCGGCAGCTTCAACGCGGCGATGACGGCGGTCGAGGTGTCGGGCCTGATCGAGGACCGCGCCAAGGTCGAGATCGAAGTGACCGCCGTCGTCCCCGACTGAGCGGCGCCGCCATGCCCCGGCTCTACCGCGATTTCGAGACGCAGGAGCAGATCGACGCGCAGTACGACACCGCCATCCCGGCGGCCGACCGCGCCGCCGAGATGCGCCACTACGCCGAGCGCAGCGCCCATGCCCGCGCCACGCTGCGCTGCGAACTGCGCGTGCCCTACGGCCCGACGCGCGCCGAAACGCTCGATATCTTCCCGGCCGACGCGCCCGGCGCGCCGGTCTTCGTCTTCATCCACGGCGGTTATTGGCGGGCGCTGTCGGCGAACGATTTCACCGTTCGCGCTACAGCGTCGAAACCGTCCAGTGTCCCAGTCTTAATTGCGGGCTCTGAGTCCCAGGAGGAGCACGGGGTCAGCCGGACGGGCTCCCTTCAGCGCGGCAGGAGCGAGGGGGATCGTATTAGGAGGAGCGGCGGGCGCAGCCCGTCGCGGGGGACATTCGCGGAGCATAGTACGCCGTCGGCGCGATCACCCACGGCGCCTGGCCCGACCCGCTCTGCCAAAGCCGCCCGGTCAGCCCGTTATTGCTATATTTTTTATAGCTAGTAGCCGGCGCCAAAAGCCGGCTACAGCCACTTTCAAACAAAATCAAGCCGCAGCCCGAGCCCCGCCGACTGCCCGGCACCGCCAACCCCGGATGTTCCCGCAAGGTCCGCCCTTCTTACGCGCTGCGGAAGATGCCCCGCCGCCCCAGAAGCGGAACCACACCGGCGAACCACACCGGCCGACGGATCACGGCTTGTCGAAGTAGTCGGGCAGCCGGTAGCCGGCCCAGACCGACTGGGCCTTGAAGAACTGCTGGAAGCCGGCCGACCGGTAGGCCGCCGCGATGTCGCGGGCGAACGGCTACTCCTGCTGGCCGCGCTCGACGGCGACCACGTCGACCTAGGGCGCCGTCATGTCCTCCAGCCGCAGCGATTCGGTCAGGCGCAGCCCGTAGGCGACGGCGAAGTTGCCCTGGGGATCGCGGCCACGTCGGCATCGTCGAGCGAGCGGGGCGCCTGCGCGGCCTCCAGCGGCACCAGCTTCAGCCGCTTGGGGTTGGACACCACGTCGCGCTCCGACACGACCAGCGGATCGGTGCCGGGCTTGACCTGCACCCAGCCGACCTGCGCCAGGATGTTGAGCGCCCGCGCCGCATTGACGGGATCGGAGGGCAGGGTGACGGTGGCGCCGTCGGGCACCGCGGCCAGGGTCTTGTGCCGCTTCGAGTACAGGCCCATCGGCGGCGGCGGCACCTGGACCACCGGCACCAGGTCGAAGCCCTGGCGCTGGTTGGTGGCCTGCAGGTAGCGGACCGCGTGTCAGCCCTGCCTCAGCCTCACGCTGCAAGCGTCCACCGCAGCGACCATCTGCCGCACCGTCGTGCGCCGGATCGCAAACGCTGCGGCGCGCCGGTCGAAGCCTCCGGCGTGGTCCAGCATCCGGTCGATGGTGGCGATCGCCTGCTTCGGCGCCACGCCGCCTTGGGCGGCCAGCGCGAGCAGGTGGGCCCGGCCGATCGCGCTGCCTTCGCCGCATACGTCCATGTGGTGCTGGCCCCTCGGGCCGTCGCTGAAAGTGAGGTCGAAGGCCGGCGCCAGCCGCCAGCGACGGTCGCGGCCCATGCGCCAGGCGAAGTTCTTGGGATGGTCGTCGCGGTTGTGGAACAGCACGTTGAAGACGGCCCGCGCATAGGCCTTGTCGACCTCGCGCTCGTCGCGGGTCAGCATCCGCGTGGCCCGCAGAAAGGTGGTGTAGTCGGTGCTGCCCGGCAGCCGGAAGTCCACCTGCAGCAGGCCCGCCAGGCTGTGCACCGGCACGCGCATGCCGTCTTCCCGGTCGAAGCGCGCGACGCCGAAGGCCGCGAGCGTGCGAGACAGGTCGAACGATGCACTGGCCGGCACTTCGAGGCCGCAGCTCCGGGCCAGTTCCGCATACATCTGCTCGATCGCGCAGACCTCCTTGTGCTCGTCCTGCGCAGGGAACTTGACCAGCCAGGGAGCGCCGGGTGCATCTTGGCGGGTGCTGACCTGCGCGGTCGCGGCGTCGTACTGCACCAGGGCCTTCGGGCGCGCACCCTGGGGCGAGCCGCCGGTCAGTGCCAGTTCCCGCAGGGCGGCACCGGTATCGCCGGCCAGGGCGCGTTCGCTTTCGCGGGCAAGTGCCAGCAGGTTCCAATCGGGCGCTTCAGCATCGGGGCCGGCGGCCGGTACGAAGCGCAGCGCGCCCATGGCACGGTCGCCGATGAAGGCGAGGCGGTCCAGCGGCCCGGGATGGCGAAGCCCCTGCCGGCGCAACAGCCGGTCCATCAGCAGCAGCCCCCAGCCATCGGGCAGGCTGTCGGCGATCAGGCCCGGAAGGCGGTGCAGGTGGGCGGGAAAGCCGCCGTAGGCCGGGGCCCGCAGTTTCAGATGCAGCGGCGACAGCTCCAGCGTCGATGCCAATGCCTCCGGCGCGTATTCGAACAGCAGGGTGGATCCATCGTCCGCCAGCTGGCCGAGCGCAAAGTCGTCGCCCCAGCCTTGGTAGTGGACGCCGAGCCGCTTCACGGCTTCTTTTGACGCGGCGCGCGCTGCCGCAGGCCGGCCGCTTCGGCCTGGACCATCTGCGCGATGGACTGCCGCCGGGGCACGAACAGATCGTCCAGCTCGCCTACCAGTCCGAGCGCCTGCACCACCCGGACCAGCGTGTCCAGCGAGGACTGTCCGTTGCGCTCCAGTTGGCGCACCGCACCCTGCGACAGGCCGGCCGCAGCCGCCAGCTCCTGCTGGGACAGGGCCTGGGCCAGCCGCTGGGCGCGCAGGCGCTCGCCGACGGTTTGCAAGACCTCGTCGGTAGTGTTCAGCATAAATGTCATATTTATGGTGTTTAGCCCTTGATTCAGGCCCTAAACACCATTTTAATGCACATTAATAAGGATGCGCCAGCCTCGGTGCACGCTGCTTCACTCGATGTTCTGCACCTGCTCCCGCATCTGCTCGACCAGCACCTTCATGTCGACCGAGATGCGGGTGAGTTCGATCGTGGCGGACTTCGAGCCCAGGGTGTTGGCCTCGCGTTGCAGTTCCTGGATCAGGAAATCGAGCCGCTTGCCGACTTCGCCGCCCTTGGCGAGCAGGCGATCGATCTCGTCGAGGTGGCTGTCGAGGCGGGTGATCTCTTCGGCGACGTCGATGCGGATCGCGAAGGCGGTCGCCTCCGACAGGGCGCGGTCTTGCGCTGCCTCGGGCACGGCGGCGCCTTCGCCGAGGGCCATGGCCTCGGACCAGCGCTCCAGGAAGCGCTGGCGCTGCTGCTCGACCAGGCGCGGCACCAGGGGCGTGGCTTGGGCGGCCAGCCCGCGCAGCTGGGCGACGCGGTCGGTGAGCATGGCGGCGAGCCGAGCGCCTTCGCGTTCGCGGGCGGCCAGCAGCTCGGCCAGGGCTTTCTCGACCAGCGGCACGATGCTGGTGTTGCGGTCGGTGGCGCGGGCGTGCTGCTCGGCGGCGCCTAGGCGCATCGTGTCGGCGACCGACAGCGGTGCCGCCGACGGCATCCAGGCCCGTACCGTGTCCTGGATCGAATTGAGGCGCTGCAGCAATCGCACCGAAGGCTCGGGCAGCGTGTCGGCGCTGTCGTGCTCCAGCGCGGCACGCACCTCGACCTTGCCGCGCTTCAGACGGGCGGTGAGCTTCTCGCGTAGCACCGGTTCGTACTGCCGCAGGTCGTCGGGCAGGCGGAACGCCAGGTCCAGGAAGCGGCTGTTGACCGAGCGGATTTCCAGGCCGAGCCGGCGCTCCGGCGCGGGCCGCGCGGCGTTGTCGGACTCGTGTGCCAGGACGCTTTCCTGCGCGCTGGCGTAGCCGGTCATGCTGTAAACTGACATCTGTTTTGCGGGTCGTTGCAGATACCGGAGAATAGCGGGGTTCGCCCGCCGTTCCGGTGAAACCCCCGCGATCTCCATGCGACAGCCCCCGCCGCAGGGCCGCAACCGGTCGCCAGACGGCCCATCCTTTCGCCCTCATCGCATGACCAAGAACAAGCCGGCGCCGCTGCCGCCCGATACGGCGATCGGGGGCTACCGTGTGGTGCGCCGTATTTCCGCCGGGGGATTCGGCATCGTCTATCTGGCGCACGACAGCGAGAGCAAGCCGGTGGCGATCAAGGAATACCTGCCCGCATCGCTCGCCACCCGCAGCGCCGACAGCCCTCTGCCCAAGGTCGCGCCCGAGAAGCTGTCGCTCTACCGCCTGGGCCTGAAGAGCTTCTTCGAGGAAGGCCGCGCGCTGGCGCAGATCTCCCACCCGTCGGTGGTGAGCGTGCTCAATTTTTTCCGGGAGAACGAGACGGTCTACATGGTGATGAACTACCTGGAGGGCGACACCCTGCAGGATTTCATCATCACCGCGCGGGAGCAGAAGGCGCAGAAGGTGTTCCGCGAATCCACCATCCGCTCGCTGTTCGACGAGGTGCTGCGCGGCCTGCGCATCGTGCACCAGCACAAGATGCTGCACCTGGACATCAAGCCGGCCAACGTCTTCATCACCGACGACAACAAGGCGGTGCTGATCGACTTCGGCGCCGCGCGCGAGGTGCTCAGCAAGGAAAGCCATTTCGTGCGGCCGATGTACACCCCCGGCTTCGCCGCGCCCGAGATGTACAAGCGCGACGCGATGATGGGCCCCTGGACCGACATCTACGCCGTCGGCGCCTGCATGTACGCCTGCATGCAGGGCTATCCGCCCAACGACGTGCCGCAGCGCCAGGACAAGGACCGGCTCTCGGTCGCGCTGTCGCGACTGCGGGGCGTCTACTCCGACCACCTGATCGAGATCGTGCAATGGTGCATGTCGCTCGATCCGCTGCAGCGGCCGCAATCGGTCTTCTCGCTGCAGAAGGAGCTGGGCATGCCCAACGAGCGCCGCCACACCCGGTTGACGGTGGGCGAGCGGATGCGCATGCAGATCGATTCGCTCGTCTCCGACGGCAAGCGATCCGCCCCTGCGCCGGCAGCCGCCGCGGCGCGCGACGCCGGCCGCAACGACAGCGGCGCGGGGGCCGCGCTGCCATGAAGTTCTCGGTGTTCCAGGTGAGCCGCCTCGGCGGCCGCGAGATCAACGAGGACCGCATGGGCTACTGCTACACGCGGCAAGCGGGCCTGTTCGCGCTGGCCGACGGCATGGGCGGCCATCCCGAGGGCGAGGTGGCGGCGCAGCTCGCGCTGCAGACCGCCTCGGCCTTGTTCCAGCGCTATGCCAAGCCGGCCCTGCCCGACATGACCGCCTTCCTGTCGGAGGCGGTGCTGTCCGCGCACCAGCAGCTGCTGCGCTACGCCACCTTCAAGGCGATGCTCGATTCGCCCCGGACCACGCTGGTGATGGCGGTGGTGCAGAACGGGCAGGTCAGCTGGGCGCACTGCGGCGACTCGCGCCTCTACCTGATCCGCAACGGCGCCCTGGTCACCCGGACCCGCGACCACTCCTACACCGAGCGCCGCGACATGCAGCTGGCCCGTCCGAACCAGGCGGCCAACCGCAACGTGCTGTTCACCTGCCTCGGCTCGCCGACCCGGCCGCTGTTCGACGTGGCGGGGCCGTTTCCGCTGCAGGGCGGTGACCGGGTGCTGCTCTGCTCCGACGGCCTGTGGGACATGCTGAGCGACGACGAGATCGTGGCCGTCGCCGGTGCGCATCCGGTGTCGGCCGCGGTGCCCGAGCTGGTCGAGCGTGCACTGCGCAACGCCGGCCCCGCCAGCGACAATGTCACCGCCATCGGCTTCGAATGGGAAGCCGCCGATTTCGAGCCGACGCGCGGCATCTCCACCGACACCATCGGCGAGGAGGTGTTCGCCTCGACCATCCAGGCCGGCGTGCCCGACGCGTCGGCCGACGACCTGGACGACGAGGCGATCGAACGCTCGATCGCCGAGATCAACGAGGCGATCCGCCGGTCCGCCGCACGCCGGGTGTGACCGGCGCGCCGTTCGCGCCGCGCGGGGGCCGCCGGAATGCCTGCCTTTCCGGGCCGTCCCCCGATCGCCGCCCATCCTTTCCATCCCGACTTTTCCCGGACCCCCCATGAGCGACACCACCCGTGGCACCGCCGCCCCCACGCCCTACACCCGCACCGGCCGCGCCGCCGATGCACTGCGCACCGTGCGCATCACCCGCGGCTACACGATCCACGCCGAAGGCTCGGTGCTGATCGAGTTCGGCGACACCAAGGTGCTCTGCACCGCGTCGGTCGAAGAAAAGGTGCCGCCGCACAAGAAGGGCAGCGGCGAGGGCTGGGTGACCGCCGAATACGGCATGCTGCCGCGCGCCACCCACACCCGCAGCAGCCGCGAGGCGGCCAAGGGCAAGCAGACCGGCCGCACGCAGGAGATCCAGCGCCTGATCGGCCGCTCGCTGCGCGCGGTGTTCGACCTGAAGGCTTTGGGCGAGCGCACCATCCACCTCGACTGCGACGTGCTGCAGGCCGACGGCGGTACCCGTACCGCGGCGATCACCGGCGCCTTCGTCGCGGCGCAGGACGCGGTCGACACACTGATGGCCCAGAGCAAGCTGGCCGCCTCGCCGATCCGCGGCCATGTGGCGGCGATCTCGGTCGGCATCGTCGCCGGCGTGCCGCTGCTCGACCTGGAGTACGTCGAGGACGTCGACTGCGACACCGACATGAACGTCGTGATGACCGGTGCCGGCCACTATGTCGAGGTGCAGGGCACGGCCGAAGGCGCCGCGTTCACCCGCGCCGAGATGGACCGGCTGCTGGCCCTGGCCGAGAAAGGCATCGCCGAACTGGTCTTGCTGCAGAAGCAATCGCTACAAAAATAATAGCATGATGTCGATGAACCATAAAGGCTCCAAGCACTTTTGACCATGAAAATCGTCCTGGCCTCCAACAACCGCGGCAAGCTGGCCGAGCTGCGGGCGATGTTCGCGCCCTTGGGCGTCGAGCTGCTGCGTCAGGGCGACCTGGGCATCCCGGAGGCCGAGGAGCCCTTCCGCACCTTCGTCGAGAACGCGCTGGCCAAGGCCCGCCACGCCGCACGCGCCAGCGGCCTGCCCGCCATCGCCGACGACGCGGGCCTGTGCGTGCAGGCCTTCGGCGGCCTGCCGGGCGTCGATACCGCCTACTACGCGACGCAGTTCGGCTACCCGAAGGGCGACGACCACAACGTGCGGGCGCTGCTGGAGCAGATGGCGACGGTCGACGACCGCCGCGCCGCGTTGGTCAGCACCCTGGTGGGCGTGCGCAGCGCGGAAGATCCCGAGCCGCTGATCGCCTCGGGCCGGCTGGCCGGCGAGATCGCCCGGGTGCCGGTCGGCGGGCACGGCTTCGGCTTCGATCCGGTGATGTTCCTGCCGGCCTTCGGCCAAACCTGTGCCCAACTGCCGCCCGAGGTGAAGAACGCGCACAGCCATCGGGGCCAGGCCGCACGCCGGATGCTCGAACTCGTCCGCGAGCGCTGGTGATGGCCGGCAGCATTCCGCTTGTCCCGGCCGGCCCGGCGGTCGCACCGCAGCCCGACCTGCTGCACTACATGCGGCCCGGCACGCTGCAGCTGGGCGCGCTGCCGCCGCTGTCGCTCTACGTGCACCTGCCCTGGTGCCTGAAGAAGTGCCCGTACTGCGATTTCAACTCGCACGAGTGGCGAGCAGGCACGCAGGTCGATGCCGGCGCAGCGGGGCAGGGGGCGCGCCCCCCGATCCCCGAGCAGCGGTACGTCGATGCGCTGATGGCCGACCTGGAGGCCGCGCTGCCGCTGGTCTGGGGCCGTACGGTGCACAGCGTGTTCTTCGGCGGCGGCACGCCCAGCCTGTTCTCGCCCGAGGCGATCGAGCGGCTGATCGGCGGCATCCGGGCCCGGGTGCGGCTGGCGGCCGATGCCGAGATCACGCTGGAGGCCAATCCCGGCACCTTCGAGCGCGACCGGTTCCGCGCCTTCCGCGCCGCCGGCGTGACGCGGCTGTCGGTGGGGGTGCAGAGTTTCGACGATGCCCACCTGCGGGCCCTGGGCCGGGTGCACGACCGTGCCCAGGCGCTGGCCGCGGTGGAAGAGGCGGCCTCGGCGTTCGAGACCTTCAACCTCGACCTGATGTACGCCTTGCCCGGCCAGACCATGGCGCAGCTGGAGGCCGACGTCGCCACCGCGCTGGCCCTGGCGCCGCCGCACATCTCGATCTACCACCTGACGATCGAGCCCAACACCTATTTCGCCAAGCATCCGCCGGTCGTGCCCGAGGACGATACCGCCTACGAGATGCTCGACCGCATCACCGAGCGGACCGGCGCCGCCGGCATGGCCCGCTACGAGATCTCGGCCTATGCCAAGCCCGGCCACGGCTGCTTCCACAACCTCAACTACTGGCAGTTCGGCGACTACCTGGGCATCGGCGCGGGTGCGCACGGCAAGCTGAGCTTCGCCCACCGCATCGTGCGGCAGGTGCGGGTGCGCGATCCGCAGCTCTATATGGAGCGTGCACCGGCCGGCAATGCGGTCACGCAGCAGGAAGAGCTGAAGCGCGGCGATCTGCCGTTCGAGTACATGCTCAATGCGCTGAGGCTGCGCGAGGGCTTCCTGCTGCAGGACTTCGCCGACCGCACCGGGCTGTCGGTCGCGGCGATCGCGCCGGCCCTGGCGGAGGCGCAAGCCAAGGGATTGATCACCCGCGACCTGAAGCGGGTGCAGCCGACCGAGCGGGGCTTCGATTTCCTGAGCGACCTGCAGGCGCTCTTTCTTGCGGGCTAAAGCGTGTTGCATCCTGGCGCGACGGCACGGCGGAGCTGCGCGGCCCGCGCCGGGACGCCGCTTCTGCCGTTGCCGTCGCTCGACGCCGAGGATGCCCTGATGGCCGCGAAGTGTTGGCGCAGCGGGGCGCTGTGCGCCGCGGCGGCCGGGCCGAGCAGGGGCCGGCTACGGGGCTCAATGTCCGTCGACCGCCGCCTCGTTCGTCCGGGTCCGGCGGACCACCGTGTCGAGAAACGCGAAGAAGTCCTCGGTCTGTTCCATCTTGTCGAAGACGGCGTCGGCCCCGGCGGCGGAGAACCGGGCGCGCGTGTCGTCGGTCGCATGGTTGGTCAGCCCTACCACGGTGCAGTCGATGCCGCGCTCGCGCATTGCGTTGAGCACGCCCAGGCCGGTGCCCTGCAGCAGGAACATGTCGAGCACCACCACGTCGACCTCGGCCGCATGCTGCCCGAGCCATTCGAGCGCATCGTCCTCGCGCTGGACGAAGCCGACGACTTCGGCGCAGGCCAGTTCCGCCAGCGCCGGGATCAGGCTTTCCAGACTTCGTGGGTTGTCTTCGACGAGGAAGGCGCGGCAGCGAGGTTTCATGGTCCCATTCGAACAAAGGGGTGCGCTGGCTCCCGGTGGCCTGTGCCGAGTGCATTGCGAGCCGTCTCCTGCGGCATGCCCCCGCTGCCTCGGAGGGACAGACGGACCGCACCGGAATGCCCGGAGTGCTCCCAACACAGGTGCAATGGGTGCTCCGGCGGAAGCGGTGAGATTCGAACTCACGGATATCTTTCGACATCGCCGGTTTTCAAGACCGGTGCATTCAACCGCTCTGCCACGCTTCCTGGATAGCTCTCGATTCTAGCCCGCGGAAGTCGTCGGCCCGCCCGTTCGACCGTCTTTCGGACCGCCGGTCGCTGCGCCGTACGCCGCCGGGGTCTGAGCCGTCAGCATTTGGTCGGCCTGGCTGAACTCGTACGCCGGAAACCACAGGTAGGGCAGCCGCATCAGCAACGCCGGAACCGATGCCTGCCGGCATACCGTCTGAAGCCGCTCCGTGTGGGCGATGGCCGCCGTCAACTGCTTGCGGCGCTCCATCAGCGCCGCTGCGGCTTCGGCCAGGGGCTTGAACTGGTGGATCGCATCCTGGATGTCGTAGCCTGCGGCGCCCAGAGCCAGCTCGGTCTCGATGCCCAGGCCTTCGGCGGCGCAGGCATGCTCGCGCACCTCCAGCGCCAGGCCGACATCCACCAGGTCGGCCAACAGGGCGTCCTGGGCGGGCTGGAGGAATGCTTCGTCGGCCGAGGCCAGGGCGGCCTGCAGCTCGCTGCCAGGCAGACGCGCAAGTGCCTTCGACAGAGGGCGGGCCGACGGATTCTCCTTGCGCTGCGCCGTGGGCAGCAGGGAATCGAGCAGGGCGAGCGCCTGCTCCCGCGTATGTCGGATATGGGCGGCCGTGGCGCTCCAGCGGGCGAAATCCGCATCGAACGAGTGCTGCAGCACCTGCAACTCGGCGCGCGCGGATTCCATCGCGTGCCGGGCGGCACGCCACTGCTCCATCTGCACCTGCAGGGTGTCGACGCCCAGCTCCTGCAGCACGCCGATCAGGACCCGCAGCGCATGGCTCCGCGGCGTGCCGGCCGGCGTCTGGCGGTGCGCGTCCCGCAGGGTCGCAACGCAGCGGGCCGTGCCCAGCCGCTCCAGGTGCGCCGCGAGCGCCGCGCCCGCACGCTCGGCCTGGGGGTTGTTCAGGCCGCGGTAGGCATGGCGGTCGACACCGGGGTGCTTCTTGGCTTGCATGTCGGGCCGGGGGAGGAACGTGTGTGCCGTCATGACGGTCGGAGAGGACGGCCGCGCGATAGGTTCCCACGCCCTGCGCCGCGCCCCAGTAGCACGCGGAAACCTCTTGACCGTGGTCCGCAGCCATGATGTTTTGACTCAGGAGAAATGCCCATGCCTACCGAATCCCCGATCCCGACCCCGCCGCTGCAGGTGCCTCCACCTTCCGGCCCGCCGCCCGAAACCCCGATCGGCGACCCGCCACCCCGTCCGACGCAGCAGCCGCCGGTGCAAGATCCCCGTCCGGGCCAATAGCCGGACGCAAAAAAGCCCGCGCCGAGCGCGGGCAAGAGGGGCACCATGAAACAGGTATGGGAGGAGCCACCAGCTTTTGTCGGAACGACGGCGCCATTGAAACGACGGCGCATCTTTGTGATTTTCGGCAAGCTGATGCCTTTTCCACCGTCGGCTACACGGAGTTTCGGGGCTCCGCTTCGCCGTGGTCGATTTCGGTCTTGTAGCGTTCGCGGCCCTGTCGGCTGCCTTCGACGATCGAATCGTCGATGCCGACGGCGCGGTTCTGGGCGGCGTTGGATCCGGATTTGCCACCCCGGTCGCCGCCTTCGAAGGCCTGGTGGTCCAGCTGGTCGGGCGATTCGGGGGCGTCGGAGTCGCGTGGATGGGTAGACGTCATGAAGCTCCTCGCAGTGCGTTAGGGGGTTGGGCCACTCCATGCTAGGCACCCGGGGTGCGCTGCGTGCCAGCGCCGGTGCTAGGCGCCTGTAGGCGTATGCCCATGGAAATCCGGGCACCATGGCCGATGTGCGGAACCCGCAGGCCGTGGTGCCGGTGCGGCCACCGGCCCGCGGGCGCCGGCTCGGCAAACCGCTGCGACCACGCTCATTCCGTTAGCCGGTAGAAGTCCTGGATCGTGTCCCAGGCGTCCTGCGGATCGTCGGTCAGGTGGAACAGCTTGAGGTCGGCGGCCGAGATGGTGCCTTCCTCGACGAGCACGTCGAAGTTGACGACACGGGTCCAGAAACTCTTGCCGAACAGCACGATCGGTACCCGCTTGCTCTTGCCGGTCTGCACCAGGGTGAGCAGTTCGAACAGTTCGTCCAGCGTGCCGAAGCCGCCGGGGAACGCCACCAGCGCCTTGGCCCGCATCATGAAGTGCATCTTGCGCAGCGCGAAGTAATGGAACTTGAACGACAGGCTGGGTGTGATGAAGCGGTTGCCGCTCTGCTCGTGCGGCAGGGCGATATTGAGGCCGACGTTCAGCGCGCCGACTTCGTGCGCCCCGCGGTTGGCCGCCTCCATGATGCCGGGGCCGCCGCCGGTGCAGATGTAGAGTCGTTCTTCCTTGGACCGGGCTTCGCTGTCGGTGGCGACGAGCCGCGCGAACAGGCGGGCCTGCTCGTAATAGTGGGCGTTCTTGACCTTCAGCCGCGCGGCGGCGATGGCGGCGGGCTCGCCCACCGTCTCGGCCGCCTGCAGCAGCGCGGCGGCTTCGTCGGGCGGCAGGAAGCGGGCGCTGCCGTAGACGACCACGGTATTCTCGATGCCCTGGGCCTGCTGGTCGAGGTCGGGCTTGAGCATCTCCAGCTGCATCCGCACGCCGCGGGTCTCGCGGCGGGTCAGGAACTCGGGGTCGGCGAAGGCAAGGCGGTAGGCCTGGGATTGCAGGGCGTTGCCGCTGTCGGAATGCGCATGGAGCGTGGCCCAGGCATCGGCGATGCGGTTGTCGTTGAGGTTGTGGGTGGAATCCATCCCGCCATTGTGGGGGATTGCCGTGATGGTCCGCCGCGGTGCGGGCAGGCCTGGAACAGGCGAGGCAGAATGTCGCTTCGCCACGCCGACATCCGCCTCTTTCCCCACGACCCTGCCACGCACCAGGCCCCGCGGCAGTGCCGGCCACGCCGCCTGCCCCCATGACAATCCCCACGTACCAGTTCCGCGACCTCCTGAAGGAACGCGCCTTCATCCGTTTCTGGTCTGCGCGCCTGTTCGGCACCGCCGGGCAGCAGATGCTGATGGTGGCGGTGGGCTGGCAGATGTACGAGCTGACCGGCAGCGCCTGGGACCTGGGCCTGGTGGGGCTTTACCAGTTCGTGCCGGCCCTGCTGCTGACCCTGGTGGCGGGGCAAGTGGCCGACCGGCTGCACCGCGGGCACATCGTGGCCGCCTGCTTCTTCACCCAGGGCGCGGTGGCGCTGACCCTGGTGCTGGCGACCGAGGGCCATTGGGTCGGCCGGTCGCTGCTGCTGGCCTTGTCGGTGGTGCTGGGCATGGTGCGGGCCTTCCAGATGCCGGCCCAGCAGGCGCTCACGCCCGCGCTGGTGCCGCCCCTGATGCTGCCGCGGGCGATGGCGTTCAGCGCGGCGGGCTCGCAGGCGGCGATCATCGGCGGGCCGGCGCTGGGCGGCGTGATCTTCGTGGCCGGCGCCACGGCGGTCTACGGCACCTGCGTGGCGCTGTTCGCGATGGGCAGCCTGCTGGTGAAGCGGCTCGGCTACGCCCACGTGGCCGCGCCACGGGCGCCGGTGTCGCTGCAGACGCTGCTGGCCGGCGTGCGGTTCATCTGGCACCGCAAGCCGGTGCTGGGCGCGGTGTCGCTCGATCTGTTCGCGGTGCTGCTGGGCGGCGCGGTGGCGCTGCTGCCGATCTACGCCAAGGACATCCTGCACACCGGCCCCTGGGGCCTGGGCATGCTGCGGGCGGCCCCTGCCGTCGGGGCGTTGACGATGTCGGTGGTGCTGACCCGCTGGCCGCTGGAGCGCAAGGTGGGCGCCCGCATGCTGGTCGCGGTGGGCATCTTCGGGCTGGCCACGCTGGTCTTCGGCCTGTCGCACAACCTGTGGCTGTCGCTGGTGGCGCTGGCCGTCACCGGCGGTGCCGACATGGTGAGCGTGGTGGTGCGCCAGACGCTGGTGCAGCTGGAGACGCCCGACGCGATGCGCGGCCGGGTGAGCGCGGTCAACTCGGTCTTCATCGGCGCCAGCAACCAGCTGGGAGAGTTCGAGTCGGGCGCCACCGCCGCACTGCTCGGCCCGGTGGGCTCGGTGGTGTTCGGCGGCGTCGGCACGATGCTGGTGGCGCTGATGTGGTTCCGCCTGTTCCCCAGCCTGGCCCGGCGCGACGAGATGCTATCGAAACGATAGCTGGTGGTCCGCGCACTGCGCAGGCTGCAGCCCTTTTTCCCTTGAAATTCAGCGAAAAGCCGCCAGCGCCCACTGCGCGCTGCGCAGTCCGGCGAAGGTCAGCAGCAGCGAGCCGGCGATGTGCATCGCCGCGGTGCCCAGCGCCAGGGCGTAGCGCTGCTGCAGCAGCATGCCGACCACCTCGCCCGAGAAGCTGGAGAAGGTGGTGAGCGTGCCCAGGAAGCCGGTGATCACCATCAGCCGCCAGGCCGGGTCCAGGTTGGGCAATCCGTTGAACACGCCGATCGCCAAGCCGATGAGGTAGCCGCCGATCAGGTTGACCGCCAGCGTGCCCCAGGGCAGCACGCTGCCCGGGTTGAGCCACAGCGCGAAGCCCCAGCGCAGCAGGGCGCCGACACAGGCGGCGATGCAGATGACGGAGACGTTGAGCAGCATGGCGCGCAGTATCGCAGCCGCTGCGGCGGGTTCCCTCAGCCCGCCGGCAGCGGCGCGCCGTCCTTGCCCATCACCATGTCGGGTAGAAAAGTCACGATCTGCGGAAACAGCGTGATCAGCGCGATGCATACCACCAGGCAGGCGAAGAACGGGATCGCCGCCTTGGCGATCAGGTTGCTGTCCCGGCCGGTCATGTTCTGCAGCACGAAGAGGTTGAAGCCCACCGGCGGCGTCACCTCGGCGATTTCGACCAGCAGGATCACGAAGATGCCGAACCACACCAGGTCGAAGCCCGCCTTCTGGATCATCGGCAGCACCACCGCGCTGGTCAGCACGATCATGCTGATGCCGTCGAGCGCGGTGCCCAGCACCAGGTACACCAGCACCAGCACCGAGATCAGCGCGTAGGGCGACAGGTGCATGCCGTCGACCCATTCGGCCAGCTCGCGCGGGATGCCGGTGAAGGCCATCGTCTTGGTGAGGAAGGCCGCGCCCGCCAGGATGAACATGATCATGCAGCTGGTGCGGGTGGCGCCCATCACGCCGTCCTTGAAGTTCTGCCAGGTCAGGCTGCGGCCGTAGGCGGCGATGGCCAGCGAGCCCAGCACGCCGAAGGCCGCGCACTCCGTGGCCGTGGCCCAGCCGGCCACCAGCACCCAGACGATGAAGACGATCAGCAGCGCGCACGGGATCAGGTTGCCCGAGGCCTTCAACTTCTGCATGAAGCTGCTGGGCGGATCGGCCGGCGGCACCTGGTCCGGGTGGCGATGGCTCCACCAGCCGATGTAGCCGGAGAACAGCACCATCAGCAGCAGGCTGGGCAGGAAGCCCGCCAGGAAGATGCGGATGATCGACGCATCGGCCGCCACCGCGTAGACCACCATCGTGATCGAAGGCGGGATCAGGATTCCGAGCGTGCCGGCGGTGGCCAGCGAGCCGATGGCCAGGTTCTCGTTGTAGCCGCGCTTCTTCAGCTCGGGCAGGGCCACCTTGGCGATGGTGGCGCAGGTGGCGGCCGACGAGCCCGACACCGATCCGAACACGCCGCAGCCGAGCACGGTGGTGTGCATCAGCCGTCCCGGCACCCGGTTGAGCCAGGGGCGCAGGCCCTCGAACATCTCCTCGCTGAGCTTGGTGCGGAACAGGATCTCGCCCATCCAAATGAAGAGCGGCAGCGCGGCCAGCTCCCACGAAGCGTTGCTTTCCCAGAACGCCGAGAACAGGTTCTTGCCGGGCAGGGTGTTGGTGAAGAACGCCTGGCCGATCCAGCCGACGATCGCCAGCGTCATCGCGATCCAGACGCCGCCGGCCAGCAGCACCAGCATGATGCCGAGCAGCATGCCGCCCATGAGCAGGGTGTCAGACATGAGGAAAATCCTGGAGGGAGTGGCCTCGGAAACCGAAGGAAGGACGGGAGAAGGACGAAGGGCGGCGCGCCGGCGGTGTGCCGGGAGGCGCGTGGCAGGCGAGCGGGCGGGGCATCAGACTTCGGACGAGAAATCGCCCGCGGCGTGGCGCTCTTCCACCGCGCGCTGGTAGCCCGGCTTGCCGCCCTGCAGCACTGTGACCAGTTCGTCGAGCACCGCCAGCATCAGCAGCCAGCAGCCGACCACGAAGGTCGATTGCGGAATCCAGATCGGGATCGCGACCAGGCCGGTCGCCACCTCGGCGAATTCGTAGCTCTCCCAGGTAAAGGCGGTGGCCCACCAGGTGAGATAGCCGACGGCGGCGGTCGCGATGGCCAGGCACACCGCGTCCATCCAGCGGCGCACCCGCGGCGGCACCCATTCCAGCACCAGCGTCACCCGCACGAAGTCGCCGTGGCGAAACGCATGCGCCATCGCCAGGAAGGCGGCGGCCGCGCAGAGCCAGGCCACCACGTCGTTGATGCCGCTGACCCGCAGGTTGACCTGCCGGCCCACGCCCGCCACGATCATCAGAAGGAAGATGGCGACCACGCAGGCCGCGCCCAGGGCGCCGGCAGCATCGAACAGACGCGCCAGCACCCGACGCAGCGGGCCGGGCGCATAGGCCGCGGCATTCACCGCGCCGGCCGCCGGCACGGCGGCAGCCGGGGGCCGAACGGCGCTCATGGTTTGCGGTAGGCGTCGAGGATCGCGGCACCGTCGGCACCGGCGGCCTTCAGCCAGTCGGCCTGCATGATGCTGCCGACCTGGCGCATGTCGGCGTCGAGCTTGGGCGAGGGCTTCATGATCTTCATGCCACGCTCGGTCAGGAGCCGCTTGTACTCCTCGTTCTTGGCTTCGGCCACCTTCCAGCCACGGGCTTCGGCATCGGCAGCGGCCTTGGTCACCGCGGCCTGGGTGGCGGCGTCGAGCGCGTTGAAGCTCTTCATGTTGACCAGCACCGCGTTTTTCGGAATCCACGCCTGGGTGTCGTAGAAGTTCTTGATGCTCTCGTAGGTCTTGGTGTCGTAGCCGGTGGAGCTAGAGGTCATGAAGGCCTCGATCACGCCGGTGGCCATCGCGGCGCTGAGTTCGGCCTGCTGGATCTGCACCGGCTGCGCGCCGATCAGCTCGGCGATCTTGGCGGTGGCCGGACTGTAGGCGCGCCATTTGATGCCGCGCAGATCTGCGACGGAGACCACTTCGCGTTTGCTGTAGATGCCCTGCGGCGCCCACGGCACCGAGAACAGGATCTTCATGCCCTGGGCGGCCAGCAGCTTGTCGGTGGCGGGTTTGGACACGTCGTAGAGCTTGCGCGATTCGGCATAGGTGGTGGCCAGGAAGGGCACGCCGTCGAGCGCGTAGATCGGGTTCTCGTTGGAGAAGTTGGCCAGCAGGATCTCGCCGGCCTGCGCCTGGCCGCTCTGCACCGCGCGCTTGATCTCGGGCGCCTTGAACAGCGAGGCGTTGGCGTGCACCGTGACTTTGAGCTTTCCGCCGGTTGCCGCTTCCACGTCCTTGGCGAACTGGGCGATGTTCTCGGTGTGGTAGTTGGTGGCCGGGTAGGCGCTGGGCAGGTCCCACCTGGCCTGTGCGAAGGCACAGACCTGGGCCAGCAGCGCGACCGCACAGGCGGCCAGGGTTCTACGGTTCATGGGAGCGATTCCTCGGTGAAGGCCGATGGGTTGCGGGAAAGGACATCGGGCACTGTGACCGTTCGCGCTTCGGGCGAGAACGGTAGATTCCCTTGCGCCGGCCGGCGTGTCCGGTAATGGGGTAAAGCAAAAAAGGTGCCACTGTCCGGCGGCAGGGGAAGGCCGACCCGTCAGTTGCGGTCCGCTTCCCCATACGCTCCCAACGCCGGCGGCACGCCGCCCAGCCGGGCCTGCCGATGTCGGAACAGGACGGCCCGCATCAGGAAGATGGTCGTCACCGGAATCGTCAGTGCCACGAACACCGAGATCAGCAGCGCATGCACCGCCAGCGTGCCGTCGCGGGCCGAGAAGTACACGATGGTGGCGCAGGCCAGCGTCCAGCCACCCATCGTCGAGCCGAGCGTGGTGGCGTGGATGCGCTGGAAGAAGGTCGACAGCCGCAGCACGCCGACCGAGCCGATCAGCGCCATCGTGCTGCCGACCAGCGCCAGCACACCGACGACGATCTCGGCCCAGAGCGGCAGGTGCGCCGGCGTCATTCGATCACCTCGCCGCGGAGCAGGAACTTGGCCATGGCGGTCGAGCCGACGAAGCCGAACAGGGCGATCAGCATCGTCGCCTCGAAGTACATGCTGCTGCCGTACTGCAGGCCCATCACCAGCATCACCAGCATGCCGTTGATGTAGAAGCAGTCGAGCGCCAGCACCCGGTCCTGCGCGCTCGGGCCCTTGAGCATCCGCAGCAGGCAGCAGGCCATCGCCAGCACCAGGCAGTCCAGGGCCACCCACAGCGTCCAGTGCAGGAAGGGGCTCATTCGAAGATCTCCATCAGGGGGCGCTCGTAGCGCTGCTTGATGTCGGCGATCAGCGCTTCCGGATCGCGTGCATCGAAGACGTGAAGCAGCAGCATGCTGCGGTCCAGCGCCAGCTCGGCCCAGGCGGTGCCCGGCGTCACGCAGGTGATCATGGCCAGCACGGCCAGCGCGTTGGGGTCGCGCAGGTCGAGCGGTATGTGCACGAAGTCCGACGGGATGTCCCGGGCCCGGCGGGTGAGCAGCAGGCGCGCGGTGTGCAGGTTGGACTGCATCGCATCGACGAACACGGTGCCGAGCAGCTTCAGCACCACCCCCGGCCGCCGGATGCGCACCGGCGCCGGGCGCAGGCTGGCGGTGAGCAACGGGCCGACGACGGCCACCAGCGCGGCCATCAGCAGCGTGGCGGGCCCGACCGACTGGGTCAGCAGCAACCACAGCACGAACAGCGCCGCGGCCAGCAGCGGATGCGGGAAGATCCGGCGCAGCAGTTTCATGGCGTGGCTCCGGGGCTGGTGCCCGAGCCGGGCGCGGTGCCGGCGGCGGGCTCGGAGTCGTACTTCTTCGGGTTGGGCACCGTCTTGGCCTGCATCACGGCCGAGATGTAGCTGCCAGGCGCCTTCAGCCCGGCGGCGGTGTCGGCGGTGTAGCGCATCGCCCGTTCGCCGAAGACGCTCAGCAGGATGCAGGCGCCCAGCAGCGCCGCGACCGGAAATCCTTCGGCGATCCGCAGGTGCGGGATGCCGCGTCCGTGGGCGGCCCAGAAATGGCGGATGCCGGTGCGGCTCATCGCGATCAGCGTCAGCAGTCCCGATGCCACCACCAGCGCCAGCAGCATCCACTGGGTGGTGCCGGGCCGGTTGGCGATGCCGGGGACGCCCGCCGCATCGGTGATGCCCTGGTCCAGCCCGAGCGGGTTGAGCAATGCCGACAGCATCGCCACCTTGCCGAGGAAACCCGACAAGGGCGGCAAACCGGCCAGCAGCAGCGTGCAGGCCATGAACGACAGGCCCAGGAAGGCGATGGCCGCCGGGATCGCGCGGCCGATCAGCTCGGCCTGCTCCTCGTCGAGGTTGATGCCGATCAGTGGCTTCAAATCGGGCGTGAGGAAGGGCGCGTTGTCGGCCCGTTCGTGCGGGGCGTAGGTGGCGCCGTCGTTGCGCCAGCGCTCCATCAGATCGACCAGCAGGAAGAGCGCGCTGAGCGCGAGCGTCGAGGAGACCATGTAGTACAGCGCACCGGCGGTCAAAGCGCTTTGGCCGAAACCCATCGCCGCCAGCAGGGTGCCCGACGACACCAGCACGCCGTAGCCCGCCAGAACGCCAAGCCTCTGCGAGGCCAGCATGCCGATCGCGCCGAAGGCCAGGGTGAGCATGCCGGCCGCGATCAGCCAGTTGCCGCCGAAGAAGGCCGACTCGCCCGCGTCGGCGGAGAACAGCAGCGACCACAGCCGCAGCAGCGTGTAGATGCCCACCTTGCTCATGATGGCGAAGATGCCCGCGACCGGAGCGGTGGCGGCGCTGTAGGCCGGCACCAGCCAGAAGTTGAGCGGCCAGACTGCGGCCTTGGTGAGAAAGGCCACCGACAGGACCGCCGCGGCCGCGTGCAGCAGGCCCCAGTCGGCGGTGGCCACTTGTGGAATGCGCTGCGCCAGGTCGGCCATGTTCAGCGTGCCGGTCACGCCGTAGAGCATCGCGGTGCCGATCAGGAACAGCGACGACGCTGCCAGATTGATCGCGATGTAGTGCAGGCTGGCCTGCACCCGGCTGCGGCCCGAACCGTGCAGCAGCAGGCCGTAGGAGGCGGCCAGCATGATCTCGAAGAACACGAACAGGTTGAACAGGTCGGCCGTCAGGAACGCGCCGGCCAGGCCCATCAGCTGGAACTGGAACAGCGGATGGAAGTGCACGCCGGCGCGGTGCCAGCGAGAGGACGCGAACAGGATCGAGGCCAGCGCCACCATGCCGGCCAGCACCAGCATCAGTGCGGAGAGCCGGTCGATCGCCAGCACGATGCCGAAGGGCGCGGGCCAGTTGCCGGGCAGGTAGACGCCCACCGTGCCGACCGAGCCGTGGTGGTCGACCCAGCGCAGCAGCCCGACGGCCACCACCAGCCACAGGCCGGTGGACATCAGGTTGACGCCGAGCTTCAGGCGCCGGCGCTCCTCGCCCGCCAGCAGCATCAGCGCGCCGGTGAGCATCGGCAGCAGGATCGGTGCCAACAGGACATGGGGCATTGAGGTCTCGATCCAGCGGCTCATGGCTTCGGCTCCTCGCCGCCGTCGACATGGTCGGAGCCGGTGAGGCCGCGCAGGGCCATCATCACCACCAGGAACAGCGCGGTCATGGCGAAGCCGATGACGATCGCAGTCAGCACCAGGGCCTGCGGCAACGGATCGTCGTAGTACTGCAGGGTCGCCGGCAGGTGCGGCAGAAGCACCGGCTCACGGTCGACCGAGAGCCGGCCCATCGCGAAGATGAACAGGTTGACCGCGTACGAGATCAGCGACAGGCCGATGATCACCTGGAAGGTCCGGGGCCGCAGCACCAGCCAGACGCCCGATGCGGTGAAGATGCCGATGGCGGCCGCCAGGACGATCTCCATTCAGGCGTCTGCCTTCACCGTCGCTGCCGCGGCGGCACGCAGCGCGGCCACCGGCACGCCGACCTGGGCTTCCTCGTCGCCGTCTTCCCGTGCCTGGTAGCGGTGGGCGCGTACCGACTGGTGGGCCAGCGAGGTGAGGATCAGGATGGTGGCGCCGACCACCAGCGTGAATACGCCGATGTCGAAGAAGAGGGCGCTGGCAATGTGCATCTCGCCCAGGATCGGCAGATCGAGGTGCGCGGTGTGGGTCGTCATGAACGGGTAGCCCAGGAACCAGGGGCCGACACCGGTGGCGATCGCGGTCAGCAGGCCGAAGGCGATCCATTGCCGCGGGCGCAGCCGCAGGTGCGCCTCGACCCACTGGGTGCCCGAGACGATGTACTGCAACAGCAGCGCCACCGACATCACCAGCCCCGCGACGAAGCCGCCGCCCGGCTCGTTGTGGCCGCGCAGGAACAGGTAGACCGAGGCGACGCCCGCCAGCGGGAACAGCAGCCGGACCAGCACAGCCGGCACCATCAGGTAGCCGACGGCGGAGTCGGCCACGTTGCGCGGGTTGATCAGGTCGGTGTTGGCGTTCTCCGACTGGGCGCGCTGCTGCGGCGGTAGCTGCATCGTCTCGCCCGCCGGCCGGAAGCGGCGCAGCAAGGCGTAGATGGTGAGCCCCACCACGCCCAGCACCACGATTTCTCCGAAAGTGTCGAAGCCGCGGAAGTCGACCAGCATCACGTTGACCACGTTGGTGCCGCCGCCTTCGGACAGGGAGCGCTCCAGAAAAAATTCGGAGATGCTCTGCGGGAAGTCGCGGGTCATCATCGCGTAGGCGATCGTGGCCATGCCGCCGCCGGCCGCCAGGGCGACGAGCAGATCGCGCAGCCGCCGCATTCTCTTGGATGGCGACCAGCGCCCGTCGTCGAAGCGCTTCTCGATGCGCCGTGGCAGCCAGCGCAGGCCGAGCAGGATCAGCACCGTGGTGACCACCTCGACCGAAAGCTGGGTCAAGGCCAGATCGGGCGCGGAGAACCAGACGAAAGTGATGCAGCAGACCAGCCCCGCACCGCCGAGCAGCGTCAGGGCGGCCAATCGGTGGTACTTGGCCTGCCAGGCGGCACCGACGGCGCAGGCGACGCCCAGCAGCCACAGCAGCACGAAAGCGGGCGAGGCCGGCAGCAACGCGCGGTCGCCCGGTGCAGCACCCCGATTCCACAACCCGGCGGTGCTCGCCGCCACGGTCATGCCCACCAGCCACAGCAGCTGCGCCTGCAGCCGGCGCGTGCCGAGCAGCCGGCGCCCGGTGCGGGCCAGCACGGCCAGCGTGGTCAGCACCCGGTGGAAGATGCGCTGGCCGTCCAGCAGGCCCACCAGCGGAGCGCGCACGATCCGGCCGCTGCGCAACTGGGCACGCACCGCCAGATACACGACGATGCCGCCACCGAGCGCCACCAGGCTCATCGCGAAAGGCAGGTTGAAGCCGTGCCAGACGGCCAGGCTGTACGCGGGCAGGGTCTCGCCCACCACCGGCAGCGCGCTGGTGCCGAGCACCCGGCCGATCGAAAATTCGGGCACCACGCCCACCACCAGGCAGGCCAGCACCAGCAGCTCGACCGGCACCCGCATCCAGTGCGGCGGCTCGTGCGGCGTGTGCGGCAGGTCGCTGGCGCGGGGGCCGAAGAACACGTCTACGGTGAAGCGCAGGGAGTAGGCGACGCTGAAGATGCCGGCGACGGTGGCGGCCACCGGCAGGCCGATCTCGATCCAGCGCGAGGCACTGAGGAAGGTGGTCTCGGCGAAGAACATCTCCTTCGACAGGAAACCGTTGAGCAATGGCACGCCGGCCATGGCCGCGCTGGCGACCATCGCCAGCGTGCCGGTGATCGGCATCGGCCGGAACAGTCCCGACAGCCGCCGGATGTCCCGCGTGCCGCTCTCGTGGTCGATGATGCCGGCGGCCATGAACAGCGATGCCTTGAAGGTCGCGTGGTTCATGATGTGGAAGACCGCGGCGACCGCCGCCATCGGACTGTTGAGGCCCAGCAGCAGCGTGATCAGGCCCAGGTGCGAGATGGTCGAGTAGGCCAGCAGGCCCTTCAGATCGTTCTGGAACATCGCCGCGTAGGCGCCCAGCAGCAGGGTGCAGAGGCCCGCGCCTCCGACCAGCCAGAACCATTCGTCGGTTCCGGCCAGCACCGGCCAGAGCCGTGCCATCAGGAACACGCCGGCCTTCACCATCGTGGCCGAGTGCAAATAGGCGGAGACCGGCGTCGGCGCCGCCATCGCATGCGGCAACCAGAACTGGAAGGGGAACTGCGCGCTCTTGGTGAGCGCGCCCAGCAGGATCAGCAGCAGCGTCGGCAGGTAGAGCGGATGGGCGCGCACCAGATCGCCTTCGGCCAGCACCACGTCTAGGTCGTAGCTGCCCACGATGTGCCCGAGCAGCAGCAGGCCCGCCATCAGGCACAGCCCACCGCTGCCGGTGACGGTGAGCGCCATGCGCGCGCCGCGGCGGGCATCCTTGCGGTGGTGCCAGTAGCCGATCAGCAGGAACGAGAAAAGGCTGGTCAGCTCCCAGAAGAAGGCCAACTGCAGCAGGTTGCCCGAGAGCACCACGCCGACCATCGCCCCCATGAACGCGAGAAAGAAGGCGAAGAAGCGCGGCACCGGATCGGCCGGCGACATGTAGTAGCGGGCGTACAGCACCACCAGCGTCCCGATGCCCAGCACCAGCATGCAGAACATCCAGGCGAAGCCGTCCATCCGAAGCGAGAACTCGAGCCCGATCGAAGGGATCCACGAGAAGTTCTGCCGGATCACGCCGCCGTCGGCGATGCGGGGAAAGTACAGCGCGGTCCGGACCGTGCAGTACAGGCCGATCAGTCCGGCGAGGGTGGATTCACGGTTGCGCGCATTGGCCGGGAGCATGCCGGCAAGCAGGCTGCCGGCGAAGGGGAGGAGGACAAGCGCGAGGAGTTGGGACATTCGCCGGCCATTCTAGGGCGTGACCCGGCAGCGGGCCTGATAGGCGCCGACGCTGGCGCTGTGCCTTGAACGTATCCCGGCTACGCGCTCGGATGCGCACCGCTCAGTCGTCGCCGTGTGATTTGAGCCGGCTGCGAGCCTCGTGTACCACGGCCGGAGCGTCTTCGACAGCGTTGCGCACCTCGTCCCCTAAAGATCGCGCGATACCCACGGCGATGATCTCGTGCCGAACCTCCGCCATGCGATCGTGCTTCGGATGTCTTCCGAGTGAACGCTGCAACAGGTCGGATACCACGTCCGTCCAGTGGATCGCGCGCGCATGGCCCGGCCTCACCATCGTGTTCATCTTCGCGGCAACCCGTTGCGCGAACGCACGGCTTTCGACCGGCGTCAGCGCGAAAACCTCTTCGGCAGGATGCTGAAAACCGGTGTAGTCCAAGATCTCCAGATGCATCTGGAGTTCGATTTGCCGTTACTCGATCAAGTCGTCGAGTCGCTGGTAGAGGTCTGTGGCGACCGCTGCTCCCGCGTCGCTCCCGTGCCTGAACAAAACGGGTTCGGGCGGTCCGCTGCTGAACCGGCCATCGCTTGCCATGATCGCCGGACCATCGTCCCAGGCATCGAGGACGACATCGTGATCACGGCCTTCCGCAGTGCGGATTTCGACAAATTCGTGATCGACTCCCACCGGTTTCACAAGATTCGCCGTCTCGCCTGGGCGAAGCTTGCCTGCATGCAGGGACAGTGCGACCGATGCGTGATCTCCGCAATTGCCTGCCTGCACGAACAGCGCGGTGGCTGCCAACGCGATACGTGGATGCCTTTCGGGGCCCGAAGACCAAACCCCGGACAAGCTGCGTGCGATGTGGACCCGCCGTGTACTTTCGTGCTCCGTCCTCCGGATGTCCATGTCGACGTTACCTCGTCCGAGACGCAGGCCACGCCGCGTTTCGAGGAGCGTTTCGTTCGCGAGGTCGAGCCTGGCCAGATCCTCGCCTTCGACTGGACGTCCATCCACATGGCGTAACAACAAGTAGCCCGCCAACGGTCTTTTTTCGACCGGCACGCCCGGCAGAGACAAGGCCTTGTTCCAGAGGCGCTCCTGCTCTTGCTTTCGCTCCGCGATGCGTCGCTCTGCGAATCTTTTTAGCGCTTCGCAATCTATCGAGCGAGGCCGCGAAGGAACGTCCGTCGGTGCCTCTCGCAGTGGATGTGGAGGTCTGCGTTCGGCCAGATCGGCCACCACCGGACCCAGTGCATGGCGCGTGAGGGCCTGCGGATCGCCAGGGGTCAGTACGTCTTGCAGACCCGTCGCATGAGATGTGATGCGCATGGTGGTGTATGGAGAAATGTAGCCGATGATCGAATCGCCACTGTTGCGTCCCCCAGCCGCGCGGCACCGCCCGCATCCGCGCGCCGGGTCAGGGCTTTGCCGGCATGGTGGTGTTGCCCGCTGCGGTTTTGGCCTCGGATTTTTGCGGCCTGACCGGCTTGGCGGGCTTTTCAGGCAACGGCGCCGCCGCGACGGGTTTGGCCACCGGATAGGCTACACCGTTCACTGTAAGGCCCTCGGCCGAATACTTGCTGGCGGTGGTGGTGCCCACGCCCCGCACCCGTGCGATGAAGTCGGGCCAGTCCTTGTACGGCGATTTCTTGCGCTCGTCCAGGATGCGGGTCGACTTGGCCGGCCCGATGCCCTTGATCCCGTCGAGATCGGCGGCACTGGCCTGGTTCACATCGACCGCGCCGAACGATGCGGTGGTGCAGAGCATCGCGGCGATCGCCAACATTTTTTTCAGCATGGAGCGCTCCTGAGTAGCTGGGGAACACGGCAGAGGCGGCCCCGTGCCGCCGCTGCCTGCGATCAACGTCCGCCGCGCAACGGGCGTTGACGGAGCATGCTAAACCTCACAGCTCCTCGACCCGGCGCGGAGGATAGCTGTCCCAGGTCTGGCAACCCGGGCACTGCCAGAAATGCTGCTGAGCCTCGAAGCCGCAGGCCGCGCAACGGAAGCGCATCAGCGGCTTGGTGGCATGGTCGAGCGCACGCTGCACGATCGGGTGGAACTGCTCCTCCTGCAACTCCTCGCCGGCCAGCCATTTGGCGGCGGCGACCAGCGACGGCTCCCGTTCCAGATGGCGAACGTACCAGTCGCGGCCGTCGCGCTCGGTCCTGCCATGCGCGGTCTGTTGCAGGCGGACCACCGCGTCCAGCAAGTCGAGCGACGGGCTCTGTTCGTAGTAGGCGGTGAGCAGTGCCAACGCCTCGTCCGCGCGGCCGCTGGCCTGGGCGGTCTCGGAGAACTGCGCCGCCACCAGCGGCAACGCGGTCGGTGCCACGTCGAGCAGGGTGCGCAGGGTATCGAACGACTCCGATGCCTGACCGGCGTGCCGCTGCAGCTGTGCCAGCTCTATACGGGGGCGGGGGGCGTCGGGGGCGGTGTCCAGTGCCTGCTCCAGCAAGGTGCGGGCGGCGTCGAGCTGGCCGGCGATCACCTGGGTGGCGGCCTGCTCGCACAGGTAGTGCGCCCGCCGCGTGGTGAAGTTGCCCTGGCCGGATGTGGTGAGGCGCACTGTGATGGCGGCGGCCTGCTCCCAGTCGCGCGAGCGCTCGTAAATCGCCAGCAGCGCCAGCCGAGCCTGCTCCTCGAAGGGCGTACCTTCCAGCCGCCGCAGGGCTTCCTCTGCCCGGTCGAGCAGGCCGGCCTTCAGGAAATCGAGCGCCAGGGCGTGCTGGGCACGCTCGCGGTCGACGCGGCCCAGGTCGCCACGGGAGAGCAGGTGCTGGTGCACCCGCACCGCGCGCTCGTACTCGCCGCGGCGCCGGAACAGGTTGCCGAGCGCGAAGTGCAGTTCCGACGTGTCGGGATCGTTCTGCACCGCCTCGATGAAGGCGTCGATCGCCTGGTCCTGCTGCTCGTTGAGCAGGTAATTCAGGCCCTTGAAATACGCTTTGGGCGCCTGCCGGTTCTCCACGCGCAATTGGCGCAGATCGAAACGCGACGCCAGCCAGCCGAGGACGAACGCCACCGGCAGGCCCAGGAGGATCCATCCCAGCCCGATATCAAAGTCCATGCGGTATCTGTGTGATGGCGGGCAGCGGCTGCTCGGCAGCGGCCGCGGGGGGTACGGCATCGGCGGCGGGGCGGTGCACCCGGCGGGCGGCGCTGCGGTGCATCCACCAGCGCGGCACCATGCCGAGCACGCCGACCACGATGCCGAGCGCGAAGGCGCTCAGCACCACCAGCACCAGGGGCGCGCTCCAATGGGTACCGAAGAAGAAGTGCACCGTCGCGTCCTGCTGGTTGTTCAGCGCGAAAGCGAACAGCGTAAAAAAGATGGCTGCCTTGAGCAGCCACGTGAGGTATTTCATCCGTCTCCTCGGCGTGACGGAACGATTCTAGTGGCGCACGGTACGCCGCTCAGGCCTGCCGCCGCTGGAGCGGCGTGCCGGTGGTCGTGGCCTCGATCTCGGCGGTACGGGCATCGACCGCCTCGCGCAAGGCCTTGCCCGGCTTGAAATGCGGAACCCGCTTCTCGGGGATCGCCACGCTTTCGCCGCTGCGGGGATTGCGCCCCATGCGCGGCGAGCGGTGGCTCACCGAAAAGCTTCCGAAGCCCCGGATCTCGATGCGGTGGCCGCGCACCAGCGCCTCGCTCACCGCGTCCAGGATCGCCTTGACGGCGGTCTCGGCATCGCGGTGTGCCAGTTGGCCGAAGCGGGCGGCCAGTTCCTCGACGAGATCGGATCGGGTCATGTGCGAAAAGTAAGTCGATACGCAGGACGATCCTCGCCAGGAATACCCGGATCTGGCGATGCCAGTCCGCAGGTATTTCTCCGGCAGGGGGTTGGCGTAGCGACACGAAGTTCGCGCAGCCGGGGGGAGAGTTTACTTTTCGCTGTTGTCGAGCTTGGCGCGCAGCAGGGCGCCCAAGCTGGTGGTGCCGGCGCTTTCACGCGACGACTGCTGGCTCAGGTTGGCCATCGCGCCTTGTTCGTCGGCCATGTCCTTGGCCTTGATCGAGAGCTGGATGTTGCGGGTCTTGCGATCCACGTTGACGACCACGGCGGTGACTTCGTCGCCTTCCTTCAGCACATTGCGGGCATCTTCCACGCGGTCGCGGGAGATTTCCGAAGCGCGCAGGTAGCCCAGGATGCCGTCGGCCAGCTCGATCTCGGCGCCACGGGCGTCCACGGTCTTGACCTTGCCGGTCACGATCTGACCCTTGTCGTTGACCGTGGTGAAGGTGGTGAACTCGTCGGAGTCGAGCTGCTTGATGCCCAGCGAAATACGTTCGCGGTCCACGTCGACGGCCAGCACGATCGCTTCGACTTCCTGGCCCTTCTTGTAGTTGCGCACGGCAGCTTCGCCCGGCTCGTTCCAGGACAGGTCGGACAGGTGCACCAAACCGTCGATGCCGGCAGCCAGGCCCACGAACACACCGAAGTCGGTGATCGACTTGATGGGACCTTTGACGCGGTCGCCGCGCTTGGTGTCCTGGGCGAATTCCTGCCAAGGGTTGGCCTTGCACTGCTTCATGCCCAGGCTGATGCGGCGCTTGTCTTCGTCGATCTCGAGGACCATGACTTCGACTTCGTCACCCAGCGACACGAGCTTGGAAGGCGCGACGTTCTTGTTGGTCCAGTCCATTTCGGACACGTGTACCAGGCCTTCGATGCCCGGCTCGAGTTCTACGAACGCGCCGTAGTCGGCGATGTTGGTGACCTTGCCGAATAGGCGGGTCGACTGCGGGTAGCGGCGCGAAACGCCCATCCACGGGTCGTCGCCCATCTGCTTGAGGCCCAGCGAGACACGGTTCTTTTCGGTGTCGAACTTCAGGATCTTGGCGGTGATTTCCTGGCCGGCGGTGACCACTTCCGACGGGTGGCGGACGCGGCGCCATGCCATGTCGGTGATGTGCAGCAGGCCGTCGATGCCGCCGAGGTCCACGAACGCACCGTATTCGGTGATGTTCTTGACCACGCCGTTGACGATGGCGCCTTCCTTCAGGGTTTCCATCAGCTTGGCGCGCTCTTCGCCCATCGACGCTTCCACGACGGCGCGGCGCGACAGCACCACGTTGTTGCGCTTGCGGTCGAGCTTGATGACCTTGAATTCCAGGGTCTTGTTCTCGTACGGGGTCAGGTCCTTGACCGGACGGGTGTCGATCAGCGAGCCCGGCAGGAACGCCCGGATGCCGTTGACCAAAACCGTCAGGCCGCCCTTGACCTTGCCGCTGGTGGTGCCGGTGACGAATTCGCCGGATTCCAGCGCCTTCTCAAGGCTCATCCACGAGGCGAGGCGCTTGGCCTTGTCGCGCGAGAGGATGGTATCGCCGTAGCCGTTTTCGATGGCGTCGATGGCCACCGACACGAAGTCGCCGACCTGGACTTCGACTTCGCCCTTGTCGTTCTTGAACTCGTCGAGCGGCACGTAGGCTTCGGACTTCAGACCGGCGTTGACCACGACGAAGCTGTGCTCGATACGCACGACTTCGGCGGTGATGACCTCGCCCGGGCGCATTTCCGAGCGCTGGATCGATTCTTCAAAAAGGGCGGCAAAAGATTCGGACATAATTTTCCTGTTCCGTACGCAGGTTTACGCCCACGGAAGTGCGGGCGTTTCTAAGACTGGTGCGGCAGTGGTTGTGCGGAAGGTTCCGCGGAGGTTGCATGAACCCGGACGTCGGTGCGCAGAGAGCGCGGCGGAACGCCAGGGACCGGTTTCTTCGAGCGTCAGGTGTGCGGCACAGGGCCGAACGGCATGCGTGCCTGCCACCAGGCAACCACCTGTTCGACCGACGATTCGACGGTCGAACCAGAGTTGTCGAGTACCAGGGCGTCGCTTGCGGGCTTGAGCGGTGCGACCGCGCGGGACGAGTCCCGCAGGTCGCGTGCTTCCAAGTCTGCGCGAAGACTGTCGATATTAGCTGGAATTCCCTTAGAAATCAACTGCTTATGGCGCCTTTCCGCCCGGTGTGCGGCGCTGGCCGTCAAATAGACCTTCAAGGTGGCCTGCGGGAAGATCACGGTGCCCATGTCGCGGCCGTCGGCGACCAGCCCCGGAAGCCGCCGAAAGCCGTGCTGCAGGGCCACCAGGGCCTCGCGTACCGTCGGAAGGGCCGAGACGCGCGAGGCGTTCATGCCGGTCTCTTCGGTGCGGATCGCGTCGGTCACGTCGTCCTCGCCCAGCCAGACCCGGCTGGCATGGAAGCGTACCGGCAGGCCGCGGGCGAGGGAGGCGATAGCGGATTCGTGGGCCGTGTCGATCGCCAGGCCGGCGCGCAGGGCGGCCAGGGCGGCGATGCGGTACATCGCGCCGGAATCGAGGAAGTGGTAGCCCAGCCGGGCCGCGACCGCCGCGGCGACCGTGCCCTTGCCCGACGCGGTCGGACCGTCGACGCACAGCACCGGAATCCGCTCGGTCGGCGTGGAGGCGACCGAGAACAGCGACTCGAAATAGTCGGGAAAGGTCTTGGCGACGCACTTCGGATCGAGGATGCGCACCGGCAGCCCATCCGGATTGAAGGCCGCCAGCGAGAAGCACATGGCGATCCGGTGGTCGTCGTAGGTGTGGATGCTGGCCGGCAACCACTGTCCCTGCGGCAGCGGATGGATGCGCAGCCAGTCGGCGCCTTCCTCCACCGTGGCGCCCAGCTTGCGCGCCTCAACGGCCATCGCGGCGATGCGGTCGGTTTCCTTGACGCGCCAGCTGCCGATGTTGCGCAGGGTGCTGGGGCCGTCGGCATAGAGCGCCATTACCGCCAGGGTCATCGCCGCATCGGGGATGTGGTTGCAGTCCAGGTCGATCGCGCGCAGCGGCCAGGCGCCGCGGGCGATGTCGAGGTGGTTCGGCCCGCTCTCGACCTGTGCGCCCATCTGGCGGGCGGCCTCGACGAAGCGGACATCGCCCTGGATCGATGCGGCGCCCAGGCCCTGGATTTTGATGCCTTTCGTGCCTGCAGCCGACGCCGCGAGCGCGCCAAGTGCTATGAAATAGCTAGCGGACGACGCATCGGCCTCGACATGGATGCTGCCCGGCGACCGGTAGCGGCTGCCGCCCGGGATGGTGAACCGCTGCCAGCCGTCGCGCTGCACCGCGATGCCGAAACGGGCCAGCAGGTTGAGGGTGATGTCGACATAAGGCCGCGAGATCAGCTCGCCCCGCACCTCGACCACCACGTCGCGCTCGGCCGCCACCAGCGGCAGCGCCAGCAGCAGGGCGGTCAGGAACTGACTCGACACGTCGCCACGCACCGGGATCGGCGCGTCCAGTACCAGCGCGGGCCGGCCGATGGCCAAGGGCGGGAAGCCGTCTTTGCCCAGGTAGTCGATCCGGCAGCCGAGCGCGCGCAGCGCCACGACCAGATCGCCGATCGGCCGCTCGTGCATGCGCGGCACGCCTTCGAGGGTGAAATCGCCGCCGAGGATCGCCAGCGCCGCCGTCAGCGGCCGCATCGCGGTCCCGGCGTTGCCCAGGAAAAGCCGTGCAGCGGCGGCCGGCGGCCTGCCGCCCAGCCCGGTGACGGCGACGGTGCCTGCCGCCTCCGCCACGCCGCAGCCCAGCTGGACCAGCGCGGCCAGCATTACGCGGGTGTCGTCGGAGTCGAGCAGGTCGAAGACGGTAGTCGTGCCCTCGCTCAGCGCGGCCAGCAGCAGGATGCGGTTGGAGATGCTCTTGGAGCCGGGCAGCGCCACGGTGCCGCCGGCATGGGCCAGGGCGGGAAGGTCCAGGAATTCGGTGGCGTACATGCGAGCGGGAGAGGCGACAGGAGAACGATCAGGGCGCGTCGGACGAGGAGGCGGTCGGCATATGCCAGCCGCCGCGGGCCTGGCTGGCACGGGCGATCAGGGCTTCGAGTGCCGCGGCGTCGCCGCGCTGCATCGCGGCTTCGAGCTCGGCCAGGGCGGCCTGGAATGCCTGCGACTGCCGCATCATCTCTTCGCGGTTGGCCAGCAGGATGTCGCGCCACATCACCGGATCGGCGCCGGCGATGCGGGTGAAATCGCGAAAGCCCGGCCCGCCCAGGCCGAGGAAGGTCTCGCCCTGCGCCTGGCCGGTCACCGCGTTCATCGCTGCGAAGGCCAGCAGGTGGGGCAGGTGGCTGACGGCGGCGAAGGCGGCGTCGTGGTCCTGCGGCGCCATCTTGCGCACCCGGCAGCCGATCGCCTTCCAGACGGTCTCGGCGCGCTGCAGCTGGGCGGTCAGGGTGCGCTCGATCGGGGTCAGGATGACCTGGCGGTCGCGGTACAGGTCGGCGCTCGCCTGGCCGACGCCGGCGCTCTCGGCGCCCGCGATCGGATGTGCCGGCACGAAGGAGCCGACCCGGTCGCGTAACGCATGGCGGGCGGCCTCGACCACATCGGCCTTGGTGGACCCGACGTCCATCACCAGCATCTGCGGCGTGACCAGGTGCCGGATGGCCTTCAGCGTAGGCTCGGTGGCGGCCACCGGCACAGCCAGCAGCACGATGTCGGCGCCGGCGACGGCGAACAAGGCCGACGGCGCCTCGACGTCGATCACGCCCAGTTGGCGCGCCCGGTCGGTGGTGGAGGGCGATTTGCTGTAGCCGACGACGCGCTTGACCAGGCCCGCGCGTTTGAGCGCCAGCGCGAAAGAGCCGCCCATGAGGCCGCAGCCGATCAGGCCCAGTTGTTCGAACATCAGGCTGCGACCGGGTAGGTACCCAGCACCTTGTAGAAGGCGCACAGGCCGCGCAGCTCTTCGAGCGCCCGGGCCACGTGCGGCTGGACGGGGTGGCCGTCGATGTCGATGTAGAAGTAGTAGTCCCACTGACCGGTGCGGGCCGGGCGGGATTCCAAGCGCGTCATCGAGACGCCGTGCGCCTTCAGCGGCACCAGCAGGTCGTGTACCGCGCCGGGCTCGTTGGGCACCGACACGATCAGGCTGGTGCAGTCCTTGCCCGACACCGGCGGCGTGCCGAGCGTCTGCGGCAGGCAGATCACCGCGAAACGGGTCCGGTTGTAGGCATCGTCCTGGATCGCGTGCGCCACGACGTGCAGGCCGAACTGGCTGGCGGCGCGCTCGCTGGCCAGGCCCGCCCAGGCCGGGTTGGTGGCGGCCAGGCGGGCGCCTTCGGCATTGCTCGACACCGGCCGGCGCTCGGCGTGCGGCAGGTGCTTGGAAAGCCAGGCCTGGCATTGGGCCAGCGCCTGCGGATGGGCCAGCACCGCCTCGATGTTCTCGACCGAGTTGTGCTGCCGCAGCAGGTTGTGGCGCACCAGCAGGCTCACCTCGCCGATCACATGGGTGGGGGTGTGCAGGAACAGATCCAGCGAGCGGGTGACGACGCCCTCGACCGAATTCTCGACGCCCACCACGCCGAACTGCGCGCTGCCCGCCGCGGTGGCGTGGAACACCTCGTCGAAGTTGGCGCAGTAGACCAGGTCGGCGGCGCCGCCGAAGAATTCCACCGCCGCCTGCTCGCAGAAGGTGCCGGCGGGGCCGAGCACCGCGACGCGCTGGGGCGATTCCAGTGCCAAACAGGCCGACATGATCTCGCGCCACACCGCGGCCACATGCTGGCTCTTGAGCGGGCCCGGGTTGGCGGTCTGGATCTTCTCGATCACCTGGGCCACGCGGTCGGGCCGAAAGAACGGGGTGCCCTCGCGCTTCTTCAGTTCGCCCACCTGCTCTGCCACGCGGGCACGCTGGTTGAGCAACTGCAGCAGTTGCTGGTCGAGAGAATCGATCTGCACCCGCAGATCGGACAGGGTGACGGGGGTCGACGGTGGGTTCATGCGTGCTGCGCCTCAAGCCTGCGTTTTCTCGAAATCGTGGAGGTAGTCGACCAGCGCCTCGACACCCGCGAGCGGCATCGCGTTGTAGATGCTGGCCCGCATGCCGCCGACCGACTTGTGGCCCTTGAGCTGCAGCAGGCCGCGCGCCTTGGCGCCTGACAGGAAGGCCTCGTTGCGGCTCTCGTCGCGCAGCAGGAAGGGCACGTTCATCCGCGAGCGGCAGGACGGGTCGATCGGGTTCAGGTAGAGCTGCGACGCGTCGATCGCGTCGTACAGCAGCTTGGCCTTGGCGATGTTGCGCGCTTCCAGCGCGGCGATGCCGGTGCGGCCGCCTTCGGTCTGGCGCTTGAGCCACTGGAAGGTGAGGCCCGCGACGTAGATGCCCCAGGTGGGCGGCGTGTTGTACATCGAGCCGTTGTCGGCCACCAGTCGGTAATCGAAGGCGCTCGGGCAGGCCGGCAGCGCATGGCCGATCAGGTCTTCGCGCACCACGACCAGCGTTAGGCCGGCCGGGCCGAGATTCTTCTGTGCGCCGCCGAAGGCCAGGCCCACGCGCGACCAATCGACCGGCCGCGACGCCACGTGGGAGGAGAAATCGACCACCAGCGGCGCGTCGCTGCCGAGCGCCTTCAGGTCGGGCAGCTCCTGGAACTCGACGCCGTGGATCGTCTCGTTACTGCAGATGTGCAGGTAACTGGCGCCGCGGCTGAGCTTCCAGGTCGCCGGGGCCGGAATGCTGTGGTGGCCGTCGGCCTCGTTGCTGGCGACGACGTTGACCGTACTGCAGTACTTGCGCGCTTCCTTGACCGACTTCTGGCTCCAGCTGCCGGTCACCACGAAATCGGTGGTGCCGGCCCGCGACAGGTTCAGCGGCACGATCGCGTTCTCGCCCAGTCCGCCGCCCTGCATGAACAGGATCTTGAAATGGGCGGGCACGGACAGCAGTTCGCGCAGGTCGGCCTCGGCCTGCTCGTAGACCGAGATGAATTCCTTGCCACGGTGGCTCATCTCCATCACGCTCATGCCGCTGCCGTGCCAGTCGAGCATTTCGTCGGCGGCCTGGCGCAGCACCTCTTCGGGAATGGCGGCGGGGCCGGCGGAGAAGTTGTAGGGGCGGGTCATCGGATCGGAACGGATGGTTCTGAAAGAAAAGTGGCTGTAGCCGGCGCAGCACGCCGGCTTGCAGCTATGGAAATAATAGCAATTTCGGCTCGAATGCATCCGGAGCGGCGCTGGCCGCCCGGCTCACTCGGCATCGGGCGCCGGGGCGTCGCTGGGATCGCCGGCAGCGTCGTCGGCCGCGCCGGTATCCGGCTCGGCGTCTTCGTCTCCAAGCGCGGCGGCGACGTTGGCATCGTTCTCTACGATGCGCTGCAGGCCCGACAGGCGTGAGCCTTCGTCCAGGCCGATCAGCGTCACGCCCTGCGTGGCGCGCCCCAGTGCGCGGATCTCGGCCACCCGGGTGCGCACCAGCACGCCGCGGTCGGTGATCAGCATGATCTCGTCGTCGGCATGGACCAGGGTGGCGGCTACGACCTTGCCGTTGCGCTCGCTCTGCTGGATCGCGATCATCCCCTTGGTGCCGCGGCCGTGCCGGGTGTATTCGGTGATCGAGGTGCGCTTGCCGTAGCCGTTCTCGGTGGCGGTCAGGACACTCTGCTGCTCGTCCTCGGCCACCAGCATCGCGATCACCGCCTGGCCTTCGGGCAGGTCCATGCCGCGCACGCCACGGGTGTTGCGGCCCAGGGCGCGGACGTCGTTCTCGTCGAAGCGCACCGCCTTGCCGCCGTCCGAGAACAGCATCACGTCGTGGGCGCCGTCGGTCAATGCGGCACCCACCAGGTAGTCGCCTTCGTCGAGGTTGATCGCGATGATGCCGGCCTTGCGCGGGTTGCTGAATTCGTCCAGCGCGGTCTTCTTGACCGTGCCCATGCGGGTGCCCATGAACACGTATTGGTCGGCCGGGAAGGTGCGCTTCTCGCCGGTCAGGGGCAGCACGACGTTGATTTTTTCGCCTTCCTGCAGCGGGAACATGTTGACGATCGGCCGGCCGCGCGATCCGCGCGAGCCCGCCGGCACCTCCCACACCTTGAGCCAGTAGAGCCGGCCGCGGTTGGAGAAGCAGAGGATGTAGTCGTGCGTGTTGGCGATGAAGAGCTGGTCGATCCAGTCGTCTTCCTTCGTCGCCGTAGCCTGCTTGCCGCGGCCGCCGCGCTTCTGGGCGCGGTATTCGGAAAGCGGCTGGCTCTTGATGTAGCCGGTGTGCGAGAGCGTCACGACCATGTCGGTCGGGGTGATCAGGTCCTCGGTGGAGAGGTCGAAGGAGCTGTGCTCGACCAGGCTGCGGCGCGCGCCCAGCTTGCTCTGGCCGAACTCGGTGCGAATCGCGGTCAGCTCCTCGCCGATGATCGTCGAGACGCGCTCGGGCTTGGCCAGGATGTCGAGCAGGTCCTCGATCACCGACATCACCTCCTTGTATTCGGTGACGATCTTGTCCTGCTCCAGGCCTGTCAGGCGCTGCAGTCGCATCTGCAGAATTTCCTGCGCCTGGGTATCGGAGAGGCGGTAGAGGCCGTCGTCTCCCATGCCGTAGTCGGCTTCCAGGCCTTCGGGGCGGTAGTCGTCGGCGTTGACCACCCCGCCGTCGGCACGGGTGCGGGTCAGCATCTCGCGCACCAGCTTGCTGTCCCACGGGCGGGCCATCAGCTCGGCCTTGGCGACCGGCGGCGTGGGCGACTCGCGGATGATGCGGATGAAATCGTCGATGTTGGCAAGCGCCACCGCCAAGCCTTCGAGCACGTGACCGCGGTCGCGCGCCTTGCGCAGTTCGAACACGGTGCGGCGCGTCACCACTTCGCGGCGGTGCTGCAGGAAGACCGAGATCAGGTCCCTCAGGTTGCACAGGCGCGGCTGGCCGTCGACCAGCGCCACCATGTTGATGCCGAAAGTGTCCTGCAGCTGGGTCTGCTTGTAGAGGTTGTTGAGCACCACCTCGGGCACTTCGCCGCGCTTGAGTTCGATCACCAGGCGCATGCCCGACTTGTCGGACTCGTCCTGGATGTGGCTGATGCCGTCGATCTTCTTCTCGTGCACCAGCTCGGCCATCCGCTCCTGGAGCGTCTTCTTATTGACCTGGTAGGGCAGCTCGTCGACGATGATCGCCTGGCGCTGGCCGCGGTCGATGTCCTCGAAGTGGCATTTGGCGCGCATCACCACCTTGCCCCGACCGGTGCGGTAGCCGTCCTTCACCCCGTTGATGCCGTAGATGATGCCGGCGGTGGGGAAGTCGGGTGCCGGAATGATCTCCATCAGGTCGTCGATGGAGGCCTCGGGGTTGCGCAGCAGGTGCAGGCACGCATCCACCACCTCGTTGAGGTTGTGCGGCGGAATGTTGGTCGCCATGCCCACCGCGATGCCGGCCGATCCGTTGACCAGCAGGTTGGGCAGCTTGCTCGGCAACACCGCAGGCTCCTGCTCGCTGCCGTCGTAGTTGGGCTGGAAATCGACCGTTTCCTTGTCGATGTCGCCCAGCATCTCGTGGGCGATCTTGGCGAGGCGAATTTCCGTATACCGCATCGCGGCGGCGTTGTCACCGTCCACCGATCCGAAATTGCCCTGGCCGTCGACCAGCATGTGGCGCAGCGAGAAGTCCTGCGCCATCCGCACGATCGTGTCGTACACCGCGCTGTCGCCGTGCGGGTGGTACTTGCCGATCACGTCGCCGACGATACGGGCGGACTTCTTGTAAGGGCGGTTCCAATCGTTGTTGAGTTCGTGCATCGCGTACAGCACGCGGCGGTGGACCGGCTTCAGGCCGTCCCGCGCATCGGGAAGGGCCCGGCCCACGATCACGCTCATCGCGTAATCCAAATAGCTGCGCCTCATTTCTTCTTCAAGACTGATGGGCAGCGTTTCTTTGGCGAACTGGGTCATGAAGAATGGGCTTTGACGGCGGAAGGAAGGAGGATTTTACGGGCAAGCCGCTGTAGTGCCTCTGCAACATAAAAGGGTGATGCGTCGCTGTCCTACGGCATGCGTGACGTTTTGGCAACGATTCCCTGGGACCCTATGGCACAATGAATTCAACGTTTTTGGTGATGGTCACTGACGACGTCTTGATTCGCAGCGCGGCTGCGGCTTTTTCCCCAAGAGGAGAACCATGAAGAAACTGAACAAAGTGGCGATGTTGTTTGCCTCTGCAGCACTCGCTTCCGCCGCTGGCGCGCAAACGATCGACAACTGGAAGAACGGCACCGGCGAACTGGTGTGGAAAAACGGTACCAACGAGTATTGCTGGCGCGATGCCAACTGGACGCCGGCCACCGCAGCTCCTGGTTGCGATGGTGCTCTGGTTCCGGTCGCCGCTCCTGCAGCCGTCGTGCCTCCGGCATCCGTAGCCCCACCTGCTCCTCCAGCAGCCCAGGTTCCGGTCGCCAACAAGGTGACGTACGCAGCGGATGCTTTCTTCGACTTCGACAAGTCCGTCCTGAAGCCGGCCGGCCGTGCAAAACTGGACGATCTGGTGAGCAAGGTCAAGGGCGTGAACCTGGAAGTCATCATCGCCGTGGGTCATACCGACTCCGTCGGCACCGATGCCTACAACCAGAAGCTGTCGGTGCGTCGTGCGGAAGCCGTCAAGGCGTACTTGGTTTCCAAGGGCATCGAAAGCAATCGCGTCTACACCGAAGGCAAGGGCGAGAAGCAGCCGGTCGCCGACAACAAGACCGCCGAAGGCCGCGCGAAGAACCGTCGCGTGGAAATCGAAGTGGTTGGCACCCGCGCCAACTAATTCTTCGGGATCCTGGCAAAAAGCCCACAGGCCCTGGCCTGTGGGCTTTTTTCATTGTGCGTCGCAGAAAATCTACCGATGACAGAAAACCCGAACGTCGATCCGGCCGAACTGGCCAAGTTCTCCGAGTTGGCACACCGCTGGTGGGATATGGAAAGCGAATTCCGTCCCCTGCACCAGATCAATCCACTGCGGCTGGGGTGGATCGAAAGCATCGTCCCACTGTCCGGGCTCAAGGTCGTCGACGTGGGCTGCGGCGGCGGCATCCTGGCCGACGCCATGGCGCGCAAGGGGGGGCATGTGCTGGGGATCGACCTGGCCAGGAAGTCTCTGCGCGTCGCCCAGCTGCACGCGCTGGAAGCGGGCACGCCGAACGTCGAATACCGCGAGATCAGTGCCGAGGCCCTCGCCGTGGAGCAGCCCGCAGCGTTCGATATCGTCACCTGCATGGAAATGCTCGAGCATGTGCCCGATCCGGCGGCGGTCGTGAAGGCATGTGCAACGATGGTGAAGCCTGGCGGCTGGGTCTTTTTCTCGACCATCAACCGCAACGCGCGATCGTTCCTTCTGGCGATCCTGAGCGCCGAGTACGTCCTCAACCTGCTGCCGCGAGGCACGCACGAATACGGCCGGCTGATCAAGCCGAGCGAATTGTCGGCCTACTGCCGTGCCTCCGGGCTGGACATCCGGTACAGCCGCGGTCTGCACCACAACCCGGTCAGCGGGCGCTACTGGCTGAACGACGATGTCGGTGTGAACTACCTGCTGGCGACGCAGAAGGCCGGTACCGCATGACCGCGCGTTTCGCGAACCTTGCGGCCGTTCTGTTCGACCTCGATGGCACGCTGGTCGACAGCGCACCCGACCTGGGTGCTGCGGCCAACGCGCTGCGAGAGGCAAAAGGTCTGGTGCCGTTACCTCTGGAACAGTACCGGCCGATGGCCGGCGCCGGCGCGCGCGGCATGCTGGGAATCGCGTTCGACATGACGCCGGACGATGCGGCGTTTCCGGCGATGCGGGAGCAGTTCTTCGACCTGTTCGAAAGCCGCGCCAACCGGTCGACCGCCGCCTTTTCGGACATCGAGGCGATGTTGTCGGGCATCCGGGAGCGGAGGCTGCCCTGGGGCATCGTCACCAACAAGGCGACGCGCTTCACCGCACCATTGGTCAAGTCGATGCCGCTGCTGCAGACTGCGGGCGCCGTCGTGTGCGGAGACACGACGCCCCATTCCAAGCCGCATCCCGCACCATTGCTGGAGGCCTCCAGGCTGATGGGGCTCGATGCTACGCGGTGCGTATATGTCGGAGACGACGAGCGCGACATCCAGGCCGGCCGGGCCGCCGGCATGGTGACGGTCGCCGCGGCCTGGGGTTACCTCGGCCGCAACGCATCGGTCGACGATTGGGGGGCGGATGCGGTGATCCGATCGCCTTTCGATCTGCTGACGCTCTTGAAATCCGCCAGGAACGGCTAAGATAGGAGTCCTGGGGCTGCACTGGTTTCGACGTGGGTTCGGAATCGTAGCGGTGCATGTCGAGCTGAATGCGCTCGTAAAACAGATTCAAACAAACTAACTGCAAACGACGAACGTTTCGCACTCGCCGCTTAAACACCGGTGAGCCTTGCAACAGCAGGCCGATGGGCTGGGCAATGGGGTAATGGAGCAATCCACTGCTTCCAGGCTGCAAGGTAATCTACATCGGCTGGTTCCAGGTCGGGTACCTTGGCATGGAACGAGAAAATAGGGTACTGGCGACCGTCTCAGCGTGCGACTGCGCGGTGACGGTAGCGAGATCCAAATCAGACCGCTAAACATGTAGATCTGTACGAAGAAGGCTTGCGGACGGGGGTTCAAATCCCCCCAGCTCCACCATACTTACCGCCGATGACCGTCGGCATCAAAGGTCCGTTCCCGTCGCGTGGGAGCGGACCTTTTCTTTATGTCCAAAGATGCTTCACCTTCTTGCCGGGATGAAGTCGTGGCTATCATCTTCCTTGTCCAAAGGAGTCTTGATCAATGGGTATCAGAGAAGCAATCGAAGATTGGCAACAATTCGACCGCGTGCGTCCGGGGTTGCCTGGCGAGCATCTTGCCGTGGCCGGCATCGGCACCGCACTGGTCGCAGCGGCGCTTCGCACTGATTGCAGGATGACCTCGGTATTGCAGGCCATGGCGGGAGGTGCTTTGCTTTTCCGCGCGGCTAGCGGCCGGGACGGTATTTCCAGGCTGTTCCGTGACCATCGGCCCGAGGTGGCGATGCGCCGGGATGCCATCGATTTCGGACTCGACTGATCGATACCGTCGCCAGTGCGCGGCTTGCTGTGCGTGCAGGTCAGCGCACAACGTCGAGCAGCCGGTCTAGGCCCCCTTCGTTGATCGCCACTATCGCACGGTCTCTGACCTTGGGCTTGGCGTGGTAGGCGACAGACAGGCCTGATGCTTCCATCATCGGCAGATCGTTGGCACCGTCTCCGACGGCAATGACGTGCTCCATACCGATGCCCATCAGCGATGCCAGTTCGAGGACCGTTCGGCGCTTCTCTGCCCCGTCGCAGATGTCGCCCCAGCTTTGCGGCTCGACGCGTCCCGTCAGCGCGCCATTCGCTATTTCCAATCGATTCGAGCGCGCGAAATCCAGGCCCAACCGTTGCCTGACCCGCTCGGCGAAGTAGGTGAAGCCGCCGGACACCAGCAGCATTTTCAGGCCCGCCTGCCGGCACGCCGCGACCAATGTTTCGGCGCCGGGATTCAACTTCAGTCGATCGTCGTAGACCTGTTGCAGCGCGCCGACCGGCACGCCCTCCAGCAGACGCAGTCGCCGTTCCAGGCTCTCGCGGAAGTCGGTGATCTCGCCCCGCATGGCGGCTTCCGTGATCGCCGCGACTTCCGCTTTCCTACCGGCGACATCGGCGATCTCGTCGATGCACTCGATGTCGATCAGCGTCGAATCCATGTCGAACGCGATGAGCCTGAAGTCCGACAGCGTTATGCGCTCGGGCAGGTCGCGAACGACGAGTCCTGGTGAAGCGGGCGTGAGCGTCATACGGTGGCTGTCGTGGGGGTGGTGGGTTGCCCGAGACTGCGGAGAATATCGCGCACCATCTGCGCCCGATCTTTCGCTTCGGGCAGCGCGCGCTCGATGCGCAGCTTCTCGTTGCCAGCCAGCTTGATGTGCTTGTTCTTCTGGATCAGTTCGATGATGCGCATCGACTCCACCGGCGGATTGGCGCGGAAAGTGATGCTGGTGACGCCGGGCGCGGCATCGACCTTGACGACGCCGTAGGGCTTGGCGAGCACCCGCAGGCGGTGCACGTCGATCAGGGTCTGTGCCTGCGGTGGCAGCTTGCCGAAACGGTCGACGATCTCTTCGAGCAGGTTGTCGATCTGGTCGGGTGTCTTGGCCGTCGCCAGCTTCTTGTAGAACGAGAGCCGCAGATGAACGTCGCCGCAGTAGTCGTCCGGCAGCAGCGCGGGTGCATGCAGGTTGATCTCGGTCGTGACCGAAAGCGGCGCCAACAGGTCCGGTTCGCGACCCGCCTTGAGAGACGAGACGGCTTCGTTGAGCATCTCGTTGTAGAGCTGGAACCCGATTTCCATCATGTTGCCGGACTGGTTCTCGCCCAGCACCTCTCCGGTGCCCCGGATCTCCAGGTCGTGCATCGCCAGGTAGAAGCCCGAGCCCAGCTCTTCCATCTGCTGGATGGCATCGAGCCGCTGGCTCGCATGCTTCGTCAGGCCCTCGGTGTCGGGCACCATCAGGTAGGCGTAGGCCTGGTGGTGGCTGCGGCCGACCCGCCCCCGCAGCTGGTGCAGCTGTGCCAGCCCGAACTTGTCGGCCCGGCTGATCACGATGGTGTTGGCACTCGGCACGTCGATGCCGGTCTCGATGATGGTCGAGCACAGAAGCAGGTTGAAACGCTGTGCGACGAAGTCGCGCATCACCTTTTCAAGCTCGCGCTCCGGCATCTGACCGTGCGCCACGGCAATGCGTGCCTCTGGAACGATCTCCTCGAGCTTTCGACGCCGGTTCTCTATCGTCTCGACCTCGTTGTGCAGGAAGTAGACCTGCCCGCCGCGCTTGAGCTCCCGCAGCACGGCCTCGCGGATCACACCGGTGCCTTCGTTGCGGACGAAGGTCTTTATCGCCAGCCGGCGCTGCGGAGCGGTGGCGATCACCGACAGATCGCGGAGACCTTCTAGCGCCATGCCGAGTGTGCGCGGTATCGGCGTGGCGGTGAGGGTGAGGACATCCACCTCGGCCCGCAGCGTCTTCATCTGCTCCTTGTGGCGCACGCCGAAGCGGTGCTCCTCGTCGATGATGAGCAGCCCCAGGTTCTGGAACTTGACCGATTCGCTGAGCAGCTTGTGCGTGCCCACGACGATGTCCACACTGCCGTCCGCAAGGCCCTTGGCGGCCGCGGTGATTTCCTTGGCAGAGCGGAAGCGGCTCATCTCTGCCACTTTCACCGGCCACTTCGAGAAACGATCGACCAGCGTCTGGAAATGCTGCTCGGCCAACAGCGTGGTCGGGGCCAGGAACGCGACTTGCTTGCCCCCGGTGACGGCGATGAAGGCCGCACGCAACGCCACTTCGGTCTTGCCGAAGCCGACGTCGCCGCAGACCAGCCGGTCCATCGGCTGAGGGCTGATCATGTCCTGGATCACCGCATGGATCGCGGCCCGCTGGTCGGCGGTTTCGTCGAAGCCGAAATCGTTGGCGAAGATTTCGTAGTCGGCCGCCGCGTAGCGGAAGGCGTGGCCTTCGCGTGCCGCCCGGCGGGCATAGATGTTGAGCAACTCGGCTGCGGAATCGCGCACCTGCTCGGCCGCCTTGCGCTTGGCCTTGTCCCACTGCACACTGCCCAGCTTGTGCAGGGGTGCTTCGTCGGCACTGACGCCGGTGTAGCGGCCGATTTGGTGCAGCTGGCTCACGGGCACGTAGAGCGTGGCCTTGTCCGCGTACTCGAGGTGCAGGAACTCCTGCAGCATCGGCGAGCCGTCGACATGGGTGCCCTGGCCCAGGTCCATGTTGACCAGGCCGCGGTACCGGCCGATGCCGTGCGCGGTGTGCACCACCGGATCGCCCACGTTCAGTTCCGACAGGTCCTTGATCAGCGCCTCGACATCGCTGACCTGTTCCTGTCGCCGGCGCCGGCGCGTCGTCGGGCCCGCGGCGAAAAGCTCGGTCTCGGTGACGAAGTCGATGCCCGCTTCGATCCAGGCGAAGCCCGTCACCAGCGCCGCGGTGGCGATGCCGAGTTTCTCGTCGCCGTGCGACTCGAACTCGGCCAGCGAATCGAACGCCGACGGGTTGACGTCGCTCGCCCGTAGGAAGTCGAGCAGGCTCTCGCGGCGACCGTCCGATTCGGCCAGCAAAAGTACCCGGTGCTGCGTGTCGCGGATGTGCGCTTTAAGCCGGGCCAGCGGATCGTCCGCGCCGCGCACGACCGAGAGTTCGCCCAGCTTCTGGAAACGCGCGTTGTCGGCGACGTCGTCGATGCCGGAGCGCAGCACCAGCTGCGCATGCGCGTTGGCACGGGTATAGAACTGCTCGACCGCCAGAAACAGCGCCTCGGGCGGCAGCACCGGGCGCTCGGGATCGCCGCGCACCAGGCGGTAGCGCTCCCGCGTGTCGGTCCAGAAGCGCTGGAACGCCGGCTCCAGATCGCCGTGCAGCACGACCGTGGCGTCGTCGCCCAGGTAATCGAAGACCGTCGCGGTGTCGTCGAAGAAAAGCGGCAGGTAATACTCGATGCCGGCCGTCGCCACGCCGGCGCCCATGTCCTTGTAGATGCGGCTCTTGGTCGGGTCACCTTCCAGCAACTGGCGCCACCGGTTGCGGAATTTGGCCCGCGCCTCGTCGTCCATCGGGAACTCGCGGCCCGGCAGCAGCCGCACTTCGGGCACCGGGTAGAGGCTGCGCTGTGTGTCGGGATCGAAGGTGCGGATCGAGTCGATCTCGTCGTCGAACAGGTCGACGCGCAAGGGCACCAGCGATCCCATCGGGAACAGGTCGATCAGGCCGCCACGCACCGCGTATTCGCCCGGACTCACCACCTGGGTCACATGGCTGTAGCCGGCCAGCGTGAGCTGGGCGCGCAGCCGGTTCTCGTCGAGTTGCTGCTGGGTCTTGAAGTGGAAGGTGTAGCCCGCCAGGAAGGCGGGTGGCGCCACACGGTACAGCGCCGTGGTGGCGGGTACCACCACCACGTCGGCACCGCCTTCCGCATCGCGCTGGCTGATGCGCCACAGAGTGGCCAGCCGCTCGCTGATCAGGTCCTGGTGCGGCGAGAAGGTGTCGTAGGGCAGGGTCTCCCAATCGGGAAACAAGGCGCACCGCAGGGTCGGCGCGAAAAAGCCCAACTCGTCGATCAGCCGCTGGGCATCGTTCGCATCCGATGTCACGATCAGCATGCGCTTGCCCGCGGCCTTTTCCTGCATCCCCATTTGTGCCAGCAGCAGCGCGTCGGCCGAGCCCGGCGGGCGGCGCAGGGTGAAACGTTTTCCGGGTACCAGACGCGGCAGATCCATACGGGAAGCAGACTATCGTTTTAGGCAAATAGGAAGCACCCCCGACCGGGTGGTGGGGGGTGCGTGCAATGCGGTCGATTCTAGAATGGCGGCTCTTTTCCTGCCGCCCGCCCGCCCCGCTTGCCCGCATGTCTGCGCCTATTCCTACAACCACCCCGGCGGCACCCGATCCGTTCTTCCCGACCGCATCTTCGTCGTCGGCACGTGTATGGGCCGTCGTGCCCTGCGCCGGCATCGGTGCGCGTGCCGGGAGCGGGGGCGAGCCGAAACAATACCGGCTTCTGGCCGGCCGGCCGATGGTGCTCCACACGCTCGCGGCTTTCGCGGGTGTGGCACGCCTGGCCGGCGGGGTCGTCGCAGTCGCTCCGGGCGACCGGTTCTTCGCGCAACACGCGCCGCTCGATGGGCGGTGGCGCGTGGCCGCGTGCGGAGGCGCGACGCGGGCGGACAGCGTGGCCAACGGGCTGGCCGCCCTGCAGGCAGGGGGCGCCTCGGACGAAGACTGGGCGGTGGTGCACGACGCCGCACGCTGCTTGGTCACGACCGAGCAGATCGACCGCTTGGTCGACGCTTGCATGGCAGATGCGGTCGGGGGCCTGCTCGCGCTGCCCCTGTCCGACACGCTCAAGATGGCAGATGCCGGCCGGGTCGGAGCGACGATCGATCGCGCCGGCAAATGGCTGGCCCAGACGCCGCAGATGTTCCGGATCGGCATACTCGCCCAGGCGCTGCGCACGGCGGAGCCCGGGGTGACCGACGAGTCGAGCGCGATGGAGGCGGTGGGCCTGCATCCGCTGCTGGTCACCGGCAGCGCACTCAACTTCAAGGTCACCTGGCCCGAAGATTTCGCGCTGGCTGAGGCGGTGCTGGACCACCGGAAGCGCGTGGCCGCCAGCGTACGACGCGGCGGTTGAGCCCGCCGGTCTGCGCCGCATATCGATCATCATCCTCTCGGACATCGAAAATGAACAATATTCGCATCGGCGAGGGCTGGGACGTACATGCCCTGGTGGACGATCGCAAACTGATCCTCGGCGGCGTCGAGATCCCGCATACGCACGGTCTGCTGGGCCATTCGGATGCGGATGTCCTGCTGCACGCGATCACCGACGCGCTGTTCGGCGCAGCGGCGCTCGGCGACATCGGCACTCATTTTCCCGACACCGATGCCCGGTTCCACGGCGCGGATTCGGCCCTCCTGCTGGAGGAGGCGATCCGCCGTGTCCGGGCCGAGGGATGGCAGATCGGCAATATCGACAGCACCGTGATCGCCCAGGCCCCCAAGCTCATGACGCACATGTCGGCCATTCGCGCCCGGATCGCATCGGTCCTGGACATCGAGGTCGGCCAGATCAACGTCAAAGCCAAGACGGCCGAGAAGCTGGGGCCTGTGGGAGAGGGCCGCAGCATGGAGGCCCGCGCGGTTGTGCTATTGTTTAGATAGCGGCTTGCGGATGACGGACGGCCGCCACGACCTTCTTTCCTGCCCGGTTGCAACCACTGCGGCACCATCGGACGACGCGCGAGCCAACTGGATGCGCGCGCTCAAACCACCGGTCGGCGCGTTGCTCAACACGATCTTGCCACCCATGCGGCGCACCGTCTTGTCGACGATCGACAGGCCCAGGCCGGCACCGGTGGCCGAGGTGCGGGCGGTGTCGCCGCGGAAGAAGGGCTTGGTCAGGTTGACCAGTATCTCGGGCGGTACGCCGTGTCCGTGGTCGCGTACCAGCAGGATCACCTTATCGTCGCGCGCCTGCGCATCGATCTCGACCTCGGCAACGTCGGTGCCGGGCGATTTGCCGTAACGGCGCGCGTTCTCGATCAGATTGGAGACGACGCGGGCCAGCTCGGTGCCGTCGGCCATCACCTTCAGGTCGCCCGCCACGTCCACCCGGATCTGCAGCTCGTCGTGGTCTTCGACCGCGTAGGTGCAGGAGGCGACCACATCGGCCAGGCCGATCGGCTTCAGGTCGACATGGTCGGGCCGGGCGTAATCCAGGAACTTGTCGATGATCGCGTCGAGCTGCGACATGTCGGCCACCATGTGGTCGCGCGCATCGGGGTCGGCCACGCTCATCTCGGTCTCGAGCCGCAGCCGTGCCAGCGGCGTGCGCAGGTCATGCGAGATGCCGGCCAGCATCACCACCCGGTCATGCTCCAACTGGGCCAGCCGACGCGCCATCCGATTGAAGCCGATGTTGACCTCGCGGATCTCGCTGGTCACCACCTGCTCGTCGAGCGGGCTGGTGGCGAAGTCGCCCTCGCGCACCCGGTTGGCCGCAGACGACAGCTTCTTGAGTGGGCGGTTGATCAGCCGCGCGATCGCCGCGGCACCGGCCAGCGACAGGGCGGCGGCCGTCACCAGCCAAATCAGCCACGTCTTGCCGCCCGCGGGACTGAACCGCGCGCGGTCGAGCAGCAGCCAGTTGGAGTCGCCGTTGATCGCGAAGCCGACCCACAGGCCCGGCTCGCCATTCACTTCCCTGGCGATCACGGTGCCCCGGCCAAGGCGCTCGGTCAACTCCTCGGTCATCCGCTTGCCGAGGGCGCTGTTTTCCAGCGGTTCGAAAGTGTCGCCCGGCTCGCGCGGCACGATGCGCACGCCCTCCTGGTCGGCCATCGTCTTGATCAGCGACACGCGGGCGATCGCGTCGGCGTGGATCAGGGCCGCGCGACTCAGGTTGACGAGGGATGCGATCTGCTGGGCGGTGTGCAGGGCCCGGGGTTCGAACTCGAGTGCCCGCAGCGTCTGCAACCAAGCCAGGATACTCCCCACCAGAAGGATCGCCAGCAGGAAGAACGTGCGCCAGAACAGGTTGAGGCCGATCCGGGCGCGGGGCGCATCGTCCGCCATCGGCTCGGAATCAGGCGTTTTTCCCAGGTCCGGCTCGGCTAGTCCATGAAGGGGAGGAGAAGCAATTACCGCCATGGGAGATGAAACGCGGCAACCGCGCCGAACGAGTGGATAAGCATGCGGCAAGGATGGCATCGCCTGCCCATGCGCTCAAGGGTCGAGACCCTTAGTTGGCACCGTCGGGTACGAACACGTAGCCCACGCCCCACACCGTCTGGATGTAGCGCGGCGCGGCGGCATCCACCTCGACCAACTTGCGCAGGCGCGACACCTGCACGTCCAGGCTTCGGTCGAAGGGCTCGAACTCGCGGCCGCGGGCCAGAAGCGCCAGCTTCTCGCGCGACAGCGGCTGGCGCGGGTGGCGCACCAGCGCTTTGAGCATCGCGAACTCGCCGGTTGTCAGCGGCAGTTCCTCACCGTTCTTCTGCAGGGCGCGCGTTCCCAGGTCGAAGGAGAAGGGGCCGAATGCCACGACCTCGTTGTCGCCCGATGGAGCACCTGGAGCCTCCTGCGGCGGTCGGCGGCGCAGCACCGCGTGGATGCGGGCCAGCAGCTCGCGCGGATTGAACGGCTTGCCGAGATAGTCGTCTGCACCGACTTCCAGACCGACGATGCGGTCCACGTCCTCGCCCTTGGCCGTCAGCATGATGATCGGCGTACGGTCGTTGGCCGCGCGCAGGCGGCGGCAAATCGACAGGCCGTCTTCGCCCGGCATCATCAGGTCCAGAACGATCAGGTCGACGGTGTCTCGAAGCAAGATGCGGTTGAGCGCCTTTCCATCTTCCGCGACCATGACCTCGAAGCCCTCTTGTGTCAGATAGCGGCGCAGCAGATCGCGAATGCGGGCGTCGTCATCCACCACGAGGATCTTGTCGGTACGGGTTGCAGCTTGGGTCATGGGCATTCCAAAATTTGTAACAGCGGCCATTTTGTGGCCTGAAATCAGGGAAAAGCGCCATTTCCCGACCAACTGTTACAAGTCTTGCGGCCCCGCCCAGCAATTTGCGGATGTGCCGTCAACATGCGCGGTCGGTGGGGTGTTGTACGGTTTCGCACCCTTCAATCAACCAGGAAATCCATGAAAAATACGATTAAAAACTTCGCGCTCGCAGCGCTTCTCGTCTCGGCTACCGCCGCTTTTGCCCAAACATCGCCCGAGCCGAAGAACGTGCTGCAGCTGAACGCGGATGCGCAAGGCGACATCGCCCAGGACATGCTCACGATGGTGCTCGGCACCACCCGCACGGGGGCCGATCCGGGCGTCGTGCAGACGCAGCTGAAGCAGGCGCTGGAAGCCGCCTTGGCCAAGGCCAAGGCTGCGGGCCAGCCGGGCCAGATGGATGTGCGCACCGGCAATTTCAGCCTGCAGCCGCGCTATACCAAGGAGGGAAAGATCGGTTCGTGGACCGGCAACGCGGAGTTGGTTCTGGAGGGCCGCGACTTCTCGCGCATCACCTCCACCGCCGGCAAGATCGACACGATGACCGTATCGCGCACCGCATTCGGACTGAGCCGCGAACAACGGCTCCAGGCCGAGACCGAAGTGCAGACCCGCGCGATAGAAAGCTTCAAGACCAAGGCTTCGGAGTTGGCGAAGGGTTTCGGATTCCCGCACTACACGCTGCGCGAAATCTCGGTCAACGTCAACGTCAACAGCATGGTGCCGGCGATGCCGCGCATGATGGCGATGGCGGCGTCCAAGGCTGTATCGGATGAGGCGGTGCCTGTCGAAGCCGGCAAGACCACCGTCGTAGTCAACATCTCCGGCACCGTGCAGCTGCAGCAGCAGTGAGAAGCCCCCCTGGCAATCCGGTTAGAGGCCGGATCGCCGTCGGCCTTGCGCTGAGCATTACTGCGCCGTCCACCCGCCGTCGATCTGCCACGCCACGCCACGCACGTTGACGGCGGCGTCCGAGCAGAGAAAGACGGTCAGTTCGCCGAGCTGCTCGGGCGTCGTGAACTGGAGCGACGGCTGCTTCTCCCCCAGCAGTTCGCGCTCGGCCTGCTGGGCATCGCCACCGGTCGCGGCGCGTGCATCGATCTGCTTCTGCACCAGCGGCGTCAGCACCCAGCCGGGGCAGATCGCATTGCTGGTCACGCCGGTCGTCGCCGTTTCCAATGCGACCGATTTGGTGAAGCCGACGATGCCGTGCTTGGCCGCCACGTAGGCGGATTTCTGCGGCGAGGCGACCAGCCCGTGCGTGCTGGCGATGTTGACGATCCGACCCCAGTTGGCGGCGCGCATGGCGGGCAAGGCGAGCCGGGTGGTGTGGAACGCGCTGGTAAGGTTGATCGCGATGATCGCGTCCCACTTCTCCACCGGGAAATCCTCGACGTTGGCCACGTGCTGAATGCCGGCGTTGTTCACCAGGATGTCGACCCCACCCGATACCTTGGCGGCCGCTGCCATCATGTCGGCGATCTCGTCGGGTCGGGACATGTCCGCGCCGTGGTGGATCACCGAGATGCCGGCCGCCGCGCCCGCGGCCTGCACCCGGTCGCGCGGGCCTTCCACATCGCCGAAACCGTTCAGCACGATGTTGGCCCCCCGGCGCGCCAGGGCCTCCGCGATGCCCAGCCCGATGCCGCTGGTGGAGCCGGTGACGAGAGCCGTTTTTCCTGTGAGCATGGAAGTTCTTCCGGATGAATTAGGATGTTCTCAGCCATTATCGGCCCCGCCGTGGAGGCTCGCAGCCTTCCGTTTTCGGTCCTGTACCCATGCCTGAACCCCGACTCCACCACGTCACCTGCCCGGGCCTGCCCGGCGCCCCCCGCGGAGCGCAGCCGCACGACGGCAGCCACCGCATGGCGTATTGGGAGTGGGGCGCGACGGGCGATCCTGCGCATTCGCACGTGGTGGTCTGCGTGCACGGCCTCTCGCGCCAGGGCCGCGATTTCGATGTGCTCGCGCGTGCCCTGGCGCCGCATGTCCGCGTGGTCTGCCCCGACGTCGTCGGGCGGGGCCGCAGCGACTGGCTGCAGGACCCCATGGACTACGGCATTCCGCTGTATGCGGCCGACATGCTGGCGCTTCTCGCACAGTTGCAGGCCGCCGCGCCGATCCGGACGCTCGACTGGGTGGGCACCAGCATGGGCGGCCTGATCGGCATGGTGGTCGCCGGCCAGCCGGGCCTGCCGGTACCGGTACCCGTGCGGCGCATGGTGCTGAACGACGTGGGCCCGGCCATCGAATGGGACGCGGTGCAGCGCATTTCCGCGTACCTGGGTGTTTCGATGGTCTTTGCCTCGGCCGAAGAGGGCGCCGCGGCGCTGCGGGCGGTTTCCCGGGGCTTCGGGCCCCATGCCGACGATGAGTGGGCGGCCCTCAGCGGGCCGATGTTCGTGCCGGCCGATGGCGCGGATGCCGCCGGTGCCGAGCCCGGTGCGGTGCGCCTGCATTACGACGCCGGCATCGCGGCGGCGGTGCGGGCCCTGACGCCCGAGGTCGCCGCGCAGTCCGAAGCCCTGCTGTGGACGCTGTACGACCGCATCGGTGCCGAAACCCTGCTGCTGCGCGGCGCGCAGTCGGACCTGTTGAGCCGCGCGACGGCCGATGCGATGGCCCGGCGGGGGCCGCGGGCCCGCGTGGTCGAGTTCGCGGGCGTCGGTCATGCGCCCACCCTGGTCGCGGCCGACCAGGTGACGGTGGTGCGCGACTTCCTGCTGGGCGACACGGTTCCCGCATGAAGAGCCTCGTCGTCGCACCCGGTGCTGTGGACAGCCCGCCGCGGGAGCCGGTCTCCGAGCTGATCGTGGCGACCGCGCATGCGCTGCCCGAACAGGACCAGGCCCTCGTCCGGGCCCGGGCCTTCGCCGAACCGTTTCTCGCCAACGAGCTGCTCGAATCCGGCCAGAACACCCTGGCGCATGCCGATGCCGTGTCGGCCATCCTGCGGGGCATCGGCGGCTCGGAGGCGATGCGCGCGGCCAACTACCTGGTGCACGCCTGCGAACACCTGGCCCGGCCGCGCGAGACGATCGCCCGGGCCTTCGGCGAGCAGTACGCCGATCTCGCCGTAGAGACCAACCGTCTGATCCACGTCCAGAAGCAAGCGCGGGGTGCCCACTCGACCGCGCAGCTGGTCGACGATCCGGCGGTGCAGACCGAGAACGTGCGCAAGATGCTGCTGGCGTTCTCGCGCGACCTGCGGGTGGTGCTGCTGCGGCTGGCCTCGCGGCTGGAGACGCTGCGCTACTGCGCTTCGCATAAGGTGCCGATGGCGCCGAGCATCGCGCGCGAATCGCTGCACGTCTTCGCGCCGCTGGCCAACCGCCTGGGCATTTGGCAGATCAAGTGGGAAATGGAGGACCTGGCCTTCCGATTTCTGGAGCCCGACACCTACCGCGACGTCGCTCGGCTGCTGGACGAGAAGCGCGTCGAGCGTGAAGTCTCGATGGAGCAACTGCGCGCCGGCCTGGAGTCGGAGCTGCGCAAGCGCAGCATCGATGCGACGGTCCAGGGCCGGCCGAAGCACATATACAGCATCGTGCGCAAGATGCGCGGCAAGTCGCTCGGCTTCGACCAGGTCTTCGACATCCGTGCGCTGCGCGTCGTCGTGCCCACGGTGAAGGACTGCTACGCGGCCCTGAGCTGGGTGCACGAGCGCTTCTCGCCGATCGTCGAGGAGTTCGACGACTACATCGCCAGGCCCAAGCCCAACGGCTACCAGTCGCTGCACACGGTGGTGCGCGACGAGGTCGGCAAGCCGGTCGAAATCCAGATCCGCACCCAGTCGATGCACGACCACGCCGAACACGGCGTGGCCGCGCACTGGGCTTACAAGGAGGCCGGCCAGAAGGGCTATGCCGGCGTGTCGGCCAGCAGCGAGTACGATGCCAAGATCGCGGTGCTGCGCCAGCTGCTGGCCTGGGAGCGCGATCTGTCGGACGACCACCGCGGCCGCGGCCTGTTCGAGGACCGCATCTACGTTCTCACGCCCGATGCGGCCGTGGTCGAGCTGCCGCAGGGCGCCACACCGGTCGATTTCGCCTACAGCGTGCACACCAGCGTCGGTCATCGCTGTCGCGGGGCGCGGGTCGATGGCGTCATGGTGACGCTCGACACGCCGCTGCAGAACGGCCAGACGGTGGAGATCACCGTCGCCAAAGAAGGCGGACCGTCGCGCGACTGGCTAAATACCGAGCTGGGTTATCTCACCAGCCATCGGGCGCGCGCCAAGGTACGCGCATGGTTCAACGCGCTGATCACCCACGAGCAGGTGGCGCGGGGCCGCGAATCGGTCGAGAAGCTGTTGCAGCGCCGAGGCAAGACCAGCGTCAACCTGGAAGACCTGGCTGGACAGCTCGGCTTCAAGGCGGCCGACGACCTGTTCGAGGCCGTCGGCAAGGACGAGTATTCGCTGCGCAACATCGAGACGCTGCTGCGCCCGCCAGTCCCGGCGATGGAGCCCGACGACTACGTGCTGCGCCGCTCGGCCAACAGCGTCGAGACCTCGCCGCGCGGCGGCGTTCTGGTGGTGGGACTCGATTCGCTGATGACGCAGCTGGCCAAGTGCTGCAAGCCGGCGCCGCCCGATCCGATCCTGGGTTTCGTCACCCGCGGCCGCGGCGTCAGCGTGCACCGCAGCGACTGCAGCAACTTCCGCGAGATGTCGGCCCGCGCGCCCGAGCGGGTGATCGAGGTGGAGTGGGGCGCCTCCAAGCGCGAGGTGGCCGACGTCTACCCGGTCGACGTGATGATCGAGGCGGCGGACCGGCAGGCGTTGCTGCGCGATATCTCCGAGGTGTTCGCCAAGGAGAAGACCAACGTCGTCGGCGTGCAGACCCAGTCGGTCAAGGGCACCGCGTGGATGACGTTCACCGTCGAGATCGCCGACTCGGGGCGCCTGAGCAAGGTGCTGGGCGCCGTCGGTTCGGTGCCCGGCGTGCGGTCTGCGCGCAGGCGGTGAAGCGTCGGCACAACCTCCCCCAACGGTTCGGCTCGAATGCCGCGATGCGGATCGGTTCGACAGGCTGATTTTTAATGCTATGATAGCGGTCTTGGCAGACAAGCCACAGGCGCGTAGCTCAGTTGGTTAGAGCACCACCTTGACATGGTGGGGGTCGTTGGTTCGATTCCAATCGCGCCTACCAGATTTGGTAGATGAAACAAGCACTTAGCGGAGACGCTAGGTGCTTTTTTGTTGGTCGTACGAAAAATGTTGGGCAAACTGCGTCAAGAGCCCTGCCGTGAACAGCAACCACCTGTGAAGTGCTGATACTTGAAGTGGTTGGACTGGTAGGAATTCGCAGCGAATCACTGAGGCCCCTCTCTCTTTTACATGCGGAGCACCAGCGACTTGCGCACGCTGCATCAGTGCACGGCGGATTCAAACCTGAAGCGCAACACCTGCCACCCGATAAGGTCCGCAGATGTCCAGGCCCTCCGCCAGCAGCACGTATCGGCAACTCCAGCCAGAGGACCGTGTGAGCATCGCCAGTCAGCAAATCTTTCTCGGTGCATGGAGTGAAGAATTTATCGACCGCATCGTTGCGGCGCGTGGCGCAGGCCTATGACGCTCAATGTGCCGATGCTCTGACCACCGTTGACCAGCCTCACCGCCTCCTGCTTGAATTCGAGCGTATAGTGCGCGCCCATCATCTTTGTTATTCGTATTCTCCGTGCTTGAATTGAAAAATTTAGCAGGGAATACGTTTTACGGGGCAAGTCAGTCCTGCCCGAGCTTCTGGCTGGTCACGGTCGGTGTTATCCACGCAATAATACAGATGAAACAAAAAAATTCGTTGTATTTGCAGTCAATTTAAATTATATTTATTCACCTGGAGTATTCGGCTCCAGGTAAAATAAAGGGATTAAAACGCATGGCACATTTTCAGCGAACCACGCTACTGCGCACCTCTTGCGCTATTATCATTATCCTGGCGATTACCGGCGCGGCTGCAAGCACCAAGTCGAGCAAACTCTCCGCTGGCGCCATCGTGCAGCACGTAGTGCCGTTGGCTGAGCGAGACGAGAGTACTTCCTACTGGACGCCCGCACGGATGCAAGCTGCGGTTTCCGCATCCTTCGTGGATGCCAACCCGGTCGACGGCGACCCGCCAGGATCGGAGAATTCGGCCTTGGTCCGTGATGAAAACTTGGGCGCAGGGTTGAAGGTGGTGGAAGGAGCGGTAGGAACGCAGAAGACGGATCCGTCTGTGCCGGTTCCCGGATTCTCCGTCGCAGACCACCTCGGCGTAGTCTTCTTTCGGGCAAACGGCATAGACCAGCGCTGTACTGGCAACGCGGTCGTCTCCGACTCCGGGAACGTCGTAGCCACTTCCGGGCGATGCGTCTCTGCCCTAAAAGGGGAGTTCGTATCGGACTTGGTTTTCGTGCCATCCTACAACGGCGGCGCCCCCTACGGTGTGTGGGCCGCGACGACCATCACGGCCCATAATGATTGGGTCGTAGGCCGAGCCGTCGACTACGATACTGCGTTCTTCCAGGTGGAGGCTCCCGTGGCGATGAAGCATTCCGGCGCCACGCTGTCGAATACTGTCGGGGCATCTGGCGTCCTCTTTGCCGGTCAGGAGGACGACAACGAATATCTGGCAACCGGTTACAACACCGACCCCGGTGCCAATGCGAACGCGCCTGTGCGCGTGATCAGCTCCGCCGAGCCGAACCCGTGGATGAATAAGGACTATGCCATTGAAGGCCTGGAGTGGAACGCGCGCTCTGGCGTCAGCGGCTCACCTTGGTTTTCGGCGGACGAGGATCCCGTGAAAGACGTCCAGGTGGGCATGACATCATTTGCCTACAAGAAGTTCACCCATACGTCGTTCGGCCCGCAGTGGACGGCAGCGATCCGTACCCTGTATCAGGCGGCGGCCACCAACTAGCGGGAGGTGGCGGTTGCGAAGCCGTTGTGGAGTGTCGCAAGGCCCATCGCATGCGATACAGACTACTACGCTGGACGACGCTGAGGCAAACGAAGTCTGCTCGCCGAATCAAGGTCGCCTAAACGCTACCGCCTGCCGCGACCAGTAGCGGCTGTCCAAACGATCCAGCCGTACTTCTCCGCCGCTCGACGGCGCATGCACGAAGCGGCCTTCTCCCACGTAGATGCCGGCATGGTTCGGCCGGCCGCTGCCGAAGATCACCAGGTCCCCGGTGCGGACAGACCACGCGTCGACCGGTTCGCCGAAGCCGTCGAGCTGTGCCACGGTGCGGGGCGGCGCCACGCCGGCCTGGCTGCGGTACACGTAGCCGATCAGGCCGCTGCAGTCGAAGCCGCCCTGCGGCGTGTCGCCGCCGTAGCGGTAGGGCGTGCCGACCAGGCCCAGGGCGTGGATCGCGATGTTGCTCCATTCCTGGGGTGTGAGTTCGCGGTAGACCGGGGGGCGCGCAGCTCTGGTGGGTGGGCCGCTGCCGCAGGCCGCCAGCAACAGCGAGGACGAAACCAGGGCCAGGGCGATGAGTGCACGCATGCCGCAAGTCTGGCATGGCAAAGACGGCTCGGGAACCCGTGGTGCCGGCACTGCAGCGCCCACGGCGTTTCGGCTCTCAGCCGTGCGGCCAGTCCCAGAAACCGCGGTGCAGGGCCACCATCTCGTCGGCGACTTCCGGTACCGGGCCGGTGACCCGCACCGGGCGCTGGCCGCGGGCGAAGACCTCGCGGCAGGGCAGCGCCAGGGTCTGATTCTCGGGATGGTCGGCCGTCAGCGCCAGCAGCGCGGTCTCTTCCGCGCCGTAGACCAGGTGGCCGATGCCGGCCCAGTAGACGGTACCGGCGCACATCGCGCAGGGCTCGAAGGTGGTGACCAGGGTGCACCGCGCCAGGTAGGCACCGGGGTAGGTCGATGCGGCCGTGCGGGCCAGCGTCGATTCGGCATGGTTGACCGTGTCGATGTTGCCTTGCTCGGCCAGCACCGTCTCGCCGTCGGGTGCGACCAGCAGCGCGCCGAAGGGGTGCCGGCCCATCGCCATCGCACGTTCTGCCACCGCGTTGGCGCGGCGCAGGGCGACGACGGCCTGGGCGGGAGTCATCGGCGCGCCGGTGGGTCCGCCGCGGTCAGGCATTCGATCCGCGGTGCGCCCAGCCGGTGGTGCGCTTCTCGATGACGCTGAACAGCTCGTACATCGCCATCGCCATCGCGCCCACCACCAGCAGGCCGGCGAAGGCCAGGCCCATCTGCATGCTGGAGCCGGCGGAGATGAGCAGGTAGCCGATGCCCTCGTTGGCGGCGGTCATTTCCGAGACGGTGGTGCCGACGAAGGCCAGCGTGATCGCCACCTTCAGCGAGCCGTAGAAGTAGGGCATCGACCGCGGCAGGCCCACCTTGACCAGCACGTCCCAGCGCTTGGCGCCCAGGACGCGCAGCACGTCTTCCAGCTCGGGCTCCAGCGTGGCCAGGCCGGTGGCGATGTTGACCATGATCGGGAAGAAGCTGATCAGGAACGCGGTGAGGATCGCAGGCCCCACGCCGATGCCGAACCACACCACCAGGATCGGCACGAAGGCGGCCTTCGGCAGGGCGTTGAAGGCGGTCATCAGCGGGTACATCGCGGCATAGGCCAGGCGGGAGCTGCCGATCACGAAGCCCAGCAGCACGCCCACCACGATCGCGATGCCGAAGCCCACCATCGTCACCCAGAAGGTGCGCCAGGCGTGGCCGGCGATGATCGCCTTGTATTCCATGAACTGCGTCCAGATGCGCAGCGGGCTCGGAAAGATGAATTCCGAGATGTCGAAGGCGCTGCAGACGATCTGCCAGAGCGCGATGGTGATCACCAGCAGGATCCAGGGGGACCAGCGTTCCAGGTTCTTGTTGCGCATGGGGCGTTTCGGTCTTCGTTATTGCGGCAGGGCGGTGGCGGGTGCGGCGGTGTTGTGCAGCACCGGCGAGCGGATCGCGCCGATGTGGCTGCGCAGCTCCAGCACGATGTCGGTGAATTCCTTGGTGTAGGTCAGCTCCAGCGGGCGCGGGCGGAGAAAGTCGATCTCGCGCTTGACGACGAAGCGGCCCGGGCTCTTGCTCATGACGTAGACCGTGTCGGCCAGGAACACGCTCTCGCGCAGGTCGTGGGTGACCAGGATGACGTTGAAGCCCTGCTCGGCCTGCAGGTCGCGCAGGATGCACCACAGCTCCTCGCGGGTGAAGGCGTCGAGCGCGCCGAAGGGCTCGTCGAGCAGCAGCATCTTCGGTTCGTGGATCAGGGCGCGGCAGATGCTGGCGCGCTGCTGCATGCCGCCCGACAGCTGCCACGGGAACTTGTCCTCGTAGCCACCCAGGCCCACTTTCCGCAGCAGCGCGCGGGCGCGCTCGACGTACTCCGCTTTCCGCTGCTTGAAGCTGGAGCGGAACGGCTCGACGATCTCGAGCGGCAGCAGCACGTTGTCGACCGTGGTGCGCCACGGCAGCAGCGACGGCGCCTGGAAGGCCATGCCCGAGATCTTCAGCGGCCCGGTCACCGGCTGGCCGTCGATCAGGATCTTGCCCATCGACGGCATGCGCAGCCCGGTGGTGAGCTTCATGAAGGTCGACTTGCCGCAGCCGGACGGCCCCACGATCGCGATGAACTCGCCGCGGCGCACCTGCAGGTCGATCGCCTCGACCGCGAAATGGTTGGCGCGCAGCAATTCCTCGTTGTAGGCGAGCCAGACGTCTCGGAAATAGACGAAGTGCGGTTCGGCGGCGGTGGGCATGCGTTTATGAATGAAATGAGGTTGCAGCCGGCATTCCGCGCCGACTACTAGCTATTAAAACGATAGCGCCGGGTGGGAGGACGTTCCACCGCCCGGTGCCTGGCCGGTCACTTGCGCGGCAGCACGTCGAGCTGAACGGCCGGCGGCAGGAAGCCGCCGTTCCAGACCGCTTCGGGGTTGACGCGGGTCTTGGTGGCGAAGGCGTCGGAGACCTGGGACGCCATCAGCGCCAGACGGCCGGCGTTGACTTGGCCGAAGCCTTCGGCGCGCGCATCGGGGCTGTCGATGACGGTGTCGATCGCCAGCTTCAGGCGGCGGGTTTCCAGCTCGCTGTTGACGATGCCGTCGCGGGCCTTGACGGTCTCGACCGCGGCGGCCGGGTTGGCCAGCACTTCCTTCGCGCCCTTGGCGAAAGCCGCGAGGAAAGCCTTCACCGCCTCGGGCTTTTCCTTCAGGAACTTGGGAGAGACGATGATGACGTTGCCGTAGAGCTTCACGCCGTAGTCGGGATAGGGCAACACCACCACGTCGGCGGCCTTCACGCCGCGGGCTTCCAGGTTCAGCAGCGAGGTGAAGGTGAAGCCGGTGATCGCGTCCACGTCGCCGCGCACCAGCATCGTCTCGCGCAGTGGCGGGTCCATCGCGGTCCACTGCACGGAGCCGACGTTGTTGGCCTTGGCGAAGATCGGGAACGCGCGGCGGCCGGCGTCGAACACCGGGGCACCGAGCTTCTTGCCGGCCAGGTCGGCCGGTTTGGCGATGCCCGACTTCTTCAGCGCCATCACCGAGGCCGGCGTGTTGTTGTAGACCATCATGACCGCGACCGGCTTGTTCGGCGCCTCGGGGTTGTTGGCATGAAACTCCATCAGCGAGGCCAGGTCGGCGAAGCCGATGTCGTAGCTGCCCGAGGCGACCCGCGTGACCGTGCCGCCCGAGCCGTTGCCCGCATCCACCGTCACGTCCAGGCCCGCCTGTTTGAAGTGGCCCTTGGCGACCGGCACCAGGAACAGGGCGGCCGGGCCTTCGAAACGCCAGTCCAGCTGGAACTTGACCGGCGTCGGCGTCTGGGCCTGGGCCTGAACGGTGCCGAGCGCCATCGCGGCCGCCACGGCGGCCATCTGGAAGGTGGAGCGGAGGAACGCGCGCTTGGTCATGGGTAAGGCTTCCGTGTAGAAAGTTACTGATATCTACACGGAGCAAAAACAGTGCCTGCGTCAACCGGGCCTGCACCGGCTCAAAGATCGTCGTGGTGCGCCGATGCACCGCGAGGGTGCCCGCCCCTGCACACGCCGGCCGCTTCGCCACGCTCCGCGAGGATGCGCGCGGCTGCGTTGTGCCTGCAGGGCGTCGCGACGCGTGCCTTCACCTACTGCTCGGTGTAGTGGTAGGTCAGCCCGCCGTCGACGAAGTGGGTGCTGCCGGTGATGTAGCCCGCGTCCTCGCTCGCCAGGAACGCCACCAGCCCGGCGACGTCCTCCGGCGTGCCCATCCGGCCCAGCGGAATTTGCGCTTCGAGCGCCTCGCGCTGCGCGGGGTTCTGCAGCAGCGCGGTGTTGATCGGCGTGGCGATCGCGCCGGGTGCGACGTTGTTGATCCGGATGCCCAGCGGCGCCAGCTCGGTCGCCAGGTTGCGGGTCAGCATCCGCAGCGCGCCCTTGCTGGCGCAGTAGGACGCGAAATGCGGAAACGCGATCTCCTCGTGTACCGAACTCATGTTGACGATGGCGCCGGGCTGCCGCACCGCGCGGCGGTGGCGTACGAAGGCCTGGGCTGCGAAGAAAACGCCCTTCAGGTTGACGTTCATCACCAGGTCGTAGTCTTCCTCGGTCACGTCCCAGAAATCGGCACGCTTTTCCAGGCCGGCGTTGTTCACCAGCAGGTCGAGCCCGCCCAGGGCCTCGACCGCGCGGTCGACCAGGTCGGAAGCGCCTTTCGCATCGCCGACGTCGGCGGCCAGGTAGACCGCTTTGCGGCCCAGCGCCTCGATCTGCGCGATCAGATCCTGCGGCGGCTTCTTCGGGTCGCGGCCGTTCAGCACGACATCCGCGCCGTCCTGCGCAAGTCGCAGGGCGCAGGCCGCGCCGATGCCTTGGGTGCTACCGGTGACGAGGGCTTTTTTTCCGGTGAGGCGTGACATGGAGGTCCTTGGGTGGGCGATGTGGAAGAAGCAGGTGCCGCTATAGCAGCACCGCGAGCAGCGCGGTCCAGCCGGTCTGGTGGCTGGCGCCCAGGCCGCGGCCGGTGTCGCCGTGGAAATATTCGTGGAACAGCAGCATGCCGTCGGTGGCCTGCTGCTCGCCGGGCGCGCCGCAGCCGGTGCGCTGGCCGCCGGGGCCGGGCAGGTAGAGCGACAGCAGCCGCGCCTGCAGGAAATCGGCGACGCCGCGAATCGACATCATCCGGCCCGAGCCGGTGGGGCACTCGACCCGAAAGTCGTCGCCGTAGTAGGAATGGAAGCGTCGCAGCGATTCGACGATCAGGTAGTTGAGCGGAATCCACACCGGCCCGCGCCAGTTGCTGTTGCCGCCGAACATGTCGTTGTCGCTTTCGGCCGGGGTGTAGTGCAGGCCGTAGTGGGTGTCGCCCAGCGCGTAGTCGAAGGCCCGATCGCCGTAGACCTTCGACACCGAACGGATGCCGTGCGGCGACAGGAATTCCTTCTCGTCGAGTACCCGGCGCAGCACCCGCTTCATGCGGTGGCCGCGTAGCAGGCTGAACAGGTGCAGGCTCTCGTGGCTGTTCTCCTGGCCGTTCGCGCCGTGCGCATGCGGCTCCTGCCAGTGGCTGACCAGCGCCGCCAGGTCGGGCCGTCTCTGCAGGAATGCCTGCAGGTGGTGGCGCAGCCGCCCCAGCTCGCGGACGCGGGCGGCGTCGAGCACCTCTACCGCCAGGAAGGGGACGAGGCCCGCCACGGTGCGCAGGCGCAGCCGGCTGCTGGCGCCGTCGGGCATTTTGACCTGGTCGTAGTAGAAGCCGTCTTCCTCGTCCCAGAGGCCGGCGCCCTCCACGCCGCCCATGTTGGCCATGGCGCCGGCGATGTAGAAGAAATGCTCGCCGAACTTGATCGCCAGGTCTTCGTAGACCGGGTCGTCCAGGGCCAGCTCCATCGCGATGCGCATCAGGTTGAGCGCGTACATCGCCATCCAGCTGGTGCCGTCGGCCTGCTCCAGCACGCCGCCGCCCGGCAGCGGCTGGCTGCGGTCGAAGACGCCCACGTTGTCCAGGCCCAGGAAGCCGCCCTGGAAGATGTTGTTGCCGCTGCTGTCCTGCCGGTTGACCCACCAGGTGAAGTTGAGCATCAGCCGGTGCAGCACGTGGCGCAGGAAGGCGGTGTCGGGCGTGCCGGTGATGGCGGCATCGGTCTGGTAGACCTTCCAGGCCGCCAGCGCCTGCACCGGTGGATTGGCCGCGCCGAAATTCCATTCGTAGGCCGGGATCTGGCCGTTGGGGTGCATGTAGCGGTCGTGCAGCAGCAGCGTGAGCTGGCGCTTGGCCAGCGCCGGATCGACCGGCGCCACCGCGATGGCATGAAAGGCCAGGTCCCACGATGCGAACCAGGGGTACTCCCACTTGTCGGGCATCAGCACGATGTCGTGCGCCCGCATGTGGCGCCAGCCGGCGTTGCGGCCTTTCTTGCGGGAGACCGGCAGGGAGGAGCATCCCGGTTCCCCGTCGAGCCAGTGTGAGACGTCGTAGACGTAGAACTGCTTGCTCCACAGCAGTCCGGCCCAGGCCTGGCGTTGAAGCGCGCGTTGTTCGGCGGTGTGGGCCGGGTCCTGGCGACGCGCGTAGAAGACATCCGCCCCTGCGTGCGCAACGGCCATCACGCGGTCGAAATCCGCGAAGGGCTGCGCGGCCGGCTCACGGGAGAGTCGCAGCCGCACCGACACGCTGCCGCCCGCGGGTACCTGCAGCGAGCACCAGGCGCAGGCCTTGCTGCCGCGCGGCTCGGCCGATACGGCGGCCGCATCGCCGTGCACCACCCGGTCGTGGAACGCGTCCTTGAAGCATCCGCGGGTGCCGGGCGGCGTGGGCCAGGACCGGGCACCGAGCGACTCGGCACGCGCGGCGTTCGTGGCGTTGTCGGTGAAGAGCCACTGCGGCGCCCCGCCGTCGCTCTGCACATGGCAGGTGTAGCGGCCCAGGGTCGGGTGCTGTGCGATCAGGCCGCCATCGGGTCCGGCCGACAGGCCCGCCGGCATATCGCCGTTGGCAGCGGGGTCGGCGCGGAACCAGAGCGTGGGCAGCAGGTGCAGCGGCGCGTCGTCCGGGCCGCGGTTGTGGGCGGTGTAGCGCAGCAGCAGGTCGTGCTCGCCGGCCTTGGCACACTCGATTTCCACGTCGAAGTAGCGGCCCTGGTCGAAGATGCCGGTGTCGGCCAGTTCGTACTCGGGCTCGGCCCGGCTGCGGCGCGCGTTCTCGGCGACCAGTTGCGCGTAGGGGAAAGCGGTCTGCGGATAGCGGTAGACCATCCGCATCCAGCGGTGGTCGGGCAGGTTGTCCAGGTACCAGTACTGCTCCTTCACATCCTCGCCGTGGTTGCCTTCGGCGTTCGACAGGCCGAAGAGCCGCTCCTTCAGGATCGGGTCCTGCCCGTTCCAGAGCGCCAGCGACAGGCACAGGCGCTGATGCTCGTCGCTGATGCCGCCGATGCCGTCCTCGCCCCAGCGGTAGGCCACGCTGCGGGCCATGTCGTGGGTGAGCGCTTCCCAGGCCTCGCCGTTCTCGCTGGCGTCTTCGCGTACCGTGCCCCACTGGCGCTCGGCCAGGTAGGGCCCCCACAGCATCCAGGGTGCGCCGTCGGTCAGGGGATCGGGGGAACTGGCGGCGTCGTCCTGCGCGGGGGTGGGGTCGTTCGGCATGGATCGGGCGGTTGGCGGTCGGTGAAGGGAACGGCACGGGCTGCGCGCCCCGCCATTCCCGACCATGGACCGCGCGGGATCAGGTCTGCGCAGAACCCGTCAGCGCCTTCGCCCCGGCCAGCGCCGTCATGTTGACGATGCGGCGCACGGTGGACGACGGCGTGAGGATGTGCACCGACGCGGCGGCGCCCAGCAGGATCGGGCCGATCGTCATGCCCTGGCCGCTGGTGGTCTTGAGCACGTTGAACAGGATGTTGGCCGCATCCAGATTGGGGCAGACCAGCACGTTGGCCGAGCCGGTCAGCGCGCTGTCGGCCAGGCCCGCGTTGCCCCGCACGGTCTCCGACAGGGCCGCATCGCCGTGCAGCTCGCCGTCGGATTCGATGTGCGGCGCCAACGCCCGGAAGCGCTCGTGCGCGGCCCGCATCTTGAGCGCCGACGGCCGGGTCGAGGTGCCGTAATTGGAATGCGACAGGAAGGCCACCTTCGGCGGCAGGCCGAAGCGCCGCACCTCTTCGGCCGCGGCCAGCGCGATGCGGGCCAGCTGCTCGGCGTCGGGCGCGTCGTTGATGTAGGTGTCGGCGATGAAGAGCGTGTGCTCGGGCAGCATCAGCGCGTTGAGGGCTGCGAACTCGTGCGCGCCCTCCTTCAGGCCGATCACGTCCTGCACATGCTGCAGGTGGTGGTCGTAGCGGCCGACCAGCCCGCAAAGCATCGCGTCGGCGTCGCCCAGCTGGACCATCAGCGCGGCGATCAGGGTGTTGCTGCGGCGCACGGCTGCCTTGGCGGCCTCGGGCGTGATGCCGTTGCGGCCCATCGCGCCGTGGTAGGCCTCCCAGTACTGGCGGAAACGCGGGTCGTCCTCGGGATCGACGCATTCGGCGTTGTGGCCCAGCCTGATCCGCAGGCCGGCCTTCAGCACCCGCGCCTCGATCACCGCGGGGCGGCCGATCAGGATCGGCCGGGCCAGCTGCTCGTCGATCACGACCTGTACCGCGCGCAGCACGCGCTCGTCCTCGCCCTCGGCATAGGCCACGCGCTGCGGCGCCACTTTGGCGGCGGCGAATACCGGCCGCATGAACATGCCGGTCTGGTAGACGAAGCGGGTCAGGTTCTCGCGGTAGGCGTCGAAGTCCTCGATCGGCCGGGTAGCCACGCCCGACGCCTGCGCGGCCCGGGCGACGGCGGGCGCGATCTTGAGGATCAGGCGCGCGTCGAACGGCGTAGGGATCAGGTAGTCGGGGCCGAAGACCAGCTCCTGGCCCGGGTAGGCGGCGGCCACCTCGTCGCTGGTCTCGGCCTTGGCCAGGTCGGCGATCTCGCGCACGCAGGCGAGCTTCATCGCCTCGGTGATCTTGGTGGCGCCGCAATCGAGCGCGCCGCGGAAGATGTAGGGGAAGCACAGGACGTTGTTGACCTGGTTCGGATAGTCCGACCGGCCGGTGGCGATGATGCAGTCGGGCCGCACCGCCTTGGCCAGCTCGGGCCGGATCTCGGGCTCGGGGTTGGCCAGCGCCAGGATGATCGGCTTGTCGGCCATGGTCTTGACCATCTCGGCGGTCAGCACGCCGGGGGCCGAGCAGCCGAGGAACACGTCGGCGCCGTTCACCACGTCGGCGAGGGTGCGGGCATCGGTCTTCTGGGCGTAGCGCTGCTTCGAGATGTCGAGGTTCGTGCGGCCGTCGTGGATCACGCCCTTGGAGTCGACCACGAAGATGTTCTCGCGCTTGACGCCCAGGCCGACCATCACGTCCAGGCAGGCGATGGCCGCGGCGCCGGCGCCCGATACCGCCACCTTCACCTCGCCGATCCGCTTGCCCACCAGCTCCAGGCCGTTGAGCAGCGCGGCCGACGAGATGATCGCGGTGCCGTGCTGGTCGTCGTGGAAGACCGGGATGTTGAGCCGCTCGCTCAGCTGCTTCTCGATGTAGAAGCACTCGGGCGCCTTGATGTCCTCGAGGTTGATGCCGCCGAGCGTCGGCTCCAGCGCGGCGATGATCTCGACCAGCTTGTCGGGGTCGCGCTCGGCCAGTTCGATGTCGAACACGTCGACGCCCGCGAACTTCTTGAACAGGCAGCCCTTGCCCTCCATCACCGGCTTGCCGGCCAGCGGGCCGATGTCGCCCAGGCCCAGCACCGCGGTGCCGTTGGTGATCACGCCGACCAGGTTGCCGCGCGATGTGTAGTCGTAGGCCAGCGACGGGTCGGCCTGTATGTCGAGGCAGGGATAGGCGACGCCGGGCGAATACGCCAGCGAGAGGTCGCGCTGGTTGGACAGGGGCTTCAAAGGCGTGACCGAGATCTTGCCGCGGACGGGGGTGCGGTGGTACTCGCGCGCGGCGTCGCGCAGGGCTTGTTCGGCGGGGGAGAGGGTCTGGGACATTGGAGGAGGGTTCCTGGATTCGGTGCCCCGGGTTTCGGGGGTTCGAGCTTAACTGCATCGCCGCCGCCGTACGCTCTAATGGGCGGTATCGTCGAGCCTGTACCCGTAGCCTCGCACTGTCTTGATCAGCCGGAGGGCGTGGCCTTCGTCCACCTTGGCGCGCAGGCGCCGTACGTAGACGTCCACCACATTGGTGAGCGGATCCTCGCTAGAGCCCCAGACGCGCGACAGGATCCGCTCGCGGCTGTGCACCCGGCCGGGCGCGGCCATCAACACCTCCAGGAAAGCGAGTTCTTTCGGCGTGAGCGCCAGCGGCTGCCCGGCACGGCTCGCCTGCATCCGCTCCCGGTCGAACACCAGGTCGGCCACCCGAAGCGCCGCGGGCCGTGGTGGCTGGGTGCGGCTGCGGCTGCGGCGCAGCAGCGCCTCCATGCGTGCCAGCAGTTCATCGAAGGCGAAAGGTTTGGTCAGGTAGTCGTCCGCGCCCAGTCGCAGGCCATGCACCTTGTCCTCCAGGTTGCCCATGGCGGTGAGCATCAGGATCGGCACCTGATGGCCCTCCGCGCGAAGCGTCCGGCACAGCTCCAGGCCCCCGATGCCGGGCAGCATCAGGTCGAGGATCAGCAACTGAAGATTGCCGGTGCGCGCGGCCTCCAGCCCCTCGGGGCCACTGCGGGCCAGTTGCACGCGGTAGCCTTCGGCCTGCAAGCCGCGCAACAGGAAATCGGCTACGCGGATATCGTCCTCGACCACCAGGATGCTCATGGTTCCACTTTCATGCGCTGCACGGTTTCTGCCTGCGGAAATGATTTTGCGATCGCCCGTGATGTGGCCTCGGAGCGTGTGATGCATGACACGCTCTAGGCATCGGCGTCGGATGCCGAAGGCACCGTGGCCGCGCCAGCCAGCGGCAGCACGATGTGCACGGCAGTTCCGGCATCCCGCTGGCTGGCGATGGAGATGGTGCCACCGTGGCCTGTCACGATCGCGTTCGCGATCGACAGGCCGATGCCGCTGCCGTCGGCGCGGTGGAGCCGGGCACGCCGCCCCCGCACGAAGCGTTCGAAGACGAGGGGCATTTCGTCGGTGTCGATCCCGATGCCCTCGTCCTGCACCGTGACGCGGGCTCTGTCGCCGTCGCGCGAGCACCGCACGCGTACGGTACCGCCCTCGTGCGAATACCGTTCCGCGTTGTCCAGGACCACCATCAAAGCGCGGCGCAGGCGGTCCTCGTCCGCATGCAGCCTGATGGAGGCAGACATCGCGTTCTCGGGGAACTCCAGGCAGACGCGTACTCTGCGTGCCGCTCCCAGCACGCCGGCCTGCTCGACTGCCTCTTGCACCAGGGGCAGCAACTCCACGGGGGCCGGCCGCAGGATCAGCTGGTCGGCATCGGCACGGGCGACCAGCATCAGATCGTCGACCACGTCCGAGAGCTGGCCCACGCCGTCGACGATGCGCGACAGCGTCTGCCGGTATTCGGCGACCGGCCGGTCGGCGCCGCGCAGGGCGATCTCGGCCTCGCCGCGGATCGCGGTGGCGGGGGTGCGCAGGTCGTGGCTCAGGTCGGCGAAGAGCTGGCGCCGGCGCTCGTCGATGCGCTGCAGCGTCTCGTGGGCCTGGCGCAGTTCGGCGGTGCGGTCCTGCACCGCGGCCTCGAGCTGCTGTCGGGTGGCGTCGGCGCGGGTGCGGTGCTGCTGCAGCTCGTCGGTCATGGCGTTGAACTGCTCGGCCACCTTGGCGAACTCGTCCTCGGATTCGATCCGCACCCGGTGGTCGAGCTGGCCGGCCTGCAGTTGCCGGATGCCGGTCATCAAACGGGCCAGCGGTTGCTGCAGGTGGCTGCCCAGCCAGCGCGCCATCACGATGGAGGCGAGCAGGGTGACAGCCGCCATGCCGATCGCCTGCATCCGCAAGGCGTCGAGCATGCTGGCGGTCACGGCCCGGGCGGCCGGCACCACCTGGCGCTGCCGCTTGATCGCGCTGTCGACCAGGTCGCGCAGATTGCGGACGCGGGCCGGGTTGAACACACCGTCCAGCTCCTGCCACACCGCGCCGAAGTCGGAGCCGGTGGTCAGCGGCGCCAGCTCCAGCAGCCGGTGCTGCATCGCCACGATGTCGTCGTCGAGCAGGTCGGCGATGGCCACCAGCCGCTGGCCGTCCGCGGGCGGCTCCACCATGGACTGGCCCGAGAGCTTCTCCAGCAGTTCCTGGTCGCGGCGCGCCAGGTCCTGCAGGGTGGTGGCGCTGGCACGCATCTGGGCCAGCAGCGCTATGCGGGTCTCGGGCGACGCTTCGGCCGCATTCATGAGGCGTTGCAAGGCCCAGACCCGCAGCCGCTGCTTGTTGGCCGACAGATCCACCAGCTCGGCCATGATGTCGCTCGCCAGCCGGCTGTGCTGCGCATAGTCGTAGACCCGCACCGATCCCATGTAGACGAAGGCGGCCTGCACGCACACCAGCGCGACCAGCAAGCCGAGGGCCATCGAGATCTTGAAGCGGAACATGGGTGGGGTCTTGCTGCCGCCGCTGCCGATGCGCCGCTCAGGCCAGCAGGTCGCGCAGGGCGCGTGCGATCACCTTGGTCGCCCGGCGCAGGTCGTCGAGATGCAGTCGCTCGTCGTTGCGCTTGGCGTGCGATTCGAGCACGGTGCGCGGGCCGGCGCCGTAGATCACCCCGGGGATGCCGGCCTCGGCGTACAGCCGCACGTCGGTGTAGAGCGGGGTGCCCCTCGCCGGGATCGGCTGGCCGAAGAGGGCCTGGCCGTGCTTCTGGATGGCCTCCACCAGCGGCGCGTTGCCGTGCAGCGGCCGCATGGCGTTGGCCAGCAGCAGGCGGCGGACGTCGACGGTGATGCCCGGCCGCGTGGCGGCCGCGTCGGCGATCAGCCGTCGGATCGTCGCCTCGACCTCGGCCGGGTGCTCCTCGGGAATTATCCGGCGGTCGAGCTTGAAGACCACCTTGCCGGGCACGACGTTGGTGTTGGTGCCGCCCTCGATCCGGCCGACGTTGAGGTAGGGGTGGGTGATGCCCTCGACCTGCGAACGCATCTGGCGGTAGGCCGCGTTCTGCGCATAGAGCGCATTCAGGATGGCGACCGCACCCTGCAGCGCGTCCACGCCGCTCGCGGGGATGGCGGCGTGGGCCATCTTGCCGTGCACCGTCACCTCCATCTGCAGGCATCCGTTGTGGGCGGTCACCACCTCGTAGGAGAAGCCGGCGGCGATCAGCAGGTCGGGCTTCGTCAGGCCCTGCTTCAGCAGCCAGCCGGGGCCGAGTTCGCCGCCGAACTCCTCGTCGTAGGTGAAGTGCAGCTCCACCCCGCCCTTGAGCGGCGCGCCCAGCGATTCCAGCGCCCGCACCGCGAAGCTGAAGCTCGCGAAATCGCCCTTGCTCACCGCGGTGGCCCGGCCGTAGACGGCGCCGCCGTCGATCTCGGCGCCGTAGGGATCGTGCGACCAGCCGTCGCCGGGCGGCACCACGTCGCCGTGGGCGTTGAGCGCGATGGTGCGGCCGCCGTCCGCGTACCGGCGGCGCACGACCAGGTTGGTGATCGATTCCATGCCGCAGGCCCGCACCTCGGCCTGCGGCACCGGATGGCGCTCGGCCTCGAAGCCGAAGGCCTTCAGCAGCGTGGCGGTGCGCTCGGCATGCGGCGCGTTGTGGCCGGGCGGCGTGTCGGTGGGCACCCGCACCAGTTCCTGCAGGAAGCGCACTTCTTCGTCGAAGTGGGCGTCGATCCAGGCGTCGAGGCGGTCGTAGTCGGTGGCGTGGGCGGAGTCGGTCATGGCGCAAGCCGCTGCGGCGCGCAGTGGCTGATTTAGGAATAAAAAGTGCCTGCAGCCGACGAATGGCGCCGACCTATAGCTATCAATACTATAGCAAAGCGTTGCGAATCAGGTCGCGACGGCGGCGGCGGTGTCGGTCTCCAGTCGGTCGAGCAGCCGCTGGAAAGCGCGCACCGCCAGGTCCATGTCCTCGCTGCTGCTGCTCTCCAGCGGGTTGTGGCTGATGCCGCCGTTCTCGCCGCGCACGAAGAGCATCGCCTGCGGCAGGATGCGGTGCAGCTTCATCGCGTCGTGGCCGGCGCCGCTGGGCATGCGGTGCAGCGGCACGCCCAGCGACTCGACCGCCGCCTCCCAGCGGGCCTGCCACTCGGGCGCGCTCGGTGCGGCGGCGGCGCGCTCGGTCTCTTCCAAGGTGAAGTGCACCCCGCGGCGGGCGCAGATCGCGGCCAGCATCGCCTGCACGTCGGCGGCCAGGGCGTCGCGCTGCGGGTCGTCGGGGGCGCGCATGTCGAGGGTGAAGCGGCAGCGGCCGGGCACCACGTTGAGCGAGCCGCCCGGCACCTCCAGGATGCCGATGGTGCCGACCGAATCGCCGTCGAGCGAGGCGCGCTGCTCCAGGTAGACGGCCAGCTCGGCCACCGCCGCGGCGGCGTCGCGCCGGCGGTCCATCGGGGTCGTGCCGGCGTGGCTGGCGGTGCCGATGACCTCGCAGACGCAGCGCACGCTGCCGTTGATCGAGGTGACGATGCCCAGCGGCAGGTTGAGTTCCGCCAGCACCGGCCCCTGCTCGATATGCACCTCGACGAAGCCCAGGTAGCGCGCCGCGTCGCGCCGCAGCGCGGCGATGGCCTCCAGCGTGGCGGGCAGGCCCGCCTGCTGCATCGCGGCGCGCATCGTGACGCCGTCGGCATCCTGCTGGTCGAGCCACTCGGGTTGGAAGTCGCCGGTGAGGGCGCCCGAGCCGAGGAAGGTCGCCTTGTAGCGCTGGCCTTCCTCCTCGGCGAAGCCCACCAGCTCGATCGCGAAGGGCAGGCGCCGGCCCTGGCGGTGCAGTTCGCGGATGCAGGCCAGCGGCACGAAGATGCCCAGCCGCCCGTCGTACTTGCCGCCGTTGCGCACCGTGTCGTAGTGCGATCCGGTCATCAGGGTGGGGGCCGTCGGGCCGGCGCCGGCCTCGTAGCGGCCGACGACGTTGCCGACCGCGTCGATGGCCACGCTGTCGCAGCCGCTCTCGCGCATCCATTCGGCGATGCGGCGGGCGCTGGCCCGGTGCGCCTCGGTGAGGTAGAGCACGGTGAGCTGGCCCTGCTCGGCGAAGCCCGGATCGCTGAACGCGGCCAGCGCCTCCTGCCAGTCCCACACCGCGTCGCCCAGCGTGGGCGCGGTGCCGAACTTGTCGGCGAGCCGGATCTCGGCGATGCGGTGGACGTTGCGCAGCGCCTCGTCGCGCTCGGCGTCGGGGTGGTGGCGCAGCCGGCGGGCGAAGGTGGCGATGATCTGCGCCTTGCCCAGCCCGGTGCCGCGCGGCCCGCGCACCGCCAGGATGAACGGGAAGCCGAAGCGCGCGTTGTAGTCGGCGTTGAGTTGCTGGATGCGGGCGAACTCCTCGGGCGTGCACTGCGTCAGCCCGGCGGCGCGCTGCTCGTGCGTCGATTCGGCGGTGAGCGACTGCGCCACCATCGCCTTGCCGGCCAACTCGGGGTGGGCGCGGATCAGCGCCAGCTGCGCCTCCGTCGGCGCGGCCGACACGGTGGCCGCCAGCGCATGCTTGAAATGCGCCACCGAGCGGAACGGCGCGGCGGCGGCGACGGTCTGCAGGACGATCCAGGGCGAGTGCTCGTACAGGCCGTCGAGCAGCACCGCCGCCTCGGCGGGCGACGCGGCATTGAGTTGGTCCAGGGTGACTGGCATATCAGGTGCCTTCCGTGCAGGGGTGCACCGCCTGCCAGTGGCGGGCGATGTCGATGCGGCGACAGATCCAGACGCGGTCGTGCTTCTGGATGTGGTCCAGGAATTTGTGCAGCGCGCCGATGCGTCCCGGCCGGCCGAGCAGCCGGCAGTGCATGCCGATGCTGAGCATCCGGGGCGTTTCGGCGCCTTCGGCGTACAGCGCGTCGAAGCTGTCGCGCAGGTAGGTGAAGAAGTCCTCGCCGTGGGCGAAGCCCTGGGGTAGTGAGAAGCGCATGTCGTTGGTGTCGAGCGTATAGGGCACCACCAGGCGCGGCACCACCGTGCCGTCGGTGCGCCGCACCTTCATCCAGAAGGGCAGGTCGTCGCCGTAGTAGTCGCTGTCGTAGGCCAGGCCGCCGTCGTCGGCCACCAGGCGGCGGGTGCGGGGGCTGTCGCGGCCGGTGTACCAGCCCTCGGGCCGCACGCCGGTCATCCGCGCGATGGTGTCGAGGGCCAGGCGCATGTGGGCGCGCTCCGTCTCTTCGTCCACGCCCTGGTAGTGGATCCAGCGCCAGCCGTGGCAGGCGATCTCGTGGCCCAGTTCCACGAAGGCGCGGGTCAGGTCCGGATGGCGCTGCAGGGCCATGCCGACGCCGAACACGGTGAGCGGCAGCCCGCGCTCCTCGAAGGCCCGCAGGATGCGCCAGACGCCGACGCGCGATCCGTACTCGTAGATGCCCTCCATGCTCATGTGCCGATCGGGGAAGGCCGGCGGGTTGAACATCTCGGAGAGGAACTGCTCCGACCCGGCGTCGCCGTGCAGCGTGGCGTTCTCGCCGCCTTCCTCGTAGTTGAGGACGAACTGCACCGCGATCCGCGCGCCGCCCGGCCACTGCGCCTGTGGTGGATGGCGGCCGTAGCCGACCAGGTCGCGCGGATAGACAAGGGTGGAGTCGTAAGCCGGGGAGGGCCGTGTCATGGGGTGCCTGGACAAGGAAAGGCGCTTAGGTTCATTTGCTCACGCTTGCAAAGCGCACTTGCAATTTTTTTGCATTGTTTATTCATTGTGTCAAATGACAATGCGCGGGCGCTGGTTTTGGCGGGCAATCCGTCGATATGCGCGGCAAGGCAGCGATTGCTGCGGTGCCGCATTTTGATGACCACTAAAAAAGGGATGATCATGGCAACGAAAAATTTCTTGAAAACATTTGTCCTGGGAAGCACTCTGTTGGCCGCCAGCCAATTTTCCTGGAGTTATGCCATCGACGCCGGAAGCGTTGTGGACGATAACGGGGCCCCCGTCCAACTCCGCGGCGTGAATTGGTTCGGTTTCGAAACTGGCACCCAGGTGGTGCATGGGCTGTGGGCCCGCAACTGGAAGGACGTCGTCACGCAGATCCAGGGACAGGGCTTCAACGCCGTGCGCCTGCCGTTCTGTCCGCAGACCCTGCGCGGCGGTGCGCCCAACAGCATCGACTACAGCCGCAACCCCGATCTGCAAGGCCTGAGCGCGTTGCAGGTGCTCGACAAGGTGGTCCAGGAGTTCAGCAGCCGCGGCATGTACGTGCTGCTCGACCACCACACCCCCGACTGCCAGAGCATCTCGGAACTCTGGTACACCTCCAACTACAGTGAACAGCAGTGGATCAGCGATCTGGTCTTCGTCGCGCAGCGTTACAAGAACCTGCCGGGCGTGATCGGCATCGACCTGAAGAACGAGCCCCATGGCCAGGCCACCTGGGGCGCCGGCAACGCCGCAACCGACTGGAACCGTGCGGCCGAGCGTGCGTCGGCCGAGGTGCTGAAGGTGGCACCCCGGTGGCTGATCGTGGTCGAAGGCGTGGTCGACAGCGCCAACTGCTCCAGCAGCGGCGGCCACTGGTGGGGCGGCAATATCGAGCCCCTGGCCTGCACGCCGCTCAACATCCCGGCCGACAGACTGCTGCTGGCGCCGCATGCCTACGGGCCCGACGTCTACGTGCAGTCGTACTTCAACGCGTCCGATTTCCCGAACAACATGCCGGCGATCTGGGAGCAGCACTTCGGCCGTTTCGTGCAGGCGGGCCAAGCGGTGCTGCTCGGCGAATTCGGCGGCAAGTACGGCCGCGGCGACGCACGGGACGTGCAGTGGCAGAACAAGCTGGTCGACTACCTGATCAGCAAGGGCATCCGCAGCGGCTTCTACTGGTCGTGGAATCCCAACAGCGGCGACACCGGCGGTCTGGTCGACGACGACTGGACCACGGTGCGAACCGACAAGATTGCGTTGCTGAAGCGGCTCTGGGGAAACGGCAGCGCTGCCCCCGCGCCGGCACCGGCCCCGGCCCCGGCCCCGGCCCCGGCCCCGGCCCCGGCGCCAGCACCTTCGCCCGCACCCTCGCCCGCACCCTCGCCCGCACCCTCGCCCGCACCTGCACCTGCACCTGCACCTGCACCTGCACCTGCACCTGCACCTGCACCTGGCACCGTCAGCTTCAGCGTCCAGGAAACGACGACCAGCGAATGGAACGCAGGCTACTGCGAGCGTGTACAGGTCACCAACACCGGGAGTGCCAGCGGCGACTGGAAGATCCAGCTGACGACACGTGGCACCGTCAATAACGTGTGGAACGCCGTCTGGACGCAATCGGGCAATCAGTTATCGGCCTCGGGCGTCGCATGGAACAAGACGCTGGCACCGAACGCGCAGGCCGAGTTCGGCTATTGCGCAGTGCGTTGATGCGCCGGGCCGGGGCGCATCGCCCCGGCCTGCGCTGCAACGCGGCGGTGGTTGTCAACGGACGTGGAACTGGATGCCCTGGTTGATGCCGCATCGGTAGGCCAGCACGGCCGAGCGCGCCTGGTAGCTGGGCAGATCGAAGACGAACATCGTGAAATCGATGCTGCGATCGGGGCGGACCTGGTAGCGCAGCAGTTGCTGGATCGGCTGGCCGTCACGGGCGACGGTGAAATGGGCATCGCTGAAGGAGAGCGTGCCGTCCTCCACGATCCGGTAGGCGCCGATGCGCAGGCCGCCGCGGGTCTGGGTGGGGCGCGCGCCGTCCTTGCCGGTGCACTGCGACAGGTCGATGGACACGGCGACATCGCCGCCGGCTGCCAGAGCCCGCTCTATATCGGCCAGCTGGTCGAGTCGCACTTGGGCCAGGGCCGGCAGGGCAAGCAGCGAAGACGAGAAGGCCAGAAGGAAAGCAGCGGTGCGTCGCATGGAGATCTCCCATTACGTGGATGGATGGAGGAATGCCCGACATCGGGTGCATGAAGAGCAGGTATTGGTGCCATCGAAGGCGCGGATCGGCGCTGTCCCGTGTGGAATCGATTTGTAAATCTCCGCACGCATGCGCGGCAGCCGCTTTCAGGGGAGCGACGCGACGGCCTGCATACACTGGGCGTCATTGCGCGCGAAGATGATGCCGCGCCGCGTTCGCCCGTCCCCACAGCCGAAGGAAGTGCCCATGGGCCTCAGCACCCACGTTCTCGACACGATGCACGGCAGCCCCGCCGCGGGCATGGCCGTCACCTTCTACGCCACCCACGGCGACGCGGCCACGCTGCTGCAGCGCATGGTGCTCAACCACGACGGCCGCACCGATGCGCCGCTGTTCGACCACGCAAGCCTGCGCACCGGCACCTACCGGTTGTCCTTCGACGTGGCGGGTTATTTCCGCAGCCGCGGCGTGAGGCTGCCCGAGCCGAACTTCCTGAGCGTGGTGAGCATCGATTTCGGCATCGCCCATGCCGACCGGCACTACCACGTGCCGCTGCTGGTGAGCCCCTGGTCCTATTCCACCTACCGCGGCAGCTGATGTCGCCGGGCAGCGCCTAGTTCTGCCCTTCGGTGAGGGTGTCGAGCTGGAACCTGCCGCTCTTGTCCCAGAGCCAGGTGTCGGTGTAGACCACCTTGCCGAGGCGTACCGGCGCAGGGAAGGGCGCCGCGGCGCGCACGGTGCGCTCGATCTCGGCGATCACCTCGGGCGCATGGCGTGGGGCGCGCATCCATTCGAGCTTGCCGACCTTGCCGGCCGCGTCGATGTGGACCTGCAGGGTGCCGATCGCATAGAGCAGCGGCGGCAGCTTGCCCTTGTAGATGCGCTGCGCGTTCAGGCCGTAGAGGTGGGTGGCGCCGTCCTGCCGGTAGGCGCGCGGCGTGGCGGCCGACGAGGCGCGGGCCGATCCCTGATCGCCCGGCACCGGGCCGCTGGCCACCGGCGGCGCGGCGGGATCGGGCGTCTTCGGCCGCGACGGTGCGGGCGTGTCGGTGCCCGACCTGCAGGATGCGACGATGGCGGCTGCGGCCGACAGCAGCACGGCCACGATCCAGGGGCGGCGGGGCGGTTCAGGCGGCATGGGTGACGGCCCTCGGGTCAGAATGCGAACAAAGGAAATACGCGACGTGGACATCTTGAGTGCCCTGCTGCAGCGCCTGCCGCGGGCCGCGGCGGTGCTGGTGTCGGTGGAGTCTACCCAAGGGTCGGTGCCGCGCGGCGCCGGCACCTGGATGGCGGTGTTCGCCGATGCGTTGGTCGGCACCATCGGCGGCGGCCGGCTCGAGTTCGACGCGGTGGCCGAGGCGCGGCTGCGGCTGGCCGGGCAGGGCGGCACGGAGCCGGTACGGCGCTATCCGCTGGGCCCGTCGCTCGGCCAGTGCTGCGGCGGCGTGGTGTATCTGCGCTTCGAGCCGGTGGGCGCGGCCGATGGGGCGGCGCTGCGCGCGCGGCTGTCGGCGGCACGCAGCCCGGTGGCGCTCTTCGGCGGCGGCCATGTCGGCGCCGCGCTGGCCCGTGTGCTGACGCCGCTGCCCTTCGCGCTCACCTGGATCGACAGCCGCGACGGCATCTTTCCGCCCGACGCGGCGGCCGATGCCACCTGCGAGCATTCCGATCCGGTGCAGGCGGCGGTGCCCGGGCTGGCCGCCGGCTCGCGGGTGCTGGTGATGAGCTTCAGCCATGCGGAAGACCTCGACATCGTCGCCGCCTGCCTGCGGCGCCGGCGGAGCCACGGCGACCTGCCGTTCCTGGGCCTGATCGGCAGCCGCAGCAAGTGGGCGACCTTCCGCCGCCGGCTGGAGGCGCGCGGTTTCGCGCCGGCCGAGCTGGATGCGGTCGTCTGCCCGATCGGCCTGCCCGGCATCGCCGGCAAGGCGCCGGAGGTGATCGCCGTGGCGGTGGCGGCACAGTTGTTGCAAACCCTGGGCTCGCAGGGCGGGTCCTGACGCGCTGCCCCACCCGGCGGCCTGCGAATTGCATACACTTGCCGGCACAGGTCGCAGCGGAGCGGGGGACGGCGACACGTCCCGGGTTCGCGGCCATTTCTGCTCAGAGCGCCCGCAGTGGTGAGCAGCGTGCCACTCGCAGACCGCGTCCTCCGCGCGGCGTTCCAGACACATGGAAAGCTATCTTCTCGACTGGGTCAACCTGCTGCTGCGCTGGGTTCACGTCATCACCGCCATCGCCTGGGTGGGCTCGTCGTTCTACTTCGTCTTCCTGGACAGCAGCCTCACGCCGCCCCAGGACGAAGACCTGAGGCGCCAGGGCGCCACCGGAGAGCTGTGGGCGGTGCATGGCGGCGGCTTCTACCACCCGGTGAAGTTCGCGGTGAAGCCGCCGCAGCTGCCGCCGCACCTGCACTGGTTTTTCTGGGAGAGCTACAGCACCTGGATATCGGGCTTCGCGCTGTTTTCCGTCTCCTACATCTGGAACGCCAGCGCCTACCTGGTCGACACATCGAAGATGGACTGGTCGCCCGGCGCGGCGGTAGCGGTGGCGCTGTCGTTCTTCATAGTGTTCTGGATGCTCTACGACGCCATCTGCCAGCTCTTCGGCCGCCGCAGGAACGGCGACGCCATCGTCGGCGCGCTGACCCCGGTGCTGGTCTGCGCCGCGGCCTGGCTGGCCTGCCGCTGGTTCGCCGGCCGCGCGGCCTTTTTGCTGGTGGGCGCTACGATCGCCACCAGCATGAGCGCCAACGTGTTCTTCTGGATCATCCCGGGCCAGAAGAAGGTGATCGCCGCGATCGAGGCCGGCCAGCCGGTCGACCCGGTGCACGGCTGGCGCGGCAAGCAGCGCAGCGTGCACAACACCTACTTCACCCTGCCGGTGCTGTTCGCAATGCTCAGCAACCACTACAGCTTCACCTACACCCATCCGCAGAACTGGCTGGTGCTGATCGCGATGATGTTCGCCGGCGCGGCGATCCGCCAGTTCTTCGTGCTGCGCCACGGCTGGAAGCTGGGCCGCAACCGGCATCCGCTGCCCTGGGCGCTGGTGGGCGTGGCCGTGATCGCCGCCACCATCTTTGCGCTGCGCCCCGCGCCGGTTGCTACTATTTCTGTAGCTGGAGGTCGGCGTGCAGAGCCGGCTGCACCGGTTTTCTATGCCGAAGTGAAGACGGTGCTGGAGCAGCGCTGCTACAGGTGCCACGGCGCCGACATGCAGATGAAGAACGTGCGCCTCGACTCGCCCGAGCAGCTGAAGGCCCATGCCCAGGGCGTCTACCAGCAGGCGGTGGTGACCCGGACCATGCCGCTGAACAACGCTACCGGCATCACCGAGGCCGAGCGCGCCTTGCTCGGCCGCTGGTTCCAGGCCGGCGCGCCGGTGCGGTAGCCGCCCGGTCGGTGCGGCCGGCGGGGCGCCGGGCGATGCCGCGGCTATCGGCCGCCGAGATACGGCTCGCGCTCCGTCGGCGTCGCGGCGGCCCGCGGCGCCTCCGGCGTCCGCACCAGGACCGGCTGCCGCGCCAACCTGGCGTCGTGCTTGGCCGGCGCGGCCAGGCTGGCCACCTCGTCCGCATGGCGGAACTGGCCACCGCGCGCCGCCTCCACGCCGATCGGGCGCGTGGTGCACGGGTAGAAGAAGCGCGGCTGGCCGTCGCGGTTATCTCCGTGGATGCCGCCGTGCGCGCGGGCGGCCGGCGCCGCGGTCACCGTGCGCACCTGCTGCTCGCCGATGCCCATGCCCGTGTACCGGCCGTCGGCGGTGAAGCCGTCGCTCAGATAACGCCGGTCGTGCGAGGGGAGGATCGCGGCCAGCGCGTCGATATCGTCCTCGATGTCGACGATCCGCGGAAAGCCGCGCAGCATGCCCGGCCGCATCGGCGGCCGCTGGCGCAGCGGCACCCGCGATGGCGTCTCGCCCAGCACGGTGCGGGCGGCCTGCGCCACCTGCTGGCGCGGCAGCGGGGCCGGCCGGCCCATCAGGTAGCCCTGGCCGCAGGGAATGCGCAGCTCGCGCAGCAAACGCAGATCGGCCGCCGTCTCGATGCCCTCGGCCACCAGCTGGGTGCCGAACGCCTCGGCTACGCCCAGCAGCGCCTGCGTCAGCCGCAGGTTCTCGGGCCCGTCGCTGCCGTGCAGCGCGCGGATGAAACACTTGTCGAGCTTCACGAATTCGGGCCGCAGCTCCGACCGGAGAAGGCTGGAGCGCCCGTCGCCGAAGTCGTCCAGCGCCAGCCCCACCCCGCCGGCCCGCAGCAGCCATACCGCGTCGCGCAGCGCCTCCTTGTCGGCCATCCGCTCGTGCTCGGTCAGCTCCAGCACCAGCATGCGCGGGTCGATTTTCAGCCGCTGCAGATGCGCCAGCAGCGCCGCCGCGCCATGGCGGCGCAGCGCCTGCACCAGCGCATCGGCGCCGATGTGGAGAAACAGCCGCCCGCTGCCCTGCGCCCGGTGCCAGTCGGCCAGTGCCGTCTCCAGGCACAGCAGCTCGAACATCGCCAGCACGCCTGCGCCGCGGGCCAGCGCCAGCAGTGCATCGGGCGTGTGCAGAGGCGTGTTGACCGGCCCACGGACCAGCGCCTCGTGCCCGAAGATGGTGCCCTCGTGCAGATCGACCAGCGGCTGGAAGAGTACGTTGAGCTGGCGATAGCGCATCAGCCGCGCCAGCGTGCGCAGATCGCGGCGGCGCTGCGCGAAGGTGAAGGCCGCAGGACGCGCGGCGGCGGGGAGGGCGGTAAGGACGGGCATGTCCCGCCCATCCTGCCGGTCGGCCGTGACGCGGCCATGACGATTTACCCGGTTTCAAAGGCCGCGATGCACCGGCGGGTGCAGGGTATTGCAGGGTGCGGCGCCACGGCCGGACCGGCAGAATGCGGCACCTGCCGCCATTCGTCCACCGCCGCCGAGCCCCGCCCCATGACGCCTTCCACCGCCGATCCCCGCGCCTTCCTGCAGCATCTCTTCGACGTGGCGGTGCGCCGCGCCCAGCCGATCCACACCCTCGGTCCCTTTCTGCCGTCACCGCCCAAGGGCCGCACGGTCGTGGTCGGCGCCGGCAAGGCCGGCGGCGCGATGGCGCAGGCGCTGGAGGCGCTGTGGCCGGCCGATGCGCCGCTGGAGGGCCTGGTTGTCACCCGCTACCACCACATTCCGCCGCGCCCCCCCGGGCTGCCGCGGCGCATCGCACTCGTCGAGGCCGCCCACCCGGTGCCCGACGCCGCCGGCCTGGCCGCCGCCGAGCGCATGCTGCAGATGGTTCAGGATTTGACCGCCGACGACCTGGTGTTGTGCCTGATCTCCGGCGGCGGATCGGCGCTGCTCACGCTGCCGGCCGAGGGCCTGACGCTGCAAGACAAGCAGCGCATCAACCGCGCCCTGCTGGAATCGGGCGCCCACATCGGCGAGATGAACTGCGTGCGCAAGCATCTGTCCCGCATCAAGGGCGGCCGCCTGGCCGCCGCCTGCGCGCCGGCCCGGGTCGTGACCCTGGCGATCAGCGACGTGCCGGGCGACGATCCGTCGGTCATCGCCAGCGGCCCCACCGTGCCGGATGCCAGCAGCTGCGCCGAAGCGCTCGACATCCTGGCCCGCTATGGGATCGACATCCCCTCCGCCGTGCGCACCCGGCTGGAAACCGGCGCCCTCGAAACCCCCAAGCCCGGTGCTCCGGCCTTCGACGGCCAAACGGTCCGGCTGATCGCCGCCCCCCGCCAATCGCTTGAAGCCGCAGCCGAAGCCGCCCGCGCCGCGGGCCTGCCCGCTTATATCCTCAGCGACGAGATCGAAGGCGAATCCCGCGAGGTCGGCAAGGTCCACGCCGCCCTGGCCCGTGCCGTCGCCCGCCACGGCCAGCCCTTCGCGAAACCCTGCGTGATCCTCTCCGGCGGCGAGACGACCGTCACCGTGCGGCCCCGCGCAGAGGGTGCCGCCAAGGGCCGGGGCGGGCGGGCAGGGGAGTTCTGCCTGGGCTTGGCGCAGGCGCTGCAAGGCGAAGCGAATGTCTGGGCGCTGGCCGCGGATACCGACGGCATCGACGGAGTGGAGGACAACGCGGGGGCCTTCGTCGTGCCGGATACGCTGGAGCGGAGTGCCGCGGCGGGCTGCAAGATTGCCGATTATTTGCAGCGCAACGATGCCTATGGGTATTTCGAGTCAGTGGAGGATTTGCTGGTGACGGGGCCGACGAATACCAATGTGAACGATTTTCGGGCGGTGCTGGTGTTGTGAGCTTCTTGCGGAGGCCGAGTACAGACCGTAGTCCGTAAAAATTTGGGAGAAGCTCTGCGGCGAGCTGTGCAGGAAAACGGGCTGAAGAAGTGCGCGTTAAGGCCAGTGCCTCCATTGCCGGAAGAGCTTCGATGCTGTCGTTTCGGCGATGAGACATTGGACCATGACATGCGGTAAGTCGGGGTGCCTGTGCACGATCCACCCTCGCGCCGAAACCCCCCCCATGCCCCGCTTCGCCGCCAACCTCTCCTTCCTGTACCAGGAACTCGATTTCCTCGACCGCTTCGCCGCCGCGGCACGCGACGGCTTCGGCGCGGTCGAATACCTGGCACCGTACCCGTTTCCGGTGGCCGAGATCGCGGCCCGGCTGCGCGACCATGGCCTGCATCAGGTGACCTGCCCGCCCGGCTGCGCACCTGGCTGCCTACCCGGTAGTTCATAACACGCTCTAGGTGAGTAGGGGGCCGCGTTATCCCTCTTTGATCTTCGTGTCGATCCTGTATCTTGTCGGACTTACGCTGATCCAACGCGCGATGAACGTTGCCACACCACCGATTCTGCAGGACCCTGCGCAACGTGCGGCACGCAAGCGGGATGTCGTTCGTGCGTTGAAACGCGAACTGCCACCGCACGTCCTGATCTGGCACGACGAAGACACCGCGCCCTACGAATGCGACGGGCTCACGGCCTACCGCATGCGGCCGCTCGTGGTGGCGCTTCCGGACACCGAGGCGCAGGTGGCGTCGATACTCGAGATCTGCCACGGCCTGGGCATCCCTGTAGTGGCACGCGGCGCAGGAACAGGTTTGTCCGGCGGCGCCATGCCGCATGTCATGGGTGTGACACTCTCGCTGGCGCGGCTCAGTCGCATTCTGAAGATCGACCCGCTGAGCCGGACAGCGGTCGTGCAGTGCGGCGTGCGCAACCTGGCGATCAGCGAAGCAGCAGCGCCGTTCAACCTGTACTATGCGCCAGACCCCTCAAGCCAGATCGCATGCACCATCGGCGGCAACGTAGCCGAGAACTCGGGTGGTGTTCATTGCCTCAAATACGGGCTCACATTGCACAACGTGCTGCGGGTGCGCGGTTTTACCGCTGCGGGCGATCCGGTCGAGTTCGGCGGCGAAGCGCTGGACAGCCCCGGTCTCGACCTTTTGCCGCTTGTCATAGGCAGCGAGGGCATGCTGGCGATCACCACGGAAGTCACCGTGCGCCTGGTGCCCAAGCCGCAGCTGGCCCGCTGCATCATGGCCAGCTTCGATGACCTGCGCAAAGCAGGCGATACCGTCGCAGCGGTGATCGCGGCGGGCATCATTCCGGCGGGCCTGGAGATGATGGACCGGCCGATGACCGCAGCGGTCGAGGACTTCGTCAAGGCTGGCTACGATCTGAACGCCGAGGCCATCCTGCTGTGCGAATCCGACGGCACGTCCGAAGAGGTAGCCGAAGAAATCGGCCGCATGACCGACGTGCTACGCCGGTGCGGTGCGACCGCGATCGCGGTGAGCGAGAACGAGGCGGAGCGGCTCACATTCTGGAGCGGCCGCAAGAACGCGTTTCCCGCATCGGGCCGGATCAGCCCCGACTACATGTGCCTCGATTCGACCATCCCGCGCAAGCGGCTCGCCGACATCCTGCTGGCGATCCAGGCGATGGAGAAGAAATACCGCCTGCGTTGCTGCAACGTGTTCCATGCCGGCGACGGCAACCTGCACCCGCTGGTGCTGTTCGACGCCAACGACCCCGACGAGCTGCACCGCTGCGAGCTTTTCGGTGCCGACATTTTGGAAACCAGCGTCGCGATGGGCGGCACGGTCTCGGGCGAGCACGGCGTCGGCATCGAGAAGCTCAACAGCATGTGCGTGCAGTTCAGCGCGGCCGAGAACGAGCAGATGTTCGGCGTCAAGCGCGCGTTCGATCCGGCGGGCCTGCTCAATCCGGGCAAGGTGATCCCCACGCTGCAGCGGTGTGCCGAATACGGCAAGCAGGTAGTCCGCGGCGGGAAGACCCAGCCGTTCGCCGATATCCCCCGTTTCTAGAACGTCTTATGCATTTCGACGTATTCGCCTGCGGGACCCACCCTTCGGCAAAGTCGGGGAGAGGCATCCGTATCGGGACGCGTCCTGCGCCTTGCCGCCGGGCCTCTCCCCGGCTTTCGCGGGCACGTCGCGGTGCATAACACGTTCCAGGACAGGCACATGGTTTCGGCCTGCCCCACGCTCGACAGGATGGTCGACCGCATCCGTGCGGCGGCTGCCCACGGCACGCCGCTGCGTCTCAGCGGCGGTGGCACCAAGGATTTCTACGGCGGAGCGGTCGACGGCGAAATTCTGGATACGCACGCGCTTTCGGGCATCACCAGCTATGAGCCGAGCGAGCTGTTCGTCACTGTGCGCGCCGGCACGTCCCTGGCCGAACTGGAAGCCACGCTCGCAGAGAAAGGCCAGTGCCTGCCCTTCGAGCCGCCGCACTTCGCTGCCGGCGGAACCGTCGGCGGCATGGTGGCGGCCGGGCTGGCCGGCCCCGCCCGCGCCAATCTGGGATCGGTGCGCGATTACGTGCTCGGTGCCACGCTGGTCAACGGCCGCGGCGAGGTGCTGACCTTCGGCGGCCAGGTGATGAAGAACGTGGCGGGCTACGACGTGTCGCGCGTGCTGGCCGGCTCGATGGGCACGCTGGGCCTGATCGCCGAGGTCAGTTTGAAGGTGCTGCCCACCATGCCGGCCGAAACCACGCTGCGTTTCGGCTGTAGCCAGACCGAGGCGCTCGCGCTGCTGCACGGCTGGGGCGGGCGCCCGTTGCCGCTCAATGCCAGTGCGTGGACGCAGGAGTACGGCGGGGGCGTGTTGTACCTCCGTCTGCGGGGCGCAGTGGCGGCGGTCGAGGCAGCATGTACCCAGCTTGGAGGCGAGCGGGTCACGGCCGCGTCCGATATATGGAACGCCCTGAGGCACCAGCGACTCGCCTGGTTCGACGGCGGTGCGGAACCTTCTGATCTGTGGCGCCTGTCCGTCGCGCAGACCGCGCCGGCCCTGGGGCTCGACCCGACGCCGCTCGTCGAGTGGCACGGCGGCCAGCGCTGGTACCGTGCAGCGCCCGGAACGGCGGCGCGGATGCGGGCCGTGGCCCGTGCCGCGGGCGGCCATGCGACGCTGTTTCGCGCGTCTGCCGTATCGGCGCACTCGCCGCGGTTCGACGCCGTCTCGCCGGTGCTGGAGCGCATCCAGCGTGCGTTGCAGAGAGAGTTCGATCCGGCTGGTATCTTCAACCGGCCGGCGCGCTCCGCTCCGGCGGGTAGTTGGCCCGAACGCGCGCCCGACGACGGGACCGCGACACGATAGACCTCCAGCGCAACTGCCGCCACAGCATCCCATGCAAACCGAACTCGCCCCCGAATTCCAGGGCACCGCCGACGGTATGGAGGCCGAGGCCATCCTGCGCAAGTGCGTGCACTGCGGTTTCTGCACCGCCACCTGCCCGACCTACCAGCTGCTGGGCGACGAGCTGGACGGCCCGCGCGGCCGCATCTACCTGATCAAGCAGGTGCTCGAAGGCCATGCGCCGACCCGCAGCACCCAGCTGCACCTCGACCGCTGTCTGACCTGCCGCAACTGCGAGACCACCTGCCCCAGCGGCGTGCAGTACGGCCATCTGGTAGACATCGGCCGTAAGGTAGTCGACAGCAAGGTGCCGCGGCCGGCCGGGGAGGCGGCCGTTCGGTGGATGCTGAAGGAGACGCTGCCGTCGCCGCTTTTCGGCCCGGCGATGAAGCTGGGCCAGGCGGTGCGCGGTCTGCTGCCCGGCATGCTCAAAACCAAGGTGCCCGCGCGTCAGCCATCAGGTACCTGGCCTACCCGCAGCCATGCGCGCAAGGTGCTGGTGCTGGCGGGTTGCGTGCAACCGTCGATGATGCCCAATATCGACAGCGCCACGGCAAGGGTGCTGGACGCGGCCGGGATTCAGGCGGTGGTGGCGCCCCCGGCGGGCTGCTGCGGCGCGGTGAAATTCCACCTCAACGACCAGGACGGCGGCAAGGCGCAGATGCGTGCCAACGTCGATGCCTGGTGGCCGATCGTGGAGCGCGGCGAGGCAGAGGCGATCGTGATGAACGCGTCGGGCTGCGGCGCCACGGTGCGCGAGTACGGCCACATCCTGCGCGACGACCCGGTCTACTCCGCCAAGTCCCGCCGTATCAGCGACTTGACACGCGACCTGAGCGAGCTGTTGCCCGAGCTGGTTACGGCGTTGAAATCCCGCGTCACACCGCCCGTGGGCGTTGTCGCTTACCACCCGCCGTGCACCTTGCAGCACGGCCAGAAGCTGCGCGGCGGGGTCGAAGTGAACCTGCGCGCGCTAGGCTTCGACATCCGGATGGCGGCCAGCGAATCGCACCTGTGCTGCGGCTCGGCCGGTACCTATTCGGTGTTGCAGCCGGGCCTGGCCTATCCGCTGCGCGACCGCAAGCTAGGCCACCTGAATGCGCTGCAGCCGACCACCATCGTCTCGGCCAACATCGGCTGCATCACCCATCTGCAGAGTGGCAGCGCGGTGCCGGTGCGGCACTGGGTCGAGCTGCTGGATGCGGCGATCGCACCCCTCTCTTGTGCGACCGCGGCCTGACCCGCGTCAGCGGTTGGCGCAGTAACCGAACTGGGTGCTGGCGTTCGGGGCGAGCGTCCGATTCCAGTCCACGCCGCTGGCCGACATCGACGCACCGTGTTGTGCGAGCGTGGCGTTCCACTGTGTGTAGATCGATCCCTGCACCGGCAGCGTGACCGACCATTTCAGCGGTGCCGAGTTCGGGTTGTGCACGGTCACGTTGTTGCAGTAACCCTGTCCCCAGTCGCTGATCGCGCTGACCTGGGTGCCGGCGGACGTTTGGGCCGGAGCCGGAGCCGGAGCCGGAGCCGGAGCCGGAGCCGGAGCCGGAGCCGGAGCCGGAGCCGGAGCCGGAGCCGGAGCCGGAGCCGGAGCAGGAGCCGGAGCAGGAGCAGGAGCAGGAGCCGGAGCAGGAGCAGAATTACTGCCATTCGCGCTTACGCCCGACGCCGGCAATACCTCGGGGAACTGCGCGCCCAGCGGAATCTCGGTGGTGACTTGCAAGGAGATGCCATTCCCCTCGATGACCTGCCCGAACACGTCGGTGATGCGCAGGTCGTACGGGCCCGGTCCCATGCCGCTCGGTGCGATGAAGTAGTTGTACATCTCCCTGTCGAGGGTCACGTACTCGGCGCCGGAGCCACTGGCGCGGTATGCCAGCGAGGCCACCGGGTTACGGTGGTTTCGCACCTGGATGCCGGCCCACCACTGGCTGGAGCCTTCCTTGAAATACACGCTGGCGGAAGACGACGGGCCCGAGACGTAATGCCAGCGGATCGGAATAATTCCCGCCTCTCGCGGGGAAATCTGCTCGAAGGCTGGCTCCGACAGATCGACACTGCCCGGAGCGCATTCGGGGCAACGGTTGTCGATGCGCACCAGGACCGATTGGGACGTATTGAGATTGGTCACCTCGATATACGCACCGCAGGCCTGGGCCGTGTTGTAGTCGCTCTGGTTCATGGCCGCGGTCAAGACATCGCTCGGCACGGGCAGGCTGCAGTTGCCGCCACCGTTGTATCCGTAGAACGTGCCTCGCCCGCTGTGTACGGCTTCGTAGGCGCCTTGCGCATGGCTTTGCGAGACGCCGAGCGCTCCGAGCGAAATCACAAATGCGCTACCGAAAAAAGACTGCATGGACATGGGAAAATTGATCCATTAAGTTGAGATGCTCGAATTTAAAGCATGTTTATTCCTCTTCTTGGCCATAAAAGCGAATTTTTTATTCACCGGCCGATGTCGGGCCGCCCCGGCAGCACACTCTTGGCCGGCGTAAACCTTTCGCAGCAGCATGATCGCCGTCTTGTGTTGTCGTGCGGTCAGACGTTCTGCGGTATCCCTTTCCCGCTCGGCGGCGGTTGCTTCTCGAGCCAACTGCCCGTCGATGCCCGAGCCGAGCGCGGCGGGCGCGGCCGGTGCCGTTCACAATCGGTGCCCCAGCATGAAGGAGGGCACGATGATTGTGCGTATCGAGGTGGAGGGCAGCCGCGCCGGTTTCTACGAGTACCGGGTGAGCTTCGAATCCGAAGAGCTGTATGCGGACGCCGGCCTGCAGTCGGTGATCGACTGCCTGGTGGGGGCGGTGGAAGGCATGGCGCCCGACGTGCTGGCGGCCGAGGTCTGGTACCGGGGCATCGTCTCGGGAACCTACGCGCTGGAGGTCATCGGCCGCAACGTCGACCAGGTGGCCCAGCACGCGGAGAACACCGCCGAGGCCATCCGCGAGGTGCTGGGCGAAGAATGACGCGGGCGGCATGACACCCAAGGCGCAGTTCCGGCTGAGGATCTACCGCGACGACAGCATCGCGATCGGCCCCGGCAAGGTCGCCCTGCTGGAGACGATCGCGCAGACCGGCTCCATCTCGGCCGCTGCGCGGCAGATGGGCATGTCGTACCGCCGCGCCTGGCTGCTGGTCGACGAGACCAACCGGGCGCTCAGCACGCCCGCGGTGCAGACCGCCGCCGGCGGCGCGCACGGCGGCGGCACCTCGCTCACCGCCGTGGGCGAGGCGGTGGTGCGGCACTATCGGGCGATCGAGGCGGCTGCACGCACCGCGGCCGCGGCCGACATCGACGCGCTGACCGGGATGCTGGCGCCCTGAGCGGCTCGCGATAGCGGCACCCGGGGGACGACGTCCCCGCCGCATGCCGCGCCCGGAAGTGCTTTTGCTACATTATCGATAGCTAGTGGTCGGCGCCGTTCGCCGGCTGGAGCACGATTCGGCAGTCGAAACTGCCTGCGAGGGTCGTATGCACCTACCCGGTCGTCCAGCGAAGCCTCTGTGCCACAATCCGTCATACCCGCATGGATACGACGATACCCCCGCTGCTGCTGTCCATGGACTGGTTCCCGCTGGCCCTTTCGCTCAAGGTGGCGGGGCTGGCCACGCTGTTGGCCCTGGTGGCCGGCGTCGCGCTGGGCTGGCTGTTCGCCCGCAAACGGTTCTTCGGCAGCCAGGTGCTCGAATCGGTCTTCATGCTGCCGCTGGTGCTGCCGCCCACCGTGATCGGCTACGCGATCCTGGTGGCGGCCGGCCGGCGCAGCCCGCCGGGCCGCTGGCTGCGGGAGCACCTCGACTACACCATCATCTTCAGCTGGCACGGCGCGGTGGTGGCCTCGGCCGTGGTGGCGCTGCCTTTGGTGCTGAAGTCGGCCGGCGCCGCGTTCTCGGGCGTCGACCGCGCCCTGGAAGCCGCGGCCAGCACGCTCGGCCAGTCGCGCTGGTCGGTGTTCCTGCGCATCACATTGCCGCTGGCCTGGCCGGGCATCCTGGCGGGCGCGCTGCTGGCCTTCGCCCGGGCGATGGGCGAGTTCGGCGCGTCCCTGATGGTGGTCGGCTCGATCCCGCAGCAGACCCAGACGCTGTCGATGGCGATCTACGACGCGGTGCAGGCCGGCCACGACGACAGGGCGCTGGTGCTGGTCGTCGTCACCTCGGTGCTCTCGATCGCGGTGCTGGTGCTGTCCAGCCGCTTCTTCTCCCTCCGTCGATAGGAAATCGTCATGCCTGCCACCCGTCTCGCCTCCTTCGTTTTGGCGCTCGCGCTGCCCTTGACCGCCGCTTCGCAGCAACTCACGGTGTCGGCCGCCGCCAGCCTGACCGACGCCTTCAAGGAGCTGGCGCCGCGCTTCGAGGCCGCGCACCCCGGCGCCAACGTGCGCACCAACTTCGCCGCCTCGGGCACGCTGCTGCAGCAGATCGCCCAGGGCGCGCCGGTCGACGTGTTCGCCAGCGCCGACCAGGAAACGATGGACCGCGGCGCCACGCAGAAGCTGGTCGATCCGGCCACCCGCGCCAACTTCGTCACCAACAGCCTGGTGCTGATCGAGCCGGCGCAGGACGGTGCCGGCGTCAAGACCCTGCAGGACCTCACCGGCCCGGCCGTCCGCAGGATCGCCGTCGGCAAGACCGCCACCGTGCCGGTCGGTCGCTACACCCGGCAGGTGCTGGAGGCCGCCAAGCTCTGGACGGTACTGGAGCCGAAGTTCGTGCAGGCCGACAGCGTGCGCCAGGTGCTCGACTACGTAGGCCGCGGCGAGGCCGAGGCCGGCTTCGTCTACCGCACCGATGCCGCGATCGCCGGCGACAAGGTCAAGGTCGTGCTGACGCCTACCGGCCACACGCCCGTCAGCTACCCGGTGGCGGTGGTGGCCGACAGCCAGCAGAAGGCGCTGGCGAAAAACTTCATCGCCTTCCTGGGCTCCGACGCCGGGCAGCAGATCCTGGCGCGCTACGGCTTCGGCAAGCCGTGAGCGGCCCTGCGCGCAGGGCGATGCACAGGGTGTGCCGGTGATGCAAAACGGGCGCCGCACACCGTGATCGACGTCGACCTGCAGCTGTCGGTGGTCGACGGCAAGCGGCGCTTCGCGCTGGCGGCGCGCTTCGCCACCGACGCGCCGTTCGCCGCGCTGTACGGCCCCTCGGGCGTCGGCAAGTCGCTCACCCTGCAGGCCATCGCCGGCCTGTTGAAGCCCGACGCCGGCCATGTGCGGATCGACGGCCGCACCCTGTTCGACGCGGCGGCCCGCATCGACCTGCCGGCGCCGGCGCGGGAGGTCGGCTTCCTGTTCCAGAACTACGCGCTGTTCCCGCACCTCTCGGTGCGCGACAACGTCGCCTTCGGCCTGCGCAGCTGGCGCAAGCGACGCCTGTCGCCCGACGAGGCCGCGCGGGTGCAGGCGCTGCTCGACAGCTTCGGCCTGGCCCCGCTCGCCGACAGCCGGCCGCGGGCACTCTCCGGCGGCCAGCAACAGCGCGTCGCCCTGGCCCGCGCGCTGGCCTGCGCACCCCGCGTCCTGCTGCTCGACGAACCCTTCGCCGCCCTGCACCCCGCGCTGCGCGCCGCGCTGCGCCAGGAGCTGAAGCAGGTCCAGGCCCGCTGGGGCATACCGGTGCTGATGATCACCCACGACGTCGAGGACGTACTGGCCCTGGCCGACGTCGCCTTCGTGTTCGACCAGGGCCAGGTGCTGCGCGAGATCGACATGCGGACCGCCGAGGCGCGCAGCCGGGCCCGGCACGGCATCACCGGCGAGGCCGATGCGCCGGAGGAAACGCCGCTGCGGCAGACGCTGCGGCGCTTGCTGGGGGATGGTTTCGCCGCTGACACTCCCTGAGAGGCGTAAGAGTTTGCGTTGGTATCGCGTAAGCATCGGCGCACTGCTGGGCTGCCTGGATTCGGATTTGTCACGAGCAAGACGAGGCCTATTTGCCCATCAGTTCGCCGATCGGTTTCAAGTCTTCCACCCGGTCGCAAACGGCCTTGATGACCATCATGATCGGCATGCCCAGCAGCAGGCCCCAGATGCCCCAGAGCCAGCCCCAGGCCAGCACGCTGGCGAAAACCACCACCGGGTTCATGCTGCTGGCCCGGCTGGTGAGCCACGGCGTCACCAGGTTGCCGCTGATCGTGTGGATCGCCAGCGACGCGCCGCCGGCGACCAGCGCCATGTCGACCGTGCCGAACTGCAGGAACGCCACCAGCGCCGAGCCGCCGGTCACCGCCAGCGAGCCGATATAAGGCACGAAGTTGAGCAACCCGGCCACCACGCCCCAGACCGCCGAATACTCGATGCCGAGCGCCCAGTACACCAGCCAGGTCGCCACGCCTACCACCAGGCTCATCAGCAGCTGCACCAGCAGGTAGCGTTCGATCTGGCCGGTGATCTCGTCGAGCAGCTGCACCGTGATCTTCTTGCGCGACAGGCTGGGCCCGGTGATCTTCACCAGCTTGCGGCGGAAGGTGTCGCCGGCGCACAAGGCGAAGAAGGTCAGGAACAGCACCACCATCATCTGCCCGGCGAAGCCCATCAGGCCGACGGTGCCGCTCCACAGATAGTCGCGGATGTTGAAGGGCGGTCGCTCGATCAGCACCCTGGTCACGCCGCGGGCCGACAGCGGCGCAGCCTGGCTTCGGGTGGCCTGCTCGATCTGGGTGGCGGCGTTCTGCACCGTGTCGAGTACGCCGGGGCCGTGCTGGCTGTGGGCGCGCAAGGTGTCGCGCACCTTCCTGGCGGCCACCGGCAGGTCGTTGAACAGCTCGGCCGCGTCGTCGCTCAGCCAGTACGCGGTGGAGCCGATCGAGCCGACGATCGTCAGCAGCAGCACGGTGGTGGTCAGCACCCGCGGCACCTGCCGGCGCCAAAACCACTCGACCACCGGTGCCAGCGCATAGGTGAGCATCAGCGCCAGCAGCAGGGGAACGAAGACGGCCCCGGCCCAGCGCAGCACGACGATGCTGGCCAGCACCGCCAGCACGACCAAAGAGATGCTGCGCACGTCCACCGGCATCTGCAGCAGCACCCGCGGCTGGTCGGGATCGGCGCCGGGCGGCAGTTCGATCAGGCGGGTGTTGGGGGCCGGCGTGACGACGTCGACGGGGGAGCCCGGCACGGCGTCCGGCCCGTCGGCAGGGGGAGGGGAGGGCGGCGGTTGTTGCATTCGGGCGATTCTGTGGCCCGGTATTGCGGCACGCTGTAGGCGAAGGTCGCCGGTGGCGCCTGCCGGGCGCTCAGTGCAGCATCAGGGCGCCGGCGGCCTTGCTCTTGCCGGCGCGGGCTGGCGGGTTGCACATGCCGCAGACGAAGTGGCGGGCGTTCTCGTACGGCTCGGTGACGAAGCGGCCGGTGCACTTGGAGCAGGTGGTCATCTCCAGCATCGAGGCATCGACGAACTTCAGCAGGCGCCAGGCCCGGGTGAAGGACAGCAGCGGCTCGATGCCGGCGGCGTCCACCTGTTCGTTGTAGAGGCGGTAGGCCTTGGTCAGCGCATCCACCGGCTCGAGCGACGCGCCCTTGCTCAGGTATTCGTAGATGTTGAGGAACAGCGACGAATGGATGTTCTCCTGCCAGGTCAGGAACCAGTCGGTCGAGAAGGGCAGCTGGCCCTTCGACGGCGACTTGCCCGCGATCTCCTTGTACAGCCGGATCAGCCGCTCGTACGACAGCGTGGTCTCGGACTCGAGCACCTGCATCCGCGCACCCATCTTGATGAGCATTGCCGCCCGCTCGATCTGGCGCGATTCGTTCAGGACGCTCTTGGGTGCTGCTGCAACTGCGGTCATGGCTGGTATTCCTGAAAACTGAACTGAGAAGAGGGAGGCGGTGCCGTCACCAGGGAAGCCGCGGATCCGGCTCAGCCGGTCCGCCGGCTTCGCCCCTCGAGGGGCAGGCGAAGACGCGAAGCGCGAAGCCTGGGGGGAACTAAGAGCGGCTAACACAACCCTTCTGGCGTCGTTGCCGCACCTTGTCGTACTACTCGTACTGTCTGCGATGCGGCGCCTAGCCAGAACCGCTTCGCTGGGTTGTGTTAGCCGCTCTAAATGACCTCGGAGAGGCGCCCCGCCATCAGGATGTTGCCGTGCAGGCGGTTGGTCGCTTCGTTGCCGATCTTGGCGGGCGTGCTCTGGTTGGTGAGCAGGTTCCAGACCATGTCGTCGTCGACCCGGAAGCGGCACAGCAGGGTATTGCCGGTCGCCAGCTTCAGGACCTGGGCCGAGGACAGCGAAGCCAGCAGCTCGGCGGATTCTTCGTTGATGCCCAGACGGAAGACGGCTTCGGCCTTGTCCTGGCGGATCAGGTTCTTGGCCAGCATCAGATACGTCAGGTTGGCTTCACGGATCTCGGCAAGCATTTGTTCGGTGTTCATGGGGTCAGTCCTTTTCAGGTCCGATTCCGACCGTATGCAACATTGCATGTGAGGCGATTCGGTGAAATGGATTGTGAAGACGTCCCAAACAGAAATTAAGTCAGCGTCTCACCGTGCGTTTTGTCTGGTTTCCCTCCGGTTCTGTAGGAATTTGCCTTACATCAGGCGTTGCGACGGGCGGTCCCGCGCAAACCGCACCCACCGCGAGGGATGCCTTCCGCGCCGCCCGTGTCCTCCGGCGGGTCGCGGGAAACCGGTGTCGGACAAAACCCGCGACCCGTGCTGCCGAAAAAAGGATGGCACGCTACCTTTTTGGGAGCGGCTGGCAGGTCGCCGGAAAAAAATTTTCAGGCCGTGCGCGGTACCGAGGCCGCGCCACGACGTCACTGCCGGGCCTTTTATTCACCGGTCGCGACCGGGCGCGACGGATCGCTGCACCACTCGCTCCAGCTGCCGGCGTACAGGCCGATCGGGCCGAGCCCCGCCAGCTCCGCCGCCAGCACGTTCGGCGTGGCGCTGACGCCGCTGCCGCAGTAGGCGGCCATGCCCTGGGTCGAGCGGCCGGCCAGCAGTGCATCGAACTCGCGGCGTAGCACCTCGGCCGGCTTGAAGCGGCCGTCCGGGCCCAGGTTCTCGGTGAAGGGCCGGTTCAGCGCGCCGGGAATATGGCCGGCCACCGGATCGAGCGGCTCCACCTCGCCGCGGAAGCGGGCCGGGGCGCGGGCGTCGACCAGGGTGCGACCCGGCTCGCCCAGGTGCGCCGCCACGTCCTGCACCGTCACCAGGGTGCGCAGCGGCGCGCGCAGATCGAAGCTGGTCTGGAAATGCGACGGCTCCTGCCCCGTCGCCACCGCGCCGCCCGCGGCCTCCCAGGCCTGCAGGCCGCCGTCGAGCACCGCCACCGCGTCGTGCCCCGCCCACTTCAGCATCCACCAGAGGCGGCCGCAGTAGTTGGCGTTGTTGCGGTCGTAGACGACGGCCTGCATGTCGTTGGCGAAGCCGACCGACGAGAGCCAGATGGCGAAGTTCTCGCGGCTCGGCAGCGGGTGGCGACCGCCGCTGGCGGGGCGGTCGGCCTCGCGGGCGACCACCACCGTGCCGTGGGCACCGGGCAGGCCGTGCTTGGCGCTCAGCGCGCGGTCCAGGTCGGCATGCAGAGCGCCGGGGATGTGGCGCTCGGCGAAGGCCTGCGCGCCGGCCTCGGGCCGCGTCAAATCGAAGCTGCAGTCGAAGACCATCACCCGCGCCTTGGCGGCGAGCAGGGCCTGCAATTCCTCCGCGGAGATCAGGGTGGTGAAGGGGGCGTGCGGTTGGGGCATGGCGGGGCTCCTGGGCGTTCGGTGCGGGAGATGCGTCGGGGTGGCGCACCGCTGCCCCAAATGGTAGCCCCGGCCGGGGCGGACCGCCGCGGTGGCGTTAGCGCCGCCGCACCGTGTCACCCGCCGCGGGCGTGCGGCCGCGCAGCACGGTGGCCGCAACGCCGCTGGCGATGATCGTCGCCATGCCGGCCCAGGCGATCGGCGCGATCGTGTCGCCGAACAGCAGCACGCCGTAGCCGGCGGCGAAGACGATGCCGGTGTACTGCAGGTTGGCCACGACCAGCATGCCGCGGTGGTTGCCGGCGGTGGCGTAGGCGCGGGTCATGCAGTATTGGCCGCCCGAGGCCAGCAGGCCCAGCGGCGGCAGCCACAGCGCCGCCTGCCACGACCAGGGCGAGACGCCGACCAGTGCCATGCCCGCCAGGCCCGCCACGGCCGATCCCACCGCGAAGTAGAAGACGGTGCGCGCCTCGGGCTCGCCGGCCCGCGCGAGCGCCATCACCTGCATGTACGCGAAGGCGGCGGTCACGCCCGAGAACAAGCCCACCACGCCGGCCAGCATCTGCTGCGGATCGATCGTCGGCCGCAGCATCATCACCACGCCAGCGAATCCGGTCAGCACGGTGAGCACCAGCGCACCCTGCAGCGGCGGGCGGTCGTTGCCGACGCGCGGCCGCCAGGCCATCAGCGTGCCGCCCACCAGGAACGCGGCGATCCAGACGCTGCTCATGTAGTTGAGGGTGACGGCGGTCGCCAGTGGCAGGTGGGCGATGGCGTAGAACCAGCCGGTGAGCGAGAACACGCCGACCAGGCTGCGCCAGGCGTGCATGCCGGGGTAGCGGGTGGCCAGCGGTATCCGGCGCGCCCGCGCCAGGACCCCATCACCGCCATGCCGATCAGGCCGCGGTAGAAGACCAGCTCGGGCGGGTTGAAGCTGGCCGACGCCATCTTCACGCAGACGCCCATCGTCGCGAAGAAAAAGGCCGCCAGCAGCATCCAGCCGGCTTTCATGCCGCCGGTACCGTTTTTAAGCATGAAAAGGGCTGCAGCCGGCGTAAATCGATGATGCGTAGCTATCAATTCGATAGCAATAGGCGCGCCGTCGGGTCATCGCCCATCGCGCCGCGATACCACTCGTGGAAATGCTGCATGCCGTCTTCCATCGGGCTCTGGTAGGGGCCGCGCTCGTCGTCGCCGCGCTGGAGCAGGGCGCGCCGGCCGGCGTCCATCCGCTCGGCGATCTCGTCGTCCTCCACGCAGGTTTCCATGTAGGCGGCCTGCTGGGCCTCGACGAATTCGCGCTCGAAGGCGGCGATCTCCTCGGGGTAGTAGAACTCGACCATGTTCATCGTCCTGGTCGGGCTGATCGGGTGCAGCGTCGAGACGGTGAGCACGTGCGGGTACCACTCGACCATGATGTGCGGATAGTAGGTGAGCCAGATCGCGCCGTACTTGGGCGGGCGGCCGTCGCGGTAGCGCAGCAGCTGGTCCTGCCAGCGCTGGTAGGCCGGGCTGCCGGCCTTGCCCAGGCGGTTGGCCACACCCACCGTCTGCACCGAATAGTCCTGCCCGAACTCCCAGCGCAGATCGTCGCAGGTGACGAACTGGCCCAGGCCGGGGTGGAACGGACCGACGTGGTAGTCCTCCAAGTAGACCTCGATGAAGGTCTTCCAGTTGTAGTGGCACTCGTGCATCTCTATCCGGTCGAGCACGTGGCCGGAAAAGTCGAGGTCGGCGCGCGGGCCCATCGCGGCCAGGTCGGCGGCCACGTCGCGGTGTCCGGCCTCGAAGAGCAGACCGTTCCACTCTTGCAGAGGATAGTTGCGCAGGTTCAGGCAGGGGTCTTCGGCGAAATGCGGCGCGCCCAGCAGCTGGCCGCGGCTGTCGTAGGTCCAGCGATGCAACGGGCAGACGATGTTGCCGCCGGCATGCCCCGGCGCATGGCCGTCGAGCGAACCGCGGCCCTTCAGCATCACCGCCTGGCGGTGGCGGCAGACGTTCGACACCAGCTGCACCACGCCGTCGGCACCGCGCACCAGGGCACGGCCCTCGCCCTCCTGGGGCAGTGCGCAGTAGTCGCCCTTCTCGGGCACGGCCAGGGCATGCCCCACATAGCGAGGCCCGTTCTCGAAGAGCCGGGTACGTTCGCGTCGGAAGAGCGCCTCGTCGAAATAGCTGGAAACCGGTAGTTGGCTCGTGGCCTGCTGCAGTCGAAGACTTAAATCAGACATGGGTGACCTGACCTAGAGCGTGTTATGCACTTGGACGTGCCCGTGTGGGTCCCGCGAGCGCCTGCCTGCGGGAAAGCCGGGCAGAGGCCCGGCCGCCGCGTTGCAGTCCGCCTGCGGTATCCATGCCACGGCGCGTCCTGCGCCTCGCCGCCGGGCCTCTCTCCGGCTTTCGCGGGTACGTCGAAGTGCATGACACGCTCTTAAGACTCCCCACAGGGAGAAACAGGAGTGCGCGGAGCACAGTAGAAAAAGCGAAGCCGGCATGAAGCCGGCCGGGGAAGCCCGATTGTACCCGCCGGCCCCCGATCGCGGGCCGGTGTGTGGGCATGCCGTAGGGACTTGGCGGATGCCGTCGGTGGCACCCGCAGGGCTTCACACGTTCTTGGTTGGCATGCCCCCCTAGAATCGACCGTTTAACCCAGACGGTTTTGCGCCGCATTTACCCACGATGCCCAAGGCACCCGCCACCCCCACCGCCGCCGCACTGCCCGCCACCTACGAGGAAGCGGTGCAGGAGCTGGAGCAGCTCGTCGCCCGGCTCGACGCCGGCCAGTTGCCGCTCGACCAGTTGCTGGTCGGCTACCAGCGAGGCGCCGCGCTGCTGACGTTCTGCCGCGCCAGGCTGCAGGCGGTCGAGGCGCAGATCAAGGTGCTGGACGACAGCGGCATCAAGCCCTGGACGCCGACATGACGTTTTCCGTATCTGCCGCCGCCGAAGCGACAGCACCCGCACCGGCCTTCGGCTTTAAGGAATGGAGTTCCCGCCACCTCGCACGTGTCGAGCAGGCTCTCTGCGACTGGGTCGCGCAGGACGCGCCGGCCTTGCTGGGCGCGGCGATGCGCTATGCGGTGCTGGACGGCGGCAAGCGGCTGCGTCCGCTGCTGGTGCTGGGTGCCAGGGCGGCGGTCGCGCCCTTCGATGCGCGGATGCAGGGCCACGGCCTGGACGCCGCGGCGCTCGCCGACGCGCTGGACGAGGCCGCGCTGCGCGCCGCCTGCTCGGTCGAGCTGATCCACGCCTATTCGCTGGTACACGACGACATGCCCTGCATGGACGACGACGTGCTACGCCGCGGCAAGCCGACGGTCCATGTGCGCTACGGCGAGGCCGGCGCGCTGCTGGCGGGCGACGCGCTGCAGGCCCTGGCCTTCGAGCTGCTGGTGCCCGACACGGTGCCTGTGCCGCCCGCGGTGCAGGCCGCGCTCTGCCGCCGGCTGGCGGTGGCGGCCGGCCATACCGGCATGGCCGGCGGCCAGGCGATCGATCTCGCCAGCGTCGGCCTGCCCCTGACCGAGCCCGAACTGCGCCACATGCACCGCCTGAAGACCGGCGCGCTGCTGGAGGCGAGCGTGCTGATGGGGGCCACCTGCGGCGCCGCGCCGGCACGGTCGCTGGCCGCGCTGCAGCGCTACGGCGCCGCGGTCGGGCTGGCCTTCCAGGTGGTCGACGACATCCTCGACGTGGTGGCCGATTCGGCCACCCTCGGCAAGACCGCCGGCAAGGACGCCGCGCAGGACAAGCCCACCTATGTCTCGCTGCTGGGCCTCGACCGCTCCCGCGCCTATGCGGCCGAGCTGCTCGGCGAGGCGCTGCGGGCGCTGGCCGATTCCGATCTCGCCGACACCGCCGCCCTGCAGGCCCTGGCCCGCATGGTGATCGAGCGCTCGTCCTAGGCCGGGCCATGCCGATGCGGTGCCAGACCATGCTCCAGTCGGCGCGGTACGCCGGCTACCAGCTATCAAAGATATAGCAAGAAGATCCGTATGTCCCACGCCGATTCCAATGCCCACACGCCACACCACGCCGCCGCGGGCCCGGCGCTGCTGAACCGCATCGACGATCCGGCGGCGCTGCGCGCCCTGTCGCGCGACGAGCTGAAGCAGCTGGCGGGCGAGCTGCGGTCGTACGTCATCGACAGCGTCTCGAAGACCGGCGGCCACCTCAGCTCCAATCTGGGCACGGTCGAGCTGACGATCGCGCTGCACGCGGTGTTCGACACCCCGCGCGACCGGCTGGTCTGGGACGTGGGCCACCAGACCTATCCGCACAAGATCCTGACCGGCCGGCGCGACCGCATGTTCACGTTGCGCCAGCACGGCGGCCTCTCGGGCTTTCCGCAGCGCGCTGAGAGCGACTACGATACCTTCGGCACCGCGCATTCGTCGACCAGCATCTCGGCCGCACTCGGCATGGCGATGGCCGCCAGGCAGAAGGGCGAAGACCGCCACGCGGTCGCGATCATCGGCGACGGTGCCATGAGCGCCGGCATGGCCTTCGAGGCGCTCAACAACGCCGGCGTGCTCGACGGCAAGCTGCTGGTGGTGCTCAACGACAACGACATGTCGATCAGCCCGCCGGTCGGCGCCCTCAACCGTTACCTGGCGCAGTTGATGAGCGGCCGCTTCTACGCGGCCGCCAAGAACGTGGGCAAGAGCGTGCTGAAGGCGGCACCGCCGCTGTTCGAGCTGGCCAGGCGCTTCGAGCAGCATGCCAAGGGCATGGTGGTGCCGGCAACGCTGTTCGAGCAGTTCGGCTTCAACTACGTCGGCCCGATCGACGGGCACGACCTCGATTCGCTGATCCCCACGCTCGAGAACATCAAGCTTCTCGAAGGCCCGCAGTTCCTGCACGTGGTCACCAAGAAGGGCCAGGGCTACAAGCTGGCCGAGGCCGATCCGGTGGCCTACCACGGGCCGGGCAAGTTCGATCCGTCGGTGGGGCTGGTCAAGCCGGCCACCGCGCCCAAGACCAGCTTCACCCAGGTGTTCGGCCAATGGCTCTGCGACATGGCCGCGGCCGACGAGCGCCTGGTCGGCATCACCCCGGCGATGCGCGAAGGTTCGGGCATGGTCGAGTTCGAGCGGCGCTTTCCTGCGCGCTACTACGACGTCGGCATCGCCGAGCAGCATGCGGTGACTTTCGCTGCGGGCCTGGCCTGCGAAGGCCTGAAGCCGGTCGTGGCGATCTACTCGACCTTCCTGCAGCGCGGCTACGACCAGCTGGTGCACGACGTGGCGCTGCAGAACCTGCCGGTCGTCTTCGCGCTCGACCGGGCGGGCCTGGTCGGGGCCGACGGCGCCACCCATGCCGGCGCCTACGACATCGCCTTCCTGCGCTGCGTCCCCAACATGGCGGTCGCGTGCCCGGCCGACGAGCGCGAGTGCCGCCAACTGCTCTCGACCGCCTTCGCCCAGGACCACCCGGTCGCGGTGCGCTACCCGCGCGGTGCGGGGGTCGGTACGGTGCCCCTGGCCTCGCTGGAGGCTCTGCCGTATGCCGAGGCCGAAGTGCGCCGCCAGGGCGGGAGCGGCATCGCGATTCTCGCCTTCGGCACGCTGCTCTACGCCGCGCTGGAGGCGGCCGAGAAGCTCGACGCCACCGTGGTCAACATGCGCTGGGCCAAGCCGCTCGACACCGCGATGCTGCTGCGGATGGCCGAATCCCACCGCGCGCTGGTCACGGTGGAAGAGGGCAGCCTGATGGGCGGCGCCGGCAGCGCGGTGACCGAGGCGCTGAACGCCGCCGCCGTCGTGCGCCCGGTGCTTCAATTGGGCCTGCCCGACAGCTTCATCGAGCACGGCGACCCCGCGCGGCTGCTGGCGCTCGCGGGGCTGGACGCGACCGGCATCGCGTCCTCGATCACCGCGCGCTTCGGCGACTGAGGGCCGCGGGCCGCGCCGCAAGCCTGCAGTGTGCTGCAATACCGGCACCGCCGCACGGGAAAACCCGCTGCGCCACCCAAAAGACGATTCCTAGAATGGGCCGCCCACCCCGGGGTGCGCGGCGTCGCTGCGCCACCGCCGGAATCGGTATTCAAAAATTCGGAGTTACGCCATGGATCGTCGTTCCATCATCAAGCATGCCGGGATCGCCGGTGTCCTCGCCGCCGGCACCGCGCCGTCGGTGCATGCCCAGGCCGGCGTGCGCTGGCGCCTGGCATCGAGCTTCCCCAAGCCGCTCGACACGATCTACGGCGGCGCCGAGACCTTCGCCAGGAAGGTCGGCGAGATGACCGGCGGCAAGTTCCAGATCAGCGTGCACGCGGCCGGCGAGCTGATGCCCGCCCTCGGCGTGATCGACGGCGTGCAGCAGGGCTCGATCGAGGCGTGCCACACCGCCGGCTACTACTTCTTCGGCAAGAACGAGGCCTTCGCCGTCGGCGCCGCCATTCCGTTCGGCATGAACACCCGTCAGCTCAACGCCTGGATGTACGAAGGCAACGGCCTGAAGCTGACGCGCGAGTTCTATGCCAAGTACAACATGGTCAACTTCCCCTGCGGCAACACCGGCGCGCAGATGGGCGGCTGGTTCCGCAAGGAGATCAAGACGGTCGAAGACTTCAAGGGCCTGAAGTTCCGCATCGGCGGCTTCGCCGGCCGCGTAATCGAGCGCCTGGGCGCCGTGCCGCAGAACATCCCCGGCGGCGAAATCTACCAATCGCTGGAAAAGGGCACGATCGACGCGGCCGAGTGGATCGGACCGTACGACGACCAGAAGCTCGGCTTCAACAAGGTCGCGCCCTACTACTACTACCCCGGCTGGTGGGAAGGCACCCTGCAGCTCGACCTGCAGGTCAACCAGAAGGCCTACGACGCCCTCACGCCCGAGTACAAGGCCGTCGTGCAGGCCGCGGCTTCGCACGCCCACGTCGACATGCAGGCCAAGTACGACGCCCGCAACCCCACGGCGTTGAAGCAGCTGGTCGGCGCCAAGACCAAGGTCCTGGCCTTCCCCAAGCCGGTGCTCGACGCATCTTTCAAGGCCGCGATGGAGGTGTATGCCGAGCTGGACGCGAAGAACGCCGACTGGAAGACGCTGTACGCCGACTACCGCGCGTTCCAGAAGGACCAGCTGCTGTGGTCGCGCTTTGCCGAGGCGCGCTTCGACAGCTACATGCAGGGCGTCACGTTGTAAGAACTGAACCGCCCCGGGATTCGCGGAGGCTGTTTGGTTCAAGTCATGCCACCAGCGCTGTGGCTTGACTGGCGAGTTGCCGGTGGTAGTTTGCCTCAGCCTCTGCAGGCGGGATGTACCCGATGGGTTCGAGCAGGCGGTGGTGGTTGAACCAAGACACCCATTCGAGGGTCGCGAACTCCACGGCTTCCTCGGTTTTCCACGGTCCCCGGCGATGGATTAGCTCGGCCTTGTA
>NZ_QJTC01000011.1 GCF_003217575.1 Xylophilus ampelinus | reverse complement strand
GCGTGGCCGATCTGGAGCGCTCCATCCGGCAATACATCGACCGACATAACGCCGACCCGAAACCTTTCATCTGGCACAAGAGCGCCGATACGATCCTCGCAAAGGTCGCTCGGGCTGCCCACAAACTTAGTTCGGCTTATTTTTGAGACACCACTAGGAAGGTACGAAATAACCCGCTGCGCAGCCCGATTGCGCCTCTGCGTTTCTCCACCGTACCGAAGTACGGCTGCGGTCCTCGCCGCGCACTCGGGCTTGCTCGCTACGGTTCTTTCGCACCTTGCGGTGGCCGTTGCCGACGGCGGTGGCAACCTCTTCTTCATAGCACTGCGCATGGCGCCGGCCGAACCCTGACGCTCGCAAGGCTCCGGTGCGCGTTTTCGGCAGACGCCGGCGCCCGGAATCCGGCATGTCCCGACGTCTCCAGCCACCCCGTGCGTCGTTTGTCATGTGGGGTTTCTACTGATATTAAATGGGAGCGCAACCGGGCGCGATCATTGCTAGCATCCCCCAGCCTTGTCGTGCCGTAGTTCTGGTCGGAGGGGCCCCATGTCGGGGCGAGGCGGACAGGGCGGAGGAAAACCGATGCAAAAAATCAAGTTCAAACAAGCGGTATTGGTGCTGGCGGTTCTCGCGAGCGGTGCCGCGTATGCGCAGAGCAACGTGACGTTGTACGGCCGCGTCAACACCACGGTCGAGCGCCAGAAGACGGGCGATGCCACGGTCGGCGGCGTGTTCAACAACGCCTCGCGTTTCGGCTTCGTCGGGACCGAGGACCTGGGCGGCGGCCTGAAGGCCGGTTTCCAGCTCGAGAGCGGTTTCAACTCCGACACCGGTGCCGCCGCGGCCACCTTCTTCGGTCGACGCAGCGAAGTGAACCTGTCGGGCGGTTTCGGCACCGTGCGCCTGGGCCGCTTCTTCGCCGAGTCGTACTTCGCGACCGCCGACTACGTCAGCCTGCACAACCACGACACCGGCTCCTCGTCGGATGCCCTGTATGCCTACGTGATGCGCGACACCAACAAGGTCGCCTACCGCACGCCGAGCATCGCCAACCTGACGGTCGAAGCCGCGGTGGGCCTGCACGAGCAGATCAAGAACACCCCCGCCGCCGCCGGTGCCAACGGCAAGTACGCCCAGGACCTGGCCGCCAACTACAAGCTGGGCGCGCTGGAACTCGGCGCCGGCTATACCCACCTCGACATCGCACGCCAGGCCGCCTTCCGCGCGCTCTATACCGTCGGCCCGTTCATCGTCGGCGGCTACTACCAGCGCGACAAGAACGCCTACGTGGTCAACGGCGGCGAGCGCAACAACCTCCGCCTGGCCGGCGCCTACCTGTTCGGCGCGTCCGAGCTGCACCTGAACGTGGGCCGTGCCGACAGCTACAAGAACGTGGCCGACAGCGGTGCCACCCAGGCCACGATCGCCTACAACTACAAGCTGAGCAAGCGCACCAAGGTCTACGCTTACTACACCCGCGTCAACAACGACCGCAACGCGGTCTACAACGTGGGCACCGCCGGCCAGAAATTCAGCTCGGTCGCGGCCGGCATCCGTCACAACCTCTGAGTTCTCGCCGCTCCCCGGAAATCCGCCCGCGTGGCGGATTTTTCACGTCCGGCGTGGGGCCGGGCGGGAGGCCGCGCCGGGTATGTAGGAGAACGGCGACAGCCGCGCCGCTTGCGCTTGTTTCGACCCGAAATGGCCGCATAACAGGGGGTTCGGAGCCGGTCGGACCGCTCCCATGTTCCGCCACCCCACACGAGACCCATCGCATGTCCCAGGGCGCCATCCGTATCCGCGGCGCTCGCCAGCACAACCTCAAGAACCTCGACCTGGACATTCGCACCGGCGAACTGACGGTGGTCACCGGGCCCAGCGGCTCCGGCAAGTCGAGCCTGGTGTTCGACACCCTCTACGCCGAAGGCCAGCGCCGCTACGTCGAGACCTTCTCGGCCTACGCCCGCCAGTTCCTCGACCGGATGGACAAACCGGCCGTCGACAAGGTGGAGGGCGTGCCTCCGGCGATCGCGATCGACCAGACCAACCCGGTCCGCTCGTCGCGCTCCACCGTCGGCACGATGACCGAACTGAACGACCACCTGAAGCTGCTCTATGCCCGCGCGGCCCGGCTCTTCGACCGCGAGACCGCCTTGCCGGTGCGCCACGACACGCCCGAGACCATCCTGGCCGAGCTGCAGGCGCGTGCCGCCGCCGCGGTGGCGCAGGGCGCCGAGGACCCGCGCATGGTCGTCACCTTCCCGGTGGAACTGCCGGCCGGCACCTCGGCCGAAGAGGTGGAGCAGTGGCTCTCGGCCAGCGGCTTCACCCGCGTCCAGGCCGAGCGCGAGGAAGCCAGGACTTACGCGGCGCGCACGAGCGCAGCGCCGGGCCGCCCCAAGCAAGCGAGCGTCCCCCCGGGGGGCAGCGAACGACACGCAGTGGGGAGCGTGGGGGCGGTAAAGGTGCTGGACGTGGTGGCCGACCGGTTCAGGATCGGCACGGTGGAGAAGGCGCGCGCGGTCGAGGCGATCGAGGTGGCGCTCAAGCGCGGCGCCGGCCGGATGACGGTCTACGCCGGCGGCGGCGCCGAGGCCGGCGAGGCCGCGCTGTGGCGTTTCTCCACCGGCCTGCACTGCCCCGAGAGCGACCTGCGCTACGCCGAGCCGACGCCGTCGATGTTCTCGTTCAACTCGGCCCTCGGCGCCTGCGCCACCTGCCGCGGCTTCGGCCGGGTGATAGGGGTCGACTACGGCCTGGTGATCCCCGACGAGAAGAAGACCCTGCGTGCCGGCGCGATCAAGACCATCCAGACGCCCGCCTGGAAGGAAGCCCAGGACGACCTGATGCGCCATGCCGAGACGGCCGGCATTCCGCGCGACACGCCATGGAACAAGCTCACCCCCGCCCAGCAGGCCTGGGTGATCGACGGCTCGCCGCAGTGGAACGGCAAGTGGAACCAGCACTGGTTCGGCATCGAGCGCTTCTTCGAGTACCTGGAGAGCAAGGCCTACAAGATGCACATCCGGGTGCTCTTGTCCAAATACCGCAGCTACACCCCGTGCCCCACCTGCCGCGGCGCGCGGCTGGAGCTGGAAAGCCTGCTCTGGCGCATCGGCACCAAGGACGACGCCGACGCGGTGCTGCCGCCCGAGAAGCGCTTCATGCCCGAGGGCGTGAAGTGGTCGCGCGACCGGCTGGAGGCGCTGCCGGGCCTGTGCCTGCACGACCTGATGATGCTGCCGATCGAGCGGCTGCGCCGCTTCTTCGACCGGGTGTCGGCCATGCCTGTTGCTACTGAAAGCATAGCGGGTGGTCGGGACGTGAAGCCGGCTACAGGCATTTTCGATATGAAAAACACCCTGGTGGCCGAACCGGGCGAGCGCCACGCGCTCAAGCTGCTCTACGAGGAGATCACCACCCGGCTGCGCTACCTGCACGACGTCGGCATCGGCTACCTGACGCTCGACCGGCAGAGCCGCACGCTGTCGGGCGGCGAGGTGCAGCGGATCAACCTGACCACCGCGCTCGGCACCTCGCTGGTCAACACCCTCTTCGTGCTGGACGAGCCGAGCATCGGCCTGCACCCGCGCGACATGGGCCGGATCACCGAGGCGATGCACCGGCTGCGCGACGCCGGCAACACCCTGGTGGTGGTCGAGCACGACCCGGCGGTCATGCTGGCCGCCGACCGGGTGATCGACATGGGCCCCGGCCCCGGCGAGCGCGGTGGGCAGATCGTCTTCGACGGCACCACCGAGGCGCTGAAACGCGCCGACACCCTCACCGGCGCCTACATGGGCGCCCGCAAGCAGGTCGGCATGGGTTTCCAGCGGACGGTGTCGGAGAGCACGCCCCGCCTGGTGCTGGAAAACGCCCGCGAGCACAACCTGCGCGGCGTGACGGTCGATTTCCCGCTGCAGCGGCTGGTCACCGTCACCGGCGTCAGCGGCTCGGGCAAGTCGACCCTGGTGCAGGACGTGCTGGCGCCCGCGCTGCTGCGCCACTTCGGCAAGGCGACCGAGACGCCCGGCGCGCACGACCGGCTGATGGGCGCCGACCACCTCTCGGAAGTGGTCTACGTCGACCAGTCGCCGATCGGCAAGACGGCCCGCTCCAACCCGGCCAGCTACGTCGGCGCCTGGGACGCGGTGCGCGAGATCTTCGCCACCGCGCCGCTGTCCCGCCAGCGCAGCTACACCGCTGCCAAGTTCAGCTTCAACAGCGGCGACGGCCGCTGCCCCACCTGCGGCGGATCGGGCTTCGAGCATGTGGAGATGCAGTTCCTCTCGGACGTCTACCTGCGCTGCCCCGACTGCGACGGCAAGCGCTACCGCGACGAGATCCTGGAGGTGAAGGTCGAGCGGGCCGGCCGCCTGCTCAACGTGGCCGACGTGCTCGATCTGACGGTGAGCGAGGCCGCCGAGCTGTTCAAGGGCGACCGCGAGGTGCTGCGCACCCTCCAGCCGATCGTCGACGTGGGCCTGGAGTACGTGAAGCTCGGCCAGCCGGTGCCCACGCTCTCGGGCGGTGAGGCGCAGCGGCTCAAGCTGGCCGGCTTCCTGGCCGAGGCCGCCAAGAGCGCCACCGCCAGCCGCCAGCCGGTGGCGCGCAAGGGCACGCTGTTCCTGTTCGACGAGCCCACCACCGGCCTGCATTTCGAGGACATCGCGAAGCTGATGCGCGCCATGCGCAAGCTGCTCGATGCCGGCCATTCGCTGGTGGTGATCGAGCACAACCTCGACGTCATCCGCGCCAGCGACTGGCTGATCGACCTGGGCCCCGAGGGCGGCGAGGCCGGCGGCCTGCTGGTGGCCGAAGGCACGCCCGACGACCTGCGGGCGCACGCCACCTCGCACACCGGCCGGGCGCTGCGCGAATACGAGGAAGCCCTGGGCTTCGCCACGCCCACCGCGGTGGAGGAGGGCACGCCGCTGCAGACCCTCGTGCGGGCCCGCCGCGCCGCGGCCACCGGCCCGGGCGCCGACGCGATCCAGATCGTCAACGCCCGCGAGCACAACCTGAAGAACGTGACGGTCGACATCCCGCGCGGCAAGTTCAACGTGGTCACCGGCGTCAGCGGATCGGGCAAGTCGACGCTGGCCTTCGACATCCTGTTCAACGAAGGGCAGCGCCGCTACCTCGAATCGCTCAACGCCTATGCCCGCAGCATCGTGCAGCCGGCGGGCCGGCCCGAGGTGGACGCGGTCTACGGCATTCCGCCAACGGTGGCCATCGAGCAGCGGCTCTCGCGCGGCGGCCGCAAATCGACCGTCGGCACCACCACCGAGGTCTGGCACTTCCTGCGGCTGCTGTACGTCAAGCTGGGCGTCCAGCACTGCATCCACGACGGCGCGGCGGTGCGGCCGCAGACGCCCGAGAGCATCGCGGCGCAGCTGATGAAGAACTTCCGGGGCCGCTGCATCGGCCTGCTGGCGCCCCTGGTGATGAACCGCAAGGGCGTCTACACCGAACTGGCCGACTGGGCCCGGCCGCGCGGCTACACCCACCTGCGCGTCGACGGCAACTTCCTGCCCACCACCCGGTTCCCGCGCATCGACCGCTTCAAGGAACACATCGTCGAGCTGCCGATCGCCAGCCTGAGGATGGTGCCCGAGAACGACGCCGCGCTGCGCACCGCCCTGGCCCTGGCGCTGGAGCACGGCAAGGGCGCGGTGCACGTGCTGGCCGACATCGAGGGCCTGGAGGCCGCGCTGAAGGCGGGCGAATCCACCGTGGGCGTCGGCAACCTGCACGCGTTCTCGACCCAGCGCGCCTGCCCGGTCTGCGGCACCAGCTATGCCGAGCTGGACCCGCGCCTGTTCAGCTACAACAGCAAGCACGGCTGGTGCACCGACTGCGTCGGCACCGGCGTCAAGCTGACCAAGGACCAGCGCGAGGTCTTCGACGACTCGGTGCTGGCCGACGACCAGAAGGGCCGCGAGCAGACCTTCGCCGAGCCCGAGGCCGCCGACGTGGCCGACGCGGTGTGCCCCACCTGCGAAGGCACCCGGCTGAACCCGGTGGCCCGCGCGGTCCTGTTCCGCGAGACCGGCATCGCCGCCCTGGCGCGGATGAGCGTGATCGACGTGTCGGCCTGGTTCGAGGCGCTGGCGATGGAGGGCCGCGAGGCCGGCATCGCCCGTGACCTGGTGCCCGAGATCCGCAGCCGCCTGGCCTTCCTGCAGGAGGTGGGCCTGGGCTACCTGACGCTCGACCGCGGCGCGCCCACGCTTTCGGGCGGCGAGGCGCAGCGCATCCGGCTGGCGGCCCAGCTCGGCAGCAACCTGCAGGGCGTCTGCTACGTGCTCGACGAGCCCACCATCGGCCTGCATGCGCGCGACAACCAGATATTGCTGAACGCGCTGCACAAGCTGGGCGAGAAGGGCAACACCCTGGTGGTGGTGGAGCACGACGAGGACACCATCCGCCGGGCCGACCACATCATCGACATCGGCCCCAGCGCCGGCAAGCGCGGCGGCCGGCTGGTGGCGCAGGGATCGGTGGCCGACATCCAGGCCGCCGGCGATTCGCAGACCGGCCGCTACCTGCTGCACGCGATGAGGCATCCGCTGCAGCCGCGCCGCCCGGTGGTGGAGGCGGCCAGCGCCGGGCCGCTCCCAAGCGGCCGCGCCTCCCCCGAAGGGGGTGGAGAATTACACGGAGCGGAGCGCAGTGAAAAGCCGGGGGGGCCTGAGCTTTTCTGGATCGAGCTGCGCGGCGCGCGGCTGCACAACCTGCAGGACGTCGACATCGACGTGCCGCTCAAGCGCCTGGTGGCGATCACCGGCGTCAGCGGGTCGGGCAAGTCGACCCTGGCGCGCGACGTGCTGCTGGCGAGCGTCCAGGCCGGCGTGCAGCAGCGCACCACCCGCGCCGGCCGCGAGGCCGACGACGCCGGCAAGCATGCCGCCTGGACCGGCTGCGAGAGCCTGGACGGCTACCAGACCATCGACCGGGTGCTGGAGGTCGACCAGACCCCCATCGGCAAGACACCGCGCAGCTGCCCCGCCACCTACATCGGCTTCTGGGACGTGATCCGCAAGCTCTTCGCCGACACGCTGGAGGCCAAGGCCCGCGGCTATGCGCCGGCGCGCTTCTCGTTCAACACCGGCGATGGCCGCTGCCCGGTCTGCGAAGGCGCGGGCGTGCGCACCATCGAGATGAGCTTCCTGCCCGACGTGAAGGTGCCCTGCGAGACCTGCCACGGCGCCCGCTTCAACCCCGAGACGCTGGCCGTCACCTGGCGCGGCAAGAGCATCGGCGACGTGCTGCAGATGGAGATCGACGAGGCGGTCGGCTTCTTCGCCAGCATGCCCAACATCGCCCATCCGCTGCAGCTGATGCAGGACGTGGGCCTGGGCTACCTGACGCTGGGCCAGCCGTCGCCCACGCTCTCGGGCGGCGAGGCGCAGCGCATCAAGCTGGTGACCGAGCTGAGCAAGGTGCGCGACGAATTTCCCTTGCCCCCACTCGCCTCCGGCGAAGGCCCCCCCGAGGGGGGCGCGGCCTTGCTCGGGAGCGGCCCGGCGCCGCAGCCGACCCGCCGCGGCCAGAAGCCGCCGCACACGCTCTACGTGCTGGACGAACCCACGGTCGGCCTGCACATGGCCGACGTCGAGAAGCTGATCCAGGTGCTGCACCGCCTGGTGCGCGGCGGCCACAGCGTGCTGGTGATCGAGCACGACCTCGACGTGATCGCCGAGGCCGATTGGGTCATCGACCTGGGCCCCGAAGGCGGCACCGGCGGCGGCCGGGTGGTGGCCACCGCCACGCCCGAGGACGTGGTGCGGCTCGGCACCCATACCGGCCGGGCGCTGGAGGCGGTGCTGGCGCGCTAGGGCCAACCGCGCATCGTCGAATGCGATGCTATTAAAAGAATAGCTGGAGGTCGGCGCCGTACGCAGGCCTCGGCTATTTTTCTTTCCGAAACGGTCAGGCCGGATCGGCAGGAGGCCGGGTCCCGCGCGCGACACGCCGGGCGTAAATCCCGATGACCGCGACGGTCGGCGTACGTCCAATGGAAGGCACCGTATGTCCGCATTCTCCAAGGAGTTTCCATGCACCGTCGCCAACTGCTCCAGGGCGCCGCCGGCGCCCTGGGCGCGGCCGCCCTGTCCGGCGTGCCCGCGGCCCCTGCCCAGCCGGGTGCACCGTTTCCCGCGCGGCCGGTCAAGCTCGTCATCGCCTTTCCCGCGGGCGGCCCGACCGACATCACGATGCGCCAGCTGGCCGAGAACGCCTCGAAGCTGCTCGGCCAGCCGGTCATCGTCGAGAACAAGCCCGGCGCCGGCGGCACCCTGCCGGCCCAGCAGCTGCAGTCGTCCCCGGCCGACGGCTATATCCTGGCGCAGATTCCGCTGGGCGTGTTCCGTCTGCCCTACACCACCAAGATCGCGTGGGACCCGGTCAAGGACATCAGCTACGTGATCAACGTCACCGGCTATGCGTTCGGCATCGTCGTGCCCGCCGACAGCCCGATCAAGACCTGGGCCGACTTCGTCGCCTACGCCAAGGCCAACCCCGGCAAGCTGAGCTACGGCTCCACCGGCACCATGACCAGCCCTCACCTGACCACCGAACTGGTCGCGCAGCAGCTGGGCCTGCAGCTCAACCACATCCCCTACAAGGGCAGCGCCGACCTGATGCAGGCGGTGGTGGGCGGCCATGTGATGGCCGCGGCCGACAGCACCGGCTTCGCGCCGCAGGTCGAGGCCGGCAAGCTGCGGGTGCTCAACACCTGGGGCGAACAGCGCCTGGCCAAGTTCCCCGACGCGCCGACGCTGAAGGAACTGGGCCTGAACGTGGTCCAGAACTCGCCCTTCGGCATCGGCGCCCCGCGCGGCACGCCCGCCGCGGTGGTCGAGCGGCTGCACGACGCGTTCAAGACCGCGATGGAAGAGCCGGCCTATGTCCAGGCCCTCGACCGCTACGACATGCTGCCCAACTACATGTCGTCGGGAGACTACGCCCGGTTCGCGCATGACACCTTCACCCGCGAGAAGGCGCTGGTGGAGAAGCTGGGCCTGGCGAAGCCGGCCTGACAAAGCTGCGGGCCGCCCTGGTCCGCGCCGCACCCGGTTCGGCGCAGCGCCGGGTTCGCCGCCGTGTGCGCCGGCCGTGCTACGGCGTTCCGCCCTTGTCGTCCGGCATTCCTTGCGCTGCGGCAGTGGGTGCCTTGCGCACCACGCCCAGCTTCAGGCCCAGCATGCCGAAGATGCGGTTCATCGTCTGCACGCTGCCGTCGCTGCGCTCCTGTTCGATGTCCTGCATCGTGCGGTAGCCGACACCTGAGAGGCGTGCCATCTCCGCGGTCGTCAGCCGCATGGTCTTCTTCAGGTGCCGGACCGCCTGCGGAAGCGACCATTCCGGGTGCGCGAGCACGTCTCCCACCGCCTGTCGGCGCAGGTCGAGTTGGGCGGCGAGGGGCAGGGCGTTGAAGCGTTTGTCCATGCGGTGCTATTCCACTTCGGCGAGGGCCGCGGCCAGGGCGCGGATGCCCGGCCGGAGATGGGCGATGAGCTCCGCATCCAGGCCATGGTCCTGGTTTTTCTCGGAGGCGAGTTGCGCCAGCAGCGGCGCCATCGCCCGCAGGCCGGCGGCCAGCGGCGCGCGCTGCAACCCGGCGCTCTTCCCGCGGCGACCGGCTCGACGCGGTGCTTCGCCCTGTTCGCACACGCTGTCGAGCACCCGCCGCCAATCCGGCCGGCCGCCGTCGTTGTCGGTCCAGCGGATGCGCCGCGCGATGCCGTCGGGGTGCAGGTACATCGGCGCGAAGTCGTAGAGCGGGGTGAGGCCGATGCGGCCCTCGGCGTCGCGCTGCACGGCGGTGTTGCGGGCGTGGTTGTCCTTGTTGCCCAGCGCCAGGTTCGCGACATCGCGCCGCAGGTACTCCAGCACTTCCGTTTGCGGATCGGTGCAGTGCCGCACCAGTTCGCGGCAGACCTGGTCGTGGCTCGGCACCGCCTCGAAGCCGGGCATGCCGGTGAGGGTGGCGATGCTCTCCTGCGCCAACCGGACGACCCGGCCTGCCTCCACCCGGCGGTCGAAACGCGGGATGAAAAGCGCACGATGGCGCAGCATCAGCGGTGCGTGCACCCGCAGGCCCAGGCGGGCGGCTATGCGCATGTAGGGCGCCTCGTGGCGCAGGATGCTGGCCAGCTGGGGATCGGTGCCGCGGCCGAACTTGACGATGTAGTGCGCCACCGCCCGCGCATCGGGCAGGGTGTGGTCGAGATACAGCAGGCCGTCGTCGGCACGGGTCAGCAGCACCTTGGGCCATTCGCCCTGCACGCCCGACGAGCCGGCCACGAACAGGCCGTGCGATGCCAGGTACTCCGCGAACGCGTCGCCCCGCTCGGCCACTTCGTCGTCGGTGAAACCGCGCGTGGCGCCGGCGTTGCGCCCCAGCCATTCGGCGGCTTCCTTCACCCGCAGATGGCCGATCGGGTTGCCCGCGCCGGCCAGCAGCAGCGGCCAGTCGGCCACCACGCCGGCGGAGGGCGATCGCCCGAAGCGGCGCAGCAGTTGCTGCCGGCCGAAGCCCTGCGGCAGCATGTCGATCAGAAACACCGGCCAGTGCGGGATTTGCAGCGGCTCCAGGCCCACCGGCCAGCGTGCGCACAGCGCATGCGCATCGGTGGCGCCGGGGTGTTCGAAAGCCCACTCGACCGCATAGCCCGAATAGGTCGCGGCCTTCCAGCCTTCGTTCGCCGGACCGAGCAGACGCACCTGGGCGACATCACGCCACCGGTCGTCCAGCTGGAGCTGGATAGTGCAGGTGTCTTGCATTTACACGAAATTCTAGAACGAATAGGTCACTGATTGCAGATGATTCGTATGGTTTTACGGGTAAAAGGAAACTGCTGCCGAGGTACGGATTTTTTGGGAGGGAATGCATCTGCATCTGTGGCATGGGTGTGAAGCCCAACGCCGGACAATCGGCCGATGATCCCCGCGCCCGATACGCCATCCCCGACCATCGTGTGGATCCACCGCGAAGCGCCATCCAAACCGGCATTCGGCGCGCCCTGCAACGGCTGCGGCATCTGCTGCCTGGCCGAGCCGTGCCCGGTGGGGATGCTGGTGAGCGGGCGGCGCACCGGGGCGTGCGTGGCGCTGCGCTGGGACGAGGGGCAGGCGCGCTATCGCTGCGGCATGGTGACCGCGCCGGCCGAGGTGCTGTCGCCGCGGTGGCGCTGGCTGGCGCCCTGGATCGGCCGCCGGGCGCGGCGCTGGATCGCGGCGGGCCAGGGGTGCGACGCCGACCTGGATGCGTCGGCCGGCTGAATGGATTGAGGACGAATGCCGCCCGCGCGGCAGGGCGGCGGAACCTCCACCAAGCGCACACAAACGCTCGACAGTCGGTCAAGGTTGCCCCGCCAGACTCCGCGGAGTTCATCACACGACACACCCTGGAGTCCTGCTTTTCCATGAGCAATGCGCAGCTGCTGGCCGACGAAGCGAAATACTGTTCCTTCGGCGATACGGTCCATTACGTCACCCCGCCCAAGATTTTTTCCGGCTGCAACGGCAGCTACATGTACGACGAGGCCGGCACGCCGTATCTGGACCTGCAGATGTGGTACTCGGCCGTCAACTTCGGCTACAAGAACAAGCGCCTGGAAGATGCGATGCTGCGGCAGCTGGACGTGCTGCCCCAGATCGCCAGCCAGTACCTGCACCCCACCAAGATCGAATTGGCCAAGTGGATCGCGCAGGACGCCGAAGCCAAGTGGGGCCGCGAAGGCCGGGTGCACTTCAACGTCGGCGGCGCGCAGGCGATCGAGGATTCGCTGAAGGTGGTGCGCAACGCCAGCAACGGCAAGAGCCTGATGTTCGCCTTCGAGGGCGGCTACCACGGCCGCACGCTGGGCGCTTCCAGCATCACCTCGAGCTACCGTTACCGCCGCCGCTACGGCCACTTCGGCGACCGCGCGCAGTTCCTGCCGTTCCCGTACCCGTTCCGCCGGCCCAAGGGCATGAACGCCGAGGAGTACGGCGATTCCCTGGTGCAGGATTTCGCCCGCAAGTTCGAGAACGAATACCACGCGGTGTGGGACCCGAAGACCCGGCAGTGCGAATACGCGGCCTTCTACGTCGAGCCGATCCAGGGCACCGGCGGCTACGTGATCCCGCCGCCCAACTACTTCAAGGGCATGAAGAAGGTGCTGGACGACCACGGCGTGCTGCTGGTGGTCGACGAGATCCAGATGGGCTTCTGGCGCACCGGCAAGCTGTGGTCGATCGAGAACTTCGGCGTGCAGCCCGACGTGCTGGTGTTCGCCAAGGCGCTCACCAACGGCTTGAACGCGCTCTCCGGCCTGTGGGCGCGCGAGGAGCTGATCAACCCGACGATCTTCCCGCCCGGCTCCACCCATTCCACGTTCGCGTCGAACCCGCTGGGCACGGCGCTGGGCCTGGAAGTGCTGAAGTTGACGCACGAGGTGGATTTCGGCAAGCAGGTCTGCGACAGCGGCGCGTACTTCCTGGACGGCCTGCGCGACCTGCAGACGCGGCACCCCGAGATCGGCGACGTCGACGGCCTGGGCCTGGCGCTGCGGGCCGAGATCTGCGAGGCCGACGGCTTCACGCCGAACCGGGCGCTGCTCGACAAGATGGTTGACATGGGGCTGGAAGGCTCGCTGGAGTACCAGGGGCAGAAGCGCGGCCTGGTGCTGGACGTGGGCGGGTACTACAAGAACGTGATCACGTTCGCGCCTTCGCTGATGATCACCCGGCCGGAGATCGACGAGGCGATGGTGCTGTTGGATCAGTTGTTGGTGAAGGCGAAGCGGGGCTGATCGGCGCTGCCGGTGGTGGTGGCTCCCCGGTCTTGCTCCCTCTCCCCCTGGGAGAGGGCAGGGGTGAGGGCCGCGCCCGGCCTGCCAACCACTGACAGCTGTTGCGCCAGCGACCCGGCTCCCCGGTCTTGCTCCCTCTCCCCTTGGGAGAGGGTTGGGGTGAGGGCCGCGCCCGGCTGATGGATGGAGCTGCTGCTTGTCGCTGCGCTGCCCGTGTCGGGTCCGGAGGCGGGGATTTCGCCCCCGCGGGCGAGTCCCTTTCTTTGCTTCGCCAAAGAAAGGAACCAAAGAAAGGCGACCCCGCGTGCTGCGTCCCTCCGCTGCGCTGCGGGCAACCTGCGGTGCTCGCGGCAGGCGGGGTCTCGCTAAACTCCCTGCGCTTCGCTCCGGTCAAACAACGCGAGCCCTGATCCGCCTGCCGCTGCGCTCCTCGGCGCATCCCGAGGGGCTTGGGAGCGGGGACCTTCGGCTGCTGCCGGCTGCTGCCGGCTGCGCGGCAGTGACGCCTGGGATGGGGAGCAGCACCCATGCATGGGTGGGATGTCGGTGGTGCTGTTGCTACGGTTTTTATAGCTGATGGTCGGTGTTCTGTGCCGGCTGGGGGCATCTTTCATTCATATTCCGCTGATCCATGCCGCACTTCAACCAGCTCGAACCGCCGTCGCTGCTTGCGCATTTCCGGCGGCACCCGCCGCGCGGGTTCGCCGTGCTGCATGCGGCGCCGGCGCCGGCCTTCGTGGCGCCGTTCGATCTGCTGACCACGGCGGACGACGGGTTCAAGCAGCGCGTTGCGGGGCTGCCGCTGTTCGCGCGCTGGTCGCGGTGGTTGCGCGTCCGAACCGCGTTCGTCGGCACCACCGTCACCGAGTACGCACCGCTGCCTGCGGCCACCGCGCCGGCGGCGTTGGCCCATGCGCTGCGGGTGGCGGTGGCGCCGGGGTACCGGCTCACCATCGTCAAGGACCTGCCGCAGGCGTCGCCGCTGCTGACCGACGCCGAGAACGCGCATGCCGATGCGTTGGCGGCGGCCTGCACCGCGCAGGGCTTCATCGTCGTCGAGGGGCAGGCGCTGGCCTATGTGCCGATCGACTTTCCCGACATCGACGCCTACCTCGCACGGCTCTCCACCGGCCGGCGCAAGAACCTGAAGCGCAAGCTGCGCAGCCGGTCCGACGTCACCGTCCGGCGCGTGCCGACCGGCGACGCGTTCGCCGACGACGCGGTGGTCGATGCGTACTACGCGCTGTACCGGGGGGTGTATGCGCAGAGCGAGATCCACTTCGACGAGCTGTCGCGCGACTTCTTCGCGGCGGTGCTGCGCGACGCGGCGGCCGGCGGCACGGTCTTCGAATATCGGCGGGTGGCCGACGGCGCGCTGATCGGCTGGAACCTGTGCTTCGAGCACCGGGGGCAGCTGGTCGACAAGTACATCGGCTTCGCCTACCCCGCGGCGCGCGAGGCCAACCTGTATTTCGTGAGCTGGATGGTCAACCTCGAGTATGCGATCGCGCGCGGCCTGTCGCACTACGTGGCGGGCTGGACCGATCCGCAGGTCAAGGCGCAGCTGGGCGCGCGGTTCAGCTTCACCCGGCACCTGGTCTACGTGCGCAACCCGCTGCTGCGCGCGCTGGCGCGGCGCTTCGCCGGGCATTTCGAGAGCGATCGGCAGTGGAGCGAGCAGGCATGAGCGGGCACTTCGTGCTGCAGGGTTCGCGAGGGGCCGCCCGGTGAATCCCGCCGCGCCGCCCGTCGTCCTCGACATCGACGACTCCGTCGGACCGCTGCCCGGCGAGTGCCGCCTGCCGCTGCACGACTGGCAGGAGGCCGTGCGCTTCGGCTGCGGCCTGCCGCGCTTTCGGCGCTTCGCTGATCTGCTCGACGCCCGCATGCCGGCCTTCGGCGCGCACGGCACCGTGTTCATGGGCAGCGGCGACTTCCACCACCTGAGCGGCCCGCTGGTGGCCCGCTGCATCGCCGCGCGGGCCTTCACCGCCCAGCGCCCGCTGCGCATCGTGGTGCTCGACAATCACCCCGACAACATGCGCTTTCCCTTCGGCATCCACTGCGGCTCCTGGGTGCGCCAGGCCGCGCTGCTGCCGCAGGTTTCGCAGGTGCATGTGGTGGGCATCACCTCGGGCGACATCGGTCGGGGCCATGCCTGGGAGAACTACCTCACGCCACTCTGCACCGGCAAGCTCCGCTACTGGAGCACCGGCGTCGACACCGGCTGGTCCCGCTGGCTGGGCCTGGGCGCCGCCTTCCGCGGCTTTCCCGACGGCGACGCCCTCGTGGATGCCCTGTGCGTCACCCTGGCCGCCGACCCGCAGCCGACCTACCTCTCGATCGACAAGGACGCCTTCGCCCCCGACGTGGTGCGCACCAACTGGGACCAGGGCGTGCTGCGGGCCGACCACGCGGATGCGGTTATCGGCGCGCTGCGCGGCCAGGTGGCGGGCAGCGACGTGACGGGGGAGGTGTCCTCGTATCGGTACGCCACCGCCTGGAAGCGCTGGCTGAGCGCCGGCGACGGCCAGCAGACGGAGATCGCGCCGGACACGCTGCGGCGGTGGCAGGCCGGGCAGGATGCGTTCAACCAGCGCTTGCTGGAGAAGCTGAGAAGCGCAGGTTGACGGTGCCGGCGACTTCGACGCATTGCTATTGAATTGGTAGCTGATGGTCGGCGCTGCAAGCCGGCGACAGGCACATTTCACCAAGAACGACCCCTATGCCGCCGCAGGCCCCGGCGTCACTGCCGCGCAGCCGGCAGCAGCCGAGGGACCCCGCCTGCCGCGAGCACCGCAGGTTGCCCGCAGCGCAGCGGAGGGACGCAGCACGTGGGGTCGCCTTTTCTTGGTTACTTCTTTTGGCGAAGCAAAAGAAGCGACTCGCCCGCGGGGGCGAAATCCCCGCCTCCGGACCCGACACGGTCAGCACAGCGAAAAGCAGCAGCCGCACAGAAAAGCCGGGCGCGGCCCTCGCCCCCACCCTCTCCCAGGGGGAGAGGGAGCCATGCAGGACAGCCGGGCACGGGCCCGACAGCCGTCAGTGGATCGCAAGCAGGTCGCGGCCCTCGCCCCCGCTGTCTCCCAGAGGAAGAGGGAGCAAGAGCCGCAGCAGACCTACGCCGCAACCCCCCCGAACACCCGCGGCAACAACACCCGGAACGTCGTCCCCGTCCCTGCCCCCGACTCCAGCTCCACCGTCGCATCCAGCAACTCGCACAGCCGCTTCACGATCGACAGCCCGATCCCTTCCCCCGCCCCCTGCTGCACCGGCCGCGGATCCGCCGGATGCCCGGCCACCGCGGCCTTCACCGTCGCGGTGGCCTCCACCGCTTCCACCGTCGCCGCAGCGGTTCCCCGCGTGTTCTCGGCCACCGGCTGCAGCTTGGTCGCGCTCTCCAGCGCACCGGCCAGCGGCGTGCCCGGGCCGGCATGGAAGCCGGGGCCGGTGTCGCGCACCTCCAGCAGCCAGCGCTGGCCGTCGGCGCCGCCGTCGATGTCGCCCCAGCGCACCGCCACGCCGCCTTCGGTCGTGTACTTGATCGCGTTCAGCACCAGGTTCTGCGCCAGCCGCCGCGTCTTGACCGCATCGGCCTCGACCACGAACGACGCCGGCCCTTCGGCGCGCAGGTACAGCTGGCGCTGGCTCGCCGCCGGTTGCAGCGCCTCGCACAGATCGTGCAGCAGTGCGCCGATATCGACCACCGCCGCGTCGCGCCGCTCCTTGCCGGCCTGCAGCCGGGCGAGGCTGGTCACGTCGTCTAGCAGGTGGTGCAGCGCGCCGACGTTGCGCTCCAGCATGCGCAGGAAACGCTCGCGCGCCGGGTCGGGCAGGCCGCTGCGGGTCAGGCCGCGGGTCACGTTGGCCACCACGCCCACGTTGCCGCGCAGGTCGTGCGCCACCTGCTGCCACAGGTCGGCGCGCTGCTGCTCCAGCTCCTGGATCGATTCCAGCGCGCTCTCCAGATCATGGACGTGGCCGGCGGCCTCCATCTGCTGCAGCCGGAAATACTGGCAGGTGCTTTCCTCGATGCCGACGCTGCAGACGCTGGCCCACAGGCGGCGCGCGGTGGCCATCACCGCATGCGGCAGGGTGGGCCGCTCTTCGGCATACGCTTCCAGCGCGACCACCATGCATTCGTTCAAGCGGCCCAGCTCGCGGGTCACCTCGCGCAGGTCGTAACCCTGCTGCCAGCGTTGCAGGCCGTGCGCGGCCGCATCCTGGCCGACACCGGCCGGCTCCTCGGCGTCGGTCGCGGCCGCCCGGGCCAGTTGCTTCTAGAAGGCGGAGAGCACCGCCGGGATGTGGTCGTTGAGCTGCACCCGCGGCAGCGACTGACCGGTGGTCAGCGCCGGGTCCTCGAACACCGCGATGCGCCAGGCCTGCAGCAGGGCCTCGCGGCGCTGCTCGAGGTAGAGGGCGAGGTCGGCGAGTTCGGTTTCGATGGCTGGCATTCGGGCGGGCGGCAGCGGGGTAAAAAACCATTGTTACCCATCCGGCCACGGGGCCCACCGCCTGCGCGACACGCCGCGTCGCCGCGTGGGGCTTATGGTGGAGGATTGGACACCGCCTTACCTCGAAGCCCGCACCCATGACCGCAGACCGATTCCGTCCCCTCCACGACGCCCTGCAGCACCACATCGACCGGGGCCTGCTGCCCGGCGCCGTGGCCCTGGTCCACCACCGCGGCGAGACGGTGCATGCCGGGGCGCTGGGCGTCCGCGCGCCGGGAGGCGGGCCGATGGCGCTCGACACGCTGTTCCGCATCTACTCGATGACCAAGCCGATCGTGTCGCTGGCGGTCCTGATGCTGGCCGAGCAGGGCCGGCTGCTGCTGTCCCAGCCCGTCGCCCACTGGCTGCCGGCCTTCGCCGACCAGCAGGTGCGCACCGCGGACGGCCGCCGGGTGCCGGCCGCGCGGCCGGCCACGCTGCACGACCTGCTGCGCCACACCGCGGGCCTGAGCTATGCCTGGGACGCCGGCCCGGTGCAGGACGACTACCAGGCCGCCCGCCTCGGCGCCCGGGATCTGAGCAACGCCCGGCAGGCCGCCGCCCTGGGTGCCTTGCCCCTGGTGCACCAGCCGGGCACCGCCTGGGAATACAGCCGGGCCACCGACGTGCTGGGTGCCGTGCTGGAGGCGGTATGCCAGGAGCCGCTGGGTGTGCTGCTGCGGCGCATGGTGCTGGGCCCGCTTGGCATGCACGACACCGCCTTCCACCTCCCGGCCGCGCAGCGCGGTCGGCTGGCCGAGCCCTTCGCGGCCGATCCGCGGAACGGCGCGCCGGTCGCGCTGCTGGATGCGACGCTGCCACCGGTGTTCGAATCCGGCGGCGGGGGCCTGGTCTCGACCGCGGCCGACTACGCCCGCTTCCTGTCGCTGCTGCTGGGGCAGGGCACCCTGGGCGGCGTGCGCCTGGCCGGCCGCAAGACCATCGCCTGGATGACCGCCGACCACCTGGGCACGATTCCGGTGGCGGGCGCCCTCCTGCCCGCGGGCTACGGTTTCTGCCTGGGCGTGGCGGTGCGGCGCGAGGACGGCCTGGCCGCTCGCCAGGGCTCGGCCGGCAGCTACGGCTGGAGCGGCATGGCGGGCACCGTGTTCTTCGTCGACCCGTCGGAGGAGATGTTCGGCATCCTGCTGACCCAGGCGCCCGGCATGCTCGACGCGCTGTGCGACCTGTTCCCCAACCTGGTCTACGGGGCGCTCTGAGCCCGCCGGCACCCCCCACCGCGTCCGCCGCCGGGAAGCGGCGAAAATCCCCGCCATGCAGCAGCCTCCGCCGTCCCCACCCGCCCCACCGTCGCCGCCCGCCGAACGGTCGACCCAGCCCCGCAATCCGCTGCACGGGGTGACGCTGGAGGCGATCGTCACCGCCCTGGCCGAGCATTACGGGTGGAACGAACTCGCCCATCGGGCGCCGATGCGCTGCTTCACCCACGACCCCAGCGTGTCGTCGAGCCTCAAATTCCTGCGCAAAACGCCCTGGGCACGCGAGAAGGTCGAGAGCCTGTACCTGTTCATGCTGCGGGATGTTCGGCGGGCCCCGCGAGGGCGGGGCGCTTCTTGAGGGTCCGGTCGGCAGCGCAATCGCCGGCCGCGGATCGACCGCGGCCGCAGTCGTCCATCTCACCGTCCTGCGCCCATCGCCCGCCGGGCCTCTGCCCGGCTTTCCCGAAGGGTGGGTCCCGCAGGCAGGCGCTCGCGGCGTTGCGGCCCTTGCCCAGGCGCGGGCCTCGGGCGGCGGCCCGCGCCTTGCGATCGCCCGCCTGCGGGACCCACGCGGGTACGTCGAAGTGCATAACGCGCCCTAGCGCCCACCCGGCGGCACCAGCTTGTCGCGCAGTGCCTCGACCAGGGCGTTGTCCACGTAGTGCGGGCCGTCGAACAGGAACACCTCGTGCCCGCCGTAGGTGGCCAGTTGGGGCACCAGTTCCTCGGGCGTCGCCGGACGGAAACCACCGCCGGGCGCCGGTCGGAAGGCCTCGGCGATCAGCTTGACGCGCCGCTTGCCCAGCTTTTTCTGCAGGGCCACCAGGTAGTCGCGCGCCACCGGCGCACTGCGCGCGTGCACCCCCACCCCGTCCTGGAAAAACACCCCAACGTCGGAAGGCAACCAGCCCCCGAGCCAGGCGGCCAGGGCGTCGGGACCGACATTGGTGCCGTCGTAGGCGCTGATCCACAGCGGGCGCGGCAGGCCCTCGAGCTTCTTCGCCAGGCCGGCGGCGTCCTGCCAACTGGGGTCGACCTCGACCGGAAAATACCAGCCGGTCACGTTCAGCGGCGTCGCGCGGCCCGCCAGGCAACGCGATTGCGCCACCAGGCCGTCGACACCACGACGGGCGCTGGCCTCGTCGCCATGGGCCGCCAGGCCGAGGATGACCTGGCCGGCCCACGGTTCGCGCGCGATGCGCTGCCAGTCGGGCGTTGGCGCCGCCGGGGCGCCGCCGGGCGACGGTTCCGCCGCCGCGGGGCCGGGACATCCGTCCACGAAGGCACGGCCGTCCCGGGCGGTCCACTGAACCAAAAGGGTCCTGGCGCCCAGGCGCTCCCAGATGCCCTGAGGATGCAGGGTCTGCGCATCGGGCTGCCAGACGGTGCCGGCGATGCGAACGGCCGCCTGGGCGCCGGGTGCCGGAGCGTTGTGGCAGCCCGTCAGCGACAACAGCGCACCCGTCAGAGCTGCGCCGACAACGTGTCGGAGGGTCGGGTGACGGGGCAGCGGCAAGCGTCGATCTTCAGTAGTTGTAGGAAAGCCGCAGCACCAGGCCGCCGGCCCGGTCGTCGCCCGCCACGCGCCAGCGGTACTGGGCCGACAGGTCGGCATAGGAGCGCGGGCCGGAGCGCGCATCCTCGCGCCACCAGCTGCGCAGGTTCATCCCGACGCCCGCGCCCACGGCGCGCGGCCGGGCGAAGCCGGTGTTGTAGTCTGCCGCAAGCACCACGTGCGGCATGAGCGTCGCCTGCGACAGACCCGGCCAGCCGCGATCCGCGGCGTCGAGTCGCCAGCTGCGGCCAAGCCTGCCTTCGGACACCAGGTATTTTTCTCCCGCCTGCAGGTAGCGGCCGGCTTCGGCGTAGCCGTCGCCGGACCACCAGCTGTCGCGGTCCACCCGCGGCGCCACGCCGAAATTCTCGGAGATGCCCGCGCGCAGCAGCCAGTCGCTGCGGCTGGCGGAGCCGACCTTGACCAGCCGTTCCGCGGCCACTACCAGGTTCACCGCCGACAGCGGCCGTGCGCGCACGCCCACCGCGGCCTGCGCGCTGGACGCGCCCTCCGCATAGCCCGCACCGCTGTACGGCGTCCCGAGCACGCGGCCGTACAGGTCGACGAAGGTGCCGCCGCCGGCGAAGCCCTTGAGTTCGCGGGGGCGCCAGTAGCCCTCGGCCACCGCCTGCACGCTGCGGTCGGAGCGGTCGCCGGCGGTGCCGGTGCTGCCCGTGTCGGTGGCCAGTCCGGGCAGGGTTCCGCCACCCCGGTAGAACAGCGCCGCGCTGGCGCCGCCGGCGCGTTCCTGATCGGCCACCGCCAGGCGGATGTCCTGACGAGCTTGCGGATCGAGGACGATCTCGCCGGCGTCGGCGGCATCGAGCGCACGGCGGAAATAGGCGGCGGACACCGAAGAATCCCCTGCCCGCAGGCTGGCATAGGCCGCGTCGAGCAGGTGCGCAGGGCGCAGGCTGCCGCTCCGGTCCGCGTGTGCGAAGGCGGTTGCCGCCTCGCGCGACCGGTCGTCGCGCAGGAACCCGTAGGCCTGTTCCACATGACCGGCCGGTGCCGACGGCACGAATACGGGCGTGCCGGGGCCCGCATCCGCCATCGGCGCTGGCTCCACCGGCGCCGGCCCTGCGGCCCGCGCCGCGGGAGGGCGGGCCAGAGACCTGGCTATCTGCAGCATCGGGTGACCGTCGCCATCACCGTCGCCATCGCCCGTGTCGGGGGCGCCGACGATCCGGTAGGGTGGACCCGGGAGGGACATGTCGTCGCTCGCAGCCGGTACCCGCCCGGGCCGGGCTCGCGGCCGCGGGGACGCGGCGCGGCGCACGGCAACCGCACGAGCGGGTATCGGCGGCGATACCGCACCGCTGTCTGCCGCGCGCGTCTGGCGTTGCGCGGCATCCTCGGACGCGCGCAGCAGTGCCTGCAGCCGCTGCACATCCGGCCGCAGGCGGATCGCCTCCCGCGCCCGCGCGGCAGCGGCGGCGTAGTTGCCCCGGTCGTAGGCCCGGTACGCTTCGTCCGCGAGGCGGTAGGCAGGACCCGTCAGGGGAAGTTCCTCGGTAGCCGCATGCGGCAGCCCGGGCAGCGATGCACCGGCCGCGAGCAGCGCGGGCATTCCACGCCGGACCATGCGGCCGAGCAGGCATGACAGGTCGGCCCGCCTCATGCCCGCACCATCGGGGGCGGCCCCAGGCCACCGCCCGTGCCGCGCCAGGGACCGGGCGGCAGCGGATCCGGCGGCGGCGCATGCCAACGCTCGCGCTGGGCGGCGATCGCGCGCTCCACCGCGGCGCGCGACACCACGCCCCGCGCCACCAGGTAGTCGCCGATGCGCCCGTCGGTATCCGGGCGGTAGCGCACCAGCGCGCTGCCGAAATCATCGCGGCTCACCAGCCCCAGATCGACCAGCAACTGGCCCAGCAGCGGCGCTGCGTCCGGGGCGAATCCCTCCTGGCCGCCGCGCAGCAGGCGCAGGCCGGCGACGATCTCGCTCTCGCGGACGATGGACTGCAGCAGCGGCATGCCGGCGGCGGCAGTCAGGGCCTCGGACGCCTCGTCGGACAGCGGGCTGGCCACCGCCAGGCGCAGCGCGACCGGCGCGCCCGCGGCCGCGGGCGCGCCGGACGGTACGCCGATCTCGGCGGGCGGCAACGGCTGCTCGGCCGGCGTCTCGATGCCGAGCGCCAGCACCTGCCAGCGCACGCAGAGCTGCGCGGGGAGGCATGCGGCATGGCGCTCTATCTCCGTGGCGTCCGGGTATGCGCGCGGCATTCCCGACTGGTAGGCCAGTGCCTCGGCCAGGGTCTCGTCGTCGAGCCAGCCGTGCGACAGCAGGATGCGGCCCAGCGGCGCACCGCGGGTGCGCTGTTCCGCGAGCGCCGCGTCCAGGTGGGCCTGGTCGACCGCCTGCCAGCCGCCGAGCAGATCGCCCAGGCGCCTGCGGGTGCGGGCGATCTGGGCAGTGCTCGGAAAGTCGTGCATGGTCTTATCCCAGACCAGGTCCCGCCCCAGCAGCAGGTGGCCGAGGAAGAGCTTCCAGGCGCGCGCCGTCGCCAGGAAGTTGACCACGTTGCCGACGACCATGCGCGGGACCGACATCAGCGCCTGTTCCCAGCCGTAGAGCCGGTGCACGAAGTACACCCGCTGCACCACCCGCAGCACCAGCGCGATCGCGTTGAGCCCGATCACCGTGCCGAGCCAGCTGCCCTCGTCCACCGGCGAGGGAAAGCGCACGCCGGTGGCGCCGGTGGCGTCGAGCATCCACAGCAGGATGAAGTCCGCCACCAACAGGTAGGCGAGCACGCTGACGAAGGAGGTGACGATGCCCTTGCGGTCGCGCAACAGCAGGTACTTGGTGGTCAGCGAGCCCTTCCAGCCGATCTGCTCCCAGCTCTGCAGGCCGATGCCCAACACCCAGCGCGCCTTCTGGCGGTAGGCGGTGCGCAGCGTGCCCGGAAAGAACTCGCGCACGCACAGGGGCATGGTGACCGTCAGCGCACGGTCGGGACGCAGGCCGAACCAGCTTTTACGGCGCACCCGGAACTGCACCGGGAAGCGCGCGAAGATCGACCGCATGCCCAGCTTGCCCAGTCGTGAGCCGACATCGTAGTCCTCGGTCAGACTGTCGGTGTTGAAGGGTTGATTGTGTGTCCCGTCCAGCAGCGCCTGGATCGCACGGCGCGAGAAGCAGGTGCCGACCCCGGCGGAAGGCACCACGCCGGTGACGCTCTCGCGCACCACCAGATCCTTGGCATGCCATTCGGCGAACTCGTCCATGTAGGTGCCGGCCACCAGCTCGTGCCACTCGCGCTTGAGCGACACCACCGGCAGCTGGATCATGTCCTTGCGCGGCAGCAGGTAGTTGAAGAATTTGAGTTCCAGCGGATGCAGCACGTCCTCGCTGTCGTGCAGCACGATCCCCGCGAAGGGCTCGCCCATGCGCTGCTCGTGCAGCACGATCGCCTGGATGATCCAGTTCAGGCAGTCTGCCTTGCAGGTCGGCCCGGCGTGCGGCACTTCCACGCGCTCCAGCTGCCGGTAGCGGCCGCGCATCCGCTCCACCTCGGCGATGGTCTGGATGTCGTTGGGATAGGTGCCCACGAAGATGCGGTAGTGGTGGTAGTCCAGGGTGCCCACCATGGTTTCCAGCATCTGGGCGATCACGTCGTATTCCAGCCAGGCCGGCACCATCACCGCCAGCGGCTGCTCGGGGCGCGCGTGCAGCTGTTCCGCGGCCAGCGGCCGGTAGTCCTTGCGGTCGAGCACGGTGAGACGGCGCCAGATCCGGTGTATCCAGTACCAGGCGTCGATGATCAGGTCGTCGATGCTCGAGACGAGGATGACGACGGCCACCACCGCGGCGAAGGCCTCCAGCCACACGTAGTGCTGGGCGGCGGCGATCTGCCATTCGAGGTTCATGGCCTATCCTGCGGAGTGCTGCGGGTGCGGTCCATCACACCGGGCCCGCGGCGGAGGCGGCCGGGCGGGCCCGGCGCTGCTTGCGTACCTGGGCGATGCGCGCGGCCAGCAGCACCAGAAGCAGCAACGCGATCAGGGCGATCCACCAGCCGGCATACCGCATCAGCACCGATTCCGGATTGGCGTTGTCGGCCAGCTGCGCGCCGCGCGGATCGCGGCTGTCGATCTCCAGCGTCACGCCGCTCGCGTTCAACAGCGCGACGTCGCCGCGGCCCAGTTGCACCGGCCGCAGCGGCACCGCCACGTCGGGTCCGAGGGGGCGCCACACGATGCCGTGCTGGCCGCCCGACTCGGCGACGTCGAGCACGCCCACGCCCGCCAGGCGCGCCACGTCGATCAGCGGCGTCTTGCCGTTGACCAGTTCCATCCTGCCCTTCGACGGGTCGATGCGGGCGGTGCCCTTGTCCACCGGCAGGTCCAGCGCGAGGAAGGTGGCGGCGGGCGCCACCGGTTTCGCCACGGCGTCGGCGGCGACCACGGTCAGGCTGGTGCCAGCCAAAGACACGCCGGCCGTATCGGCCAGCCGGATGGTCCGCGGCAGGCTGCGCTCGGCATCGGCAAGCCAGGCGGCGGGCAGCAGCACTTCGCCTCCGTCGGCGAACCGACGCGCGATTCCGGCGAAATCGTCGCCCGCCGCCACCTTGCCCAGTTCCACGTGACTGGTCGGCAGCACGCCGACCGGATAGGCGGTCTGCTGGTCGTGGCAGCGCGGTTTGGTGAGCTGGCGCAGGAAGGTCACCCGCACCACGTTGCGCGGTGCCAGCATGTGCTGGGGCACCGCGGCACGCAGGCGCTGGGGCTTGCCGTCGGGTGTGAGGGTCTGGGCCGACAGCAGATAGTCGTTGAGGTAGATGGACGCCACCGGGCCGGCGCCGCTGCTGTCGGGCGTGGCCGACAGGTCGAACACCAGGGCGCGGGGTCCGCAGCCGTCTCCGGCCACGTCCTCGATGCCGAAGGTGGCGGTCCAGTCGCTGCGGTTGCCCACGTCGATCGAGCCCGGCTTGCCGCCGAGTTGCGACAGCAGGATGCGGTCGTCGGGCCTGGGCCGGGCGATGGCGGCAGGCGCGATGGAGCTGCCGCCGGCCACCGGTTTCCACAAACTGTCGAACAGCAGGGCGGCCTGCGCGCCGGCATCGGCGGCGATCGCCACGACCGGCGCACCGCCCCAGGTGCGCAGCGTCGCCTCGCCGCTGGCGACCGGCTGGGTCGCCAGGCCGAAAGCGGCGCTACGCCATTGCGCGAAAGCAGCCACGGCGGCGGGATCGGACGCCATCTGCGCGGCCAGCGCATCGAGCGCACCGTTCACCGCGGTGCCGAGGGCCGGATCGGCCACCGCCACGTCGGCCCGCAGCGGGCCGCGGGCGCCCATCGCCAGCAATGCGCCGAGTTCGGCCGCATCGCCGATGCGGTGGCTGCGCGGTGCCGCGCCGACGGCGCCGGTGCCCGCCAGTGCGCCGAAGGCCGGCAGGCCGCGCAGATCGGGCGGCACCATGTCGGCCGTGACCTCGATCGCATCGCCCACCGACGGCAGGGCGCGCACCTGCACCCGCTTGCCGGCACGTTCCAGCGCCAGGCCGATGCGCCAGGCGGCGTCGTAGGCCGGCAGCGACAGGTTGCGGCCGGCCACCATCAGTACCGGCCGCGGCGGCAGCGTGCTCCAGACCGTCGCCAGGCTCGACAGGCGGCTGCGGTCGATTCGGTAGCGCAGGCGGGTGGTGGGCAGGATGCGCAGCACGTTGCCGGGCGCACGCTGGTCGGCGCACACCACGTCGGAGATGGTCGAATTCCAGCTGGCGCCGACCCGCACGAAGCCGTTGCTGCGCGCGGCGGCATCGACGCCGATGGACAGGCTCGCGTCGCCCCGGTCGTCGGTGAAGCGGCGCGACGAGACCGGATAGCCGTCGAGCGACAGCACGAACACCGATCGGCCGCCGTCGCCGCGCAGGTAGTCCGCGTCGAGTTGCAGCGTCGCGCCCTGCAGCGCAAGGCCCGCCGGCACCGGCAGGAAGAACTCGCGTCGGCTGTCGCTTTCGCTGCCCTGCAGCGTGATCGGGGCCTGGAAGCCCAGTTCGTCGAGCGTGATCTGCCGCTCGAGCCAGGGCTCGGCCGCCCACTGCCGGAACACGTCGGCCGGCGCCGCCGCGGCCAGGGTCGGCAGGAGGACGGTGCACAGGGCGGCAGCGGCGAGGCGCGCCACCCGACCGGACAGAAAGGTAGTGGACATGCGGGTCCGGCGCTGGGCCGCCAAAGGAAAGATGGAAGAAAAAAAGCAGGCGTCGGCAGCGGCCGGGCACGACGGCATGGCTGCGGTGCGGGGGCCGCCGGCGATCAGGCGGGGCATTGCAGCTCCGCTTCGGTCGATGCCGGGACCGGCCCGGGCGCGTCGCGGCCGGACGGCGGCGGAAACGGCTCGACCGGCCTCCCCTGCAGGGCCGCCACGATACGCACGCAGGCCCGGCCGTCGCCGTAAGGGTTGCGCACCCGGGAAAAGCCGTGGTGCAGCGCCGGATCGTCGAGCAGCGCGTCCACCGCGGCGACGATGCGGCCCGGGTGCGTACCCACCAGGTGCGCGGTGCCCGCCGCGACCGCCTCGGGCCGCTCGGTCACGTCGCGCATCACCAGCACCGGCTTGCCGAGGGCGGGCGCCTCTTCCTGGACGCCGCCCGAATCGGTCAGCACCAGGTGGGCCCGTTGCATCAGCCGCACGAAGGGCAGGTAGGACTGCGGCGCGATCAGGTGGATGCGCGGCGACCGTCCGAGCGCCTCGCGCACCGGGCCGTCGACCTGCGGATTGAGATGCACCGGGTAGACGATGTCGATGTCTTCGCGGCGTGCAGAGAGCGTGTCCAGCGCCTCGCAGATCCGGGCGAAACCCTCGCCGAAATTCTCGCGCCGATGGCCGGTGACCAGCACCAGGCGCCGCGCCGGATGCAGGAAGCCGAACGGCCGGTCGAGTTCGGCGCGCAAGGCCGCGTCACCGTCGATCCGGCGCGCGGCGTGCTGCAGTGCGTCGATCACGGTGTTGCCGGTCACCACGATGCGGCCCGTCAGGCCTTCGGCCAACAGGTGGAGGCTTGCGCCTTCGGTCGGCGCGAACATCAGGTCGGACATGCTGTCGACCACCCGGCGGTTCATCTCTTCGGGAAAGGGCGCGGCCAAGTCGCCTGTGCGCAGCCCGGCCTCTACATGGCCGATCGGGACTCGCCGCTGGAATGCCACCAGCGCGCCGGCCAGCGCGGTGGTGGTGTCGCCGTGCACCAGCACCCGGTCGGGACGGACGGACTCCAGTATCGGGTCGAGCGCCATGAGCAGCCGGGCCATCATCGCGTTGAGACTCTGGCCGGGCTGCATCACGTCGAGCGGGTGGTCGCTGTGGACGCCGAAAGTGTCCATGACCTGTTCGAGCATGCTGCGATGCTGGCCGGTGGTGCAAACGACCGAACGCATACCCGGCGCCTGCGCCAACGCCGCCACCAAGGGGCACATCTTGATCGCCTCGGGACGGGTGCCGAAAATCGAGAGAATTTTCACGGGAGTCCTGCGGTCGTGGCTTCGTGGGGCGTCCTACCCTGCAGAAGGCCGCTGCGTGAGCGGATGGCACCCAGGATGGCGGCCGAACCCCGACCTACACGCATCAAAATATTTCCATCCGGTTATATATTTTTGCAAAATAAAAATAGCTGAAATCGAAGCAGGACAAAGACATGAAGCTATGCTTTTCATAGCAAATGGAAAAATTTCCATGCGCGTTTCGGCGTCTGTGCCTACAAGCTGCGGTCTCGGAACGCCGCTGCGCAGAGCAGGAGCCCGGGGCTCTGCGAGGCGGTCCGGGCCGGCGGTGGTGAGGGGCGGTCATCCGTGGCGCCCGGGGCCGTGAGCGCCGGATGACCCCTGGGCGAATGTCCCCGCGTCCGGCTTCTCCCTCGTTTCGCCGCGGGGGCCACCCGGCGCTTCCGCCCTGACAGCGTTGCACCGTGCAGGGCGGAAAAATACGAGGCCCCGATAGCCATCGTCGGCATTCGACTCCGACTTGTAGCTATCAAAAATATAGCATCGACGAAAAGACCGCGGCTATCGGCACGCCTGCGCCAGCGCGGCCGACGCCTGGTCGAACCGCGCCTCGTCCAGCCACGCGCTGTTGCTCACCGACAGCACACGTGCCGCGATGTCCCGCGCATGGGGCAGTTCCTGCGGACCGGCGCGCGGCACGGCGTGGATATACCGCGGGTAGTCGGGCAGCGCGTGGACGAAGGGCAGGGCCAGACCGCAGCCGGCGCCCCAGTGCCGGCGCAACACCGCATCGCGCGCCGCCGGCGTGGGCAGCAGCAGCCAGATCGCCGGCCAGGTGCCGTGGGCGTCGGGGGCGGTGGGGCTGTCGGCCAGCACGGTGATGCCGGGGAGGGTTGCCAGTCGCGCGCGCCGTGCGGTGGCACGGGCGGTGCCGTCGGCCAGGAAGGCGTTCAGCCGTGCCAGGGCCCGCACACCCACGGCCCGGCGCCAGCGGCCGGGGCGGTGCAGGGGGATACGGTCTTCGAAATCGTCGCCTGCGGCCTCTACCCAGTCGCCGCGGGCCAGGGCGCGGCGCAGCGGCGCGCCATAGGCCCAGCGCAGGCCGGCAGGGCGGTAGAGGGCGGCGTAGCCGAGCAGTTCGACGCTGCGGCGCAGCTCCCAACCCGGACGCGCAGGGACGGTCGCGCGGCTCGCGGCGCGGCAGGCGTCGCGCATGGCCGGGTCGCGGGCGACCAGCACGCCGCCCTCGAAGATCGTCAGGCCCTTTCCGACGGCCAGGCTGTAGAAGCCGATGTCGCCCCACAGCCCCACCGGACGCCCCCCGCTGCGCGCGCCGAGGGCCTGGGCCGCGTCTTCGATCACCCAGGCGCCTGCCGCATGCGCGATCGCCAGGGCCGGGCCGACGTCGGCCACGCGGCCGGCAAGGTGGGTCGGCAGCACGGCCAGGGTGCGCGGGCCGCAAAGGGCGGCGAGGGCGTCGGGGCACAGGTCGAGCGATGCGGGCCGCAGGTCGCACAGGCGCAGCCGCAGGCCGCAGTGCGCCACGGCCAGCGCGACCAGCGGGCAGGTGTAGCCGGGCACCACCACCTCGGTGCGGCCGGGCGAGCACTCGCGCAGGACCGTCAGCGCGACCACCAGCGCTGCGGTGCCGGAGCATTCGAGCTGCGCCCGCTCCGCGCCCAGGAAGCGGGCGAGCGCCGCCTCCAGGTCGTCGTCGCCGCCCGGCAGCAGGTCGGCGGCCTGCAGCGGCAGGCCGGCGGTGGGCGGGACGTCGAAGCGCATGGTCGAGGATGGGGGTGAAGAAGAGGGAAACCGGGCGGCTACGGAAGGCGAGGTTGGAACGCGGCACGGCACCGGGGGCCGGGGTCGCAATTGCTGGAAAGACCTTCGACAGTCTTGCTATCAAAATAATAGCTCGTGGCCGGCGCATAAAGCCGGCTACAGGCACTATTTACCAAAATTCGGTTGCGAGGGCCGGTTGCCGCGCTCAAGCCGCTTCGCCGCCCGGCGGATGCACGAGCGTCGCCGCTCCGGCACTCGCCGCGCCCGCACCGGGATTGCCGCCCGGCGCATCGTCCTCGGTCTCGCTCAGGGCCAGGCAGACGATGCCCGCCACGATGAACAGGCCGCCGACGATCTGTGCCGCGCCGATCTTCTCGTCGAACAGCCACACCGACAGCGCCAGCACCGACACGATCTCCAGATGCGACGCCGCGAAGGCCGGCCCGATAGGCGCGTGCTTGAGCAGCGTCATCCAGGCGAAGAACGCGCCGACGTACCCGACGAACGCGCCGTAGATCCACGGCTGGCCGAAGACCCGCGCCAGCCAGGCGCTGCTGAACTCCAGCGGCAGCGCCTGCGCCCCGGCGTACTTGAAGCTGATCTGCGCCAGCGTGTCGAACGCCATCAGCACCAGGAAACCGACAAGGTAGAACCGTTTCATCGACAACCTTCCTTGCAACGCGACCCGGGCGGCTGCTTCGGCGCGGGGCCTACGCTCTGCGGTGCGCGACGTACCCCTCCAGAGAACCCACGGGTACGGCTCTGCCGGCCCGCCGGGTTCGCCCCCGGCGAGGGGGTTGGCGAAGACGCGCAGCGCGAAGCCTGGGGGGGCACTAGTGGACACCCACGACGGCGACGCCGATGGAGACCAGCAGGATGCCGGCCACCCGCATTCGCGACAGTTTCTCCGCGAACAGGAAGCGGCCGGCGACCATGATCGCCACGATGTTGATCGAGCCGAGCAGCACGCCCTCCGACAGCGGCACCAGCGACAGGAAGGCCAGCCACAGCAGGAACTCTGCTACGTAGCAGCCGATGCCGATCCAGAGCCAGGGCCGGCGCGCCATCCACTTCCAGCGGTTCAGGCCGTCGCCCGCGCGCGGGTCGCCGGCGGCGGCCTTGAAGGCCAGCTGGCCGCCGCTGTCGACCAGCACGTTCAGCACCCACAGCACGACGACCAGCGGCGAGAGGTCGCTAGCCACGCGCCGGGGCCTTCTGCAGCGGGGCCGGTCCGGCCGGCGTGGCGCGGGCGCCGACGTCGCCCTGCGCGATCCGCTGCACGAAGTCGGCGGTGCGGGCGATCACGGTGCGGCGGTCGCGGTCGATGGTGATCATGTGGTAGCTGTTGTCGAGCATGACCAGCTCGACCGGCGCATGCGTCACGCCGCGTACGATGTCCTCGGCGTTCGACGGGGTCGACACGTCGTCCTCGCGGGCATGGATCACCAGACAGGGCGCGCGCACGTCCCTCAGGCGTTGCAGCACATGGGCCGAGAGGCGCCGCATTTCGATGATCGACCACCACGGATTACCCGGCAGGCCGGCCGCGGCACTGTCGCCCGACCGCATCTGCGACACGACGCGTCCGCGTAAGGCTTCGTCCTTGATGCCGAAAGGCGGTTGCTCCATGAACAGCCGATGGCGGCCGATGCCCAGCGCCTTGAGCAGCGGCAGCAGAAACCCCAGCCGGGTGTAGAACGGCATGCTCCAGCCGTCGTACCGGAAAATGGTGGACAGCGCGCAGACGCCGGCGATCTGCTGCGGCCGCCGCTGCGCCAGCGCCAGCGAGAGCACAGCGCCCATCGACAGGCCGCCCGCCACCAGTCGGTCGACATGGGGCAGCAGCCGGTCGGCGCCGGCCTCGACGCTGGCGTACCAGTCCTGCCAGCGGGTGGAGAGCAGGTCGTCCTGGGTGCCGCAATGGCCGGCCAGCTGCACCGCGTAGACGGTGAAGCCCTGCTTGTGCAGGCCCTTGGCCAGCACCCGCATCTCGTTGGGCGTGCCGGTCAGGCCGTGCACCAGCAGCACGCCGGTGCGGGCGTTCGCGCCACGGCCTTCCAGCAGGAACTCGTGGGGCGTGACGCAGAGCGGCTCGATCATGGCCGCGGTCGGCGGCGGGTACGGCACGCTCATGCGGCGGCGCGTTGCGGTTCCTGCCGCACCACCCGGGCCATCAGCACGGTGGCTTCGTCGAAGGTGCAGAAGGGCGCATGCGCGATGCCGTGCGACTGGCAGTAGTCGATCAGCTTGTACTTGGCCAGCACGAAGTCGGCCTTGCCCGAGACGCAGTAGTCGGAGGTGCTGTCGCCCACGTACAGCACCCTGCCGTGCACCGCCCGCTGCTCGGCCAGGCGCTCGCACTTGCAGTTGCCGCTGGCCCGCGCGCAGCGGTCGCTGGCGTAGGGCGATTCCAATGCCCAGCTGCGCGGGCCGGTCTGCACCAGCCGGTTGGCGATCACCGGCAGGTCGCCCAGGCCGTTGAGTTCCAGCACGGTGCGGATCACATGGTCGAGGCCGTCGCTCACCACCTGCACCGGCATGCCGAGGCGGCGCGCCTCCTGCACGAATGCCGGGAAATGCGGGTCGATCGCGATCGTGGCCAGGTGGGCCTGCAGCTCGCCGACGCTCATGTCGAGCAGCGCGATCTGGCCCTGCATGCAGGCGCGGCTGCCGATCTCGCCGCGCTCCCAGGCGTCTTCCAACGCCTGCCAGCCGGGCTGGCCGAAGCGCTGGAGCAGCGAGTCGGTCACGTCCTCCAGGCTGATGGTGCCGTCGAAGTCGCTCTGCACCATCCAGCCGTAGCCGGTGGGGGCCGACGCGCGCGGCGCGCGCTGCAGGGCGATGGTGCGGTGTGCGTGCGATGCGGGACGGCTGAGCATGGGGGTCGGATGCATATCAATTCTTCAGCATGTTGTTGTTGAACGCGCAGGGCCTGATGCCGGCACAACCCGATACCAGGGAACCCGTGGAGCCGGCTTTGCCGGGCCGCCGGGTTCGCCCCCTGAAGGGGGAGGCGCCAAAGGCGCTTCGGGGGTGCAGCTCCATTTTTTCAGTCATGGAAACTCACCCTTACGTCTTGCCCCACGCGCAGGTCGGGGACCTGGTCGAAGGCGATGAAACAGTCGACCACCCGCACGCCGATGCGCGGGGGCGATTCCTCGTCGATGCGGCTCGGCCCGTAGACGGTGCCGACACGCAGCACCTTGGCCGCCGGCAGCGCGGTGCCGGCGTCGATCGTCACGGTGGCCCGCATGCCGGGCTTGACCACCGAGGCGAAGCTCTCGTTGAGTTCGGCCCGCACCAGCAGCGGCTTCTGCGGCAGCAGCACCAGCACGGGCCGCGCGCCCTGGGCCGACAGGGCACTGCCGGCCTGGGCCAGCAGCCGAACCACGGCGCCGTCCTGCGGCGCGAGCAGCGTCAGGCGGGCGGCATGCAGCCGGGCCTCGGCCAGCTTCTGAGCGGCGACCTGAACATCGGCCGCGGCGACGGCGGCGGCCGATGCGGCCTCGCGCTGGGCTTGCGCTGCGTCGTCGGCCTGCTGGCTGTCCAGCGCGCCGGCACGGGCGGCCGCGCCGAGCCGGTCGGCCCGCTGGCGTGCGGGCTGCACCCGGGCGGCCTGGGCACGCTGGCGGGCCTGGGCGGCGGCCAGTTCGGCCTCGGCCAGGGCCACGTCGGCGCGGGCGGTGTCGGACTGCAGGCGCAGGAGCACCTGGCCGCGGCGCACGGTGTCGCCCTCGGCCACGGCCACCGATTCGACGGTGCCGTCCTGCGGCGCCATCACCTCCAGCAGGCCTCCCTGCACCTCGACCTTGCCGCGTGCGATCGCCACCACGCCGGCCGGGGCCGCGGCCGCGACGGACGCGACGCCGGCGGTGCCGTTGCCGGCGGGGCGGCCGTTGTCGGCCGGGCAGCCGGCCAGCAACAGCGGCAGCACGGCGGTGGCGCAGAGCGCGAGGCCTGCGCCCGTGCCTGCGGAAGTCCGGCGCGGCCGGCGAAGAAAGGTCATGCGGTGGCTTCCTTGGGGGCGGCCGCATGCGGCGCCGGGGCGGCCGCATCGGCCGCCTGCCAGTCGTTGAGGATCGCGCCGTCTTCCATCGACAGCACCCGGTCGGCGTGGCGCACCGCGCGCGGGTCGTGGCTGACGCACAGCACGGTGGTGCCGTGCGACCTGGCGATGCGGTGCAGGATGTCGATCACCCGCTGGCCGTTCTCGGCGTCCAGCGCGCTGGTGGGCTCGTCGGCGAACAGCAGCCGCGGCTCCTTGGCCAGGGCGCGGGCGATCGCCACCCGCTGCTTCTCGCCGCCGGAGAGTTCGGCCGGCCGCATCGTGGCGCGGTGGGTCATGCCCACCTCGTCGAGCACCTCCAGCGCGCGCCGGGCGGCGGCGCGGCGGCCCATGCCCAGGTAGCCGAGGGGCAGGGCCACTTGCTCCTGCGCGGTGAGCGCCGGGAACAGGTTGAAGCCCTGGAACACGAAGCCGGTGTGGCGCAGCCGGAACCGCTCCAGCGCCCGCTTGCCCATGGTGCCCAGGTCTTCGCCCAGGGCGCGCACCTTGCCGCCGTCGGGCGTCTGCAGGCCCGAGAGCAGCGACAGCAGCGTGCTCTTGCCGCAGCCCGAGGGGCCCGAGATGAGGGTGAGTTCGCCGGGATAGATCGCCACCGACAGCGACTGCAGCACCTGCACCCGCACCACGCCGGAGACGAAGGATTTGGCGAGCAGCGACGCCTCCAGGCTGGGCGCCGGCGGCATGGCCGCGGCGGCACCCGCGGTGGTGGCGGACAGCGCGGGGGCGTGTGGGTGGCGCCGCATGGTCGTCACCGCAGCAGCACCGCGGGATCGGCCCGCAGCAGGCCGCGGATCGAGGCCAGGCCCGAGAACAGCGCCAGGCAGCCCACCAGCACGGCACAGAGGGCCGACACCTTCGGCGTCATCGCCACCGGCACGTCCTGCCCGGCGGCCACGGCCAGCAGCGCGCTGCTGATGCTGGCGGCCAGCAACAGGCCCAGGCCGCCGATCCAGCAGGCCTGCTCCATCACCACCCGCGAGAGGGCGAAGCGGCTCGCACCCAGCGCGTTGAGCACCGCGTACTCCCGGGCCGATCCGGCGACGACGGCGGTGAGCGACTGGCTGGTGATCACCGCGCCCACCAGGCAGACGATCAGCGCCATGAACAGCACCGCCACGCCGGCGCCGGTGTCGAGCACCCAATGCATCTGCGAACGGCGGGCGAACTGGGCCGAGGTCCAGATCTCCGACGGGCCGAAGGCGGCGGCGTTGGCGGCCCGGTTGAGGCGGTCGCGCACCGTGGCTGCCTGGGTCGGATCGGACAGCCGCGCCACGTAGTAGGTGGCGCCGGCCGGCAGGTCGCCGCCCAGCATCCGGGCGGTTTCCAGCGAGGCGATCATGTTCACGCCGCCGAGGGCGCGCAGGTCGGGCACCGCCTCGATCACCCGCACCTTGCGGCCGTTGATCCAGCCCTGGCCGCCGGGCTGCACGCCCAGGGTGGCCAGGTCGGCCCGGTCGACCACCACGGTGCCGGGCTCGGCCAGGCGCCGGCGCAGGGCGGACGGCAGCACCCGCGAGAACATCAGGCCGTCGGCCGCGGTGCGGATGCCCGAGACGTACACCGAGACGCCGCCGCCCGCATTGCCCGCGTCGTGCCAGTCGCCGTCGACCCAGAGGAAGGGCTCGACATCGGCGACGGCCGGGTCCATGCGCAGCCGCATCTCGACGTCGGGGCGCACGGCGCGGCCGTAATTGACGCTTTGCGTGCCCGGGTAGCCGGCCCACAGGTCGGCGGTGGAAGCGGTGACGTAGATCGCCGCGCTGCCGAAGATGCCCATCACCAGCGCGGCCTGCACCACCAGCAGCACGCCGGAGAAGCCGACCGCGAACACGGCGGGCACGAAGCGGCGCCATTCGTGGACCAGTGTCTTGCGAGCGAGCGGGATCATGGGCGCACCTGGGCCAGGGTGGCGGAAGGGGCGCCGGCGGCCGCGGCCTCCGGGGCGGGCATCGGCGCGCCGCCGAGCGCCTTGTACAGGCCGACGAAGGCCAGCACGTGGGCGGCCTGGGCGTCGGCGACGTCGAGGTCTGCCTGCAGCGCGGTGCGCTGGTCGGCCAGCTGTTCGTAGTCGCTGGCCAGGCCCAGCCGGCGCAGGGTGGCACGCTGGCCGGCCCGCTGCTCCTGCACCGTGCGGGCCTCGCGCAGCCGGGCTTCGCGCAGGGCCTGCTGGTCGAGCGCGGCCAAGGCGGATTCGGTATCGGCCACGCCTTCGAGCACCGCCTGGCGGTAGGCCAGCAGCGCTTCCTGCAGCGCCTCCTGCCGGGCATCGGCCAGGGCGCGGCGACGGCCCCAGTCGAACAGCGGAATGTCGATCGCCGGGCCGATGCCGGGCACGTTGTCGGCGGTGTTGCGGCGGTACTGTGTCAGGTTGTAGGAGTAGAGCAGCGAGGCGCCCAGGGCCAGGTGCGGATACAGGTCGGACTGGGCCAGGCCCTGTTCGCCGGCGGCCTTCAGCACCGCGGCTTCGGCGGCGCGGATGTCGGGCCGGGCGCGCAGCAGGTCGGCGGGCACGCCGCCGAAGCCGAACGCGCCCAGGGCCGGCGGCGCGGCGGGCGCGCTCCAGGCCGGGTCGGGCTCGGTGCGTCCGACCAGCACCGCCAGGGCGCGCACGGCCTGGGCGGCGGCCAGGGCCGGCTGGGTGCGCTGGGCTTCGGCCTGCAGCTGCCGCAAGCGCGCCTGGGCGGCTTCGTCGGCCGTGCCCAGGCGGTAGCGCTGGCGCACCGCGGCCATCTCGATGCTGCGGCCGTCGAGCGCCTGCAGGGCGTCCAGCAGCGCCACCTGACGCTGGGCCGCGCGCAGTTCGACATAGCGCCGCACCACGTCGGCGACCAGGGCGACGCGGGCCGCCTGCTCGGCTCCCGCGGCGGCGTCGAGGCGGGCCTGCGCGATGCGGCCGACGCTCTCGTGGGCGCCGAAGAGGCCCAGTTCCCACGACAGGTCCAGGCTGGCGTGCAGGTAGGAATCGGAGGCCGTCACGTCCTGCACCGGGCGGGTGCCGGCGCTGGCCACGGGCAGGTACTGCCTGTCGTCGCGCCGCTGCAACAGACGGGCCTGGGTCCAGCGGCTGCGGGCCTGCGCCAGGGTCAGGTTCTGCCGCAGGGCCTCGGCGACCAGCGCATCGAGCTGCGGGTCGGCCAGCGTTTTCCACCAGGACTGCGGATCGGGCACCGGCGCGCCCGGTGGCAGTACGGCTGCTGCGAGGGGTGTGAAGGCGGCCGGCAGCGGAGCGTGCAAGCTGGGCAGCGCAGGCGCGGCGCATCCGGCCAGCCCGGCGCACAGCGCCAGCAGCGAGGCCGGACGGTGGAGCGAGGGACGTGGCGAGGAGGGACGGGGCACGTGCGGGTGGAGAGGAAACATCGCCGGGCGGCGGCACAGGGCAGGCCGCGTGCGAGGGCGTTCGGGCCAGTCGGGATTGGGCCGGGAGCGCCTTGCGCGGCCGTGCATGTTTTGTGGAGAAAACATGGAGACATCACCGACCCGGAAGGCGCGTCGCATGCGACCCCGCCTCTCGAGGACATGGCCATGGAAAGGTGTGCCGAGGGCGCCGCGACCATAATCCGTACCTCGCCGCCTCCGCCCGTGGGCCCCGCACCACCCTCCCAACAAGCCATGAACAGTGTTGTACGCCCCCCCGGCCCGCTGGTGCTGGTGGTGGAAGACGAGCCCGGCATCGCCGACATCCTGAACGCGTACCTGCAGCGCGACGGCATGCGCACCCACCTGGTGGCCGACGGCCTGGAGGCGCTGGCCGCGTTCCGCGAGCTGGCACCCGATCTGGTGCTGCTCGACATCCACCTGCCCGGCCTTGACGGGGTGGACGTGCTGAAGAACATTCGCGCCGACGGCAACACTCCGGTGATCATGGTCACCGCGCTGGCCGACGACGTCGACAAGCTGCTGGCCCTGCGCCTGGGCGCCGACGACTACGTGGTCAAGCCCTACAGCCCGGCCGAGGTGGTGGCCCGGGTGCGGGCGGTGCTGCGGCGTACCGGTGCCGCACCCAAGCCGGCGGCGCCGGCGGCGGCCCGCACCATCCGCGCCGGCGGCATCGAGATCGACGAGGAATCGCACACCGCCCGCAGTACCACGCCCGACGGCAGGACATCGCTTCTGCCGCTGACGCTGACCGAGTTCCGGCTGCTGGCCTGCCTGGCCAGCCAGCCGCGGCGCTGCTTTTCGCGCAGCCACCTGATCGAGACCTGCCTGCCCGAGAGCGACGCGCTCGACCGGGTGATCGACTCGCACCTCTCCAAGCTGCGGCGCAAGCTGCACAACGCGGGCAACGGCGAACTCATCGAGACGGTGCGCGGCATCGGCTACCGGCTATGGCCCGGGGACTAGACCGCATCTGGATCCGCTTCGGGTTGATCATCGCGGCCACGGTGCTGGTCACGGTGGGCATCCTGGGCGCCAGCGCCTTCGCGATCGCCGAGTACCAGTACCGCAGCTTCTACCGCACGCTGCCCTCGGGCGTGCAGCACGAACTGGACGCGCTGAACGACCAGGACCTGGAGGACAGCCCCCGCGCGGTGGAAATCTACGGCCAGTACCGCAAGGGCGACCTGCTCTTCGGCGAGAAGTGGTCGCTGGTGATCGGGCTGGCGGTGTGCCTGCCGTTCGGGCTGATCGGCGGGCTGTGGGTGTCGCGCATCGTGACGCTGCCGGTCGCCTCGGTCGCGGAGGCGGCGCGGCGCATTGCCCAGGGCGACCTGGCGGTGCGGGCCGAGGCGGGCAAGCACGGCGGCGAGATGAGCGACATGGTGCGCGACTTCAACCGCATGACCGATGCGCTGGAAGCGCTGGAACGCGAGCGCAAGGCCACCGCCGCCGCGATGTCGCACGAGTTGCGCACCCCGCTGGCGGTGCTGCGCGCGCGGCTGCACGCGATCTGCGACGGCTTGATTCCGTCGGACGCGGCCGAGAACCGCAAGCTGCTGCAGCAGGTGGAGCACCTGGCGCGGCTGGTCGGCGACCTGCACACCCTGTCGGTGGCGGACGCCGGCCGCCTCTCGATGCACGACGAGGCGGTCGACCTGGTGCAGCTGCTGGACGACGTGCTGGCGATGCACGCCGCCCATATCGCGGACCACGGCATCCAGGCCGAACTGCACACGGCGGTGGACCGGCTCGACATTCGGCTCGACCCGGACCGGATGCGCCAGGTGATGACCAACCTGGTCGAGAACGCTCTGCGGCATGCGGCCGATGGCGGCTGGCTGGCGCTGGGAGTGGCGCTCGACCGGGGCCACGCGGTCGTGACCGTCAGCGACGACGGCCCCGGCCTGCCCGAGACGGTGCTACGCAACCTGTTCCAGCGGTTCCAGCGGCCGCCACAGGCCGGTTCCGACGGTACCGGCCTGGGCCTGTCGATCGTGCATATGCTGGTGATGCTGCAGGGCGGCACGGTCGAGGCCGGTACCTCCGCGCGGGGCGGCACCTGCTTCACCGTGCGGCTGCCGCTGAATATGCACGCCTGAACGAAAGGCCGCGCGCCGCGGAATTCAAACGGCAGCGGCAGTCGGCGAATGTTTCGTCAGCCGTACCGGCACCGACTTCGCTGCCGGCACCTTGCTCTCGTCGGCGTGCTGCCACAGCGGAATGAGCGGGTTGCACTCGGGATAATAGGCGCCCAGGCTGCCCCGGGGAATGTCGTAGGGCACGACGGTGAATCCCTGCACCGCGCGCGACACCTCGTCGTTCGCCGCGCATTCCATGCCCACCACGTCGCCGGCCTGGAGGCCGTGCGCAGCGATGTCGTCGGCATGCATGAACACCACCATGCGAGTGCCTTCGACGCCGCGGAACCGGTCGCTGTAGCCGTACACCGTGGTATTGAACTGGTCGTTGCTGCGCAGGGTCATCAGCCGGAAGACATCCTTGCCGCCATCGCCGGGGAAAGCGGCGCTGAGCTGTTCCGGAACCGTGAATTCGGCCTTCTTCGATTCGGTCTTCCAGATGCGCTCGCGGGCCGGCAACGGGCGGTGGAAGCCTGCGGGCGCGGCGAGCCGCTTGTTGAAGTCGTGGAATATCTCCGGGAAGGTCTCGGCGATGGCGTCGCGCACGCGCGCGTAGTCGGCACACCAGTGGTCCCAGTCGATCCGCGGGTTGTGCGGCAGCGTGGCCTGGGCGATGCCGGCGACGATGCGCGCCTCCGACAGCAACTGCTCCGAGGCCGGCGCATGGTGGCCGCGCGAGGCATGGAACCAACCGGTGCTGTCCTCGGTGCTGAGCGTCTGCACGCCGCTGGCCTGGGTGTCGATCTCGATCCGGCCCAGGCAGGGCAGCAGGTAGGCCAAGCTGCCGTGCAGCAGGTGGCTGCGGTTGAGCTTGGTGGCGATCTGCACCGTCAGCCGCATACGCCCCCAGGCCGGCTCCATTCGGTTGTGGTCGGGCACCGCCCGCACGAAGTTGCCGCCCAGGCCGATGAAGGCGCGCACCGATCCGTCGATCATGCCCATGCAAGCGTCGACGGTGCTCAGGCCGAGGTCGCGCGGCGGCGAGAAGCCGTATTGCGCGGCGAGCTTGTCGAGCGGCACCAGTTCGGGCTTCTCGGCGATGCCGACGGTGCGCTGGCCCTGCACGTTGGAATGGCCGCGCACCGGGCACAGCCCGGCGCCCGCCTTGCCGACATTGCCGCGCAACAGCATAAGGTTGACCAGCATGCCGATGTTGTCTATGCCGCGCTTGTGCTGGGTCAGTCCCATGCCATAGACGCCGATCACCGCTTCGGCATGGGCGTAGACCTGCGCGGCGTTCTCCAGCGCGGCACGGGTCAGGCCCGATTCGGCCTCGATCGCGGACCATTCGGTCGCGCGGACATAAGCCTCGAAATTGGCGAGGCCATGCGTGTGGGCGTCGAGGAACGCTTGGTCGAGCACCCGAACGCTGCCGGTGGCCTTCGCCGTGTCGTCCAGGGCGAACAGCGCTTTCGACAGCCCGGCGATCGCCGCGATGTCCCCGCCCGGCCGCACCTGGTGGTACTGGGTGGCGATCGCGGTGCCGCGGTTGGTCAGCATCTCGGTCGGCGACTGCGGATTGACGAACTCTTCCAGTCCCCGCTCCCGAAGCGGGTTGAACACCACGATCTGGATGCCGCGCTTGCGCGCTTCCTGCAGCTGGTGGAGCATGCGCGGGCTGTTGCTGCCCACGTTCTGGCCGAAGAAGAAGATGCAGTCGGTGTGCTCGAAGTCCGATACATGGACCGAGCCGACCGGCATGCCGATCGTCTTCTTGAGCATCACCGAGGTGGTCTCGTGGCACATGTTGGAGCTGTCGGGCAGGTTGTTGCAGCCGTAGAGCCGCGCCAGCAGCTGGTACATGTAGGAGGTTTCGAGCGAGGCGCGGCCCGAGGCGTAGAACACGACCGACTTCGGGTCCAGCGCCTGCAGCTCGGCACCGATGGCGGCGAAGGCCTCGTCCCAGCGCACCGGCAGGTAGCGGTCGCTGGCCGCGTCGTAGCGCAGTGGCTCTGTCAGGCGGCCGCGCAGCTCCAGTTCGTAGTCGGGCCAGCTGCGCAGTTCGGTGAGCGTGTGCTCGGCGAAGAACTCGGCACCGATGCGCTTGCTGGTCAGTTCCGAAAAAGTGGCCTTGGCACCGTTCTCGCAGAACTCGGCCAGATGCGACTTGGACGGCCGGCCCCAGGCGCAGCTGACGCAGGCATAGCCGTCGGGCTTGTTCTGCTTGGCGAGCAGCGGCATCGCCGGCACCGCGCCGAAGCGCGCCGCCGTCACAGCCAGGGATTTCATCGATCCCCAGCCGCCGGCCGGGCTGTCGTAGGGTTCTATCGTCACGTCGGGAATCTTCGTCATGGGGTATTGGTCCTTTCCCCGATTAGCCGGTCCGCACCCGACTGCGGCTGTCAATCTGTTGCGCTTCGGGCTGTCGGCCAAAGGCGATTGCTGGCGGCGACCGGTGGTGGCGCGGCCCGCTCGTCGACATGGAAACGCCGCAGTGCCAGCGCTATGCCGGCTGCCGGGTAGGCGAAGCTGCCCGGCACCCGCATCAGCATGCCGGCCAGTTGCTGGCCGTCCAACGGGGCCAGGCCCCATGCCGACGCGCCGCCGGCCTGCAGCGGGTAGAACGTGGCGGATGCGAAGGTCAGCAGCGCGCCGGGAACAGGGTGTCACGGTGACCCGGCCGTGCGGCGCCGATCCGAAGGCCGGGTCAGGCCGGACCACGCGCATGCAGTATCGCATCGGCCACCTGCGCGAAACCCGCACCCCGTTCCGCGGGCGTCACATAGCGCGGCAGATGGCGCAGCTGCGGCACGAAGCGCTCGACGTTGGCCACGCCGACGCTGTGCGGGAAGTGGCCGAACATGGCCTGGTCGTTGGTCGAATCGCCCACGTAGACCCAGCGGTCGATCTCGGCATCCAGGTCCCGCTGCCACAGCGTGCGCAGGATCCAGCGCGCACCCGAGAGCTTGTCGTGGTCGCCGAACCAGCCGTTGATGTGGATGCTGCTGACGGTCGCATGCATGCCCTCGGACCGCATCAGCGCCACGACGCGCGCCACGGTGGCGGCGTCCAGATGCACGAACTCGCTGTGGTCGATCGCGATGTCGGTCTCGCGGCCGGGCGAGTCCTGCGCCAGCGCGGCACCGGGAATCTCCCGCAGGATACGCCGGGCCACCTGCCGCATCCGCCCGAAGTTGGCGGCGCGGGTCGCAGCGTCCTGTTGGTATATTTTCGATAGCACGTGGTCGGCGTCGGACGCCGGCTGCAGGCCTTTTTTCCTCGAATTCAGCAGCGCGACGGCGCCGTTCTCGGCCACCACCGCGTCCACCGGCCAAGTGGCGGCGAACTCGGCGCTCCAGCCCACCGGGCGGCCGGTGATCGGCACCACCGGGAGGCCGGCGCCGCGCAGGGCGTGCAGGGCGTCCAGCGCGTCGGCGGTGATCGCGCCGTCGGTGGTGAGGGTGTCGTCGATATCGGTCAGCACGCCGACGATGCCGCGGCGCGCCGCGAGCGGCCAGGTGTCGAGCGGCTGCATCAGCGCGGCTCGGTGACGGCCGGCCGGGCGCGAAACACGACGTACCGCGCGCTGGCGAAGTTGGCCACCAGCCCCGCGATGCTGCCCGCCGCCACGCCGATCAGCGCGGCGTACGGCCCGTGGTACCAGTGCAGCACGGCGACATAGGCACCGTAGTTGAGCGCCGCACCACCCAGCATCGTGACCAGGTACTTGCCGTACTCGCGCCAGATACCGCTGCCGCTGCCGGTGGCGCGCGTGCCGGGGAAGGTGAAGTGACGGTTGAACAGCCAGGTGGTGGTCGCCGCCGCCCAGAACGACAGCACCCGGCCGCCGTACCAGCCGAGCCACGGTGCCAGCGCGTAGAGCACCGCCGCGTCGACCACGAAGCCGAGCGTGCCGACCGCGCAGAAGATCAGGAATTGCCGCAGGGCGGGACGGGCAGACATCATTCTCGGGCCAGGGCGCGGATCGCGTCGTAGAACTGGTCGGAGCCGTCCAGCGGATTGTCGGGGCGCAGTTCCATGCGGCTGACGCCGTGGATGCCCGGCGGCCGGAACCGCTGCGGCACCGGTGAGAAGTAATACGGGCTGACGAAGCGGGCGCCCGCCTGCTGGTGCGAGCGCAGGGCCTTCAGGGCGTTGCCGGGGCGCTTCCACTGCTGCGGATGGAACTCGGGCACGCCGTAGCCGCGCCAGCGCCGCTCGGCGATGAAGCCGCGCACCCAGGCGCTGTCGGTCGCGCCACCGTAGAGGTTGAAGCCCGGCTTCCACGGCGTGTCGGCCGCGAGCGTGTCGCCCACCGCCAGCAACTGCGGGTTCCAGGACGAATTGACCTGCGGCACGATCTGGTGCGAATAGAGCTTGTCGGCGGGCAGGCCTGCCTGCACCGCCACGTCGTAGAAGGCCTGCATGAAGGCGCGGACCTGGCCGGCGCGGTACTGGTTCCAGTCGCGCGCCAGGGGATTGAAGTACACGTCCTGCAGCGACCGCGGCAGGTCCAGCCACGATTTCACACCCGGCAGCGCCTGCGCGCTCGGGAGCCCGGCGACGGCCGGGGCCGCGCGGTGCCATGCCGGCACCGGGTGCCGCGACCCGACGACGAATTCGACCTGCGCCAGTTCGTAGCGGGTGCCGGCCGATTCGGCCACGATCTGCGCCCGGTGGCGGCCGGGCGTCATGCCGCTGAAATCGAAGTCGATCCGGTAGCCGACGTTCGGGTCGAGCACCGATTCGTCGGCGCGGTAGACGTCCAGACGGTTGAACCCGCGCGGCACCGGGCCTTGGCGTTTCCCGTCGATGTAGAGGTCGAGCGCGGCGATGCGCTGCTGCGGGTCCCAGAGCCAGCCCGAGAACGGCAGCGTGCCGTCGGCGAAAGCGTCGTAGTGTTCGCCGAAGGAGTCGAGGACGTCCTTGCGGATGTTCTTGGACGGTGCGGGAACGGCGTCGAAGCCGTCATAGGCCAGCCCGGTGCGCGCCTGGAAGGTCTCGATGCTGCCGTAGCGCTGCCGCAGCCACAGCCGAAAGCCCGCCACCGAGGCCGGGCTGTAATCGGTGACCCGAATGTCCTCGTAGGCCCCCATGCCGCTCTCGAAATTCGGGAACATGTGATGCAGCTCCCCCAGCAGCGTGATCGCGACGATGCGCTTGCGCGCCTGGGGGGGCAGCTCCGCGATGCGGCGGGCGATGGCCCGCAGCGCGGCGAACCGGTACCGGTTGACGGGAATGTCGGCATCGGTCTGCAGCGTGTACGGCAGGATCGGGTAGCCGAAATAGCTGGATGCGGCCGGCCTGCCGTCGGCCAGCAGCATCAGGTTGCGCTTGTCCTGGCGCAGTTCCTCGGCCAGCGGGCCGATCGTGTCGAAGTGGTCGGCCGCCAGGTACAGCACCACCGGCCGCGCCACCTTGGTCACCGGCCGCAGCAGCGTATCGACCTGGGCCAGGTCCAGCTCCCAGCCTTTCGGCCCGCGCTTGTACAGGCTCAGCAGCTTGAGCGTCTGGGTGTAGCCCACCTGCACCTTGCCCTTGGGGCCGCCGGGTTCCAGCGTGTCCAGCAGCCGGGCCAGGGCCGCCGACCCGTCGAGCTTGCGTTTGCCGCAGTAGACGTAGGCGGCCTCGATCGGAAAGATCTTGAGGTTTTCGGCTGCCTCGTCGCAGAGGAGCAGGCTCTCCACCGTGGGCGCAAGGTAGAAAGGCTCGGCTGCCGGCGGTCGTGCGGCGGCCCGGGCCTGTGCCAGGCCCGCCGCCATCGCCAGCAGCAGGCCGGCCCATGCCGCGCGTGTGCGCAAACGCCGCGTCACGTCGGGTGCCCGGTGGAGGCCGGTGCCGCGGGCGGAGCACCCGCTGCCTGCACCGCCGGGCCGGCCCGAGACACGGCCGTCGGCACCGCGATGCCGGTACGCGCCGCCGAATAGGACTGCACCAAGTACAGCGGCCGCGCCTTGGTCTCGTTGTAGATGCGGCCCAGGTACTCGCCCAGGATGCCGATGAAGAACAGCTGCACGCCGCCCAAAAACAGCATCGTCACCATCAGCGACGGATAGCCCTGCACATCCTCGCCCCAGATCATCGTCTTGAGCATGATCCACCCGCCCGCCAGGAAGGCCGCGAGCGCGATGAGCACGCCGAAATAGGTGGCCAGCTTCAACGGAAAGATCGAGAACGAGGTGATGCCCTCGATCGCGAAGTTCCAGAGCTTCCAGTAGTTGAACTTGGTGGTGCCTGCCGCACGCGGCTCGCGTCGATAATTGACCACTTTGGTCGGGTAGCCGATCCAGGCGAACAGGCCCTTCATGAAGCGGTGGTGCTCGCGCATCCGCAGCAGGCTGTCGACCGCGCGCCGGCTCATCAGCCTGCAGTCGCCGGTGTTGGCGGGGATGTCCACTTTGGACATCGCGCCGATCACCCGGTAGAACACGTGGGCGGTCAGCTTCTTGATACAGCTCTCGCCGTCGCGGTGGGTGCGGCAGGCCACCACCACGTCGTGGCCGTTCTTCCATTCGCGCACGAAGTCCGCGATCAACTCGGGCGGGTCCTGCAGGTCGGCGTCGAGGATTACGATCGCATCGCCGCGCGCATGGTCGAGGCCGGCAGTCATCGCGGGTTCCTTGCCGAAGTTGCGCGACAGCTCGATGCCGGCCACCCGCGGATCGGCCGCGCACAGTTTTTCGATGATCTGCTGGGTGGTGTCGGTGCTGCCGTCGTTGACGAACACAATCTCCCAATCGTAGCCGGACAGCGTCGCCAGCGTGCCGCTCAGCCGCTGCATCAAGGGCCGCAGCACCAGTTCCTCGTTGTAGGAGGGGATGACGATGGAGATGAGTTCGGCCATGCTTATCCTGCTGCCTGCAACGCCAACCCCGCGTGTTCTCGCAGCGGATGGAAGTGGATCTTCGGGAACCGCTCCTGGGCCAGTCGCACGTCGTACGGCGAGGTGCAGAGGTAGGCCAGGGTGTCGGCCGCATCGTGTGCCATGCGCAGCGGGTAGGCGTCGGTGAAGGCGCGCAGTTCCTGCGGCGTGTCGGCGGTAATCCAGCGGGCGCCGGTGTACTGACAGCCTTCCAGCCGGATGTCGGCATCGTACTCGGCCTTGAGCCTGTGCTGCACCACCTCGAACTGCAGCTGGCCCACGGCACCCAGCAGCATCGCGCCGCCGGAATCGGGTTTGAACACCTGGATCGCGCCTTCCTCGCCCAGCTGGGCCAGGCCCTGCTGCAGCTGCTTGGTGCGCAGCGGGTTCTTCAGGATGACCGTCATGAAGAGTTCCGGCGCGAAGAACGGCAGGCCGGTGAACATCAGGTTGGCGCCGTCGGTGATTGTGTCGCCCAGCTGCACGCCGCCGTGGGTGGTGAAGCCGATGATGTCGCCCGCGTAGGCCTCGTCCACCGCCTCGCGGCGCTGGCTCATGAAGGTGACGACCGAGGTGGGCCGCAGCTCCTTGGCGGTGCGCTGGACCTTGAGCTTCATGCCCGGCGTGTACTTGCCCGAGGCCATCCGCACGAAGGCGATGCGGTCGCGGTGATTGGCGTCCATGTTGGCCTGCACCTTGAATACGACGCCCGCGAAATCCTTGTCGGCGGGCTGGATCTCCTGGGTCACAGGCTGGCGGTTGACGACGACGGTGCTGGTGCGCGACTGGGGCTGCGGCGCCAGGTCGACCAGGGCGTCGAGCACCTCCATCACGCCGAAGTTGTTGACGCCCGAGCCGAAGAACACCGGCGTCTGCTTGCCGGCCAGGAAGGCCGCGCGGTCCCAGGCGGGCGAGGCGCCGGTGGCCAGCTCCATGCTCTCCATCGAGGTGTCCCACTCGCTGGCGAAGCGCTCGCGCAGCGCGGTCTGCTCGGTGAGCGGCACCGTCTCGAAATCCTGCGGCAGCCGCTCGCTGCCCGATTCGAACACCGTCATCGCCCGTGTGCGCAGGTTGACGATGCCGCCGAAGCCGCGGCCCTGGCCCACCGGCCAGGTCATCGGCACGCAGGGCATGCCCAGCTCGCGCTCGATCTCGTCCAGGATGTCGAGCGGCTCGCGCACCTCGCGGTCCATCTTGTTGACGAAGGTGATGATCGGCGTGTCGCGCTGGCGGCAGACCTCGATCAGCCTGCGCGTCTGCGCCTCGACGCCGTTGGCCGCGTCGATCACCATCAGGGCCGAGTCGACGGCCGTCAGCACCCGGTAGGTGTCTTCCGAGAAGTCCTTGTGGCCGGGCGTGTCGAGCAGATTGATCACATGGTCGCGGTAGAGCATCTGCATCACCGACGACGCCACCGAAATGCCGCGCTGCTTCTCGATCTCCATCCAGTCCGAGGTGGCGTGCCGGCTCGCCTTGCGCGCCTTTACCGAGCCGGCGATCTGGATCGCGCCCGAGAACAGCAGCAGCTTCTCGGTCAGCGTGGTCTTGCCGGCGTCGGGGTGGGAAATGATGGCGAAGGTGCGGCGGCGGCGGGTTTCGGCGATGAAGTCGGGGGAGATAGCCACGGAGAGTCCACTCTGAAGAGCATGCGGCGTACAGGCCGCAGGCAGGGCGCAAACCCGCAATTGTCGCTCGCACGGCTCGTGTCGCCGACTCCGCGTTGGATTACGACAACGGGCGCCACGCAGGCAGAATACGCCGCTTGTATCCGGACGTGACCCTTGTCGCGATCGCCAAGGCCGCTACGAACCCGCCGTGGTGCATACGCCGTCGCCGCCCGGCCTTCGCCCGTCGCGGTCCGCCGCACCCGCAACCCGATTTTCCCGTCGTACTTCTAGGAAAGCATGTTGAGCCAACGCACCGAAGGGGCACCGGCGAACCGCACGCCGGTCTTCGCCACCGCATTGATCTTTCTGCTGATCCTGCTGGGAACCTATCTCCGGTTTCACGGCATCGCCGGATTCAGTCTGTGGGAAGACGAGCTGTTCTCGGTCGCTACCGCCGCACAGTCGGGTCCCTGGTACGGTCCGGTGGTTCCAGGCAAGACCATGGAGCAACTGCAGTTGGCCGACAGCTTCTGGACCTGGAAGTTCGCCGATCCGCATCCGCCGCTCTACGAGATGGCGCTCGTGGCTTGGATATGGCTTTTCGGCGTCTCGGATTTTGCGGTCCGGAGCCTGAGCGCGGCTTTCGGCGTCATCACGATGCTGTCGGTTTTCGCGTTGCCGCGCAGCTTTGCCTGGCCGGCGCGTGCGGTCTACGTTGCGCTGCTCGCGGCCTCCGGTCCATTGCTGATCTACAGCCAGGACGCGAGAGGCTATTCGCTGGCCGCATGCCTGTCGGCGTGGATGTTCGTCTGCATGGCCCGGCAGATGCACGAGGACGCGGCTGCGATCCGAGCCGGCAGGCCGAGCCTGGCATTGCTCCTGCTGGGTGGGCTTCTGGGCCTCACGCACTACTACGGCCTGCTGATGGTGGCCTGCATCGCGGCCGTCATGACACTGCAGGTTCGCAGCGCGGCGGCATTCTTCGCGGCGTCTTGGCGGTGGATCGTGGCGGTGGTGCCGGTGCTGGTCTACATGGGACTGGGCTGGATGGGCATCCTGATGAAGCTCGGCGCGGTGCCGCCCAAAGCGCTCTCGTGGGCGATGACTTTCAAGCGCAACACGATCGCGATGCTGCGCAATGTCGATCCCGGAAATGTCGGTAGTCCGTCGTTCTGGGTGTTCCTGCTGCTGGCGGTGGTGGGCCTGGCGATCTACCTGCGCATGCGCCGCGACCGTCATGCGCTGGCACCGGTGGTCGGCGCGCTCGCGGTGGTGATGGTCCTCTTTTTCCTGATGCTGGTGCTGGGCACGCGGCGTGCCGAATTCTTTTCCGAGCGCTATGTGATCTTCATGGTGCCCGGCTGCCTGCTGATGGTGGCCGCGTTCACCACGGTCAAGGGATGGCCGCGCGCCGTGAGCCTGATGCTGGTCGCGGCCCTGATTCCCATGGGCGTGAGGGTATGGCAGCTGTCCCCGCGGCCACAGAACGGCGGCGATTGGCGCGGCGCCGCGGAACTGGTGGCGCGTGCCTACCGACCGGGCGACCTGATCGTGGTGGCATTGCACGATCCCACGATGCGGTCGCATTTCCAGCACTACCTGCGCAACCACATCCCGCAGGAGCAGCTCGACCAGCGGCTGCTGACGATCGTGAAGCCGGCCGATATTCCGGCCCGCATCGCGGCGCTGGGCCCCACGCCGCCGCGCATCATCGTATTCAGCCACAGCGCGTTCATGACCAAGTTCCAGGCCGTGCTGGACGTGCTGCAGACGCAGGTGGGCTGCCGGCCCGCAGAACTGCAGCGTGCCCAGGCGCTGGTGATCGAGGTGCTGCCCTGCGGCGGTTCGTGACGCCGGGTCGCCGTCGCCGGGCGGAGCGGACTTTCGACGTCCGCCACGCGCCGCCTACATCGGCGGCGCGAACCCGTTGCGGCCGACGTTCACTCGCAGCGCCACCGGCTGACCGTCCTTCAACTGCGCATGAACCAGCACTTTGGCGCCCGGCACCAGGAGTGCCTTCTCGTCGGCGTTGCCCGGCTTCAAGCTAACGACCGGCACGTCGGCCGGCACGATCACCGTCTTTTCGCCGCCCTTGTACTGCAGCACCAGCTGCTGGCCGCCCGGCACCGTCTTGGGTGCGGCGGCCTTGCCGGACACGGTGGCGTTGGTCATGGTGCTTTCGGGCATCAGATCCCACTGATAGTGGCCTTCGCCGGTGCCGCGCGCGGCTTCGGGGAACACCACCACTTCCAAAGCCTTCTGGGTGCCGTCGGGCTGGGGCAGGGCGGCGGTGCCGATGAAGCTGCCCGGCCGGATCGCCGACATCTGGATCGGATAGACCTCCGAGATCGGCATGGCGGGTGCCCGCGCCAGCGTGACGACTTCGCCGCCGCGCTCCTTCAGCGTCAGCGTGCCGGCATCCACCCGGACCAGCGTGCCGCGCAGGCGAACCGGCTTTTCGGCGATGGGCGGCGTGGGCATCGACGGGACCTGGGCCCGCGCGAAGCTGCCGGCCAACGCCAGCGCCGTGAGGGCGCCGGCCGAGAAGAGACGGGAGAGTTGGGTGTGCATAGGGTCTTTCGAAGGGGGCCGCCGGATGCGGAGATGTCGGTGCGATGGCGGTGGCGACAGTCTAGAGCCAGCCCGGCCCGATCGCGCGCGGCTGCGGTAAAATGCGCGCTTTCCGAGGAGCGTTGCAGCGCCTTCCAGGCGTGAGGCTCGGAACCATCCATCCGCAACGACGCTCGCCCACGCCTGTGTGCCCGAGCGTTTACGTTACGCGCAGCCGGGCGTGGTCGTCAGAAATTTTCTTCTGGAGCCGACCATGAATGCACCCCTCGACCCCGCAACGCTGACCTCCGCCGACCAGGCGATCGCCGACATCACCCTCGCCGCCTGGGGCCGCAAGGAAACCCGCATCGCCGAGACCGAGATGCCCGGCCTGATGGCCATTCGCGAGGAATTCTCCAAGGCGCAGCCGCTCAAGGGCGCCCGCATCACCGGCTCGATCCACATGACGATCCAGACCGCGGTGCTGATCGAGACGCTGCAGGCGCTCGGCGCCCAGGTGCGCTGGGCCTCGTGCAACATCTTCTCGACCCAGGACCACGCCGCCGCGGCCATCGCCGCCGCCGGCACGCCGGTGTTCGCGGTCAAGGGCGAGTCGCTGGCCGACTACTGGGACTACACCCACCGCATCTTCGAGTTCGGCCCCAAGGGGAGTGCCGGCGAAGGCCCCAACATGATCCTGGACGACGGCGGCGACGCCACCCTGCTGATGCACCTGGGCCAGCGCGCCGAGAAGGACCTGTCGGTCCTGGCCAACCCGACCAGCGAAGAAGAGCGCATCCTGTACGCCGCGATCAAGGCCAAGATCGCCGAGGACGGCACCTGGTACACCCGCAAGGCCGCAGAGATCATCGGCGTGACCGAGGAGACCACCACCGGCGTGCACCGCCTCAACGAGATGTCCGCCAAGGGCACGCTGCAGTTCCGCGCGATCAACGTGAACGACTCGGTCACCAAGAGCAAGTTCGACAACCTGTACGGCTGCCGCGAATCGCTGGTCGACGGCATCAAGCGCGCCACCGACGTGATGATCGCCGGCAAGGTGGCGGTCGTGGCCGGTTATGGCGACGTGGGCAAGGGCTCGGCCCAGGCGCTGCGGGCGCTGTCGGCCCAGGTCTGGGTCACCGAGATCGACCCGATCAACGCCCTGCAGGCCGCGATGGAAGGCTACAAGGTCGTGACGATGGAGTACGCCGCCGACAAGGCCGACATCTTCGTGACCACCACCGGCAACAAGGACGTGATCCGCCACGAACACATGGCTGCGATGAAGGACCAGGCCATCGTCTGCAACATCGGCCACTTCGACAACGAGATCGACGTCGCGTCGATCGAGAAGTACGAGTGGGAAGAGATCAAGCCGCAGGTCGACCACATCACCTTCCCCGACGGCAAGAAGATCATCTTGCTGGCCAAGGGCCGCCTGGTGAACCTGGGCTGCGGCACCGGCCACCCGAGCTTCGTGATGTCGTCCTCCTTCGCCAACCAGACGATCGCCCAGATCGAACTGTTCACCAAGCCCGATGCCTATCAGGCGGGCAAGGTCTACGTGCTGCCCAAGCACCTCGACGAGAAGGTCGCCCGCCTGCACCTGAAGAAGGTCGGCGCGGTGCTGACCGAACTGACCGACACCCAGGCGGCCTACATCGGTGTCGACAAGAACGGTCCGTACAAGCCCGACACCTATAGGTACTAAGCAAACCCCCAGGCTGCGCACTTCGTGTCTTCGCCAACCCCCTTGCAGGGGGCGGCACCGGTGGAACGGCAAAGCCGTATCCACGGTGCCCCTGAACCTGACGCCGGCCCTGTTTCCAGCGGGGTTGCCGGTGCGCGCTGACCAGTTGCTGGTAGGTCGCGGGTTGGCGGCTTCGCGGTCGCAGGCGCAGCGGCTGATCGCGGGCGGGTTGCGCTGGCGGCTGGGGCCGGGCGGTGACTGGCGCACGGTGGGCAAGAACGGGGACGAGGTGCCGGAGGCGGCGGAGGTCGAACTGGCCGACGCGGCCGAGGCGCGCTATGTCTCCCGCGGCGGCTTGAAGCTGGAGGGTGCCCTGCGCGCCGCCGGCATCGATCCCGCCGGACGCATCTGCCTGGACGTGGGCCAGTCCACCGGCGGCTTCACCGACTGCCTGCTGCAGCACGGCGCGGCGTGCGTGATGGGCCTGGACGTGGGGCACGGCCAGCTGCATTCGCGGCTGCGGGACGACCCGCGGGTGCTGTGCGTCGAGGGCTGCAATGCGCGGGAGATCGACCCTGAGCGGCTGGCGGAGTTGCAGGCAGATGCTATTAAATCGATAGCTGATGGTCGGCGTCGCACGCCGGCTGCAGCGCTTTTTTCTTCTGAATTCTCGCTGGTGGTGGGCGACCTGTCGTTCATCTCGCTGACGCTGGTGCTGCCGGCTCTGGTGCCACCGCTGGCGGCCGGCGGCGACCTGCTGATGCTGGCCAAGCCTCAGTTCGAGCTGCAGCCTGGCCAGGTCGGCAAGGGCGGTATCGTGCGCGACGCCGCGCTGTTCGGCGTGGTCGAAGCGCGGCTGCGCGCGGCCTGCGCCGCCGCCGGCCTGCAGGTGATCGGCTGGCACGACAGCCCGATCGCCGGCGGCGACGGCAACCGGGAATTCTTCATCCATGCAAGGAGGGCGGCATGACCGCATCCCCCGAGTCGACCTCGTCCGTGCCCGCCGGCCCCGCCGCGCTGCCGGTGAGCTTCGAGTTCTTTCCCACCAAGACGCCCGAGGGCGCCGTCAAGCTGCGCGCGGTGCGCCAGGCGCTCTACGCCCGCGGGCCGGAGTTCTGCTCGGTCACCTACGGCGCCGGCGGCTCGACGCAGGAGGGCACCTTCGCCACGGTGCGCGAGATTCTGGCCGAAGGGGTCGATGCCGCGTCGCACTTCTCGTGCGTCGGCGCCACCCGCGCCTCGGTGCGGGCCGAGCTGGCCGCGCTGGCCGCGATGGGCGTCAAGCGGATCGTCGCGCTGCGCGGCGACCTGCCGAGCGGCTACGGTGCCGGCGGCGAGTTCTCGTACGCGAGCGATCTGGTCGCCTTCATCCGGGCCGAGACGGGCAGTGCCTTCCATATCGAGGTGGCCGCCTACCCCGAGGTGCATCCCCAGGCCCGCTCGCCCCAGGCCGACCTGCAGGCCTACGCCGCCAAGGTGCGGGCCGGTGCCGATGCGGCGATCACCCAGTATTTCTACAGCGCCGACGCGTACTTCCGTTTCCTGGACGACAGCCGTGCGCTGGGCGTCGACGTGCCGGTGGTGCCGGGCATCATGCCGATCACCAGCTCGTCGCAGCTGCTGCGCTTCTCGGACGCCTGCGGCGCCGAGATTCCGCGCTGGATCCGGCTGCGGCTGCAGGCCTTCGGCGACGACACCGCCAGCATCCGCGCCTTCGGGCTCGACGTGGTGACCGGCCTGTGCGAACGGTTGCGGGCCGGCGGCGCTCCGGCGCTGCATTTCTACACGATGAACCAGTCGGCCGCGACCCTGGCGCTGCTCGACCGACTGCTGCCGGCCGCATGACCGGCGGCGGTGCGGCAGGGCGGGGCGCCCATGGCATCGGCTGGGCGGCGAGCCTGCTGGCGGTGCTGCTCGCCGGCGGCTGCGCGCCGCTGCCGGCCAACCGCGGTGTCGACGAGGTGGCGCTGGCGCCCGACGGCGAGACCGAATTCATGCTGCGTCCGCTGGTGCGGCTGCGCAGCGTGCCGGTCGAGGCGCCGGCCTCGGGCGTGGCGCTGGTCACGGTGGAGCGGACCGACGACGAGCCCGATCCCGACGACGATCCCGGGGCCGGGGAGGAACTGGGCCGCGGCGGCGCGTCCTGGTATGGCATCCGCTTCCACAACCGCCGCACCGCCAGCGGCGAGCGATTCGACATGGGCGCGCTGACCGCGGCGCACCGCACCTTGCCGTTCGGCACCATGGTCTGCGTGCGCAGCCTGGTCAACGGCGAGCAGGTGGTGGTGCGCGTCACCGACAGGGGACCGGGATCGCCGCAGCGCATCATCGACCTGAGCCGGGCCGCGGCCGAGGCGCTCGACATGCTCGGCACCGGGATCAAGCAGGTGGTGCTGTCGAAGCCGTCCTCCGTCACCGGGCGTTGCGTCCGCTAGCCGGCCGCCGATACCACTGCAGCGGGCATGGGTTTTGCGTAGCAGGCGATTTACAGACCCTGACTACGAGGAAACCCTTCCGTGAACAAGATCCTGATTGCAATTGGTGCGTGCCTGGCCTGTGTCGGTGCGGCGCGGGCCCAAAGCACGGTGACGCTCGCCGGTCTGATGGACGCCTATGCCGGCTCGATGCGCATGGCGGGCGATGCGGGCCGCCGGGCGGTGGTGGGCAGCAGCGGCATGACCACCTCGTGGATCGGTTTCAGCGGCACCGAGGACCTGGGCGGCGGACTCAAGGCCAGCTTCAAGATCACTTCGTTCCTGCAGATCGACACCGGCACGCCGGGCCGGTTCGCCAACGATCCGTTCTTCTCGCGCGATGCGAGCGTGGGTCTCTCGGGCGCCTTCGGTGCTGCGCAGCTCGGCCGGGGCATCGCGCCCAACTTCCTGCCGTCGATCCTGTTCAACCCGTTCGGCGATTCGTTCACCTTCTCGCCGCTGATCCTGCACAAGAACGTGGGCCTGTTCAACGGCACCGGCTGGGCGGCCACCACGCCGTCGGACACCGGCTGGAGCAACCAGATCACCTACACCACGCCCAAGTTCGGCGGCCTGATCGGCAACCTGCACTACCAGTTCGGCGAGCAGACAGGCGCCAACGACAACCGCAAGAACGTCGGCCTGAACGCGATCTTCCAGCAGGGCCCGATCGGCCTGACCGCCTACTACGAGCACGATCAGATCTCCAACCCGGTCAACGCGCTGCTGACCGCCGGCACCCCGGCCCGGCCCGACACGCGCAAGGACTGGATGCTGGGCGGCTCCTACGACGCCGGTATCGTCAAGGGCTACCTGACCTACGGCCAGGGCAAGTCCGACGTCACCAGCGTCGAATCGAAGACGGTGCAGTTGGGCGCCTCCGCGCCGATCGGTGCCGGCCAGCTGCTGGCGTCGGTGGCCCGCACCGAACTGCACAACACCGTCGGCCAGCCGACCCGTACCACGGCCACGGTCGGCTATGACTACTTCATTTCGAAGCGCACCGATCTCTACGCCAACCTGATGAACGACCGCCTCACCTCGTACAAGAACGGCACCTCGCTCGGCGTCGGCATGCGCCACCGCTTCTGACCGCGCGGCGTCGCGCCAAGCAAAAAGGCTTCGCGGGTGTGAGACCTTTTTGCCTTTGAACGTCGGATCGCCTCAGCTGCCGCCGGATTCCAGGCTCGATGCCGCGGACCGGTCCTGCCCCAGCGCCGCCGCCATCTGCGGCAGGGCCGCGGCCAGCGCGGGCTTGAGGGTGAAGGGCGGGTTGATCACGAACATGCCGCTGGCCGGCAGGCCCGGGCGCTCGACCGAGGTGCCGGTGGCCGCCGCCACGCCCGCGCCGATGATCTTGGCCGACTTCACCGTCAACGTGGCGTGCAGCCAGGGCTTGCCGGCCTGCGTCGCCATGGTGCGCAGACGGCGCGGCAGGTCGTGCGCCTCGGGCCGTGCGATCAGCGGGTACCAGACGGCGTAGGTGCCGGTGGCGAAGCGCTTGAGCCCGTCTGCCACCAGGTTCAGCACCCGGGCGTAGTCCTGCTTGATCTCGTAGCTGGGGTCGCAGAAGAGCAGGGCGCGGCGCGACGGTGGCGGCAGGAATTTGCGTACCGCCTCGAAGCCGTCCTCGCGCATCACCGCGATCTGCCGGCCGGCCTCAAGCTGGGCGATGTTGCCGTCGAGCGTCTTCGCATCGGTCGGGTGCAGCTCGAACAGCTTCAGGCGGTCGTGCGGGCGCAGCAGGTGCTCCACCACGAAGGGCGAGCCGGGGTACACCTTGATCGCCTCGCCGGCATTGAAGCTCGTGACCAGATCCAGATACGCCCGCAGGGCGGGGGCGGGCTCCACCGGCAGATTGCCCAGCAGGCGCAGGATGCCCTCGGCCGCCTCGCCGCTCTTGGCGGCGTAGTCGCCGTCGAGCCGGTACAGGCCGGCGCCGGCGTGGGTGTCGAGCACGGTCAGGGCCGCTTCTTTTCGCAGCAGGTAGTCGAGGATGGCGACCAGCGTCGTGTGCTTGAACACGTCGGCGTGGTTTCCTGCATGGAAGGCATGGCGGTAGCTGAACATAGGCCCTGATGGTAAGCGGCTTGTGGAGGAGGGGAAACTTCCTATAATGGAGGGCTTCGCAGCGCTCGATCGGCCCCGCGGCGAAGCGGCGCGCAGGTGCCGTCTCCCACCTAAGAGGTTTCCTTCAGAGAAACACCGACCGTGGAAAAGGGCTGTCCACACTCGAAAGCTAACAGCAATGTCTACATTCAGCGCAAAACCCGCTGACGTGGTGCACGAGTGGTTTGTGATTGACGCGACCGACAAGGTCCTCGGCCGGGTAGCCAGCGAAGTTGCCCTCCGTCTGCGCGGCAAGCACAAAGCCATTTACACGCCTCACGTCGATACCGGCGATTTCATCGTCATCGTCAACGCCGCGCGCCTCAAGGTGACCGGCGCCAAGTCGATCGACAAGGTGTACTACCGCCACTCGGGCTACCCCGGCGGCATCACCGCCACCAACTTCCGCGACATGCAGGCCAAGCACCCCGGCCGCGCGCTCGAGAAGGCCGTCAAGGGCATGCTGCCCAAGGGCCCGCTCGGCTACGCCATGATCAAGAAGCTCAAGGTCTACGGTGGCGCAGAGCACCCGCATACCGCCCAGCAGCCGAAAGTCCTCGAACTCCCCGGAGCGACGAAATGATTGGTGAATGGAACAACGGCACCGGCCGTCGCAAATCCAGCGTCGCCCGCGTGTTTCTGAAAAAGGGCACCGGCAAGATCACGGTCAACGGCAAGGACGTACAAGAGTACTTCGGCCGCGAGACCTCGATCATGATCGCCAAGCAGCCGCTCGTCCTGACCAACCACGTCGAAACCTTCGACGTGATGATCAACGTGCACGGTGGCGGCGAATCCGGCCAGGCCGGCGCGGCCCGTCACGGCATCACCCGTGCCCTGATCGACTACGACGCGACGCTCAAGCCCGCACTGAGCCAGGCCGGCTTCGTGACCCGCGATGCCCGCGAAGTGGAACGCAAGAAGGTCGGTCTGCACTCCGCACGCCGCCGCAAGCAGTTCTCGAAGCGTTGATCCGCTTTGCCTGGGCACGGCGACCTGTCGCGGTGCCCGGTCTGGAAGAAACCGCCTTCGGGCGGTTTTTTCATGGGTGCATCGCCCTGCCGCCCGTGCCGGCAATCTTTCTGCGCCAGCTTGAAATGCCGCGTTGCGATAGCATCTGCGCCTTGCGTTAACGCACATCCCACCGGAGTCCACCATGAGCGCAGTTGCCGAATCCCTCCCGACCGAAATGCCGTCGCCGATCCTGTTCACCGACAGCGCTGCCGCCAAGGTGGCCGACCTGATCGCCGAAGAGGGCAATCCCGACTTGAAGCTGCGGGTCTTCGTCCAGGGCGGCGGATGCTCGGGCTTCCAGTACGGTTTCACCTTCGACGAGATCACCAACGAAGACGACACCACGATGAGCAAGAACGGCGTGTCGTTGCTGATCGACGCGATGAGCTATCAGTATCTGCTCGGTGCCGAGATCGACTACAAGGAAGATCTGCAGGGTGCGCAGTTCGTGATCAAGAATCCCAACGCCACCACCACCTGCGGTTGCGGCTCCAGCTTCTCGGTCTGACGTCTCGGCGCCGCATGCCTCCCGCTCCGGGTCCATGCCGCCGCCAGCCGCCTTCGGGCGGCTTTTTCTTTGCCGCGATGCTGTCCTGTTCGATCCCATGAGCCCCGTTGCCCCGCCGACTCCGGTTCTCTCCTGCTCCGATCGGGCCGGCGCGGGGCGGCTGGCTGGTGCAGTATGCCTCGTTTCACTGGATCTTCCTGATCAACCTGTCGGTGGCGCTGGTGGGCTGCGTTGCTACGCTGCGCTTCATGCCCGACGGTCGGGCGCATGCGCTGTCGGGCCTCGACCTGACCGGCTACTGCTCGTTGGCCTTTGGCATGGCAACCCTGTCGCTGTCGCTGTCGCTCGGCGGCCTGTCGGAGCTGTGGCTGCGTCATGCCGAAGGACCTGGACGGCGGCATGGCCAGCAGCGGCAACAACCTGCTGTCGATGATGGTGCAGATGCTGGCGATGGGCCTGGGTGTGGCCGCAGCGGGTGGCCGGTTTCAGGGGCACCTTCGGCCACGCCGAGTGCGCCGCATGCGCTGCCGGCTTTCCGCGCAACCTTCCTTACGATGGGGGCAGATGACGATGGGTGCCTCGATCGTGTTCTGGCAGCTGGCGCCCGATGCCCAGGGTGCGCGGGTGAAGACCCGGCCGGTGGTAGACCGACGCGGTCGGCCACCGAGAAAGTGCGTGCGGCCCTGCTGCACATCCCGGTGGAGCGGCTTCGGCCCTCGCGGTAGCGATGCGGGGCCACGGTCCGCCGTGCGGCCGGGCTGTCGGCTACGGTATTCCACACCGTTTGCCGCGGTCGCGGCAGGGGGGCGGCGCGGCGTCAGGCGGGGTACAGGGCACCCAGCACGCGCGGCCCGGCGGCCCCGGTGACGGACGGCAGGTTGCCCGGCCTGCGCTCCACCCACCGTTGGGCCAGCCAGGCGAAGGCGGTGGCCTCGACCTGCAGGGGCGGCAGGCCGAATTGCGCCGACGACACCACCCGCATCCCGGGCAGCGCCCGCGCCAGCCCGGCCATCAAAGCGCCGTTGAAGGCGCCGCCGCCGCACACGATCAGATCGGTGCCATCTTTTCCATAGCTAGTGGCCGACGCCGCGCAAGCCTGGACGGTCAATTCGACCAGGGTCGCCTGCACATCGACCGGGTCCGCTCCCGGGTGGCGGACCAGGTGCTGGTCGAGCCAGGCCGGGTGGAAGAGGTCGCGGCCGGTGCTGCGCGGCGGCGGCTGGTCGAAGAACGGGGTGGTCATCAGGTCGGCCAACAGCGCGGGCAGCACCCGACCGGTCACGCCCCAGGCGCCGTCGGCGTCGAAGGGCAGGCCCAGGTGGCGCTGGCACCAGTGGTCGAGCATCGCGTTGCCGGGCCCGCAGTCGAAGCCGGTGGCGGCACCGCCCCGGTCTCCGGCCGCCACCAGGCTGATGTTGGCGATACCTCCCAGGTTGAGCACCGCCACCGCCGCATCCGGCCGGCCGAACCAGCGCCGGTGGAAGGCCGGCACCAGCGGCGCGCCCTGGCCGCCGGCCGCCAGGTCGCGGTTGCGGAAGTCGGCCACCACGTCGATACCGGTGCGTTCGGCCAGCAGCGACGGGTTCTGCAGCTGCAGGGTGTAGCCGGTGCCGTCGAAGGCCTGTGGCTGGTGGCGCACCGTCTGGCCGTGGGCGCCGATCGCCCGCACGTCGGACGCTGCCCGCCCGCCCGCGCCGAGCAGCCGCAGCACCACATCGGCATAGAGGTTTGTCAGCGCATTGGCGGCCAACGCGGCGCGGTGCAGTTCGTCGGGCCCGGAGGTGTTGAGCGCCATCAGCTCCCGGCGCAGCGGCCCGGGCATGTCCACCGCGGTGTGGTGCAGCACCTGGGCCGGCACCGCGTCGTCGGCGGGCAGGCGCACCAGCACGCCGTCGACCCCGTCCATCGAGGTGCCGGACATCAGGCCTATGTAGAGGGAGTCGGTGGTCATGGAGCGTCCTCGGTGGGTCTTCGGGGAGGAGGGCGGCGGGCGTTGGCGCCGGCAGGGCGGCGGAGCGACCAGCATAGCCTTGTCCCGGCGGCCCACCACCGTGTGCGACCTTACCGCAGGCAGGCCCTGCCAAACAAAACGCCGCCCGTAGGCGGCGTGGTATGCAATGCGGCCGGATGTAGAAGATCCGGAAGAAGCGTGGCGAGCGGCCCAGGTGTGCGGATAGGGCCGAAGCCGTACTTCGGCACGCCGAAGGCTACAGCCGCGCGATCGGATCGCGCAGCAGGTTCCCCCTCCGGCTCAGTCGGCGCTGGCCAGGCCGGTCTGGTTGGCGGTCTGCAGCTGGATGCGCATCGAAGCCGCGATCCGGTCGAACGCCGGGCGCGCCGCGGCGGTCAGCTGGGTCGATTCGCTTTGGCGGGCCATCGCCATCGGGTCCTGCTGTACGCCGTTGACGCGGAACTCGAAATGCAGATGCGGGCCGGTCGCCCAGCCGGTCTGGCCGACCAGGCCGACCGTCTGGCCCTGCGAGACCGACTGGCCGCGGGTCACGTCGATCTTGCTTAGATGGGCGTAGACGGTGACGTGCTCGTTGCGATGGCGCACGAACACCACGTTGCCGTAGCCGTTCTGGACGCCGGCGAACTCGACGGTACCGTCGCCCACGGTGCGCACCGGGGTGCCGGTCGGCGCAGCGAAATCGGTGCCCAGGTGGGCACGCCATTCCTGCAGGATCGGGTGGAAGCGGTTGCTGAAGCCGCTTGAGACGCGGGTGAATTCCAGCGGAGCGCTCAGGAACGCGCGGTTCAGGCCCTGGCCGTCGAGCGTGTAGTAGGCGCCCTTCTCGCGCGGCGGCTGGAACCACATCGCCTCGAACGACTTGCCGTCGTTGACGAATTCGGCGCTCAGCACCCGGCCGGCGCGCAGCATCTCGCCGTCGGCCTCGATGGTTTCGTAGACGACGGTGAACCGGTCGCCCTTGCGCAGGCTGCGGCGGAAATCGATGTTGCTGGAGAAGATCTCGGCGACTTGGTAGGCGACCGATTCCGGGATGCCCGCCGTGTCGGTGGAGGCGAGCAGCGAGCTTTGGATCACGCCGCTGGCGAGCCGGCTCGACACGGTGGTCGGCGCGCTCTCGATGCGGCTGGCGAAGCCGTCGGCCCGCTTCTCGATCACGAGGCGCTGGAACTGCTCGGCGTCGTCGGCGCTCCAGCGCACCGTCAGGCGCAGCAGGGCATGGTCGTCGGAGGCTTCGGCCGTCACCACCCGGCCCACGCGGCCCAGCAAAGCCTGGCGCGCCTTGTCGTCGGCCCTCAGAAAGACGGCGGCGGCCCGGTCGTCCACGCCCAGGCGCTGCAGCAGACTGTCGGCGTTGTCGGTGGAGCGGGTGGTTTCGGTGCGGTAGAGCCGCATCGCATGCATGCCGGCATCGGTGAGCGCCGTGTCGACGGACAGCGGCTCCACGGAATGCAGGATCTGGCTGACGGGCAGGTCCGAGGGATCGGGTGCCAGATTGGCCACCGCGAAGGCGCCGCCACCGCCGCAGAGCAGCAGGGTGCCGATCAGAGCGGTGACACGTTTCGGATGCTGTCGGAGGCTGTGGGCGACACGGAAGACGAACGCTTCCCCGATGGCCATGAAACCAGGATTCAAAAGTTATTCCCCGGAAGAAATTTGCGCAAGGCAGGCAGTGCGGCATCCGGGGACGCAGGCATCGGGCCTTGTTCTTGGGAGGTGTTCTTTGCACGCCTCGGTAAGAACGGGTGCAAAAGGCCGGCCACCTAAAATCGGGTGGCGGGCTGCTGGCGAGTATAGCGGCGCACCGGACCCTGGCTTTCTACAAAACCCTTATGAATCAATCAGCCGTTTCGACGTATCCCGTGACCGATCGTGTAGGAAGAGCGCTCGACATATCGTTGCGAGGCGCCGACGAACTGCTTCCCCGACATGAATGGCAGCGCAAACTTGCGCGGTCCGAAGCCACCGGCGTTCCGCTGCGGATCAAGCTGGGCCTGGACCCGACCGCGCCCGACATCCACATCGGCCACACGGTGGTGCTCAACAAGATGCGCCAGTTGCAGGACCTGGGCCACCAGGTGATCTTCCTGATCGGCGACTTCACCAGCCTGATCGGCGACCCGTCGGGCCGCAACAGCACTCGGCCGCCGCTCACGCCCGAGCAGATCGCGGCCAACGCCGAGACCTACTACCGCCAGGCCAGTACGGTCCTGGACCCGGCCCGCACCGAGATTCGCTACAACAGCGAATGGAGCGAGCCGCTGGGCGCCACCGGCATGATCCAGCTGGCCGCCAGGTACACCGTGGCCCGGATGATGGAGCGGGACGATTTCCACAAGCGCTTCACCGGCGGCCAGTCGATCAGCGTGCACGAGTTCCTGTACCCGCTGATGCAGGGCTACGACTCGGTCGCCCTCCGGTCCGACCTGGAACTCGGCGGCACCGACCAGAAGTTCAACCTGCTGATGGGCCGCCACCTGCAGCAGGAGTACGGCCAGGAGCCGCAGTGCGTGCTGACGATGCCGCTGCTGGTGGGGCTCGACGGCGTCGACAAGATGTCGAAGTCGAAGAGCAACTACATCGGCATCGCCGAGCCGGCCAACACCATGTTCGCCAAGGTGCTGTCGATCTCGGACACGCTGATGTGGGACTGGTTCACCCTGCTGTCCTTCAAGTCGCTGGAGGAGATCGCAGCGCTGAAGGCTGAAGTGGCCGGCGGGCGCAACCCCAAGGATGCGAAGGTGATGCTCGCCAAGGAGATCACCGCCCGCTTCCACAGCGCGGCCGACGCCGACGCGGCCGAGGCCGATTTCGCCAACCGCAGCAAGGGGGGCGTGCCCGACGACATTCCCGAGGTGCTGCTGGCCGGCGCGCCGCTCGGCATCGGCGCCTTGCTGAAGCAGGCGAACCTGGCCGCCTCCGGCAGCGAGGCCCACCGTCTGGTCGACGGCGGCGGCGTGCGGGTCGACGGCAGCGTCGTCAGCGACAAGGGCCTGAAGCTGGCCGCCGGAACCTACGTGGTGCAGGTGGGCAAGCGCAAGTTCGCGAAGGTGTTGCTGGGCTGACCTTGCGGCGGACCGGCCGTAGCAAGCCGCTTTCTGCCTGCCTGCCTGGTCGAAGGTGTGAAAGAACCGTAGCGAGCGGCCCGAGTGGGCGGTGAGGACCACAGCTGCGCCATCGGGTCGCGCAGCAGGTTCTCTCAAACGTTCTCAGTCGACGTGCGCGTCCACGTTGGTGTCCTGGCCGTCGCCGATCGTGCCGCGGGTGACGGCCGCCTCGCCGCGGATCCACTCGACCAGGGCCTGCACCTCCGAGCGCTGCCGGCTGCGCGGCCCGACCAGCAGCCAGTAGGCCAGCGGCGACCCGAGCCGGTGCAATGGCAGGATATCCACCAGGTCGCCGTTGGCCAGGCTGTCGGCCACCATCGGCATGCGGGCCAGCGCCACGCCCTGGCCGGCCAGGGCCGCCTGGGCGATCTGGTGGGCGTAGTTGAAGTACAGCCAGCGGCGCGGTTCCAGCCGCTGCACGCCGTGGGCATGGCTCCAGCGGTGCCAGCTGAGCCATTCGTTGTGGTGGGAGCGGTACAGATCGCCCGCCTCGATCAGGGTGAAGCGGTTCACGTCGGCGGGCGTCTTCAGTGGCGCCCCGCTCTGCAGCAGCCAGGGGCTGGCCACGACCGACAGCTGCTCGCCGAACAGCCGCTCGGCGCCGGCCAGCACCCGCGAGGGCAGGGTGTAGCGCAGGGCCACGTCGACGTCGGTGGTGTCCATGTCGACCGGCACGTCGGTCGCGTCGATGCGGATGTCGATGTCGGGGTGGGCCCGCTGGAACGCCTCCAGCCGCGGGATCAGCCACATCGACGCGAACGACGCCCAGGTGCTGATCGCCACGCTGCGCCGCCCGGCGGTCTGCCGGATCTGCCGCACCGCGCCGTCGATGGCGTACATGCCCGGCTGCAGTGCCCGCAGCAGCTGCGCGCCGGCGCCGGTCAGCTCCACCGCCCGGGTGTGGCGCAGGAACAGCGGCACGCCCACGTCCTCCTCCAGCCCCTGGATCTGGCGGCTGACCGCCGACTGGGTGAGCGACAGCTCCTCGGCCGCCGCCCGGAAATTGAGGTGCCGCGCCACCGCCTCGAAAGCGCGCAGATGCCCCAAACCGACGGGACGGGTGCGCAGCGGGGCCTGCGGGGCGTTCTGGGACATGGCGCGATCCTGGGATTGATGCCCGAATCGTATCAATCGGAACGCACCATTTCATTGGACGCCGCGGCGCGCGGCTTCGAAGATCGAGCCCACAAGACAGCCAGCGAAAGCCCGCCATGCACCACCCGACCTTGCTCGGAAAGCAACAATGCCAGACCGTAGAGGCAGGCCGCGCCGTGGCGATCCGCGCGGCGTGCGCGGGTGTGCTGCGGATCCGCTCCGGCGGCGCCTGGATCACGCTCGACGGCGGCGGTCGTTCGTGCGGCGGGCCCCGGCCGCGGGGCGGTGACTGGTTCTTGATGCCGGGCGAGAGTTTCCCGCTGCCGCGCGGCGGCCGGATCGTGCTGGAGCCCCGGTCGGCCGGCGAGGCGGTGGGGTTCGAATGGTCGCCCGGTCGGGGTGCCGCCGGCGACGTCGCGCGACAGGCCGCCCAGGTGGCCCGCCAGTGGCGCCGGGTGTGCCTTGCCGGCTGGCGCTTCGGCCGCGCGCTGGCGGCGCTGGCCGCAGGGCTGTTGTGTCGGCGGCCGGGGCCTGCGCAGGCGCGGGAATGCCGACCGTCGCACCCGTCTTGAAGGCCCGGCGAGAACCTGTTCGCCAACGGCCGCCGCAACGCGACCGAGCGGGTCGCCACACTGCCGGTGCAAGCACCGTGCTGTATCAGGTTTGCTATTGAATTTATAGCTATAAGCCGTTGCGAGGAGGCGGCTGGAAGCCCCATAGGCTCGCAGTTTCGTGCTGTAGGCCAATGCCGACGCGCGGGCCGGCCGCCGGACGACACTCCGATGGCGGCTGGTTCGTTAATTTGAAGAATACGTCGTTTTTCCGCACGGCGGCTTGTCCAGGGGTTTCATATGAACCATTCCGTCCCTTCTCTCGGCGCCAACCGGCCAGTCCGGGGCGCAGGCGACTCCCGTTTCGGTGGCCGCCTCCCGCAGCAGCAACAACAGCAGGTTTCGCCGGCACGGCGCCGACAACAGCAGCAGGGCTCGACCGATTTCCAGCCCGTCTCGTGGGACGACGACGGCCAGCCCGCCCACCGCCCGGCGCCCGCGCAAAAGACCGACAAGCCGGCGACGTCCAAGGACGGCGGCCATGGCGGCACGCCGGTCGGCCGGCTGAAGAACAGGACCGACACACCGGGCGAGACCAAGTCGTACATCGACGAAGCCAGCATGAACGTGGACGCCTGAAGCGTTCTCCTCCCACCGATACCCATTCCCGCCCGAGGCTCCATCCCCATGAAGATCGAACCGCAGAAGAACCCCGGCATGCAGAAGGTCGCCGATCTGATCGACGACATCGGCCCCGGTATGCTCACCACGCATGACGCCCACGGCGCCCTGACCAGCCGGCCGATGATGCCGCTGCAGATCGATGCGGCCGGCAGCATCTGGTTCTTCACCCGGCCTTCGCCCGAGAAGCAGGCCAAGTCGGGAGGGTTGAACGTCGCCTTCGCCAAGCCGAGCAGCGCCAGCTACGTGTCGGTGACCGGCAGTTCCGAGATCGTCTACGACCGCGCCAAGATCGACGAGCTGTGGTCGCCGATGGCCAAGCCGTGGTTTCCCGACGGCAAGGAAGATCCGTCGCTCGCGTTGCTCCGGGTCGACGTGGAAACGGCCGAATACTGGGATGCCCATTCGAGCAGCATGGTGCGTCTGATCTCGATGGCCGCCGCTGCCATCGTCGGCAAGACACCGGACCTGGGCGAGAACGCCACGGTGCGCAACACGGCGGGTGCGCCGACCGTCGAATCGCGCTGATGCGGCGCGCTTGAGGCACCCTCGCAGCTAGAACCGCGGTGCCGTCCGCGGTTTTTTCATGGCTCCTGCGCCATCAGGATTTTGACGTCGCGCCGGTAGCCATGCAGGCGCTTCAGCGCGCTTTCCCGTTGCGCGACCGAGGTGCTGTTGTGGACGGTGGCGGCGCTGTCGCAGCCCTCGCGCAGCAGGGTTTCCTGGTACTTGCGCAGGGCCGGGTCGGGCGTGTCGAAGGCTCGCTCCAGCACGCCGTGGATGGCGGCGCGGGCCTCGGCCAACGAGGGGTTGCCGGCCTGCAGTTTTTCCAGCGTCTGCAGCACGTCCTGCTGCCGGCGCAGGGATTCGGCGTGGCTGCGCTGCGCATCGAAACTCGAGCGCTCGATCTGCAATCGGATCGCGTCGCGCTGCGCGCCGTCGAGGCGGCCGTACATCGTCTCGCTGCGCTCGAGCACCTGCTTGAAGCGCAAGGCGCGCTGCTCGGGCAGCGTCGCCTCCAGCCACTCCTTGCGGTACTCGGCGTTGTTGCGCTCGAACTTCCTGCGCATGTTGACGATCTGCTGCGGCTCCAGATCCAGTGCGGCGATGGTCAGCGGCGCCTCGGCTTTCTGCGCCAGGGCCATCAGGCGGGTGCGGATGCCTTCGGCGATCTGGCAGGTCTGCGCCGGCACCACATTCTGCGGCACCAGCTTTTCTGCCTGGGCCAGCAGTGTGTCGATCCGGGGCAGTTCGGCCATACGGTGCCACTGCTGCAGCGCGGCCAGGTCCTCGCGCACCTTGCGGGTCTGGTCGCCCTCGAAATCGACATACCCGTCGAGCCACCAATAGGCGATCTCGGGCGACTGGTTGTAGCCCAGCTTGATCGCGCTGCAGCCCTGCAGCGCGACGAGCGCCACCGCGATGCCGGTCGCACCGATAATCCGCCACCAGAGCCCCGGCACGCGCCGGGGCGGTACGGCAGGCAGCCGAAAAGGAGCGTTCATGGCGGTTTTGGATGTGGTGGTGATGGCTGCGGGCAAGGGTACCCGCATGAAAAGCCGCCTCCCGAAAGTGTTACACCGGCTTGCCGGCAGGCCGATGGTGCAGCACGTGCTCGACACCGTCGCCCCGCTCGGCGCGCGGCGGGTGGTGGTGGTGACCGGCCACGGCGCCGCGCTGGTGGAGTCGGCGCTGACCGAGGCCGTCGGCGCGCCGGACGCCGCGCCCTTCGAACTGCGCTTCGCCCGCCAGGAACCGCAGCTCGGCACCGGCCACGCGGTGCAGCAGGCCGCACCGCAGCTGAGCGCCGAGGGCACGGTGCTGGTCCTCAACGGCGACGTACCCCTGATCGCCGCCGCCACCCTGCGCGCGATGCAGGCGGCGGCCGCCACCGGCGCGCTGGCCCTGCTCACGATCGCGCTGGACGACCCCACCGGCTACGGCCGCATCGTGCGCGACGGCGACGCGGTGCGCGGCATCGTCGAGCACAAGGACGCGACCGAGGCCCAGCGCGCGATCCGCGAGACCTATACCGGCGTGATGGCGGTCCCGGCCGACCGGCTGGCCGGCTGGCTCTCGCGCCTCTCCGACACCAACGCCCAGGGCGAGTACTACCTGACCGACATCGTCGCCATGGCCGTGGCCGACGGCGTGCCGGTGGTGGGCGTGCCGACGACCGACGCGGTCGAGGTGGCCGGCGTCAACAGCCCGGTGCAGCTCGCCGCGCTGGAGCGCGCCTTCCAGCGCCGCAACGCCGACGCGCTGATGGAGGCCGGCACCCGCCTGGCCGACCCGGCCCGCATCGACGTGCGCGGCACGCTCAGCTGCGACGCCGATGTCGAGATCGATGTCGGCTGCGTCTTCGAGGGCACGGTGCACCTGGGCGAGGGCGTGCGGATCGGCGCGCACTGCGTCGTCGCCGACGCGCGGATCGCCGCCGGCGCGGTGGTGCATCCGTTCACCCACATCGCCGGCGACCGGGCGGGTGTGCAGGTGGGCGAGCGCGCCATCGTCGGCCCCTTCGCCCGGCTGCGGCCCGGCGCCCGGCTGGGGCGCGAAGTGCACATCGGCAATTTCGTCGAGGTGAAGAACTCCACGATGGCCGACGGCGCCAAGGCCAACCACCTGGCCTACCTGGGCGACGCCGTGGTGGGTGCGCGGGTCAACTACGGCGCCGGCAGCATCACCGCCAACTACGACGGCGCCCACAAGCACACCACCACCATCGGCGACGACGTCAATGTGGGCAGCAACTGCGTGCTGGTGGCGCCGGTGACGCTGGGCGCCCGCACCACCGTGGCCGGCGGCTCCACCATCACCAAGGACACGCCGCCAGGCACCCTGGCCGTGGCGCGGGGCCGGCAGGTCTGCATCTCAAGCTGGAAGCGCCCGTCCAAGCAGGCCGGCTGACCGCCGATGGATGCCCCGTCCGCTCCGCCCGAACCGCGCGACCTGCAGGCCCTGCGCGCCGCCCTGGCCGCGCGCGACGCCGAGCTGGCCGCCGTCCGCGCCGAGCTGGAGGACTTTTTCCGCGTCGCCTCCCACGATCTGCGCGCCCCGCTGCGTCACCTGAAGGCCTTCGGCCAGCTGCTGCGCGAGCGGGTCGAGGACCTGGGCCGCGACCCGGAGACGCTGAGCTTCCTCGACACGATGGAGCGGTCGGCGCAGCAGATGGCCCGGATGGTCGACGGCCTGCTGGAGCTGTCGCGCATCGGCCGCGCGCCGCTGGTGCCGCAGCCGCTGGACGTGGCGGCGCTGGTGCAGGAGGCGCGCCAGGCCCTGGCGCTGCCGCCGCAGCCGGTGGCGTGGCGGGTGGCGGCCGACATCCCGCGCTGTCTGGGCGATCCGGTCCTGGTGCGGCTGGCGCTGCAGCACCTGCTCTCCAACGCCGTCAAGTTCAGCGCGAAGCGGCCGGCGCCCGAGATCGCGGTGGGCTGGCAGCTGGGGGGCGAGGGACAGATCGAGATCGTCGTGCGCGACAACGGCGCCGGCTTCAACCCGGCTGCGGCAGGCAAGCTGTTCGGCGTGTTCGAGCGGCTGCACAGCAGCGCGGAGTTCGACGGCCTGGGCATCGGCCTGGCGGCGGTGCGCCGCATCGCCCAGCGCCACGGCGGCACCGCCCAGGCCGAGGGCCAGCGCGACGCCGGCTGCACCGTGCGCTTCAGCCTGCCGGCCGTCGTGCCGGCGTGATGCTATTGTTTCGATAGCTGGAGGTCGGCGCTAATCGTCGGCCAGCGGCACTTTCGGCTCGAATTTCGCGCAGTGGATGCTGAAGAAGGCCTTGACGCTGCGCACATGCAGATCGGCATGGAACAGCCGCTGTGCCAGCGCCATGTAGCCCGGCATGTCCCGCACCCGCACCACCAGCATGAAATCCGGCCCCGGCGAGACGCGGTAGCACTGCTGCACCGCGTCGTCGGCGCAGGCGCGGGCCTCGAAGCGGGCCAGCCGCTCGGCGTCCTGCGCGTCGAGCGCCAGCTCGACCAGGGCGGTGAGGCCGTGGCCGATCAGGGGAGCGAGCTTGTCGCCGTCGAGCAGCGCGACCTGCCGGGCGATCACGCCGGATTCGACCAGCCGGCGTACCCGGCGCAGGCCGGTGGGCGGCGAGATGCCGGCTGCCTCCGCCAGGGCCTGGTTGCTGCGGGAGGCGTCGGTCTGCAGCATTTCCAGCAGGCGCAAGTCGGTCTCGTCGAGCGTGATTTCGTTCATTTGTGGAGCTTGTGTGAACGAATATTGGGGCGCATGTGCTGAGTGAAAGATGCGATCGGAAGGTGGCGATAAGTGCCTGATTATTTCATGGCGCCGGTTCTAGCATCGGGTCCTTTCCTTTTCATACAAGGCACCACCATGTGCGGCATCGTCGGCGCGGTCTCCACCCGCAACATCGTCCCTATCCTCGTACAGGGTCTGCAGCGGCTCGAATACCGGGGCTACGACTCCTGCGGCGTCGCGGTGTACGACACCGAAGCGGTGATGACGCCCGAGGGCCCGCTGAGCCGCACCCGCAGCACCTCGCGCGTGGCCGAGCTGATGGAGCAGGTCAAGGCCGGCGCGGTGCAGGGCACCACCGGCATCGCCCACACCCGCTGGGCGACGCATGGCGCCCCGGCGGTGCACAACGCGCATCCGCACTTCAGCCACGGCCCCGGCGGCTACGACCAGGGCCCGGGCCGGATCGCGTTGGTGCACAACGGCATCATCGAGAACCACGACGCGCTGCGCGGCGGCTTGGTCGCCAAGGGCTACGAGTTCGCCAGCCAGACCGACACAGAGGTCATCGCCCACCTGATCGACAGCCTGTACGACGGCGATCTGTTCGAGGCGGTGCAGGCCGCCATCGTGCAACTGCGCGGCGCCTACGCGATCGCCGTGTTCTGCCGCGACGAGCCGCACCGCGTGGTCGGCGCTCGCGCCGGCTCGCCGCTGATTTTGGGCGTGGGCCAGGCCGGCGAACATTTCCTGGCCAGCGACGCGATGGCGCTCGCCGGCGTGACCGACCAGATCGTCTACCTGGAAGAGGGAGACGTGGTCGACCTGCAGCTGGGCCGCTTCTGGATCGTGCAGCGCCACAAGGACGGCAGCGGCGTCCGCCCGGTCGATGCCGCGGCCCGCCCGGTGCGCACGGTGCAGGCCCACAGCGGCGCGGCCGACCTGGGCCCGTACCGCCACTACATGCAGAAGGAAATCTTCGAGCAGCCGCGCGCCATCGCCGATACGCTCGAAGGCATCGAGGGCATCGTGCCCGAGTTGTTCGACGGCGCGCCCTCGCACGACGGCGCCACAGGTGCCAGTGCCTGGCGCGTTTTCGAGGAAATCGACAACGTCCTGATCCTGGCCTGCGGCACCAGCTACTACAGCGGATGCACCGCCAAGTACTGGCTCGAATCGATCGCCAAGGTCCCGACCCAGGTAGAGATCGCGAGCGAGTACCGCTACCGCAGCAGTGTGCCCAACCCGCGCACCCTGGTCGTCACCATCAGCCAGTCGGGCGAAACGGCCGACACCCTGGCCGCGCTGCAGCACGCCCGCAGCCTGGGCATGGAGCAGACCCTCACCATCTGCAACGTGGCCACCAGCGCGATGGTGCGCGAATGCAAGCTGGCTTACATCACCCGCGCCGGCACCGAGATCGGCGTGGCCTCCACCAAGGCCTTCACCACCCAGCTGGCCGGCCTCTTCCTGCTGACGCTGACGCTGGCCCAGTCGCGCGGCCACCTCGACGCCGAGGCCGAGGCGATACACCTGAAGGCGATGCGCCACCTGCCGGTCGCGCTGCAGGCAGTGCTGGCCCTGGAGCCGCAGATCATCGACTGGGCCGAGGCCTTCGCCGGCAAGGACCACGCCCTGTTCCTGGGCCGCGGCCTGCACTACCCGATCGCGCTGGAAGGCGCGCTCAAGCTCAAGGAAGTGACCTACATCCACGCCGAGGCCTATGCCGCCGGCGAGCTGAAGCACGGCCCCCTGGCCCTGGTGACCAGCGAGATGCCGGTCGTCACCGTCGCGCCCAACGACACGCTGCTGGAAAAGTTGAAGAGCAACCTGCAGGAAGTGCGCGCCCGCGGCGGTGTGCTGTACGTGCTGGCCGACGCCGACACCCATATCGAGCAGGCCGAGGGCCTGCACGTGATCCGCATGCCGGAGCACTACGGCGCGCTGAGCCCGCTGCTGCACGTGGTGCCGCTGCAACTGCTGGCGTACCACACGGCCTGCGCACGGGGCACCGACGTGGACAAGCCGCGCAACCTGGCCAAGAGCGTGACGGTGGAGTGATCCACCGGGGCGGGCGCCTCGGACGCACGGTATCTGCGGTAACGGATCTCCGCGATACCCGGGGTGCCTAGCGTCATGGTGTATGACATGCTCCAGCGCTTGTCTTGGAACGAGGTGATTCTTTCCGTCGCTAGTTCCACGGGCGCCGATGCAACCATCCGCCTGGAGTGTCCCGCGTCGCGAGCGTCGGCAGCGTCCTGCTGACACCTACCGCAGCGGTATACGCCTTATTTTGCGTTGTAGCCTGGCTGAAAAATGATGTATAGCGGCCCCTGCGTCCCCGCGTTCCAGGTCCAAGACGTCGAAGTGCAAAGAGAGCTTTGACCGCAGACATTCGTGCCCGGCGAGGGACTGTGCAAATCTATGGAATTGTTCCGTGTTCCTGTATGCCACTGCGTTTGCGTCGAACCGCTGAAGGCGGTGCCCGTAATGGCATAGCTCAGCGGCCACTTCGACTTGTCGGTGGCGCAAAGATCGCCCCCCGACGAGCTCGCCTTGGCCTCGACGTAGCCTACCGAGACGCAGGTCACGCCTGCGTTGGACACAGTCAATGTGGCGGAGTGGCCCTTTTCATGCATGCAATGCGTTCCCGATCCACCAGGCGTCACGTTGACGGTCATGGGTACGGAGGGTTTGCTGGTCAAGTAGACGCAGGCGTTGACGTTGGCGCCCGCACCAGCGTGAGCCATGCCGGCCGTCAATGTCGCCGTGAGAAGCACGCCAGTCCGCGACAAGTTTTTGTCCACGGTCATTTCGATCTCCTTTCCAAGTGAACTAAAAATACGGGCCATCCGCTCTCACAACAAAGCGAGCAGAACAGCCCCCACCAACACCAGTGCCGCATCGGCGGCACTTTCTATCCCCACGGCCGCGGCCGCGCCCGCCACAGCTTCGGCTGCCATCGAGGTGGCCGCCGACACCGTCGCGGTGGCAGTCGCGGTCGCCGCGGTGGCGGTCTCCACCACGGCGCCAGCGACCGAGGCGAGCGCGGTACCGACGTAGCCCACCGCCGTGCTGGCGGCCGCTGTGACGACCGGTGCCGCGACGGTGACGCCCGTCCCGACCATTCCGCCCACGGCGCCTCCGGCCAACGCGCCCATAGTTCCCCCTACATAAGCGCCCAACCCGCTCCCTACCACTGCACCGATGGCGGACGCGGTCAATGCTCCACCGCCCGCGGCCACGGCACTGACCGTGGCTATCGCCGTCGTTCCTGCCGCAGCCACCGCCAGCACCGGTGCGGAAGCCGTGATCGCGGCCGCGGCCGCGGTAGCAGCCACGCCGCCGAGGATGCCCGCGGCCACCGCCCCTCCGCCGACCGCCGCGCTGGCCACCGCCGTTGCGCCCGTGATGAACGCTACGATGGCGGGTCCGTAAGTGATGGCGGCATAGGTCAAGGCGACGGCGGCCACCGCGCCCACACCCGCACCGACGCCGACGGCCACGTCATCGTGCCCTGAGGGGTCGACATTGTTGACGGGGTCTCCGCTGCAATACGCGTAGCGGTTGTCCACGGACTTGCTGTCCCGGGAAATGAAGCGCATGGTGACCGGGTCGTAGAAGCGGGCCCGCAGGTAGACGAGGTTGTTGTCTATATCCTTGTATTCCTGGTTCCACCCGAAGTTGTTGCTGGCGTCCATGCCCACCGAGCTATCTGCCTGGAGCCCATACGCCGAATACGAGGTTCCGCCGATCAGGGTTTCGCCGCCGTCGAGCTCCGTGCTGCAACCTAGCACCGTGTCTTGGCGGCGGTTGGTTCCGTAGTAGAAAGGCGAGGCGTCGCCGCAATAGGAGGCGAATCGCTTCGAACCCACCATCAGGAAATGCGTCATTGCGTCCCCTTGCGTCGTGTTAATCGCCTGCTGGAGGTTGTCGTAATACATGCCTACCGTGGAGGCTTCGCTGGTGCGCGTGGCCAGTAGCTCGTTCGGGTAGTACGTGTAGCTCGTCGCGCCAACGGCGTCTTCCACACCGAGCAGCTGACCTGGCACATCGTATGTATAGTGGTTACCCGCACCATCGACGACGAGCCTGCCGTTGGTGTCGAACTCTTGCGTGCTAGGCTGACCAGAATTGCTGGCGAACGAGATCAGTTGGTCGATATTGTTGTATGTGTAGGAGGTCGAGTGCCCTGCCGCCGGACCGGTCGACTGCAGGACGTTGCCGTTGCCGTCGTATTGGAAAGTTTGCGCGCTGATCGTCTGGCTGGAATTTCCCGTGAGGGTGTCACTCGTGACTTGGCCAAACGCGTCGTAGGAAATCGTCCGTTGGTGGTTGACGGTCGTCGCAGTGGTGATTTGCGACGACGACGCATTGGAGATCAGTTTGTCCAGCGCGTTAAAAACTCCTAGCTCGCTCAGCAGCGTCACATCCTTGGTGGACACGCGCTGCAGGCCGTTTTTGCGCCCTTGCGCGTCGTATCGATAGGTCTCGGTATAGTTGTCGGCCAGGATTACGCCCAGGGGCGCGCCCAGCATCAGGTTCACTGCGGGATCGGCGCAATAGAGATGCGTGAGCACGTCGTTAGCCGTGCTCACGCTCAGGATCTGGTTCTGCGGCGTGTACGTATAAGTAGTCGTTGCACCGCCGAAATCCTGCTGGCTGATCGCTCGGCTGTACCCGTCCAATATATAGCTGAGCTTCTTTCCGTCCGGATACGTAATGGACGTGAGCACGCCGTCTATCGAGTAGGTATTGGCGACGGACCCGCTCGCATTGCTGGTTTCCAGCAGGCGGCCGGCGGCATCGTAGGTATAAGCGGTTGTCTTGGCGACACCATTTTCCAACCAAGATTCGCTGGCCTTGTAGCCGTCGGCCTTGTAGGTGTACTCGATGACACTCCCGTCAAATAGCGTCTTGCTGACCAGATGCTGGTCGCAGTCGTAGCGGAACGACTCTGACTGTCCCGCATTGTTGGTCAGTAGAGTCATCTGACCTAGAGCATCGAATTGCCGAGAGTCACCCGTTACTGTATAGACACGACCGTCCGGATAGGTGACGGTCTTCGTTTGGCTAACCTTTTTCCGGTTTAGATCGTAGACCGACTGTTTCAGTCGGGTCGTGCCGTTGGGCGCGCTGAAGTTCGCGCTGATGCGCTGTGACTCGGGGTCGTAGGCGTAACTCTTCGTGTGCAGCACGGTCGCCACGCCTGCTGTCACTTGGCTGGTCGTCTTCCAGGTCAGGTTATTGAAGCCGTCGTATCCCGAAGCCCGACTCATGGTGTATTGGGCCGTCTTGTCCGAACTCATCGTATTTGGATATCGCTCTTCCATGACCGCACGGCCGAAACTGTCCGTGACGACCTTCGTTTGCGCGATCCCGTTGATGCTGGTAATCGTCGAATTGGATGCGAAGTCGTAGGCGAGCGTGGTCTTGTTGCTCAGCGGGTCGACTGATCGCGTCGGCTTGCCCAGCGAGTTGAAAGCGCTTGTGGTCGCATTGCCAAACTTGTCGATGTGGGTGACGACGTTTCCCAGTACATCGTATTGCTTCTGCGTCAGTAACCTCAGCGGCGTGGAATCGTTTGGATTCACGTTGTCGTAGGTGGCGATCGTTCGTCCCAGAGGATCGGTAACGGTCTTGATCTGGTAGCCCAGCGGGTCAATCACTATCGCGCTGTTCTCGCCGTCAGAAACGAAGGTTTTGTAAGCATGCGTTGTCTGCCGCCCCGAAGGCGAGGTCTTGGTGACGAGCCGACCCAACTGGTCGTAGGCGTATGTGGTGGTCGAGCCGGAAGATGTAATCTCGAGCACCTTCTGCCCGTACAGGGTGCTGATCGCATGCAGGCTGGCAAATCCCAGCGCATCGGTAATCGTCGTCCCGACGGTGAAGTTCGCAGCGTCGTAGGCATACACGAAGGCGCTCGAGGTTTGCTGCACGCCTGGCACGTCGGCAGCGGCCCACTTGATGGTTACGGAGACCTCGCGCCCACTCGAGTCGTAGCTTTGGCTGCGCGTCTTCCAGCCATTCCACGTGGTCCCGCCGTCGTGGCTGTAGTTGACGGTGGAGGTTGCGATGGACTTGCTGTCCAGCGTGAGCGTGTTCACCGTCCGTATACCTTGGTTGGTGGCGTCCGTCTTGGTGGCCGAGTCCACCAGCGTGGTGATCGGAGAGTCTTGTGTGAAATAAGACGCCGTCTCGACCAGGTTCATGACATACGCTTGAGATGAGTCGCTCCACGCACTGGTCTGCTTCGATGTCGTATTGCCGAAGTCGTCGTACTCATAGGTTATTTGTGTTTGCGGCACGCCGAGCGTGCTGTGCAGAGCGAAGAACAGCTGTTGCGTCTGCTTCGGACTCAGGTAGTTGGGCTGCTGGTTGTAAGCGTCCGCTGCAATGTTGTAGAGCGAATTCGTCTGCTGGTAGCCAAGCTGCACGCCTTCGTCGTCGATAACGTACGTGTTCTGCATGATCGGCACATGCGCGAAACTGTAGAAGATGTTCGTCAGCGAACGGATGGTGCCGGCTTGATCGAGGGTGCGCACTTCCACATCGTAGACATAGGCCGTGTTATTGCTGTCCAGCAGGCCGTCCGAACTGCTGGACAGTGAATAGCCACCCGTGAACCCCGTGAACGTATTTCCGCCGGATTGTGTGCCGTAGGTGTATTGATAATGCGCCAGCAAGGCGTTTTTCGGATCCAGCAAATACAGGTCCGACACGGCCGGGATGGCATACGAATTTCCCGATTGATCCAGGAATCCAATAGTGGTGTAGACCACATTGGTCGTCTTCCCGGAGGGATAGGTGACGGTACTGATGACACTGAAGTCGTTCTGCGTCGTGTAGTTGAATATCGTCGCGTCACCAATCAGATCGACCACGCTGTAGACATGACCGGCATCCGTGTTGATTGTGACCGGCAGTCCGTTCGGCAAGGTAACGACGATCTGGCCCAGTTCGTAGGTGAACGTAGTTTTCTGCCCGAAGCTGTCGATGATATAAGCGAGCAGATTGCCTTGCGGCTCGGGCGTGTACGCGTAGTAGACGTAGCTGCCGTACCGGTTTGCCTTCATCAGCAGCGCGCCGGTGCTGTCGAAGTAGCAAACAGAGCCGTCGGTGTCTGAGTAGGTGAATTGGTACTCTACGCCGTACTGGCCATGGGGCAGCGGCTGGCTCACGATGTTATCCACGAACTTGACGCCGTGATTGTTCACGTACTTGAGCCCCGATGCATAGCCCGTCGCATCCGTCCAGAAAGGATCGACGATGTAGCGCGAGCCCTTGATTCCTATCGCGCTGCCAGACGCGATCGACGGTATGCCGAAGCTCCAGTTGGTGGGCAAACCCAGCGTGCCACCGCCGCCAAGCGAATAGGATAGATTGATCTTCAACCCGATGTCTTCGGTGACTCCTACGAGATCGGCGATCGGGATGTTGAGCAGCAACGATCCTGAATTCGGAATCACATCTTCAATTGCGCTAGAAATGCGGTTGAGTGCTTGCGAACCATCAAAAGAGTAAGTCATTTTTTTCTCAGTTGATTGCGGTCTGTTTCCGGACACTCAGCGCCAACCAGTCAATCTGGTGGAGACTGGAATTCTTCCAAAGCGGAAATTCAGTATGAGTCGACGGGCGCGGCGACGGTGTCTGGGCCTCCGACGCCGCAGTGGAATTCGAACAGCGAGCCTTGGAAAAGGTTGTTCGAGCGGATGACGTAGATACTGGCTGAATGGATGGTATATCGAATTTTTGGCAGCGACAATACAATTTCCGTTTTGCGCCGCAAACAGACCTGCGCCTGCGAGGCATCAGCTCGTACTTCTTCCGATCGCATCATTGGGCCTCTATCTTTAGGGCGTGTCATGCGACCCTGCCCCTGGCCCCTGGCCCCTGGCCCCTGGCCCCTGGCCGCTGCCGCGCCCGCGTGAAGGCGTGGCGCCGACCGTGCCCCCTCACTTCACGCCGATCAGCTCCCGGATCCCCGTAGCCAGCGCCTCCAGCGGAAACGGCTTGGTCAGCACTTTCATGCCCGGGGCCAAGTGCCCGTTGCCGACGACGCTGTTCTCGGCGTAGCCGGTGATGAACATCACCTTCAGGGCAGGCCGGCGTTCGCGGCCGGCGTCGGCCATCTGACGGCCGTTCATCCCGCCGGGCAGGCCGACATCGGTGATCAGCAGGTCGATGCGGGCGTCCGACTGCAGGAGCTTCAGGCCCGCGAGGCTGTCGGCGGCTTCGAGCGCGGTGTAGCCCAGCTCCTCCAGCACCTCGGCCACCAGCATGCGGACGGAGGGTTCGTCGTCCACCACCAGCACGGTGGCGCTCTGCTCGGCACGGGCGATGTCCGGGAGGCGGGGCATCGCGTCGTCGCCGTCGGCCTCGCCGTAGTGGCGCGGCAGGTAGATGCAGACCGTCGTGCCCTGACCGACTTCCGAGTAGATGCGCACCTGGCCGCCCGACTGCTGGGCGAAGCCGTGGATCATCGACAGGCCGAGGCCGGTGCCCTCGCCGATCGGCTTGGTGGTGAAGAAGGGCTCGAACACCCGGGCGATCACCTCGGGCGACATGCCGGTGCCGGTATCCGTCACGCAGAGCGAGAGGTACTGGCCTTCCTGGATGCGGTACTTCGCCGCGGCGGGCCGGTCCATCCACCTGTTGGCGGTCTCGATGGTGATGCGGCCGCCGTCGGGCATCGCGTCGCGCGCGTTGATACACAGGTTGAGCAGCGCGTTCTCCAGCTGGCCGGGGTCGCCAGCGCGGGCCACAGGCCGGCGGCGCCCACCACTTCCAGCGCGACCGCCGGGCCGATGGTGCGGCGGATCAGCTCCTCCATGCCGCCGACCAGCCGGTTGACGTCGGTGGGCTTGGGCAGCAGCGTCTGTCGGCGCGAGAACGCAAGCAGCCGGTGGGTGAGCGCGGCCGCGCGCTTGGTGGCCCCCTGGGCGACCGAGACGTAGCGCTCCAGGTCGCCGAAGCGACCCTGCTGCATCTTGGCGTTCATCAGCTCCAGCGCGCCGGAAATGCCGGCCAGCAGGTTGTTGAAGTCGTGCGCCAGGCCGCCGGTCAACTGGCCCACGGCCTCCATCTTCTGGGACTGGCGCAGCTGCTCCTCGGCCCGCATCAGCTCGGCCGTCCGTTCGGCCACGCGTTGCTCCAGCGTCTCGTTCAGGGCGCGCAGCTCGGCGGCGTTGCGGTCGCGCTCTGCTTCGACCGTACGCCGCTCCTCTACGTCGATCAGCACGCCGGGAAAGCTGGTGGGCGTGCCGTCGGCGCCATGATCGACCCGGCCGCTTGCCTCGATCCAGTAGTACTTGCGGTCGGCGCGCAGCACCCGGTACTGGTGCGCGTAGGCGCCGCCGCGCTGGACGGCCTCGCCGATCGCCCGGGCCAGGCCGTCGCGGTCGTCCGGATGCACCGTGGCGACCACCTGCGCGAGGCTCAGGCCCTCGCGGCCCAGCGCCGGGTCGAGCCCGAACGCGATGGCGAACGCCTCGTCCACGGTGAACCGGTCGGTCGGCAGGTCCCAGTGCCAGGTGCCGATGATGGCGCCGGCCGCGAGCGCCAGCTGCACCCGCTCGACGTTCTCGCGCGCGATCGCCTCGCTGGCGCGCAGCCGGTCCTCCGCCAGCCGGCGGTCGGTGACGTCGTTGAAGAAGATGGCGATCTGCCGAAGTTGCGGATCGCCGACACGGATCGCCCGCACCTCGAACCAGCGGCCGAACGCCTTGGCGTAGTTCTCGAAGCTGGCCGGCTCGCCGGTCCGGGCGACGTGGCCGTAGGTGTCGAACCAGAAGCGCTCCAGGTCGGGCGCGAACTCGGTCACCCACTTGCCGCGCAGGTTGACGCCGGCCTGCCGCTCGAAGGCCGGGTTGGCCTCGAGAAAGCGGTAGTCGATCGGGCGGTCGTCGGCGTCGAACTTCACCTCGACGATCGCGAAAGCGGTCTCTACCGTCTCCAGCAGCGTCTTGAAGCGGTCCTGGGTGTCACGCAGGCGCTCGTCCACATCGTGCTGCCGCGTCCGGTCGCGCACCACCTTGACGTAACCCTGGTGGGTGCCGTCTTCCTGGCGCAACGGCATCATCTCGCCCGAGGCCCAGAACCGGGCGCCGTCTTCCCGCAGGTGCCAGCGTTCGTCGTTGGCGCGGCCTTCCGACACGGCGACGCGCATCTCCTCCTGCGCCCGGCCGATGGCCCTGTCTTCTACGGTGAAGATGCGCTCGATCGAGGTGCCCACGATCCCCTCGCGCCGCCAGCCCAGGATCCGCTCGGCGCCGGCGTTCCAGTCTGTAACGGTGCCATTCAGGTCGGTGACGATGACGGCGAAGTCGATGGCGCTGTCGATGACATCTTGGAGGGGAGGGCGTGCGGTCATGGGCCGGAAATCGCTGGTCGGAAAAGAAAGGAATCCCAGCCTGCCGCGCCCGTGTCCGCATGGCCGGCACGGGTCACCGCATGCCTGGAGCGCGGTATGTACTTCGACGTACCCGCATAGATCCCGCCTGCGAGACCCACTTTCGCGGGTACGTCACAGTGCATAACTCGCTCTAGTGCGCATACCGATTATCGTGCCGGCGCAGTTCGTCCGCGGGCAGGTGCAGAGAGGTCCTGTGCGGCGGGGGACATTCGGTCCTGGCCGCGTCCGGAGGCGGCGGCTGTGCTTGGCGGGCGGCATCAGCGTTTGCTATTAAAACCATAGCTGGCGGTCGGCGATCCGCGCCGGCTGCAGCCATTCATCTTTCTGAAGCCTACATCGTGCGCTATTAAAAATATAGCTGGTGGTCGTTGCTGTACAAAGGCTACAGCCACTTTTCCTTCGAAAACAGGTGTCGATGTCCGCCGTCTCGGTGCATGGGTCGTCGCCCGCAGGCACTACGCCGCCAGCCGGTGCGCCAGAAAGAACCGCAGCATCTCCGCGCTGGCATCCGGCCCCGCCGGGTCAGTGTAGGTCCCGGCGGACCGCCCGCCGGCCCACGCATGGCCGGCACCGTGGATCTGCCAGTATTCGGCCCGGCTGCCGCCTTCGGCACCCGGGTAGCGGGTGCGGGTCCAGCGACGGCCACCGGGCGAGCGGCCGGTCTCTACCGTCGGCGCCGCGCTGCCGGCAGGCTGCGCCGCCGCCATGACGTGCGCGCCGTGGTCGGGATGCACCGTGGCGTCGGCATCGCCGTGGAAGACGATGGTGGGCACGCCAGCGCCTGCCGGTGCCGCGGCCGGCCCGGTGCCGGTGCGCATCGCCTGCAGTGCCGACATCGCGTCGCGCGCCGTGCCCTGGGCCAGCCCCGAATGCACGCCGGCCGCGGCGAACACGTCGGGATAGGCCTGCGCCAGGATCGCCGCCATCGCGCCCCCGGCCGAGAGACCGGCGACGTAGACCCGGCGCGGGTCCAGCCCGTGCTTCTGCACTACCGACCGGGCCAGCGCGGCCAGCAGGTCCGGCTCGCCGCGGCCGCGTTGCTGGTGGTTGTGCTTGAACCAGTTCCAGCAGCGCTGCGGGTTGGCCGGCGCGTCCTGCGCAGGGTAGAGCACCGCGCAGCCGTGGGCCTGGGCCAGCGCGTCCATGCCGGTGCCGGCCGCGAAATCCTCGGGGTTCTGGGTGCAGCCGTGCAGCATCAGCACCAGCGGGCGCGGCGCGTCGGCCGCGCCGGTGGGCAGGAACAGCCGGTAGTCCAGCGTGCGGCCGCCATGGGCGAAGCGCCCGGTGGAGACGCCGCCGGCGGCCGGTCGGGGCGAGGCGGCCGGGGCCGGGTCGCGCGGCAGCTCGGTCACGTAGCCGTCGAGGATGTCGGCGGCGGCTGAGGGCGGTGCCGGCGTCGGCACCGCAGGGCCACCGTCCGCCGGCATGCCGGGCCAGGCCCGGAGCGCCGCGCCATCCGGCAGGCCCAGCGAGCGCTGCAGCGCCTGGGTCACCTCCTGCAGCTTGCCGGCGCGGGTGAGCCGAGCGGCGTCCTGCATCCAGGTGGGGAGGTCGTGGGTCATCGGGGGCTTTCGCAAGAGGGGAAGGGTGGTCGTGGAGGCGGCACAGGTGTGCGCGGTGCCGTGGAGGCGGCGCTGTGCGCATGTCGGGAGGCGCTACCGCACGATGCGGCCGCCGTCGGGTATCGTGCTACCGCACGATGCTGTCGGCCAGGGCCGCCTTGACGGTCGGACTGGCGTGCAGCGCACCCAACACCGCGAGCGAGTCGATCGTCGCCAGCGCCCATAGCTGCCACGGCACTGCCGCCCAACCAGACGTGGCCCATGCATGCACCTCCCATGGGTCTCATCCTCGCCGTTGCCGTGCCGCAGGCCGAGAAGACGACCGCGCCGCAGCGTGGCGTCCATGGCCGCTCCGCAAGCCGACCGTCGGTGTCAGCGGTCTCGGTCGGAGGGCCGCTCGTACCGGTGCTCGGGCTTCACCGCATCGACGTCCTCGGTCAGGGCGAACGGTGCCGAATCGTCCTTTTCGACGGACTGCGCATCCTGTCGCTTGCCCGACATCGCCTCCGTCGGCGCGGGGCTGGAATCGGAACTGCCGGGGATGAAGGCCTCGCCCGCGCCCATGTTGTCGACGGTGCCGTCGGTGCTGGGCCGGGTGCCCGCGCCGGTGGGGGTGACTTTGCTCATCGGATTCTCCTGGGGTTGCGAGCAACGACCGTAGGGCACGGCGCGTACGCCACGCTGTAGGAAAGGCGGCCTCGGAGCCGCAGGCAGCATGCATGCGCATGTCGTCGAGAGCCCAGTCGCTGCGGGAATCACGCAAGGATAAAAAGCGATCATCCAACTGCAAATATGCGAGCCCCCGGGGGGGCACAGCCGCCATCTCGATGGATTGACCGAATAGGTACGTACCAACTGCGCACGGTCGGGTAGACTCCTCGGCCGCACCGCATTTCCCGGACCTAGCCTTTGCCAAGAACCAAAGCCGTCGCCGCAACCGAACCTGGTGTTCCGAGGTACAGGCAGGTGACGGATGCATTGCGCGCGCAGATCGAGTCCGGCGGCTTCAGCGACAAGGAACCGTTGCCTCCCGAGCGGGAGTTGGCGCAGCGCCTCGACGTGAGCCGCGACACGTTGCGAAAAGCCATTCGGCTACTGACCGAGCAAGGGCTCATCTACAGCGACCAGGGGCGGGGTACCTTCGTCACTTCGGCATCGGTGCGGGAAATGTCGAAGGCCATTGGCAGCTTCACCCTCGACACCCTCAAACACGGCGGAACGCCGGGCCAAAAGATCCTCAAGCTGGAGCGGGTGGGGGCAGGGCTCGCCGTCTCGCGTGTGATGCAAGTGCCAATGGAAACGGAACTGCTCTATCTTCGGAGACTGCGCTTCATCAATGGCGATCCGGTGGGCATCCAGTCTTCCTGGCTGGCTTTGCCGAAGGGGCTCGGCTTCACCGCCGCCCAATTGATGCGCAAAGGCTCGCTCTACCGTCTGCTGGTAGAAGACCGCGATTTGCGTCCGTCGATGGCCATCGAGAGCCTGGGCGCGACCTTGGGCTCGCCCGAGGAACTGGAGCTTCTCGGTCTCGCCGAAGGATCTCCGCTCCTGTTGTGCGAGCGCATCACACTCTCGGATCGGCGCGTGCCGATCGAGTTCTGCGATATGCGCTACGGCCCCTCCTATCGGTACAACAACAAAGTGACCGACTGGGGCTCCTGAAGCCCCGCGCCTTCTGCCGCGTTTTGTAGGCGCTTGATTCGGGGGCTCGCACGCGGCTGGGGGCAACGATGCGTCGGGCTTCGCCCCGGTCCCGACCATCCGCCGCCCACTCTGTCATAAAACTTAAATTGGTGCGTACCAATAATGTGCAGGAACGACCCGTTCTCCGTGCATTCGGACCGCGGCAGCGTACAAAAGCCGCCGCAGCCCCGTCAATTGGTACGTACCATGTGGCATGCGACTTGCATGGACTCCCGCGTCCACCTTCGATGAGCCAGAGATCCGTCGATAGCGCTTCAGTACACAAGCCGATGACCTATACCGCCACCAGCACCGCGATCGCGCCGCACGAGACTCCGCCCGGAGCGACTTCGACCGTATGGATGTCCTTTCCGCCTTTTCGCGCCGAACCTCCGGGCCTGGCACCGCGCACCCAGCTGGTGTTGGTGTTGATCGCACTGGCGATCCATGGCGCATTCGCATGGTCGTTGAATCAGCGGCGTGAACGCGTACAGCCGCCGCGGCCGCATGAGATCGCCATCGAATTCGCCGCCCCGCCACCGCCGCCCCCTGTTGCACCGACGCCGGTGGCGGCCCCTGTTGCGCCGGCACCGCTGCCCACCGACGATCTGGCGGTGAAGCCGCCGCCGGCGAGGCTTCCTCGCCGTTCGCAAGCCCGGCCCACCCAAGCGCCTGCGCCGCCGCCGCCGCCATCCACTCCATCACCGCAGCCTGCTCCGCCACCGCAGTCCGCTCCGCAAGAAGCTCCGCCTCCAGAAAAGCCGCCGGCGCAGCCTTCCCCGGCACCCGCCGCCGTACCGGTGGCGCCTAAAGAAACCGCGGCTATCTCCGGCATCGCCCTCCTTGGCAACCCGTCGCCCGCCTACCCGGCATTGGCGCTGCGCAAGATGTGGGAGGGCAAGGTGGTGCTGCTGATCCAGGTAAGCGCGGAAGGCCGGGCCGATTCCGTACAGGTCAGCCGATCGAGCGGCCAGCCGGTGCTGGACGAGGCTGCCGTGCAGGCTGTCCGGCAATGGAAGTTCGTGCCGGCCCGGCGTGGCGACACCCCGGTGCCGGGCCAGGCCACCCAAGTGATCGATTTCAAGCTCCCGCAGTGAGTGCTCCGCATTCCTACCTCACCAACCTTCCAGGAATCCTCCATGTCCGTATCTCTCTCTCATCTGATCGTGCCCGGCGTCATGTGGCTGCTGGTACTGTTCTCCGTTGTCACCTGGGCGCTGCTGCTCATCAAGATCGTGCACTTCCGCCAACAAAAGCGCGAGAGCCAAAGATTCCAGAAAGCCTTCTGGAACTCGCAGGATTTTCTTTCTGCGACCGAGCATGCCTCCCAATATCCCGGAGCCCTGGCGCGGGTGACACAAAGCGCTGTGAGTGCCATGACCGTCGATCCCTCGCCGCGCACGGCCCAGCAATTGGCCTACAGCATCAACCAGGGTGAACGCCTGGAGCGGCACCTGCGCCACCAGATACAGAGGGAGCGCCGCAGCCTGGAGACCGGACTGACCGTGCTGGCCAGCATCGGCAGCACGGCCCCATTCGTCGGCCTGTTCGGTACCGTGTGGGGAATCATGGAAGCGTTGCAGTCGATCGGACTTGCAGGCGCGGCCAGCATGGAAACAGTCGCTGGCCCGGTCGGCCATGCACTGCAGGCGACAGGTGTCGGCATCGCTGTCGCGGTACCCGCAGTGCTGGTCTACAACTACTTCCTGCGCCGGCTCAAGCTGTCCGTGTATTTCATGGAAGACTTTGCGCACGATTTCTACAGCCTGGCCCAGAGCTGCGGCTTCTCCGTCACCCGCCAGTCCATCGCGCAGGACACCCGGGCCCTCAGGAAGGTGGGCTGACATGGCGATTTCGTCCCAGGACAGCGAAGAAGCGCTGAGCGAGATGAACGTCACGCCGCTGGTCGATGTGATGCTGGTGTTGCTGGTGATCTTCATCGTCACCGCGCCCCTGATGACCAACGCGATTAAGGTCACGCTGCCGAAGACCGAGGCGGTCGCCCCGCTCGACCAGAAGGATCCGGTCACGGTGAGCGTCGACAAGCAGGGCAGATACTTCATCGACAAGGAGGAGGTGGGCTTCGATGCACTCCAACCCCGGCTCGCAAGGCTGAAGGCGTCTGATCCCGAAACCCGCGTGCGCCTGCAGGCCGACGGCGGCGTGGATTACAGCGCGGTCGCCAAGGCGCTGGCCTCGGTCGAGCGCGCCGGCATCACCCGTGTGGCGGTGCTCACCTCCCGCTGACAAGGGTGCTCGGCGATGGTCCCCCACCTGTTCTCCGCAGCCGGTTCGCGGCCCTACGACCTCACCGTATTGGGCGATCCCTGCATGGATTTCTTCTTCACCGCGCCCCGTTTGCCCCTTACAGGGGAAAAATGCCTGGGCCGGATGCCGGGCAGCTTTTCCGGCGGCTCCGAGACCAACATGGCCTGCGCGGCGAGCCGACTGGGCCTGCGCGTCGCCTTGTGCGGCCATGTGGGCGACGACCGCCATGCGGATCACCTGCTGGAGGATCTGCAATTGTTCGGCATCGACTCGGCCCATGTGATGCGCCTGCCGGGAACCGCCAGCGCCAGCGCCATGGTGTTCATCGCAGTCGATGGCGAGAAATCGTTGATCTACAGCCCGCTCTCTCCTGCGCCTGTCCTGGGCGAACGGCTGGCAGGGCTCATCGGGCAATCCGGCGTGTTCTTCAGCGCACCGTACGAACTGACGCGGTTTCTCGCTTACAGCGACATCGCGCGTGGGGCGGGTACGGACGTGGCCGTCGACCTGGAGCCTGCCATGGTCGCCGACCAGGCCGCCTACCACCGGTTGCTGCGCGGTGCCGACTTGGTGTTCTGCAACGCCGACAGCTTTCACCGGCTCAACGGCATCTCGGCGAACGTGGACAACATGCGCGCCCTGCTGGCGTTCGGCCCGCGCCTGATCGTGGTGACCCTGGGCGATCAGGGTGCTTTGTGCGTGGGCCGCGAGGCGGTCGCCAGTCATCCCGGCTTTCGCCGGCCCGCTGTAGATACGACCGGTGCCGGCGACTGCTTCGCCGGCGCGTTCCTGGCCTGCGCCCTGCGGGGTGCCGGGCTAGACCAAGCGCTGACGTATGCCTGCGCCGCAGCCAGTTTCACCGTGTCCTCCATCGGTGCGCGCAGTGCCTATCCGCAGCCGCACGAGGTTTCCGGCCTGCTTCTTCAATCCCCATAAAAGACTCCATGCAACACCATATGGCCAAGCCCGCCTTCATCACTTTCACGGGCATCGACAGCGAAAAAATCATTCCGGGCATGCGTTATCTGTCGGCCCTCTACCCTATCGAATGGGGCGTTCTGATCGATCCGGCGCGCACCGGCCTGCCGCTGTTTCCTTCGCACGCTATCGTCGAGCAGCTGCGCCACTCCGGCCTGCGCCTGTCGGCCCATGTCTGCGGTGTGCCGGCCGCCGACATCGCCGCCGGTGGTTTCCCGTCGCTGGATCTGCGCGGCTTCTCGCGTATCCAGATCAACCACGGATTCCAGGGCAGCACCCCGGAACAGATCGCCCACTGCAAGCTCTACGCGGCCAGTTGTGGCGTGCGTCCTGCCCTGCAATGCCAGCAGGGGTTTCCGGACGCGGACGGCGTCGACTGGCTCTACGACGTTTCTTTCGGCACCGGCGTGCGGCCGTCCCGATGGATCGCGCTGAACCGCAAGAATCCCTTCTGCGGTTATTCGGGCGGGCTGAATGCGGCGACGGTGGGTTCGCTGCTCGAATCGCTCGACGTACCCTCGGGCGCGCGGTTCTGGATCGACATGGAATCCGGGATTCGTACTGAGGGCGTGTTCGACCTACAAAAATGCGGCGCAGTCTGCGAGACCGTATACGGTCCGGCCCATGGCGAGAGGCTGTGGGCATGAACACCCGGCTTCGGCACCTCTGGCGGGGCCCCTTTCAGCTGGAGGCACACGGCACCACAGTTCGGCGTGAACTGATCGCCGGTCTGACCACGTTCGTCACCATGGCCTATATCGTGGTGCTGAATCCCGCCATCTTGGCCCCCACGGGCATCGAGCCATCGGCTTTGCTCTGGGGCACCGTGCTTGCCGCGGTGCTCGGCACCTTGCTGATGGCTTGGTGGGCCAACCTGCCCATCGCCCTGGCGCCGGGCATGGGCAGCAACGCCATCTTCGCTCAGGTGCTGGTGGTCAAGATGGGAGTGTCGTGGCAGATCGGGCTGACCATGGTGCTGATCAACGGGCTGCTGTTTTTCGTCATCGCCATGACCCGCTGGCGCCAGAAAATCATCGAAGGATTCCCGGATCCGATCAAACTCGGCATCCAGATTTCCATCGGCTGTTTTATCTCCTGGCTGGGCTTGCGCTCTGCAGGCCTGATCGCCTTCCTGCCCGGCGGCGGCATTACGTTGGGCCGGCTTGACGAGCCTGCGACTTTGCTGGCGGTGGTCGGCCTTCTGCTGACCCTCATGCTGATGGCCCGGCGGGCCGCCTGGGCCCTGCTGGCCAGCATGCTGTTGGTGAGTGTGGCAGGCTTATTCGTCGTCGGCCGCGATGGCGTGCCGCTGACGCGAATGCCGGTCGCCTTTTTGGCACTGCCACCTTTCAATCCCGGCATGCTGTTCGCATTCGACCTGCGCGGATATTTCACGCATTTCGCGCTGCTGCTTCCGATAAGTCTGTATTTTCTGATCTCGGAATTTTTCTCCGGTACCGCGACCCTGTTCGCTGTTACCCGGCGCGCCGGTCTGCAGTTGCCGGGCCAGGATATTCCCAATGCCCGAGCGGCATTTTCCAGCGATGCGCTGGGCACCGTGATCGGTGCCGCAGCGGGAACCACCACTGTCACCGCTTATGCCGAATCGGTCGCAGGGGTAGAAGCCGGGGGCCGCACAGGCCTGACCGCACTGTGTGTGGCCGCTCTCTTCGCAGTCTCGATTTTCTTTTGGCCGTTGATTCGCTGTATCCCGTCGCAAGCCAGCGCCGCCGCATTGGTCGCCGTGGGCGTGCTGATGTTGGAAGGCATACGGGACATCGATTTTTCCATACCGGAAAACAGCATGACCCCGCTGCTCATGCTGGTCGTAACGCTGGCGACCGCAGACCTGATGGCCGGGATGGCCGCCGGCTGCTTCGTATACACGCTGGTCGCGGTAGTTCGAGGGCGCTGGAAGGAGATCAGCTTGATTCTATTAGGTCTGGACGCGGTATTCGCTTTCTACCTGTGGGTCAAGGACACTTTGTAGCGGTGGTTTGCGTCACTCAACTGAGGAAATACAACATGAATTATCAACATCACACGCCGAAATCGAAATTCTTTGCCCTCGGCACGATTGGCATTGGAATGCTGGAAATATTTTCTGGCGTTTCAGCCGTTCACGCGGCGGATACCGATGTTCTCCCGGAAATTCAAGTCACCGGATCGCGTCAAACCGATGGAAACGACACATCACCCGCACCGGTAAGGTCGCTGCGCAAGACCACGGTGCAGGCGGGTGCGCTGGGCAACAAGGCGGAAATCGATACGCCGTTTTCATCGAAGACCATCAGTGCTCAGGATATGAAAGAACGCCAACCCACCAGTATCGACGAAGCAGTGGCCACCGATAGCTCGGTCCGGCAGGCCGCGGGCGCCACAGCTGGTGTGGTTTCCTTTGTCAACGTGCGGGGACTGCTGCTCGACACAGTGAACGGCTATAAGGTGGACGGTTTATCCTACGTGAATCGTGCCGAGCTTCCGTTGGAAATGGTCGAGCAGGTGCAGGTATTCAAAGGGCTATCCGGTTTCATGTATGGATTCGGATCTCCCGGAGGGCTTGTCAATTACCAGTTGAAGCGCCCCGTCGAAAAACCCTTATTAAATGCGGCAATCCAGTACAAATCTAAAAACGTTGCAGTCGAACATGTCGATATCGGCGGTCGTTTTGGCGAAGATCATCGTTTTGGGTATCGGATCAATGGAGTGCATGAATCGGGTGATACCTTTGTAGATCGTGGCAGCTTAAAACGCGATTCGCTCTCGGTTGCTCTTGATGCCAGGCTGACCAAGGACATCGTTGTGGAGTTCGATGCACTGCAGTCGACCCGGAATGCCAAAGGTATCTACTTCGGTATATTCCCCGCCAACGGGATCGCGATACCTGCGCCCATCGACGGCTCCCGGGGACTGGCCGAAGATGGTGCTTACTTCCGCACGGAAACCACCCTGGCGACCACCGGCCTGAAATGGAAAATCAACCCGGACTGGGCCGCCAAGATCAGTTACCGTTATGGCAAACAGGCCACCAACTGGCGCGAAGGCAGCCTCAACCTGCTGAACAATGCCGGTGACTACACCATTTCGCAATCGGCTCAGCTGGAAAATTTCGTGTCCAGGCAGGTTCAGGCGACGATGGAAGGTAACTTTCAGACAGGCCCGCTTTACCACAACGTAGCATTTGGCCTGTCGGGGACGAATGTCATCCAGTATCGTGATTCCGCTCCGGCGACTGCCACCCTGACCGGCAGCAATATCTTTAACCCCGTGGTTTTGCCAGGCACCCGCATCAACCACGACGGTCATACGACGACGAGGTCTCTTGAGATCCAGGAGAACTCTGCATTCATCGCAGACACCGTAGACTTCAACGACCAATGGTCGGTGATTGCGGGATGGCGGAAAACCAACTTCAGCCAGGATAATTTCAACCGCACGACTGGTGTCAAGATCAGCGACTACGGAGCCAGTCCGATCACGCCGGCATACGCCGTGATGTACCGGCCGACTGCCAGCACCACTTTCTATACCAGTTATGTGGAGTCGCTGGAAAAGGGAGGGGTAGCTGCAATTACCAATGCCAACAACGGCGCGGCATTCGGGCCACTGACCAGCAAGCAGATCGAGCTCGGGGTGAAGACCGAAGGCGAACATTGGAACGGGACTGCGGCTCTTTTCCAGATAGAACGTGGCGCAGAATATACGGATGCTCGGAATAATTTCGTACAGAGCGGAAATATTCGATATAGGGGTTTGGAACTGGGTTCGGAGGTCGGTTTGGCCCGGCAACTGACGTTATCGGGTAATGCAATGTTGTTGGATGCGAAATACCGATCGAACCCTGCCCTCAATGGCAACAGGGTACCTGGCATTTCCGATCTGCAAGTGGCTGCCCGCTTGCGTTACGCACCTGTCGACTTGCAGGGATGGTCTTTCAGCGGAGGTGTCAGGCGTTATTCTGATTACCAGTACGATGCATCTAATACCCGCACCGTCGGCGGATATTCACTGCTCGATATCGGCGCACAGTACCAGACGACCTTGTTCGGAAAGAAAACGATCTTCAATGCAGTGGTGAACAACGTCGCTAACAAGAATTATTGGGTGACCTACAGCGCTGCGACACCCAATCTGTTGCAGGGCGCGCCCCGCACTTTTGTTCTGAACATGACGGTAGAAATGTTCTAACGCCAGCCGCTGTGAAAAAAATGCTGCGCATCGGTCTGATCCTGGCCTTCGCATATCTTGCCTTCCCTGCCTTTGCCGGCAGCCCGACCTTGTTGGCAACGATCGACGTATCCAGTGACAAGCGCGTCGGCGGGCATGTCATCGGCGGTCTATCGGGGATCGATTTCGACGCGCGGTCGCATCGGCTGGTATTCATCGAGGATGGTGCTGCCGCGCATTTCCCGATCGCAAAGCTGATTTTTAAAGCGGGCCGCTATGGCCTGGACTGGGAATCGGCGGACCGACTTCAGATGTGTGGTGATGCGAAGAGCCGCAAGCAGGCGCCGGCTGACGGTGAGTCCATTCGCATGGATGTGGCGGGCGGGCTGGTATGGTCGTCGGAAGGCCGATTCAAGGCGGGGATCGGCCCTTCGGTGACATTTGCTGCGGCCGACGGTAAATGCCGCGCAGACCTGCCATTGCCTGCGATGCTTCGTTTCGACCCCACCGGCAAAACCGGACCGAGGCCGAACAAAGTTTTCGAAGGCATGACGTTCAGCCCCGATGGCCGTTCTCTCTGGGTCGCCATGGAAGACGCCTTGTTGCAGGACGGACCCCGCTCCACCAGAGCGTTGGGAGGGCTGGCCAGAATATCCCGCTTCGACCGCACGGGTCGCTTGCTTCAACAGATCGCGTATCGACTCGATCCGATCCAATCTGAGGGTGTGGATGGCATCGCCGATAATGGTATCAGCGAGATTTTGGCGGATGCCAATGGCACTTTGCTGGTACTCGAAAGGTCGGGCGCGAAGAACGCGGCAGGGCATTTCGATTTCTACTGCAGGCTCTACCGCATCGATCCGTCGACCGCTACGGACATCCAGTCGCTGCCGAGTCTGTCGGCGCAACCCGATTTGGCGGTAGGCAAAACATTAGTGCTCAATATTTCGACCTTGGCCGATACCTTGCCTTTCAATTTCGAGGGCATGGCATGGGGCCCCGCTGGAAAAGAGGGTGCTAAAACGTTGTTCCTGGTATCGGATAACGGCTTCGAGAACGTTGCCAGTCGCATCATGATTCTCTCATTCGCTTCTGCGCCCCCTTAAATTTCAGGAGATCCGATTTGTATTCCTTTTTCAATTTCCGTTGTAGTTCCTGGCTGATCATTGTTATGCTGACATTCTCCAGCTGTGTGGCGCAGGCCGATAACGGAAAACGAAAAATCATCATTGACCAGGATGCGCTGGGCCCTGCTGGCTCCAACCTCAAATCGGTGCTAATGCTGTTGAATGCGCCAAACGTCGACGTGCTGGGAATCACCGTCTCCAGCGGCGATGGCTGGCGCGACGAGAACGTAGCAAGTGTGTTGCGCCTGTTGGAGATAAGCGGTCGCACAGATATAGGTGTTTATCCGGGCGCTGTGTTTCCGCTTCTCAACACCGCAGCGCGGAGCCGCCGATGGCAAGCGCTTTATGGCCCCTTGGTTTACGAGGGCGCCTGGAGTCGGAATATTCCCGGTAAGCATCCTGACACGCCGTTTGAAGTGCCCGCACCGCCCCAGGGCTTGCCAAAAATCAAGGCTTCCCCTATCCCCGCATCCCAGTTCATGGTAAGCATGGTTCAACGTTACCCGGGAGAAGTGACGATCTGGTCTGGCGGCCCGATGACCAACGTAGCCATGGCGGCACGTCTTGACGAGAATTTCGCCCGCACTGCCAAGGAACTGGTGTTCATGGGTGGAAGTTTCTCGCCGCACCCATCTGACAACGATTTTGCGGAGGAATACCGGTTAAATCCCCGTCTCGAATTCAATATGCGTTTCGACCCTGAGGCGGCATCGTTGGTGCTGCATGAGCCGTGGCGCAAAATAACTCAGATTCCGGTCGATCCGTCGACCAAGACCTTGTGGGCGACGGCCGATATCGCCGAGGTGGCCCGTGGCGGTTCAGCATTGGAAAAATACATCGGGAAGTACGATCAGTCGCTACCGATGTGGGACGAGATCGCGGCTGCGGTCTGGCTCAATCCACAAATGGTTAAACATCAGACGAGGATGCTGGTGGACGTCGATACCTCATTTACAGCGGGTTATGGAAACACTTTGTCTTGGAAAATAGGGGCGGGGCCAGGATTGGGGGAGCAACCGGTGCATGTGATTACCGATGTCGACATCTCTGCACTGGTCGGCATGGTCAAGAAATCACTGTCGGATCGACCCTGATGAAACCAAAAAAAATGCGCATGGATTCACTGGTGGGGCTGCTGTTTTCGGTTTTTCTAGTGGGCTGCCAGACCACGTTGAATCAATCCGCCTCCATCTCCACCGCGGCGCTCTACTGGATGCAGAATGCAGCGGAATACCGGGCGCTGACTTATCAAGCCTATCATCTTGCTCGAGAACGTTTCGATAATGCGCCGTTGGACAAACGCCGGGTCGTTGTCATGGATCTCGATGAAACCGTACTCGACAACTCGGCCTATGCCGTCTGGTGTTTACAGCAGAAGGTCGGATATACCGATGAAACCTGGAACCGGTGGGTGGCGGATGCGGCCGCCACCGCGGTGCCGGGCTCTATCGAATTCATTCAGCACGTCCGGAATAGCAGCGGTACGGTTGTTTTTATATCCAACCGGATCGCCTCGGGTACAACAGCTACGCGCACTAATCTCGCACGCCTCGGTGTGGAGGGCATCGACGAAAAGCATCTGTTGCTTAAACAGGGGGAATCCAGCAAGAGGGCGCGGTTCCAACAGGTAATAAAGGCAGAAGGCGAACCCATTCTCTATATCGGTGACAATCTGACCGATTTCGGGCCGGAGGCCGCGTCGGTAAAGTCGATGGATAATCTCCAGGCATTCGTCCGCAGCCATAAGGCTGATTTTGGAACACGCTTCATTGTGCTGCCCAATCCGGTCTACGGATCTTGGATGCCTAGCCGAAGCGAGGAACTGCAGTCCGGTCTGAAGGCTTGGAACGGTGACTCACACCGTGTGATCGTCGGGCCATAGGCCAGGAGCGGACGTAGCGAAAGCACCACAATCATGCCCCGCGTGGTTGCGGCGATACACTGGCTACGCAATGAGATCACAATGCGGCCATGGCCGGGGCGTAAATGTTTTTTCCAATGGGAGACAACCCATTGGCGCCATTGCGGTACCCACGAACGGCACTGATGTGCAGAAAAGTCCTCGTCATGCTAGAAAGCTCTCGGAAAGAGGCGGATACGTCTGGTGAGCTTTGCCTGCGCGCTTGGCTGGAATCCACCGCTGCGGGAGACCGTATCTGCTTTGAGCAGCTCTATCGGCATTGCCAGCCCCGGCTGTGGCGTTTTTTGTTGCGGTCTTGTGGCAGGCCGGACTTGGCTGAAGAGGTGGCGAACGAAGCGATGTGGGTGGTATGGCGTACGGCGGGCAACTTTAGGGGTGAGTCCCGGGTGACGACTTGGGTACATGGAATTGCCTATCGCTGCATGCTCAAAGCCTTACGTGACGGCACTGTATCGGAGGAGATCAATGCATCTTCCGTCCATGAAGTTGAACTTGCGATGGCGGAGCCTTCGGTCAATGACGGGCCGGAGCGTGAGTTGCGAAACTGGCTGGCCAGAGGCTTGTCGACCTTGTCGATGGAGCAGCGCGTGACCCTCGAGTTGGCGTACTACTTGGGCGAGTCCTGCGAGGACATTGCCCGCATAATGAACTGCGCAACAGGCACAGTAAAAGCTCGGATGTTCAATGCACGGATGCGCCTGCGTAATGTCTTGCCCGAGTTGGGTGGCGATAGCCGCCCTAGAAACGGCACCGAAGGACAAGGGTGATGAAATCGCACTATGAGCTCCCTGCCGAGCCTCGGCCTTGGCCCGGGCCATTGTTTACAGCCCCGGGGGCCGCCGCCGCTGCCGATCAACCCCTCGGGCCGGAGCCGGTGTGCACTACAGGGCCGGAGGCTTTTGCCCTTCACGAGCACCGTGAGGTCTGGGATGCCATCCCCTGGGTGGTGGCAGGTACAGCCACGCCCGAGCAGGTCCGCATGGTGGTGGACCATGCTAACCACTGCAGCTATTGTGACAATGAAGTGGCTTGGCAGCAAAAGATCCATCGGGGAATGCAGGACACGCCGCCGGCCATAGATAGCGCGGCATTGGATGCCGGACTGGAGCGCCTGTGGGCACGTGACCGGGATGTCGATGCGACACAGTTGCCGGCCCCACGCGGCGTGATCGGCAATGAAGAGGTCAATGCGGTGATGGCCTCCGTCGTGGCAGGCCGCTCGAAGAACAAGCGCTGGCTGCTGATGGCGCTGACGGTACAGGCCATGGCGACCTTGGTGCTAGGTCTGCAGTTGGCCTGGGACCCAAAATCGGACGACATCGACCCGATCCCGTCCGCCGGGTTGCCGCAGGCCATCCTGCGCATGGTACCTCACGGCCGGACCGATATGAATACCCTGCGTCACCTGTTGAACCAACACGGCCTGCGCATCGTCGGCGCGGACGAAGAGGCGAACAGCCTGCTGTTGGCACCGCTGGGTCCAGAGCCTATTCCGGCTTCATCGGCGGTGGCACTGCTGGAGAATCTGCGCGACGAGCCGGGCGTCATGCTGGTGGTGCCGGTGGTGCCGCAAGTGAATCGATGAACATGAGGCAGGGGTGAGCCACCGGGGTGGACGCTGCGTGCGGTGGCTGCGAACCGGAATAGGCTTCTGCCACGGCTCTCGGCTGTTCCGGAACGTGCGCAGCATGGGCTACTGCTCAGCGGTTGCCCAGGGAGGTATCAGACTGGCAAATTTGCATTACGCGTGACCTTGGCAGCCCGTGTCGAACGCTGCTGTTGCAGTTCCTCAATACACCGCTGCAAGTCCATCCCGTCCGCAGGGAATACACGTGCCGCCGCCATCGCGTTGGACGGGGGCGCCATGTTGTCACCCGATGTGCAATACGGCGAAGCCATCGACGGCAGCAATGCGCGCAATGGCGGGGACCACATCGGTGGGAATGGATTTACCGGCGCCTGCCTGGCGACCTGCGTGCGAGGTTTCACATCCAGCCGGTTGTCGATATGCGAGGCCTCGGCACTATCGACCGCCGCGAGGTGGGCCACTAAATCCACGCCGCGGGTCCGCTGGCGAAGCTGACGGTCATAGGCGCGCATCGAATACGGTTGCATGCACTGACGGTCGTGCCAATGCGCCTCGACAGCCTCCCGCAACGCAGCGACCGTGTCGCCGCTATGCGGCAGGAGCTCCAGCAAGGCGATGGTCGACCGGTACGCATCGTCTCGCGCTTTCATCTCCGGCGTCACGATCCAGCGTGTTGAGAAGGTGTGCGTGGGTTGGGCGTAAGTCTTGATCTCGTCGAGTAGTTGCTGCAGCCGTTCTGGCGGCGCGCCGGCCGTCAGCCAGGCGGGCACTTCATGCTTGAGATTCTCCAGGAATTCGTCCAAGTCGTAGAACTCCCGTTCGACGAAGGAGAGCGGGTGCAGGCGACCGTCTTCATACATCCTGTCGTTGCGGTCGAAGCCGCCGCCGAAGATACGCTCGGCACCGAGCCCGATGGGCAGGCCCATGACGTGCAGGTGCGCATTGCCGTAATTCCCGGTGGCATTGGCCACGGCCGGGCCAGCGCCAAGCGCGGCGCGCGCCGCCATCCCGGCGGAGTCGATCTCGCCCTTGACGCTGCGAACGAGGCGCATGCGGCCGCTAGCATCGGCGTAGTGACGGGTGACGTCCCTCTGGCCTTCGGCATAACCGCCGAGACTGCTGGTTGCCTTGAACCAGCCTGCGCCTATGGCGCCTGCCAGATCCACACCTATGCTGTGCCGGCGGCGGCTGTCCCCGCCATTCGCTATCTGGTTGACCGTCAGGTCCGGAAAGGCCTGCAGCAACTGCCGCAACAACGGATGCGCGCCGGGCCCCGCGGCTTCCACATCCGCTGTGGTTGCCGTCGCCCTTGTTGTCGCAGTATTCAGTGGGGCCGCCATCGCGCTTCCGCCGGTACTGCCGTCCAGCAGATGATCTACCAGTCGCGAGAACTCATCACGTAGCGTCGACATCGGACGGCCGACCCGCGGTAGCCGCAGGGTAATGCCGGCCAGCTGGTTGTGCTCGCTGATCCACAGGTTGGCATCGACATTGATGCCGATTTTACCGGCCCCCAGGTCCGGACCGATGAAGCCGCCCAAGCCGATGTTGCGCTTGGACTGGCGTTGGGTCGCCAGCATGATTTCCGCGTCGAAAGGCGCCATGGCGATCTCGAAGACCGCCTGGCGTCCCTGCTGCAGCTGGGCGTCCACGCGTCCCCGCAGGAAAAGGGCGCTTGCCAGCGCGCTGATGGTGGCCGTGATCTGGCGCAGGCCTATGCCGCTGATGCCCCCGGCTGACAGCCGCAGGCGACCCGAGCCTTCGATGTTCTGCACAATGTCCTGGAGTGCGGACCGCACTGTTTCCCGGTTGATGTCGGCCACGCGCGTGTCGCGGCCCAGCGCTTCGTCGCGGGCGGTTTGCAGTGCGGCGTGGGCGATGTCCAGAGGGCCGGGCGCCATGTCCCCCGAGGTGGATGCGGGCTGGCCCTCGTCTTTTGCCCGCCGCGCATCACCTGTCCAGCTCGACAACGTGGCGGCATCCAGCCGCAGGCTGGCCAGTGCCTGGACCTCGGGAAGTGCCAGCAGCCGTGCGGCCGCCGTGGCTGGCGTTTCGTCGGGCAGAGTCAGTCGTTCGCTCATTCGCGCAACGATGTTCTTCAGCGCAGCAGTGTCGAACCCGGCCCGCTCCAAACCCCGTGCATCTGCGTCTGCCAGGCAATGCTCCAGAACGGCCGACCGTAACAGGGCGGTCGGAACAATCGTCAGGCTCGAGGCCGCAGGCGGAGGCGTTGTCACGAGGTGATCACGCAGATTCGAGGCCGCCGTCAGCACAGCTTGGTCTCGCAACACCTTGTGGTGGCCGATGGACGCCCCACGGTCCACCTGCTGCACGCCATGGTGCAAAGCCCGAAACGGCGACTTCGCCCTCATCGGGTGACGCAGCGGCGTCTCCCGATCCGACGTGGCACGTTCCACCCAGCGGCCCATTTTCATCAGGCGGTCGTTGATGACCGCGAAGTCCGATCCCGGGCCGTCGCTCATCAGGTCATTGCGCACTGCCCCAAGGGCCCAGCTATGCGGTGCCGCGGCCGCGAGGTCACCGGCGAGGCGTGCCGCGGCACACAGGAGTGCTTCACCCGCGAGTGTCCGGCCCGTGCTCGGCAGGCGCAGCAGGGCGATCGGATCCAGACCAATGCCTGCTTCGGTGGCCGCTACCGCAGCGGCTTTGAGCATCAGCGAGACATCCAGCAGCTGCGAGGCTTCGATCGGCCGCTGGAGCAACAGCTGGCACAGTGGCAACCCAGTCGGCGTAGACGCCAGCGCCGTCAGGGTCTGCCAAGCGGTGGCGGTGGCGGTATCCATGTCTGGCGGCCGATACGGCTCCGCCGCATCGGGGCCGATGTTCGCCGTGCGCTGCCTCCACGCGTCGGCGATGTCTTCGATCAGATTCAGATACTGCAGTACTTGCAGCCCCTGCAACGCGTCGTCTGCATTGCGCCCGCTGGCAGCGGCCAGGGCCAGGGTGAGCAGCACGACAGGTGCCGACGCAAGGTTGGGCACTTCTTCCTGCGCACGGGGGACGTCAAGCCGGGACAGGGTTTCGGCGAGCAATTCGGTCGCCTCCGTCCGAGAACCGAAGATCTCCGGGACTAACAGGCTCAACTGGGGCCGAGCCTGGGTCATGGCCTTCAGCACAGGTGGCAAGTCGGCGGGCGAGATGCTGGTCGATGGCGCCGTGCCGGGTACGGTGGGGCTTCCCAGCGCAGCTCCGCCCTTGGCTGCCAAGCGATCTATGCCCACATCGACTCGTGGCCGCGTAACGGCCTCGACTTGTCGGCGCGAGCCCAGCGGGGGCAGCTCCGGCACGATGGCACTGCTGGGCAGCGAGGGCGTCAACTGGGTCTGTCCTAGCGGATGGTCGGCATTCAGCCTAGTGATGTCGAACTGACCGGCAATTTTAGATATGAGATCGGGCATGAAAACTCTCCTGGATGAATCGTGCTACCGGCCAACTAGCCCGTGCCGTGGAAGTCGGCGGACACGGTGGCGTGGTGCACTGCGTGCTTCTATCTGGGTATTAATGCCGACGTCAGACGTGGCAGAGGGTGATGTGCTAATCCAGCAGATGGCGCAGCTTGAACACCATTGCGGCAGCGTTGGTGCGGTCGTCGGTGCATGTCCGGCCGCGGATGTTCAGCAGCGGCACGACAGCGTTGAGCGCGTGCGGTTCTTGTGCACAAAGCCGGTAATCGCCTTGCATGTGCATACCGGACGTCTGTGGGTAACGACAGGGCGCCGGTTTGTGTTGGACTTCGAAAAAACGTTTGGCGAGGCGGGATAGCACGTGGCCTACTTCGTTGCTGGTTGTTCCTGACCCAAACACTATAGTGAAGGATGCGCAAACCGGTAGCGGAAGCAATGACATGTATGGACAGGCGAAGACCATGCGTGCATGACGTTGTACGACGGGCTTCCGCTTCGCTGCGGCAGCGCCGGAGAAGTGGGTATCGGCCGCATTGACCACCGATGCCCATGCTGAAGATCTTCGATAGTCCTGAATTGGTCAGGCAGTCCCGAGGTCATGGCGCCATGGGCGCTGCTACCCCATAGCGGCCCTGGTAGTCGCCGCGCTGGTGTCGGCCTGATGGAACCGGCAAGAAAACGAATTTGGCAATATCGTGAAGAATGTTTTACGTATTCGTACAAGCCAAGCGGTCAAACGCGTAACCCGAAGCAGCCCATTCAGGCACGAATGCATAGGCGTGCCCTGTTTGAGGTGCGAAGCAGCGGAGGCTTTGATGCAGATATCTTTGGCGGTGAGCATGATCCGATGTGGGCTCCACGAGCCCGATATAGCCAAGCTCGTTTTATCGGGGCGGGTGGAAGAGGCTCTGCGTGTTGCCACGACGCACTCGGACCGGCCTGCGGGGGCTGACGCAACGCAGCTGTCCCTGTTGGCTCAGATGATTGGACGCATGCTGCTGGCGCTAGGCCGAGAACAGGAGGCGCAGGAGCATTTCCACGCTTCGCTGCGGTTGCACGGTCATGTGTCCCGGGAATGGGTGCGCTGGAGTTCCAACCTCGATCAAGGTTGGACCTTTCTCAGCATGGACCGTCCCGGCCGTGCCATCGAGTGCTTTCGCGCGGTGGTGGAGGACAGTGATTCACCGGTCGACATGGCTGTGGAGTCCATGCATGGTGCGGCCGATGCGCTGATGGCGCTGGGGGAATGCCAAAGGGCGCTCAACTTGGTGGATAGTTCGGTAGAGCAATGTACTGCGGCAGGATTGCAGGAGATGAAGGCGTTGGCCGAATGCCATCGCCTGGAGTTACTCGCATTGCAGACTGCGCGCTGCGCTGCCGAACTCTCCGACCATGCACTGTCGCCGGGCTTCCACGACAGCATGCCGAGGGCACCGGCGGATCTGCGCCGAGCCTTGGCGGAGCACGAGCGCGCCATGCAGGACAAGCCCTTGCTGGTTCAGCGCCTGCAGCATCTGCAAATGACCCTGATCTGCGTATCCGAACAGGCCGGTGCCGTCGAAAATTTCGGAGAGTGTCTGGCTTGGCTGACGGAGCGACGGTTGGCGGGGTTGGAAATGAATGCCCGGGTACAGACTGCGATCGCGCTGCTGGCCCGTGGCCGCGGACATGCGGCCCGCTCCTCTCTGGCCATACTGGGCCGGCAGGAGCCCCGCGGGGGCAACTGCAAGTATTCGATGGACGTCCAGTACTGCCTCTCCAAGCTGTACCTGCTGCAGGGGCAGGTGAGTGATGCCATGCGTGCCTACAAGCAGCATGTGGAAGAAGCCGTCTTCATCATCAAGCGTGACTTGGCCCAGGCACACCGCATGGATGCGCATGCACGTGCCTGCAGCACGCCCACCGGTGGCGATGCGGCGAGACTACGTCTGCCGCTGAAGTACCGCGGAACCTATCAGTTCGTGCTGGACCATCTGGCCGACCCCGACCTGTCCGTCCGGACGATGGCCACGAAGGCGGGCGTGACCGAACGTTCCCTGCAGACGGTTTTTCGCGCCCATGTGGGGATGACGCCGGCCGAATTCATACGCCGCCGCCGCATGGAGCGCATCCGCGAAGAACTGGAGACGGCGGCTTCGCATGGCGCGCGAGTCAATGTGCAGGAGGTGGCGGCCCGTTGGGGCGTCAGCAACCGGTCGACCCTCGCCTACAACTACCGGCAGGTGTACACCGAAAGCCCCACACAGACGCTGCAAGGACTGTCGAAACATACGTGAGCACCGACCGTGGCCGCCGTCTCGATAGTCTCGATGCGGCGCATGCGCCAAGTGGAACGCTGGCCGTCATGGCCATCGAACCCGCACGATTTACACGCGATCTATCACCATTGCCTGTGAAGGCTTTTGGAGTGCGAAGAACGGCATCGGCCGCAATTGCCTATAGTACGTTTAAAAAACATGCACGATGGGGGCCAAACCGGACGACCCATGTCAAACCATCGGAATTCCGGACAGCAGGATTCCGTGCAATTTTTAACATCGGCCGACGATCCGTCAGCTTGCCTATTCCGGCGGCCATCCACATCACTCTGCACGACGCCCCAGTGCAATGGCAACAGACAACGATTCCGACGCCACCGTGAAGACTTTCTTCCATGCACTGGCCGACCTGCTTGAATTTCCTGTCGGTGATCGGCACTGTCTGGCCGCCGGTGTTCCGTTCACCGGTCCTTGCGATGTGATCTGCCGTTTTCAAATTACTCGACTGGAGGGTCGTCTGCACGTGCGGCCCGAGCTCATCCTGCCGCTGGACGAGGCGGACATCCGTCGCATCGATGCCACCCGTCTGCTGGCGGTGCAGCAGGTGCTGCAGTCGGAAATGCGATGGCTGCTAGGCCATTCTTCCGAAGGACTCCTGCAGGCCAACCCGTCTACCTGGGCTACCACACCGGAAGCAGTCGCCGAACTGCTCGATCTGGGTGTATCGCTGGCGGAGATGATGCTGGAACTGCTGGGTCCCAAACCATCGGTGCTCACGGCAAGCCCGACCACGCAGTGATTCGGCCACATGGTCATCCGACCGGAGCTCGGCCATGAACATGCACTGATCAACTTCCCCTTGCGCTCTAATTTGAGTTCGGCGCCTGAGACGCGAGCATGCATTCGCAAATCGCGGATCGCCTTCGCATCCATCGTGTGTGCAAAGCCTATGTCTTTTATTCTGCGCAAGCGGGATGCGGGCTGTGCAGCGCTCCGCACATCTCAACCTCAGGAAGAACGGAGAGCGTCATGGCAGATGGAAGTATCGGTGGTGTCGATGGCGTGAATGGCGGGGGCTACTCGCAGTACGGCTCCGGCGGCGGCTACGGTGTCAATGGTCTCAATGGTGCTAATAGTGCTGATGGGGCCAATAGTGCCGATGGTGCAAATGGTGCGGGCGGACAAATAAAGCAGCTAATGGAGATGCTGAAGATGCTGCTGATGATGCTCATGATGTTGCTGCAACAGCAACAGCAACAGCAACAGCAACAGCAACAGCAAGGCGAAAGCTCTGGCAATAACAACAACGGCATGCAGCCTTCGTCGCAAGGCAAGCAGTATCTCGGCGACTTGAGCAGAATGTTGGAAGAGCTAGGCCGCAATCCGCAAGACGCCCACCCTGGCACTGGGGGCGGATTTGCCGATGATGCGATGAACGCTTTGTCCTCGGGCTTCAACGATGGATTCAATGGTAGTGGTAGTGGTAGTAGCTTCGGAAGCGTCAACCATAACGGCTTTTGAAACGCGACCATGCTGGCTAGGCCCGCATCGTCCAGTCCGGTCGTGCGCCGTAGCGTCTTCGCCGCCACGTTTTTTGCTGCAGCCACGTCCACCGTGGCGGCGCCGGTGTTGCAACGTTGCGAGTTCGGCGATGGCCAAGTCCGTACCTTGATGGTCGATTCTGGCGCATTTCCGATGAGCTTGGCCCGATGCTCGGCGGTGTCTGCGGCCGCACCCACTGCTGCGCCAGTCCGGCCCTTGCAGGTGTCGGCGTCCTATGTTCAGTCGGGACCGGTCGAGACAGCTGCACGGGTAATCCGGTCGCCTGCCGTCGACATCGGACGTCAATGGCAGTGGTACGGCAGTTCCCACCGTAGTGTCGCCAATGACATCAACCTGGCGGCCGATCTGCCCCTAGGCGCACGTCCGTTCTCTGACCTGGTGCATACCGCAAGCCGTCGTTACCGCCTGGACGCTCGATTGCTGCATGCCATCATTCGGGTCGAGTCCAACGGCAATCCGCGCGCCCGCTCAAAAGCGGGGGCGCTCGGACTGATGCAGGTAATGCCGGGTACGGGCGCCCGTTACGGGATCCGGAATCCGGCAGCGTTGATGCAACCCGATGTCAACATAGACGTGGGCGCCCGTTACCTGAGCGACCTGAGCCGCATGTTCGGAGATCGACTGGATCTGGTTGTGGCTGCCTACAACGCTGGCGAGGGCGCGGTGATCCGTTATGGTCGGGCGGTGCCACCCTACGCGGAGACGCAGGACTATGTGCAGCGGGTACTCGGGCGGCTGGAAAGTGTAGGCCGGATGCCCTGACGAGGGAGGTTGTCGCGGACGCTGCGCCGCTCCAGGCGATACGTTTTGCTGGAGGTTAGCCACCTCGACCTGACTTTGTCAGAGAACGCCAATGACAAGGTCTGCTGACAAGGCGTGGGCAGTAGTGGCGCGAAAACCTTCGTGAGAAGGTCCTAGTGCGAATAACGTGGCACTGAGGCTGGCACTTCGCATGCATCTTGCTGCTCTGCCAGCATGGTCAGTACGATGCGGCCCACCGCGCTGCCCAGGTCCAGCTCCATGGCCACCTCCTGGGCCTCACGGGTCCAGCGCAGGGGTGAGAGTTGCAGCAGGCCTTCGGACGATTCGCCCAGTAGCCATCCCAACTGCGACAATAGTGCCCGCTGCAGCGACAGCACGCGGGGCACCGGCAACCGGCCGATCTCCTCGTTGTCGAGCGGCAGGACAAGTTGCGGCCTGGCCACCAGCTGAGCGCCTTCATGCTGGGTCTCGATTCGGCAGATCATTCCGTCCGGACCACTGAACGGCTGGCTTGGGGATAGCGGCAGGACCATGTTCTGGTCCAGCCCAAGATGCATGGCGAGTTCGCCAAAAAAGCGCTCGACCCTGCCGCCCCGAACCGGCAGATCCACCCCCACCGTCGATTGCGGCTCGCCCGCCGTCTCGCCGGGGTCGACACCGTTTCCTGCATTCGACCTCATCCTGGCTTCCTTCCTATTCGTCGTCGGACTCGGGGTCCGGATGGTTCAGGCCGGTGGCGCCGACCAGACCGGAAAGCACCTGCGTGTCCAGCGCCTGGGCTTGAGAATCGATTTCTGGAGCGATTGTCTCGTCGGCCTGTGCGTCATCTCCCAGGGCCGGGAGCTGCATCAGATCTTGGAAACGTTGGGCGAGCGCGTCGGACGTCCCTCCTGGCGCGAGGCCAGAGCTAGAAGACAACATGTCGGGCACGGCATGTAAAGCTGAAATCATCCGGCTCTCTTTCGATACCAAGGTTCCCTTAGGCTAGCCATCGCGTGCCATCGGGCAGTAGCGTTTACGAAGAACTTGCATGAATACCGAAGTCTGTAGAGCGCAGAAGCGGGTTAGGCGCGAATCCACTGGTAGTGTCCCGAAGTAACCGCATAGAACATCTCGTCGCTGGAATTAAGCAGCGTGTCGCGCCAATAGCTCCCGTGGCTGAAGTAATGCTGCAATGTCTCGGCCAGCCACGGGCCGTCCACTCCGGGAGTCATGGGCACGCGCACGATCAGGTGCGCGCTGCCGGTGTCGGCATCCATACCGAGCTGGGCCTGATCCTGGGCATATACCGTCAGGTTGGCCTCCAGCATGAGCCGGAAGATGCGCAGGCTGCGGCCGGCCAGCACTACTCCGAAGTTGAGGTTGAGGTACATCGCATCCGGGTCGCTGTCATAGTTGGCCACGATGATCTCGAAACCCCGCACCGAGAGGTAGCCGTTGTGCAGCACACCCTCGACATCGGGCAGGTGAAGCTCCTTGCACAGATCGCGCACGAGCTCTTCGAAGTGTTGGTAGCTCACGGGTCGCCGGTGTCGCCTCGGTCCTCCTTATGACCCGTTTGATCGGTGTTGCCCAGGGTGTTGTCGGGCTGCACATGGAGGCCTTGGGTGGGTTGGCCGGTTTCTGGGACGACCCGGTTACGACTTATGGTGCCAGGCGCCTGACCGTCCCGGGCTAGCGCCAGGCCCGCCTGGATAAGCTCCGTCCGGTCGGCCGCGATGCGGCGTTGCAGGGGAGGCCGGGGCCGATGGGCGTTCAGCACCAGCAGCGGCAGCATGGCAAAACGCATGCTGTCGACCGCCTGGTGATGCTGGCCGGTATCCGCACCGGCCAGCATCTGGGCGCGGCGGACAGCCTCCATGCGGTTTACTAGCAAGGCCTTTACCTCGGCCAAGCCGAACGGGGCCGCCGGCGTGCCAAAAGCTTGCAGGCACGCCGCTTCGCCACCTTCAGCCGCTGGCGCGCGCCACACGTTCGGGTCGTGCGGTTGCGCCGCTTGGCCGGGGGCTCGGCTGTTCGAGTTGACCTCAGCCTCAGCCTCGAACTTGGGATCGGCCGCGTCGTCGATACCCGCTTCGGTGACCGCTTGCATCGCCAGTAATTGCAGGGCGGACAGCGGGGTACCGCCGCGCTGGATCTGATGGGCCAATGTTGTGGTCGCCAGCAGAAAGTCGACCAAGGCCACCGGGCGCTGGGCAGGATCGCTATCCTCTATGCACGCTAGGAACTGGTCGAGCGTGGCCTGCACGCCCGGAGCGAATGCCGTTGCGCGACCCGCTCTCAGGGGCCGCTGAGCGGGCGAACGCGGCAAGGCGGGCGCTGTCCCCCCCGCTCCTGCCTCTTCCGGTGGGGGATGCCGCCAGGGCGTGCCGCCGCCGATTTTCATTGGAAGGCCAGCGACAGCGCCTTGTCGGCGAATCGCAGCATGGTGGCGCCCGCCCAGGGAACGGCGATCAGCACGACAATGGTCACGGTCAGCAGCTTGATGCCCTGCGATATGCTGGAATCCTGCAGCGAGGTGATGGCCGAGACGAAGGCGACCAGCAGGCCGACGATGGAGGCGGTCAGCACTGCTGGCAACGACAATAGCAAGCACATGCGCAGAGCCTCCGAGGCCAGCTGCATGACGGCTTCATAACCCATGGAATACTCCTATTGGCAGCGTTATCGATAGGTCAGCACCAAGCCGTGCACGAGCCGTGCCCAGCCCTCCAGCGCCACGAACAGCAGCAGTTTGAAAGGGATCGCCACGTTGGTCGGCGTTACCTGCGAAAGGCCCATCGACAGCAGGATGTTGGCAATCACCAGGTCCACCACGGTAAAGGCCAGGAAGATCAGGAAACCGATCTTGAAGGCTGCCGTGAGTTCGGTGAGCAGGAAGGCAGGTGCCAGCACCAGCAGATCGTCCTTGGCCAGTTTGTCGGCCCGATCCTTGGGCCAGATGGCCAGCGCCGACTTCACGAAGAAAGCTTTCTCGCGCTCGTCGGCATGGCGCTGAAGAAAGCGGCGGAAAGGCTCGAGCGCGGCTGTACTCGCATTCAGCATTTGCTGGGATGCGGTGTAGTCCGGCCTTGGTTCGATATTACGGATGCGGTCGCCGGCCTCCATGGCGATGGGGGCCATGATATAGCAGCTCAGGATGATCGCCACGCCGTTGAGGACCGTGCTGGGCGGCACCTGCTGCACGCCCAATGCGTTGCGCAGCAAGGTCAGCACGATGACGATCTTGCTATAGCTGGTGATGACCATCGCGGCAAATGGCACGATGCCCATTGCCATGAGCACCAGCAGAAGCGAGATCGGATCAGCTATCAACGGCTGCATCACGTGCCCATGCCATACGGTCGATCCGCACTCCCAGGTGGTCACCCACCACCACCAGCTGGCCGCTGCCGACGCAGCGGCCCTGGCACATCAACTGGACCACGGCCTGCTCCACCGGCACATCGAGCGCAATGACGTGACCTGGCCCGAGGGCGGCGATCTCTTCCAGCGGGAGACTGGTGGTCTGGAGTTCAAACTGCACCGGCAACTCGATCTCGGCCAGCACGGCGTCAGGGGTATCCATCACGGCTTCCTCCTTGGGCCCCAGCAGGGCCGTTTCCAGGGTCAACAACGGCTGCGGCGCGCGCGGGCCGGGGGGCGAGCACTCTAGGCGGGCGCTGGCGTGCAGGGACTGGCCTGCGCCGATGCGCCACCCGATCTGGAGCGGCGAGCGGCCCAGCAGGAAGATGTCGCCGGGGGCGACCAGGATCCACTGGCTGGCGCCCAGGCGGCGCTCGCCCAGCCGGGCAGTTCCGGACAGGCGCAGGCTGCGCAGCATGGGCGGGATGACGACCGGCCGCTCTCGCATTTCCTCGGCGGCAAACAGGCTGAACGCGGCGTCCATCTCCAGCAGTTCGATTTCATGCTCGTCGATACGCAGTGTGGCCACGCTCGCCGTGGTGGCTAGAGCCGTGTCGCTGGCCGTCAGGGCGCGAATCTCCAAACCCACGTCTTCGTAGCCCCGGTCGCGACAGACGCGGTCGACCATCTCGCTGGCGAGCGCGCAGGCCAGATCCTGCTGTTGTGGCTCGCGCGCCAAACGGTCCAACAGCGCCCATGCGGCGCAGCGGCGCGGATCAAGTTCCACAACCATGTCTCCGACGAGCGACGACAATGCCACCCGCAGTCCGGGGCGCTGACCGTGGCGGCGGCCAATCTTCACTGTGGCACCGCCAAGGTAGCGCGAAAGCAGGGTGCTGCAGCGGCTGTCGAATGCGATACGGGCTGCTGCTGCAGAGGCCATCGGCAGCGAGGGCAGCGCCAGCCGCAGGTCGGCCAAGCCTTCGGTCAGTACCGGCTGAGCGTCGGGATTCACGGGCGGCAGACGCGAGGACCGAGCGACTGTGGGGACCATGGAAGTGAGTTCATTCGAAATCGATGTCGACGTGATGCTTCATGTCCAGCGTTTGCTCCAGGGTGCTGCGCAGCGCGGGCGTGTGGTCGGAAATTAAGCGGATGCTGTCGGCCGACTGCGTGGAAAAACGAAGCCTGATCCAACTTTGCGAGGCCTGGATGCGGAGCTGTGTGTCCGGCAGGGCCTGGGCGTCCAGGTGCAAGGTGGCGCTCCAGTGCTGGGAGATGGCACCGCCGCGCTCGCACAGGCGGTGCAGATGGCGTGCGAGCTTCTCCAGGGCGTCGCCGGCTGCCTGGTGGCGGGCCTGGATGTCCGGAGCCGCCTGCGCCGGTGCAGGGCCGGAGTAGTCAGCCAAGTTTTCCTTGCCCGCGGCACCCGCCACACGGCCCTGGCCTTCGGCCCGCCGGTCCACTCCCGCTACTGAGCCCGGCGCAGCCACGCCACGAAGTTGCTGTACGTCCGCCGCCTCATCTTCCGCATGACCGGCCGGACGGGTCGCCACTTCCTGTCCACCGGACGTATCCTGTGGCGCGTTCGGAAAGGAGGGCGGTAGCGCGGCCTCACGGCCCCGGATATCGGTACCGGGCGATGACCACCACCGCATATCTGGCACATTCCCGAGAGTTGGATCGTTGTCGGGAAAGAGCGCGCGGCTGCCACTGCGCTCGTTGCGCGGCGGCAGCCGCAGGACCTGCCGAAACAGCTGTGCGATGAGTGCCGTGGCGCCTTGGCCGCCGGGATTGCTGGTCGTGTTGCGCGCCTCGGGTGGCAGGCGGTCGATCTCCTGACTCATGGTCGCCTCCGTTTCAGACCACTACCCGACCGATCGGCCGGAGTTCGATGGTGTTGCCCAGTTCCTGGAAGGAATAGACCCGCAGCCATGACAGGCGGACCTCGATCATCTTGCGCACATAGCGACGGATATCCATGGAGGTGACCACTGCCACACCCTTGCGTGCCTGGTCACCCGCGAGCTGGGCGATCTGGTCAGACAGCATGGCTGAAGCCTCCGGGGCGATGGCCAAATAGTTGCCAGCCGGCGTGGACTTGATGGACTGCCGGATCAATTGCTCCGCGTCCGGTTCCATCAAGATGGCCTGCACCACGCTGCCTCCGCCTGCCGCCTCGAAGGCGAGGTAGCGGCCCAGGTCGGCGCGGATGTACTCGGTCAACAGCAGCATGTCCTTTTCCTTGGGGCCCCAGGCGATCAGGCCCTCCAGGATGGTGCGCACGTTACGCACCGGCACCTGCTCCTCCAGCAGTCGACGCAGCACTTCGGCGATGCGCTGGGCCGGCAGGATTTTCTGCACCTCGGTTACAAGTCCCGGGTATTCGGCCGAGACCCTTTCCATCACCCACTGCACCTCCTGCACGCCCATAAACATGTGGGCGTGCTGCCGAAGCGCCCCGGTCACATGCCGCGCGATGACGTTCTCGATGCTGAGCACCGTGCGCCGATCCGCCTCGGGCAAAGCACCGTCCTTGATCCAAAGGGACTCGGGCTGGTCGAGCACCGGACCGTGGCGTTCGGCGCGCTGGGCCAGGGGCGAATCGGGGTCCATGAGCAGCATCATGCGACCGGGCAGTTTCACTTCGCGCGTGGGAACATCGTTGAGTAGCACATCGAACTCAAGCGCTTCGAGGTTGTGGGTCACCCACATGGCAATCCCGGGAAAGGGTAGGCCCAGTTCCTCCTGCAGCCGCTGGCGTTCGGTGGTGATGGCCTCGTCCAGGGCGTCCGCCTCCAGCAGCATGCCTAACTGACGCGACATGCGCACCGCCAGCGGCTTTGCGAACAGGGGAGGTTCCTGCCGAATGGAGGGAGGCTCGCCCTTGGCGCCGTCCCGCTGCAGTGCGCCGATCGGCTTGGAGATCGCCACTTGCTCCTGCTTGCGGCGCCGCTTGTCGAGCACCCAACCCGCCGCACCGAGCCCGGTCGAGATCGCCAGGAACTGCAGCACCGGAAAGCCCGGAACGGCCGCAAAGGCCAGCACCAGCGCGCCTGCAAGAAACATGGCCCGGGCGTTGCCTGTGATCTGGGCACCGACCTCCTGGCCGAGCGATCGCGGCTTCTTTTCGCCGTCATCGGCCACACGGGTGATCAGCACGCCGGCAGCCACGCAGATGAACAGTGAGGCGATCTGCGACACCATGGCGTCGCCGATAGACAATACCGCGAAGCGATTGGCCGCCTCACCGGCTGTCATGTTGTGGTACAGCACGCCGACGATGATGCCTGCCACGAGGTTGACCAGCGTGATGATCAGGCCCGCGATGGTGTCACCCTTGACGAACTTCATCGCCCCATCCATGCCGCCGTGCATCTGGCTTTCCATGGCCAGCAAGGCCCGCTTCTTGCGCGCCTCCTCGCCGGTCAGCAGCCCGGCGCGTAGGTCGGCGTCGATGCTCATCTGTTTGCCAGGCATCGCGTCCAGCGTGAAACGTGCGCCGACCTCGGCCACGCGTTCCGATCCCTTGGAGATCACGATGAACTGCACGATGGTGATGATCAGGAAGATCACGATGCCCACCACCAGATTGCCCCCTACCACCAGTTCGCCGAAGGTTTCAATCACATGGCCAGCATCTGCATGGAGCAGGATGGACTTGGTGGAAGCAATGTTCAGCGACAGCCGGAACAGCGTGGTGAAGAGCAGCAGCGATGGAAAGGTAGACAACGCTATCGCGTTCGGAATGAACAGTGTCGTCATCAGCAGAAGCACGCTGACGGAGATATTGACCGCCAGCAGGGAATCGATCGCGAAGGTAGGAAGCGGAAGGATCATCAGGCTGACGATGGCGACCACGAGGCCCGCCATCGCCAGGTCATTGCCGATACCGACACCGAGCTTCAGTGCCACGATACCCCCCCCCGGTCCCGCTGGTCCGGCGCAGGGCCGCCCCCGGCTGCCCTCACCATAGCTACCCAGCGCAGGATGGCGGCCACCGTTTCGAACATTTGCTCCGGGATCGGTTCCTGCAAGGGGAGGGTGTAGAGCATGCGTGCCAATGGCGGGTCGGCGACGAGCGGAACACCATGCTCCTCCGCCAGCCGCCGGATCACCGCAGCCCTTTCGTCGATGCCCTTGGCCACCACGATGGGTACCGGCGCATCAAAAGGGCCGTCTCCCGGTGAATATCGTAGCGCTACCGCGTAGTGCGTAGGGTTGGTGACCACTACCGAAGCCCCGGGCACCGTGTCCTTCGGTGCCGAAGTCGCCATCTCGCGGGCGATCTGCTTGCGCTTGCCCTTGAGCTGGGGATCACCTTCGGATTCCTTGTGCTCGCGCTTGACCTCGTCCTTGGACATGCGCTGGTCCTTGAGGAACTGGTACTTTTGCAAGCCGAAGTCCAGCGGACCCACGACCAGGAACAGCAACAGACCGCCGAAGACGAGGTGTATCACCGCGTTCCAGCCCGCCACCGCGATAGAGGCCACCGGCAGATAGGCCGAACTCATCAGCGCCGGCATCAGGCCGAGGATGACCTTCCACAGCACCGCGCCCATGGCCAAAACCTTCACCAGCGTCTTGACGAACTCGATCACAGACTTCAGCGAAAAAATCTTCTTCAGGCCCTGGGCCGGGTTGAGCTTGTCGAACTTGGGCGAGACCGGCTCCATCGAGATATTGAGCCCCACCTGGACCGCAGAACCGGCCAGACCCGCGAGCATCGCGGTGAAGATGAAGGGCAGCAGGCATAGCAGGCCGTCGCCGACCATGGGCGCGAGCATCGGCATGAGGTCGGTGGAGGCACGCACTCGTCCCAGGTCTTCCAGAAGGCGCGAGACCACCGCGATCAGCCGTTCCGCAGTCATGCTGCCTGCAACGCTCAGGCACGCGGTCATGGCCCCCAGCACGATGGCGGCGGTCACATCCTGGCTCTTGGAGTGTTGACCCTTCCTCTTGGCATCACGAAGCTTCTTGGGTGTGGGCTTTTCGGTCTTTTCGTCGGACATGGCCCGCCTCCTGCAAATGTCGCTTTCGAGGTAGCACTGCATGTGGCGCCACGATCACGCTGAGCGAATCTAGAAGCCTCGGCAATGATCAAGCGCGCGAGGCCGAAGCGGTGGCCCACGGTGCGAATTCCATCGCATTACTGCACATGGCTTCGCGGTAGCACGAGGCGGCCGCTGACCCCGACGGTGAAATAAAGGCGGAGGAAACATCCGATGCAAATCCCTTTGGCCTTGAGCGTGCTTCGCTGCCACGAAGCAGACCCGGACATCGCAACGCGCGTCCTGCGCGGTCACCTGGAGGAGGCCGCCCACATCGGCATGCGGCGGCAAACCACCGACGGCGATGACCAGAAGCGCTCCCTGCGTGTGCAGATGGTGGCGCGCACTTTGCTTGCCCTCGGGCGCGAGCAGGAAGCACAGGAGATGCTGCAAGACGTCCGCAAGCTCTATGGACGTGTCTCGCGCCAGTGGCTGCGCTGGTGCTCTTCGCTGGACCAGGGCTGGACCTTCCTGAGCTTGAACCGGCCCGGTCGGGCGATCGAATGCTTCCGCTCAGTGGTCGACGATGCCGCAGCGTCGGCTGACCTGGTGGTGGAAGCCATGAACTGCCAAGCCGATGCGCTTCAGGTTCTGGGTGAATGCCGGCGGGCTGCTGCGTTGGTGGCCGGTGCAGCCAACCTGTGCCTCGCGCATGACTGGAGAGCGATGGGGCAGGTAGTGGAATGCCATCGCCTGGAGCTGGTTGCCATGCAACTGGCCCGGCGTTCCGACGAACTGGCGGACCACGCATTGGCCACGAGCTTCCGCGAGCGCTCCGGCCCTATGCCGGCTCCGGCTGCGCTACGACGCCAACTGGCTGAGCAGGAACGTTCCCTGGGCGACATGGGACTGGTGGCGCATCGGTTGCAGCACCTGCAGATGATGATCACTTCGGCCAGCGGTGCGGGTGATGACGGCCGTTTGTCGGAATGCCTGGCCTGGCTTAAGGACCGCCGCCTAGCAGGGCTCGAACCCAATGCCCGCATCGAAAGCGCAATGGCGCTGATGGCGGGAGGCGCTACCCACGCGGCGTTCGGCATGCTCAGTACCCTGACCCACAACGACTCGCAGGTCCGGCAGAGCCGTTACTCGATGGATCTTCAATACTGCCGCTCCAAGTTGCTGCAGACACAGGGCCGCATGGGCGATTCGCTGGCAGCCTACAAGCAGCATGTGGAACAGGCCTTCTATGTGCTGAAGCGGGACTTCAACCAAGCCTTGCTGTCCAACCCGGCCGAGGGTGATACGGAAGGCGGCGATGCGGTTCGCCTGCGCCTGCCGCTGCGCTACCGGGGGGCCTATCAGTTCATTTTGGAGCACCTGTCGGACACCGACCTATCGGTTCGGCACGTGGCCGCCCGCGCAGGCGTAACCGAGCGGTCGCTGCAGCTGGCTTTCCGGGCGCATCTGGGACTGACGCCTGCGGAGTTCATCCGCAGGCGCCGCATGGAGCGCATCCGTTCCGAACTGCAGTCCACCAGCGCCAGTGGTTCCCCAGTCAGCATTCTGGACGTAGCGGGGCGCTGGGGCGTAAACAGCCGCTCCACGCTGGCGCAGAACTATCGTGAGCAGTTCGCGGAAACCCCCTTCGAGACACTGCACGGAAAATCGGGCGGCAACCGGACCAAGGCATGAAGTTCATTCCCCGCCCGCCTCAGCTGCCAGGCCTGCGGTGCATCGTATGCCTGACGACTCTGGCCACCGTACTGGCGGCGATTCCACCGGCATGGTCGCAGCCTGGAGGGGGCTCCACGGCAGGCGGCGGAGTACCGATCAGCACAGCGGCAGGTCGAGACGGTCCGGGCAACCAGCGGTTCGTCTATCGGGCCGACAGCAAGCGCTTGGCCGACGTGCTCAATGACTTCGCATCCTCCCAGGGATTCCCGGCGGTCGTCGATCAGCGGGTGGAAGGCGTGGTGAGCGGCAACTTCGATACCGGCGCCCGCCAGTTCCTGGATGGTCTATGCAAGGCGTATGCGCTGATCTGGTACTTCGACGGCACCGCCTACTACTTCTATCCGGCCAACGCCATCCAGAGCCGCATCTTCCGGCTCAAAGGCTACCAGCGCCGCCAGGTGGTTCAACTGCTGGACTCACTGCGTCTTGCCAGCGATCGCTTCCCGATCCGTTGGGATTCCACCAACAGCACGCTGCTGGTTTACGGACCGCCGCGCCATGTAGAACTGGTGGGCTTGGCGGTGGAGTCGCTGGACGTCGGAGCCATTGAGCAGAACCGGCGTGTCATTCGCGTGTTCCCCTTGTCCCATGTCTCGGCCGCGGACCGTTCCATGGGCAGCGTGCAGGTGCACGGCATCGTGTCGACCCTGCGCTCGGTTTTCGGCTCTGGTGCCGCCCGCCAGGACCCGGCCAGTGCGCTGGCAAACGCGCAGAAGAATGCAGCCCGATCGGTCGCGCCGACCACGCGCTCCATGCAGCAGATGTACGGCGCCATGCAGCGCCAGGGCGGCTTCCTGTCCTCCCTGCAGGGCAACTCCGGCGACCAGCCACCTTCCGACGGATCGGGTGCAACGCCCGCACCACGCGCGGTGCGCAGCCCGCTTGACGGGGACACCGACGACGAGGCACCGGTATTCGAGGCTGACGAGAACAGCAATTCCGTCATCGTGTATGCAAAGGCGCAGCGCATGGAGGAGATCGGCACCCTGATCCGCACCCTGGATGTTCTCTCGATGCAGGTGGAACTGGAAGCGACCGTCATCGACGTCAGCACCGACAACCTGTCGGCCCTGGGCGTCGACTGGTCCGTGCAGGGAACGCGGGGTCAGTTCTCGGTGAGCGGGCCGTCGGGTGGAGATTCCGTCACAGGCAGCGGCACCTCGACGCAGCCTTTCACGGTGGCCACGGTGCTGACGGACGCCGGCCGTTCCCTGATGGCACGGGTGCAGGCGCTGGCCGGCGAAGGCCGGGCGCGTGTGATCTCCAAGCCGCGTGTGCTGGGCGAGGCCAACCGGCCGGCGGTGATGGCCGACAAACGGATCGCCAGCGTCCGTGTGGCCGGCAACCTGGACGTCAAGCTGTTCCAGGTCGAGGCCGGCACGACGATGCAGGTCACGCCGCAGGTGACTCCGGGCGCTAACGGCCAGCCGGCATCTATCAAGCTCTCCATCCTTATCGAGGACGGGAGTTTCCAGTCGACCAGCGTGGACCAAGTACCGGTAGTCAAACGCACCGAGATACGCACCGAGGCGCGCGTGCTGGAAGGTCAGAGTTTGCTGATCGGCGGCATCACAGTGGACAGCGAGATCACGGGGGAGACCGGTGTGCCGCTGCTCAAGGACATCCCGTTGCTCGGTGCTGTGTTCCGGCAGAGGCAAAAGCATCTCGCGCGGTCCGAGCGCATGTTCTTGCTAACGCCGCTGGTGATGATGCCGGTAGCGCCGACGGTCGCGGCGGTAGCGCCGTCGACGCCGGGGGTAGTGCCTGCGCCGTCCATGACGGCTCCGGACGCAGCAGCGCTGCCGGGCCTGCAGGTAACGCCCTCCGGCGGCCGTGACGAGCCGGTACCCCTGGTCCCGCGCGACCCGGTTCGGCCGCTGGTGGATCGGCTGGCCGATCCTGCCAGCTACGGTCTGCGCGAAGGGGGCAGCGGTGGCAGCAAATCCGGTGCCGGAGTTCGCAAATCATGAACCGGCTTCGCGTCCTGACCGGGCGTCATGCCGGCACCGACTTAGTCTTGCAGGCAGGCAGGCACGTTATTTCCGCAGAGAACGATGCGGACATTCGGCTGCTGGACTGGACCGGCGCCCCGTTGGTCCTGAATATCCTTCAAGGAGCGGATCTCGTGTACAGCGCCCATTGGTCATTCGCCGACGCCGCGACCGGCGAAGCCGCGATCGACCTGGTGCCTCGCCGGTTCGACGACACGGTCTTGTGCGTCGGTCCGGCGGATGCATGCGGCTGGCCCTCCGATCTCGAACTCCTGGGTCGGCTGCTTCGTCCGGTCACCGAGACCTCTGCTGTCACCGAGGCCCTGCAGCCCAACGCGACGACGCCTGTCGGTGCGCCCCAACCTGCGCGCCGGTGGCTTGTCTGGGGCGCTACCGCCGGTGCCGCTGTGGCGGTGGTCGTCTTCGTCGTGGTGGTCTCCGGGGTGGCCAACGACGCCGCCGCCCGCGTGCCGCCGCTGTCCCCGGTGGCGCAAACACAAAAGGCGGTGACGGCGGCCGGGTTGCAGGGCTTGGTCGTGCGTGCGCAGGCCGATGGTGCGATGGTCGAAGGACTGCTTGCGACGCCGACCGAGGTGGCCCAGATGAATGCCGCGCTGGACGCACTGCCTCGCGGCATGGTGATGCGCCGGTACGCGGCGGCCACCGACATCGCACAGAGCATCGTCGAGGCATTGGATGAGCCGCGCGTGTCGGTGCGCCATGTCGCAGGCGGCGAATTCGTCATAGAAGGTGCCGCGGTAGGCGTGGACCGGCTGCGCGTTGCGGCCAATCGCATTGCTGCGGATCTGGCGCCACTGGTGCGCACGATTCGCGTGCAGGTGACCGACCTGCCACCGCAGCCGCGCACACCCGTAGGCGCGATGCTGGAGTCCCATGGCATCACTTATGTGCAGACGCGTGACGGCACCAAGCACTTGTCATTGACCCAAGCGCCCGTCGAGGAGTTGAAGGACTCCGACCTCGGGTTATCCCAGAACGGTGCGAGCGATCGCATCGACATTCACAGCCCCAGGAGCCTCAGATGAACCAACCCGCAATGGAGCAATCTATCTTTGCCGACATGTCCAACCTGGAGAAAACGCTGTCCGAAGACACGACAGGCGACAAGGCGCGCGCCATCGTCCAATATTTCCGGTCGGTCGGCGATGCGACCGACAAGATGCTGGCTTCCGCCAAGGAGGAGAGCCAGCGCTACCTGATCTCCCGGCTGCTGCGCGGGTTTCAGGCATCCGAGCGGGTAGTGCGCCAAGTGTGGGAGAGCATCCACGGCGTGGCCCTGGTTCTCTGACTCCACGGTCGCCCCAATCTATTCCGGAGGACTTTTCATGGAACTCAATTTCACAAACCTGTATCGCAATCTCATGGCTGTCGGCCTGCTGGGACTGGTGTACCGCGAGATGGAAGACGGCAACGAAATCTGCTCTTTGGTGGAGTACACGCTGGCGGAGCCGCTGCAGTTCCAGGTGTGCCGTGCAGTGGTTTCCGGCATTTCCGGGGCCACCGATGTCGCCAAGGGCAGCCTTAGCGAATATGTGAACCAGAACCCGAACGACGAGCCGGCGCATCTGGCTCTGGCGATATCGCTGCTGCTGGCCGGGGATGCCGACGGCAAGCGTGCCATCGAACGCCTGCTGGCCACCACCGAAAACACCGCCGTACGTGATACCGCTAACAACATGTTGGAGCTGCTCGAGAGGCAACCGGAACTGGTGAGCTGATTGAAGCGGACCTGCTATATGGCCGGCGGGCTCCGACTCGCCTTATCGCAACGGGTGGCTTGGCCACCCAACTCTTGAAAAGGAAGAAGTTATGGATGTGACCGGTGGTTCGATGAGCAATCTGTCTTCCGGACAGTCACAGCTCACAGGTATCAATAACCAGGGTCTGCAGATGGAAGGTGCACAAAACGCACAGGCCGTCGAGCAGATCTTGCAGCAGGCGATGCTGACCGTCATTCGTACGTTTGCCGAAATGATGGGCAAGACGGCAAAGGCGATGGTCGATGCGATGAAGGGTCTGATCTAAACCTAACCCACAACCCAACTTACGGAGATTCAAAATGATTCCAGTTCTGACCGCGAGTGCCGGCGTCGTCGCCGGCGAATGCCTCATGCTGCCCGGCATCGGCAACCTCAGATCCAAGATCCGTCATCGCGATCGCGACATCGCCAATCTCAAGACCGAGAACCAGGCTTTGCGCGATCAGCTCGATCAGTCTCAGAACCAATGCGGATGCACGACGCCCTGGAGCAACCTGCTGCAGTTTCCCCAACTCAACATTCCGTATCAACAGCAGCAGCAACCCACCAACCAACTGCTGAACTTGGCCAGCCAGCTTATGCAGCTTATGGGTCAGGGCATGGGAGCGTCATCCATGTACAGCGGGATGTACGGTCCGCAGACCGGTAGCTTGGGCAATTCCACCGGTACCTTGCAGAACCTGTTCGGGCAGTTGCAGGACCAGATGCAGCTATCGGGCGGCCTGTACAACGCCATGAATGCCTACGAATCGCTACAACGGCGACAATCCTCCGTCGACTCGTTCCGCCCGCTCGACCAGAACGGCTTGTCGTCCCAGGGCATTCTCCAGAACACCGCGCCGGGCTTTTCGCAGAACTACGTCCCCACCTACGACCGGCCGCTGCCGCCGACATCGACATATAGTCAGCCCAACGACGAACGCGCCATCGTCACCACGCTGGGCAAGAACGCTACCAAGCTGTTTCCGGGTGGGAAGAACATCAGCATGACGGACATCCAGCAGATCGCGCAGGGTGGACGCTGCCCTGACGGCACCGAGGCGCCGGCCGATCTCAAAATGGCCTGCCAGGCGCTGGCTAGCAACCCGGCGCTGTTCACCAAGCTGCAGTCCGCCGTCAAGGCCTCCAAGGGCAAGACCGACACTGATGGTCTGGCATCGGTCTGGGATGTGCAGACGCTGATGCAACAACTGAAGGCGGCAAATCCCAACTCCTCCACCGCCTACAACACTAACACCCCGGTGCGTCCGTATTCGCCCAACAGCGCCTACGGCAGCTCCTTCGTGAATGCGTTGATGGGCCACCTGCAGTCCACGGGCGTCAACCCCTACATGCTGAACCTGCTACAGCAGCCCGGCATGCAGCAGCCCGGCATGCTGCAGCCCAGGCTGGCGGTTTGAGCGCCTGTGTCGCGCCAACTCCCGAGGTCGGATGGGGCCGGTACTCCGGTGCGTGTTCCTAGGAGAAGTCCATGAACCTGATGTTGCAAGTCAAGCGCCGCGAGTTCGTACAGGGGCTCGTCGAGATCGCCTCGGTAGGAATGAGCCAGAACCTGCTAGACGATGCAGAAGATATCGTTGCCTGCGTGCGACAACTGCGGCCCAAGCTTGACCAGCTGGATTTCTTGGATGCTTGGATCGCGATCCTACGCGGCGAATGGCAGCAGGCCGCGCGCATCGCCCGCGCCGCCATCGAGCGCAGCGGGGACTGGCCCTTCGGCACTGCAATACTCGCCTATTGTCAGTACGCCACCGGTGACCCCACCTGGTCGATCAATGCCGAGCGGGTTCTGGCGCAACCCGAGGCCGGTGATGCGCGCGAGTTGATGCGCATGCTGCTCGGCCGGGTGGACCCCGAATCCATCGGCGCCAACGAGATGATCCTGCAGGCGATCAGTTCCGGCCAGAGCACGGCCGTTGAACTCAGCGCTGTGCGGGCCTGAGGCTAGAGAGAGGAGTTCCGGCCATGTCACCCATCATCGGTATTCAGGATCCGGGCGTGTTGCGTTCGCTGCAACAGAGTCAGGCCTCGACGCCGGCCGTCGACCATCTGGCCGGCCGTTTCGCCGACCTGCTGGCACAGGATCCGGCCACGCAGCCGGCGCCGGAGGTAGGGGCGCCCAACGTGATTTCCAGCCTCCTCGGCCAGCACGAGCGCATGTACCAGGACCTGATGCACGACATGCAGAAGGCGTCTTTGGAGGCGCCCACCTTGAACCCTCAGGAGGCAACAGTGAAGCACACCGAGATGATGTTCCGGATGGTCAACGTCTCGGCCCAGAACAACGCGTTTTCGTACATCGCGCAAAGTGCCAAGAATGGCTTGCAGACCCTTATGAAGAACCAATGAGGTTCGGATGCCTGTTGTCCACGCGCTTGGTGCGCCCACCTCCCGGCCTGCCCGGTCCGTGACGGTCCGATCGTCGCTGCCATCGGCGCGGCCCGGGTTGTCGTATCCCACCCGTGCGTTGCGTGCCTTCGCTCTGACGGCCCTGACCGCTCTGACGCTGTTGCTGAGTGGCTGCCGCATCGATCTCTACACCCGACAGGCCGAGGCGGATGCCAACCAGATGGTGGCGGCCTTGCTGACCGCCGGTGTGCCGGCCTGGAAGGAAAGTCCCGACGGCGGCAAGACATGGAGCGTGCAGGTCGACGAGGGTGCCATGGTGCAAGCCATGGAGGTGCTTCGCTCCAACGGTCTGCCTGAGGAGCGACATGCGAACCTGGGGGAACTGTTCAAGAAGGAAGGACTGATCTCGACCCCGACCGAAGAGCGGGTACGTTTCATCCATGGCGTGGCCGAGGAACTGTCCGAGACGATCCTGAAGGTGGACGGCGTTCTGACCGCCCGGGTGCACATCGTGCTTCCGCAGAACGATCCGCTGGCATCGGCGCCACGACCGTCCAGCGCCAGCGTGTTCGTGAAATATCGGGCGGACGCCAACCTGTCCGCGTTGGTGCCGGCCATCAAGAACATGGTGGCGCGCAGTGTCGAGGGTCTGGTCTATGACAACGTGGCGGTGACCCTGGTGCAGGGCGAATTGCCACGCGTGGCGTTGCCACTGCCGTCCCCTAGCCGATGGCCGTGGATCGCCGGGGTGGCGTTTGCCTTTCTGATGCTGGGCGGCGTGGGCTGGGTGCTGTGGCGCAGGCCGTCGCTGTTGCCCGCTGCCCTGGCAAGCCGCCTGCCGTGGGCGACTGGGCCCCGATGAGCCCTGTGCGCCATTACGACGAGATGGTCCGGCGGTTGGGCCTGCTGCTGGCCCAACCGCAGGCGCAGGTCGATCCGTCGTGGGCACCCATGCTGGCCACCGGGCTGGATATTTCCAAGGGGCTGTTGCCCGTGGGGGAGGCAGACCAGGCGGATCCGGTCTGGGGAAGCCGGCTGGGTGTGGCGGTGTTACACCGGGTGTGCGGACCGGTACCGGCGTTGACGGATTTCGATGCACTGCCGGGTCGCTGGTGCCTGCTGTCAAGGGAGGACCGCCTGGCGCGGCTGGCGGCCCTAGGGTTGGTCGGGACGCCCGGCGCGCTTCGCGCCTGCGTTCGTCGTGCGCCCCGACAGGCGCTGGAGGCGGTGCTGGGACCGGCATATGAGGTGTTGATGACGTTGGGAACTGGCGCGGCAGCGGCGGCTCCGCAGGTGGCCGAGCGCCCGCCCGCTGCCTGGGCGCTGGACGCTTATCTGGCGCTTTCGCGTGCCGGCCGCTGGAAGAACCGGGCGCTGCGCCGCTGGGTGCGCCTCGGACTTCCCCGGGCGCCCTGTCCGGATACTTCACGCATCCGGCCCTGCCCGCAAGCGGTGCAGGTATGCCTGCAATACCTGCCATCGGTCGATAACTGGTTTCAGCATTGAGCGACTCTGCTTGCGGGGAAGGAGACTGCACCGATGTGGATTTGGCTGACGCTGCATGACAGCAGGCTCGGCGTGCCCCAGGGATGGCTGCGCGCCGCTGACGTCGAGCGCTTTGTGGCGGTGGATGCGGCCATGCGCCTGATCGATGACGAGCTAACCGAACTGCGTACACGGGCTCGGAACGAAGCAGACGCCTGCCTGGCGGAAGCGCAGGCCCGTGCCGCGCAGATTCTTGAAGACGCCGTGGGCACGGCTCGGGAGCGGGTCGCCGTGGTCGAAGCGGATGCCCGCCGGCAGGCACAGGCCGATGCTATGGCTGCCTGGCATGCGAGACGGCTTGAGCAGACGCTGGCGCAGGCGGCGTCCGTCGAGGCCCAGCAGGAGGCGCTGGCACGGTTGGTGACAACGGCCGTCGAACGGGTGCTGCGTAGCGAGCCCGCGCGGGGCCTCTTCGACAAGGCACTGACGCAGGTCGGCGAACTGTTGCAGGAAGCCGGCGCTGCTACCTTGCGCGTGCATCCAGAAGACCTGGAGGCGGCATCGGAAGCCGTGGCCGACGCCCAGGGCGGCCCCATGCGAGAGGCCCGGATCGACGTGGTCGCCGACGAAACCCTGAAGCCCGGCGCATGCCTATTCGATTCGGCACAGGGCTCTCTGGATGCGAGCCTGGAGGTTCAGTTGGAGGCTCTGCGCGCGGCGATCGCCCAGGCCTGTTTGCAGCTGTCTTCCGAGCGGGCCGGGCCGGGCGCTGAGGCCTTGGCCGAGTCCGACGCCGGAGATCCTCCGTGACTACCCTGGAACGCCTGACGGCACTGATGGACACGCAGATACGGGCGCAGCCGCTGGTGCGTCGCACCGGCAAGGTGGTGGAGGTGATCGGCACCCTGATGCGGGTGAACGGCCTGGACGCCAAGCTGGGCGAACTGTGCGAGGTCATGGATGCCGACGGTGCGGTGCTGCAGCCTGCAGAGGTGGTCGGGTTCTCCCATGGGCGCAGCATTCTTTCGCCGTTCGGATCCATCCTGGGTATCGGTGTGGGCAGCCGGGTGCGGGGACTAGGGGAGCTGCTCTCTGTGCCGGTGGGTCCGGCGGTGTTGGGTCGCGTCATCGATAGCCTGGGCCGTCCGATCGATGGCAAGGGCCCCATCGCCACGGTGGAGAAGCGGCCCGTGTTCGCGTTGCCGCCCAGTCCGATGGCGCGCCAGATGATTGAGCGGCCACTGGCGACCGGCGTCAAGATCATCGATTCATTGCTGACGCTGGGCGAAGGTCAGCGCATGGGCATCTTCGCGCCCGCCGGGGTGGGCAAGAGCACGCTGATGGGCATGCTGGCGCGCGGCACGGCCTGCGACGTCAGTGTCATTGCTCTGATCGGCGAGCGCGGTCGCGAGGTGCGCGAGTTCATCGAGGTCATCCTGGGCGAGGCCGGCATGGCCCGGTCGGTGGTGGTGTGCGCGACCTCCGACCGCTCGTCCATCGAGCGTGCCAAGGCAGCCCACGCGGCCACTGCCATCGCCGAGTACTTCCGGGACCAGGGCCTGAAGGTGCTGCTGATGATGGATTCGCTCACACGCTTTGCGCGGGCCCAGCGGGAGATCGGCCTGGCTGCGGGCGAGCCGCCGGCACGGCGGGGCTTCCCGCCGTCGGTCTTTGCGGAAATCCCGCGCTTGCTGGAGCGTGCCGGCATGGGCGCGACCGGCTCCATCACCGCGCTCTATACAGTGCTGTACGAGGACGAGAGCGGCAACGACCCCATCTCGGAAGAAGTGCGCGGCATCCTGGACGGCCACATGATCCTGTCTCGCAAGATCGCGGCCCGTAACCAGTACCCCGCGATTGATGTGCTGGGCAGCCTCAGCCGCGTGATGTCGCAGATCGTGAGCCAGGGGCACCGCGATGCCGCTGGTCGCTTTCGCCAGCTCATGGCCAAATTCGACGATCTGGAGATGCTGTTGCAGATGGGGGAGTACGTTCCCGGCGCCGATGCGCTGGCGGACGAAGCCGTGAACAAGCAGCCCCGCATGCGCGATTTCCTCAACCAGGCAACGGAAGACCTGTGGCGGTATGACGCCTCAGTCCGTGCCATGGCCGACGTCGCCCGGGACTGAGGCGAGCGGCGGCGATGGCGGCGATCCCCACCTGGCGGCTGCTGGTGCGCCTCAAGGCGCGGCACATCGAGAAGCAGGAGAGCGTGGTGGCCGAAGCTTTGGCTTCGGTGCGGGAGTGCGAAGCGGGCCTGGAAAAGGCCCGCTCGGCCGAAGCGCGCCGGCGGAGCGTTTTCACGGCGAATCAGCAGGCTCTGTTCGAACTCTACAGCGAGGGGCGCAGCTTCTCGCCCGACCTGGCACTGATGCGCAAACGGCAGATCGATGCCAGCGAGCAGGATTTGCGTCAGGCCGAGCACGAAACCAGCGTGCATGAGCAGCGCGTGAACACGGTGCGTGAGGATCTCCGCAATGCGAGGAGCCAGTTGCGGCAGATGCAACAACAGGCCCGGATGTTCGGCGACGAACTTGACAAGGCGGTGCGGCTCGAGTCGCGGGTACAGGAGGATCTACAGGACGAGGATGCCGAGGAGACGGCGGTGGCGCGCAGAGCGGGGGCGTCCGGCCTCGGTGTAGAGCAGGGCGTGCCATGACGTCAGGAATGGACACGTACCAGCTGCTGATGGAACAAGGCACGCTGCTGCGCAACCTTTTTGCGCTGTTGTCCCTGTGCAGCGCCCGGCTGATCGCTGCCATGGTCGTGATGCCCGCGACCTCCGCAGCGAAACTGCCAGGCATGGTGCGTGCCGGGCTGCCGCTGTGGATCGGACTGTTCATTGCCTGGGGACAGTCGCCGGACGTGGTGGCGCGACTCTCCATTGTCGACGTCGGCCTGCTGGTGCTGAAAGAGGCCTTGTTGGGGCTGCTGATCGGCTTTGCGGCCGGCATGATCTTCTGGGTAGCGGAGGCCGTAGGGTCGATGATCGACAACCTGGCCGGCTACAACAACGTCCAGCAGAGCAACCCCAACAGCAGCGACCAGAGCACTCCGGTGGGCTCGCTACTGGGGGAGATGGCGATCTGGGCCTTCTACGTGTTGGGCGGCATGATGGCCTTTCTGGGAATGCTGTTCGACTCCTATACTTGGTGGCCGCTGACCCGCATGTCACCCGACGGTGTACAGATGCTGGAGCGCTTTGCGCAGATGCGGTTGGGGGAGTACATGCTATCGGTTGCGCAGCTTTCGGCGCCGGCGCTATTGACGCTGCTGCTGATCGACCTGGGATTCGGTCTGCTCACAAAGACTGCCGAGAAGCTGGAGCCCAACAGCATGGCGCAGCCGGTCAAGGGTGCGGTGACGATGGTGCTGCTGAGTCTCATGATCGGTGTGTACTTCACCCAGCTGCGCGGGCATTTCATGCTGGTGGATCTTTCGCGGGAACTGAACAAGTTCTTCATCCTTGCCGCGGAACGTTGAATCCGCGTTGAGACGAGCAGAGGACCAGCCGGTGCGGCATTCGTTTCGCGCAACATCGGTTCGCCCTCGCGGCCCATTCGCCGCCGACTGAAGTCATCCTGCAGCTGGCGATCTTTATCAACCCGCGCCATTGAGGAGGTTAAAAATGAATTCAGTGGAAGCGATCGGCCAGTCGGACACCGATCCTTATCGCCGTTACAACGCCTACCCATCTTCGGTCGACGGCATGAACCAGTCCCCCACGCAGGGCGACCAGACTGCCCAGCAACTGATGATGGCGATGGTCATGCTCAGCCTGCTGTCGCAGGCGTTCTCGCAGCAGAATGGTGGTGGCAATCCGTTCTCGGGGGGGTCCCAGCAGCCATCGGACCCGTTGCTGCAGTTTCTCAATAGCCTGCTCAATCCGACGCAGCAGGAAGGTGGTGGCGCGGGTGAGGCTGGTGGTGCCGACGGTGGCCAGAGCTATGGCAACGGCAGCGTCGGCGGCAACGGCTATGGCGGGGATTCGGGTGGCGGCGGCTCGGGCGGTACTGCGCCTGGCGTCGGCAACAAAAACCATGGCAGTGTTGACGACGGCTATGAGACCGGTGGCCGCCGTGTTTCGCCCCAGGACGAACCGTCCGGGAAGAGCAAGGCGGAGACCCAGCCGGGCGGGAAGCCGGATAAGAACCAGGGCACCCCGGCGACCACGGGCACATCCCCGTCGCCGACCGGCAAGACCAATACGCCGACCCAGATCACGCCGAGCACGCGCATCTCGCAGCCCAACGGCCAAGTGATGGTGCATGAACCCATCGTGGTCAAGGCAGGGCAGACCTTCGATGGCGGCGGCAAGCTCTACAGTGCCGGGCCCGAGCTGGGCGACGGCGGGCAGTCGGAGTCGCAGAAGCCGGTGTTCGTGCTGGAGCCGGGTGCCACGCTGCAGAACGTGCAGGTGCAGGGCGCCGACGGCGTGCATGCCAATGGCGATGCCGCGCTGAAGAACGTCTGGTGGCGCGATGTGGGCGAGGACGCCTTTACGCTCAAGAAGCCCGGCCACGTGACGGTGGAGGGCGGCGGTGCGCTGCACGCCTCGGACAAGGTCTTTCAGATCAACGCCCCGGGCTCGATCTCGATCAACGGCTTCTACGCCGAGGACTTCGACAAGTTGGTGCGGCAAAACGGTGGCAAGGATTTCCCGCTCACCGTCACACTCAACAACATCGCCACCAAAGACGCGGGCGAGGCGTTGGTGCGGACGGATTCGCCGCAGTGCAAGATCTATTTGTCCAACGTCGATCCGAGCACGGCGAAGAACGACGTGCTCGCGCAGCACGGCGCGGTGGTCGAGGGCGCGGTGAAGGCAGGCTACAAGCCCTACACCGGATGATGGTGAAGGGGGGCGAGGCTTTCCGTTTCGTGTACCCGCATCGTTCTTGCGCAGCGCCCGGGATTAGTTCTTGGTGCAATGGCATCACGTTGATCAGTGGAGAGGCAGTTTCATGGTCATCCCCGTTTCTACCGTCCGCCGCGTGCGTGTGCCCGTCCTAGAGATGTCGCAGGATGCGCAGCTCAGCGACCCCGTCCCGGTGGTCGCTAGAGGCCACCGCACCCTGGCCATGGGCGATGGTAGTCTGGCTGCATTGCGCCGGCCATCGAGCCTGGGTGCGTCGGCTGCTGTGTCAACCCCTGCGGCGGTGCCGGGCACCATGCCCGACCCTCGGCATTCGGATGCTGATTTGACCGCGCGCGAAAGCCACTGGCACGCCCGTACGCCGTCGCCAGTGGCGCGTCTGGAGGTCCAGCTGCCGGCCCAGGGCGAGGAGTCCGGAGCCTGGCACACACAATCGATCACCCATCGTCATGCGGGCACTGGTACGGCGGACCGGTCGGCTTTGGGCCGCGCCGTAGAGACCCTGCTTGCCTTCCCGTATGTGGTGTTCGACGAAACGTCGCTCATCACGGAGTTGTTGCCGCGTTATGCGTCCGATGCCCCGGTGGTCTCCGCCAGCCTAGCGCTGGAATGGCTGTTGGCGGGCCAGGTGTCGAGCGATCCTGACGTGCGCTTGCAGCGGCTCAACCACGCCATAGTGGAGGGTCTTGTTATCCATCAAGAGTTGATGGAGGGTTTGCGTAACCTGGGTAGCCGGCTGCAGGTGGGCGGCGTGATCCGTGCGGCAGATCGCGACTTGGCGCTGCGGCTGAACTTGCTGCTGAGCACCGAGGCCGCCGTAGTCGACGCTGCGGCCCGCGAGATGTCGGACATGCTGCGGAACTCCGCGCATACCTTTCACCTGCTGCTTCTCACCGGCGGGGCCTTGCCCCGTCCGGTGGCATGCATACGGGAATCCGACGAGCTGTTTTCTGTCTTCGATCCCACGCGCGGCATCTTCGCGGCTGCGGGCGACGACCTGCAGGCGTTGATCGCTGGCATTGCGGCCGAGCACGAACTGCGCCTGCTGCAACAGCGGGAATGCGGGGATCTCCGTCAGGCGCTGTCGATTCTTCACAACGCGCAGCTGATGGAAGTCGCCATGCATGGCGTGGACATCGACCACGACGGGATCCGCGACGGCGGGCTGATCTGAGATTCCGTGGCGAGAAATTCATGAGTGCGTTGTTGGAGCGAGAGCCCGCTGTGCAGGGGGCAGCGTCGGCATCTGTGTCAGCCACGGTCCCGGTGCAGGTGTCGCTGCGCCCGTTCTCCGTCGCCGACCTGGACCGGGTCTTCGCCCATCTCAGCGATCCCGTTGCTGTCCACATGGCCGGACTGACACTGCCGGAGCCGGGCGACCGACCTGGCTTCGATGCGGCGTGGCAGCGCGTGTTCGCCATGCCGGACATCTGGCTACGCGGCGTGCTGGCCAACGACAGCTTTGCCGGTCATGTGGCTTGTTATCGCTTCCAGGGGGCACTGGAGGTGGGCTACTGGATCGAACGTGCCTGGTGGGGCCAAGGCGTGGCAAGCAGCGCACTGCGGCAGCTGCTGGCGGCCGTGCCGCACCGGCCGCTGCATGCGCATCTGCTGAGCGACAACGTCGCAAGCCTGCGCGTTTTGCGCAAATGTGGTTTCCAGTGCAGCGGGCAGCTGAGGGTGTTTGCCTGGGGGCGTCGGGAAGAAGTGAGTGTCGACGTCCTGACGCTGGACTAACTTTCGCTTCGTCGCCCACCGCTTCGCGAGCGTTGCCCGGATGTTCAGCCTGTTCTGGAGACTGGCACTTCTACATCACCAAAAGGCCACAGATCTGGATGGGACACCGCAACATCACAGGAGCCAGGGGAGCGCCCCATGCAGGTTTGCAGACGTGCGCGCTCGACGGGACAGGGACAATCGCAGGAGCAGGTGCATGGCTCGCCTTCCTGTTCCTCACGCTGCTGCTGGCCGCTTGCGCATCCGCTCCGCGACCCGCCGCCGGACCCCGTATCGGAATGCCGGACAAGATTCCCGCAGAGGTCTCCACGGCCTTGGCAGCCGTGGCCCACCGTGAAGGCGTAGCGGCCGATGGCCGCGTGCTGATGCAGGAGATGGAACTGGGTTCCAGTGGCTCCCGGGTCCTGCTGGCCTCCGGCACGCGTGAGTTGTGCGCCGATGGCAATTGCCCTTATGGCCTGTTTGCCGACGAGGGCGGCCGCTACCGGGCATTGCTGCTGGCCATGGCCGTTGCGCCGCCCAAGCCCCAGGCGTTGGGCCGCCTGGGATACCCGGACATCAGCGTGACTGCCAACGACGCGCGGTCGGAACTGCGCATCACCCAGTTGCAATGGGACGGTCGTACCTACCGCCCTGTGGGCTGCCGCCTGCAGCACACGATGACCGAAGCCTCTCGCGGCTGTGTTCCGACCCGCGTGGAACAGGCGGCGGTGGTCGAAGGCCCCCCGTCGCGCTACTGTGTGGCCATGCGCGGCATGATCGCCCGCGATGCGCCGCCGCCGGACGGGCAGACCCTGCTGGCGGACGCCTTCGAGATCCGGGCAGATGCCTATGCGCGGGTGGAAGGCGTACGTATGGCGGGCCGCCTTCAGGACACTGAACTCGATCTCCTCGTGCGGTGCCTGCGCCATGCCGGCGCTGGATTCGAGCGCATGAAGGAGGCGCGATGGTCCCAGGAACTCACCTCCATCGGATGGGTGGCCCGCAAGGTGAAGTCGCGGGGCGGGCCCGTTTCCGCCGCGCTGAGTGCCACTTTCGTCCCCGCCGGGGACTACACCCTGATAAGCCTTGCCGTCTTCGGTGACGGTGCCGCGCCTTGATGCACCCAGGCATCGCAACCGCGAATTTTTCGTCCACCCAACCTCACTTCCATCATGTCTCAAAACGTTTCACTCAACACTAGTCCATCGACCGACCTGCCGCTGTCGCCCGCAGCAACACCGGCACCTGCAGAGCCGTCCCTACGGGGCTTTTCTACTCCAGGCGGTAATCAGGCTCTAGCCAGTCAACTCGGCCGTGCCCCGGCGCCACCGGGGAGCGAAGTGCAAAACGTGAGTCTGGCGAGCCGCGGGACCGCACCGACGTCCATGCCTGCACCGGCCAATGCTGAAGCACCTGCTCCTGCTCCTGCTGCATCCGCACCTGCACCTGCACCTGCACCTGCACCTGCACCTGCACCTGCACCTGCACCTGCACCTGCACCTGCACCTGCACCTGCACCTGCACCTGCACCTGCACTGGAGACTTCCTCGCCTGAAGAAGGTCTGCGCAAGAAGCAACTCGAGAACGATCAACTGGAAGACAAACAGACCCAGGATCAGATTCGGATGAATTTCAATACAACGGCCCGCACATTGGCACTCAAGTCATCGGAGCGGATGGGCATGGGTTTCAAAAATGGTGCGGAAAGCCAGTCCAAGCTCGTTTGACGGGACCTGCCCACCATGAAAGCCGAAGACATCATGGGCGCCGCCATGTCGGCCCAGCCTCTGGATATCCGTGCGGTGATCGAGCAGCTCGATGACCGACCGGACCAGGCCCAATGCGTCAGCCAGGCCATGCGTGAGGCGGTGGAGCGGTTGCGGAGGGAATTGCCCCCACCCGAGGCACGCCTGGCCATGATGAGACAGCTGCTGGCTTTCAAGGATCAACTGCTCGCCTATGTGAATTCCGTGACTTCGCCGGATGCGACTGCGAGCTTCGTGGCCCGGGCGGCGGGCGGCGGGCCCCTGGCGGGCATGAATGCGATTGCGCAGGCGCAGCGGCGTGGCCAGACGGTCAGCACGGCCATGTCCGGCTGGGTGTCGCTGGTGAAGGTGTTCCGCTATCGGGAGCGGGAGCGCATTGCCCGCCGCAACTATGTGGATGCATGCTGCGGCTGCGTCCCCTACCGCGATGCCGACCATGGATCGCTGCGACTGCTGTCGGCCGACGCGGTCAGCCTGCCCCTGCCCGACGGCAGCCAGCGGTCGATAGCCGAGGTCGCGCCCTATGTGGACGCGGGCTGCAGCCAGCGGGTTCGTGCGGCCGTGCAGCGGCGCTGGATGCTCGTGCGCTGCCTCACGCAGGCGGACCTTCAGGGGCCGCACGAGGCCGCCTTGATCGGCCAGCGTGGCGTGTTTGCCGCGGTCAACATTCCCGCCGGCACCTGCCTCGGCGTCTACGGCGGCCAACTGCTAGGGGAAGTCGACTACTTCCTGTTGCAGGACGACCGTTACCTTATGGCCCTGCGCAGCGGGGCCGGGCCTGCGTTTGTCAATGGCGAGAATCTGATGTCGGTCACCAACACACTGTTCGAGGTCGACGCCACGGGCCAGCGGGTCGGGCATCCCGCCGCGGGCTACAACCTGGAGCGGGTCCTGTTTCCGTCCCGTTGGTCGCATGGCTGGCACTTCGGCATGCCGGTGTTTTTCGCCAGCCAGGACATTCCGTCCGGAACGGAATTGAGGTGGAACTATGACCTCTCGCGTGCGTGACCCGATGCCGGTGCTTCTGCGTCGCCGGCAGGTGCCGCCGGTTCGTCGCTGGCGTCTGCACTGATTCCGGCACATGCCGCTTTGCGGTCTGCCGACGGGGGCCGAAGCAGCCACTGCTCCTGCGCCCACTTTGGTGCCGCAGACTCAGGAAAACAGCGCCTTCAGAAAACGGACGGGCGCAGTGACCAATTCCTTGACCACTTGGACGGCGGCCTGTGTCGCAAGCGCCAGGGCCTTGCCCGCACGCTCTAATGACTGTTGCACGGACTTGGCGCCATTGTGGGCATGGCGCGGCAGGGCCCCGACCGCATTGGCCACCGGCGTCACATCCAGGTCCACGCCGCCGCCGACCGAGCCCCCTATTCCCAAAGCACCACCGATGCGGCCTTCCAGTTGTGCCCGGGTACGGCCCTCGGCTGTGTGCCTGAGACCTGCGGCCACGGCACCGTCCAGGCCGACGCCGGCCTGCAAGTCGCCGCTGACCTTGAAGCGCTGATCGCCCACGGTCAGCTGGGTCTGGCCGCCCGTCTTGGCGCCGGCAAAGGCCTCCCCGTGCGCCTGCGCATGGGTCGCACCCACAGAGCCGCCGGCCTTCGCACGGGCACCGACGAAACCATGGGAGTTCTGACCGAGACCGAGAGGTTCCTCCACGATCGTTTCTTTGGCCAGGCGCAGGGGCGGCAGACCCGCCTGGGCATATTGCTCGAACCCTGCGCCGGCCGTGGCTTTGCCGTTCAGTGCAAACAGCGGCGCGGTCAGCGATGAAGACGATGGCGACCGCCTGAACGACTGCGGATCCCAGCCCACACCGGCCTCGCCACGCACGCCCGCCGTCAGATCGCCCGATACACCCGCGCCGGCATGGCCACCGCGTCCCCGTGTGCGGGCCTCCTTGCCGCCGTGCAGCCGCACTTGGCGCTCTCCGCTGCGCACCGCGCTGAAGCCCGGGGGGGTGGTGTCCTGGGGGGGCCGGTCTTGCACGGTGTCGTTCAGCTGATGTGGACGGTGCTGTTTCGCGGTCGCGGGCCGCTTCTGGGCGTGACCCTGTTTCTGCTCCGTGCCTGGCAGGTCTTGGAGAGGTGTCGGAAGCCCATGGGTGTTCGACCGCACTCCCGGTCCGGTGCTCGACGTGTCCATGCGGGCCTCCTGAATTTTTGGGTGATACACGCAGCGTGCGGCAGCGGTCCATCCGGAGCATGCCGGTAAGCGAAGCGCTGTCCGGTCGGGCGCAGTTGTTAGCGCCGATGTAAAACTGACCCACTGCGCCGAAGTAAAAGTGACCCACCTGGGACACGATGGCAGCCTTTGTGAGGCTGCTGATGTTGACTCATGAGCAAGCAGTGGAGATCAGAGTAATGGCCCGAAGGGGCGAGAGTGTCAGAGCGATCGCGAGGCAGTTGGATTGCTCGCGCAATACGGTGCGCAGGTATCTGCGAGACCAGGCCGCACAGAGGTACGGACCGCGGGC
>NZ_QJTC01000010.1 GCF_003217575.1 Xylophilus ampelinus | reverse complement strand
GGGACGCAGCCCGCGGGGGCGACATCCCGCCTCCGCACCCATCAGCCGCAGCGCCAAGAAGGAGCCTCGGCCATCATCAGCCGGTCGCGGAGCCCGGCGCAGCGACAGCCCGGGTCTCCCCGCCTGCCCGGCGATCCGGTCGACGCGCGCGTCCGACAGGTCGTGCCGCGCGAACCCGGCGCTCGCCGTGTCGAGCCTCGCCTGCCCGGAGCGTTCCGCGTCGCGCGAGCGCGGCCGGGCGGGGTGGCGGCGGGTGTGTCGAGGCCGCCGGTTCACCATCTGCTTGATATAAATCCGCATCAGGACTGGGCCGGGGCGGGCAGGCCGCGCAGCGCGTCCAGGGTGCGCAGGCAGGCGTCGGCCACTTCCTTGCCCTTGACGGCGAAGTGCGCGCGGAAGAACTCGCGGTGCTCGGCATGATCGTGGAAATGGTGGGGGGTGAGCACCGCCGAGAAGACCGGCACGCCGTGGTCGAGCTGCACCCGCATCAGGGCGTCGGTCACCGCGGTGGCGACGAAGTCGTGGCGGTAGATGCCGCCGTCGACCACCAGGGCGCAGGCGACGACCGCGTCGAAGCGGCCGCTGCGGGCCAGCGCCTGTGCGTGCAGCGGGATTTCGAAGGCGCCGGGCACGTCGAACAATCGCACGGCGGAGGCCGGCACGCCGCGGGAGGCCGTCTCGGCCATGAACGACTGGTGGGCGCGGCCGACGATGTCTGCGTGCCAGTTGGCCTGGATGTACGCGATGCGCGGCGCGGAAACGCCGCCTTGGCTGCCGGAGCCGGAAAACGAGGTGGCCGAGCGGATGTTGGCGACGGAGGTGTCGGTCTGACGCATGGAGGTTCCAGAAAAATCGCACGGGGAAATGGACCAGCGCCAGGGCGACCACGCGCCGCCACGGCGGGCGCACGGCACGCGGCCCGCCCGTCGACGACGAGAAAGCGGGTACGCGCCCTGCGGCGGCCGGGGCGGCGCGATTGTAGGCGGCGGCGGCGTTTCGTGCCGGCGGCGGGGCGGGGGGCCGCTGCTGCGGGGCGACATGGACATGTCGGCGATCGTGGTCGCGCTGCAGAAGCACCCGCCGGCCCACGAGGTGCCGACCCGCGGCGCAGGCGCCTTCTTCGCGAGCCGGGTGCGCCGGGTATGCCGGTCTTTCGCCACCACGGCCCGGCCAAGGGCCGGGCCCTTCCACTAAATGCTATTAAATCTATAGCATTTGGTCGATGGTCTGCACCGGCTGCAGGCCGTTTTCATTCGAATAGCGGGCGTGCGCCGACCACGCTGGCCGCGCGGCCACAGCGCCCGCAGCTGCCGCTCCCACGCGTCGATCCGGTCGGGGTCGCGCGGGCGGACCGCTACCGGTCGCCTTACTCGATCTCGCCCATCTGCGACTGCAGGTAGTTCTGGATGCCGACTTTCTCGGACAGGTCGATCTGGGTTTCCAGGAAGTCGATGTGCTCTTCGGTGTCGTCGAGGATCTTCTGCAGCAGGTCGCGTGAGACGTAGTCGCGCACCGTCTCGCAGTGGGCCATGCCTTCCTTGATGGTGGCCTGGGCGCCGCGCTCCAGGCCCAGGTCGGCGCGCAGGATCTCGGGCACGTCCTCGCCGATGGTCAGCTTGCCCAGGTCCTGCAGGTTCGGCAGGCCGTCGAGCATGAAAATGCGGTCCATCAGCCAGTCGGCATGCTTCATCTCGCCGATGGATTCCGAGTATTCCTTCTTGGCGAGTTTGTCGAAACCCCAGTGCTTCAGCATGCGGTAGTGCAGGAAGTACTGGTTGATCGCGGTCAGCTCGTTCTTGAGCTGGGCCTGGAGGTGATGGATGACCCGAGCGTCGCCTTGCATGGTGGTTCCCCTGCTGTTATGGGTTGTCGAACCGGGCGAATTGTCGGGCTTGTCCCTGTTGCCGACAACGAATCTCCCTGTTGTACCGGTGTGCCTACGGGTGAGGCTGATAGGTGTTCGTATTCGCTCGCGGACTCAGCGCAGCAGGCATTCGGCGATGCGGCCCAACAGTTCGTCCGTGCGCGCGGCCTTCACCGCGCCGGGGAGGGCCACGTCGCCGTACATCACGAACACCGGCTTGCCCCATTTCAGGCCCAGCGCCATTTCCGACAGCGTACCCATTCCGCCACCGATGGCCACCAGACAGACGCCGCTGCGGGCGATGACCGCATTGCGCATCTCGCCCATGCCCGTGGGCACGGCGACGCTCAGCCAGGGGTTGGCGTTGCGGTCGTCCTCCTCGGGCAGGATGCCGATCGCGATGCCGCCGGCCTCGGTCGCGCCTTGTGCGGCGGCGGCCATCACTCCGCCGCGGCCGCCGCAGATGACGGCCATGCCCGCGCGGGCCAGATGCGTCGCCACGGTGCGCGCGGCCGCGCATTCCCGCGGACCGCCATCGCCGGGGCCGATCATCGCGACCGGCTGGCGGTGGCGCGTCGCGCCGCGCTGCCGCTCCGCAAGGCGCGCCAGCGCCTCAACGACCGGCGCCGACGGCACCGCGCTCACGTCCACGTGTAAAGACATCGCCCACTCCCATCACCACCACGCACACCACCATCAGCACCAGCGACAGTGCCGATGCCACCGGAAAATCCGATCCTCCATCGCCGACCTGCGCCAGCAGCATCAGCGGCAGAATATTCAGCTGCGTCCCGACCAGCGCAAGGGCGGTGCCGTAGGTGCCCATCGCCAGAGCCGCGACCGCGCAGGCGCTGGCCAGCACCGACGGCAGCACCTCCGGCACCACCGTGTCCCGGAAGGCGCGCGCCCGCGACGCGCCCAGCGTACGCGCCGCCAGCGACGGCCGCGGGTCCAGGTTGGCGAACACCGGGTAGAGCGACAGCGCCACCCGCGGAATCAGGTAATAGGCATAGGCGACGCCGAGGCCCGTCACGCCGTAGATCCAGCTGCCGACGACGGCGGGATCGGCGCCCAGGCCGGCCAGCAGCTGCGTCACGAATCCGGCGCGGCCGAACGCCAGAATGAAGCCGTAGGCGATCACCAGACCCGAGAAGGCCAGCGGCAGGCCGAGCAGCGTCATCATCCACTGGCGCCGGTGGGCGGGCTGCCGCGCCAGCTCGATGGCGATGCAGGTGCCCACCGCCGCCGACACGGTGCCGGCGGCCAGGCCCAGCAGCAGCGTGTTGCGCAGCGCGCCCAGGAACAGCGGCTGGCCGAACAGCCGCCCGAAGGCGCTGCCGCCGCCGGAGAAAGCCTCCGGCAGCAGCGCGGCCAGCGGCGCCGCGAAGAACAGGGCCATAAAGGCCCAGGCCGGCCAGGCACCGAAACGCCGCATCGTCTACCTGCCCACCGTGGCCTGGGCCCAGAGCCGGTCGATCTCGGCCTTGCGCTCGGACGCCTTGACCACGTCGAGGGGACGGATCTGCGGCGCGGCCGGCATTCTGGCGGCCACGTCGGCCGAAAGCGGCGTGCCGGGCACCGCCGGCCGCACGAACCCCTGGGCGAAAAGCGACTGCCCCGCCTCGCTCATGATGAAGTTGAGCCACAGCTTGCCGGCGTTGGGATTGGGCCCGTTCTTCACCAGGCTGATCGCATAGGGCGCGGCCACGCTCGCTTCCCGGGGGATCACCACCTCGACCGCATCGCCCATGCCGTCGACATGCTTGGCCTTGAGACCGTCGTTCTCGTAGCTGATCCAGACCGGAATCTCGCCCTTGAGGAACTTGGCGTACGGCGTGGTGCCCTCCACCCGCAGCACGCTGCCGGCGGCGTGCAGTCTGCCGAGGTAGTCGGTGCCGGGCTTGACGTTGTCCACGTCGCCGCTGTTGGCATAGGCCGCGGCGAAGGTCAGCACCTGGCCGATGCCGGTGGAGCGCGGATCGAGGTAGACCACGCTGCTTTTGAACTCGGGCTTGAGCAGATCGGCCCAGCCGGCAGGCACGTTCTTCACCAGCTTGCGGTTCACCAGGAACGCGATGTTGAGCGTGTGGATGGTGAACCAGCGGCCTTCGGCTTCGCGAAACACCGGCGCCAGCTTGTCGAAGTTGACCGGCTTGAACGGCGCCACCAGGTCTTTCCTGACGGCGTCGACGGCCGAGGCGGCGAAATAGTAGGCGGTGTCGGCCTGGGGCCGGCGCCGCATCTTGTCGAGCGCCACCACGGTCGCGGCCGAGCCGAGATCGTTGTAGGTGAGTTCGATCTCGGGATAGCGCTTCTTGAAGTCGCGGAACAGCGACTTCCAGTTGGCCCATTCCGGCCCGGTGTCGAAGGACACGCAAAGGCCTTCCTTCTGCGCTTCGGCATAGAGCGTCTTCTCGCCCGCGTACAGCTCGGCGCCGTCGAAGGCGAAGGCGGTTCGGGCGGCCAGCGATGCCAGCGGCAGTGCGCCGGCGGCCTGGATCAGATGTCTACGGTGCATGCAATCTCCTGGGTGGGATGGATCGGATCGTCGGGGAAAAACGGTGCGTGGGCGCCGGCGCGTCAGCTGTCGAGCAGCCGGATGTGCGCGGGCGCGATGCCGATGGACTCGCGCGCCGGCTGGGGCGATTCCGCCAGGAAGGGCTGGGTGCCGCCGGGCACGTCGAAGTCGTAGCGGGTCACCGCACCCAGGTAGCGCTGGGCGCCGGCCCGACCCGCGAGGCGGTTGGTGCTGCCCGGCGGCGGATCGGCCTGTATGTGCTCCGGCCGGACCAGGGCATGCACCGCGGTGCCCGGCGGTCGCGCGCCGGTCGGCGCTGCCAGCTCCGCGAAGCCGAGGTCGATCCGTCCCGGGCCGCGCACGGTGGCCGGCAGCAGGGTCGATAGGCCGACGAACTGCGCCACCGCGCGGCAGGCCGGGTTCTCGTAGAGTTCCCGCAGGGCGGCGATCTGCAGCAGCCGCCCGTCCTGCAGCACGGCCACGCGGTCGGCCATCGTGAGCGCCTCTTCCTGGTCGTGCGTGACCAGCAGCGTGGTGGCGTCGAAGCGCTGCTGGATCGCGCGGATCTGGTCGCGCAGGTGGCCGCGCACGCTGGCGTCGAGCGCCGAAAGCGGCTCGTCGAGCAGCAGCGCGCGCGGGTCGATCGCCAGCGCGCGGGCCAGCGCAACGCGCTGCTGCTGGCCGCCCGAGAGTTGCGCCACCGCGCGCTGCGCATGGCTGCCCAGGCCCACCAGGTCGAGCAGTTCCTGCGCGCGGCGGCGGCGCTCCGTGGCCGGCATCTTGCGCAGCATCAGCCCGTAGGCCACGTTGTCCTGCACGCTCATGTGCGGAAACAGCGCATAGCTCTGGAACACCATGCCGATATGGCGCAGGTGCACCGGTACCCGCGCCAGGTCCTGGCCGTCGAGCGCGATGCGGCCGGTGTGGCCGGTCTCCAGCCCCGAGACCAGCTTGAGCAGCGTCGATTTGCCCGAGCCGCTGGGCCCGATCACCGCCACCAACTCGCCCGTCCGCACGTCGAGCGAGATGTCGTGCAGGCCGTGCGCGCTGCCCGCATAGCGATAACTGACGTGGTCCAGGACGAGACTCATGCGGGAACCTCGGTGCGGCACGCCGCGATGCGCGCCTGTTTCGCGAGCATGGGTGGGCGGATCATGGCCGAGCCCGAGCGGCGGACGAGGACAGCAGCGCCGCCGCCCCCGCGAGCAGCAGGAGGACGACAGTGGCCGCGCAGGCCAGGCCGGTGGCCCCGTAGAAGGCCTGCAGCAGCACCACCGGATAGGTGCGGTTCTGGAATCCGGCGAGCAGGTTCGACAGGCCGAACTCGCCGACCGACAGCGCCGCCACCATCACCAGGCCGCTGACCAGGCTCTGCCGCAGGCTCGGCAGCACGATGCTGGTGAACTGCTGCCAGCCGGACGCGCCCAGGGTGGCGGCGGCCTGTTCGAGCCGCTCCAGGCCCAGGTGCCGCAGGTCGGTCAGCAGCGCATGGGTGAGGTAGGGTAGGGTATAGACCGCATGTGCCGCGATCAGCAGCGGCAGGGTGCCGAGCCAGGGCAGGGTGTCGGTGTTGAAGACGATCATGTAGCCGAAGCCCAGCGTGATCGTGGGTACCGCGATCGGCATCGCGCTGACGAGGCGCGCCGCCAGACCGCCGCCGCGACGCGCGCCGTGGTAGAGCGCATAGGCCAGCGGAGGGGCCAACAGGGTGTTGATGGTGCAGGCGCTCGCGGCCACCACCAGGCTGCTGGCGAAGGACTTGCGGAAGGACGGGTCCTGCCACAACTCCGCATACCAGCGGCCGGTCAGGCCGGTCGGCAGCAGCGAATTGGTCCAGTTGTTGCCGAGGCTGCCCACCAGCAGCAGCGCGATCGGCAGCACCAGGTACAGCCCGTAGAACAGGGCGACGCCGCGAATCACGTAATGCCTCCGATCGGGTAGAACACGCCATGGTTTCCAGATGCGCAAGTGTCGCGGTCCGGGTGTTGGGCGCAGGCCGAATTCTACGAAGGGACGGCGGCGGAAAAGATGAGTACGGGTTGAAATCGATTGAGCATTCGGAAAGTGTTTTTCATCGGCGTTTCATGTTTCGAAGGATGATCGCGGCATGAAGCGCGACTGCCCCACGATCCAGGAACTGCTGGCCTTCGACGCCGTGGCACGCCACGACAGCATCACGCTGGCGGCGGGCGCGCTGTGCATCACCGTGAGCGCAGTCAGCAAGCAGATCGCCGGCCTCGAGACCTTCCTGGGGCGCAAGCTGATCCAGAAGAACGGTCGCGGCGTGCAGCTCACGCCCCAGGGCCGCGTCTACTGGCAGAAGATCGCCAGCGGCTTGCGCGCGATCGAGACCGCCACGTTCGAGGCGCGCTCCGGCCATGCCGGGGCCGGCGTGCTGACGCTGGCCAGCGTACCGACCTTCCTCACCCAGTGGCTGATCCCGCGGCTGCCGGCCTTCCGCCAGGAGAGCCGGCAGGTGACCCTGAGCTTCAGCCGGCACCTCGAGCCGACCGACGGTATCCCGCCGGGTGTCGACGCCGCAATCCGCTACGGCGCAGGCAGCTGGCCAGGGGTGGTGTCCGAGTACATCGCAGGCCGCGAATTCGTGCTGATCGCGGCCCGTGCGCTGGTGCGGGATCGCCACCGCATCGTGGAGCCGTCCGATCTGCTGGGCCACACGCTGCTGCACCACGAAGGCGCGCCGACCGCCTGGCGCCATTGGGCGGGCCGGCACGGCGTGCCCGAAGCGCAGGCGGTCGCCGGTCCGCGGTTCGCGCAGTACTCGGCGCTGATCCAGGCGGCCTTGAACGGACTGGGCATCGGGCTGGTTCCGCGTCTGCTGGTGGAAGACGAACTGCGCGAGGGTTCTCTCCTGAGCCCATGTGGTGCACCGGTGAGCATCGACCAGGGCCACTACCTTTGCTACCGGCCCGACAGGCTCGAACCCCCCGCGTTCGCCGCCTTTCGCGCATGGCTCCTGACCGAGGGCCGGCGCGCTGGCGGCGGTCCGGCGCAGCAGCGGGCCGGCACAGGCTCCGGCCTTGCCCCGACGGCTCCAGCATAGATTCGTTCAATCGTCTGGATATGCGCAATTCATGGTGCGACGCAGCAAACCGTCTAAGCTCTTTCTTTTCAACGACCATCCGAACAGGGAATTTCAAATGTCCGTGATCAACACCGCCATCAAGCCCTTCAAAGCCAGCGCTTTCAAGAACGGCAAGTTCATCGAAGTCTCCGACGCCGACGTGAAGGGCAAGTGGGCCGTCTTCTTCTTCTACCCGGCAGACTTCACCTTCGTGTGCCCGACCGAACTGGGCGACGTGGCCGACCACTACACCGAATTCCAGAAAATGGGCGTCGAGATCTTCTCGGTCTCCACCGACACCCACTTCGTGCACAAGGCCTGGCACGACGCGTCGGACACGATCGCCAAGATCCAGTACACGATGATCGGCGACCCGACCGGCACCATCAGCCGCAACTTCGAAGTCCTGCGCGAAGACGAAGGCCTGGCCAACCGCGGCACCTACATCATCGACCCGCAAGGTGTGATCCAGGCCGTGGAAATCACCGCCGAAGGCATCGGCCGCAATGCCGCCGATCTGCTGCGCAAGGTCAAGGCAGCCCAATACGTGGCCGCCCACCCCGGCGAAGTCTGCCCCGCCAAGTGGGAGGAGGGCGAAGCCACCCTGGCACCGTCGCTCGACCTGGTCGGCAAGATCTGATCGTCCGAGCGCGCCAGAAGCCCGGGTGCGCCCGGGCTTTTTTTTCCGCGAGCGAACGTAACCTATCGATAAGACTGAATAAGTAGAGAGAAACTATCATGCTGGATGCCAACCTCAAGACCCAACTCAAGGCCTACCTGCAGCGGGTGACCAGGCCGATCGAGATCGTCGCCTCCCTCGACGACGGCAAGGCGTCCGGCGACCTCAAGGGCCTGCTCGACGACATCGTCTCGCTCACCGACAAGATCACGGTGGTGACCCGCACCGACGACGGCGAGCGCAAGCCGTCGTTCCTGATCACCAACCCCGGCGTCGACACCGGCCTGCGCTTCGCCGGCATTCCGCTGGGGCACGAGTTCACCTCGCTGGTGCTGGCACTGCTGCAGGTGGGCGGCCATCCGTCGAAGGCGGCGCAGGACACGATCGAGCAGGTGAAGGCGCTGCAGGGTGACTTCCATTTCGAGACGTACTTCTCCCTCTCGTGCCAGAACTGCCCGGACGTGGTGCAGGCGCTCAACCTGATGGCGGTCCTCAACCCCAACATCAGGCACACGGCGATCGAGGGCTCGCTGTTCCAGGACGAGGTCGAGGCGCGCCAGATCATGTCGGTGCCCACCATCTACCTCAACGGCACCACCTTCGGCCAGGGCCGTATGGAGCTGGAAGAGATCCTCGCCAAGGTCGACACCGGCGCGGTGGCCCGTGCGGCCGAGAAGATCTCGGCCCGCGCACCGTACGACGTGCTGGTGGTCGGCGGCGGCCCGGCCGGCGCGGCGGCGGCGGTGTATGCGGCCCGCAAGGGCATCCGCACCGGCGTGGCGGCCGAGCGATTCGGCGGTCAGGTGCTCGACACTTTGGGCATCGAGAATTTCATCTCGATCAAGGAGACAGAGGGGCCGAAGTTCGCGATCGCGCTGGAAGAGCATGTCAAGCACTACGACGTGGACATCATGAATCTGCAGCGCGCCGAATCGCTGGTCCCCGGCGAGCTGATCGAGGTGAAGCTCGCCAGCGGCGCGTCGCTGAAAACCCGCTCGCTGATCATCTCGACCGGTGCCCGCTGGCGCACCATCGGCGTGCCCGGCGAGGCCGAGTACAAGAACAAGGGCGTGGCCTACTGCCCGCACTGCGACGGCCCGCTGTTCAAGGGCAAGCGCGTCGCGGTGATCGGCGGCGGCAACTCGGGCGTCGAGGCGGCGATCGACCTGGCCGGCATCGTCGGCCATGTGACGCTGGTCGAGTTCGGCGAGCAGCTGCGGGCCGACGAGGTGCTGCAGCGCAAGCTGCGCAGCCTGGCCAACGTGACGGTGGTCGTCTCGGCTCAGACGACCGAGGTGACCGGCGACGGCCAGAAGGTCGACGGCCTGATCTACAAGAGCCGGGTGTCGGGCGAGGTGCACACGGTGGCGCTCGAAGGCGTGTTCGTGCAGATCGGCCTGGTGCCCAACACCGACTGGTTGAAGGGCACGGTCGAGCTGTCGAAGCACGGCGAGATCGTGGTCGATGCCAAGGGCCAGACCTCGGTGTCCGGCGTGTTCGCCGCGGGCGACGCGACCACCGTGCCCTACAAGCAGATCATCATCGCCGCCGGCGACGGCGCCAAGGCCGCGCTGAGCGCCTTCGACCACCTGATCCGCACGCCCGCCCCGGTGGCGCAGCCGGTGCAGGTGCTGGAGACGGCGTAAGCACCGGATGCCGCCGCGCCGGCCGACGGCGCGGCGGCGGGCCGAATTTCGAATGAAAGGTGCCTGTAGCCGGCGTGCGATGCCGGCCTATAGCTATAAAAATAATAGCATTATGCCGAATGCGCGACCGGGGTCGCGCCCGCGGCCCGCAGCACGCGCCCCGGGTTGAGGATGTTCTGCGGGTCCAGCGCCCGCTTGATCGCCCGCATCATGCCGAGCGCCACCGGCGACTTGTATTCCTCCAGCTCCTCGACCTTCAGCGCGCCGACGCCGTGCTCGGCCGAGAACGATCCGTCGAAGGCGGCGACCGAGCGGTAGACCATCGCGTTGATCGCATGTTCGTGGTCGTGCAGGAAGGCCCTGGCATCGCCCTCGGCCGGGGCCTGCACGTTGTAGTGCAGGTTGCCGTCGCCCAGGTGGCCGAAATTGACCAGCCGCACGCCGGGGATTTCCCGCTGCAGCAGGGCGTCGGTGGCGGCGACGAACTCCGGGATGCGCGAGACAGGGATCGACACGTCGTGCTTCACGTTCAGGCCTTCCTCGGCCTGGGCCAGCGGAATGCTCTCGCGGATGTGCCAGAGCTGGCGGGCCTGGGCGATGTTCTCGGCCACCACCGCGTCGCCGACCAGGCCCTGTTCGAAGGCGATCTCCAGCATCTGCTCGAAGCGCTGGCGGGCGTGGTCTTCGGATTCGCTGTCGGCGTTCTCCAGCAGCACGCAGTAGGGCGCGGTGTCGTCGCCCAGGAAAGGGACGCGCAGTTGCGGCATGTGCTTGCCGACCAGGCCCAGCGCGAACTGGCCCATCACCTCGAAGCCGGTCAGGCCGGCGCCCAGTTGCTTGTGGGCCAGGCCCAGCAGCGCTACCGCCTGCTCCAGCGAGGGCACGGCGGCCCAGGCGGTGAGCGATGCGGCGGGCTGGGGATAGAGCTTGAGCGTGGCCGCGGTGATGATGCCCAGCGTGCCTTCGCTGCCGACGAACAGGTCGCGCAGGTCGTAGCCGGTGTTGTCCTTGCGCAGGCCGCTCAGGCCGTCCCACACCTCGCCCTGGGCGGTGACCACTTCCAGGCCCAGGCACAGCTCGCGGGCGTTGCCGTAGCGCACCACCTGGGTGCCGCCGGCATTGGCGGCCAGGTTGCCGCCGATGGTGCAGCTGCCTTCGGCCGCCAGGCTCAGCGGGAACAGCAGGCCGGCCTTGTCCGCGGTGTCCTGCAGGGTCTGCAGGATGCAGCCGGCCTCGACCGTCATGGTGAGGTTGCCGGCGTCCAGGCCGCGCACCGCGTTCAGCCGTGTCAGGCTCAGCAGCACCTCGGTGCCGCTGCGGTCGGGGGTCGATCCGACCACCAGGCCGGTGTTGCCACCCTGCGGCACGATGGCGGTGCCGGCGGCGGCGCAGGCCTTCACCACCGCCGCCACCTCGGCGGTGCTGCCGGGGCGCACCACGGCCAGCGCCTTGCCGGGGACGCGCTTCCTCCAGTCCTGCTCCCAGGCGCTCAGGTCGCCCTCGGTCAGGACATGGGCGTCGCCGACGATCTGGCGGAGCGCTTCGAGGAAGGGCGTGGTGGCGGTGGTCATGGTGGTCGTCGTCCGGAGAGTCGTCAGTCGAGGGAGGAACCGAATCGGGGGTCGGCGTCGCCGCCCGAGGGGCTAGGCCGCGGGTGCGGCCAGCGCCGCGGCCCTGGCGTGGCGCAGGCGCAGCCGCACATGCATCGCGCAGGCGGTGAACAGCACCAGGCAGAGCAGCACCTCGACCAGTGCCAGCCCGTTGCCGGGCGGCCGGTCGCTCCAGGCGCGCACCACCCCTTCGGTGAAATAGAGCCAGACCAGCAGGCTGACCCAGCGGTAGGTGTACATCCGGTGCTTGAGCAGCCCCACCAGCGGCAGGCAGAGCGGCAGCGCCTTCAGCGCCAGCCAGGAGCCGCCGGGCCGCGCCGGGGCCAGCCACAGCTCCCAAGCCAGGGAGAGCACGATCAGCCCAAGCAGGCTGCCGGTCGCGAGCCAGCGGGTGAGGCACACCGATAGTTCGGCGCGCACGGGGCCCACGGAAACGGAGGGCGTGGCAAGCGGCGCGGACATAGGCGATGGCATCATACCGGCCATGTCGCGCGTGCCCCGGTCTCCGTTCCCCTCCTGGCTGCCCGACCGCTGGGGACCGCGGCTGGAGCGGCTGCTGCTGGACCTGTCGCACTTCCCCTGGCGCATCACCGCGCTCACCCTGCGGGAACGATTCCGCGAGGACCAGCTGGCGCTCACCGCCAGCAGCCTCACCTTCACCACGATGCTGGCGCTGGTGCCCTTCTTCACCGTGGCGCTGGCGGTCTTCACCGCGTTTCCGATGTTCAACCAGGTGCAGGAGCAACTGCAGCGCTGGCTGGTCGTGAGCCTGGTGCCCGAAAGCATCGCCCGGCAGGTGCTCGGCTACCTGACCCAGTTCGCCAGCAAAGCGAGCCGGCTGGGCGGCGTGGGGCTGTCCTTTTTGCTGATCACCGCGCTGGCGCTGATCCTGACGATCGACTACCGGCTCAACGCCATCTGGCGGGTGCGCCGGCCGCGGCCGCTGGGCCAGCGGGTGCTGATCTACTGGGCCGCCACCACCCTCGGCCCGCTGGCGCTGGGGGTGAGCCTGTCGACCACCTCGTTCGTGATCACCGCCTCGCGCGGCGTGGTCGACGCGGTACCGGGCGCGCTGCGGCTGCTGCTCGATTCGATGGAGTTCCTGCTGATGGCCGGCGGCATGGCGGCGCTCTACCACTACGTGCCCAACCAGCGGGTGAAGTGGGCGCACGCCTGGATCGGCGGGGTCTTCGTCGCGACCGGTATCGAGCTGGCCAAGCGGGTGCTGGGCCTGTACCTGGGCGCGGTGCCGACGTATTCGGTGCTGTACGGCGCCTTCGCCACCTTGCCCATCCTCTTGATCTGGATCTACGTGGCCTGGGTGATCGTGCTGCTGGGCGCTGTGATCACCGCCTACCTGCCGAGCCTGCTGGCCGGCGTGTCGCGCCGGGCGGCCTCGCACGGCTGGCAGTTCCAGCTGGCGATCGAGGTGCTGCAGCGGCTGCAGGCCGCGCAGCGCGCCGGGCTGCACGGCCGCACCACGGTGCAGCTGGCGGCGGCCCTGGGCGTGGACACGCTGCAGCTGGAGCCGGTGCTGGAAACCCTGGCCTCCCTCGACTGGACGGGCCAGCTGCACGAGCAGTGCGAAGACACGCCCTCGCGCACCGTGCTGCTGGCCGACCCGGATCGCACGCTGCTGGCCCCGCTGGTCGAGCGGCTGCTGCTGCCCCAGGCCCGCACGCTCGACGGTCTCTGGCAAAAAGGCCGCCTGTCGGCGCTGTACCTCGGCGACGTGCTATAGATTAAGTAGCATTCGCCATCGCCATCGCCATCGCCATCGCCATCGCCATCGGCGGTGCCGCGGATGCGCCGCCAGGAATTCGACGATCCTCCGCGTGTTGGACATGTGCCGCTCCATCCGCAGCGGCAGCGTCTCGATGCCCTGCAGGATCAGCCAGGCGGTGTGCGGGCTCATGCAGGCGCCGAAATCGCGCAGGCCCTCGCGCCGGGCCCGCAGCAATTAAGAGCGGCTAACACAACCCAGCGAAGCGGTTCTGGCTAGGCGCCGCATCGCAGACAGTACGAGTAGTACGACAAGGTGCGGCAACGACGCCAGAAGGGTTGTGTTAGCCGCTCTTAAGCGCCTACGGTCGATTCCTCGCTGAAGGTCATGCCCTGGAAGCCGTTGTAGGCCGCGGTCAGCTCCGGGAACCTGCCCGACGCCTCCCAGTCGAAGCTGCCGCCATCCACCACGATGCCGCCCATCACCGTGCCGTGCCCCGAGAGGAACTGGGTCGCCGAGTGGTAGACCGGATCGGCCCCCAGGTCGAAGGGCTCGACCAGGCAGGGCGAGGTGAGGGTGGAGTCGACCAGCTGCGGCACGCCCGCCTCGTGGGCGATGGCGCTCACCGTGGGGATGTCGAGCACGTCCAGGCCGGGGTTGCCCACCGTCTCGCCGAAGAACAGCCTCGTGGTGGGCCGCACCGCGGCGCGCCAGCCGTCGATGTCGCCGGGCGTGACGAAGGTGGTGTCGATGCCGAGGGGCCGCATAGTGTAGTGCAGCAGGTTCTGCGAGCCGCCGTAGAGCGCGGCGGAGGCGACGATGTGGCTGCCCGCGCCCATCAGCGTGGCCACCGACAGGTGCAGCACCGCCTGGCCGCTGGCGGTGGCGATCGCGCCGATGCCGCCCTCGAGCGCTGCCACCCGCTGCTCCAGCACCGCGTTGGTCGGGTTGCTGATCCGCGAGTAGACGTGGCCGGCGCGCTCGAGGTTGAAGAGCGCCGCGGCATGGTCGCCGGATTCGAGGACGAAGGAGGTGGTGAGGTGGATCGGCACGGCGCGCCCCCCGGTGACGGGGTCGGGCGAGGCAGCCGCATGCAGCGCGAGCGTGTCGAAGCCGGGATCGGAATAGCCGGGCACGTCTGTCTCGTGGGTCCGGGCTCCTTGCAGGCGGCCTGTCGGGAACGAAATCCGGACGATTGTGGGCTATATTCAATCCGCGCCACCCCACGGAGACACCCCATGAAAGTCAGCGACATCCTGCGTGTCAAGGGCAACACCCTCTACACCGTCACGCCCGAGGAACCGCTGGCCGCGGCGGTCTCCATCATGTCCGAGCGCGACATCGGCTCGCTGGTGGTGATGGAGCACGGCGACTTGATCGGCATGCTCACTTTCCGCGAGGTGATCCAGACGCTCGAGAAGAACGGCGGCGCCATAGGGACCACCGTGGTGCGCACCGCGATGGACGACCATCCGCTCACCTGCACCTCCGAGACCGAACTCGACGAAGTGCGCCGCATGATGCTCGACCGTCATGCCCGCTACATGCCGGTCATGAACCAGCGGATGCTGATGGGCGTGATCAGCCTCTACGACGTCGCCAAGGCCGTGGTGGACAGCCAGAACTTCGAGAACAAGATGCTCAAGGCCTACATCCGCGACTGGCCCGAAGGCACCGAAGACAACATCTGAGGCGCCCGACGCCGCCGCTGCCGTCCGCTGCCACATTCCCGCCGGTCATGACTGCGTGGGTATGGCTCTTGCAGGTGCGACGGCAGCGAGGCACCCCGGCCCTTATTTCCGCCAAATGACTCTTTTGAATTTCCTCGAAAACATGCCGGTCGCCCGAAAGGTATGGGGCGCGATCCTGCTGCTGCTGGTCGCCATGCTGGGCATCGCGGCCGCCACCTACTGGCGCTCCGACGTCGGCCATGCCCAGGCGGCCGACCTGACCGCCCGCCAGCACGCTCTCACCGCCAGCGCGGTCCAGTGGCACGGCATGGCCGAGACCAGCATCGCCAAGACCATGGCCGGCGCGCTGAGCGCCGACCCGTCGGTGGCCGACCTGTTCAAGGACGAGCAGACCCGCTCCGCCGCCGCCATCGTCAAGCTGCGGCAGGACCTGGCCGCGGCGGAGGATTCGGACGCGGCCAAGGCGCAGCTCGCCAGCATCGGCGCCCTGGTCGAGGTGCTGCGCACCAAGACCGCGGTGCTGATGGAGGCGCAGGAGAGCGGCGACGGCGCGGTCGTCAGCGCCAAGCTGCAGAGCGACTACCAGCCCGCGGCCAGGGCCTATCTGGCCGGGATCCAGCGCTACATAGCCCTGCGCGGCGAGCGCACCGACGAAGTGAGCGCCGAGGCCGCTACCACCGGCCGACGCCTGGCGCTGCTGGGTGGGGCCTGGGGCCTGGTGGTGATCGTGCTGGGCATGGGCGTGGCGGCGTTGCTGGTGCGCTCGATCCGCGATCCGCTGGCCCGCTCGCTGCGGCTGGCCCAGGCCATCGCCGGCGGCGACCTGACGCAGAAGGCCACCACCGCCCGGCGCGACGAGTTCGGCGAACTGCAGCGCTCCCTGGTGCAGATGAACGCCTTCCTGGCCCAGGTGGTGGGTGGGGTGCGCGGCGCCACCGACAGCGTGGCGACGGCGTCGCAGGAGATCGCCTCCGGCAACCAGGACCTGAGCATCCGCACCGAGCAGACCGCCAGCAGCCTGGAGGAGACCGCCGCGTCCATGGAGCACCTTACCGGCACCGTGGCGCAGAACGCCCAGGCCGCCCGCCAGGCGCAGGGCCTGGCCGGCTCCGCTTCCGAGGCGGCCGAGCGCGGCGGAAAGGTGATGAAGGACGTGGTCGACACGATGCAGGCGATCACCGAATCGTCCCGCAAGGTGCACGACATCATCGGCGTGATCGACGGCATAGCGTTCCAGACCAACATCCTGGCGCTCAACGCGGCGGTGGAAGCCGCCCGTGCCGGCGAGCAGGGCCGCGGCTTCGCGGTGGTGGCATCCGAAGTGCGCGGCCTGGCGCAGCGCAGCGCCACCGCGGCCAAGGAGATCAAGGGCCTGCTGGGCGTGTCCGGCAGCAAGGTCGAGACGGGTGCCTCGCTGGTGCAGGCCGCCGGCGGCACCATGGGCGAGATCGTCCAGGCGATCTCGCGGGTCAGCCGCATCATGGACGAGATCGTCGGCGCGACCGCTTCGCAGGCCTCGGGCATCGGCGAGGTGAACCAGGCGGTGGCCCACCTCGACGGCATGACCCAGCAGAACGCCGCCTTGGTGGAGCAGGCCACGGCCGCCGCCCAGGCGCTGCGCGACCAGGCCGCGCACATGGCGCAGATGGTCGGTGTCTTCCAGCTCGACACCGCGGCCGCCGCGGCCCGTCCGCGGCCTGTGCCGGACGAGCGGACCACGCCCCGGCTGGAGGCGGGCTGAGGCACTGCGCCCTGCGACCCGGCCACGGCATCGGGCCGCAAGGCGGTCGGGCCGGTCGAGGATAATCGCCGCCCATGAGCGGCAACACCTTCGGTACTCTTTTCGCGGTCACCAATTTCGGTGAATCGCACGGCCCGGCCATCGGCTGCGTGATCGACGGCTGCCCGCCCGGCATGGCGCTGTCGGAGTCGGACATCCAGCCCGACCTGGACCTGCGCCGCCCCGGCACCAGCCGGCACGTCACCCAGCGCAACGAGCCCGACGCGGTCGAGATCCTCTCGGGCGTCTACGAGGGCAAGACCACCGGCACCCCGATCGCGCTGCTGATCCGCAACGCCGACCAGCGCAGCAAGGACTACTCCGCCATCGCCCGCAGCTTCCGGCCGGGCCATGCCGACTACACCTACTGGCACAAATACGGCATCCGCGACCCGCGCGGCGGCGGCCGGTCGTCGGCCCGGCTGACGGCACCCACCGTGGCCGCCGGCGCCGTCGCCAAGAAGTGGCTCAAGGAGAAATACGGCGTCGTGGTACGCGGCCATATGAGCCAGGTCGGCGAGCTGCCGATCGCCTTCGAGGACTGGCGCCACGTGCGCGAGAACCCGTTCTTCGCCCCGGTGGCCGACGTGTCGGCGCTGGATGCCTACATGGACGCGCTGCGCAAGGCCGGCGACTCCTGCGGCGCTCGGCTGCGGGTCACGGCGCAGAACGTGCCGGTGGGCCTGGGCGAGCCGCTCTACGACAAGCTCGATGCCGACATCGCCTTCGCGATGATGGGCCTCAATGCGGTCAAGGGCGTGGAGATCGGCGCCGGCTTCGCCAGCGTGGCTCAGCGCGGAACGCTGCACGGCGACTCGATCACGCCCGAGGGCTTCGAGACCAACAACGCCGGCGGCATCCTGGGCGGCATCAGCAGCGGGCAGGACATCGAGGTGCAGATCGCCATCAAGCCCACCAGCTCGATCGTCAGCCCCCGTGCCTCGATCGACGTGGACGGCCGCCCGGTCGAGGTGGTCACCAAGGGCCGGCACGACCCCTGCGTCGGCATCCGGGCGACGCCCATCGCAGAAGCGCTGCTGGCGCTGGTGCTGATCGACCATGCCCTGCGCCACCGGGCGCAGTGCGGCGACGTGGCGCCCGCCGCCCCCGATTCGAAAGCATCGCCTTTGTAGCCACTGCGGAAAAGGACGGCACGCGCTGCACCGTCCACCGCCGTGCGGCCGGGCAGCCCGCCGGCACCTGACGGCGGGCTGCGGTACAGCAGCCCGCATCTCGCGCGCAGCAGCACCTGCCGACGCGCGACCCGTGTGTTCGACCGTTCAGGCGGCGAGCGTCTGCACCTCGTAGCCCAATTCCGAGATGGAACGCAGCGTCGTATCGAGCAGCGCCTGTCCCGAAGCGTTCTGGTCGAGCGCATAGCGAAAGATCAGGAACACGTTGTGCGTTGTCGGATGCGTACACACCACCAGTCTGCCGGCTGCGCTCAGCATGAAGTTGAGCTCCATCAAGGTGCGCAAGCCCTCGGCGGCATCGCCCACCAGCGGCCCCAGGTCGACGTATACACGCAAGTTATCCTCGTCGTCGCCTGCGCCGGGGATGAAGCTGACGACGTAATCGTCGATCTTGAGTTTCGCACCCTTGGCGAGTGCGTCGAATTCCTCGAAACCCACGAGCTGGCTGAATTCCTTCAGTACGGAGGCGAATTTTTGAGTACCCATGTCGTTCTCTTTCGATTCGGTCAGTGAAGGGTTTGCGTGCTGCCGGACGATTCGGCATCGGCATCGGCATCGACTTGTGGCGAGAGGCCGGCGAATGGCAGGGGCGCGTCGGCGTCGGGCTCGTCGTCGGCGCTTTCCTCGATCTTCACCGAGCTCTCGTTGTGCGGGAAGAGCTCTTGCGTGAGCAGGCGCAGGTCGATGTCGTGTCCGAAAGAGGGTAGGCTCAGAACGGAGACTTTCGGTATCGGCGCGCTTGGATTGCGGTTGCGCAGGATGTGCTCTGCCGCAACCTGAACTTTGCTCAAGTCGAGCGCGGTCGTCAACACGATCGGGTCGTTGGAGACCGTGCGCTTGCTTCGATCGATCTCGCCTCCGATCTCGTCGAGCCTCTGCATCACCGCCTCTGCGAGCGATTCGATGGGATCGATCAATTTCACGTCGCCCAACCCTTGCGCATTGAGCTCCGCCTGGATGTGCGACTTCAATGCGGGGTAGTGCGTGCAGCAGAGGTACAAAGAGGTGATTTTTCCGGCGTCGTGCATCTCTTTGAGTTCATCGACGATCTTGCTTACCGACCGTTCTACGTAAGCTTTGTCCTCCGGGTCGTCGCTTTCATGCGTTCGGTCGTTCACGAGGGGGGCCCACTCGGGACAAGCCACCATGCCAGGATCGATCTTGCCGTCGGAATATTCCCTGATTTTTCTGGGATAGGCACCGCTGTCCTTGGTGCCTTGTGTGGACAGCAGCACCGGATGCGTACCGCCCGATTCGACGATGGCGCGCGCCGTCACATCGACCAGGTTCACCGTGCGCTGTTCGCGTCGGGACGCACCTGCATCGCCGAGGGCGTTGGGAGGAATGTGGAGCGACTCTGGCAGGGTGGTCGCCTGCGTGTTGCAGATCGTGGCGGTCAGGTCGCCGACGAGCAGTGCGGTCTGTTCCATCCTTCCCGCATGTACGACAAGACTTGCGCGGGTATGTTCGCCGTAGGGCGCGTTTCCATGGTCCAGAACGGATACAAGCACTGCCGGCGTGTGGTAGCGATGTTCCAGGAAACCCATCAGGTTCTTGCCGCCGATCAATCCGCCGTCGCTGGAATCGGTTCCCACGATGATGAACGGGTTTTCCTTTTCGACTTGCACGACGCCTGCCGGGATGTCTCGGGCGATCGCTGCCACGAGTTTGCGCAGATCGCCCGCGTGCGCTTCCAGATGAAAACCGTCGACGCCGGAATTGCTGTCGCCGATCTTTTCGTTCGGAATCCGACCGCGGGTCACGCCGTCTACCGCACCTGCCGCCATCGTCGCTTCCATCGCGCGAACGTAGGCGTCCGGCGGGGGCATTTTGTCGAGTCTGCCGTGCCTCTGCAGCACTGCTGCGCCGATCGCCATTGCGCCCAGGTTGGAGTTCCAGGCCGTGAGGGTGATGTCCGCCGGCACCGTGTTGGCCATGTTGCTGCCGTCCAGCGCCTGCGGAATGTTCTGGCCGATCACGCCCGCCTCGTTGCCGCCGTCGCCGACGCCTGCGGTGAATATTCCGTCTCTCTTGTTCGCCTCGACGAGCAGCTGGTCCACCGGCCCGTTGAAGGGGCTGATGTCCACGCCCCGCATGTTCCGGTAGACATGCGTGCCATCTTCCTTGATGTCCTGCGAGCGGCCCGGCAGCTCGACAGCGACCACCGCATCGGGGTGAAGTTTGTCCAACAGTTTGTTGGCCGCGGCCTCTGCCGGGGCACCATGCGGCGGATCGAACTCGACGAATTTCCCATAGGCCGCCATCTCGGGATCGACCTCGTTGACGGCGGCTTTCAGTATCGGATCGTTGGTGGTGTCGGTGACGAAAGTGACGAGCATGCCCGCTGCCTTGAGCGCACTGCCCAGGACGGCCGTCGCCATACCGTCCGTTTCGGGCATCTGCGGCGCGACGGAGAATCCGGTGAGCAACATCACATGCTTCTTGTCGTCGAGCGCAGCGGCGATGTTCGCCACCGCTCCCTCGGCCTTGAACTTGTCGATGCCCCGACCCACGTACGAATGCAGCAGCGCGTCGACATTGGGCGATTGCAGCGGTAGTACGCTGCGGCCGCGCGGCGCCGGGGAAATTTCGGCCAGACGCAGCGACATCGGCCGTTCCGCTACGTCGGCTTGCCCGGCTGGTTGGGATCGCGGAGCCGCCCTGCCGCGTGCATCCGCCGCGGCTGCGCTCTCGAATTGCTGGACGAGGTCATGGACACTTTGGTGAGCACCCGTTGAGTCTAGTGGGGACATGGTTCTGTATTTTCTTGAGTTGGGGACCTCCATGCTCAGAGCTTGGCCGCCTTGCCATGCGGTGAAGTCCGAAGTGCGGAGCATGCAAACGAAGGGTGTCGCGTTTGCATACGACGTTTCGCCAGGGCACGGCTGCCCTCATGCGTGCCTTTGAGAATTCGTCGGAGCCTCTGGAAACCGCGCAAGCAGCGCGGCATCCCGATGGGGTTCTGCGCTACACGATAGGAAACGAAAGGCCCAGCCATGACGATGATAGAACCGAGAACCTCCAATACCGGTATTCGGATCGACGAGGGCCCTGCGGCCGACCCGTCCCCGCCGCCCGTCCGATCGACGGTTCCGCCCACGCCAGAGCGCGGCCTTCTGATGTTGTCACGGCGGCCGGCTCGTGCGCAGCCGGGCGAGATTGCAGTCGCATCTCCGCCACCGGCAGCGCCGAGGCAGCGCGATATCGTGAGAAAACTGAAGGGTCTGCTGCGGCCGATCAACACTCCGGCAGGGCGGCAGGATCGCTACGACAAGGGCATCGGCGTGGCCGCGTACGCCAAGACGAAGCTCTTCAATCCTTTCCATCGCACCGATGTGTCCGCACGGCCTACCGTGGGGCGTCACGTGCGCAGCGACGGCGACGCCGTGCCGTCGATGCCGTCGAAAATGAGCGGCGCTGCACGTACTGCAACGGCGTTGGCGGTCGAAGGACCGCGCCTGCGCGCGCTCAAGCAGGCGCCCGATCTGCAGGCCATGCTTGCCGGCGCTTATCCGGATGCACAACCCTATGAACGCACGGCACTCGCCGATTCGCTCACCGACATCGCGCGATCGGGTGGTTTGACCTCTCCCGAGCTCCATCTTCTGAGCGGGGCGCTGATGCAGGCGCATCCTCTGGACATGTCCGAGGCCGCGGCCTGCCTCGCCGGCTTGTGCGAGCTGCGGCTGGTGGAAGCGCTGGCGCACCCGTCGTCGTCGCCGCCGACGGACGAGGCGCGGCTGGCGTGGGCGTTCGCCGCAGCGCTCGTCGCACTCGTCCCGGGCAAGGCCATCGACCTGCTCGACAAGGTCACGGACGGCGCCTTGAACGGCAATGCGGGTGAGGGCGGTGCGCGCCGTGCGCCATGGAATGCCCAGCAGCGCGACGGCGTGCTCTGCTACCTGATCGCGGCCCGGGAGATCGGCGGTACGGCGGTCGATCCGCACAGCATCTACGCGATGGAGCGGCTTGCCGCATGCATCGACGAATCGCGCAGGCAAGCGCATCGCGACGGTGCGGTAGCGCGAAAGAAAGATGTGTGGCCGGGACGGGCCGGTGCCGCCCTGCCGCTGCACGAGGACGCGGGCGGAAGTTCTGCCGTGCGTCTGAACCTGTACGAGAAGGCGTTGCTCGCGGTACACGACATGCTCGATCCGGCAGTCACCGAAGTGCACGGATGCGCGTTCGCCGCCTACCGCGTGCTCAACGGTCTGGCCAGCGGGCAGGCGACCAATGCAGACGGCTCTCAGAGCGACGAGCATTACATCATGGCGCGTACCCGCAAAGGTCGCACATGGATGGACCGGGCCCGGGCACCCCGGGGCCGGCGCGCCGCGTTCAAACTCGCTTTGACCCACAGGGGCAAGAGCCCGTATCTGGTCGTCAACAAGGTGGTGTCGCCGCAGGGCATGGATGCGAGGATGACCCTGTCGCACAACAACGGCATCCACCACGGCCGCGCCATGAAGGACATGATCGGTACGCTCGAGCAGGCACTCGACCAGCGGGGCGGACCGGGAGGTTCGCCCTTGCCGACGCGGAAGCATCCGATCCCTGCATCGGCAGTCCGTCCTGATGAGGTGGAGGGCTTGACGACCTTGCGTAATCTTGTCCGCAGGTCCTTGCTCTCCGAGGCCAGGGGGGAGGTCGGTCCGCTGTTCACACGCTATAACCTTTCGCGCGCGATACCCCCTGATAGGATCGACGCCGCCCGTGCCGCCGTGCTGGACTGCATTCGGCCTGCCGACGGGGCGGCGGGCTCCCCGCCGCGCTGGCCGCAAGACATCACGGCCGCCGTCGATGCCCTGCTGGCCGACGCCGGGTCCGCGCCCCCCGACGCGTCGGACGTCGAGGAAGGCGGCGAAGCGAGCTGGACCGGCACTGCGCAGAACAGGCCACTGACGCCGCAATGTCTGCTGGACTGGGCCGCCGACGTCGGGGGGCCGCGCGACGAAGCAGCGGCTATGGAGCTGGAGCCGGGCGAAGCCGCGTTCGGCGAACCCGATTGGGCGCGGTTCGCGAGCAGCTATGCCCGTGTGGCGAGGAACGAGGCACCCGAGCCGGAGATCGTTTCGCTGGAAGGCAAGTCGCACAAAGATGCCTGCCTCGTTATCGCCGAAATGATCCGCGGCAAGCATGCGGGCGACAACAGCGGCGAAGAGCTCGCATCGAGTTTCACGCTGGAGCATGGTGGCAATTCGGGCTTCAACACCGGTAGCGTCATGCAGAGAATCTGTGGCGTCCTGCTCGGATTCTTCCGTTGTCATGTGGATGCGGGTGTCCAGCACACGCGCCGCGTGAGCTTCGAATCCAGAAACGCGGCGGAGCGAAGCGGCATCGTGATGCGTGTGCAGACCTTCGTGCGCATGAGTCTGGGCGCTGGCGGTTTGGCGGGCATAAAGGGCAGCGCTGGTCCCGTCGGAGGTTCGGTGGCCGTGGGTGTCAGCGCATCGCATGTGTGGAAGCTGGCCTCTGAAGAAGGCGTGAACTGGAACTTTCCACGCGACCGGTCGGGCGGACTTGCCAACGACCAGCAGCTTGCCGACAAGAAGGCGCGCCTGTTTCTGCTGCTAAATGGTGTTGCCGATCCGCAAGGCGGCCCCTACAGGTTGCCGGGCAACCCGGAAGACCGCAGCACGGGCGGTCTTCCGGATCTTATCAATCTTGCACTTCAGGAATTCGGTCCTTCGCTGTCGATCAACCGCTATAAAGTCGAGCAGTCGCTCGAGATGGGGCCGACCTTGGAGGTTGCCGCCGGCGCCGGCGTAAGCAAGGGGCCCGTGGTTGTCGGCCTCGCACCGACGAAGCTCTTTCACGATGTCCGGACCAGCGTGATGCATCAGAAAGACCTCACCGGCTCGTATCGGGTGGACAGGGAAACACGACACGAGCACGTCGTGGACCGTGCCACGGGTGCATTGGCTATGCTGCTTGGCCAGGCCAACGACTGGGAGCAGGCCGGCAGCGTGGGGACGCTGGATGCCGTCGTCAGCGTCTCGCCGCTGGCGCAAGGTGCGGTCGACGTTCGGCGCAAGGGGGTCGCCGAAGCGACGGTGCGCATCTCGCGCAATCACAAGACTCTGCCCACGAGCTACCTTTCGACCAGCTACGACCGACCGAACGATTTCTACAAAGCCTACGGTGCGCGGCTGGAAAGCAACGTCGAGGACATGAACAAGAAGTTCTATCCCGGCAGGCATGCGGAGGATGCGGCGCGCGAACGCGGCAAGCAGATGGCCGCGCTCGGTCAGTTCGTCGGACGGCACGCGACGCGCCAGGATATGACGATGAAATTCGCCGATTGGTACGAGCTTGGCGACTACGACGATAGCGACACCGCGTTACGGGCCCAGGCCCATCTCGATGGTGCGCGTGGTGATGCCGTGCAAGCCGCGGCAGCGCGTGCCGAAGCGGACCAGCTATTGCGCGAACCTGGCAATCAGGAATCCCGCTACGTTATTGCCCTCAACACCCGGAGCGTCGGTATGACGCTGGGGGTCAATGGCCAGTTGGGCGCGACGCACAACGGGCAGTACACCTACACCGAACGGTCGCCGGATTTCATCTGACGGGCGATAGAGGGAACCGGACCTGCGGTTCGGTTTTCAGTTGCGGTTCAGGTCACGTCCGCGCGTCTCCGGCAGGCACATGGCCACCACCACCACGATAGCGTAGGCCGTTGCTGCGCAGATACCGATGGAGGTGCCCAGCGACAGATGCATGTGGTCGCTCAACACGCCCACCAAGGTAGGAAAAGTGGCTCCGATCCCGCGGCCGAAGTTGTAGCAAAAACCTTGTCCGGAGCCGCGCAGTTCGTTGGAAAACAGTTCGGACAGGAAAGCACCCGCTCCGCTGAACATTCCGGACATGAAAAAGCCCAGCGGAAAGCCCAGTATCAGCATCACGCTGTCGGTGATCGGTAGAAGCGTGTACGCATACACGAGTACGCCGGCACAGGCGGCAAACAACATGAAGGTGCGACGTCGGCCCAACGCGTCCGAGAGGTAGGCACCGCAGAGGTAGCCCATGAAGGAGCCGACGATGAACATGAACTGGTAGCCACCCGAACCCAGTACTGTCAGATGGCGCTCGTTCTTCAGAAAAGTGGGCAGCCACACGCCGATGGCGTAATAGCCGCCTTGCATACCGGTGAACAGCAAGCTGGCCAGCACCGTGACACGCAGCACGCCGGGTTTGAAGATCGCAAGAAAGTTGCCGCTGCGTTCTCCCCGTGCCACGGCTGCACGGCTGCGCAGGTAGATGTCAGGCTCGCGGAGCGAGCGGCGGATGAAGATGATCAGCAGTGCCGGCAGCAATCCCAGCATGAACATCGCGCGCCACGAATACTCCGGCGGAATATGGGTGAATAGCAGGACGGACATCAGCACCGCAGCACCCCAGCCCACGGCCCAACTGCTTTGCACCAGCCCTACCGCCTTGCCGCGGTGCGCCGGTCGGATCGTCTCGGCGATGAGCACGGATCCCACGGCCCATTCGCCGCCGAAACCCAGACCTTGCAGTGTGCGCCCGATCAGCAGTTGTTCAGGGGTTTGCGCCAACCCGCACATGAAGGTGAAGACCGTGAAGATCAGGATGGTGAACTGCAGTATCCGCACGCGACCGTACCTGTCGGCCAGCACGCCCGCCGCCCATCCGCCGAGCGCGGATGCCACCAGGGTGGACGTGCCGATCAGGCCCACCTCGGTCTTGCTCATGCCCCACAGCGACAACAGGATCGGCGTGACCAGCGGCAGTGTGTAGTAGTCGAAGGAGTCGACCGCGTAGCCGGTGAACGATGCCGTCAGCGTGCGCTTCTCGTTGGTGTTGAGTGTGCTGATCCAGTGGCTTGCGGCCGGAGCACCACCGGCTGCGGGGGAGGAGGGTTTGACGATCGTCGAAGGCATGTCTTTAGTCTTGGTGTGAATGGTTGTGGGGCGGGGCTCGGAAGTGGCGAACCGGTGTCGCATCGGATCGGTCGAGGGCGTCGCACCAGGGGCGCCATACGATCCCGGACTTGGATGGTGGCGGTGGGGTGGGGGGGCTTCGGCGTTTCCGATGCCAGTGGACATGGTGGTGGGTGAGAGCCCGTATTGTGAAAATTCTGTGACTCATCAGGCCAACGCAAAATTTCTTGTTCAAGACATCGATTTTTTCGATGCACGCGGTGCGTGCATCGCATGCACCAATGCGGACTTCAATGCCGCTTCGGGCAAGGACGACGAGGGGTCTTCGCAATAACTCGCGTGGATCTGCAGGGGCTCGACCAGAACATCGCAAGGGAGTGAGCGGATGGGAAATCGACCAGCCAGTGACTCGACGACCTGCTGCGGCAGCATGGCCACACCGAAACCCGCCTCTACGAGTTGCACCATCGCCGAGATGGACGAAATGGCGTGCACCCGCGGCAAGGGACCGCCCGCTTTCCGGAAAAGCTCGGTCAGCGTCAGGTAGGGCTGTGAGCCGCGCTGGAAGGTCATCAGGTCGAGTGCGAGCAAATCCTGCAGGCGATAGTTTTGCCGCAGGTGCAGATCCTTGTGGCCGACGAAGCAGATCGGCATGGCCGCCACCGCCTTCGAACGCATGCCGTGCCCGATGGCGGGCAGTGCGGCGAACACCATGTCCTGTTTGCCGCGCTGCAGCCTCTCGATCAACACCGGGCTGGTTTCGACCGTGAGTTCGAGTGCGAAGTCCGGATGGGTCAGTCGCATGTGCTCCACCCAGTCCGTGAGCCAGCTATGGACTACGGATTCGATCGCTCCCACCCTAAGCACGGCCTTGTGCGTCGGATCCTGCCCCATGTCGGCCCGGATATGCATGTGCATTTCCAGCAAATTCTTAGCGTGCAAGTGAAAGCGCTGACCTGCGGCGGTCAGGCGGAAATGCTTGTTGCTGCGGTCGAGCAGCAGCACGTTGAGTTCGTGCTCCAGCGCGGAGATGCGACTGGATATGGCCGACTGCGTCAGGTGGAGTTTCTCGGCCGCACCCGTTACGCTTTTCAACGTCACGGCCCAGTGGAAGGCTTCTACAAACCGAAGATTCATGGAGTCGCAGTTTTCAGTAGGAGGCACCGAGGTACCAAGTGTCCCGGACCGTGCCGACCGCAGCAATGCCTGCGTTTCACGGCGGCGCGTCGGTCAGGAATCGTACGCCCATGCGCCTCCTGGGACGAACCTCGATCCGGTCAAGCGGGCATGCGCGGCGCAGACGCCGACTCGTGTCATGCCGTGCACCATCGAGCGCAGCGGGGCTGCGCGGAGCCGGCGCTCACGGCGTGGTTTTTCGAAACCGGTTCGATTCCCCGTCCGCGTGCGCTGGCAGGACGGCATGGGGCGCGTCTCCGACCGCCGCGGGGCGCTCGATCAGGCGGGCCGCGCCCGCCCGCAGAGGCTCCACCATGCGGACGATCAAGGCCATCTGTATCTGCTGCACGCCCACGCCATGGACGCCGTCCTGCGCTTCCAGCGCGGCGGCCATCGCCAGTGCCTCGGGGGACACCGCCTCGGGCGCGCGGTGTGCGAGCAATTGCGACGCCACCTCTTCCAGCGTCTGCAATAGATAGGCTCCTGCCTGTTCCAGCAACGGATCGCGGCCGTGGGCCGACACCGCGCCGCGGTGCGCCCCCAGCGCCGACAGGTAGTTCAGCAGCGTGTGCGACAGCACCATGAAGCGGATCGCCGCCTCGCCGTTGCGGTGCAGGAATCCTGGCTCCTGCAGCATCTGCACCAGGGCAGACGAGAGCGCGGCATCGGCATTGTGCGCATTGCGGCGCGCCAGCCGGTAGGCCAGGTCGTCCTGTTTGCCGTCCACATACTGCTGCAGAATCGCCTGCAGGTACCGGGCGCTGGAGCCGATCGCGCGGGCCGCGGTGGCTTCCAGCCGGCGGCCCTGCCAGTCGGGCAGCACCAGAAACACCGCGGCGCCGGCGATCAGCGCACCAGCGACGGTATCGACCATACGCGGCACGATCAGGTCGTAGCCGTTGCCGATCTGGTTGAAGCAGAGCAGCACCAGCAGGGTGATCGCGCCGGTGGCCAGTGCGTAGCGGTTGCGCCGCGCGGCGAAGAAGACGATGCCCGCCACGACGGCCAGCATGGCCTGCACCAGTGGCTGGTGAAACAGGCCGAACAGCATCCACCCGACCACCAGCCCGCCGAAGGTGCCGGCCACCCGTTGCAGCATCCGCCGCCGTGTGGCACCGTAGCCGGGCTGGCAGACGAAGAGCGTGGTCAGCACCACCCACCAGCCCTCCTGCACATGCATCGCCTGCATTGCGGCGTAGCCCGCGCCCAGCGCCAGCGAGAGGCGCACCGCATGCCGGAACAGCGGCGACGCCAGGCCCAGCTGCTGGCGCACCCGGCCGATCGCATCGCGCGCGGTGCGGGGCGAGCGGTCGAAGAGGCTGCTGTCGCGCTGCGCGTCGTGCTCGGCGGGCGGGTGGCCGGCGCTGGTGAGCGTCGCATCCAGCGCGGCGAGGTTGTCGGCCAGCGCCTGCAGGGAGCGCAGCAGCCGGGCGGTGCGCCCGGGAGTCTCGGGCCGGTCGACGGGCGGGCGGTGGCGCAGGTGGTCGATCGCGGCGCGCAGGTCGGCCATCGCCTGCAGGCTGTCGGGGCGCTTCTCGAACGGCTCGCGCATCCGGATCGCGCGGGCTAACTCCAGGCAGGCCCGGCCCTGCAGCGCCAGCAGCCGCTGGCCTCGGAACATCACGTCGCTGTGGAAGAAGGTGTCTGTCAGCTCATCGTAGGCGTAGTGGGAGGAGCTGGCCCGCTCGTGCACGTCCTGCGCGATGAAGTACAGGCCCAGGTAGCGGCGCATGCGACCGCCGGCCACCGCGCCGGTGCCGATGCGGCGAAACAGGCTTTCCTTGGCGGTATTGAGCGCCTGTACCACCCGGCCGTTGTGGCGCGCCAGCGCGATGCGGCGGCGGACAACGTCGATGCCGCGCACCGGCTCGAACATCGACGACTTGATCCAGAGCGCTTCGGCCAGTTCGTCGAAGAGCAGGGCCAGGTTCTGCTGCACCGGCTGGTGCGTGAAGAGGCCGGCCCAGACGAGCGAGATCGCGCCGTACCAGGCGGCGCCCGCCAGCAGCGGCAGCGGCCTGTGCCAGAAGCTGATACCGCTGGCCGCCAAGTGCTCCAGGCCGATGGCGGTGTAGAGCACCACGATCAGCGTCGCATAGCCGATCGCCCGGTAGCGTTCGCCCACCGCGCCCAGCAAGGTGAGGACGAAGGCCGCCGCCGGCAGCGCCAGGCCGAACAGCACCACATGCGCCGCCAGCGCCTGCACGGCGAAGGCCACCGCGACGAAGCAGCCCATCGTGACCAGCAGCGCCCGCAGGCGGCCGCGCAGGCTGTCGTCGGTCTCGGCCAGCGCGCAGGCGATCACGCCCAGCAGCACCGGCATCACCAGATCCATCCGGCCGACGCTCCGGCAGACGGCCATCACGCTGCCGAGCGCCAGGGCCACACGCAGGCTGTAGACGAAGGTGTCCTGCGCCCAGAGGCGCCGCAACCCGTGCCGGACGGTGGTGAGATTCATTCGAGGTACGACGCAGGAAGCGCGCCAGTCTCGGAGTCCGGCAGACGGACGACCGGGCGCATCGCCGGTGGCCTCAGGTGCGGACCTCGTCCACCAGCGTCTTGAACTCGTCGATGTCCTCGAAGCTGCGGTAGACGCTCGCGAAGCGGACGTAGGCCACCTTGTCGAGCCGTTTCAGCTCGCGCATCACCAGTTCGCCGATGCGGTTGGAGGGCAGCTCGCGCAGGCCCAGCGCCAGCAGCGTTTCCTCGATCCGCTCGACCGCGGCATCGACCTGCTCGACGCCGATCGGGCGCTTGCGCAGCGCCAGGTTCATCGACGCGCGCAGCTTCTCGCGCCGGTAGTCGACCCGCCGGCCGTCCTTCTTGACGAGTGCCGGCAGGCTGACGTCCGGCCGCTCGTAGGTGGTGAAGCGCTTGTCGCAGTCGCCGCACCGGCGCCGCCGCCGCACCGAGGTGCCGTCCTCGGCCACCCGCGTCTCCACCACCTGGGTGTCGGGGTGGTTGCAGAAGGGGCACTTCACGGCAGGGCGGCGCGCAGGCGGCGATGGCAGCGAACAGGCTTCAACCGTAGACCGGGAAGCGGCTCGTCAGGGCGTGCACCTTGGCGCGCACCGCGTCGATGTTGGCCGGGTCGCGCGGGTTGTCCAGCACGTCGGCGATCAGGTGGGCGGTGGCGCGGGCCTCGTCGTCCTTGAAGCCGCGGGTGGTCATCGCCGGCGTGCCGATGCGCACGCCGCTGGTCACCATCGGCTTCTCGGGGTCGTTCGGGATCGCGTTCTTGTTGATCGTCATGTGCGCGCTGCCCAGCACCGCTTCGGCTTCCTTGCCGGTGATGCCCTTGGCGCGCAGGTCGACCAGCATCACGTGGCTCTCGGTACGGCCGCTCACGATGCGCAGGCCGCGCTCGGTCAAGGTGTCGGCGACGATGCGGGCGTTCTTTGCCACCTGCTGCTGGTAGGTTTTGAACTCGGGCTGCAGCGCTTCCTTGAAGGCCACGGCCTTGGCCGCGATCACGTGCATCAGAGGGCCGCCCTGCAGGCCGGGGAAGATGGCGCTGTTGATCGCCTTCTCGTGCTGCGCCTTCATCAGGATGATGCCGCCGCGCGGACCGCGCAGGCTCTTGTGGGTGGTGGAGGTCACCACGTCGGCATGCGGCACCGGGTTGGGGTATTCGCCCGCGGCGATCAGGCCGGCGTAGTGGGCCATGTCGACCATGAAGATCGCGCCGACGTCCTTGGCCACCTTGGCGAAACGCGCGAAATCGATGCGCAGGCTGTAGGCGGAGGCGCCGGCCACGATCAGCTTGGGCTTGGTCTCGTGGGCCTTGCGCTCCATCGCGTCGTAGTCGATCTCTTCCTTTTCGTTCAGCCCGTAGGAGACGGCGTCGAACCACTTGCCGCTCATGTTGAGCGGCATGCCGTGGGTCAGGTGGCCGCCCTCGGCCAGCGACATGCCCAGGAGCGTGTCGCCCGGCTTCAGGAAGGCGAGGAAGACGGCTTCGTTGGCCGAGGCACCGCAATGCGGCTGTACGTTGGCGGCGTCGGCGCCGAAGATCCGCTTGACCCGGTCGATGGCCAGCTGCTCGGCCACGTCGACATGCTCGCAGCCGCCGTAATAGCGCTTGCCGGGATAGCCCTCGGCGTACTTGTTGGTGAGCTGGGTGCCCTGGGCCCACATCACCGCCGGAGATGCGTAGTTCTCGCTGGCGATCAGTTCGATGTGGTGCTCCTGGCGGGCGTTCTCGGCCTGGATGGCCGCGAACAGTTCAGGGTCGGCTTGCTCGACGAGCAGGTTGCGGTGGTACATGGTGGCAGTCCTGACAGACGTGGTCCCTTTGGGCGGTGCGCGGTGCACGGTTCCAGGAAGGGCTGCCCAGGCGAACGGCTGAAACGCCCAGGTGCCTGCGGCATCCGGGGCGGTACGCTTCCCAGTGGTTGTCGAGGGCGCGTGCCCTTCGGTGATTCCACGTCAGCGGCAGCCTGTCCGCCATGCGGGGGCCGCGCCTATCGCCAGTCGCGTACCCACGAATTTTAGCGCACCGGACTTGCCGGGGTGGCGCGGCGGTGACCCTGCCGTATCAACGGGCGTCGACGGTTTCGATCCCGTCGGTCGCCAGCGCGACCAGCTTCGGCACCGCGGCCGGGGCCGCGGGCGCATGGGCCGGGGCCTCGACCTTGACCGGCTGGGCGGGCGCGGCGGCCGGCGGCGGCACCACGATCGCGGGCGGCGTCACCGGCACGTTCTTGCCCAGCGCCACCGAGTGGAGCCGGCCGTGCTCCGCCAGCACCTTGGCGGCGTAGCCGCCGTCGTCTTCCATGTTGGCGGCACCCACGTAGTAGCGCAGGCCGGCCTCCAGCGAGCCGGCACGGGCGATGCATTCCTGCAGCACCTTCACGCCCACCCGGAGGTTGGTCACCGGATCGAACGCCGCCAGCTGGCCGCCGAAGTGCTGGTACTTGTCGGTGTGCACCCGGGTCATGACCTGCATCAGGCCCTGCGCGCCCACCGGGCTCTGGGCGAACGGGTTGAAGCCCGATTCCACGGCCATGATCGCGAGGATCAGCGTCGGGTCGAGCTTGGTGCGGGCACCGGTCTCGAAGGCTTCCGCCACCAGCGCGCCGATCGGCTCGGGCGCCACCCGGTATTTCTTGCTCAGCCAGAACGCGACCGCGGCCTGGGCCTTGGGCAGTTCCTGCGGGTTGGTCGCGGTGGCACGTTCAACCGCATCGCGCTGGATCGGCAGGCCGACCTGCTCGACCAGGCGGGCCTGCAGCAAGCCCATCAGTTGCGCTTCGCCGGATTGGCGCAGGTCTCCCCGAAGGAACAGCGTCAGGGCGGCGAAGGCCACCAAGAGGCCGATCAGGGCAAAACCGTTGTGCGTGATTTCGAAAAATCCCTCGGCGACGTCTGCGGCGAAAGTCCGCGCGGCCTGGGCTATTTTTCCTGACGCTGTCATTAGCTTTTCCTTTCTACACGAGGGGGCCGGCCTGCGCGCCACATGCCAGGCATGTCTCGCAGGAGAACGGTCGCTCGTTTGGATTGGGTCGCCATCGGATTCGTGCAGGTCCGCCGCGATGGGGCAGGAAGGGTGAGGCAACGAATCGACTTAGCCGGTGGATCGGCAGCGGGGTCGAAGTTCCGATTTCGGAAACGGGCGGATTCTAGGAGCCTTGCATATATCGAGTCAACTATAAAGAACGTGTTTTACATTCTATGTATGTCTGTTGAAAACGGGTGTGAGCGGGTGACACATTACCTTCCTCGGCGAAAAGAGTGTTTCCGGATGAAAGCCGGGTTTTGTCCTACGGCCCCGGGGCAACGGGCGGCGGATCGGCCCGGATGCCTGTGGCGCGGTACGCGAGTCGTCCGAAACGGTACCCGCGCCTCTCGAAAACCCGAGGCCGCGGGCGTCGCGCACGCTCTTACGCATGACCGACACTCGCCCGATGCCGATCCATTCCCGCCGCGTGGACCTCCCGCGATGACCGCAGACCGTATCCCTCCCGCGCACCGCGCGCTGCGCTATCTGCGCGCTTTCGGCATCCTGCTGTCCGCCTTCGCTTTGCTCGTGGTCCTGGCCTGGTGGGGCGTGCCGCACCTGCTGCGCCACCAGTTGGAGCACCGGGCATCGGAGCGGCTCGGCCGGGCGGTGACGGCCGGCCGGATCGACTTCCGGCCCTGGCGGCTGGAGCTGCGGATGCACGACCTGGCGGTGGCGGGGGCGGCACCCGGTGTGACACCGCAACTGCGGATCGACGGGGTGCGGCTGCGGCTGGCGTGGTCGTCGGTGCGCTATCTGGCACCGGTGGTGCGCACGCTGCGGATCGAGCAGCCCCGGCTGCGCATCGCGCACAAGGGCGAGGGCGGCTTCGACATCGACGACATCCTAGCGCGGCTGGAACGCGCACCGCGCGACCCGGCCGCGCCGCCGGTGCGCTTCTCGCTGCACGACCTGGACCTGCGCGGCGGCGAGATCGATTTCGACGACCGCGGCCGCGCCCATGCGGTGCGCGAGCTGAGCCTGCGCCTGCCGCTGCTCAGCAGCCTGGCCGCCCAGCGCGAGACGGCGGCCGAGCCCCGCCTGGCCTTCACACTCGACGGCAGCCGCTTCGACAGCTCCGCCCAGGCGACGCCCTTCGCCTCCACCCGCGAAGGCGAGGCGACATTGCGATTCGAAGGCCTGGACCTGGCGCCCTATCTGTCCTACTGGCCCGCCGGCTTGCCGGTGCGACTGGCCGGCGGCACGCTGGACGCCGAGCTGCACGCCTCCTTTCGGCAGGCCGAGGCGCCGACGCCGGCCAACCTCGAGATCCGTGGCCAACTCACCGCGCACCGCCCGGTGCTGCAGGATGCCGACGGGCAAGAGGTGCTGCGGGTCGAGCGGCTGGCGGTGGAGGTCGCCCGTCTGCGGCCCTTCGCCCGCGAGGTCGCGATCGGACAGGTGACGCTGCAGGCGCTGCAGGCCACGCTGCGCTGCGGCAGCGACGGCCGGATCGCAGGGACGGGCCGAGCCGCCACGGCGACTGCATCCGCCGCCGACCGCAGGACCGCGCCCGCACAAGCCGCAACCCCGGCCGCGTCCATCGGCAGGACGGCGCCCCCGCCGTGGACCGCCACCGTGTCCCACTTCAGGATCGCGCAGGGCCGCATCGACTGGCACGACGCGACGACCGACCCGGCCGCCGCGCTGGCGCTGACCGGCCTGGCCCTCGACCTGCAAGGCGCCGCCTGGCCGATGAAACAGCCTGCGCGCCTGACCGCATCGGCCGACGCGACGGGCATCGCTTCGGGTCGGACAACCGGTGCCGGCGAAGGCACCGCCTCCGTTGCGCGCCTGTCGGTGCACGGGACGCTGACCCCCGACGCGGTGGCGCTCGACATCGACAGCGGCGCGATCCCGCTCGCCTGGGCCGCCCCCTACCTGAGCGGCGTGCTGGCGCCGACGGTGGCCGGCACGGTCACCACCCGGGCGGCGCTGCAGTGGTCGCCCGCCGGCACCGTGGTCGAGGCGAAGAACCTGCGGATCGCCGACCTGGCCTTGGTCGGACGCGCCGGCGAGGGGCTGGCCGGCGTGCGCCGCCTGACGCTCGACGGTGCCCGGATCGACACCGCGCGGCGCAGCGTGTCGCTGCCGCAGGTCGGCATGTCGGCGCCGCGACTGCGCTTGGCGCGCGACGCCCGGGGCCACTGGATGTTCGAGGACTGGCGCGTGGCGGCCGATACGGGCCGGGCCGGCACGCCGGCGGGCGACCCGGCCGGGGTGGAGAAGGAGGTGCGCGGCACCGGCGCGGCGGCATCCTCGTCCGCTGCCAGCGCCACGCCCTGGTCGGTCGCCGTCGGTCAGCTGGCGCTGGACGAGGGCGCCCTGCAGTTCCGCGACGCGGGCCGCTCCCCGTCGGTGGCCGTCGACGTGTCGGAACTGCAGCTGGGCACCGGCCGCCTGCGGTGGCCGCTGGTGCCGGGCGAGGCGCCGGTCGCGGTCGATCTCTCCGCCCGCATCGGCGAGGCGCAGGAGACCGCGCCCGCCGACCGGGGCCGGGGAACCGCCGCGGCCGACGGGCGCACCCGGTTCCGCGGCACCGTCGCGCCGTCGCCGCTGGTCGTGGCCGGCCGGCTGGAGGCGCGGCGGGTGCCGCTGCAGGCCTTCGAGCCGTACTTCGACGACCTGCTCAACGTGCAGGTGGCCCGGGCCGAGGTGGGCTACACCGGCGAGGTGAAGTTCGCCGCCACGCCGCCCGGCGCCCAGTGGCAGCTCGACGGCGACGGCACCGTCGAGAACGTTCGCATCCTGAGCGCCGCGCCCGACGCGCCGGCCACCGCGCCGGTGTCGCAAGCGCGGGTGGCGACGGCCGCGCCGTCGCGGCGGGGCGGTGCGCTCTCGGTCGGCGCCTTCTCGCGCGGCGCCACCTCTCTGCTCGGCTGGGGCAACCTGGAGCTGCGCGGCCTGTCGGTCGCGTCGGTTCCCGGCAGCGCGCTGCGCGTCTCGGTGAACGACACGGTCTGGAGCGACTTCTTCGCCCGCATCGCGATCGACCCCGACGGCCGCAGCAACCTGCTCGACCTGGTGAAGAAGCCGGCGGCGGATGCTCCTGAAAAGATAGCAGGAGGTCGAGACACCGCGCCGGCTACGGCACCGAAAGATGCGCAGAAACCGGCCCCGGTGGTGCGGGTCGGCCCGGTGCGCTTCGTCAACGGCCGGGTGCTGTTCTCCGACCGGTTCATCCGGCCCTCGTACGAGGCCAACCTGAGCGAGCTGACCGGCCAGCTCGGGGGCTTCACCTCGGCGCCGGCCGCCGCGGCCGAAGGCGCCGGCCCGGCGATGGCCGACCTTGGCCTGCGCGGCAAGGTCGAGGGCACCGCGTCGCTCGAAGTCAGGGGCAAGCTCAATCCGCTGGTCCAGCCGCTGGTGCTCGACATCGAGGGCAAGGTGCGCGACCTGGAGCTGCCGCCGCTGTCGCCCTACGCGATCAAGTACGTCGGCCACGGCATCGAGCGCGGCAAGCTCGACGTCGACGTGGCCTACAAGGTGCAGCCAGACGGCCTGCTCACGGCCACCAACGCGCTGGTGCTGCGCCAGCTGGTCTTCGGCGAGCAGCAGGGCGATGCAAAAACGAGCCTGCCGGTCAAGCTGGCGACGGCGCTGCTGGCCGACCGCAACGGCGTGATCGACCTCGACCTGCCGATCCAGGGCTCGCTCAACGACCCGCAGTTCAGCCTGGCGCCGGTGATCGGCAAGGCCCTGGTCAACCTGGTGGCCCGGGCGATCACCTCCCCGTTCTCGCTGCTGAGCAATGCGCTGGGCGGCAATGCGTCGGAGGCGGCGACCGTCACCTTCGCGCCGGGCAGCGCGGAGATCGCCGGCGCGGCCGAGGCGTCGCTCGCCAAGGTGGCGCAGGCGCTGGTCGAGCGGCCGGCCCTGCGGATGACGGTGGTCGGCATGGCCCACCGCGAAACCGAGGCCGACGGCCTGCGCCGCGAACGGCTCGACCAGCTGCTGCGCATCGAGAAGCGCCGCAGCCTGCCGGCCGACGCCCAGGGCGATGCGCCGAGGCCGGCCCTGGCCGAGATGCAGGTGGCGCCGCAGGAGCGGCCTGCACTGCTCGCCAGCCTCTACGACCGCACCGACATGCCCAAGCCCCGCAACGCGATCGGCCTGGCCCGGACGCTGCCGGCCGGCGAGATGGAGAAGCTGCTGATGGAGCAGATCGACGTGACCGACGACACGGTGCGGTCGCTGGCGGTGCGCCGCGGCACCGCGGTACGCGACTACCTGGCGGCGCACGGTGTCGCGGGCGACCGGCTGTTCGTGGGCGCTGCGCGGCGCGTGTCCGATGCGGATGCCCGCGCGGGCTGGACGCCGCATGCGGAGCTGGATCTGTCGGCACGCTGAGGGGGCATCGGCAGCGCTTTCGACAGTCTGTATATAGAAGGCTGCCGTGTTCCTCCCAGGCGCGGAAAACCGGGCGACGGGCAGCATCTGCCGGCCGCTGCGGGCCGTGGCTTTGACCCGCCGAAAGACCGGCCTGTCATCATCCGAAGTGCGCCGCCCGAAAAGGCGGTGAAAATAGCGCCTTCGCCTCGCCGTGTCCTGCGGCGGCCGGCCCGGCAAAAGCCGCCCGGCGCTGCGCGCACGCAAAAAGGCTGCGCCAGGGCTTCCGATCCGCTCCATCCGCCCCATGTTCCCATTCCCTTCCCGCAACCCCAAGACAATGCCCGACGCCAACGACGTGAACCCGATCCCAGCCAAGGCCTCCGAAGCGCATCCGCTGGATGCGCTGACGGGCGGCGCTTTTTCGGCCGCCACGTCGGGCGAGCGCGCCTCGCGCGTGCGCGACTGGCTGGCCCGCCAACCCTCCGCCGAGCAGATCCAGGAAGTCTTCAAGGAGCTGAGCGTGCGCGACAAGGGTGCCGCCCGTCCGCTGCGCGAGCGCCTGGACGAATTGAAGCGCGCCAAGGGCCAGGAGGCGATCGCCGCCGAATGGGCCGAGAAGGCCCAGGCGCTGCTGGCCGCGTCCAAGCTCAACATCGCCGATGCGCTGGCCTGGCAGCGCGATGCCGCCAAGGCCGGCGCGCCGCTCTCTCGCGCGCCGCTGTCGCTGCTCAAGGTGCAGGTAGCCGACCGGGTCAAGGTCATCGAAGACCTGCAGCACCGGGTGCAGGTGCAGCGCGAGGCCGCGGTGCTGCTGGCCCAGCGGATCGAGGTGCTCTCCACCAAGCCGTGGCGCGATGCGGAGGGCGCGGTCGACACCCTGCGCAGCGACGTGCGGCATTGGCAGGATCAGGCCGCCGCGCTGGTCGGCGACACTGCCTGGCCGAGCGTCGAGGCCAAGTTTCCGCCGCAGCTCGATGCCTCCAAGGCCCAGCTGTTGGTGGTGTGGGAGGCCTTCCAGGCCGCCGTGGCCCAGGCCGTGGCGGCCGCGGCCGACGCCGCCGCGCCGCTGCCGCCGGTGCCGGTGTGGGCGGAAGAGCTGACTGTCGCCCGGGGCGGCACGGCCCGCGTGGCCGCCGCCGAAGACGGCGTTGCCCCGACCGCCGGTGCCGCACTCCGCGCGCCGCGCGGCAAGATGGTCGATCCGGCCGTGCGCGACAAGGCCCGAAAGGCGGTGGCCGAGGCCGTCGGCAAGCTGGAGCAGGAAACCGCCGAAGGCCACGGCAAGGCCAGCGCCGGTGCCGCCACAGCGCTGCGCAACGTGCTCAAGGATCACGGCCGCCACATCGACCCGGCGCTGGAAGCCAAGGTCCACGCGGCCCTGTCGGCCGCCGGCGAACTCGAAGGTTGGCAGCGCTGGCGTGCCGACCAGCTGCGCGAAGAGCTGGTCGCCCAGGCGGAAGGCCTGACCAAGCGCCCCGAAGGCCAGGCCCTCGGCGGCCGCAAGATGCAGGAAACCCTGCGCCGCCTGCGCGAGGAATGGAAGCTGACCGACCAGGGCGGTCCGTCCAACCATGCGCTGTGGAAGCGCTTCGACGAAGCCTGCAACGAGGCCCACAAGGTCGTCGAGGCATGGCTGGACAAAGTCAAGGCCGACGCCGCCGAGCACCGCGGCCAGCGCCTGGCGCTGATCGAGGAACTGAAGGCCTTCGGCCAGGCGCATGCCGGCGGTAAGGACCTGAAGGCGCTCAACCGCGGCCTGCACCAGTTCGCCGACCGCTGGCGCGACGCCGGCCACCTGGGCGACAAGGCCTTCGCCGAGATCCAGCCGCAGTGGAAGGAGGCCTTCGCCGTCGCCGCCGCGCCGATGGAGGCGGCCCAGAAGGACAGCCTGGCCCGCCGCCACGCGATGATCGACGAGGCCGTCGCCCTGGGCGCCGCGCCGATGCTGCGGATCGACGCGGTCAAGGCGCTGCAGCAGCGCTGGCAGGCCGAGGCGCAGACCGTGCCGCTCGACCGCAAGCACGAGCAGAAGCTGTGGGACGCGTTCCGCAAGCCGATCGACGATGCGTTCAACCGCAAGACGGCCGAGCGCGAGAAGGCCGCATCGGCCGTGAGCCACCACGACCGGGTGGTGCTCGACGCCTCCAGGGCCCTGGAAGCCGCCAACGCCAGCGGCGACGCGCAGCGCATCCGCGCCGCGATGTCGGCGCTCGACGCCGCGCTGCGCGGCCAGGCCGATGCGGCCGCGGCCGCATCGGCGGCCGGCCCTGCACCGAACGGGGCGCCAGCCGGCGCTGCGTCCGGACCTTCTGCTACTGAAAACATAGCAAACGCCGAGGGTGGCGATGCGGCCGCGCCGGCCGCTGCAGGCGATGCGCCGGCCGAGCCGGCTGCCGAAGGCGACGCGCCGGCCGAGGCCGCTGCGCCCGCGGAAACGGCCGCGCCGCCGAAGCCGGCCCCCAAGCCGGTCGTGGCGGTGCGGGGCGACGACCGTCCCGGCATGCGCAAGTCGGAGCCGGTGGTGCCGGGCCGCGGCGGCAAGTTCGGCGACCGCGCCGGTGGTCCGGGTGCGCGGGGTCCGGGCGGCCCTGGCCGTCCCGGCCGTCCGGACGACCGCGGCCCGCGCGGCTCCGGTGCCGGTGGCCCGGGTGCGGGCGGCCGCTTCGGCGACCGTCCGGCCTACGAAGACCGCGGCCCGCGCCTGGGCGATGCCGCCTTCCGCGCCCAGCGCGAAGCCCTCGAACATGCCCAGGCCACGCTGCGCAAGCTGGCGGCCCAGGCCCACGGCGAGGCATTGAGCCACCTGATGGAAGCGTGGGAGAAGCGCGATCCGGCCGCGATCCCGGGCACCCAGGAGCTGGGCCCGCGGGTGGCACCGGCCGTGCGCTCCGCCTGGTCGCAGGCCCTCGGCGGCGCGACGAAGGGCGATGCGGCGGAAGCGCTGCTGCGGCTCGAGATCGCCGCGGAAGCACCCACGCCGGCCGAGCACATGAGCGCCCGTCGCCTGCTGCAGCTGCAGCTGCTGACCCGCCGCAACGATCCGGCCCCGACCCAGACCTGGGGCGAAGACGTGGCCAAGGTGCTGGCCAGCCCCAGCGAGGCGCAGAACGCCCGCCGTCTGCAGAATGTGCTGAAGACGCTGCTGAAGACGTCCTGAGCGCAGTGGGGGCGGACACTCCGGCCCGCAGTTCACCTGCATGCCTTCGCGGCGGCGGATACATCCGCCGTGGTGGCGCTGTGACAGGCCTGCGGCCTGGTGCGGCCCTGGAAATATCCGGTCAAAGTACATCGCCCGCAAGCAGGTGGTGCAGCCGGGGATGTTCCTCGTGGCGGAGCAGGCCGGCACCATCGTCGGCAGCGCGATGGTCGTCGGCTACGACGGCCACCGCGGCTGGGTTTATTACCTGGCGGTGGCGCCCGCCGAAAGGGCAAAGGCTCCCGGAGGAGCCTTTGCGGGGTGATGCCGAACGCGCCGTATGCGGGAAGCGCCGTTCAGACGCGCTTGCGGTATTCGCCGGTGCGGGTGTCGATTTCGATCTTGTCGCCTTGCGAGACGAACAGCGGCACCGGCACTTCGAAGCCGGTGGCGATCTTGGCGGGCTTCAGCACCTTGCCGGACGTGTCGCCCTTGACGGCGGGCTCGGTCCAGGTGACTTCGCGCTCGACACTGGTCGGCAGCTCGACCGAGATGGCCTTGCCGTCGTAGAACACCACTTCTACCGGCATGCCGTCTTCGAGGTAGTTGAGCGCGTCGCCCATGTTCTCGGCTTCGACCTCGTACTGGTTGTACTCGTTGTCCATGCAGACGTACATCGGGTCGGCGAAGTAGGAGTAGGTGCACTCCTTCTTGTCGAGCACGATCTGGTCGATCTTGTCGTCGGCCTTGAAGACCACTTCGGTGTTGAAGTTGGCGATCAGGCTCTTCAGCTTCATGCGGACCGTGGCCGAGTTGCGGCCGCCGCGGCTGTATTCGGTCTTGAGGACGACCATCGGGTCCTTGCCGTGCATGATGACGTTGCCGGCGCGGATTTCTTGAGCTATTTTCATAGGTTGGAGGCCTGTTGGGGCTGGGTTGCAGGCCGGCTACGGCCCAGGGAGGCAGCCGGCGGGGCGCCACCAGGCAGTCGCTGCCCGTATTGCGCAAAGCCTCGGATTTTAGCGTTTTTGCGTCGCCAGCCGGCACAGCCGCGTCGCCAGGTCGTCCTGCGCCTGCAGCCGGGCCCGCGCGGCGGTGGCGCAGGCCTGCCAGGCCGGCAGGTCGAAGGGCGGCAGCGGCCCGGGCGCAATGCCATTCCAGACGTGGTGGAACCGGCGCAGGCCGGCGGGTGCTTCCAACCGGTCGAGGAAGGCGTCTAGCTTGCCGGCATGGGCGCCGTCGTCCTGCGGATAAATCTGCCAGACGAAGGGCCTGCCGGCCCATAGCGCCCGCACCAACGAATCCTCGCCGCGCACGAAGTTCAGGTCGGCCGCCCACAGGCGCTCGTCGAAGGCGGGCTGCGGTACCGGCGGGCACTTCGAAATCGATAGCAGGTGGTCGGCGCCGGACGCCGGCTGCAACCACTTTTCGCCTGCAATCGCGGCCTGGACGGCCCGCGCGGGCCGTCCGGCGGCCACCAGCAGGCGCGCCGGCTGCGGTCCGTGGGCCAGCCGGGCGAGCAGTTCGTCCAAGGCGGCCGGCTCGTAGCAGAAGAGCTGCACCAGCAGGTCGCCGGGCGCCGCGCCGGCCGCGTGCCGGGCGGCCGCCATGTCGAAGCCTGCCTGCCGCGCGGCCAGTCCCGGCTCGCGCAGCAAGCCGCCGGTCGGGGTGGTGAAGCCGGGGTAGAAGAACCACTTGGTCGCGCCCGCCAGCGGCCCCCGCATCACCGGCGAGGGCAGGGCGTGGCAGCGCTCGACGTAGGCCTCGGCCGAGAGGTACTCCAGGTTGATCCAGACGGGCGGTTGGGGCTGGGTGGCCGCCATGGCCAGGAAGGCCGGGTCGGGATCGCAGCCGAAGGCCTCCACCAGCACCTCGGAGGGCGGCGACAGGTCCGCGATGCGGCCCGGCTGCCAGGGCAGCACCTCCACTCCCGGCGCGCCGCCCGGCGCCATCCAGGCGAGCGGTGCCGGGTCGTCGATCCACAGCCGCACCCGCTCGCCGCGGCCGGCCAAGTCGGCGGCCAGCCGCCAGCAGACGCCGATGTCGCCGTAGTTGTCGATCACCCGGCAGAAGAGGTCCCATTGCATGCGTGCGTGTCCTTGTCCGCGCATTGTCGGCGGCGGCAGCGCAAGGGCGATGCGGTCTGTCGATAATCCCGCCATGCACATCGCTCCCTCGCTCGCCATCGAACGAAGCCGCGCCAAAGCGCTCCTGCTGCTGACCGCGGCCGCCACGCTGGGCGCTGCCGGGCTGTGGCTGCTGCTGCGCGACGCCGCCTGGCTGGCCGGCCAGAGCCGTTTCGAGAGCCTGCTGCCGGTGCGGGCACTGGGTGCGCTGGCCTGGGTGGGTGCGGCTCTGTGCCTGCGCCTCGGCTGGCGCGGCTGGGCCGACCGGACGCCGGGCCTCACTTTCGACGCCGACGGCATCGTGGACCGGATCAGCAGCGTGCAGGCCGGGCGCATCGCCTGGTCGAGCATCACCGGCCTGGCGGTGCTGAAGGTGCGCCACCAGTTCACGCTGGTGGTGCAGGTGGCCGACGCGCAGGGCCTGCTCGACCGGGCGCCGGCCCTGGGGCGCACGCTGGCCGAGGCCGACCACCGCCTGTGCGGCAGCCCGGTGGCGATCCCGGCCGGCGCGCTGCGGATCGGCTTCGACGAGCTGGTGCAGGTGGCGCATGCGTACCGCGCGCATTACGGTGCTGCTGCGCCGGCTGCCGCGGTCTGATCCGGGCCGTATCGCCAGCGATGCAGCGCGCCCCGCCATGACGCCTATCACCGATCTCCACCGCCGGCTGCGACTTGGCAGCTTGCGCGCTGCGAGCGGCATTGGGATCGCACTGCTCCTGTCGCCCCTGGGGCTGGGCGTGAGGCCCGCGGCAGCGCAGAGCCCGCCGGCGGCACTCGATGCGGCGGCCGGCCCGGCCGTGCGGTGTGCGGTGTCGTATGGCGGCACGGTGCACACCATCGCGGTCGCGCCCCATACTGATCCCTATGCGGCCGAGGCGGTCGATATCGACGAGCGTTTCCGGTTCAAGGCGGTAGTGCGCGGCCAGACGCCGCGGATCGAGGCGGTCAAGGTCTATGTTTATCTGGAGACGCCGCGCCAGCCGGTGCTGCTGCACGAAGCGCGGTACCTGCCGCCGTTCTCCCGCGCGCCGCTGCCGGGCGGCTTCACCGGCGAGCACACGGTGATCGCGCCGCCGCTGGAGCGGCAGCTGCACTACGCCTGCACCCTGCCATGACGTGGTCGCTTTCCGTCTCCCGACGGCGGATGCTGCAGGCCGGCGCTGCGGGCGTGGTGCAGGTCGGCGTTGCGTGGGCCGGGGCTGCGCAAGCGTCCGGTCCCGCCGCCGCGCCGGCCGCATCGAATGGCGACGCGACCGTCAGCCTGGTTTTCGCCGGCGACATCGTGCTGGACGGCCGGCCTGGCCGCGCCATCGCGCGGGGGCGCGACCCCTTCGCCGCCACCGCGCATCTGCTGCGGGCCGACATCCGCCTGGCCAACCTCGAATGCGTGGTGGCCACGCAGGGTAGCGCCGCCTACAAGATCTACAACTTCCGTGCGCATCCGCGGACGCTGGCGGTGCTGCGTCGGCACGTCGATGCCGTCTCCATCGCCAACAACCATTCGGGCGACTTCGGCCGGGCGGCGTTCACCGAGATGCTGGCGCTGCTCGACCGCAGCGGCATCGGCCGCTTCGGCGGCGGGCGCGACCTGCGCGAGGCGCATGCGCCGCTGGTCGTCGAGCGCAAGGGCCTGCGCATCGCGCTGCTGGGCTACAACGAGTTCATGCCGCGCAGCTTCGAGGCCGAGGCCCGGGCGCCCGGCATCGCCTGGAGCGAGGACGAGCAGGTGGAGGACGACATCCGGGCCGCGCGCACGGTGCACCGCGCCGACCTGGTGATTCCGGTGATGCACTGGGGTTGGGAGAACGACCGCGTCGCCACCGCCCGGCAGCGCGACCTGGCGCAGCGCATGGTCGCGGCGGGCGCCGACGCGGTGATCGGCGGCCATCCGCATGTGACGCAGGAGGCGGAGGTGCGCCGCGGCGTGCCCGTCGTCTACAGCGTCGGCAACTTCATGATCGACGCGCTCGACAACCCGGCGCAGACCCGGGGCTGGGTGCTGCGGCTGGAACTGGACCGCCGCGGCGTGCGCAGCCTGCGGACCGATCCGGTGCGGCTCGACCGCGACGGCGTGCCGCATCCGGTGCGCGACGCGGCCACGCCGTGCTGGCAGCGCGGCGACGGCGCGGTATCGACCTGCAACGCCACGGGGAACTGACCGCACGGCGGCGATCCCGGCCCGTGCCGCGGCCACAATAGGCCATGTCCGACGTGCACTCCGATCAACTGCTCAGCGAGGTCGCGGCGCTGCCCGCGCTGCCGGGCGTCTACCGCTATTTCGACGCCGCCGGCGGCCTGCTCTACGTGGGCAAGGCGCGCAACCTGAAGCGGCGCGTCGCCAACTATTTTCAAAAGAGCCACGGCGGCACCCGCATCGGCCACATGATCAGCAAGATCGTGCGGATGGAGACGACGGTGGTGCGCTCGGAGGCCGAGGCGCTGCTGCTCGAAAACAACCTGATCAAGACGCAGAACCCGCGCTACAACATCTTGTTCCGGGACGACAAGAGCTATCCGTACCTGAAGATCACCGGCAACCCGGAGCAGCGGGGCGCGGTGGCCGCCTCGCCCGGTACCACCTTTCCGCGGGTGGCGTACTACCGCGGCGCGGTCGAGAAGCGGCACCGCTACTTCGGGCCGTTTCCCAGCGCCTGGGCGGTGAAGGAATCGATCCAGCTGCTGCAGAAGGTGTTCCGGCTGCGGACCTGTGAGGACACGGTCTTCGCCAACCGCACCCGGCCCTGCCTGCTCTACCAGATCAAGCGCTGCTCGGGCCCCTGCGTCGACCTGATCTCGCCCGAGGCCTACCGGGTCGACGTGGCGCATGCCGAGAGCTTCCTGCGCGGCGACACCCAGCAGGTCATCGGCGCGCTGGAGACGCGGATGATGGGCCATGCCGAGCGGCTCGAGTTCGAGCAGGCGGCCGAGCTGCGCAATCAGATGACCGCGCTGTCGCGGGTGCTGCACCAGCAGTCGGTCGAGACCGATACCGACAAGGACGCGGACATCCTCGCGGTGAAGGTCCACGGCGGCCGCGCCTGCGTCAACCTGGCGATGGTGCGCGGCGGCCGGCACCTGGGCGACCGGCCGTATTTCCCGGTGCACGTGGAGGATGCCGCGGCGCTGATGGAAGCGGAGGAGGCCGCCGACGCCGCGGAGGCCGAGGACGGCGCTGGCGTGGACGGCGAGGCCGGTGCCACCGCGTCGGCTCCTGCCCCGGCCCCCGCGCGCCAGCCGGTCGAGGTGCAGGTGCTCGAAGCCTTCATCGCCCAGCACTACCTGGGCGTGCCGGTGCCGTCTGCGCTCATCACCAGCCATCCGGTGAACCGCATGCTGGTGGAGGCGCTGACGCTGCAGAGCGGCAACAAGGTGTCTGCGGTGCACAACCCCCGGGAACAGCGCCGCATCTGGCTGGAGATGGCGCAGAAGAACGTCGAGCTGCAGCTGGCACGGCTGCTGGCCGAAGAGGGATCGCAGCAGGCGCGCACCCGCGCGCTGGCCGACGCGCTCGACCTGGCGCCCGACGACCTGGACGCGCTGCGCATCGAGTGCTTCGACATCTCGCACACCGCGGGCGAGGCGACGCAGGCCTCGTGCGTCGTGTTCCAGCACCACAAGATGCAGAACGCCGAGTACCGGCGCTACAACATCGAAGGCATCACCGCCGGCGACGACTACGCCGCCATGCGCCAGGTGCTGACCCGCCGCTACACCAAGCTGGCCGAGGCGGCGCGCGAATCTGCCGACCCCGACCATCCCGCCACCAAGACGGCGCGCATGCCCGACCTGGTGCTGGTCGACGGCGGCAAGGGCCAGGTGTCGATGGCGCGCGAGGTGTTCGAGCAGTTGGGCCTCGACCTGGCGCTGATCATCGGCGTGGAGAAGGGCGAGGGCCGCAAGGTGGGCCTGGAGGAACTGGTCTTCGCCGACGGCCGCGAGAAGGTCTACCTGGGCCGCGACTCGGCAGCGCTCATGCTGGTGGCCCAGATACGCGACGAGGCGCACCGCTTCGCCATCACAGGCATGCGCGCCAAGCGCGCCAAGATCCGGGTGGGCGGCAGCCAGCTGGAGGACATCCCGGGCATCGGCGCCAAGAAGCGGGCGCGGCTGCTGCAGCGTTTCGGCGGCGTGCGCGGCGTGGCGGCGGCCAGCGTGGAGGACATCGCGCGGGTCGAGGGCATCTCGCACGAGCTGGCAGAAGATATCTACCGCGCGCTGCACTGAGCGGCTGTGCGCGCCTTCGGCGCCCGGTACATCTGCACGCGTTCTGCCCGAAGGCCGGGTGGCACAATCGTTCCATGTTCTGGACCATCCCCACCATCATGACCTGGACGCGGATCATCGCGATTCCGCTGATCGTGGGTGTGTTCTACCTGCCGATGGCCGAGCCGATGCGCAACCTGCTGGCCACCGTCATGTTCGTGGTTTTCGCCGCGACCGACTGGCTCGACGGCTACCTGGCCCGCAAGCTCAACCAGACCTCGTCCTTCGGCGCCTTCCTGGATCCGGTGGCCGACAAGTTCCTGGTCTGCGCATCGCTGCTGGTGCTGGTGCATCTGCACCGGGCCGACGTCTTCGTCGCGCTGATCATCGTAGGACGCGAGATCGCGATATCGGCGCTGCGCGAATGGATGGCCAAGATCGGTGCGTCGGGCAGCGTCGCGGTGCACATGCTGGGCAAGGTCAAGACCATGGTGCAGATGGTCGCGATCCCGTTTTTGCTCTACCAGGGCACGCTCTTCGGCGTGGTCGATACCGGCCTCTGGGGCATCGTGCTGATCTGGATCGCGGCGGTGCTCACCATCTGGTCGATGGTGTACTACCTGCAGAAGGCATTGCCCGAAATACGGGCGCGCGTGCGTTGAAAAAGCCGCAGGCCGCAAGTGTCTTCGGGCGGGCCTCCGGCGGGTGTTGCAAACCCGGGTCACCATGGGTGGAAACGTCAGCGCACAGGGCCCTGCACCAGGGGTAAAACCGTCTAGAATTCCGGCTCCGCGCCGTCGCGAGACGGCAGACTTCTTCCTGTTGACACCACCTTTGTCCGTAGCTCTAATCTGACGCACTGCGCATCGCGCCGGTCTTCTTCCGCCCACTCGACTGCAGCCCGCGCAACACGGCCGCGAGCAAGGGAAGAACCAGATACCACCTACCCGACTCCGGTCAACACCTATCTCTTCGAGGGGATCCCGTGAACAAAACCGAACTGATCGAGCACATCGCCAAGAACGCCGACATCTCCAAGGCCGCCGCCACCCGCGCGCTGGAGTCCACCATCGGCGCCGTCAGGACCACGCTGAAGAAGGGTGGTACCGTGTCGCTCGTCGGTTTCGGCACATTCGCGGTGGGCAAGCGCGCCGCGCGCACCGGCCGCAATCCCCGCACCGGCGACACCATCAAGATCAAGGCTGCTAAAGTACCGAAGTTTCGTCCGGGCAAGGCATTGAAAGATGCGTTGAACTGATTCCTGTCGCGTGGGGTGCTTAGCTCAGTTGGTAGAGCGGCGCCCTTACAAGGCGTAGGTCGGGGGTTCGAGCCCCTCAGCACCCACCACCACCGACACGGCAAAAGGCGAACCCAGGTTCGCCTTTTCCTTTTCCGCTCCGCGTCGTCGTTGAAAGATCCCCCATGTTTGAGTCCATCCGCAAGCACTCGAAGATCGTGATGATCGTGCTGTTCTTGCTGATCATCCCGTCCTTCGTACTGTTCGGCGTGGATGGCTACCGGCAGTCGATGTCGTCCAGCGCCACCGTGGCCACGGTCGACGGACACGACATCACGCAGGGCGACTGGGACGCCGCCCACCGCCAGAACATCGAACGCATGCGCGCCCAGTCGCCCAACGTCGACACCCGCCTGCTCGATTCGCCCGAGGCCCGCTACGCGTCGCTTGAACGCCTGGTACGCGAGCGGGTGCTGCGCACGGCAGCCGAGCAGAAGCGCATCCTACCGAGCGATGCCCGCCTGGCCCGTATCCTGCACGACGACCCGGGCGTCGCGGCACTGCGCGGCCCCGACGGCAAGCTCGACATGGCCCAGTATCGCGAGGCGCTGCAGCGCCAGGGCATGACCCCGGAGATGTACGAGTCCAGCGTGCGCGCCGAACTGGCATTGCGCCAGATCATCGACTCGGTGCAGGCCACCGCCTTCGCCTCCACCGGCCAGGCCAACGCCGCGCTCGATCCGTTCTTCGAGAAGCGCACGATCCAGGTCGCGCAATTCAAGCCGCAGGATTTCACCGCCAAGGTGGCGCTGACCGATGCCGATCTGCAGGCCTACCACCAGCAGCACCAGCAGCAGTTCCGGGTGCAGGAACAGGCCGACGTCGAATACCTCGTGCTCGACCTCGACAGCATCAAGAAGACCATCGTGCCGACCGAACAGGAGCTGCGCACCTACTACGAGCGGAACCAGGCCAAGCTGGCCGGCCAGGAGGAGCGCCGCGCGAGCCACATCCTGCTGACCGTGGCGAAGGACGCGCCCGCCGCCGAACGCGACAAGGCGAAGGCCAAGGCCGACGAACTGCTCGCCGCCGCACGCAAGAACCCGGCGCAGTTCGCAGAACTCGCCCGCAAGAACTCGCAGGATCCGGGCTCCGCCGCCAACGGTGGCGACCTGGATTTCTTCGCCCGCGGCGCGATGGTCAAGCCTTTCGAGGATGCTGCCTTCGCGTTGAAGAAGGGCGAGATCAGCGATGTGGTCGCCTCCGACTTCGGCTACCACATCATCATGCTGACCGACATCAAGGCACCCAAGGTGCGCACCTTCGCCGAGTTGCGGCCCGAGCTGGAAGCCGAGTACCGACAGCAGCGGGCCCAGGCCAAGTTCTCCGAAGCCGCCGAGACCTTTACCAACGCGGTCTACGAGCAGGCCGAAAGCCTGCAGCCCGCCGCCGAACGTTTGAAGCTGACGGTGCGTACCGCCACCCAGGTGACGCGCGCGCCGGCGCCCGGCGCGGCAGGTGCGCTGGCCAGTCCCCGTCTGCTCGAAGCCCTGTTCTCCGCCGACGCGATCGAGAAAAAGCGCAACACCGAGGCGATCGAGATCGGTCCGAACCAGCTGGCTGCCGCCCGCATCGTGCGCCACACGCCGGCCCAGACGCCGGCTTTCGAGGCGGTGCAGGCACGGGTGCGTGAACTGGCCACCGCCCAGCGCGCTGCCGAACTGGCGCGCAAGGACGGCGAAGCCAGGCTGGCCGCCTGGAAAGCCGATCCGGCGAAGGCCAACCTGCCGGCCGCGGTGACCGTCTCGCGCGGCGATCCCCAGCAGCAGCCGCGCGCCGTGGTCGATGCCGCGATGCGCGTCGCCGCCGCACCGCTGCCCGGCTTCGAGGGCGTCGACCTGGGCGTCGACCTGGGCGGCGAAGGTTATGCCGTCGTGCGCGTCAACAAGGTCGAGGCCCGCCAGCCCGCCACCGGCGACAACCAGGCACGCGAACGCGCGCAGGTGGTGCAGTGGTGGAGTTCGGCCGAAGGTGCCGCCTACTACGAGCTGCTTAAGGAAAAGATGAAGGTTCGGATCAAGGCCGATCGCCCGGCTGCCTCGACCGTCGAGGGCTGAGCCCGGATCGGCGCGCAGAAATTCTTCAAGCGCCTCGCGCCGCGCTATAATTCGCGTCTTGCGGTGGTTGTAGCTCAGTTGGTAGAGTCCAGGATTGTGATTCCTGTTGTCGTGGGTTCGAGCCCCATCAGCCACCCCAGTATTCAGTGAAAACGGCCTCCCTCGCGGAGGCCGTTTTCGCTGGTGCCTGACAATCGCTCTTTCGGCGATGGGTGGCACCTGCCCGGCGACGGATGATTTTGTAAGCGCGACACCTGAAGCATGCGTACGAACGACTTGTTGCGGTATGTTGCGCAGACCATGCTTCGCTTCTTTTTGATCTTCCTGGGCATTCAGGCCTCGCTGTTCGGCATCTACATGCTGAACCCGGTCCAGCAGCACGCGGTGCTGCCGTGGACGGCAGCGCTGGCCCATGTGTGCGCCTGGCTGGTCACGGCGTTCGATGCGACCACCGCCGCCACCGGCAAGGTGCTGTTCGATACCGTCACCGGCTTCGGTGTGTCGATCGAGCCGGGCTGCAACGGCATCGAGGCCTGCATCGTGCTGGCCGCGGCCATCGTGGCGTTTCCGGCGGGCTGGCGGCACAAGCTGCGCGGCCTGGCGGTCGGCCTGGTGGCGGTGCAGGCGCTCAACGTGGTGCGGGTGATCAGCCTGTTCTACTTGGGGCAGTGGAACGACACCGCATTCCGCTTCGCCCACGAATACCTGTGGCAGGCGCTGATCATGCTCGACGTGCTGGTGGTCTGGCTCTGGTGGGTCAAGGGCCTCCGCGCGGCCGCGCCCGCCACCCCCGACGCGACGGCGACGGCGACGGCGACGGCGAAGGCAGCATGAACGCCACCGCGCTCGCGGTCGCATCGCCGCCGCGGCCGGCACCGTCCCTGCGCAGATTCTTCCTGCTGGGGCTGGTCTGGCTGGTGGTGCTGACGGCGGGGTGGATCGCCGTGTCGCCCTGGACCTCGTATCCGTCGGCGGTGCTGGCCCGCATGGGTCTGGAGGCCGGGGCACCGTACTGGATTCGAAAGGTGCGGCTCAACCCCACCCGCATCGACGTGGAAACCCGGCTGGAGGTGGTCACCCAAGGCCCGGCCGGCAAGATGCGGGGTGAGATCGACGTCAGCGCCCAGCCCGCGCATTACGCCTACGGCCTGCCGGTGTTTTTGGCACTGTTGCTGGCCGCGCGCAGCCGGTCGCTGGTGCGCCGGGCGCTGCTCGGGTACTTGCTGCTGCTGCCGTTCCAGGCGTTCAGCCTGGGCTTCGACCTGCTCAAGCAGATGGCGATGGCTGCCGCCGGTACCCCGGGGACGCTGGGCGTTTCGCAATGGCAGCTGGAGGGCATAGCCTACGGCTACCAGTTCGGCGTGCTGGTGCTGCCGACACTGTCGCCGGTGGTCGCCTGGCTGGTGCTCGACCGCGAATTCTTCCAAGCCATCGCTGCGCCAGGGCACCCGGCGGCAGCGCGCGCCTGAGTCTCTCCGAGTGGGGACGATGCGCCGGTCGATGCCGGACCGGCGCACGGCGGATGACCTTCGACAGCGTCGAGATCGGTCCGTCCGTGCACGGGCGGCGCGCCTGCCCCGGGGCGGGCGCCGTCGTGGGTGCCGGCAGGGCGCAAGTTTTGTCCCTCTGACGGCCGGGCCGTGCCGCCGGGCGGTACGGATCGCGCCACCTACAATCCGCCTGCACTTCGCGGACCCCATGAAAATTCTGATCTCCAACGACGACGGTTTCCAGGCGCCCGGCATCGTCGCGCTGCACGCGGCGCTGCAGGACCTCGCCCAGGTGGAAGTGGTGGCCCCCGAGCACAACAACAGCGCCAAGTCCAACGCGCTGACGCTGCATGCGCCGCTCTACGTCAACACCGCGGCCAACGGCTTTCGCTACATCAACGGCACGCCGGCCGACTGCATGCACATCGCGTTGACCGGCCTGCTCGGCTACCGGCCCGACCTGGTGGTCTCGGGCATCAACAACGGCGCCAACATGGGCGACGACACCATCTACTCGGGCACCGTGGGCGCCGCGATGGAGGGCTTCCTCTTCGGCGTGCCGGCCATCGCCTTCTCGCAGGTCGAGAAGGGCTGGGGCCACCTGGAGGATGCGGCGCAGAAGGTGCGCGAGATCGTCGGCGAGATGATCGCGCAGCAGCTGGTGGGCGCCACGCCCTGGTTGCTCAACGTCAACATCCCCAACCTGCCGCTGGCCGAGCTGAAGCCGGTGCGCCTCTGTCGCCTGGGGCGGCGCCATGCGGCCGAGCGGGTCATCACCCAGGACAGCCCGCGCGGCGAGACGATGTACTGGATCGGCAACGCCGGCCTGGCCAAGGACGATGCCGAGGGCACCGACTTCCACGCCACCGCGCAAGGCCATGTCGCCATGACCCCGCTGAAGGTCGACCTGACCGACCACGACAACCTGGGCTACTGGATCGAGACGGCCGCGCGCCTGGGCGGCGGCCTGGCGCCGCAGGCCGACCGCGACCCCGATGCCGGCATCGTTCGCGCACCGGCATGAGCGCCAGGCTGGCGATCGGCACTGGCCCGCGCGGCCCCGGGGCCGTCCGGTGACGTCGCGCCCCCGTTTCCCCGCCCGGCTCGCCGCTCGGCAGGTTGCTATCAAAGATGTAGCTGGTGGTCGGCCTGCGGCGACGGCTACAGCCCTTTTCGATTCGAGAAAAGAAGCCGATGTCCGTGCCGCGCAGGATTCGCCGGCGATGCGGGCCCGCCTGGTGCAGAAGCTGGCCGAGCAGGGCGTGCGCTCCGCCGCGGTGCTGGAGGCGATGGGCACGGTCGAGCGGCACCGCTTCGTCGATTCTGCGCTCGGCGCCCAGGCGTACGAAGACACCAGCCTGCCGATCGGCCTGGGCCAGACCATCTCCAAGCCCGGCGTGGTGGCGCGGATGGTCGAGCTGCTGCTGGGCGCCGAGGGCGTGCAGGACGGCCGGCTGGGCCGGGTGCTGGAGATCGGCACCGGCTGCGGCTACCAGGCCGCGGTGCTGGCCTGCGTGGCGCGCGAGGTCTACAGCATGGAGCGGCTGCGCGGCCTGCACGAGAAGGCGCGCGAGAACCTGCGGCCGTTCCGCCTGGCCAACGTGCACTTGCTCTTCGGCGACGGCATGGCCGGCTATGCCAAGGGCGCGCCCTATGCCGGCATCATCGCGGCGGCCGGCGGCGAGGCGCTGCCCGACGCCTGGACGGCCCAGCTTGCGGTCGGCGGCCGGCTGATCGCTCCGATGGCAACCGGCGACGGCCGGCAGGCCCTGGTGATGGTCGAGCGCCAAAGGCAGGGCTTCGCGCACAGCATTCTGGAAGACGTTCGCTTTGTCCCCCTAAAATCGGGGATTGCTTAAGAGGATTTGCTCATGTTGGGATTGCGTGGACGGTTGTGGCTCGGGGCGGCGGCGCTGGCGGTGGTGTCGATGTTCGCAGGCTGCTCTGCCGACCAGCCCCGGCGCGCGCCGCCGGTGGAAGACCGCGGCCTGGGCGCAGGCGCTTTCGTCACCGCGCCGGTCGCGGCCCCGCCGGCACCTGTGGTGCCTGCCGCTAAGCCGCTGCCCGGCATCGAGAACGCCGGCCGGCCCGGCTTCTACACGGTCAAGCCCGGCGACACGATTCGCAAGATCGGCAGCGAAAACGGCGTCAACTGGCGCGACATCGTCCGCCTGAACAATCTGGACAACCCCGACCTGATCGAAGTCGGCCAGGTGCTGCGCATCTCGCCGAGCGCGGTGGCCCATGCGCCGCCCGCCGTGCCACCGGCGGCGGCCACGCCGTCGGGCGACCCGGTCGTCGCCGGCGCGCTGCCGCCGGTGGCCGTCGCCGCCGCCAAGCCGGCCGGCCCGCCGAGCGGCGTGGTGGCTCCGGTGGTGCCGCCGCCCGGCCCGAGCGGCGAGGACGAGGTCGCCTTCATCTGGCCCGCCAGCGGCACGCTGCTCGCCAGCTTCGACGAGGCCAAGAACAAGGGCTACGACATCGGCGGCAAGGCCGGCGACCCGGTGCTGGCCGCGGCCGACGGGCGGGTAGTGTACGCCGGCGCCGGCCTGCGCGGCTACGGTAACCTGGTGATTCTGAAGCACAACAACACCTATCTGACCGCCTACGCCCACAACCAGTCGCTGATGGTCAAGGAAGACCAGACGGTGCGCAAGGGCCAGAAGATCGCCGAGATGGGCAACAGCGACGCAGACCGCGTCAAGCTGCACTTCGAGATCCGCCGCCAGGGCAAGCCGGTCGATCCGTCCCGCTACCTGGCTGCGCGTTAAGCCTTAGTTGGCGCCGGCGGCGAGGCCCGAGCGCGCTGCCGAACATCCACCACGCCCGGACACGCCGGGTCTGCTCGGCAGGCGGGAACCGTTCGCCGAGACCGCCTGCGATCCTCCCGCCGATAAGGTTCGATGCATCGGGCGAATAGCCCCGGCGCAGCCAGACACCGCAGGGGAAACCGCCGTGGCCCGGCTTTGCATCGAGTTTCGAGCCCACACGTTGCCACCGGTAACCGGGCTCCAGACCCGGCCCGCCACCCCGCCTTGAAAGCGCCGACGAGCGCGAGAACATGACCGCCGAACTGTCCCCCACCGCCACGGCCGAAGCGCCCGTCGCCCAGGCCCTCGCCTCCCGCATCCCCGATCCCCGCATGCCGGCCGGTGCGCTGGAAATCGATTCGCTCGACCTGGAAGCGCAGGGCGTCGCCCGCCGCGCCGACGGCAAGGTGGTGTTCGTCGAAGGTGCGCTGCCCACCGAATGGGTGAGCGCCAGCACCTTCAAGCGCAAGAACCACTGGGAGCAGGCCACGCTCGCCGAGATCCACCGCGAGTCGTCGCAGCGGGTGCGGCCGGGCTGCCCGCACTTCGGGCTGCATCCCGGTGCCTGCGGCGGCTGCAAGATGCAGCACCTGCACCCGATGGCGCAGGTGGCGGTCAAGCAGCGGGTGCTGGAGGACAACCTCTGGCACCTGGGCAAGCTGAAGTCCGAGACCGTCCTGCGGCCGATCGAGGGACCGGCCTGGGGCTACCGCTACCGCGCGCGGCTGTCGGTGCGCTACGTGGCCAAGAAAGGCACGGTGCTGATCGGCTTCCACGAGCGCAAGAGCCGCTACCTGGCCGACATGCAGGTCTGCCCGGTACTGCCGCCGCATGTGAGCGCGATGCTGATGCCGCTGCGCGCGCTGATCGGCGGCATGGACGCCCGCGACACGCTGCCGCAGATCGAACTGGCCTGCGGCGACGCGGTCACCGCGATGGTCCTGCGCCACCTGGAGCCGCTGTCGGAGGCCGACCTGGGGCGGCTGCGTGCCTTCGCCGACCAACACGGCGTGCAGTGGTGGTTGCAGTCCAAGGGCCCCGACACGGTCAAGCTACTGGACGAGGGCGACCCGGCGCTCGACTACGCCCTGCCGGACTACGGCATCGTCATGCCGTTCCGGCCGACCGACTTCACCCAGGTCAACCCGCACATCAACCGGGTGCTGGTGCGACGGGCGCTGCGGCTGCTGGACGTGCAGCGCGACGAGCGGGTGATCGACTGGTTCTGCGGCCTGGGCAATTTCACCCTGCCGCTGGCCACCCAGGCCAGCGCGGTGCGCGGCATCGAGGGCAGCGAGGCCCTGGTGGCCCGCTCGCGCGAAAACTACGAGAAGAACCAGCGTCCGGCCGGCGCTGCGGGCCGGCTATGTGCTACGGATTTCGTAGCGCGCAACCTTTTCGACATGACGCCTGGCCTGCTGCTGCAGGACGGCATCGCCGAGAAGTGGCTGGTCGATCCGCCGCGCGAGGGCGCTTTCGCGCTGGCCAAGGCGGTGGTGGACCTGCACCGCCTGCAGCAGGGCCTGCCGGTGATGGCCGCGGCCGAAGGCGGAGACGCCGCGGCGGCGGCCGCCCTCGACCTGCCCGACGCGGCGGCGGTGGCCGCCTGGCGCCCGCCCCGGCGCATCGTCTACGTCAGCTGCAACCCGGCCACCCTGGCGCGCGACGCCGGGCTGCTGGTGAACCACGGCGGCTACCGCTGCAGCGCGGCGGGCGCGATCAACATGTTCCCGCACACCGCACACGTCGAAAGCATGGCGGTGTTCGATCGGGTCGTGGTGGATTGAAAGCCTTGGCAAGGTCCGCAACGCCGTGAGCGCCTGCCTGCGGGACCCACCCTTCGGGAAAGTCGGGGAGAGGCCCGGCTGTCGCGGGTACGTCGAAGTGCACGACACGCTCTAGAGCGAGCGCCCGGCACCCCGGTTGCGGGCCGGTGGCGGCGACGCCATCACCTTCTCGGTGGCCTTGTCGATGCCCGCCTCGTCGACCACCGCGGCCGGCGCCTGGCCGATCACCGATGCGCGGCCTTCGATCTTGTTCTCGCGCATGTACTGGTCCATGTCCTTCCAGCCCGCGAACACCGGCGCCTTGGGCGCCTTGGGGTTGAGCGAGTAGCAGTCCTCGATCCCCCGCAGCGCATGCCGACAGGCACCGCCCACGGCGCGTGCATCGGCCTCCCGCTGCGCGATCTTGGGATCGGGTCCCATTCCCGGGATGTCGCAGCCCGCCAGCAAGGCCACCGCGGCGACGCAGCTCAGGCGCTGGAACAGTCGGGGTGCGTAGGTCATGGTGGAGGATGGTGTTGCGGGCGGGTCGGCTTGATAGGTTATCGGCAGCACCCGGCGTTCCTGAAGCCCGCAGCGCCAAGCGCTAGCAAAAACATAGCGCGAGGTCGGGATGAACCGCAGCACTGCGACGCATTGGCGCCGCGGCCAAGACGGGCACTGACCGATCCAGGGACACCGTGGGTCCGGCTCCGCCGGCCCACCGGTGTCGCCCCCGGCGAGGGGGTGGGCGCTGCGACACGCAGTGCGCAAGCCTGGGTGAGTGGTGAATCATTCCCTTTCGCCACCCATGATGCCCAGCAGCGCCAGCAGGCTCTGGAACACGTTGAACAGGTCCAGGTACAGCGCCAGCGTCGCACTGATGTAGTTGGTTTCGCCGCCGTCGAGGATCTGCTTCAGGTCGTAGAGCATGTAGGCGCTGAAGATGCCGATGGCGGCTACCGAGATCGCCAGCATGCCGGCGGTGGAGCCGACGAACACGTTGACCACCGCGCCCGCCATCAGCACCAGCGCACCGACGAAGAGCCACTTGCCCAGGCCCGCCATGTCGCGCTTGACCACCGTCGCCAGGCTCGCCATCACGAAGAACACGCCGGCCGTGCCGCCGAAGGCGGTCATCACCAGCTCGGTGCCGTTCTTCAAGCCCAGCACCGCCGCGATCAGCCGCGACAGCATCAGGCCCATGAAGAAAGTGAAGCCCAGCAGCGCCGGCACGCCGGCGGCCGAGTTCTTGGTCTTCTCGATGGCGTAGATGAAGGCGAAGGCGCCGCCCATGAACACCATCAGGCCCAGCCCGCCGCGCAGAGCCTGGGTGATGCCGGTCTGCACGCCGATCCAGGCGCCCAGCACCGTGGGCAGCAGGCTCAGCGCCAGCAGCCAGTAGGTGTTGCGCAGCACCCGGTGGCGCCGCTCCAGGGTGACGTCGATGCCGTAGTCGGCATGGCCGGCGGTGTGCAGTGGGGAGGTCATATCGGGCTCCAGGGGGGGGCTGCGGGCTGCAGACGGGTCGCCCGCGATCCGGGCGATGAGATTCTAGGGGCCGCGTACCGCGGCGCAGCGGCAAGACCCTGTCGCGGACGTTCCCACCGGTGCCGGGTCTGTTGTGACCGGTGCGCGGTTTCCACACGCGGCGCAGCCGTTATGCTCGTGCGCTTCATTCGCCACACCCCCCAATCGCGGAGCACCATGCAGACCAAAGCCACCCTCGAACTCGCCGACCTGAAGACCATCGCCGCCGCGGCCGAAGCCGAGGCGCTGAAGCACGATTGGGCGGTGACTATCGCCATCGTCGACGACGGCGGCCATCTGCTGTGGCTCCAGCGCCTGGACGGCGCCGCGCCTATCTCGGCCCAGATCGCACCGGCCAAGGCGCGCACCGCCGCCACCGGCCGCCGCGAGAGCAAGAGCTACGAGGACATGATCAACGGCGGCCGCTTCTCCTTCCTGTCGGCGCCCGGCCTCGAAGGCCTGCTCGAAGGCGGCGTGCCGATCATGAAGGACGGCCACTGCATCGGCGCGGTCGGCGTAAGCGGCGTGAAGTCGTCCGAGGACGTGCAGATCGGCCGCGCCGGCATCGCGGCCATCGGCCTCTGAGGCACAGGGGCCACGCCGGCCCCTGGTGCCGGCACCAAGCAAAACGCCGACCATGCGGTCGGCGTTTGTCGTTAAACGGTGGGAAAAAATGCGTGGCTGGACGGGGGGACCCGTTGGCTGGCAAAAACGACCCTGCAGGACTGCAAGCCAGTCCCGGGGTCGCCCCACGATGAAACTTATTTCGTCAGGATCAGCTTGCCCAGGCGGGTGGCCTGCAGTCGGTAGACGGAGCCGTTGTGGCTGATCTCGACCGACTTGCCGCCGCGCAGCAGGTCTTCGCTCTCTACCGTCGTGCGGTGGTCGAAGCCCTGCGCCGTCGTGTCATCCGCAGGCAGGCTGTTCAGGGCAGGGTGCGAACGGGCGGTGACAGGTGGGGCGGAGAGCGTGGCGTACATGGGCGGGCAAGAATGTGTCGCGATGCATTAATGATAACTATTCTCAGGATTGACGCAACACCCAATGAGAATTATTTTTATCGCGACCGGCCGTGGTACGCCGCTGGGGGGTCCGGCGGCCGAACCGCATCAGTTCGTCTTCGGCTCGGTGATGAAGCCGATCTTCTTCACGCCGGCCTGGCGGGCGGCGGCCATCGCGATGGCGACGCGCTCGTAGCGCACGTCTTTGTCGCCGCGGATGTGCAATTCGGGCTGCGGGTCCTTGGCGGCGGCGGCCCGCAGCCGCGGCTCCAGGTCGGCCTCTTCGATACGGCTCTCGTTCCAGAAGAAGGCGCCGCTCGCGTCCACGCTCAGGCGGATCGTCTCGGGCTTGACGTCCTCGGCCTGGCTGCTGGCGCGGGGCAGTTCGATGTTGACCGCGTTCTTCATCACCGGCACGGTGATGATGAAGACGATGAGCAGGACCAGCATGACGTCGACCAGCGGCGTCATGTTGATCTCGTTCATCACCTCGTCGGATTCGTCCTGGGTACCGAAGGCCATGCTCAACCGCCCTTCTTGAGCGGCAGCACGGTGGACGGCGTGCCGACGCTGATGCGGGCACCGGTGACGAAGTAGGCGTGCAGATCGTGGGCGAAGCTGTTGAGCTTGTTGAGCACCGACTTGTTGCCGCGCACCAGGGCGTTGTAGCCCAGAACTGCGGGAATGGCGACGGCCAGGCCGAGCGCGGTCATGATCAGCGCCTCGCCGATCGGGCCGGCCACCTTGTCGATCGTCGCCTGGCCGGCGGTGCCGATGCTCATCAGCGCGTGGTAGATGCCCCAGACCGTGCCGAAGAGGCCGATGAAGGGTGCGGTGGACCCGACCGAGGCCAGGATCGCCAGGCCCGACTGCAGGCGCGCGGTGGTCTCGTCGATGCCGTTGCGCAGCGAGCGGGTGATCCAGTCGCTCGCGTCCAGGCTGTCGTGCAGGTGGGCCTTGGTGTTGCGGTGGTGGGCGGCGGCTTCACGGCCGTCGAGCGCCAGGTTGCGGAACGGGTTGTCGTCGTTCTCGCCCAGCTTGGCCAGGCCGGTGGCGAAGTCCTCGCTGTGCCAGAAGTCGTCGGCCCGGCGAGCGAATTTCTTCGAGCGGACGATGTCTACCGCCTTGGTCAGGATGACGAGCCACGAGGCGAGCGACATCACCAGCAGCAGGACGGCGACGCCGCGGATGACGAAGTCGCCCTGGCTCCAGACGTGCGAAAGGCCGAATTGCGAATCCATAGTGCAGATACTCCAGAGAATTATTCGAGGATGAAATTGACGGGCGCGGTGTAGGCCATGCTCTGCGGCACGCCGTTGACCTTGCCGGGCACGTAGCGGCGCTTGAGCACGTACTCCAGGGCGGCCTTGTCGAGCCGCTCGAAGCCGCTCGACTTGGCGATCTCGGCGTGCTGGGCGCTGCCGTCGGGGCCGATGGTCACGCGCACCAGCACCTTGCCCTGCTCGCCCAGACGCCGGCTGATCGGCGGGTAGTTGAGGCGGGCGCTGTCGAGGTAGTCGGCATCGGTCGAGGGCAGCTCGATCTTGGCCGGGGCCGGCGGCGCGGGCGGTGCCGGCGGCGGGGCCTCGGGCGCCGCCACCGGCGCGGCGACCGGCGGTGTCGGCGGCTGCGGCGCGGTCACGCCGACGGGGGCGGACGGCGCGGGCGTCGGCTCGGGGATCGCGACCGGGCGCGGGGCCGGCGGCGGAGTGGGGGCCCTGGGCTTGGGCGCCGGGGCGGGCGGCTTGGGAGCGGGCGGCGGTGGCGAGGGCGGCGGTGGAGGCGCCTTGGGCTCCGGCGGCGTGACGATTTCGCTGATCATGACCACCGGCGTCACCACCTCCGCCACCCGATGGACCAGCCCCGACTGGATCGCCCAGAGCACGGCGGCATGGAGGGCCAGCACGCCGCCGGCGATGACGACATGGCGGCTGGTGCGGTTCGGCGGGTTGGCGTAGCGGCGGCTTGCGTTCATGGAGCGGTCACGCGGCCGCCGGGGCGGATGCGCGCGAAAATTTCTACGTGCAAAAGATCCGGCGGCAGGCCGGCCCGACCGGAATCAGGCCGGAGCCAGCGTCCGGGAGCCCTTCCACGCCTTGCTGTCCTGGATCGCGCTGGCGATCTGGACCACCTGGGCCGGCGTGTCGCGGTGCAACGCGGCCACCTTGTGCGACGCACTGCACTGGGCGACGATGTCGCGGGCACAGCCCTCGCACTGGCCGCACTGGGTGGCGACGCCCAGCTCGAACTGGATCCCGTCGAAATCGAGGCCCGCGCGCGCAGAACGGGCAATTTCACGGTCGGAGACACGGTGACAGACGCAGACGATCATGGCAACAGGCAGAGTGGCGTGCTGTGGAACAATCGGCCGAGTATAAATACGAATTCGTCGCATTTCATGAAACATTGCGTCTCCGGGGGTATTCGGCCGGTGCGCAGGGTGGCCGCGGAGCGGTGCGCCCGACGGGCGCATCGCGGGGCGGTTTTCAGCGGATTTCGGCGATCAGTTCGATTTCTACGCAGGCGCCCATCGGGATCTGCGACACGCCGAAAGCGCTTCGGGCATGGGCGCCCTTGTCGCCGAAGACCTTGGCGAACAGCTCGCTGGCACCGTTGGCGACCAGATGCTGCTCGGTGTAGGTGGGCACCGAGTTGACGAGGCAGAGCAGCTTCACGACGCGGGTGATCTGGTCGAGGTCGCCGACGGCCGCCTGCAGCGTGCCGAGCAGATCGACCCCGATCGCGCGGGCGGCGGCATTGCCGTCGGCGGTGCTCAGGTCGGCGCCCAGCCGGCCGACCCACGGCTTGCCGTTCTTGCGGGCGATATGGCCCGACAGGAAGACCAGGTTGCCGGCGCGCACGAAGGGTACGTAGGCCGCGGCCGGCACCGCCACCGGGGGCAGGGCGATGTCGAGTTCGCGCAGGGTGTCGTAAACGCTCATGGATACTCCTTTCAAGTAAAACAGGGCTGCAGCCGGCGTCGGACGCCGGCCATATGCTATGAATTGTGTAGCAAAACGACGGGCGGGCGGTCAGGCGACCGGCTCCACCGTCACACCGACCTCCAGATGGTGCTCGCCGCCGCCGAACAGCAGGCCGCGCATCGGCGACACGTCGCCGAAATCGCGGCCGACGGCCAGCACGATGTAGTCCTCGCCAGGCGCCCGGTCGTTGGTCGGGTCGAAACCGTACCAGGCGCCGGGGCCGCCGCCCGGCGCCGGCGCATAGACCTCCACCCACGCGTGGGAGGCGTCGCTGCCCACCAGCCGGGGCCGGCCCGGCGGCGGGGTGGTGAGCAGGTAGCCGCTCACGTAGCGGGCCGGGATGCCGATCGAGCGCATGCAGGCGACCATGATGTGGGCGAAGTCCTGGCAGACGCCACGCCGCAGTGCCAGGGCCTGCAGCGTCGGCGTGTCGACCTCGGTGGCGTCGCTCTCGTAGCGGAATTCGGCGTGGATGCGGCGCATCAGGTCGTGCGCCGCGTCCAGCACTGTGCGGCCCGGCGGGCAGCTGGGCCGCGCATAGGCGACGAAGTCGTCGTGCCGCGGCACGTACTCGGAGGCGAAGACGAACTCGGTCGCCGCGTCCCACCCGCCGCCGGCCCGGAAGCGGAACTGCTCGCGCACCGCCTCCCAGGCCGGGCTGGCGCCGGGGCCGAGCGGCGCGGGCGCCGGCACCGCGGTGAGCACCACGCTGTCGGCCACCACCCGCAGCTCCTCATGGGCCGACTGCAGCGCGAAGAAGGTGCGGGTGTTGCCGTAGACGTCGATCCGCTCGCCGCGGTGTGCTTCCGCCGGCGTGACCACCAGCGCGTGCCGCAGCAGGCGCTGCGACGGCGTGTCGCGCGGCTTCAGGTGCACGATGTGCTGAGCCGTCTCGACGGCCGGCGTGTACGCGTAGTGCGTGTCGTGGACGACGTGGAGTTTCATCGCGAGGGCGGGGGCTCAGACGCCGAAGCTGGTGCGGGTGTTGGTGGAATGGGTGAAATACAGCGCCCCGATCGCGTCCGACAAGGCGAAGGAGGCCTCGGCGCAGTTGCGCAGCAGCGTGTCGAGGGAGGCGGGCATCGCGCCCTCGTACGACACCGGGCACAGCTCAGACAGGCTCCACTCGGCCGGATCGGGGATCCCGAACGACAGCTCGCCCGGCCGGCTCCCGGCCAGCCGGGCCAGCCGGCCACGCAGCGTCTGCGCCACCCAGCCGAGCGAGCGGGGGTTGTCGCGGTCGGTCACCAGCAGGTCGAGCAGGGCGGCCACGTCGCGGGTCTGCTGGTACTGGGCGTGGAAGGTGATGGTGCTGTCGAAGAGGGCCAGCACGCCCTCGAAGCCGGCGCCGTCGAGTACCGCGCCGGTCTGGAAGCCCATGCCGAGCGCCTGGGCGTGGAAGGCCAGCCGCTCGATGTGCCGGCCGACCGAGAGCAGCCTCCAGCCGTCGTCGCGCGTCATCCGATCGGTCTGGCCGCCGGTGATCGCGGCCAGGTGGCTGCTGGCCGATTCCAGCAGCCGCAGCGCGTCGGAGGTCTGGTACTTGTCTTCTGCCGCGAACTCGGCGCTGCGGCGCAGGAACTCGTCCTCGGCCCGCACGATGGTCGCCCAGTGCTCCTGCGACAGGCGCTCGCGCACGCCGGCCGCGGCCAGGCGCAGCGCCCGCAGGTTGAAGCCGACGCTGCCGCGCTCGAGATGGCCCAGGCCGTCGATCAGCGCCCGCTCGAAGACACGGCGCGCCTGAGTGGCGGCGGGCACCGTCGGCAGCACCAGGCCGTTGTCCTCGACCACCGCCGAAATCCACGACAGCAGCGGCACCGAGGACTGGTCGTCGCCGTTGAGCGACTGCAGCGCCAGTCGCGCCAGGCGCACCGTGTTCTCGGCCCGCTCGGTGTAGCGGCCCAGCCAGAACAGGCCCTCGGCCGCGCGGCTGGTGACCAGATGGCGGCGCTGGGCGAACGCCGTGGCCGACAGCGTGGACGGCAGCAGCGTGGTGGGATCGACCGCGCCGGGGGCGAGCACCCAGACGTCGGCGCTGCTGCCGCCGCGCTGCATCGAGGCGATGCCGGTGGCCGCGCCCGGGCCGGCCACCCGGGCCATGCCGCCCGGCAACACCCGCCAGCTGCCCGGGCCGTCGGTCACCGCGAACACCCGCAGCATCACCGAGCTGGGTGCGATCCGGCCCAGGTCCGACAGCGGGGCCTGCCGCCAGGTGGGCATCTGCGACAGCGGCAACTGCGACTGCAGGGTGTGCTCTTCTCCGCGGCGCAGGATGCGGCGGGTCCATTCGTCGCGGCCGTGCTGCGACAGCGTATCGCCCAGAACCGCGTCGAAGCCTTCGTGGTAGGTCGAGCCGGCGTAGGTCGGCTTGATCACGCAGTCGGCCATCTGCGGCAGCACGTACTCCATCGCCGTCCGCTCGCCGCACCACCAGGTGGGCAGGGCCGGCAGCGCCAGTTCCTCGCCCAGCAGGTGACGCGCCAGCGCCGGCAGGAAGCCCAGCAGCGCGGGCGACTCCAGGAAGGCCGAGCCGGGCGCGTTGGCGACCAGCACGTTGCCGGCCCGCACCGCCTGCAGCAGTCCGGAGACACCCAGGGTGGAATCCGACCGCAGTTCCAGCGGGTCGAGGAATTCGTCGTCCATCCGCTTGAGCAGGCCGTGCACCCGTTTCAGGCCCTGCAGCGTCTTGAGGTAGACGCATTCGTCGCGCACCGTCAGGTCGCTGCCCTCTACCAGGGTCAGGCCCAGGTAGCGGGCCAGGTAGGCGTGCTCGAAGTAGGTTTCGTTGTAGGGACCGGGCGTCAGCAGCGCGATCAGCGCGTCGGGGCCGGCCGGGCTCATCTGCTTCAGGCCCTCGACCAAGGCGCCGTAGGTCGCGGCCAGCCGCTGCACCTGCAGCGCCTCGAAGGCTTCCGGAAACTGGCGCGAGATGGCCAGCCGGTTCTCCAGCAGGTAGCCCAGGCCGGAGGGCGCCTGGGTGCGCTGCGAGACCACCCACCAGTGGCCGTCGGGACCGCGGGCCAGGTCGAAGGCGGCGATGTGCAGGAAGGTGCCGCCCACCGGCACGGTGCCGTGCATCTCGCGCAGGTAGCCGGGGTGGCCGTGGACCAGCGCGGCCGGTAGCAGGCCGCTGGCCAGCAGTTTCTGCGGGCCGTAGACGTCGGCCAGCACCCGGTCGAGCACCCGCACCCGCTGCAGCACGCCGGTCTCGATCTGCTGCCAGGCGGCCGGCGGCAGCACCAGGGGGAACAGGTCGAGCGCCCAGGGCCGCTGCAGGCCGGCGTCGGTGTCGGCGTAGACGTTGTAGGTGACGCCGTTGTCGTGCAGCTGGCGGCGCAGGCTGGCCATGCGCCGCTGCAGGTCGTGGAAGCCGCCGGGGCCGAGCCGCGCGAAGAACTGCCGCCAGTGCGGCGCAAGGCCTTCGCCCGCGCCCACCTTGCCGCGCAGCTCGTCGAAATGGCCGGCGGCCGCCGGCGCGGCCAGTAGCTCGGCCATGCGGTCGAGCGACGCGTCGGACAGGTCTTCGGGGTCGGGGAAAAGGGCAGGGCGGGGATCGTTCACGGAGCGGCGGATTGTCCCACTGCGGGATGCACAACCCGTAGCTAATTGACGACGAAAGGCCGCCGCGGGCCGCCGGCCGCGCCTGGGGGCAGGCCGGCGGCGCCGCGGCGGGGCATCAGCGGCGCAGGTCCAGCGTGTGCGGGAACTCGCGGCTCGCGGCGGTGCCGCTGATCGGCGCTTCGGGCAGTTCGATCTCGCCCGGCGTGTGCCCGGTCTGGAAGAAGCGTGCCAGGCGCCGGCTCTCGGCCTCGTAGGCATTGACCGGCAGGCTGGTGTAGTTGCGGCCGCCCGGATGCGCCACGTGGTAGCGGCAGCCGCCGAGGGCCCGGCCGCTCGAGGTGTCGACGATGTCGAAGGTCAGCGGCGCATGCACGCCGATGGTCGGGTGCAGGGCCGAATACGGGTTCCAGGCCTTGAAGCGCACGCCGGCGACGAACTCGCCCTCGACGCCGGTGGAGTGCAGCGGCAGGGGCCGGCCGTTGACGGTGACCGCATGGCGCGCGGCATCGACGCCGTTGACCTTGACCTCCAGCCGCTCGATCGACGAATCGACGAAGCGCACCGTGCCGCCGCCTGCGGTCTCCTCGCCCATGACGTGCCACGGCTCCAGCGCGGCGCGAAGCGACAGCTCGACCCCCATCGCCTGCACGCTGCCGACCCGGGGGAAGCGGAACTCGAAGTGCGGCGCGAACCAGCCGGCGTCGAACGCATAGCCGGCCTCGACCATCTCGCCGATCACGTCCTCGAAGTCTTCCTGCAGGTAGCGCGGCAGCATGAAGCGGTCGTGCAGCGTGGTGCCCCAGCGGGCGACCGGTGCCTTGTACGGCTTCTTCCAGAAGCGGGCGACCAGGGCGCGCAGCAGCAGCTGCTGCACGATGCTCATCCGGGGATGCGGCGGCATTTCGAAGGCGCGCAGCTCCAGCAGGCCCAGACGGCCGGTGGAGGAATCCGGCGAGTACAGCTTGTCGATGCAGAACTCGGCCCGGTGGGTGTTGCCGGTGATGTCGATCAGGATGTTGCGCAGGGTGCGGTCGACCATCCACGGCGGCATCGACTCACCATGTTCTTCGCGCGCCTGGGCGATCTGCCGCAGCGCGATCTCCAGCTCGTAGACCTGGTCGTTGCGGGCCTCGTCCACCCGCGGCGCCTGGCTGGTCGGGCCGATGAACATGCCGCTGAACACGTAGCTGAGCGACGGGTGGTTGTGCCAGTAGTGCACCAGGCTGGCCAGCAGCTCGGGCTTGCGCAGGAACGGGCTGTCGTCGGGCGTGGCGCCGCCCATCACGAAGTGGTTGCCGCCGCCGGTGCCGGTGTGGCGGCCGTCGGTCATGAACTTCTCGGCCGACAGCCGCGACCGGAAGGCGGCCTCGTACAGGAACTCGGTGCTGTGCACCAGCTCGTCCCAGTTGCGGGCGGGCTGGACGTTGACCTCGATCACGCCCGGATCGGGGGTGACCTGCAGCAGCTGCAGGCGCGGATCGCGCGGCGGCGGATAGCCTTCCAGGACCACCTGCACGCCCAGGCCCTGGGCGGTGCGCTCCACCGCGGCCACCAGCGACAGGTAGTCTTCCAGGTAGGCGGTCGGCGGCATGAATACATACAGCAGGCCGGTCTTGCGGCCCTCGGCGGCAGCCTTCTTCAGCGCCTCGATCTCGGCCTCGGGGCCGTTGGCCAGCGCCGGGTCGCGCACCTCGACGCACAGCGCGGTGCGGCTGTTCCACTTGGCGGCTTCGAAGCGCTCTGGCTTCGCGGCGATCGCCACCGGCGCGGCGAGCGCGGCCAGCGGCGTCTTCCGCGGCTTGTCGGCCAGCGGGTTGCGCGGCGCGGTCGGGTCCAGCTCGATCAGGTAGGGGATGTCCTCGTCGCGCATCCACGGCAGCGAATCGAGCGGCAGGCGGTAGCCCATCGGCGAATCGCCCGGGATCAGGTGCAGCCGGTCGTCGCGCAGGAACCAGGGGCCGGTGGCCCAGGCGGAGTCGAGCGAAGAGGGCACCGGCGGCGTGCCGGCCTCGGGCAGGGGCGAATCGCCGCGCGGCGCGGCCTGCAGCGGCAGCAGGTAGCCGGTGACCGCGTCCAGGCCGCGGTCGAAGCTGCGGCGCAGCCGGGCCCGCTCCTGCACGTCGCCCAGCTTCGAATCGAACACGTCGACGTTGACCGGCAGCTTGCGCTCGCGCCAGAGGTAGTAGAGCGTGTCCTCGTAGCCCGGCTCGACGAAGCTGTCGGCCACGCCCAGCTCGGCGGCCAGTCGGCGCACGAAGCGCTCCGCGTCGGCGGTGGTGTAGTGGGTGGGCGAGCGCTCGTCGGCCAGCAGGGCCTGGTTGTCCCAGACGGGCTTGCCGTCGGTGCGCCAGTAGATGCCCATCGCCCAGCGCGGCAGCTGCTCGCCGGGGTACCACTTGCCCTGGCCCACGTGCAGGAAGCCCCGGGGCGCGTACTCGGCCCGCAGGCGTTCGACCAGCGCCACCGCGCAGCCGCGCTTGGTGGGACCGAGGGCGGCGGTGTTCCATTCGGCGGCGTCGCGGTTCTCGGTGGCGACGAAGGTCGGCTCGCCGCCCATCGTCAGGCGCACGTCGCCGGCGACCAGCTCGGCATCGACCGCGGCGCCCAGGGCCAGCACCTTCCGCCACTGGCTGTCGGTGTAGGGGTGGGTGACGCGGGACGATTCGTGGATGCGGGTGACGCGCATCTCGTGGCTGAACGCGACCTCGGCCCGCTCCATCAGCGTGCCTTCGATCGGCGCGGCGCTGTTGGGGGTGGGCGTGGCGGCCAGCGGGATGTGGCCTTCGCCCGCCAGCAGGCCGGAGGTCGGGTCGAGCCCGATCCAGCCGGCGCCGGGCAGGTAGACCTCGCACCAGGCGTGCAGGTCGGTGAAATCGACCTCGGTGCCGCTCGGGCCGTCGAGCGCCTTCACGTCGGGCGCCAGCTGGATCAGGTAGCCGGAGACGAAGCGCGCCGCCAGCCCGCAGTGGCGCAGCAGGTTGACCAGCAGCCAGGTCGAGTCGCGGCAGGAACCGCAGGCCAGGGCCAGCGTTTCCTCGGGCGTCTGCACGCCGGGCTCCATGCGGATCAGGTAGCGCACGTCGCCCTGCACCTGCTGGTTGATGCCGACCAGGAAGTTGATCGTCGGCCTGGCGGTGCGGTCGATCTTCTGCAGGTAGGCGGCCAGCAGCGGCTCCGGTGCTTCCACCGCCAGGTAGGGCGCCAGCTCCTGCAGCTGCTGCGGCCGGTAGGCGAAGGGGAACTCTTCCGCCTCGGGCTCCAGGAAGAAATCGAAGGGGTTGTAGACCGCCATCTCGACGACGAGGTCGACCGTCACCTTGAATTCGGCGGTCCGGTCGGGCACCACCAGCCGGGCGAGGTAGTTGGCGAACGGGTCCTGCTGCCAGTTCTCGAAATGGTGGGCCGGCTCCACCCGCAGCGAGTACGAAATGACGTTGCTGCGGCAGTGGGGCGCCGGCCGCAGCCGCACCACTTGCGGCCCGAGCAGGATCGGGCGGTCGTAGCGGTAGTGCGTGACGTGGTGCAGGGCGGCGTGGATGGACATGCGGGAGCTTTCGGGGGCAGGCGGGGTCGGGCGCGGCCTGGCGGACAACGGGCAGACCATACTAGCAAGAGACAAGCCCGTCGCCGTTACCGCTTACGACGGCGACGCCGCCGGTTCCCCGACCCTGCGTTTTCGCCCCCCCGCCCTCCGATGCCCGCCGTGCCGACCGTCCACGCCGCTCCTCCCATGCCCCGCCCCGCCGCGGCGGAGCGACCCGATATGGCCTGGGCCCTGGCCGGGGCCATCGGCGGCACCGGGCTGCAGTTGCTGCAATCGGCGCTGTCGCCCGTCGCCGTGTACGCGGCGGTGGCGGTCGCCGGCCTCCTGGTCCTGCTGCTGCGCGGTACGCGGCGGGCGCGGCTCTCGTTCGGCGGGTTCCGGGCCAGCGGCATCGTGCTGCTGCTGGCCACGCTGGCGGCGGGCTGGGGTGCTACCGGGTTGCGGGCCTCGTGGTTCGCCGCCGACGCGCTGGACCCGGCCCTCGAGGGCCGCGACCTGGCGATGACCGGCACCGTCGTCGCGATGCCCCAGCGCGCCGAGGCCGGCCTGCGCCTGCGGTTCGCCCCCGACACGGCAATGCTCGACGGCGCGCCGGTCGTCGTGCCGCCGTCGATCGACCTGGGCTGGTACGGGGCCGGCGCCTTCGCCGGTGCCGATCCGCTGGCGGTGCAGGCATCGCTGCCCGACGTGCGGGCAGGCGACCGCTGGCAGTGGACGGTGCGGCTGAAGGCGCCGCACGGCACCCGCAACCCGCACGGCTTCGACTACGAGCTGTGGGCCTGGGAGCAGGGCGTGCAGGCCACCGGCGCGGTGCGGGTCGCCGCCTCCGCCCCGCGGCCCCGGCTGATCGGGCCGACCTGGCACCACCCGGTCGAGCGGGCCCGGCAGGCGGTGCGCGACGCGATCTACGCCCGGCTGGCGCCGCCCGGCGGTGCCGCGCCCGAAGCGGCCGATGCCCGCCGCCGGGCCGCCGGGGTGGTGGCGGCCCTGGTGACCGGCGACCAGCGCGCCATCGACCGGGCCGACTGGGATGTGTTCCGCGCGACCGGCGTCGCCCACCTGGTGTCGATCTCGGGCCTGCACGTGACCATGTTCGCCTGGCTGGCGGCCGCGGTGATCGGGCGGCTGTGGCGCCGGTCGGGCAGGCTCTGCCGCGCGGTGCCGGCCCAGCATGCGGCGCTGCTGGGCGGCGTGGCATTGGCTGCAGGCTACGCGCTCTTCAGCGGCGGCGGCCTGCCGGCCCAGCGCACCGTCTGCATGCTGGCGGTGGTGGCGCTGCTGCGGCTGTCGGGCCGCCGCTGGCCGTGGCCGCAGGTGTGGTTGGCGGCCTGCGCGGCGGTGGTGGCGCTCGATCCGTGGGCGCTGCTGCAGGCGGGCTTCTGGCTGAGCTTCGTGGCGGTCGGCGTTTTGTTTGCTACAGATCCTATAGCGGGTGGTCGGCGTATCGCGCCGGCTGCGGGCACTTTTCATTCGAATGTCGGCCGCTGGGCCGGCCGGCTGCTGCGGGAGCAGGCGGTGGTGACGCTGGCGCTGACGCCGCTGACCCTGCTGCTTTTCGGCCAGGCCTCGGCCGTCGGCCTGGTCGCCAACTTGGGGGCGATCCCGTGGATGACGCTGCTGGTCACGCCGCTGGCGATGGGCGGGGTGGTGCTGCCGGTGCTGTGGGACGCGGCGGCCTGGGCGGTGCAGGCGATGGGCGGCGTGCTGGCGACGATGGCCGCCTGGCCGTGGGCCACCGTGGCCCGGCCGGCGGCACCGGCGTGGGCCGCCGCGGCCGCGGTGCTGGGCGGCGTGGTGCTCTGCATGCGGCTGCCGGTGCCGCTGCGGCTGCTGGGCCTGGCACCGCTGCTGCCGGCCCTGTTCTGGCAGCCGCCGCGCCCGGCGCCGGGCCAGTTCGAACTGCTGGCCGCCGACATCGGCCAGGGCAACGCGGTACTGGTCCGCACCGCCGGGCACAGCCTGCTCTACGACACCGGCCCGCGCTACTCGGCCGACAGCGATGCCGGCCACCGGGTGCCGCTGCTGCAGGCGCTGGGCGAGCGGCTCGACACGGTGGTCGTCAGCCACCGCGACACCGACCACGCCGGCGGCGCTGCGGCGGTCCTGGCCCGGCAGCCGCAGGCCACGCTGCGCAGTTCGATCGAGGTCGGCCATCCGCTGCGGGCGCTGCGCCCGGTAGACCGCTGCACCGCGGGCCAGCACTGGGACTGGGACGGCGTGCGCTTCGAATTCCTGCATCCCGCGGCGGCCGGCTACATCGGCTCGGCGAAGAGCAACGCGCTCAGCTGCGTGCTGCGCGTCTCGACCGGTTCCGCCACCGCGCTGCTGGTGGGCGACATCGAGGCGGCGCAGGAGGACGCGCTGCGCAGTGCCGGCGCACCGCTCCCGGCCGACGTGCTGCTGGTGCCGCACCACGGCAGCCGCACCTCTTCCACCGCCGCTTTCATCGACGCGGTCGCGCCGCGCTGGGCGATCGTGCAGGCCGGCTACCACAACCGCTTCGGCCATCCGGCACCCGATGTGATGGCCCGCTATGCCGCCCGCGGAGTGCCGGTCGTCGCCAGCGCGGATTGCGGCGCCGCGCGGTGGGACAGTGCCGTGCCGGGCCGGATGAAATGCGAGCGCCGGCGTGCGCCACACTACTGGCAGCACGCGCCGCAGGCGAATTCATCGCCCTGACACAATCCCGGCGCTGCGGCACGCGGCTTTATCCGACGCTAAATCTTCCGCCGGGTCCACCGTAACGGGGCGTGGAAATTGCTATCCTCACCCACAGGAGATCGCCCCTTTATGCAGCTATTCGACGAGATGTACACCGCGTTGCCGCCCGAGACCGGCAACGTGCGAGACCACTACCGCACGTACGGTGAGTGGCTCGACGGCCAATCGGTCGATGCCATGCGGGTCCGCCGCGAAGAGGCGGAGATGATCTTTCGGAGAGTGGGCATTACCTTCGCCGTCTACGGCGCCAAGGACGAGGATGGCTCCGGAACCGAGCGCCTGATCCCGTTCGACCTGATCCCGCGGATCATCCCGGCGCACGAGTGGGCGACGATGGAGCGGGGCCTGGTGCAGCGCGTCACCGCGCTCAACCGCTTCCTGCACGATGTCTACCACGACCAGGAGATCATCCGCGCCGGTGTGATCCCGGCCGAGCAGATCCTTCAGAACGCGCAGTTCCGCCCCGAGATGATGGGCGTCGACGTACCCAACCACATCTACTCGCACATCGCCGGCATCGACATCGTGCGGGCGCCCGATGCCCAGGGCAACGGCGAGTACTACGTGCTGGAAGACAACCTCCGCGTGCCCAGCGGCGTGAGCTACATGCTCGAAGACCGCAAGATGATGATGCGGCTGTTCCCCGACCTGTTCAGCCGCCATCGCGTGGCCCCGGTCGCGCACTATCCCGATCTGCTGCTGGAAACCCTGCGCGCCTCGGCCCCGCCGGCCACCGCGCAGCCGACGGTGGTGGTGCTCACGCCCGGCATGTACAACAGCGCCTACTTCGAGCACGCCTTCCTCGCGCAGCAGATGGGCGTCGAACTGGTCGAGGGCCAGGACCTGTTCGTGAAGGACGACTTCGTCTGGATGCGCACCACCCGCGGCCCGAAGCGGGTCGACGTTATCTACCGCCGGGTGGACGACGACTTCCTCGACCCGCTGGCGTTCCGCCCCGGCTCGACGCTCGGCTGTGCCGGGCTGCTGCGGGCCTACCGCGCCGGCAACGTGGCGATCTGCAATGCGGTGGGCACCGGCGTGGCCGACGACAAGTCGATCTACCCCTACGTGCCCAAGATGATCGAGTTCTACCTGGGCGAGCAGCCGATCCTCAAGAACGTCCCCACCCGGATGTGCCGCAACCCGGACGACCTGGCCTACGTGCTGGACAACATGAAGGACCTGGTCATCAAGGAAGTGCACGGCGCCGGCGGCTACGGCATGCTGGTCGGCCCCGCGTCGACCCAGGCCGAGATCGAGGATTTCCGCCGCGCCCTGATCGCCCGGCCCGACGGCTACATCGCCCAGCCCACGCTGAGCCTGTCGAGCTGCCCGACCTTCGTCGAGAGCGGCATCGCGCCGCGCCATATCGACCTGCGGCCGTTCGTGCTGTCGGGCAAGGACGTGCAGATGGTGCCGGGCGGGCTGACGCGCGTGGCGCTGAAGGAAGGCTCGCTGGTCGTCAATTCGTCCCAGGGTGGTGGCACCAAGGACACCTGGATTCTGGAAGTTTGACATGCTGAGCCGCACCGCCGACCATTTGTTCTGGATGTCCCGCTACACGGAGCGGGCCGAGAACACCGCCCGCATGCTGGATGTGAACTACCAGACCGCCTTGTTGCCTCAATCCGCCGAAGCCGCGGCGACCGGCTGGGAGGGTTTGCTCACCATCAGCGAGCTGCTGCCGCACTACACCGCTCTGCACGGCACCATCACCGCCCGCGAGGTGATGGAGTTCATGGTGAAGGACGAGGCCAATCCGTCCTCGATCGTCTCCTGCCTCAAGGCGGCCCGCGAGAACGCCCGAGCGGTGCGCGGCACGCTGACCACCGAGGCCTGGGAAACCCAGAACCAGACCTGGCTGGAGGTCAACCGCATGCTGCGCAAGGGCGAGTTCGAGCGCGACCCGGCCCAGTTCTTCGAATGGGTCAAGTTCCGCTCGCACCTCTCGCGCGGTGTGACGGTCGGCACCATGCTGATGGACGAGGCCCTGCACTTCATGCGCATCGGCACCTTCCTGGAACGGGCCGACAACACCGCCCGCCTGGTCGACACCAAGTTCCACGCCATCCAGAACGACTTCTACGGCTCGGCCAGCGAGCGCGGCCAGGAGTACGACTTCTACCATTGGAGCGCGATCCTGCGCAGCGTCTCGGGCTTCGAGATCTACCGCCGCGTCTACCGCGACGTGATCCGCCCGGAGCGCGTCGCCGACCTGCTGATCCTGCGGGCCGACATGCCGCGCTCGCTGCACTCCAGCCTGAACGAGGTGGTCGCCAACCTGGGTTTCGTGGTGAACGATCCCGGCTCGGTGAGCGTGAGCCAGCGTAAGGCGGGCAAGTTGCGCGCCGACCTGCAGTTCGGCCAGATCGACGAAATCCTGGCGACCGGCCTGCACGCCTTTCTGACCCAGTTCCTGGACCGCGTGAACGAACTGGGTGCACACATCAGCCGAGAATTCCTGGTGCCGACGACCGCTTGAGCGGCGCGGCATGCAGGAACACGGCGGCACGCGTCTATCCAGGAGCACCCAAATTTCCAGTCCAGCGTCCGGCGTATCCGCACACCCCGGCACCAAGCTTGCGGTCCTGCACGTACTGACGCGTTGGCTGCGCCGCCTTTCGGTCGGCAAGAAGCTGACGCTGATCTACCTGCTCGACCTGAGCGCGGTGATCTTCGTCTCGGGCATCCTGATCCACGAGAAGTTCCTCGCGATCGACTTCACCCGCAAGGAAAGCGTGGGCAGCGTCTACAGCGCCGCGGTGCGCGACATGCTGCTGATCCCGTTCCTGCCTTCGCGCGATCCGCAGGCGGTGCCGCCGGCCGAGGCACGGCAGCGGCTCGAATACCTGCGGGTGCGGCACGATCCGGCCCTGCGGTCGGCCGAGGCGAGCGCTTCGTTCATGCAGGCCTGGGACAAGGTCCGACAGATGCGGTCGAAAGACGACAGTGCGCCGCCGCACGCGTCGGAGCTGCGCGAATTGGTGCGGGCCTCGCGCGAGCTGCTCACCACTGTCGGCAACCAGTCCAACCTGATCCTGGACCCGGATCTCGACAGCTACTACGCGATGTCGCTGGTCGTGCTGCGCTTTCCCGAACTGATCGACGTGGTGAACGACACGATGCGGGCACTGGACGGGCCGGGGCTCGGGTCGATGCAGCGCGGCGAGCGGCGGGCCGAGCTGTTGATCCTCGCCGGCCGGATCGACGCGACCAGCCTCGGCATCCGCTCCGACTACCTGCAGGCGTTCGCCGCCGGTTCGCCCGCGCTGCGGTCCGCCCTGGAGCCGGGGCAGGTCGGTGTCGGCGCGAGCCTGGGTCGTTTCCTGGCGGTGGTGCAGCGCATGGCCGACGGCCCGTCGGCCGGCGACATCGGCTTGCTGCAGCAGGCCCAGGCCGATACCCTCCAGGAACTGAACAAGGCCTGGTCGCGCGCCGCCGTCGAGCTCGACCGGATGCTCGATGCGCGGGTTCATGCGCTCTTCACCCGCATGTGGCTGCATCTGGGTACGGCACTGCTGCTGCTCGGCTGCATCCTGACGCTGGTCTACGCCGTCGCGCAGCAGATCGCCCGGCCGCTGCGGCATCTGGCACGGGTGGCCGACGAGGTGCGCCGCACCGGTGATTACCGCCACCGCGCCGTCTGGAACAGCCGCGACGAGATCGGCCAGCTGGTAGAGGCCTTCAACGGCATGCTGGCGCAACTGGACCGGGAGCGGGAGACGCAGCAGGAGCTGGCGCTGCGCGAGCGCGCGGCCCACGCCCAGCAGGAGATCGTCGAGGCGACGCCGATCGCGATGGTCGTCACCTCGGTGCCGCGGCACACGGTGCTGCATGCCAATACACCGGCTGTGCAATGGCTCGGCGGCATGGTGGAAGACCCGTGGGGCCGAAGCCTGGAGCCGGCGGTGCGCGCCAGATTCTTCCAGCAACTGGCAGACCGGGGCGCGGTGGACGAGTTCGAAGTGTGCTGGCGTGACGGTGACGAGGTGTCGTGGGCGCTGCTCTCGGCGCGCCGGCTGCAGTTCCAGGGCCAGGACGCGGTGCTCACCTCGATTACGCCGATCAACATCCAGAAGCAGATGGAGCGCCGGCTGGAACTCTGGGCCAAGGTGTTCGAGGCCTCGTCCGAAAGCATCGTGATCATGGACGAGCACCAGCGGGTGCTGAGCGTCAACAAAGCCTTCTGCCGCAGCACCTCGTACGATGCCTACGAGGTCATCGGCCAGACCTTCTCCACTCTGCTGGAGGAACCCCAGCAGGGCGCGGCGGTGGGCCGCATGGCCGAGATACTGGCCGAGCGGGGCGCATGGCAGGGCGAGGTCGCCTTCCGCCGCATGGGCAACGAGAGCTATCCGGCCTGGCTGATCGTGTCGGCGGTGCGCGATAACGCGCAGCTGGGCCCGATATCGCACTACATCGGCATATCGGTCGACATCACCGAGCGCAAGCGCACCGAGGCGCGGGTGCGCTTCCTGGCCGAGCACGACGTGCTCACCGAGCTTCCCAATCGCGCGCTCTGCCTCACCCGGCTGGCCGATGCCCTGGCCGGTGCCGAGGTGGCAGGCGAACGGGTGGCGGTGCTGTTCATCGACCTCGACCGCTTCAAGGTGGTCAACGACACCCTCGGCCACCATGTCGGCGACGCGCTGCTGCGTTCGGTCGCCAGCCGGTTGGCCCAGGCGGTGCGCGGCGACGACACGGTCAGCCGGCTCGGCGGCGACGAGTTCGTGGTGGTGCTACGCAACGTCGACACGGTGCAGGAGATCCGCGACATCGTCGAGCAGCGGCTGATCCCGCTGATCCGCGCGCCGCACGACGGCGACGGCAACGAGCTGCGGGTGTCGTGCAGCATCGGCATCGCGGTGTACCCCGAGGACGGCTCCAACCTCGACGAGCTGATGCGCCGGGCCGATGCGGCGATGTACGAGGCCAAGGCCGCCGGCCGCGACCAGGTGCGTTTCTTCTCTTCGGAGCTGGACCTGCTGGCACGCGAGCGACGCACCATCGAGCAGTACCTGCGCGTCGCGCTGGAGCACGACGAGCTGAGTCTGCACTACCAGCCGCGGGTCGATGCGATCACGCTGCAGGTGGTGGGGATGGAGGCGCTGATGCGCTGGCGTCATCCCGTTCTGGGCAGCGTGTCGCCCGCGGTTTTCATTCCGGTGGCCGAAGAGACCGGGTTGATCCGCCCCTTCGGCCTCTGGGCGCTGCGGCAGGCCTGCACCCAGCTGGAGAGCTGGGGACGCTCGGGGCGCGAGCCGATCGCGCTGTCGGTCAACATCTCCACCGTGCAGCTGGGCGATCCGGACGTGCTGGAGTTTTTGCGCGAATTCTTCGCTCGCACCGGCATTGAGCCGCGGCTGCTGGAGCTGGAGATCACCGAGACGCAGCTGATGGAGAACGCCGATGCCTCGGGTGCCGCGCTCTCGTCGCTGCGGGCGCTGGGCCTGCGCTTTTCGATCGACGATTTCGGCACCGGCTACTCGAGCCTGGCCTACCTCAAACGCTTCCCTATCGACAAGCTGAAAATCGACAAATCCTTCGTACAGGACCTGCTGTCCGACGCCACCGACCTGGCCATCGTGCGCGCCATCATCGCGCTGGGCCATAACCTGGGCCTGGGCGTGGTGGCCGAGGGCGTCGAGTCGGCCGCGGCCGCGCAGCGTCTCAAGGTGCTGGGCTGCGACGAACTGCAGGGCTTCCATTTCGCCCGCCCGATGGCGGTCCCGCAGCTGGAGGAGTGGCTCAAGGCGCACTACGCCGCGCGCGACCTGATCGACGACAACGATCCGCATTCGCCGGGGTAGATTCTCCGGTCGAGCGTCGAGCGTCGAGCGTCGAGCGTCGAGCGTCGAGCGTCGAGCGTCGAGCGTCGAGTGTCGGTCCGCGGGCGGCAGGAGGGTGCTGGCAGTGCGTGTCGTTGGCGTGCGTCGCCATCCGCACATTGCGGGTCGTATCGGTAATGCCCCTGTCGGTGCTTACCCTGGCCGCACCCGGTTTCGTGCCTGGGAACACCCGCTCGATGCCGAGCCGTGCCACAGTCGGAATTCATTCCTCGACGGAGACACGATGATCCATCTGCCGACGATCCGCATCCGCGCAGCGCATGTCGCCGTGACGACCCTGGTGTTCCTCGCAGCCGGCGCCGCCGCACAGGGCACGTCCGGCGACGGCAGCCCGCAGGGCGCGACGGCGCCGTCCGCGCACGACCATCCCGCAGCCGTCGCCGGGGGCACCCCGCACGCCGGTGCCGGCCACGACGGCAGGCCGCGCAAGGCGGCTGCGCCCAAGCGCGAAGGCGACCTGGGCCGTGCGCCCTTCGGCACCGGAGGCCGCCGCCACGACGCGTCCGATGCCGGCGCTCCGTCCCCGAAGCCGAAGGGCGATTCGGGCGGTACGGCCGGCACCCGCTGACGCAGCGCAGGCGTCGTCCTACCCGGCTGGACGACATGGGCGGGCACGCTCCGCGCAGATGGGCATTAAGTTGAGTGACCTGGGCGTTTTGCCCCCACCCTTTTGGAGATACACATGAAATTCCGCAACAAGATCGCCTGCGCCGTCGCCATGGCCGCATTCGGTGCCGGCATCCCGACTGCCTTCGCGCAAGGCGCGGGCGGTGCTGGTGGAGCCGGCGGTGCAGGCGGCGGCGGTGCAGGCGGTTCGGGCAGCACCGGCAGTGCCACCGGCGCAGGTGCGATGAGCAGCCCGGCCGTTTCGAGTACTGCGCCCGGTGCCGCCACCACGCCGAGCGGTACCAACCCCGCCGATTCGACGATGGGTACCACCCGCGCCGACAAGATGGCTCCGGGCGGCATGTCGAAACATGCCCCGGCCGGCAGCCACCGCACCACGCCGAGCAGTTCGGGCACCACGGGCTCCGGTTCGATGGATGGCTCCACGACAGGCACCGGCACCGGCACACGCTGACCGGGGTCGCCGCCGGCCGGGGCAGTCGGCCCCGGTCGGTGGCCTATAACGAAAAAATCCCGCTGCCGAGAGGCAGCGGGATTTTTTTATGTGGTGCCGGAGAGATGAATCGAACACCCGACCTTCTCATTACGAATGAGCTGCTCTACCGACTGAGCTACACCGGCTGAAGCCCGCGATTATAGCGTGCGGTGGTAGGACGTGACGCGTTCGACCTCATTTTTCGATCCGAGCATCACCGCGACGCGCTGGTGCAACTTGGTCGGCTGGATGTCCAGGATGCGCTCGCGGCCGTCGGTGGCGGCGCCGCCGGCCTGCTCGACCAGCCACGACATCGGGTTGGCCTCGTACATCAGGCGCAGCTTGCCGGGCTTGTCGGGCTCGCGCTTGTCCCAGGGATACAGGAAGATGCCGCCGCGGGTGAGGATGCGGTGCACGTCCGAGACCATGCTGGCGATCCAGCGCATGTTGAAGTCCTTCTCGCGCGGGCCTTCCTTGCCCTGCAGGCATTCGTCTATGTAGCGCTTCACCGGCGCGTCCCAGTGCCGCATGTTGCTCATGTTGATCGCGAATTCCTTGGTGTCGGCGGGAATGCGCACGTCTTCCTGCGTCAGCACGAAGGAGCCCTGCTCGCGGTCGAGCGTGAACATCGCGACTCCGTTGCCCAGCGTCAGCACCAGCGTGGTCTGCGGTCCGTAGAGGCAGTAGCCGGCGGCGACCTGCCGGGTGCCGGGCTGCAGGAAGTCGGATTCCTGCACGCCCGGATGGTCGTCGGGCTTCTTCAGCACGCTGAAGATGGTGCCGATGCTGACGTTCACGTCGATGTTGCTGGAGCCGTCGAGCGGGTCGAACAGCAGCAGGTATTCGCCCTGCGGGTAGCGGCTGGGGATCAGGTGGATGCTGTCCATCTCCTCGCTGGCCATCGCGGCCAGATGGCCGCCCCACTCGTTGGCCTCGATCAGCACCTCGTTGCTGATGATGTCGAGCTTCTTCTGCACCTCGCCTTGCACGTTCTCGCTGCCGGCGGTGCCCAGCACGTCGCCGAGCGCGCCCTTGCTGACGGCCTGGCTGATGCCCTTGCAGGCGCGGGCCACCACTTCCAGCAGCAGTCGCAGCTGCGCCGGAATGTGGCCGTCGGTGCGTTGTTTCTCGACCAGGTAGCGGGTCAGGCTGATTCTCTGGGCCATGGGGCCTCCTTGTCTTCTCGGTGAATGCGGTGGGCGGGCGGTCAGTCGGCCAGCGCCCGGTCGACGACTTCGCGGGTGTCCTTGCTGAGCGCGGGCAGTGCGGCGACGCGGGCTATCGCGTCGCGGGCCTGGTCGCGGTAGGCCGGGGCCAGCTTTTTCCAGCGGTCGAGCGCGCGGGCCAGCCGTGCGGCGACCTGGGGGTTGAGTGCGTCGAGCGTCTTCACCTGCTCCACCCAGAATGCGTAGCCCGCGCCGTCGGCCCGGTGGAAGGCGCCGGGGTTGGCGCTGCAGAAGCTGAAGATCACGCTGCGGGCGCGGTTGGGGTTCTTCAGGCTGAAGTCCGGGTGGGCCATCAGCTTCTGCACCGCGGGCAGCACGTCGCCGCCGCGGTCGGGCGCGCCGGCCTGCAGCGAGAACCACTTGTCGAGCACCAGCGCCTCTTTCTTGAACAGCGCGTGGAAACGCTCCAACGCAGGCTTGGCCAGCGCGCTGCCGCTCACCACCAGCGCCTGCAGGGCGTTGGCGCGGTCGGTCATGTTGTCGGCGTCCTGGAAGCGCTGGAAGGCGCGGCCGGGCCAGACGGTGTCGCCCGACTGGCGGGCGGCCAGGCACAGGTGGGTGAGGGCCAGCCCGGCCAGCGCGCGGCGGCCGGAAGACAGCGGGTCGGGCGTGTAGGCGCCGTTGTCGTGGTGCTGTTCCCAGGCCCAGGCCCAGTCGGCCCGCAGCGCGGTGGCGATCTGCGCACGCATGGCTTCGCGCACCGCGTGGATCCGCTGCGGATCGACGACGGCCAGCTGCTCGGCGATGTAGCCTTCGGACGGCAGCGTCAGAACCAGGTCCTTGAAGGCCGCGTCCAGCGTCGGATGGCGCAGCACGCCGCGCATCGACTCCAGATAATCCGCATCCAGCAATTGGGAATCGAAAGTGCCTGCAGCCGGCGGTTCGTTTCGACTCTCAGCTATCAAATTAATAGCGCGGCGCAGCGACAGGCGCTGGCCGGCTTCCCACCGGTTGAACGGATCGGCGTCGTGGGCCAGCAGGTTGAGCAGGTCGGCGTCGGTGTATTCGATGTCCAGGATCACCGGCGCCGAGAAGCCGCGCAGCAGCGACGGCACCGGCGCCGCGTCCAGGCCGTCGAACACCAGGGTTTCCTGCGGCTCTGTGAGCACGAAGAGCGGTGCCGAGACCGGCGCGCCGCCGCCGACGCTGTACCGCACCGGCAGCGCGGTGCCGTCCTGCGCCAGCAGGCCCAGGCGCACCGGGATGACCGCGGGCTGCTTCTCGGGCTGGCCCGGCGTGGCGGGGCAGCTCTGCGACAGGGTGAGGGTGTAGCGGCGCGCATCGGCGTCGTAGCGGCCCTCGGCCTTGACGCGCGGCGTGCCGGCCTGGCTGTACCAGCGCTTGAACCGGGGCAGCAAGCGTGCCAGGTCGGAGCCCGGGTTGGCATCGGCGATCGCCTGGGCGAAGTCGTCGCAGGTGACGGCCTGGCCGTCGTGGCGCTCGAAGTAGAGGGTGATGCCCTTCTCGAAGGCCTTGCGGCCCAGCGTGTCGCCTTCGCTCGCGACCAGCGTCTGCATCATGCGGACGACTTCGGCGCCCTTCTCGTAGATGGTGACGGTGTAGAAGTTGCTGATCTCGATGTAGCTGTCGGGCCGCACCGGATGGGCCATCGGGCCGGCGTCCTCGGGGAACTGGGCGGTGCGCAGGACGCGCACGTCCTCGATCCGCTTGACCGCGCGGGCAGACGGGTCGGCGCACAGGTCCATGCTGAACTCCTGGTCGCGGAAGACGGTCAGGCCTTCCTTGAGGCTCAGCTGGAACCAGTCGCGGCAGGTGACCCGGTCGCCCGACCAGTTGTGGAAGTACTCGTGTCCGATGACCGATTCGACGCCCGAGAAGTCGGCGTCGGTGGCGGTCGCCTGGCTGGCCAGAACGTACTTGGTGTTGAAGATGTTGAGGCCCTTGTTCTCCATCGCGCCCATGTTGAAGTCGCTGGTCGCGACGATCATGAAGCGGTCGAGGTCCAGCGGCAGGCCGAAGCGCGCCTCGTCCCAGGCGATCGAGGCGATCAGCGAATTCATCGCATGCTCGGTCTTGTCGAGGTCGCCGCTGCGCACGAAGATCTGCAGCAGGTGGTACTTGCCGTTGCGGGCACGGATCTTCTGCTCGCGGGCCACCAACTTGCCGGCCACCAGGGCGAACAGGTAGGCGGGCTTCTTGAACGGATCGACCCACTTGGCGAAGTGGCGGCCGTCGGGCAGCTCGCCTTCCTCCATCAGGTTGCCGTTGGACAGCAGCACCGGGTACAGGGCCTTGTCGGCGCGCAGGGTGACGGTGTAGCTGGCCATCACGTCGGGCCGGTCGAGGAAGTAGGTGATGCGGCGGAAGCCCTCGGCCTCGCACTGGCTGAAGAAGGTCTCTTCGCTCACGAAGATGCCCATCAGCTTGGTGTTCTTGGCGGGGCAGCAGGTGTTGAAGATCTCCAGCTCGAACGGGTCGTCGCCGGCCGGCAGGTTCTCCAGCACCAGGGTGTCGCCGTCCATCCGGAACGAGGTGCCCTGGCCGTTGACCAGCACACGGGCCAGGTTGAGCTCCTCGCCGTCGAGGCGCAGCGCCTGCGGCACCACGTCGGGGTTGCGGCGCACCCGCATCTTGTTGAGCACCCGGGTCTTCGCAGGGTCGAGGTCGAAGCGGAGATCGACTGTGTCGATCCAGAACGCCGGGGCGGTGTAGTCGGTGCGGTGGATCGCGGTGGACTGGCCTTCACGCATCATGGGAGCTTCTCCGGAAAAATGGGCCGATGTGGCGAAACGAAGTCGGTAGGGCGGACCGTGTGGCAGGCCGCCCGGGCTCACACGCCCTGCTTCAGCGAGGCTTCGATGAACACGTCGAGGTCGCCGTCGAGCACCTTCTGGGTGGCCGAGACTTCTACGTTGGTGCGCAGGTCCTTGATGCGGCTGTTGTCCAGCACGTAGCTGCGGATCTGGTGGCCCCAGCCGACGTCGGTCTTGGTGTCCTCCAGCTTCTGCTGCTCTTCCTGGCGCTTGCGCATCTCGAAGTCGTAGAGCCGCGAGCGCAGGCGCTGCCACGCCACGTCGCGGTTGCTGTGCTGGCTGCGGCCGTCCTGGCACTGCACCACGATCCCGGTGGGGATGTGGGTGAGCCGCACCGCCGAATCGGTCTTGTTGATGTGCTGGCCGCCGGCGCCCGATGCGCGGAAGGTGTCGGTGCGCACGTCCGACGGGTTGATGTCGATCTGGATCGAATCGTCGATCTCCGGATAGACGAACACCGAGGCGAACGAGGTGTGCCGGCCGCCCGAGGAATCGAAGGGCGATTTGCGCACCAGCCGGTGCACGCCGGTCTCGGTGCGCAGCAGGCCGAAGGCGTACTCGCCCTCGAGCTTGATCGTGGCGCTCTTGATGCCGGCGGTGTCGCCCGCCGTCTCGTCCTCGACCGTCGCCTTGAAGCCCTTGCGCTCGGCGTACTTCAGGTACTGGCGCAGCAGCATGCTGGCCCAGTCGCAGGCCTCGGTGCCGCCGGCGCCGGCCTGGATGTCCAGGAAAGCGTTGAGCGGATCGGCCTCGTTGCGGAACATGCGGCGGAATTCGAGCTGCTCGACGTCGGCGGCGAGCAGGGCCACGTCGGCCTCGATCGAGGCCAGGCCGTCGAAGTCGCCTTCTTCCTTCGACATCTCGAAAAGCTCGGCGTTGTCCGACAGCTCACGGGTGAGCTTCTCCAGCAGCACCACGACGCCGTCGAGGGCCTTCTTCTCCTTGCCCAGCTCCTGGGCGCGCTTGGGGTCGTTCCAGACCGTCGGGTCTTCGAGCGATGCGTCTACCGTGCGCAGGCGTTCTTTCTTGGCATCGAAGTCAAAGATACCCCCGTAACTCGACCGTCCTGGCGCTGAGGTCGGAGAGTCGGTTGCCGATGTGGTTGATGCGTTCTGCGTCCATGGGAATCCTGTGCGTGGCGGGTGAGGAGGGCGTCGCGCCTCCGGAACCGGCGATTTTCTCATGTTCGGGTGCCGTCGGAATGCCCGTTTACCACCATCGGCCGCACAAGTTTTAGGATCGCGCCATGTCTATCCTGTCTTCGTCGTGGCACGGTGCGATCGATGCGCTGTCGTCCCACCTGGTGGCGCCCGTGCTGGCGGCCCTGCACCTCGGCGCCGTGGCCGGCGATCCGCACGAGATCGCCGAGGCGCTGCTGATCGCCGCGCTGCAGCTGGTGCTGATCGCCGGCGTGATGCGCCCGCTCGAATCCTGGCGGCCGGCCGAGCACTGGCCCGACCGGCGGCTGACCACCGTCGACCGCCACTACACGCTGTTGATGCTGCTCGGTTTGTTCCCGCTCTTCAGCTTCCTGGTGCTGATGCCCTTCGCCCACCTGCTGGGCGGCGGGCCGGCCGCCGCCGAGGCGTCGGGCCTGCGGCGCTGGCTGCCCTGGTTCGAGTCCCATCCGGTGGCGGCCTTCGCGGTCTACTACCTGCTCTACGACTGTGTTTACTACTGGATGCACCGCGCCCAGCATGCGATTCCGTGGTGGTGGGCCCTGCACAGCATGCACCACAGCCAGCGCCAGATGAGCTGCTGGTCGAACGACCGCGGCAGCTACCTCGACGGCGTGCTGCAGTCCTTCATCCTGGCCGGCGTGGGCCTGGCGATGGGCGTCGACCCGTCGGAGTTCGCGCTGCTGGTGCTGCTGAGCGAGCTGGTGCAGAACTTCTCGCATGCCAACGTGGCGCTCGGCTTCGGCCGGGTGGGCGAGCGGCTGCTGGTGGCGCCCTCCTTCCACCGGCTGCACCACATGCTGCGCGACCCCGACCGGCCGACGCTGCACAACTGCAACTTCGGCCAGGTGTTCCCGTTCTGGGACCGGCTCTTCGGCACCGCCCTCTACGGCGAGCCGCTGCGGCCCACCGGCGTGAGCGACCCGGTCGTCGATGCCGACAACGACCGCGGCCTGGTCGCCCAGCAGTGGCACACCCTGCGCCGCTTCTGGGCCGCGTTCCGCCGGCGCGACGGCTGGCGGCCGGGCGACGTGTCCTTCGGCGGTCCGGGCTATGCGCCGGTGCGGGATGCGACGCAGGCGCCGTCTGTCTCCAGCGACTCGCGTGCCGGGCCGCCATCCTCAGTTGGAAGTAAAAAAGGGCGCTAGCCCGCGTACTGCGGCGACCACCAGCTATACATTCGATAGCAGGCCGTTCGACCTGCGGCGAATTGCGCTCACGCCGCCTCGACCCGCGGCGCCACTTTCGGCAGCCACACGCTGAAGGTAGATCCGGCGCCCAGGGTGCTCGACACGCCGATGGTGCCGCCGTGCGCTTCCACGATCTGGCGGGTGATGTAGAGGCCCAGGCCCAGGCCGGCGCTGGTGCCGCGGTCGCCGACGCGTTCGAACTGGTTGAAGATGCGCTGCTGGTCTTCCTGGGCGATGCCGCGGCCGTGGTCGCGCACGTCGATCCGCACGCCGCCGTTCCATTCGGCGACCAGCAGCTCGACCGGCTGGCCGGGCCCGTAGCGCATCGCGTTGGTCAGCAGGTTGGTCAGGACCTGTTCGATGCGGAATTCGTCCAGTTCGGTCTCGAGCGTCGGGGGCGACTGCAGACCCATGGCGCATTCGGCGGCGGCGGCCTGGTGGGTGAAGCTCTCGACCAGGCGGGCGACCAGCTCGGCGATGTCGAAGCGCTTGGGCAGGATCGACAGGGTGCCGCGCTGCAGCCGGGTGACGTCGAGCATGTCGTCGATCAGGCGGATCATGGCCTTGATGTGGCGCTCGTCGCGCTCGACCATGGTGCGCAATTGGTCGGGCGCGAAGGCGTCGAGCTTGCCGCGGGCCAGGTGCATCTTGCGCACCTGCGCCTCCAGGAACAGCGTGTTGAGCGGGGTGCGCATCTCGTGCGAGACCATCGACATGAAGTCGTCCCGCACCCGCACCGCGCGCTGCAGCTCGCCCTGCGTCGCCTGCAGGTCGGCCAGCAGCAGCTCCTGCTGGCGGCGGGACTGCTCCAGCGCCTCCAACTGCAGCCGCAGCGCCTGGCGCTGGCGGTACAGGTCGACGAAGACGGCGACCTTGGTGCGCACCGCATGCGGGTCGAGCGGCTTGTGCAGGAAATCGACCGCGCCGCTCTCGTAGCCCTGGAACGCGTAGTTCATCTCGCGCCCGGCGGCGCTCACGAAGACGATCGGGATGTGCCGGGTGCGCTCGGTGCCGCGCATCAGCTCGGCCAGCTCGAAGCCGTTCATGCCGGGCATCTGCACGTCGAGGATGGCCAGGGCGTATTCGTGGCGCAACAACTGGGCCAGCGCCTCGTCGGCCGAGCGGGCCTGGTGGACGATGCGGTCCTCCTGGCGGATCAGCGCCTCCAGGGCCAGCAGGTTCTCCGGCAGGTCGTCGACGATGAGGACTTTCGCTTCGGGCGTGGCTTTCAGCATGATGAGGTTCGGTCGAGTTCGACGAGCAGTTGGCGCAGCGCGCGCAGGGGCAGCACCCGGTCGGGGCGTCGGAGCGCGATCGCGGCTTCGGGCATGGTGTCGATGCGGGCCTCGGCCGGGTCCTGCACCGCGGTGAAGCCGCCGCGCGCCGCCACCGCGGCCAGGCCGGCGGCGCCGTCGGCGCTGGCGCCGGTCAGCAGCATCGCGGCCAGGCGGCGGCCGTAGGCATGGGCGGCGGACTCCAGCAGCACGTCGATCGACGGCCGCGAGAAGTGCACCGGCCCGTCGCAGCTCAGGGAAAAGCTCTGGTCGGGCTCCACCTGCAGGTGGTAGGAGGGCGGGGCGAAGTACAGGGTGCCGGGCTGGATCGGCTCGCCCGAACAGGCCTCGCGCACCTGCAGCGCCAGCCGCTGGGAAAACACGTCGGCCAGGCGGCTGTGCCGGTCTTCCGGCAGGTGCAGCACCGCCACCAGCGGCAGCCGGAACTGCGGCGGCAGTCCGGTAAAGAGCTGCAGCAGCGCATCGACGCCGCCGGCCGATGCCCCGATGACGACGGCCGCGGTGCCGCTCGGCACCGGGCGCTGGAAGAGGGAGGGCGCCTCGCCCGCAGCGGTCGACATCAGCGCTTGCGGTAGATGCGCTCGTGGCGCGCCACCGGCTCGAAGCCTTCGGCATGGGCCGAGAAATCGAGCGTTTCCTTGCTGCCCAGCCCCAGGAAGCCGCGGCGGCAGAGCGATTCGCGGAACAGGCCCAGCGCCCGGTCCTGCAGCTTCTTGTTGAAGTAGATCAGCACGTTGCGGCAGGAGATCAGGTGCGTCTCGGCGAAGACGCTGTCGGTGGCCAGGCTGTGGTCGGCGAAGGTGATGTGCTCGCGCAGCGACTTGTCGAACAGCACGCCGTCGTAGGCCGCGGTGTAGTAGTCCGACAGCGTCGCGCTGCCGCCCGCCTCGCGGTAGCTGGTGGCGTAGCCGGCGATGTGCTCGCGGGCGAAGATGCCGCGCTGGGCCTTCTCCAGCGAGCGGGGGTTGATGTCGGTCGCATACAGGATACTGCGCTCCAGCAGGCCTTCTTCGCGCAGCAGGATCGCGAGCGAGTACACCTCTTCCCCGGTGCTGCAGCCGGCCACCCACACCTTGATCGACGGGTAGGTGCGCAGCACCGGCACCACGTGCCGGCGCAGCGCCAGGAAGTAGGGCGGGTCGCGGAACATGTCGCTGACCGGGATGGTGAGGATCTGCAGCAGCCGGCCGAACACGTCGGGGTGGTGCAGCAGCCTTTCCTGCAGGCCGCTGACGGTGGCGCAGTCGAACTGCGGCAGCGCGTGCAGCACCCGCCGGCGCAGCGAGGCGACCGAGTAGTCGCGGAAGTCGTAGCTGTACTGCTGGTAGATCGCCTCGACCAGCAGCCGCAGCTCGATCTCCAGCGTATCTACGGGGACGAGCGGATGCACCATCAGCCGACCGTGCGCTCCATCTTCGGCATCCAGACGCGCAGCAGCGAGAACAGGCGGTCCAGGTCGATCGGCTTGGCCAGGTAGTCGTTGGCGCCGGCCTTCAGGCACTGTTCCTGGTCGTCCTTCATCGCCTTGGCGGTGACGGCGATGATCGGCAGCTTCTGCCAGGCGGGGTTCTGGCGGATCCGGCGGGTGGCATCCAGGCCGTCCATCTCCGGCATCATCACGTCCATCAGCACCAGGTCGATGTCGGGCACCGCGCCGAGCCGCTCCAGCGCCTCGCGGCCGTTGCGGCCGATCTCGACGAAGGCGCCCTTGTGCTCCAGCGCGCTGGTGAGGGCGAAGATGTTGCGCACGTCGTCGTCCACCAGCAGGATCTTGCGGCCCTCGAACAGCTTGTCGCGGCTGCGCGCGGTCCGCAGCATGGTCTGGCGCTCGGTGGAGAGCTCGGCCTCGACCTTGTGCAGGAAGAGGGTGACCTCGTCGAGCAGCCGCTCGGGCGAGCGGGCGCCCTTGATGATGATCGAATGCGAGTAGCGCAGCAGGTCGGCCTCTTCCTCGCGGGTGAGGTTGCGTCCGGTGTAGACGATCACCGGCGGGAACGAGCAGATATCCTCGCCGGACATGCGTTTCAACAGCTCGTTGCCGCTCATGTCGGGCAGCTTCAGGTCGATGATCATGCAGTCGTAGACGTTGGCGCGCACCAGGCCCAGGGCCTCCTCGCCGAACTCGACCGCGGTGATCTCCACGTCGTCGTCGCCGATCAGGTGCACGATGCTCTCGCGCTGGCGGGCGTCGTCCTCCACCACCAGAACCCGCTTGACCTTCTGGGTCAGCTTGTCCTCTAGCTTCTGGAAGATGCCCTTGAGCTGTTCGCGGGTCGTGGGCTTGGTGGCGTAGCCGATCGCGCCCATGTGCAGCGCGGATTCGCTGCGGTCCTCGGCCGAGATGACGTGCACCGGGATGTGGCGCGTCTGCGGGCTTTCCTTCAGGCGCTGCAGCAGGGTGATGCCGGGACGGTCGGGCAGGCCCATGTCGAGCAGGATCGCATCGGGCAGGTGCTTCTGCGCCAGCACGAAGCCGTCTTCCGCGCCGTGCGCCACCAGGCAGCGGTACTGCAGCTCGTGGGCCAGGTCGTAGAGGATGTGGGCGAACTTAGGCTCGTCCTCCACCACCAGCACCCAGCGGTGGCTGGGTGCGGTCTGGTCGCGGTCGTCGGCGAAGGTGGGCGCGGGTACCGGCGCCCGCGGCGAGGCCGGGGGCGGCACCGGGGCCGGCGGCGGTGCGGACGCGGCGGGGTCGGGCAGGGCGCGCTGGTACGGCGGCTGCAACGGCGACGGGGCCTGCGGCAGCGCGGCCTGCCGCTGCTCGCAGCTGCGCGGCAGCACCAGCCGGAAGGTACTGCCCTGGCCGGGCGTGCTCTCGACCGTCAGGGTGCCGCCCAGCAACCGGGCCAGGTCGCGCGAGATGGTCAGGCCCAGGCCGGTGCCGCCGTAGCGGCGGCTGGTGGTGCCGTCGGCCTGGCGGAAGGCCTCGAAGATCGCTTCCTGCTGCTCGGGCGCGATGCCGATGCCCGAGTCCTCGACGCTGAACAGCACATGGCCGTCGGCGCCGGCGCCGATCGTCAGGACGACGCTGCCGGCGCCGGTGAACTTGACCGCGTTGGACAGCAGGTTCTTCAAGACCTGCTCGACCCGCTGCCGGTCGGTGAAGATGGAGGCGGGCGCACCCGGCGAGATCTCGACCCGGAAATCGAGATTTTTCTCTCGGGCCAGCGGCTCGAAAGTGACCCGCAGCGCGTCGGCGAGGCGCTGCATGCCGACGTCCTGCGGCCGCATGTCGAGCTTGCCGGCCTCGACCTTCGAGATGTCCAGGATGTCGTTGATCAGGTTCAGCAGGTCGTTGCCGGCGCCGTAGATCGAATCGGCGAACTTCACCTGCTCGGTGCTCAGGTTGCCGTCGGGGTTGTCGGCCAGCAGCTTCGCCAGGATCAGCGAGCTGTTGAGGGGCGTGCGCAGCTCGTGCGACATGTTCGCGAGGAACTCCGACTTGTAGCGGCTCGCGCGCTGCAGTTCGTCGGCCCGCTGCTCCAGCTGGTCGTGCGCGGTATTGAGTGCGACGTTGCGCTGGTCGAGCATCACCGCCTGCGAGGCCAGGCGCTCGTTGGTCTGCTGCAGCTCTTCCTTCTGCACCTCCAGGCTGGCCTGCGATTCCTTCAGCACCCGCGACTGTTCCTCGAGTTCCTCGTTGGCGATGCGCAGCTCTTCCTGCTGCACCTGCAGCTCCTCGTTCAACTGCTGCGTCTCGGCCAGCATGTCCTGCAGCCGCTGGCGGAAGCGGGCCGTCTCGACCGAGCCGCCGATGCTGTCGGCGACCAGCGCCAGGAATTCGGCATCGCGGGCGTCGAGCGGCCGCAGGAAGCCCAGCTCGATCACGCCGTTGACCTCGCCGTCGTTGCCGATCGGCAGCACCGCGCCGCTGCGCGGCAGGCCTTCGCCCAGGCCCGAGCTGACCCGGATGTAGTCGGCGGGCACGTCGTCCAGGCGGATCAGCCGTTTCTCCCGCGCGGCCTGGCCCACCAGAGTCTCGGAGCCCTGCAGCGCGGAGTGCTCTTCCTGCAGGGCGCGGCTGAAGCCGTAGCTGGCGACCCGCTTCAGGCTTTCGGCGTTGTCGCGCACATAGACGGCGCCGACGGTCGCGCCCAGATAGCGGGCCATGAACTCCAGCACGCTGTGGCCGAGCACCGGCAGCGCCTGCTGGCCGATCATCGTGTCGGCGAGCTGGCTCTGGCCCTCGCGCAGCCAGGCCTGGCGCTGCAGCGTCTCGGCGTATTCGGCCTGCCGGCCCAGCACCCGGTCGTAGATGGCCGACACCCGCTTCAGCTCGCGCCGGCCGAGGTAGGCCAGGCCGCCGCCGAAGACGGCGCTGGACAGCACGTACAGCACTACCACCAGCACGGTGGTGGCATGCGCCTTCTCGTTGCGGGTCACCCGCAGCCGCTCTTCGTGGTTGGTGAATTCTGCGAACTCGCGCCGCACCTCGTCGGTCAGGCGCTTGCCGCGGCCGGTGCCGATGATCTCGCGGTCGACGCTGCCGTTGGCGCGGCGGGCGGCGATCACCTCCTGCGAATACTTGAGCCACTCGCTCTGCAGGGCCTCGATCCGGTTCAGCCGCGCCACCTGCGCGCCGTTGTCCGACACCAGATCGCGCAGGCTCGTCAGGCCGACGCCCATGCGCGGGCGAGCCAGCTCGTAGGGATCGAGGAACTGCGGATTGCCGGTGATCACGAAGCCGCGCATGCCGGTTTCCATGTCGGCGCCGAGGGCCGATAGCTCGTAGCTCTGGCTGATGACCTGGTCGGTGTGCTCCACCCAGCGGATGGTGGAGAGCAGATAGAAGATCAGCCCGACGAAGATCGCGGTGCCGGCCAGGCCCAGCAGCAGCGGCAGCACCACGGTGCGGGACAGGATCGTGCGGAACGTCTCGGGATGGATCGTGGACGAGCTGTTCATGGTCGGGGCGTGCGCGCGGGGACGGGGCCGCGCGGGGGCAATAAAGATCGGGGTAGAAGCGGGCGCGTTGAGTGTGCCCGACAAAGCATCCTCCGCGCGCAGGGGCACGGCGGATTCCTGTGCTGCCGGAGCCTTCGCACGGCCCGGCGGCCCGGGCGCAGCCGGCGGCGAGGGCCGACCCCGGCGGGTCGTGACCGACCGCGCGCGCTCAGCGCATGAAATCCTCGATCAGCGCCGCGATTCGTTCGGGCTGGTCATGGTGCAGCATGTGGCCGGCGTCCGCCACCTGCACGCTGCGGCAGTCGGGCACGCTCCGCAGCCGGGCGTGGTATTCGGGCAGGGTGTAGCGGCCCTGCCACAAGCGCTCCATCGCGTTGTCGGCGGCTTCCACCGACAGGACCGGCGCGGCGATCCGGGCGTAGTGGGCCAGCGCCTCCTCCACCCGGTAGAGCTGCGGGTTGACGATCTTGTGCGCCGCGTCGCCCAGGATGCGCCAGCCTTCACCGCCGTCGGGCGTGGCGACCGGCTGGGCCCAGTGCTGCGCCAGCCAGGCCGCCATGTCGGCGCCCAGGCGCGGGTTGGTCGCCATCAGCCGCCGGGCCACGCCGTCGGCGCTCTCGTAGGTCTTGAGCGCCAACTCGCCGCGCCCGAGAGCCTTGATCTCGTCGATCCAGCGGGCATGGCGCTCGGGCGCCGCGTCGGGCCGGGTCGCGGGCATGCCGAAGCCTTCCAGGTTCACCAGCCGGCGGACCCGGCCGGGCCGCACCCCGGCGTAGAGCATCGCGACGTTGCCGCCCATACTGTGGGCGACCAGGTCGATCGGGGTATCCGCCGACCAGTGGTCGATCAGCATGTCCAGGTCGGCGAGGTAGTCGGCGAACCAGTAGCTGTCGGTGGGCGGGCTCTCGGTGCGGCCGAAGCCGCGCCAGTCGGGCGCCAGCACCTGGCGGTCGTGGCTCAGCGCGTCCACCACGAACTGCCAGGACGCGCCCACGTCCATCCAGCCGTGCAGCATCACCAGCGGCGGCCGGTCGGGCTGCGGCGTGCCCCAGGTATGCACGTGGTAGCGCAGGCGGCGGAGCGGGACGAAGGTGCTGTGGTGCGGTCGGCGGGGTTGGTACATGCGGCCGATCATAGGAAAGGCGGCGCGCCGGTCCGGTCCGGTGCACGACAGTACCGGGCGGATCACCGTCTGAATGCTATAGAAAGTATAGCTGCAGGTCGTTGAAGGAAGACGGCTGCGGACCTTTTTTGTTCGAATCCGCGGTGGGTGCCTCCCCTTCCGGCCGCCCGCGCCCGCCGCCTGCGGCCGTCGGCCGAAGCTGGTGTAATGACCGCCGATTCCACATTTTCACGCCCCACCTCATGTCCATGCAAACCCTCCGGCTCGGCAGCAGCGATCTCCATGTCACCCCCATCTGCCTGGGCACCATGACCTTCGGCGAGCAGGTGGCCGAAGCGGACGCGCATGCCATCCTCGACCGCGCGTTGGAGCGCGGCGTCAACTTCATCGACACGGCCGAGATGTACGCGGTGCCGGCCCGCGAGGAAACCTGCGGCGCCACCGAGACGATCATCGGCAACTGGTTCGCCCGCGATCCCGGTCTGCGCCGGAAGGTGGTGCTGGCGACCAAGGTGGCCGGCCCCTCGCGCGGCATGCCCTGGGTACGCGAGGGCAAGGGGATGACGGCCGCCGACATCGCCGCCTCCTGCGACGTCAGCCTGCGCCGGCTGCAGACCGACACCATCGACCTCTACCAGATCCACTGGCCCGAACGCCACGTGCCGGCCTTCGGCAACGTTTACTACGACCCGGCCAAGGAAACCTCGGCCACTCCGATCCACGAGCAGCTGGAGGCCCTGGGCAGGCTGGTGCAGGCCGGCAAGGTGCGCGCCGTCGGCCTGTCGAACGAATCGTCCTATGGCGTGCACGAGTTCGTGCGCCTGGCCGAGCAGCACGGCCTGCCGCGCATCGCCACGGTGCAGAACCCGTACTGCCTGGTCAATCGAACGGTCGAGAACGGCCTGGACGAAACGATGCACCGGCTGGAGGTGTCGCTGCTGGCCTACTCGCCGGTCGCCTTCGGCCTGCTGACCGGCAAATACGACAAGAGCGGCATCGGCGGCCCCGACGCACCGAAGGAAGGGCGCCTGGCGAAGTTCGAATCGATGAAGAAGCAACGCTGGGGTCGCCCCGAGGCGCTCGACGCCGCCCGCCGCTACAACGACCTGGCCCGCCGCCACGGCCTGACGCCGACCCGCATGGCGCTGGCTTTCTGCTACACCAAGTGGCAGGTCGCCAGCACCATCATCGGCGTGACCACGCTGGCGCAGTTGGACGAAGACCTCGACGCCTGGGGCACGACGCTGTCGGCCGAGGTGCTGGCCGAGATCGACGCGATCCGGTGGCAGTTCCGCGATCCGGCACTGTAGCCAGGCAACCCCCCAGGCTTCGCACTTCGTGTCTTCGCCTACCCCCTGCCGGGGGCGGTGCCGGCGGCCTGGCGAAGCCAGCTCCGCGGCATCTCTGAACCCGGCTGATGTGCGGGTGCGTGGGTCGAGGGCGTCTTTCCTTAGAGCGGCTAACACAACCCTTCTGGCGTCGTTGCCGCACCTTGTCGTACTACTCGTACTGTCTGCGATGCGGCGCCTAGCCAGAACCGCTTCGCTGGGTTGTGTTAGCCGCTCTTACTGCCGGCTTCGGCTGGCTTCGATGACGATGGCCAAGAAAGAGCGTGTGTCCGAGACGCCGGCGACGCAGATGCTGCGGGCGCGCGGCGTGGCGTTCACCGAGCATCCGTACGAGTACCTGGAGCACGGCGGGGCGCAGCACAGCGCGGCGGTGCTGGGCTTCGATCCATTCACCGTGGTGAAGACGCTGGTGATGCAAGACCAGGACGCCAGGCCGCTGCTGGTGCTGATGCACGGCAACCGCAAGGTCTCGACCAAGAACCTGGCGCGGCAGATCGGCGCCAAGTCGGTAGAGCCGTGCAGGCCCGAGGTGGCCCACCGGCACAGCGGATACCTGGTCGGCGGCACCTCGCCCTTCGGCACCCGGCGCGCGATGCCGGTCTATATCGAGGAAACCATCCTGGCGCTGCCGCGGATCTGCATCAACGGCGGGCGGCGCGGCTACCTGGTGGGGATCGATCCGCAGGTCTGCGTGGACCTGCTGGCCGCCCGGACGGTGCAGTGCGCGCTGGCAGAATAGCCGCCGCCCCGATCCACCATCCATCGCACCCGGCCCTGCCGCACGCAGCGCAGGGCAGGTGCCAGAGAGACAGACAGCCCCGATGACGAATTCCTGCCTTCCCGCCCTGGCCGCGCTCGCGGCGTACTGCATCGGTTCGCTGTCGTTCGCGGTCATCGTCAGCCGCGCGATGGGGCTGGACGATCCGCGCAGCTACGGCAGCGGTAACCCGGGCGCCACCAACGTGCTGCGCTCGGGCAGCAAGAAGGCCGCGATCGCCACGCTGTTGCTGGACGCCGCCAAGGGGTGGCTGCCGGTGGTGCTGGTGCGCCTCTACGGCGGCGCATGGGGGCTTGGCACCGGCACCGTGGCCCTGGTGGCGCTGGCCGCGTTTCTGGGCCACCTGTATCCGGTGTTCTTCCGCTTCCAGGGCGGCAAGGGCGTGGCGACGGCGCTGGGGGTGTTGTGCGGCATCGACCTCTGGCTGGGTCTGGCGGTGTCGGCCACCTGGCTGGTGATCGCCTTCTTCTTCCGCTACTCGTCTCTGGCCTCGTTGGTGGCCGCGGCCTTCGCGGTCTTCTACTACCGCTTCGGCAATGGCATCGCCTGGACCGCCGACCCCTGGATCGCCTCCGCCATCGCGGCCATGGCCGCCCTGCTGGCCTGGCGCCACCGCGAAAACGTCCGCCGCCTGGTCGCCGGTACCGAATCCCGCCTGGGCGCGAAAGCGAAGCCCAAGATCTGACGCCGCGTCATCACCCGAGCCGTCCAAAGCGAGCACGGTGGCTTCTTCCAGGGATACCGCGGAACCGGCTTCGCCGGGCCGCCGGTATCGCCCCGGAAGGGGGTGGGCGAAGACACGAAAGTGCGGAGCCTGGGGACGAGCTAGGCCATTTGCTCGGTCCAGGATGCGATCTGGCGGCTGGCCTGCACGCCCACCTGCAGCACCAGCCGATGGTCCAGCGGCGGCACCTGGTCGTGGGACAGGGACGAGCGGATCCGCGGCGCGCCCGAGGCCAGCCGGTGCAGCCGCGGGCGGCGCAGCGGCTGCTTTTGCGCGTCGAGCATGATCGCGACGACCGGCTTGTTGGCGACCGGGCTGCGGCGCACCACCACCGCGGTCTCGCCGCTGGTCAGGTCGACGAAGGTGCCCGGCGGGCAGAGGCCCACCGCCCGCACCAGAGCGTAGCCCACCTCGTCGCGGTAGTTGTCGCGTCCGCCGAGGACGGCGCGCACCGAATCCAGCGCGCTGCGGCCGGTCCGGGAACTGCGCGGGCTGATCATGGCGGCGTAGCGGTCGATCGTGTGCAGCACATGGGCGAGCCGCGCGGCCGGCGCCATGTCGGTCAGCGTGCCGCGGGCGTTGTCGGCGCCGTGGTGGCTGGCCACCACCTCCAGCCACACCGCGTCCTCCACGCCGAGGCGGGTCAGCATCGCCTCGCCGTCGGTCGCGTGGTGACGGATCACTTGGCGCTGCTGGGCGCTGGGCCGCTCCTTCTGCGACGCCAGGCGGTTCTGCACGTCGGTCATCGCCACGTTCATCGTCATCGCGGCATGGACCAGCGTGTCGCGCTCGGTGCGCGGCAACGCCAGCTCGTCGGCGACGATGTGGCAGAGCGCCGCGCAGACCAGCGCGTGGGAGGCGCTGTAGCCGACCGACGAGGTCGAGGCCAGCTGGAACAGCAGGAACAGCGCCGTGTCCACGTCCTGCAGCACCAGCGCCTGCATCCAGCGGTCGTACTGCAGCACCTTCTGCGGAAAATCCTGCACGTTCTGCGGCCGCGTCAGGATGATCGACAGGCCCGACTCCAGGTCCGACCACAGGCTCAACAGGTCTTCCGAACCGTGCTCGGTGGCGGCTGGCAGGGACGTAGGATAGGGCATGGTCTGCAGGAAACGGAAGACAACGGTGCGCGGGGAAGCGGGTGGACGGGAGCGGCGCGGGCCTGCGGCAGAGAGGCGCGAGCGGAAAACTAGTCGCGGAAGTTGTTGAAGCTGATAGGCACGTCGGTCACTTCCTTCTTCAGCAGGGCCATGGCGGCCTGCAGGTCGTCGCGCTTGGCGCCGGTGACACGCACCGCATCGCCCTGGATCGCGGCCTGCACCTTCATCTTGCTGTCCTTGATCGTGCGCTGGATCTTCTTGGCCAGCTCGGCCCCGATGCCGTTGCGCACCTTGATCACCTGCTTGACCTTGTCGCCACCGATCTTCTCGACCTTGCCGATGTCGAGGAAGCGTACGTCGACGTTGCGCTTGGTGAGCTTGTTGCGCAGTATGTCCTCGACCTGGGTGAGCTGGAAGTCGGCATCGCCGAACATGGTGATCTCCTTGTCCTTCAGCTCGATCGCGGCCGAGGTGCCCTTGAAATCGAAGCGGGTGACGATTTCCTTGGTGGTGTTGTCGACCGAGTTGCGGACCTCCGGCAGATCGGCTTCGCAGACGGTATCGAATGACGGCATGTCAGAACTCCAGGCATGTACGGAAAGAACAACGCACCATGTTATGCCAAAGCCCGGCCCTTCCGCGTCGGCAGACACGCTGTCGCCGCCACCGGTCAGTAGCGCTTGTCGAGCACCATCTGGTCTTTGGTGCGGGTCATCTGGAACCGGTTGAGATAGCTGTTGCCCAGCAGCACGTAGGGCATCGGCTGCGGGGTGACGAAGGCCTCGACGTCGTAGATCTCCACGTCGCCCACCCGCACCTGCGCCAGCCGGGTGCGCCAGCCTTGCACATTGCCGTTGGCGGTGCGCATCTGCACCGGCTCGCCTTCCTTGAAGCGCAGGCCTATGCGCTCGGCCTCTTCCTGCGACAGGCCGATGCCGCTGGCGCCGGTATCCACCATGAACTGGGTCACCTGGCCGTTGATGCTGCCCTGCGGCATGAAGTGGCCGCGGCTGTCGCTTACCATCACGATCCGGCGGCCGCCGCCCGCCGGCGTCGCGGCGCCTACCAGGGCCGGCGTGCCGCCCAGCACCAGCGTGGCCCGGGCGCCGCCCACCTCTACCACCGCGTCGTTCCTGGTCACCGACACCAGCCGCACACCGCGCGCCGATTCGCCTGGGGCCAGGGCGCGGGTCTCGCCGTCGATCACCAGCAGCGCTTTCGCGCCCAGCACGCCGGCCAGCGCCACCGCCGGCGCCGCCTGCGCCGCGGCGCTGGCAGCGACCAGGGCCGCTGCCAGCAGCGCGCTGTGCAACAGGCGGCGCAGGCGATGGGCGGCGGAGCCGTGCGGTGCGAGAGGCATGCGGAAAACCCGGAGTGAGAAAATGCAGCGGATGTTAGTCGAGAACAACGTCGCACTGCGGCCCTACAACACCTTCGGCATCGTCGCCCGCGCCCACCGGCTGGTGCGGATCGCCGGCGAAGACGACGTCCACGCCGTGCTGGCCGACCCCGAGCTTGCCGCCACCCCCAAGTTCGTCCTGGGGGGCGGCAGCAACATCGTGCTGACCGGCGACGTGCGGCCGCTGGTGCTTAAGGTGGAGGTGCGGGGCCGCCGGGTGGTCGAGACGGCCGAGCGCCACTGTGTGGTCGAGGCCGGCGCCGGCGAGGGCTGGCACGACATCGTCGCCTGGACCTTGTCGCAGGGCATTCCGGGCCTTGAGAACCTGGCGCTGATCCCCGGCACCGTGGGCGCGTCGCCGGTGCAGAACATCGGCGCCTACGGGGTGGAGCTGCAGGACCGCTTCCATTCGCTGGACGCGATCGACCTGCGGACCGCCCGCCTGTTCACCCTGTATGCGGGGCAGTGCGGCTTCGGCTACCGCGATTCGATCTTCAAGCACGCCGCCGCCGGGCCGCGCGGCCTGGGTTTGTCCGGCCGGGCGCTGATCCTGCGGGTGCGCTTTCTGCTGCCGCGCCCCTGGAAGCCCGAGCTGGGCTACCTGGAGCTGGAGCGCCGCCGCGCGGAGGCCGGCGTGGACGATCCGACCCCGCAGCAGATCTTCGACTGGATCTGCGAGATCCGCCGCGCCAAGCTGCCCGACCCGAAGGTGGTCGGCAACGCCGGCAGCTTCTTCAAGAACCCCACCGTCTCGCCCGAGCAGTGCGCCGACATCATCGCCCGCGAGCCGAAGATCGTGCACTACCCTATGCCCGACGGCTCGATCAAGCTCGCCGCCGGCTGGCTGATCGACGCCTGCGGCTGGAAGGGCAAGTCGGTCGGCCATGCCGCGGTGTACGAGAAGCAGGCCCTGGTGCTGGTCAACCCGGGGGTGGCCGATCCGGCGACCTGTGCGACCGGCGGCGAGGTGATGACGCTGGCGAAGGCGATCCAGACCAGCGTGTACGAGCGCTTCGGCATTTTGCTGGAGCCGGAACCGGTGGTGGTCTGAGCGCAGAAAACTTCTGCGCAAAGTGCCTAACTTCGGCGGCGCATGGACATTTTGCTATTGAATGTGTAACGGCTAAGTTCGCGCATCACATATTGCGCGCAGGCATCGGTATTTTTTACGACAAGGCTATGTAGGCGAGCCTTGTGCTCAAGGCGCGCGTGAAGCCTTGAGCGAACACGTCGCGGTGCGGATCGCCTAGCATAGCCAACTACGTACTAAGAAACATCATCCGACGTAAGCACAACAAATTTATGGCGTACTTTTATGTTTGTGGGCTTTAAAACGTCTCCTTCGCACTGAACATCGTCTCCATTTTTTTGAGTATTCGCACCGGTATAAAAAGTAACGGGCACATCGACATAATGGGTCATCTCATCAGTCGTGTCCACGCTATCGTCGCTCAAGAAAAGGATTTTGCTTTCCCCGGAAACCAGTTTAAATTCGATTTTCGCACAATGGCCCGATTCGTTCACCAAGGCATGGGGCCCGGTGTATGTATTAGATTTAGTGGCATCTGGCATATCGGCCTGCGCCGCCATGACATGGCTAGCCAAGAAAAGGCTGGCCGCAATGTTGATAGTAATTGTTCGGCTGTTGAAGCAAGGTGGATACGATTTACGTCGAGCCATGAGAGAGCCTTCACTGTAAAAAATGTTGCGGGTTGATGGAACTATGGTCCTGAATATTCCACATTGCTCGGTCATAGCGAAAACATCGGACAAAAAAACGAACGGCGATCGCGGGGTTCGTTAATTTAACAAGATGAAATGTGACCCCGGAATCTGGACAGTCGGCTATATGGAGTCATGTGGAATCGAATCGCTAGATTCTGGGTATATGGTTCCTGATATGGCTTGCCTTTGCAAGGCGTTTCCACGTCGTAAGTGCAACGCTTTGTATTGGATTGAAGTCACGGTTTGCTGAGCCATATCCCCCGAATCACGGACGATTGCATAGATGAGACACGCTATCTACTTTTCGGGCCAGGTGCCGTGATGCGAGAGTTGAGACGGATAAGCCCCACATACTGTTACATGTGCATTAAAGGGCACTGCTTTTGGGGGGCGTCTCGTTGTTCAACTGAGGCAGCGCAGTTCCACTCCCCACTGTCAGTAAACCGGCCTTGGTGTAGATCGCCAGCTTGTCCCGCGTATCCACGATGTCCAGGTTGCGCATCGTCAGCTGGCCGATGCGATCGGCCGGCGAGAACGGGGCGTCTTCCACCTTTTCCATCGACAGGCGCTCGGGCTTGTAGGTCAGGTGGGACGAAACGGTGTTCAGGATCGAATAGTCGTTGCCGCGGCGCAGTTCGACCGTCACCTCGCCGGTGACGGCGCGGGCCACCCAGCGCTGGGCGGTTTCACGCAGCATGATGGCCTGGGGGTCGAACCAGCGGCCCTGGTAGAGCAGGCGGCCGAGCTTGCGGCCGTTTTCGCGGTACTGCTCGATCGTGTCCTCGTTGTGGATGCCGGTGACCAGCCGCTCGTAGGCGATGAACAGCAGCGCCAAACCGGGGGCCTCGTAGATGCCGCGGCTCTTGGCCTCGATGATGCGGTTCTCGATCTGGTCGCTCATGCCCAGGCCGTGGCGGCCGCCGATGCGGTTGGCCTCCAGGATCAGCTCGGCCAGGTCGGGGTATTCCTGGCCGTTGAGGGCGACCGGGCGGCCTTCCTCGAAGCGCACGGTGACTTCCTCGCGAGCGACGGAGACTTCGTCCTTCCAGAAGGCCACGCCCATGATCGGGTTGACGATCTTCATGCCGGTGGAGAGGTGCTCCAGGTCCTTCGCCTCGTGCGTCGCGCCCAGCATGTTGCTGTCGGTGCTGTATGCCTTCTCGGCGCTCATCTTGTAGCCGAAGCCGGCCTTGGTCATGAACGCCGACATCTCGGCGCGGCCGCCCAGCTCGTCGATGAAGACCTGGTCGAGCCAGGGCTTGTAGATCTTGAGCGCGGGGTTGGTCAGCAGGCCGTAGCGGTAGAAGCGCTCGATGTCGTTGCCCTTGAAGGTGCTGCCGTCTCCCCAGATGTGGACGTCGTCTTCCTTCATGGCGGCCACCAGCATGGTGCCGGTCACCGCGCGACCGAGCGGCGTGGTGTTGAAGTAGGTCACGCCGGCGGTCGAGATGTGGAAGGCGCCGGCTTGCAGGGCGGCGAGGCCTTCGGTCGCCAGCTGTTGGCGGCAGTCGATCAGGCGGGCCAGCTCGGCGCCGTACTCCTTCGCCTTGCGCGGGATTTCGTCGTAGTCGGGCTCGTCGGGCTGGCCCAGGTTTGCGGTGTAGGCGTAGGGCAGGGCGCCCTTGTTCTTCATCCAGTGCAGTGCGGCGCTGGTGTCGAGTCCGCCGGAGAAGGCGATGCCGACCTTCTGGCCGGCGGGCACGTGTTGGAGGATGGTGGACATGGCGTGTTGGTGTTTCTTGGGCGGTCGGTAAAAAAAGGGGGGGGGGCTGGCGCCGTAGCCGTACGTTTGTACGGTGAGGACCCCAGGTGCGCGATCGGCCCGCGCAAGAGGCGCAGGGCGCCCTTTTTTCAACCGAAGTGGCAGATGTAGTGGTAGGGCTCGGTCACGCGGATGTCGAAGCTGGAGTTGCCCGGCACGCCGAACGTTTCGCCGGGGCCGGAACGCTTCCAGTCGCTGGTGCCGGCCAGCCGGTACTCGCAGCTGCCGGCCACGCATTCCATGGTCTCGGGCGCGCCGGTGTTGAAGGTCAGCGCGGCCGGCAGGACCACGCCCACCGATTTCCGGGTGCCGTCGGCCAGGGTGATGCCGTGGCTGACGCATTTGCCGTCGAAGTAGACGCTGGCCTGGGTGCTGACGGAGACGCCGTCGAAGGTTTTGGTGGTCATGAGGGGCTGCTGCTTTCCGCAAGAGTGGCCGCGAGGAACGAACCGCTGATTTTAGGCGTGTCGCCGGCGCCACTTCGCGCTTCCGCATGCAGCTGCATCCGATCGCGAAACGACCGCGTAATGAATGCATCGGCCACAATTGCAGGATGCCTGCAAAACACCCCGACCAAATCCTGATCGACCTTATGCAGCGCATCTCCGCCCACGACAACGACGCAGCCGCTGCGCTGCGCGAGCTGTACGACGCCACCTCGTCGCGCCTCTACGGCGTGGCCCTTCGGGTGACCGGCAACAGGAACTGGGCCGAAGATGTGCTGCAGGAGGCTTTCCTCAACATCTGGCGCATCGCCGGCGACTACCGTGTCAGCCTGAGCCCGCCGATGGCGTGGATGGGCGTTATCGTGCGCAGCCGCGCGCTCGATTTTCTGCGGCGGCGCACCAGCGAACGGGCCGACCATGGCTTGGAGCTCGACGACTACATCCAGGACACGGTAGCCGGCGACGGCGCCGACCCCGCCGACGCGGCGGAACTGAGCGAGCAGGCCTTCGCCCTGGGGCAGTGCCTTTCGCGCCTCGAGGCCAAGCAGCGCGAGGTGGTCAGCCTGGCCTATATGCGCGACCTGAGCCACGGCGAGCTGTCCACGCAATTGAAGTTACCCCTGGGCACCGTCAAGACCTGGATCCGCCGGGGCTTGGAGCAACTGCGCCAGTGCATGGCGAGGCACGCATGAACCTTCGCAACAACCCCGATCTTCTCGACCAATTGGCCGCCAGCCACGCGCTGGGTACCCTGCGCGGCGGCGCGCGCCGCCGTTTCGAGACGATGGCCCGCGAGAACGCCCACATCCGGGCTCGTGCCCTGGTATGGCAGGAATGCTTCGGCTCGATGACCGAGCTGCTGCCGCCCGACCGTCCGAGCGCCAACGTCTGGAAACGGATCGAGATCCAGCTGAACGCGGTTCGACAGCAGGCCGTCGCGGCCACCAGTTCGATCTCGTCCGCATTGGTCGAGCAGCTGCGCCGGGCGCTGAGCCTGTGGCGTGGTGCCGCGATGGCCGGCGGTCTTGCCGCGGCGGCGGCGGTGCTGGTCGCGGTGCGGCTCGACGGGCAGGTGGAGCAGCAGAGCACCGCGCTGGCGCAGGCCCGCACCCAGGAAGCGACGCTCACCGCGCAACTGCAGCAGACGTCCACCCAGCTGCAGCAGACCTCGGTGCAACTGCAGAACTCTTCCCACCTGGAATACGTGGCGGTGCTTCAGGACGAAGCGTCGGCCGCTTCGGTCCTGGTCACCTTCGACCCGGTCAAGCGTCAGCTGACGATGAAGCGTGTCGGCGGCTACCATGAGGCTTCCGACAAGTCGCTGCAACTGTGGGCGCTGCCTCCCTCGGGCGGGCCGCAGTCACTCGGCGTGATGGGCCCCGATCGGATGATGCAGGTCAGCGCCGCCGCCGGCCAAGTGGCCGACGTGCCGGCGCTCGCGATCAGTTTGGAGCCCAAGGGCGGCGTGCCGGCCGGCAGCGGACCGACCGGGCCGATCCTGTTCAAGGGACCCTTGCTGAAGACTACGCTCTAAGTGTTGCTATCGATTCGATAGCTGGAAGTCGGTGATCGGCGCCGGCTATGGCAACGATCGGCATAAAAAAGAGCCCTGGGCTCCCTTTTGGTTCACGGGGCGACGGCCGGCGCTCAGCGCCAGCCCCGTCCATAACCGCGGCTGTAGCCCAGATTGAGCGACATGCCGATCGGCGCCACGTAGGCGGGTGCATAGGTCGGTGCCGCGTAGTAGCTGGGGGCGTACACCACCGGAGGCGAGGCGATGACCGTCGTGGGCGTGCTGTAGTACGAGGGCACCACGACGCCGGGCTCGGTATAGGCCGGGGCGGGATTCTGGTAGGCGGGTTGCTGGGTGCCGTAGCTCGCTCCGCCGTTGCCGTCGTAGCCGTTGCCCTGGACGGCCCCCACCTGCACCGGCACCCACTGGCCCGGATCGCTGGCCATGCGGGTGTTGTAGCGGCGGCCGGCATATTCGTAGGCGACGTCGTAGCCGACGGTGCGGTTCTCGTACGAGGTCTGGGTCGAGCAGTTCTGCACGTTCTGCACCTGGGTGGCACCGGGGCCTTCGATGTTGTTGCCCAGCACCGCACCGCCCACCAGGCCCAGCGCCGTGGCCGCCGCCCGTCCGCCGCCATGGCCGATCGCGTTGCCGAGCACCCCGCCGGCCACCGCTCCCATCACCGCGCCCGCGCCGGTGCGGGGCGCCTGGGTCACGACTTGTTGGGTGCCGCAGTACTGTTGCGGCACCGCCACCTGCTGGACCACCGGCGTGACCGAAAGCACGCGCCCCATCTCGCCGGAGCCACCGTTTTGCGCGGCGACGCCACCGGCGGCCAGGGCCAGCATGGTGAAAGCCGATACCGTTTTCATGAGGAATCCTTCATCGAAGCGCGCCTGCGCTCCTTCGGAGATTGGAGTTTAGAGACCCGGGCCGGTTCCGTGCCGCTGGACCGGTGACGCTCTGTAAATGTTCGTCGCCGGCCCCCGGTTGACGGCGCGCAGGTAAAGCCCCCGTAGATCAGCCGATCCGTGCCTGCCAGTCCTGCGCGTCGAAACCCGCGGTGACGCCGCCGTCGGGCCATTCGACCACCGGGCGCTTGATGACGCTGGCATGCGACAGCATCAGGCTGCGCGCACCGACCTCGGTGCCGGCGGCGGCCTGGACGGCCGGGTCCAGGCCGCGCCACGTGGCGCCGCGGCGGTTCAGCAGCAGTTCGTCGCCCACGGCGACGCGCCAGCGGTCGAGTGCCGCCTCGGGCACGCCGTCCTTCTTGAAATCGTGGAAGCGGTAGGCGACGCCGTGGTCGGCCAGCCAGGCGCGCGCCTTTTTCACCGTGTCGCAGTTCGGGATGCCGTAGAGCAGGGTCATGCCCCCGATTGTCGCCAGGTCGGGTGGTGCCTGCGCGTAGACCCGGTTCCCGGTGGGCGACAATCCCGCTCCCATGCACACACTGTCCGACTGGCTCGTCCACTGCGAGCGCCTGCACCCCATCGGGATCGAAATGGGGCTCGACCGCGTGCGCGAAGTGGCCCGTCGCCTGGATCTGCGCTTCGACTGCCCTGTCGTCACCGTCGCGGGCACCAACGGCAAGGGCTCGACCTGCGCTATGTTCGAGGCGATCGCGCTGCAGGCCGGCTGGAAGACGGGCCTCTACACCTCGCCCCACCTGGTGCATTTCGAGGAGCGCTGCCGGGTGCGCGGCGAGATCGTGTCGGCCGACGCGCTGCTGCCGCATTTCGCGGCGGTGGAGCGGTCCCGCACTCAGGGGGGCGGAGCTCAGGGCGGATTGCAGGCAGAGGTGTCGCTCACCTATTTCGAGTTCACCACCCTGGTCATCCTGCGGCTGCTGTCGCAGGCGGGCCTCGATGTGGTGGTGCTGGAGGTGGGCCTGGGCGGCCGGCTGGACGCCACCAATATCGTCGATGCCGACTGCGCCATCATCACCAGCATCGACATCGACCACGCCGGCTTCCTGGGCAACACCCGGGAGCTGATCGGCTTCGAGAAGGCCGGCATCCTGCGGCCCGGCCGGCCGGCGGTCATCAGCGACCCGGCGCCGCCCGCCAGCGTGCTGCGCCATGCCGAGGCGATCGGTGCCGACGTCTGGCGCACCGGGACGGATTTCAATATTTCCGGCGACAAGCAGCAGTGGGGCTGGGCGGGCCGCGGTCGGCGCTACAGCGGGCTGGCCTACCCGGCCCTTCGCGGCGCCAACCAGCTGGTCAATGCCGCCGGTGTGCTGGCCGCCTTCGAGGCGCTACGGGACCGGCTGCCGGTCACCGCCCAGGCGGTGCGCACCGGCCTGGCGCTGGTCGAGCTGCCCGGCCGCTTCCAGATCGTGCCGGGCCAACCCACCCTGGTGCTGGACGTGGCCCACAACCCGCACTCGGTCGCGGCCCTGGCCGAGAACCTCGACGAGATGGGCTTCTTTCCGACGACGCACGCCGTCTTCGGTGCCATGGCCGACAAAGACCTGGGGCCGATGCTGGCCCGCATTTCTTCTCTGGTGGATCGCTGGTACTTCACCGACCTGCCGATCTCCCGCGCCGAGACCGCCACCCACCTCTGCGGCAAGTGGAACGCCCTGCAGATGGTGGCCGGCGGACGGCGCAACGTTCCCGCACAGGCCTTCCCCGGACCCCGTGCGGCGCTAGACGCGGCGGTGGCCGCCGCGGACCCGGCTGATAGAATCGTGGTCTTTGGCTCGTTCCATACCGTGGGTGGCGTGCTGCAGGACGGCGTACCGCGCCTGCACGCCAAGCACCTCGGCTAGTTCTTCGCACCTCATGGCTTTTTTCAAGTTCCGCTGGCCAGGCCGCAAAGGGCAGGACGACACCAAGGCGCCGCGGTCGCGCCGGATGCCGCAGGCCGAGAGCGCGGCCGTGCTTCGCCGGCGTGCCCGCCACCGGCTGATCGGCGCCACGGTGCTGGTCGCGCTAGGCGTGATCGGCTTCCCGATGCTGTTCGACACGCAGCCCCGGCCGATCCCGGTCGACATCCAGATCTCCATCCCCGACCGCAACAAGACGCCGGCACTTGTGCTTCCGGAGAACCGCGCAGCTGCCGAGGCCGCCAAGAAACAGCCCGCGCCCGCTTCGGCCGCCGGGCTGGACGAAGGCGAAGAGATCGTCTCTTCGGCACCGGTGAATGCTACGGCCGGAACGCAGCCTGCGGCCAAGCCCGCCGATACCCCGGTGGTCGAGACGCGCAAGGAACCACCCCCGCCGAAGGTGGAGACGCCGCGTGTGGCCGCCGCCCCGCCCAAGCGCGAAGCCAAGCCCGAAACCAAGCCCGAGGCGCGCCATGCGCCCGCGGCCGTGGCCCGTGCCGACGATGCGGCCCGCGCCCGGGCGCTGCTGGAAGGTCGCACCGTGCCGCCGGCCGCTGCCGTGGCCGACAACAGCCCTGCCGCCGCTGCGTCCGATGCCGGCTCCGCCCGCTTCGTCGTGCAGGTCGGCGCCTTCGGCGACACCGCCAAGGCCCAGGAGGCGCGCGCCAAGCTGGCCCGCAGCGGGCTCAAGACCTATGTGCAGTCGGTCGACACCAAGGAGGGCAAGCGCCACCGGGTGCGCGTGGGTCCGTTCGCGAACCGGGCCGAGGCCGACCAAGCGGCGGCGCGCATCCGCGGGCTCGATCTGCCCGCGAGCATCCTCGCGCTGTGAGTTCGCCGCGCGATGGCTGCGGTCGATTGGATTTTCGCGGCGCTCCTGTTCGCGTCGCTCCTGCTGGGGCTTTGGCGGGGGCTGGCGTTCGAGGTGCTGTCTCTGCTCGGCTGGGTGGTGGCGTTCTTCTGCGCCCAATGGTGGGCGCCGGCGGTGGCCGACGGATTGCCTTTCGGCGTTCCGGGCGATTCGGCCCGGTATGCGGCGGGCTTCGTGATCGTCTTTATCGGCGCGGCTTTTGCATGCGGACTGGTGGCCTCGCTGATGCGCAAGCTGATCGTCACCGTGGGCCTCGGCCCGGTGGACCGCAGTCTGGGCGCGGTATTCGGTGTGGTACGGGCCGGCGTCCTGCTGCTGGCCGCCACGGTGGTGATAGAGACGACCGGTCTCAAGGGCATGCCCTGGTGGCAGGCGTCGCAGAGCGCGCCGCTGCTGCGCGCGGGGCTGGCAGCGCTGGCACCGGTGCTGCCGGACGCGTTGGTTCGTTTTCTCCCTCGATAAGGTTGGTGCTCCCATGTGTGGAATCGTTGGCGTAGTCAGCAAGACGCCCGTCAATCAGCTCATCTACGACGCACTGCTGCTGCTGCAGCACCGCGGGCAGGATGCCGCCGGCATCGTGACCCAGCTGGAACGCAAGTTTTTCATGCACAAGGCCAAGGGCATGGTGCGCGACGTGTTCCGCACCCGCAACATGCGCGGCCTGCCGGGCAACATCGGCCTGGGCCAGGTCCGCTATCCCACCGCCGGTAACGCCTACAGCGAGGAAGAGGCCCAGCCCTTCTACGTCAACGCGCCCTTCGGCATCGTGCTGGTGCACAACGGCAACCTGACCAACGCGGCCGAGCTGCGCAGCGAGCTGTTCCTCACCGACCACCGCCACACCAATACCGACAGCGACTCCGAAGTGCTGCTCAACGTGTTCGCCCACGAACTAGAGCGCTCGACCCGCGGCGTGCCGCTGAAGGCCGAAGAGGTTTTCGCCGCGGTGCGCCATGTGCACCAGCGGGTGAAAGGCTCCTACGCGGTGGTCGCGCTGATCGCCGGCCACGGCCTGCTGGCGTTCCGCGATCCGTTCGGCATCCGGCCGCTGTGCATCGGCCGCAGCCCCGACGGCACCGTCATGGTGGCCAGCGAATCGGTCGCGCTCGAAGGCTCGGGCTATGTGTTCGAGCGCAACGTGGAGCCGGGCGAAGCGATCTTCGTCGACACCGACGGCACGCTGCATGCGCAGCAGTGCGCGGCCCAGTCGGCGCTCTATCCGTGCATCTTCGAGTTCGTGTACCTGGCGCGGCCCGATTCGGTGCTGGACGACATCTCGGTCTACCAGGCCCGCCTGAATCTGGGCGAGGCGCTGGCCAAGCGGGTGGTGTCCACCGTGCCTCCGAGCGAGATCGACGTGGTGATCCCGATCCCCGAATCGAGCCGCCCGAGCGCCACCCAGCTCGCGCACCTGCTCGGCATCCCGTACCGCGAAGGCTTCGTCAAGAACCGGTATGTCGGCCGCACCTTCATCATGCCGGGCCAGGGCGTGCGCAAGAAATCGGTGCGCCAGAAGCTCAACGTGATAGGCAGCGAATTCAAGGGCCGCAACGTGCTGCTGGTGGACGATTCGATCGTGCGCGGCACCACCAGCCGCGAGATCGTGCAGATGGCGCGCGACGCCGGCGCCAACAAAGTCTATCTGGCGAGCGCCGCGCCGCCGGTGCGCTACCCGAACGTCTACGGCATCGACATGCCCACCAGCACCGAGCTGGTCGCGGCGGGCCGCACCGTCGAGGAAGTGCGTCAGCTGATCGGCTGCGACGCGCTGATCTACCAGGACGTCGAGGGCATGAAGAAGGCGATCGGCTCGCTCAACCCCGAACTGAGCGGCTTCGATGCATCGTGCTTCGACGGAATCTACGTCACCGGCGACATCAACCCCGACGACATAACGCGGATCAACGAGGCGCGGATCGGCCAGGAAGAGCCCTTCACCGACGAGGACACCTCGCGCCTCGCACTGCCCAACGCCCAACCCGCCTGAGGCCGGCACCCGTTCCACGATGACCCAACGCACCCGCACCCGCTTCGCTCCGTCGCCCACCGGCTTCATCCACCTGGGCAACATCCGCTCGGCCCTGTACCCGTGGGCCTTCGCCCGTTCCACCGGCGGCGAATTCATCCTGCGGATCGAAGACACCGACGTCGAGCGTTCCACCCAGGCGTCGGTCGACGTGATCCTGGAAGGCATGGCCTGGCTGGGCCTGGACCACGACGAGGGCCCGTTCTACCAAATGGAGCGGATGGAGCGGTACATGGCGGTGCTGGCCGAATTGCAGGCAGCGGGCCACGTCTACCCCTGCTACACCTCGGTGGCCGAGCTCGACGCGTTGCGCGAGAAGCAGATGGCCGCCAAGGAAAAGCCGCGCTACGATGGCACCTGGCGCCCCGCGCCCGGCAAGACCCTGCCGGCCGTTCCCGAAGGCGTGCGGCCGGTGCTGCGCTTCAAGAACCCGCAGGAGGGTGTCGTGGCCTGGGACGACAAGGTCAAGGGCCGGATCGAGATCTCCAACCTGGAACTGGACGACCTGGTGATCGCCCGGCCCGACGGCACGCCCACCTATAACTTCTGCGTGGTGGTCGACGACATCGACATGGCGATCACCCACGTGATCCGCGGCGACGACCACGTCAACAACACGCCGCGCCAGATCAACATCTTCGAAGCCCTCGGCAAGACGCCGCCGGTGTATGCCCACCTGCCCACCGTCCTGAACGAGCAGGGCGAGAAGATGAGCAAGCGCAACGGCGCCAAGCCGGTGACGCAGTATCGCGACGAGGGCTACCTGCCCGAGGCGATGGTCAACTACCTGGCCCGCCTGGGCTGGAGCCACGGCGACGACGAGATCTTCAGCCGCGCGCGGTTCCTGGAGTGGTTCGACCTGGACCATCTTGGCCGCAGCGCCGCCCAGTTCGACGAAGCCAAGCTGCGCTGGGTGAACGCCCAGCATTTGAAGGCGATGGCCGACGAAGCACTCGCGCCCCTGGTCGCCGACCGGCTCCGCCGCATTGGCGTGGAAACCGACGACCGGCTGCCGCGCATCTGCGGCTTGGTGAAAGACCGTTGCGACACGACCGTCGCCCTGGCCGAGTGGGCTGCGCGCTTCTACAAGGACGTTGCGGCATCGGACGAGGAGCGCAACCAGCACCTCACCGCCGCAGCGCTGCCCGCCGTCGACACGCTGGCCGACAAGCTCGCCACCTGCGAATGGACCAGGGCCGCGATCGCCGCGTCGATCAAGGAAACGCTGGCTGCGCACGGCATCAAGATGCCCCAGCTGGCGATGCCGGTGCGGGTGCTGGCGATGGGCACGGCGCACACGCCGTCGGTCGATGCGGTCCTCGAATTGCTCGATCGGCAAATTTTGTTGGAGCGTTTGCGAAAGCGCTGAGAACCTGTATATAATTCAAGGCTCAGAAGTTGACAACAAGCAATGCGCGAAACGCAAAGCAGGTTCAAGACAGATGGGGGTATAGCTCAGCTGGGAGAGCGCTTGCATGGCATGCAAGAGGTCATCGGTTCGATCCCGTTTACCTCCACCATTTCTGTTCGGAAGTTCCAAGGTTTTGACCCTATCGTCTAGAGGCCTAGGACATCACCCTTTCACGGTGAGTACCGGGGTTCGAATCCCCGTAGGGTCGCCAAGTTCGTAGCGCTTGGTTCCCGCAGTTCGCTGCGGGCGCGGAAGCTGCCTACCAGGAGTGGTAGTTCAGTTGGTTAGAATACCGGCCTGTCACGCCGGGGGTCGCGGGTTCGAGTCCCGTCCACTCCGCCATTAAAAGAAAAGCCTTGCAGGTCAACGACTTGCAGGGCTTTTCCCATTGTGCTTGGTAGCAAACTCGGTAGCATCAATGCTCAGTTTGCCTATCTATCTCCGCGCCGGCTCGTACTATCTTCATACGCGCATCGGTTCGCGGCAGTTCAAGCGCTCTCTACGAACCTCAGACCCTGCCACAGCTAAACTGCGAGCCTTGGCACTCCTGCGAGCGATTGAGATGACTAAGCCCAAGCTCTCCGACTTTGACCTATCGGGGCCGCTGTCCCCCTATGAGTTGGACTTAGAGCGGGGTATTGCGAAAGCCACCGACTCAGACGACCACGCCCGAATGATGGAAGCGATGCAAGCGCTGCGCACAGTTCCACGCGCCGAAGCGCGAGCCGAGGGGGTGGGGTCGGTTGTTGTAGCTCCTGCCCGAGTGGCAGGGCTGACGCTCTCGGAGCTGTTGGATAAGTTCCTGCTACTGCGCAAGCTGCGCCCAGCATCTGTGCTTGCGATGCGAAATACAGTGAAGGAATTCGAGAAATTCTTGCAGAAGCGGCTGACAGTTAACGAGTTGATGCCAAGCGATGTCACACGCTATCAAGAGCACCTTGCAGAAGCTCGCGGCAACACTGCGCGCACGATTGACAGCAAGGTCGGCTATCTGCGCTCAGTGTTGAACCATGGAGTTACACAGGGTTATGTACACGGCAAGAACCCGGCCGAAGGCCGTAACCTGCTAACAAAGCGCCAAAAACGGGATGGCGGTTATGGCATCTTTGAGTCAGACGATATTGCGCTGCTGTTTAAAAGCGAGAGCTACAAGCGCGAGAGGCACCGCGATCCAGATTTTTACTACGCTTCTTTGCTTGGACTGATTACCGGCTGCCGTATCGGAGAAATTACAAGCCTCACTGCTTCGCAGTTTAAAACGACAGAAACCGGCAACCGGTTCATTGTTATACGAGACGCCAAGACTCAGGCCGGCAAGCGAGAAATACCGCTACCGGCGGTGGTGTTTTCGCAGCTGGGCCTGGGCAACTATCTTAAAGACAGGACGGAGGGTGTATTTAAGTACGCTTCAAGGGAGGGGAAAGGTACCGGAAATGCCGCAGGGCAGAAATTCTCACGGCTTTTGAAAGGCCTGCGAATTACGGGGCATAAGCTCTGCTTCCACTCTCTGCGTAAGTTTGCAAACGATTTCTATATGAAAGCCGGCGTTGAATATGAGCCGCGATGCCAAATGCTTGGGCACGAAATCGAGGCGGTAAACGTCGCGACGTATTCCAGAAAATATAACCTGGATGAATTGGCAAAGCTAGTCCATCCAGCACAGTTGAAGCTGTTAAAGCTCGCAGGGCTGGCAGAGTATAAATTGTAGAAAGATGGCCGCCGATAAAACAAAGCTCCGTCAGGATCTTTTTTTACGTGCGGAATAGATGGACAGCATCGAGTCGCCGAAGGCGTTAAAGCCCCGCAGGGCCGGCGCTTATGGAACGCAGTGTAATAAGCATAGTCGGTCCCTATGCTTAGACAACTACGCGGAATATTTATAATACAAAAACAACTACAGTAGGGCTTGCTATTCGCTCGATAATCAATATAATGATTATATGAGCTATCAATATATACACGAAGAATGCTACGCGCGAGAGGCTGGAAAAACTAAAACTGGAGGCCATAATGCGCAGTCGATTATGGACGAAGTTAATAGAAAGCAAGGGGCTTGCCCCCACGTTGCAGAGCCACAAAAACCGAAGCCAGTTTTTGGCATATCGCCAGACGAAGTCTTGGCGATGGCTACTGTATGGGGCAATAACTCAACCGATGAAATCGGTAGGAAATTGCGGAAAGATGCTCCCATTATCATAGCGGGGGTTTTCTCAGTCGATGATGAAATGCCCCAAGACCAGTGGAACCGATACAAGCAGGATACCGTGAGTTATCTTAAAGGCAAATACGGAGGCCGTTTGAAATCTGTTGTGGAACACACAGACGAGGCGTTCCGCCACTGCCATTATTATGTAGTGCCATTGGCTGGCGAGAAGTTTGATTCAATCCACTCGGGCAAGTCTCGAGCTAGGCAAGCGAAAATCGCAAAATTAAGTAAGGGCGAACAAAATGCTGCTTATGTAGACGGTATGAGAGCCTTTCAGGACGATTTTTTCTTAAAGGTAGGGTCTAGGTATGGTCAACTGCGTTTTGGGCCTAAAAGGGCCCGTATGACCCGTGCAGGCTGGGTCCAATCGAAAGCGAAAGCGAAAGCGAAAATCGATGCTATGGTCAAAGAGACCAGACAGAAGATTTACGATGAGGCCAGATTACAAGGGTATAACGATGGCCTAGCAGAAGGGATACAGAGTGCTACGAGTTTGGGCAATAAGCTAGGTGCCTTTGTGGCTACCGCTACAAAAAATGCAGTGAAGCAGTGGCATAAACCGACGATTGAGGCCTACACACAAGTGCAGAAAATCAAGACGACTGCAACTAAATACGTAGCTGGGGAGAGAAAAAAGGCTGTGGCACTGGTAGTTGAGGCCGATAACATTGCCAAAGGCCTAAGAGACGAATTAGAAAAAGAGAGAAGAATATCTCAGAGTTACGCAAAGGACAATGAGTTGCTAAGTCGTGAAATAAAAGAGATATTGCCGTATATTAACGAAAAACACAGGAGTTTACCCCTTGTTATAAACAATATAGACTCATATAGATGGAAATAAACCTTGACAGGCGCTTATTTTATGTTATTTCATAGTAATGAAAAACAACAGAAAAATAAATATTATAGTTTATGTCGTAGGTTATGCTGCGATGATTATGTGGGGTCTTTATTTGTGCTGGCTACTAAGGTAGCAGTTTTGCCGCCAAATAAAAAGATACCAGACAAATTACAACGCCTTCGATTAAAATAAATACATAAGCAAGTGGGCTAAGCTTTTCTTTGAAGTATTCTGCTATAAATACAGCAAAGATACCGATTATTGAGCCCGGAACAAGGACAAGTGCTGCATAAACAAATGAAGGGATCATAAAACTCCATTATTTTAAATTTAAAAAATCAGTCGTCTCCAAAATTTGGATTTTTTGGGCTGGCTGAAATCCACAAGCAAAACACCAATCGATGTACAGCAGTACATCCACGTAGCGCTCGCCTCTCTCAATCTTAGAGACATAGGATTGGTCCTGACCAAGTTTTTCGGCAAGCTGTGCCTGTGTCAGACCCGCACTCTTGCGAAGTTGCTTGATGTGTTGTCTTAATACAACGTAGCGTCTGTGATGGATGGACTCGACCATCTAACCACGCTATAGACCAATACGGAATAGGTCGAATTGACCTTTTTGTGTACGATTCGCATAGCAGGATGAGTGGTTCAGCCTGCACTACCTATACGAGGGTGCTATGGAAAGCAGTTTTACGAAGGGCTACGAGAGGACTGTGGCTGAAGATGGAACAATCACATTGAAGTACCGCACTTCAAGGTTTGGCGGGCCGTCCGCTGCACTGGGTCTTCTGATTGGCATGGGTCTGTTGCCTGCCACGATGATTGGTAGCGCTATGATCTCAATGATTCTTGGCAACAGTTTGAGTGGTGTGCCGTTCGTAGTGGGTATTGGAGTTTGGATTTGGATGTTGTTCATCCTTTACAAGGGAACATTCGAAATCAAAATCAAACCGTTGGTTGGAATTACCTTCGAAGGCAAAAAGTTACCGTTCAAGGATATTACCCATATCGGAACGTCCAATTTTGGGAATAGTGCTTTTGTGCTTGCAAATTCGCACGGCACAGAGATTGCAATTGGCAAGTATGTAACCATTGCACTTGCCGGTGCGGTAGCACAAGAAATTCGCGATGCTTCTGGTATGACATGGTCTTAAGACCCACCTAAATGACCATTTAGGAGGTCCCCAGGGAATAGAGGCACCTCGATATCATCTAGCTCCGATAATTGGTCTACGGATCTTTTGACAGGCTTTATTGCGATTTTGAGGTTGCTTGCCAATTCGTCGATGCGTTGTTGAAATATGTTAAACGCTTCCCGGTCATTTTCGATGGCTGAAACCACCGTTGCGAGTGTTGCAGTAGGGTCCAGAGTAATAATCAACTCACTCTTTGAATTCAAAGTTTTTGCAAGACCTGATTTTTCTAGACGTTTGAGAGAGCGTTGCAAATGTATAACTGCTTTGTCCTCATCAGTTGCGGCATTAACGATGCCTGCAAGTGTGGAGTAAGTTTGCTTCCTGTAAACTCCGTACACGTTATACTTGAAAGTGGCATTCTTTGCCAACACTAGATAAACCTTACGGTCATAATCAGTAATTTCGGCTTTTAGCAGCGCCGTCAGTGCTTTTGCACTTATATTTATAAATTCTGTTGTCATCCAAATCCCCAGGTGGTATGGAGATTGAGATAATCAATTTTTTGAAAATGTCAAATTTATTTTCGACGCCATTTATTTCTACTTCGTAGAAATGACTTGACCGTATTTCTATTATCATACAATAAGCGCTATTCCTTCGCGTAATACCAATTGTCATCAATGATGTATTCAACAATAGCGCGACCGGTACACAACCCCCTGGAAACCCGCGCCAACATTGAGTTTCACTGGTACCGCTTGACATCGTGAGATACACACAGAGGTACTCGAACCTCCGGAAAGCCGCGCCAGTGCTCGGTTTTGGTGGTACAAACAGAGGTACAGAACTTATAAGATGAAAATCAGGCTACTCTTGAAATATTTTGGCTGCACCACTTGACAAACTACTAATTATTTGTATTATGGGAATATGCTTAATTCCGTGGGTGGTATTATTGGATGTCAGGAGCAAGTAAAAGGCCTTCAACGGCCTTTTATCTTTTTTTATTCCTCTAATAAATTGCTGATCCTAATTGAACAACTCACTTAAAGGTTTGTATGGCGCAAAATAGCATGTCAGCAGCGGCAATTGAGCAGGATAGGGCCGCAGGAGGTGCGGAGCGGCGCTTATTACGTACACGCTCTGGGGAGATATTCACCGCGTCGCTTTACATTAGCGGGAAATCCGGAGATCGGCTTGTCCTTAGGTTCAAAACTGGTGGGTACACAGTTCAGCGGCCGATTGGCACAGTAGCCGCTCCAACTCGTTTTGAAACTCTCCGCTTAGGTTGGGCGAAAGTGCGGGAAGAAAGGATAGTTGAAAAAAATCACTGGGAGTGGGTGAGCTCCTAGAGATGGTCAATCGGCTTCATGATCAGGTATGTCCGCTGCATTGTTCATCCGTGCATTTGCCAACTGCTGTAATCGAGTTGCTTGTGCTAACAAAGTCCTTCTCAAGCCAAGTTGAACTTTGCGTTCGCTAATGACTTGTGCAAGTTTTGCCAAAGTTAATGCCCGTCTCGCAAGCCGCAAATCTGGGTGGTCCCGCAAGCGACTTACTTCTGCCGAAACTATTCGACCTCTAAAAGAATCGGGAAATGGAACTTGTATGTTGGTATACGGGGGGTCCTTTTCATTTAGCACAACACCAAACGCCGATTGAGATAAAAGCTCGTTGTACACGGCAGCTTCAAGCGCATTCAAATGCTGCACAGCTTGCACATTGCTTGAAGGCACTCTGTCAAATTGAGGAAGAGGCCAAACTTCAATTGTATGAACTTCAAAAGGGTCAAGTACATTCATCGCAACAGCGTCAGTCCGCTGATTCGTCAAATGACGCCTGATGCGGGTGCCAAGCGATTCCTTAGTTTGTCCGACATAAATTGGCTCGTTATCGTAGTCAAAAAATGCGTAAACGCCCCAAGTTATTCCGCCAATACGGCGCGTTTGTCCGTCTGGAAATGTCTGTGCGTAATTTAGGAATCGAGCAAGCTCTAAGCGAAGTGCCTCCGTTTCAAACGGCAACTGGGAGGTACGGACGTTTGGAGTTACACCATTAATGGCGTCTTCGCCAGGTGAGGTAAGTCCAAAAGTTGGATAAATGTTAAATCGGTTCAAGCCCGCTTCCTCTGTGTCAGCAACGACGTTCCGGCATTTGCACTTGAATTAGCAAGCAGAATAGGCGAAAGTATATGCTCTCGAATGTGCGTTACAACCGGGGCTACAACGCCATCACCAAGCAGATGGTATGTGTCGTTATAGCGTTCAGGAAGTTTGTAAGTTTCCGGGAGACCCATCAACCTTGCCATTTCACGAGGTGAAACAAGGCGTGTTCGGACATTTGGCCCATTCACAACCATAATAGTTTGGCGACTTGAGCCACCAGCAGGAGTGCGCAAGCAACCTGCAATACCATCGAATCTTACCTCAGCCCGCTGTACACTGTTCCTTGTGCGTTTGTAGATTGTTCCTACCTTAGTCTTTCCAGTCGCCTGCGCTTCGATAACTTTCCGTCTATTGACATCAGTCATCATGGCAATGAGGTTATCGGTCTCTTCGTTTGTGTGCCAGCGTACACCGGTGGGCTCACGCTCAATGATGTCGTCTAACGTCGCTACGTGCTGTGTGGGAAGCGCTGGATTCCACCATTTCCAAGCAGACTTCGCAGTTTTAGACAATCTGTTATATGCACGAATAACAGCATCAGGGTGCCATGCTGGTGATGGCAGTGCAGTATTAGTGCAGTTAGGCACTAATGCATCAGCTGCCACACAAACAATGAAGAGCCGAGGTCGTGATTGGGGTGCAAAGTAAACGGCATCTATGACTAGTGCACCAAACACATAGCCTTCGCGCACCACTGCCTTTGCAATTTGTTCAAAGTCTTTGCCATCATGCGAAGTCAAGGTGCCATAAACGTTTTCAAGAACTATGGACCTAGGCTTACGACCGTCTTTCTTCAAGGCTTGAATTAACTTCCAAAACCCCCAGAATGCGCTGCTGCGCTCCCCTTTGAGTCCTTGACCGTTACCAGCGAGAGAAAGGTCTTGACATGGGAAGGACCCCCAAGCCAGATCTGCTATACCGGGTAGATTGTCGACTGTCAAGTTGTAGACGTTGTCAACGGTCAGATGATCATCACCCCAATTAGAGCGATAAGACTCAGCCTTTTTTTCGCTAATGTCATTGGCAAACGTACAGGTCCAGCCTTCGCCTAGCCCAGCTCGCGCCATCCCTCCACCCGCGAAGAACTCGTAGAAAGTGCCACTCTGTGCCATGTTGGTGCCGTCGTCTAGTTGAGGGCTAGTTGCCATGTTGTTGCTAACTTTGTTGACTTCAAGAATCATAGCAAGACACCCCCAACCTTCCGATTGAGTCGTCGGAATTTGCTGACCGGTGTTGGGGGGTGTTCATATGATCCTCACGAGTTAGCGAATGTGGTAGCATTTACGGTAGCGAGATTTTTCGCTTGAACGCTTCCAAGCTGTTGATTTTTATGGATTTTTTGAGCGGGCGGACGTGTCCCGTCCACTCCGCCAAATTTCCACAAGGAAATCAAAAGGTCGCACCAGAAATGGTGGGGCCTTTTCGCTTTCGGCTTCGTTTCGACACTGCCGCCCGGTGCGGCTTCATGCCTGGGTGGGAAGCCTTTGATTCGAGCCGGCCCGTGGTGCCAGAACCGGAAGCCGCCCAGACGTGGCGTGAACTGCACATTTGCCTCTTCTGCTCCGCCGCATCGCCGGTGCATCCAGGACGCAGGCCTCCCGGCTCGGGTCTGCCCAGACCGCCGACGCCAGATCTTGCGCATGCGCGCCGAGAAGATTCGGAAGTACGTGGCGGAGTGCGGATGTGCGCCCCTGTCCGCACTGTGTGTCAGTGCCTGTGGCGAGCGGGACGCGTCGGCGGACCGGTCCAGGGACGGTGCGCGGTACGCCAGGACCTTGAGCGAACGTTCCTCCGACACGTCGGCGAATGCCGGCGGGTTGGCCAGACGCTCCACCAAGATCAGCAACGGCCGGGGTGGCGATTCTGGCCTACCGGTCGCGGCTAGCGCGTGTTATGCACTTTGACACACCTTCGGGAAAGCCGGGCAGAGGCCCGGCTGCCGCGTTGCAGTCCGCTTGCGGTATCCATACCGCGACGTGTCCTGCGCATTGCCGCCGGGCCTCTGCCCGGCTTTCGCGGGTACGTCGACGGGCATAACACGCTCTAGGACATTTCGTCCTGCTGCGCGGGGCCGCAGGGGGGACGGCAGTCGCCATAATGCGGGCCATGCACCTGCTGCGCACTTCCTCGTCACTGGCCCGACTGGCTCTGGCATGGTTCGTGTTGACCCTGTGCGTAGCGGGCGCATCGCCGATCGTCCATCCGGTCGCGATGGAGATCGTCTGCTCTGCCAGGGGCAGCGTGAAGCTCGTCGTGAGCAGCGACGACGGCAGCACCGCAGCGCCCGGGCAGCACACGCTCGATTGTTCGCTGTGCTTCGCCGCCACCGTGCCTTTCGCAGATGTCGGCGAGGTGCCGGAACCGGGCCGGCCGCTCGCCCGCGCGCTGCAGCGGATCACGGCCGCGTACATCGCTGAGCTGGTCGGCGCGCCACTGCCGGCGCGCGGGCCACCCGCGCGCGCCTAGTAGCGCCCGCCGCCGTGCGGGTCGCACGGCCGAACCCGGCACAGGCGCCCGTCTTCGACAGCAGGCTCCGTCATACCGTTTCGGCACCGCAGCCGCAGCCGCAGCCGCAGCCGCAGCCGCAGTCGCAGTCGCAGTCGCAGTCGCAGTGCAGTGCAGTGCAGTGCAGTGCAGTGCAGTGCAGTGCAGTGTGGAGGGACTTGTCCACAACACCGTCGGGCGTGCGTTTGCCCAACCGGGTTCGGCCGCCAGTTCCGTGGTCCGAGGCTGCGCAAGCCAGCGCTTCCTCCGACCTTCTTTCCAGGCCCCGGCGTGTGTCGGCGGCTCACCGCCGGCCATCATGCATTCGACCCCCTTGAACTTGCAGCTATTCGCACTCGCACCGGGCCCGTGCCTTTCGTGCGCGGCTGGAATCGCCACTGCGGCCCATGCGCAGTCCGCCCCGGACGCTGCCCTCGCGGCGGTCGTCGTCTCCGATACGGCCCCGCGCGCCGACGGACTGCTCGACCTCGACGCGCCGAGCGACACCGGCAGCGGCGTGCGCCTTACGCCGCGCGAGACGCCGGCGGCGGTCATGGTCGTCGACCGCGTCCCGATCGACGCGCGGGGCGCCCAGGACACTCGGAAGATCCTGCGCGCCATCCCCCGCGTCACCGTGCGCCACGTGCCGGGCAGAATCGGCGTGCACTACCGTGGTTTCAACGGCGGCGCGATCGGCCGGATGTTCACGGGCATCTACCTGCTGTCTTCGATCGCGGCGGTCACGGTGTACGACATTGTCCGCAATACCGCGGACATCGTATCGCGCCAGGCCTTCTGAGCGGCGGGGCATCCGATGCGCATCCACGCCAAACGCTGGCTGTTCCTGGTCCACCGCTGGGTGGGCGTCGTCGCCTGCGCGTTCTTCGCGATGTGGTTCGTCTCGGGCATGGTAATGATGTACGTGGGCTATCCCAAGCTCACCGAGGCGGAGCGACTGGCGCATCTGCCGTCGCTCGACGTTGCCTCGCCGGTGCTCCCGCCCTTGCAGGCGCTGCGGGCCGCGGGCATCGGCGAGCCGATCAAGGAACTGCGGCTGGCGCAGGCCAGCGGCGGGCGTGCCGTGTATCTGGCGACGCCGCTGCAGCCTGCCATCGCGGCGCGCGGCATGTCGGCTGCACGCGGCGCTGGCGTGGTTGTCGTCGATGCCCTGACCGGCGAACGACTGCCGGCGGTGGATGCTCCGCGCGCTTTGGCCGCCGCGGCCGCTTATGCCGGGCCGGGCGTCGGCCTCCGGTACGAGGGCACGATCGACGAAGATTCCTTCACCCATTCGCGCGACCTCGATGCCCACCGGCCGCTGCACCGAGTGCAGTTGACCGATGCCGACGCGACACTGCTCTACATCTCCGGCGAGACCGGCGAGGTGGTGTGCGATGCGCCGCGGGCCGAGCGGCTCTGGAACTACGTCGGCACCTGGATCCACTGGATGTATCCGCTGCGCGGCAATATCTTCGACGGCTACTGGGCGGCGATCGTCGAGGGTATGTCGATCATCGGCATCGTCACGGCGCTCACCGGTGCCGCCGTCGGTTTGCTGCGGTGGCGCTTTCGGCATCCATACCGCAACGGTGCCCGCTCGCCCTACCAGGGCCGGGTGATGCGCTGGCACCATATGGCCGGCCTGCTGTTCGCGCTGACGACGATCACATGGATCTTCAGCGGACTGATGTCGATGAATCCTTGGAAGATCTTCGACAGCGGCGGGCCGCCGCTGCGCACCGAGGTGCTGCAGGGCGGCGCGTTGTCGTGGTCGGCCGAGGATGCGACGCCGCAGGCGCTGCTGGCGGCGACCGGCGCAGGCGTACGCGAGTTGCGCTGGGTGCGCATCCTGGGCCGCACCACTGCGCTGGCCCAGCGCGCCCAGGGCCGGCCGGCGCTGTTCGACCCGGCCACCGCGAAGCCGCGCTTGCTCGATGCGGAGACGGTCCGTGCTGCCGCATCGCATCTCATGCGAGCCCCGGTAGCGCACATAGACCGGCTCGACGCCTATGACCTCTACTACTACAGCCGCGAAGCGCACACCATGACCGGCGGCACCGACAAGCCGCTGCCGGTCCTGCGCGTGGTGTTCGCCGACACGCATGCGACCTGGGTCCATGTCGATCCCCACACCGGCACGGTGCTGGGCCGCACCGACGGCCACCGGCGCACCAGCCGCTGGCTGTTCGCGATGCTGCACAGCTGGGACTGGTTGCCGCTGCTGAACCGACGACCGCTGTGGGACATCGTTCTGCTCGCGCTGAGCCTGGGCGGTGCGGCGCTCAGCCTGACCGCCGTCGCCATAGGCTGGCGCCGGCTGGGCCGGAAGCTGCGCGCCCTCCGATTCCCCACCGTGTGCCCGCCACCATGAACCCCGTGCCACTGGCGCCTGCACCGGCGGGCCGCTCGGGTGCCGGGCACGCTGCCCGAGGGCGGCAGCCCAGCCTGGGCCATCCGCCGGCTGCACAGCCTCAAGTACTTCGGCCCGGGCGCGCGCCGCGGCTGCCCCCTGGGCCGAGCATGTTCTTTTCTTCGCTCCGCACCATGCATGCCCTCCTGACCCATCCGCTTCTTCGCCTGTCCTGCTTCGGAACGACGGCCCTGGTCGGTGCTGTCGCCGGGGCGCAGCCGTCCGCCAGCCTGCCGACTACTACGGTGACCGACCGGGACACGCCCCGGCTCAAGCAGCCCGTATCGACCGGCTCGCGCCTCGACCTCACGCCCATGCAGACGCCGGCCAGCGTGGACGTGATCGACCGCTCGCAGCTGGAGGCGCGGGGCGACGCTGCACTGGTGGACGCGGTCACCCGCTCCGCAGGCATCGCCAGCCTGGCACATCCCGGCAACAGCGGCAGCTCGCTGTCGGCCCGAGGTTTCACCGACACCACCTCGGTGATGCGGCTCTACGACGGCACGCGGCAGTACGGCGGCATGGGCGTGAGCTTTCCTTTCGATACCTGGTCGATAGACCGCATCGAGGTGCTGCGCGGACCGGCGTCGGTCGTCCATGGCGACGGCGCGATCGGCGGCGTGGTGAACGTGGTGCCGAAGAAGCCCGGCCGCGGCCCGGTCCGCCACGAGGTCGAGAGCACAGCGGGCAGCCGGGGCCAGCGGGCTCTGGCCTTCGGCAGCGGCGGCGCGGTCGACGACCGGCTCGCCTACCGCTTCGACATCCGCTCCGCCCGCTCCGACGGCTGGGTGGACCGGGGCGAATCGCGCACCCTGGCATTTTCCGGCGCAGTCCGGCTCGATGTCTCGCCCGACCTGCAACTGAGCCTGAGCCATGCGCAGGGCCGGCAGCGGCCGGCACGCTATTTCGGCACGCCCCTTGTCGACGGGGTGCAGCTTGCGGCCCTGCGCAGGGCCAACTACAACGTGGCCGACAGCCGGATCGACTTCCACGACCGCTGGACCGAGCTGGCGGCCCAGTGGTCGCCCGGCGGCGGCGTCGTGCTGCGCAGCAAGCTCTACCGGATCGACAGCGACCGGTACTGGCGCAATGCCGAGATCTACGTCTACAACCCGGCCATTCGCCAGGTCGACCGCTCAGGCAATACCGAGATCGCCCACGACCAGTCGCAGACCGGCAGCACCACCGACGCGAGCTTTGCCGGCACGGTTTTCGGTCTGAGCCACCAGCTGTCGGTGGGGTTCGACCTCAACCGAAGCGGCTTGCGGCACAGCAACAACACCTATGCCGGAAGTTCGGGACCGGTCGATGTCTTCGATCCGGCGCCGGGGCGCTATGCGAGCACTGTGCCGTTCCTGCCGCGCTACCGCAACACCGCCGACCAGTACGCGATGTTCGCCGAAGACCGGCTGGAGCTGGGCGGACGCTGGTCCCTGGTGGGAGGCACGCGCTTCGACCACGCCGAGGTCGCGCGCCGCGACCTGGTCGTCGACCGGCAAGCCTTCGACCGGCGCTATGCCCACATCGGCTGGCGTGTCGGCACCGTCTACCAGCCGCGGCCCGCGCTGTCTGTCTATGCCCAGTACGCCCAGGCCGCCGACCCGGTGGACGGCATGCTGATGCTGTCGCCGGCCAACAGCGCTTTCGACGTCTCCACCGGCCGGCAGTTCGAGGTCGGCCTCAAGCAGGCGTTCCGCGATCGCCGGGGCGACTGGACGCTGGCGGCCTACACGATCACCAAGAACCGTTTGTTGACGCGCGACCCTGCCGATCCGGCCCTGGGGCTGCAAGTCGGCCAGCGGTCGTCGAAGGGCATCGAGAGCACCGTGTCGGTCGCGCTGTCGACCGCCGTGCAGCTCGATGCCAACCTGGCGGTGCTCAAGGCGCGCTATGACGATTTCGCCGAAGCCGTGGGCGGCGTGGCCGTGTCGCGCGACGGCAAGGTGCCGACCGATGTGCCGCAACGCCTGGCCAATGTCTGGATCGGGTGGAGGCTTCGGCCGGACTGGACGGTGTCCGGCGGGGTGCGGCACGTGGGCAAGCGCTATGCGGACAATGCCAACACGCTCGTGCTGCCCGCCTATTCGACCACCGATTTCGCGCTGCAGTGGCGTGCCACGCCCGCTACCGTCCTGTCCCTGCGGGGGTTCAACTTGTTCGACAAGCGCTACTTCACGACGTCCTACTACACCACCACCCAGTGGTTCGTCGGCGAGGGCCGCCGGGTGGAGCTGACCTTGAACCACCGGTTCTGACGTCCGGACAGCCCGCGGCCACCCGCACTGTCGGGCTGCTTCAACGCGCGGCCAGCACCGACCAGCCCGGTGCCGGGCGCGGCACACCGGGCGTCGCCGTCCCCCAGGAACTTGCGTTCGATTTCTAGCGCCATGGTGCGGATGCGCCGGCGATGCGCTGGGGATGCGCTCAGGGCGCGTCCGAGCCCTTGAGTTCTTCGACCGGTTCGTTGTCGAGCACAGCATGCATCCGCTGCTCGTCGAGTTCGTCGGTCCACTTGGCGACGACGAGCGTGGCGACGCCGTTGCCGATCAGGTTGGTGAGCGCCCGCGCCTCCGACATGAAACGGTCGATGCCCAGGATCAGCGCCAGGCCGGCCACCGGAACGTGGCCCACGGCCGACAGCGTCGCGGCCAGTACGATGAAGCCGCTGCCGGTGACGCCCGCCGCCCCCTTGGAGGTGAGCAGCAGCACGGCCAGCAGCGTGATCTCCTGCACCAGGGTCATGTCGGTGTTGGTGGCCTGGGCGATGAAGACCGCCGCCATCGTCAGGTAGATCGACGTGCCGTCGAGGTTGAACGAGTAGCCGGTGGGGATCACCAGGCCCACGCAGGTCTTCTTGGCGCCGAGTCGCTCCATCTTCTCCATCATCCGCGGCAGCACCGATTCGGACGACGAGGTGCCCAGCACGACCAGCAGCTCTTCCTTGATGTATTTGATGAACTTCCAGATGCTGAAGCCGTGCAAGCGCGCGATCGTTCCCAGCACGCCGAAAATGAACAGCAGGCAGGTGAGGTAGAACACCGCCATCAGGTAGCCCAGCGACAACAGCGAACCGACACCGTACTTGCCGATGGTGAAGGCCATCGCGCCGAATGCCCCGATCGGCGCCAGCTTCATGATGTAGTTGACGATCGCGAAGAGCACGTGCGAGCCCCTCTCGATCACGTCGAACACCAGCGTGCCGCGGCCGCCGAAACGGTGCAGCGCGAAGCCGAACAGCACTGCCAGCAACAGCACCTGTAGGATCTCGCCCTTGGCGAACGCGTCGACGAAGGTGTTGGGGATGATGTTGAGCAGGAAATCGACCGTGCCCTGCATCTTGCCGGGGCCGGTGTAGGCGGCGATCGCCTTGGTATCGAGCGTCGACGGGTCGACGTTCATGCCGGCGCCCGGTTTGAACAGGTTGACCAGCACCAGGCCTACGATCAGCGCGATGGTGCTCACCACCTCGAAATACAGCAGCGCCAGGCCGCCGGTCTTGCCGACCTTCTTCATGTCCTCCATGCCGGCGATGCCGATCACCACCGTGCAGAAGATGATCGGCGCGATGATCATCCTGATCAGCTTGACGAACCCGTCGCCGAGCGGCTTCATCGATTCGCCGACCTGCGGATAGAAGTGCCCGAGCAGTACGCCGATCATCACCGCGGTGATGACCTGCAGGTAGAGCGAACGATAGAAGGGTTTCTTGGCGGCCGGGGATGGCACAGTGATCATGGAGAACTCCGGAAAAGACGGCAGCGCTGGCGCTCGTGCGAGGTGTGGCGACAACCGGCAGACAGGCACGCCGCCGCCTTGGTGGTGGTTGGCATGCAAACCGTAATGTAGTCGCCCGGCGCGGCGGCTGCCTGTAGGGAGATGGATCGTCCGACCGCGGTTCCCGCCGCGCGTCGCTAAAATCGCGCTCCCGCGCAGGTGTCCCGCCTGCGCGGTTTTCTGTTTCCGGGGCCATGTAGAGGACCACCATGTACAAAAACCTCCTGGCCGCGCTCGCGGCCGCCTCGACTTTTTCCGCCGTGTCCCCCGCCCGTGCGGCGCCCGACGGGCCGCCCGCCGCAGCCCCACCCGTCAAGGCCGCCTTCGTGTACGTGACCCCCGTCACCGCCGCGGGCTGGGTGCGCCAGCACGAGGACGCGCGGCGGGCGGTGCAGCGCGCGCTCGGCAGCCGTGTGCAGACCAGCTTCGTCGAGGACGTGGCCGAGGGCGCCGACGCCGAACGGGTGATCCGCGACTTGGCGCGGCAGGGCAACCGCATCGTCTTCACCCCCAGCTTCGGCTACATGGAGCCGACCCTGAAGGTGGCGCGCGACTTCCCGGACGTGAAGTTCGAATCGATCACCGGCTACAAGCAGGCGCCCAACGTGGCGACCGCCAACGCCCGCTACTACGAAGGCCGCTACCTGGCCGGCATCGCCGCCGGAAGGATGAGCAGGACGCACATCGCCGGTTACGTGGCGGGCTTCCCGATCCCCGAGGTGCTGCAGGGCATCAACGCCTTCACCCTCGGCATGCGCTCGGTCGACCCGAAGGCCCAGGTCCGGGTGGTGTGGCTCGACGCCTGGTTCGATCCGCCGAAAGAGCGCGACGCCGCCATGGCCCTGTTCGACCAGCGGGCCGACGTCGTGGCCTTCCACACCGGCTCCACCGCCGTCATGGCCGCCGCGCAGGAACGGGGCAAGTGGGCCGTCGCCTACCACTCCGACATGCGGAGCGTCGCGCCCGATGCGCAGATCGTCGCCGTCACTCACCAGTGGGGCGACTACTACACCCGCCGGGTGCAGGCGGTGATCGACGGCACCTGGACTTCGGGCAAGCTCTGGGGCGGCGTGAAAGAGGGCATGGTCCGCGTCGGCGATTTCGGCCGCAAGGTACCCCGACCTGTGCAGGACGAGGTCCTGGCCCGCCAGAAGGACATCGCCGCCGGCACTCTGCAGCCCTTCCGCGCCGACGCCGACATCCGCGACAACACCGGCACGGTGGTGATCGCCCAGGGCACGCAGCTGTCGGACGAGCAGATATTGAAGATGAACTGGCTGGTCGAGGGCGTTCAGGGGAGGGTGAGGCGCTGAGGCGCCGACCGCACTGCGCCGGCCGCATACGGCCTATCTGCAGCCGCGTATGAACGCGGTCCGCCATTTGCTTAGAGTTCTTTCCATGACCCACGCCTACCGCGCCGCCATTCTCCGTTTCGCCGACGACCGTTCCGCCCTCTACGAGGAAGACGGGCTGCTGGTCGTGGGCCCCGACGCCGCAGGCCGGCAGGTGGTGCTGGCGGCCGGTTACTACGGCGCAGTGGCGCCGCGGTATCCGCAGGTGCCGGTGGAGCACCTGCCGGGCCGCATCCTGGCGCCGGGCTTCGTGGACATGCACATCCACTATCCGCAGACCGACATCGTCGGCGCGCCGGCCGAGGGGCTGCTGCCCTGGCTGGAGACCTACACCTTCCCGCACGAATCGCGTTTCGACGATTCCGCCTTCGCGGCCGAGGTGGCCTGTTTCTTCGCCGACGAACTGCTGCGTAACGGCGTGACCACCGCACTGACCTTCGCCACCTCGCATCCGCAGTCGGTCGATGCGCTGTTCGCCGAGGCGCAGCGCCGGCAGATGCGGCTGATCACCGGCAAGGTGCTGCAGGACCGCCATTCGCCCGACGGCGTGCGCGACCGAACCGAGCAGAGCCTGCAGGACACCGAGTCGCTGATCCGCAAGTGGCACGGCGTCGACCGGCTGGGCTATGCGATCACGCCGCGTTTCGCGCCCACCAGCACCGAGGCGCAGCTGCGCGGCGCGGGCGACCTCGCGGGGCAGTATGCCGACACCTGGATCCAGTCGCACGTGGCCGAGAACCTGGGGGAGATCGCCTGGGCGCGGGAGCTGTTTCCGGCGTCGCGCAGCTACCTGGCGGTCTACGACGATTTCGGCCTGATGCGCGAGCGCGCCGTCTACGCCCACTGCATCCACTTCGACGACGACGACCGCGCCCTGATGCGCGACCGCCGCACCGTCGCCGCGGTCAGCCCGACCAGCAACCTGTTCCTGGGCAGCGGCTTCTTCGACTACGCGGGCGCCGACCGTGTCGGCTTCGGCTACGGGCTGGCCAGCGACGTGGGCGGCGGCACCAGCTTCAGCCCGTTCGCCACGATGCTGGCCGCCTACTATGTCGGCCGCGAGGGCCGGACCAAGCCGGGCCTGAGCCTGTCGCCGCAACAGCTGTGGTGGCAACACACCGCCGGCGCGGCGCGGGCATTGGGCCTGGGCGACGTGATCGGAAGCCTGCAGCCGGGCACCGAGGCCGACTTCGTGGTGCTGAACCCGAGAGCCACGCCGCTGCTGGCCCGCCGCACCGGCCAGGCACAGAGCCTCGACGAGCTGCTCTTCGCGATGATCGTGCTGGGCGACGACCGGCTGGTCGAACGTACGGTGGTATCGCAGGCGCTGACGCCTGATTTCAGGTAAAAAGTGGCTGTAGCCGGCGTTCCATAACGACTTCTAGCTATAGGAAAATGAGCAATAGCCGATAAAACCGCCGCGAGCGACGGTGCGACAATCGTCGGCTTTGCTTCCTCTGCCGAAGGCCCGTTTTCCATGACCATCAAAAGCGACAAGTGGATCCGCCGCATGGCCGAGCAGCACGGCATGATCGAGCCGTTCGAACCGGCCCAGGTGCGCCAGGACGCCGACAAGAAGATCATCAGCTACGGCACCAGCAGCTACGGCTACGACATCCGCTGCGCCCCCGACTTCAAAGTATTCACCAACATTCACAGCACGGTGGTGGACCCGAAGAACTTCGACGAGAAGAGCTTCGTCGATATGCATGGCGACTACTGCATCATCCCGCCCAACAGCTTCGCGCTTGCGCGCACCGTCGAGTACTTCCGCATCCCGCGCAACGTGCTGACGATATGCCTCGGCAAGAGCACCTATGCCCGCTGCGGGATCATCGTGAACGTCACCCCGTTCGAGCCCGAATGGGAAGGCTACGTGACGCTCGAGTTCTCCAACACTACGCCGCTGCCGGCCAAGATCTACGCCGGCGAGGGCTGCGCCCAGGTGCTGTTCTTCGAGAGCGACGAGGTCTGCGAGACCAGCTACAAGGACCGGGGCGGCAAGTACCAGGGCCAGCACGGCGTGACCCTACCGCGTGCGTAGAGCCTGTCATGCACTTTGCGTGCCTGCGAAAGTCGGCCTTTCCCCGCGGGTTTCCAATGGACCGCTGCGGTCGCTCGGCAGCCGACGACTCTTACGTCGCCCGGATTCCCAGGCCCTACGCCCGATCCGGCCCGCGCCTGACGCTATCGGATTTGTCCTACAAAGCGATACGAAATCTGCCCAGGGTGCAAGTTGCGTAACAAAATAGCATCAGGGCTTCCCGTCAGGAGGCCACCGTGTCCCCATACAAACAAATCATCCAGCTTGTCGACGCACCGCTCGCCATCGTAGTGGGCTCGGTCGGCGCGGTGTTGATCGCCATCCAGCTCGGCGCGGTCGGCATGGTGGCCCAGGCCCAAGTCGACAGGGCCCACGAGCGCGCCATCCGTCATCATTACCGGCACATCGCCGTGGCGCGATGCATGGGCGCAACCGGTGTCGGCGGCCAATCCGGATGCGTCGCCGGACAGATGGAACTGTCTTATGCGGTGAACGACACGCATGTCACCGCGATCGCGGTGACGTCGGTGGTCGATGGCAATGCGCTGGTCGCGGGCGACTCCGGCATGGTGCCCGTCGGCTATGCCTATAGCCCCTGAGATACCGGCGTTTCTCGGAGGCGGCACGATGCGGAACGACGACCTGCCGGTCGGCGTTCCGCATGGAGGGGCTAACGGATCAACGGCTTTTGGCGAACGCGATCAGGTCGGCGTTGAGCCGGTCCTTGTGGGTGACGAACAGGCCGTGCGGTGCACCGTCGTAGAGCTTGTATTCGGCGGCGGGCAGCGCCTTGGCGGCTTGGTCGGCGCTGGCTTTCGGCGGTACGGTTTCGTCGTCGGTTCCGTGGATGATCAGAGTCGGCACTGTGATCTTCGCCAAGTCGGCTCGGAAATCGGTCTCGCTGAAGACACGCACGCAATCGACGGTGGCCTTGGGCGAAGCGGGCAGCGCCAGGCTCTGCGCCCATTCCAAGGTGGCGGAACCGACCGGGTGGCTCAGAAGTCCCACGCCGAAGAACTTCTTGCCGAAGCCTTCCAGAAAGCCCGGGCGGTCATCCTTCAAGCCGTCGGCCATCTGGTCGAACACGCTCTTGTCGACGCCCGTGTCGTTGTCGGCCGTCTTCAACAGGTAGGGCGTGACCGCGCTCACCAGCGCCACCGCGCCCACACGGCTCTGCCCATGGCGGCCGATGTAGCGGGCCACTTCGCCGCCGCCCATCGAGAAGCCGACCAGCACCGCGTCCTTCACGTCGAGGTGTTCCAGCAGGGCGTGCAGGTCGTCGGCGAAGGTATCGTAGTCGTAGCCGCTCCACGGCTTGGACGATTCGCCGAATCCGCGCCGGTCGTAGGCGATGATCCGCAGGCCGTGGCGCGGTAGCTCAGCCAGCTGGTACTCCCACGACTTGTGCGACAGCGGCCATCCGTGGATCAGCACGACCGGCCGGCCCTGGCCCAGATCGACATAGTGCAGGTCGACGTTTTCTCCGGCCTGGCCCGTAATGCTCAATGTGCTCATTTGAACCTTTCTGGTAAGAGGGACGATGCAGCCGAAGGCGGCGCATTTGCCTGTCATTTTGCGATCGGCGCCGCAGCCCGGGTGTGGGTTGCGGCCGACGCCATCGGTAGTCCTGCCGCTTTAGGTGACGCGGCCGGCGGCCGGGCAATTGCTACGGTTGGCAACCCCGGCGGGCCGTGGTGGTGGCCGCCGCTACCATCGGCGCTTCGCCGGGTTCCGACTTCCGGCGCAGGAGCAATGCAATGCGCTGGGAAGGCAACGAACAATCCGACAATGTCGAAGACCGGCGCAGCGAGGGCGGCGGTGGGGGAGGCGGCTTCGGCATCGGCGGGCGCAGCATCGGCATCGGCACGGTCGCCGTCGCCCTGATCGGCGGCTGGGTGTTGGGCATCAACCCGCTCACCATGCTGAGTCTGCTCAGCGGCGGATCGCCTGCGCCGCAGGCCCGGCACCAGGGGCCTGCCCACGTGCCTCCCGCCGACGACCAGCAGGCGGCCTTCGTCTCGACCGTTCTGCGCAATACCGAAGAGGTCTGGGGCCGGATATTCCGCGAGCAGGGCGGCCACTACCAGCCGGCGCGGCTGGTACTGTTCCGTGGCGCCACCCCTACCGCCTGCGGCACCGGCCACTCCGCGATGGGGCCGTTCTACTGCCCCGGCGACAAGAAGGTCTACATCGACCTGGGCTTCTACGACACGCTCAAGAACCAGCTCGGCGCGCCTGGCGAGTTCGCCCAGGCCTATGTCATCGCCCACGAGATCGGCCACCACGTGCAGGACGAGCTGGGTATCACCGCCAAGGTTGATGCGCTGCGCGGCCGCCAGAGCCAGTCGCAGAACAACGCGACCAGCGTTCGGGTGGAGTTGCAGGCCGATTGCTTCGCCGGCGTGTGGGCGCAGCGCTCGCAGCAGTCCAAACAGTGGCTCGACCCCGGCGACATCGCCGCCGCGATGAACGCGGCCGAGAAGATCGGTGACGACACCTTGCAGCGCTCGGCCGGCCGCGCGGTGGTGCCCGACAGTTTCACCCACGGCTCCAGCGCCCAGCGCCAGCGCTGGTTCAACACCGGCTACCAAAGCGGCGACATGAAGACCTGCGATACCTTCAACACGCGCAATCTGTAATCGAATATTCCTCTAGCCGTTGCCAGTCAGCGACTTGTAGCTATTAAATTTATAGCAATTGCCGTATGCTGGCGGGGCCTGACAGCCGTCCTGACGCGCGTCGGCACAGCAGTGCGACAATAGAAGGCTTCATGACGACCTCTTTCTCCCAACTCGCGCTGGACGAACCCCTCGCCCGCGCAGTAGCCGAAATGGGCTACGAATCCATGACGCCGATCCAGGCAGAGGCCATTCCGGTGGTGCTCCAGGGTCGCGACGTGATGGGCGCCGCCCAGACGGGCACCGGCAAGACGGCGGCTTTCTCGCTGCCCCTGCTGCAGCGGATGCTGAAGCACCAGAACGCCTCGACCTCGCCTGCGCGGCATCCGGTGCGGGCGCTGGTGCTGCTGCCGACACGCGAGCTGGCCGACCAAGTCGCCCAGCAGGTCAAGCTCTATGCCAAATACACCCACCTGCGCAGCGCGGTGGTGTTCGGCGGCATGGACATGAAGCCGCAGACGCTGGAGCTGAAAAAGGGCGTCGAGGTGCTGGTCGCCACGCCGGGCCGGCTGCTCGACCATATCGAGGCCAAGACCGCGGTACTGAACCAGGTCGAGTACGTGGTGCTCGACGAGGCCGACCGCATGCTCGACATCGGTTTCCTGCCCGACCTGCAGCGCATCCTGTCGTTCTTGCCCAAGCAACGCACCACGCTGCTCTTTTCGGCCACCTTCTCGCCCGAGATCAAGCGGCTGGCCAGCAGCTACCTGCAGGATCCGGTCACGATCGAGGTGGCGCGCTCCAATGCCACCGCCTCGACCGTCGAGCAGCATTTCTTCAGTGTGCGCGACGACGACAAGCGCCGTGCCCTGCAGCAGATACTGCGACAGCGCGGCATCAAGCAGGCTTTCGTCTTCGTCAACAGCAAGCTCGGCTGTGCCCGGCTGGCACGCTCCCTGGAGCGCGAAGGCCTCAAAACGGCCGCGCTGCACGGCGACAAGAGCCAGGACGAGCGTCTGAAGGCCCTCGACGCATTCAAGAAGGGCGAAGTCGACCTGCTGGTCTGCACCGACGTGGCCGCGCGCGGCCTCGACATCAAGGACGTGCCGGCGGTCTTCAACTTCGACATCCCGTTCAACGCGGAAGACTATGTACACCGCATCGGCCGTACCGGCCGTGCCGGCGCGTCGGGTCTGGCGGTCACCTTCGTAGGCAGCGGCCCCAACGATGGCCGCCTGGCGGCCGACATCGAAAAGCTGATCAACACCAGGTTCGAGATCGAGCCGGTGGAGTTCGAGGACGACATGCCGCGCGGCCGTATCAACGACGGCCGCCGTTTGTACCGCAGCGAGCCGGGTGTGGAAGGGGCCGAAGACCTGGTCGGCGGCGTGGTGCCGCCCGTGCCCCGCAATGGCCTGCGCGATGTGCGCGAGCCCCGCGAATCGCGCGAGGCCCGGGCCCTGCGGGCGGATCGCGAGCAGCGCTACTTCCGCGCGCCGTCGACCCCGCGCGATGCCTTCTTCGAAAAGCCGTACGAGCCTTCGGCGCGCGAAGAAACGCCTCCCTGGGAAGCCAGCGTACGCCCGGCGCGCAGCATCTCGGCCAACATCAAGCCCAAACGCAAGGTGGCGGCGCTGTTCAAGGCGGTGCAAGCGCAACTCGAGCCTCAGCCGGCGCCGGCGCCTGAGACGTCGGAGTCCTGAGGCGCGGACGTCCTGTCCGGACGAAGAAAACGGCCTGCGGGCCGTTTTCTTGTATGGGAGCGATCCGCCGAAATGGCGTGGTCGGTGCGATGCTCGCCGGTTCAGCCCGGCACCTGCGCCTGTTCGCACTCCACCTCGATGCGTTCGTGCTCGGCCGCGATCGCGCCCAGCCGCACCGCCGTCAGGCAGCCGCCCCAGACGCAGCCGGTGTCGAGCGACAGCAGACCGGGCCGGTCGATCCAGCCCAGCGTCGACCAGTGGCCGAAGGCGACCGTCTGGTCCGCCGTGCGCCGGCCGGGCAGGTCGAACCACGGCAGCAGCCCCTCGGGTGCCCTGGCCGCGCCTTCCTTCGCCTCGAAATCCATCCGGCCGTCCGGATGGCAGAAGCGCAGCCGGGTCAATGCATTGACGATCACTCGCAGGCGCGCGATGCCTCGCAGTTCGTCGCCCCACGCATCGGGTGTGTTGCCGAAGACCTGGGAGAGAAAGCCGCGCAGGTCGGCGCCTCGCAGCTGTGCCTCGACCTCGGCGGCGAGCGCCATCGTGTCCGGTGCGCTCCACTGCGGCAGCACGCCCGCATGCACCAGCAAGAAGTCCTGCGCGCCCTGCTGCAGCCGGCAGGCCAGCGGCTGGTGCCGCAGCCAGTCGAGCAACGCGGCGCGGTCGGGTGCGGTCAGGAGGTTGTCCAGCGTGTCGCCCCGGTGCGCCTTGCGCACGCCCTCGGCCACCGCCAGCAGGTGCAGGTCGTGGTTGCCCAGCAGGCAACGGATCGCGTCGCCGCCCGCCATCGCGCGACGCACCACCGCAGCGGACGCGGGTCCGCGGTTGACCAGATCGCCCAGCAGATAGAGCGTGTCGCGGCTGGGCGAGAAACCTATTTCCCGCATCAAGGTACCCAACGCCGCGTCGCAACCCTGTATATCGCCTATCAAGAAAACTGCCATGCGCCTTTTAGCCTGGTCATGAGGTGTTGAAACCCGGCGTTTTTCTCCGAATCTTTCTTCATCTCAAGGATCGTTAGCTCGCGTTCAAGCACACCAAAGTCAAGGTTTTTGACAGTTGCCAGCGCGAGTGCTTGCGACCTAGTCGGCAGACGATTTGCACTCCGCCATTCGCTTATGCGGGAGGAGGGCACTCCGTGTTCTGCAAGCCGGCGGCGATCCTCTGCGGTGAGGTTTTCCAGCACATCGAAATACATGTTGCACGCCCTTTACGAAAATGGTAAATTACAGATTACCGGATACGTAATCCGGAATTTGTCTTACGTAATTGGTAGGTGCATTATGCAACTCGATCTGCTGACTAACAACACCGGGAACGAAAAGCGCAAGGGCCGTCCGGCTATCCATGCCGACGCTGCGGCCCGCAAGCGCGCTCACCGGGCCACGGTCTCGCGGATCGACTACTCGGACGACGCGGCCCACGTCGCCAAGATGCAGGAAATCGCTGACCAGCTCGGTTGCAGCTTGGCAGAGCTCATGCGCTCCATGACCCGCGTTGCACTCACCAATCGCAACTGGAAGCAAGTCGGGCTGTACGGCTCCAAGGGTCACTGACCTATGGCCTGCAATCTTCATCAGCCGCGGGAGTTCCTGCCCCGGTTCATCCGGTTTTCCCGCTCAAGCTCTTTCCTCCGCTTCCGCTTAATTTCTCGCCAGAGCATGGCAATGGTCGCGATGCTGACCACAGCAATGATGGCTAGTAGCCAAGTAGTCAGCATTGAAAAAATCGGGCCAAACGGGTCCATTGCTGAATCTCCTGAGTTGTTTTGGATGGTGGGGCAGCTGGTCGCTGTTGCTGCTCTGCTGGGCTTCGCCATTGTCATCGCTGCCCTGCTTGTGTTTCAGCTCTACATCGCCCCGTTGCTGCGGAGTGACAAGTGATGGCACTGCACCTCATCACTGGCCAATCCGGCGCCGGCATGCTGGATTTCGCCATCGGTCGTCCCGATGGCGCCTACCGTGCGCGGCAACGTAGTGCCGTCCCCTCGCTGTCCGCCGATCACCAGCGCGCCAGCAGCCCGGCAAGCCGTCCGGCCCACTCGCGTGGCCTGACCGCATCAAGCCATCAACCGTCCCCCGCGCCTCAAGACGGTATCCCTGGAGTCCTCGCATGACCCCCGCAGAAAAGCATGCCCTAAAGGCCCGCGCACGTGCGCTTCTGTCCGCTCCTGTGCCGGACTCAGTGCGCCTGGGATCGGCCGTCAGGGCTGCCCAATACCGTGACGACGCCGCCGTCATCGCGACCTATGTGCTTCGTGGCGTCAATGCAGAAAAAGCGCTGCTTGCCGTGCTGCGCATGGAGGGTTATCAGCCGACGGCCGCTGCGGCGGGAGGGTCC
>NZ_QJTC01000009.1 GCF_003217575.1 Xylophilus ampelinus | reverse complement strand
GCGTGGCCGATCTGGAGCGCTCCATCCGGCAATACATCGACCGACATAACGCCGACCCGAAACCTTTCATCTGGCACAAGAGCGCCGATACGATCCTCGCAAAGGTCGCTCGGGCTGCCCACAAACTTAGTTCGGCTTATTTTTGAGACACCACACTAGCGAGTTGCACCAATTCAGGCATGCATATTTCGTCAATTGGCCGAACTTCGTTCCCGGGAGAGCGAAATCGGGAATGTGTTTCTGACCCAGCAGCCTCAGGCCAAAAATAAAGCACGCCTTCCTCTTCTGTTACTTCAAATGACTGCTTTGCCAGCAACATCACACGATCGTGGATCCGCGCACCAGTCCGCTGCCACCCATGAGCGCGCGCAATTCGACGTGACAAAACGGCATCCTGAACAGGTCCCTCGGTCTTCACGATGTGCTCGATCATCTTGTTCAGCGTCTCGTCATATCCATGGTCGAAAAAGTCATCGGCGTTGATCGAGGCAACGGCTTCGGATAGATCAGCAAGCGTGTACTGACTTTTCAACCTAGGCTCGTGCACCTCGCCCACCTGATTTCTTGCATACAAAGCTGCAGGTGTTGCAGGCTCAGTTGCCGACTCTTCGACCAGTTGCGCGCCTGGCTGCCGGCCAGAAGCATCATCCGCCAGAACCGGAAGTGCCTCTGAATGCGCTTTCTCAATCGCGTCCTCCGCCGCATCACGTGCTGCCTGCTGCGCCAATTCCTCCGCCCGCCGCTCTCGACTATTTGCGAGCAGTTCATTCAGTCGCCGATCGACGCGGTCAAGCGTCCCGACCTTATCGACCCACCAATCGGTTGACCATATCCGGACAATTTCCCAGCCCAATCCCCTAAGCACCTGTTCGCGCAGCATGTCTCGATCGCGGGCAGTAGCCGATCGGTGGTAGGTGGCGCCGTCGCATTCGACGCCACTCAAATAGGTGCCTCTGGCATCGGGATGAACAACGGCCAGATCGACGCGGAAAGATGACGCGCCGATCTGTGTGTGAACTTCCCAGCCTTTGCTTGCGAGCGCAGATGCCACAGCCTCTTCGAATGGACTTTCAAAGCTGCCGAGGCTTCCCTTGGTCGCCTCAGCCAATACTTCGGTGCCTCTTTCGGCGAACTCCAGGAAATGCTTCAGATCCTTCACACCGCGTGCCTGGGTGCGTGCCAGGTCCATCTTCTCGGCACGCAAGCTGGAAAACACGCGCAGTTCCTGCCGTGCACGCGTGATCGCGACGTTCAAGCGGCGTTCGCCGCCGTCTCGGTTCATCGGACCGAAATTCATCGACACGGCGCCTGTCAGGTCAGGACCATAGGTAATGGAGAAATATATGATGTCGCGCTCATCACCCTGGACACTTTCAAGGTTTTTGACGAACAGCGGTTCTATTGCCGATTCCGCGAAATGGGGCTCGATCGAAGGATCCTTTCGTCGCGCTTCGTCTAGCAGATCCTCGATCAGGGACTGCTGCTCAGAATTGAATGTCACCACTCCAATCGTCAGGCCCGAAGCCCGGAAACCTGGCTGCTTGAGCTTGCGCAAGATATCGCCCACAACGGCCATGGCCTCGGGTTTGTTGGTCCGGGCACCGCCTTTTTCATAGGTGCCATCGACGTAGTGGAAACTGACTGCCCGGTCTTCTGTCACAGGCGAGGGAAAGGTCACCAGGGACCCGCCGTAATAGCGATGGTTGGAAAATGCGATCAGGCTTTCGTGGCGACTCCGGTAATGCCAGGACAGATTCATGGTCGGCAGGTTGGCCCCCATGCACTCGTCCAGAATGCTTTCGAGATCCCCTTCGAGTTCCTCGTCCTCGTTGGCAGCCTCGGCCCGGTCGAAGAAGCTGGTCGGCGGCAATTGCTTCGGATCACCAACCATCACGACCTGCTTGCCGCGAGCGATGGCACCGATGGCGTCCCACACTGGGATCTGCGAAGCCTCGTCGAACACCACCACGTCGAACGCGTTGGCATCCGCACTCAGGTACTGCGCAATCGACAGCGGACTCATCAAAAGGCAGGGCGTGAGTTTGGTCAGCGCCGTGGGCAGGCTGGACATCAAGGTCCGCAGCGGAAGGTGCCTGGATTTCTTGGTCATCTCGCGACGGAGCAAGCCCCATTCGGAATTGCGCGTCACTTCGTCCTGCTGCGGCAGATCGGCACAGAGGGATGCCCGTATCCAGGCACGTGTCAGTTCAACATGCCGTGCATCCAGCGCCCTGAAATCGCTGATGCGTTTCTCATGTTCGGCCGCAACGAAGGTCCGGATGACGGGTTCGTTATCAACCACAAGATTCAGCCACCAACGGCTGTAGTTGGTCTCGAAGGCGTTGCGCAGTTGGCCGTGTGGTACGGCGGCGTTCTCGACACCGGCCACCACACCAGAAAGGCCCAGTTGGATAGCCTGATCCCTGACCTTGCGCCAGGCGCACCAGGCGTTGAGCCGCGCTTCCGAGCGCACGATTCCGTTGCAGTGCGCGATGAGGGCTGGTAGCGCAAGCGTGTTGAATCTGGTTTTGGACGCCTCGGAAAACGCACCGACAGAACCGAGGTGGTCCACGGCCGGCTGCAGTTCCGCTTGGGCAGCGAGGTACTGCGTGGCATCCAGCGCAAGCGCGCCAGACGGATCCAGTAATGCGACGTTGTCGCCGAGCAATTGTTCCAGGGCACGTGCCATTGGCTGCAGCTCTTCCGGCTTCTCCGACAAGCCTGCCATCGTCTTGGCGAGCGATGCTTGGAACACAACTGCCTTCTCCACCTGGTCGGTCGCCGTGTCGAGATCGCTCCAAAGACCCTGTGTCAGCGAAGTCAAATCCGCCAGTTGAGCAAGGTTCTTTTCTACCTCGCCGCGCCGTCGAATCCGTTGGACGTCTTCAGAAAATGCGGCACCGCATTCGCCTGCGGAAACCCTTGGATGATCTCCTAACAAGGGGCCCTTAGTGCGTACTTGGTCCATCGCATCCACGAAGGAAAGCGCTGCTTCGAGCCCATCCACATGGGTCGACCGACCTGCCCAAAGCTGGGCGGTAGGGCCCGCCAGGTGCTCCAGTGAGTCAAGCTCTTCCTCGAGGCCTTTCAGCGCCCGGAGCGTCTTGAGCTCTCCAGCCAGGCGGTCCCCACAGCGCCCATTCGCCACGGGCTCTAAATCACGGTCATCCCACGGTATGCTGTTCTTTCCGCAGGCCAGGGCGTGCTGTAGCCTGATCGCCGCCTCTGCGAACTCTGGCCGAGTTTTCAAGCCGGACCAAATGCCTTCGACCGACGCGCCGATCTCAACCGCCTCGACCTGTGTTCGCAACTCTCTAATTCGAGTCCACAGCAGCAGGTCGGCAGGCACATCGGGTTCGCCGACCCCGCTGACGCAGGCTTCCACAACCTGCCTGACTTTCTTTTTCCCCAGGTGCGAAAGAGGCCAGACCGCCTTCTCAGCCTTGGCATATTCGCGCTGCAAGAGTGACACGTGGAGTTGCTCTATCCCTTCGCCGTATTTCACCGAAAGTTGGGCGGTGGCAGCCGCGATTTCGGCCAGCAGCCCGAGTCCGGTCTCCAGCTCACCGATGATGTCGTCGCCCCAAGGCTTGCCCAGACCGTTCAACAGATCCCGACGCTGCTTCAGCAGCAGCAGTCCCCGCCGGCATGACGCCATGATCGAAGCGGGCCACGACGGCGACAAGGCAGCAGTCAGGCTCCGGTGTTGCTCCAGCAGGTCGACACCACGTCGCAGTCTGGCCACGATAGCCGGGGCATCAGCTCTGGAAGCGAATCTCCAGTCGTGGCCCACCGCGTCAGGCAGCAGTGCCGCAAGGGAGCGCAAGGCCTCGCGGCTGCGTTGTGCCGATGCAATGGGTGGCAAGCCACATGCCGTCGCAAATTGATTGAACGTTGCCAACACACGCTCTACAACCGGTATGGCCGCCCGAGCGGCTTCAACCAGGCTTTGCTGGAGACGGGGGGACCATTCCGTGTGACCGACATCTGCGAGTGCGCTTTTCAGCAAGTTGTCGTAGCCGAGCGCCTTGGCATTGACGTCCAGGCGCTCGACCACTTCACGCATGCGCGCCATGGTCGTCGCGTCGTGGGCATGCGCCACATCCCACGAAAGCCCCAGATGCGGAACAAGGTCACCATCGACAACACGGCCGATGGCTTCATAGATGGTCATGCCATTGCCGAAACGGAAATGAAGCCGCTCGACATAGACGTTCAGCTCGTCGCGTAGTGATTTAAGGCGCTGCGCTTCTGCCCGCCATTGATCCTGGTCAATGTGGCCCGTGCATTCCCACGAGGTCTTGAGCTGGGCCAGTACATCCAGTTTTCGGGCCTTGCTCGAGTGGAGTTCGAGGCAGAACTCACCCAGCTTCACCTCCCGCAAGCGGCGAAAAACCACATCCAGCGCTGCTATCTTTTCGGAGACGAACAGGACGCGCTTTCCCTCGGCCAAGCACTGTGCAATGAGGTTCGAAATCGTTTGGCTCTTGCCGGTGCCAGGCGGGCCGATAAGGACGAAGTCCTTGCCGCGCACAGCCGCCATGACGGCGGATAACTGGGAAGAGTCGGCGGGTAGCGGGCAGAAGGTCTGCTCCGGTCCAAACTCACGATCCAGATTCTTTGGATGTGGAAACGGAATGCCGGACGGATAGCTGTCCCTGGGCGAATCGATCAGATGCCGCACCACCGCGTTCTCGCGGAGCTGGTCCGTGCGTTCGGTCAGATCCTTCCACATCAAGTACTTGCCGAACGAGAACATCGCCAGCACGACCTCCTCGGAAACCTCCCAGCCCTTGATGTCCTTGATGGCATGCGAGACGGTCTTCCAGAGCGCCTGGATGTCGAGCCCCCGATCGTCCTTGGGCAACTCGCCTTCAGCGATTCCGAGGCTCAGGTTGAAGTCCTGCCTGAGCATCTCGATGAGCGTGGGGTTGAACCGCGGCTCATCGTCATGCAGGGACAGGGTGAAGCCAGACCTGGCGTTCTTCCTGCTCAGGGTGACAGGCACAAGAATCAGCGGCGCGCGGTGCTTCTGACCTTCGCGGTCGTCCCGGGTCCACGACAGGAAGCCGAGCGCGATATAGAGCGTGTTCGAGCCGCTCTCTTCCAAGGTCGTACGCGCCATACGGTAGAGCTCAACGAGCCGGGCCTCCAGCTCGTCCTTGGCCACGCCCACGAAGACTTCCTTGCGCTTCAAGGCATCGAGCGCATGGATCCGACGAACGTCTTCACGCTCCCGACTTTCGTAGATGGCCTGGCTGCGGGGGTCGGCGCCATCCATCAAGTCCGGTCGCGGGAGTACCTTGAGGATCTGGCCTTCCGACAGTACGTCTTCGAGCAGGCTGGGGTCTGGCGCTTCCAGCTTCAAGGCCTTCTTGCTGCCCTTGAAATTCAGCAGGTTGTTGCGCAGCGAAAGGTCCAGTAGCTTGCGCTGCCACCTGGCAAGACGGTCTTTGGGGTTGAGCGCTGCGGCATCGACTTCTGCGTCTGCATCCTCTTCAGGAAGTTCCGGAGCTTCAGCGAATACAGGCTGTGCAATCACTTGCTGCTCGACCGCTGCACTTGGCGCAATCGCCTCGGCATTGGCCAGAGGCTTGATGCGTTGCATCCGGGCGCGGCGGATATCGACCAGCAACTCGAAGGCTTCTTCCACAGGTTCGCCAATCTGCTCGACTCCCCTTTCGGTAGCATAGGTAAAGCTAGGAGCAGGACGGTGCGTGATGATGGTGGTTTCGAAGACCACCATCTCCTTCAATTTGACGCGCTTGCGGACCGCCGTCACGTCATCCACAACTACCGTGGTGAACTGCTCTGCTTTCAACCAAACACCTACGAAAGCATGGCCTTTGGTGAACACGAGCACCGGGTTGAGTCCGGCCTGCTCCAAGGCCGAGCAAAACATGAGCGCCAGATCCAGGCAGGTCGCCAGACCGGATTCCAGGATATGGCTGGTGCTACGAACCTTTTGGCCTGCGTGTTCGAAGCTTGCTGGTGGAAGGGCGTAGTCAAGACCCAGCGAAGCGACGGCACTCCAGATTGCAGATGCCAACTCCCAGGCTCGCTTGTTGCCGCCCGCGTAACCATCCAGCGCCGGATTCTTGTTGTTTTTTCTCAGGACCTCGGCGGCTTGCTTCAGCAGCCGGTCCACGGCGGGGTCGTTGGGTTGCACAAAGGCCGCGACAAGGTCGGGCAAATGGGAGAGTCCGCCCCACTGGTTGCGCGGCAACAGCTCAATCTGCTGGTCGAGCGAAGCAATGGTCTGCGTCGAATTCGCACGGGCCCGCAGCGTGAAGGTCACCGTCGCTTTTTCCGCCTCGGTCAGGCGTGTCAGCAATGGGCCATCCAGTTGGACATCCAGGTCAGAAATGCGGCAGCTCTCGCCAGCACCAATGACTTCGACCCGCCATACCTTCGGCTTCAAGAAAGCGGGCGTCGACTCGATCCAAAGGTCCAGCTCTTTCAGCGCGACCTCGGTGTCATTGGCAATATTCAGCTCTCGCAACATGGGCACTGCGTTCTGGAAGTCCGCCAGATTGAGCTTGCCAATGATCCCGGCTTCCAGCCTCACAACCCGCGGTGGATCCTCTACCGATTCAACACCATCGCTTGAAAATTCGGGCGCTTCGCGGTCTGTCATTTAACGCTTTCGTCGGTCTTGATCGATACCAAAGACACAAACATTTCGGCGTGAGTGAGCGGCCTCGGATGCCCAAGCCCAACGCTATGAAATTTGCATTCTCGATTTATTCTTTCACAAATAAGACAAGATGCTCTTTAGGGAAGGTCTGCATGAATCCAGACCCTCGGTGGTTGGCATCTGCATAAGGTACTGGATGGATGCACTCATCTAGCAGCTCTACAAACTTAAGGCAGTCATCCGAGTCAAGGTCGGCACGCCTGCGGAGTGATCAAGCGGCAGTTGTACGACGTTAAAGTCATGGCCGCCGCATGGCCCCGTCCAGCCCCCGCCAGGCCAGGGTCCCCCTGGACTCTGCGGAGCCTCCCCCTCGGGGGTGGCGAATTACACGCAGCGGCAGCGGAGTGAAAAGCCGGGGGGCCTCATCCAGCCCGGCAGACCTTCAGCATATTGGTGCCGCCGGGCGCGCCCATCGGCTCGCCGCAGGTGATCGCGTACACGTCGCCCTGCTGCACGATGCCGCGCGTCTTGAGGTGCATCTCGGCCTCGGCCAGCGCGGTGTCGCGGTCGGTGCTGCTGTCCATCAACAGCGGGCGCACGTTGCGGTAGATTGCCATCCTGCGCTGGGTGGCGACGCGGGGCGTCAGTGCGTAGATCGGCACGTGGATCCGGTGGCGGCTCATCCACAGGGCGGTCGAGCCGCTGTCGGTCAGCGCGACGATGGCCTTGGCGCCCAGGTGGTGGGCGGTGAAGAGCGCGCCCATCGCGATCGACTGGTCGATGCGGCCGAAGGTCTGGCCGGTGAAGTCGGCATCGAGTTCCACGTCTTCCGCCGCCTCGGCGGCCGAGCAGATGGCGGCCATCTCGACGATGGTCTCCAGCGGGTAGCGGCCGGCGGCCGTCTCGGCCGAGAGCATCACCGCGTCGGTGCCGTCCAGCACCGCGTTGGCCACGTCGCTCACCTCGGCGCGCGTCGGCACCGGATTGGTGATCATGCTCTCCATCATCTGGGTGGCGGTGATCACGACCTTGTCCTGCTCGCGGGCCATCTTGATCATGCGTTTCTGCAGCGCCGGCACCGCGGCGTTGCCCACCTCGACCGCCAGGTCGCCGCGCGCCACCATGATGCCGTCGCTGACCTTGAGGATCTCCTCCAGTTTGGGGATCGCCTCGGCCCGCTCGATCTTGGCGATCAGGCCCGGGCGGTGGCGGTATTCGGCACCGGCCACGTAGCAGAGCTGGCGGGCCATCTCCATGTCGGTCGCGTTCTTCGGAAAACTCACCGCCACGTAGTCGGCCTGGAAGGCCATCGCGGTACGGATGTCGTCCATGTCCTTGGCGGTGAGGGCCGGCGCGGTCAGGCCGCCACCCTGTTTATTGATGCCCTTGTTGTTGGACAGCTCACCGCCGATTCCCACGCTGGTATGCACCTGCTCGCCCAGCACCCGCTCGACCTTCAGCACGATCAGGCCGTCGTTGAGCAGCAGCACGTCGCCGGGCTTCACGTCGCGCGGCAACTCCTTGTAGTCGAGGCCCACGCCAGCGATGTCGCCCGGCGCGGTGCGGGAAGCGTCCAGCACGAAGGGCGCGCCCTGCTCCAGCAGCACCCGGCCCTCGGCGAACTTGCCGACGCGGATCTTCGGGCCCTGCAGGTCGGCCATGATCGCCACCTCGCGGCCGGCACGCTGGGCAGCCTCGCGCACCAGGCGGGCCCGGTCGATGTGGTCCTGCGCCAGGCCGTGGCTGAAGTTGAGCCGCACTACATTGACGCCGGCCCGGATCATCCGCTCCAGCATGTCGGGCGCGCTGGACGCGGGGCCGAGGGTGGCGACTATCTTGGTGGCGCGGCGCTGGCGTTCGGACATGGAGTCTCCTGGTTTTTTCGGGTGGGGGCACGGGACGTGCGGTTCGCGGAAGATTCTCACACGCCGTCCCGACCCGCCCGGTAACACGGCCGAAACTCCGGGCCGCCGCGCCTGTGGCGCGCTGTCCACGCGATTGACCTTGGTCTCGGGTCTGCCTTGGGCCGTCGGCTACCATCGTGGATGGACGGTCGCACGGCCCGTTCCCCCAGACCCACGCGGCACCCCGACGCCCGCCAGGCATTTCCCGCAACCCTGCCGCCTTGTGCTTCCCGCCATGAGTTCCACTTCCGAACGCGCCATGCCGACGCCCCTGCCTTCACCGCTGCACACCGGCTTCGTCGCCGATGCACCCGCGCCGACCGCCGCACCCGCCGCTGCCATCGTGCTGCCGCCGCCGCTGGCCGCCGATGCGCCGCTGCCACACCGCAAGACGATCCGCTCGTGGCTGATCCCGCTGTGCCAGCGCTCCACGCTGCGCGCCGTCGCGTTGCTGGTGCTGGACTACGCGCTGTTCGGCGCCGCACTGTACGGAGCCGTCACCTTCGAGCCGCTGTGGGCGATGCTGCTCTGCGGCCTGGCCGCCGGCTTCGTGATCGGCCGCCTGTTCATCATCGGTCACGACGGCTGCCACCAGAGCCTGACCTCGCACCGGGGCCTGAACCGCTGGATCGGCCGCATCGCCTTCCTGCCCTCGCTCACGCCCTACAGCCTCTGGGACATGGGCCACAACGTGGTCCACCACGGCTTCACCAACCTGAAGGGCGTCGACTTCGTCTGGGCGCCGCTGACGCAGGACGAGTACCGCAAGCTCTCGCCGGCCCGGCGCTTCATGGAGCGCCTCTACCGCAGCGGCTGGGCGCCGGGCCTCTACTACATGGTCGAGATCTGGTGGAACAAGATGTTCTTCCCCGACCGCAAGGCGACGACGCACCGCCCGATCTTCACCAAGGACTGCCTGCTGGTGTCGGGCTTCGCGCTGGCCTGGATCGGTGGCCTGGTCGCCACCGCCTTCGCGTCCGACCAGTCGGTGCTGCGCCTGCTGCTGGCCGGCTTCGTGGTGCCGGTGATGTTCTGGTTCGCGATGATCGGCTTCGTGGTCTACGTGCACCACACCCACGTCAAGGTGTCGTGGCACGACGACCGCGCCGCCTGGACCCGGGCCCAGCCCTTCGTCTCGACTACGGTGCACCTGACTTTCCCGTTGCAGGTCGGCGCGCTGATGCACCACATCATGGAGCACACCGCCCACCATGTGGACATGAGCATCCCGCTCTACAAATTGAAGGAAGCCCAGAAGCTGCTCGAGCAGCTGCTGCCCGGCCGCATCGTGATCCAGCGCTTCTCGTGGAAGTGGTACTTCCAGACCGCGCGTGCATGCAAGCTGTACGACTTCACCCGCCAGTGCTGGACCGATTTCCGCGGCCGTGCGACCAGCACTCCGCGCACCTTGCCGACCGTCGCCTGACCGGCCCGGCTACTCGCCCGAAGAGCGCATCGCGCGAGGCGCCCCGCCGAATGGCGAGATGTCACGGCCTCGCCGATACCGCGCCGCTTTGGAGCCAAGCCGGAGATCGCTCCCGAGTACAAGGCCACTGCGGACGCGATAAACGCGCAAAGGCGTCGTCGCCCTGACGTGTGCGCCTGTTGCCTGCAGCGGCGACTCGGTCGCGGCGGTCTACTCCGTGATTTCGGCGTGCTTGGCAATATCGTCTTCGTCGGGGAGTTCGGTGATCGTGACGCCGCTCGGTCGCCGGGCCTCCGCCTGCGGGTGGGCACTCTGTATCGCTTGCAGCATGCTCTCGGCAGCGATCCCGTGGTAGGCCTCCAACTCCGGTGGTGTCAGTCTCCGAAGGTACTCTGTCGTGGCTTGCAGCTGCGCCTGGGCTTGCTCGGGCGACGAAGGCATTCCGGTCGCGAGCGGGGTGCCGTCCGGTCCGTTGAACATGCGCATGATCTGGCTTCCTCCCCAGTTCATTGCCGTCTCCGAGCCACACGCTATGGGGCCTGGCATGGTCATCGACATCAGCGTCATGGCCACGCCAGCGTAATAGGGCGACGAGGGAGATGCTTCGATCAGGCTCTGGTTGGCCAACGTCACGGACAGCTTTTCGGCGCTGAGCCCCAGGGCCAGGATCATGCTGCCCGCACACATGGCTTTGAAGCGTTCCATCGAATCCTGGCGCGTCGATTGCTTGTTGAATACGGACTGCATCATCACCGTGGTCACAATCAGGGTGTCGGTCAGCAGGCCCACGGTCCCGATCCGGTCCGGCTGTATCAGGTAGACAGTGATTCCTGTCACGGCAGCGCTTAGCAGTGCCAATGCCAATTTGGACGAGAAATCGTCGTTGGCCGGTTCGCGCGGCAAAGAGATCGACAGGGTTCCGTCGGGTCGAAAGCCATCGAGTTGCAACGTACTACTCAGTCGCTTGCTGCATTTGTCCAGGCTCTCCAGCAGATGCGTGCATTGGGCATTGAGCGTTTTGGTGAGTTCGCGCCCTCCATCGGGCCCGGCGAAGTCCCGACGCGCTTGCTGGAAGACTTCGAGTCCTTCGTTCAGCCGGTTGTAGAGCGCAGTAAGCTGCGACCGCATCTCGCTGGTGACAGTCCCAGGGGTTAGACGCGCACGCAACTGTTGGGCCTGCGCCTCGAAACCGGCGCGCTGCGCGATGTCAGCGCCCAGGCGCGAAGCGCCATCCTGCAGTCGTTCGCCCAGTGCGTTAAGGCTGCTCCAGAAGAAAGGCGTGATCACCATCGCAACACAGGCTATCGATGCCGCCGCTACGTATCCCATGTTGTTCTGTATTGCATCGGCCTGATGCCGTACGGCTTCATTGCCGAATTTCTTAGGCAGAACGGTGGCGAGAAACATTCCATTGACCAGGGCATGGTAGAGGTGACTCTCGTTGGCGTCGCGTCCCAGCTGCCCGCCCATCAGCGGAAACGGAAGTCCATCGGTGGTCGGGCGCAGGGCCGACGCCGAAATACTCAGAACCCCCTTGATCACGGCGCCGAGCGTGTAGGTGAAGGTTTTGAGTTCGTCGGCCATCCAGGGGCTGGGTACCAGCAGCGGCCAGGTATTGACCAGATTGGCCAGCGACTTCAGTGCGCGTCCTGTCGCCGGCATCCCGTGCTCGAGCGGACGCAACGCGTCGAGTACCGCCTTGATGTCGCCGAGCATCTGGTCGCGAAAACGCGGGGCGAGATCAGGCGTGCGTTCGATCAGGTGCTGGAGCTTTTCCACCTGTTCCCGGCACGACGTCAGCGTATGTTCAACGCCCATTTCGGGGTCGCTGCCGCGCAAAATGCGCAGCAGCGCGGGATCGTCCGCATGAATTTGCAGCATTGTGCGCAGATCCATCATCGACCACAGCTTGGACGCTGCATTGGAGACCGCGCCGGAAAGCATTTGCGCGCCGTTGATCATGGATTGCGCCACCAAGGACGCTGGCGGGCGCGCTGCGCGGGTCTGCTGCGTCTGCGCCGCCTCGATCTCGGGCGACAACGCCTCGAAGGTGTCGCTCGCATCGTAGTAACTCTCTGTATCGGATGTACTGGCGGATGAGAAGTGCCTGCTTCCGCGAGGGCCAAGCGCACCCAGGGACGGGTTGGTCAATAGCGTTGCGGGTTGAGAAGACGTCTGCTGCGCCCTGTTTGCGTCCTCGTTGTCTCCATGGCTTTGCATCGCGTCCGGAGAAGAAGGTGTTACCGGGTTCGTGGGTCTGACGTGCATGGGAGACTCCTTCCTATAGTGGATGCAACCAACGTAATGTTCGGTTTCCATGTCATCTTCCGGACAACAAAATGGTTATTGCGGTGATTTGCGAAGTAATGCACAAAAAGCTGCAATGCCTCCGGTGCGGATATTTTTGATGTCCGAGCCCCGGCCGCCTCCAGTAAAATTCAGAGCGAAGAGGCCTGCAGGCTATACCGTACGCCGACTACTAGCTATCATTTAAATAGCAATTACCGGATCGGCGATGCAACTGCCGCAGCCGCACCTCCGCCCGCACTCCACACCTCCAGAAACCGTGCCCGCTTGCGCTGGTCCTGGTAGACCAGCAGCCCCGGGCCGAGCGGGATCGGACGCAGCGCGCCGGTGGGATGCGCCGCCCGTTCCACGTCGGCGCGGATCGGCAGGATGCGCGACTCGCGCGCCAGCACCGTCTGGCCGCGTGGCGAGAGCAGGTAGTCCAGAAAGCGCCGCGCTTCTGCCGGATGCGGCGCGTTGCGCGGGATGAGGGCAGTGTGGGCGATCACCAGGGTGTAGTCGCGCGGCAGTACCATGCCGATCGGCGCGCCGGCAGCGATCCGGCCCTGCACATAGGAGCCCGGCATGTTGTAAGCCAGGGCCAGCGTACCGGCCGCGATCCGGTCGAGCAGGGCCGACGCATGCTCGGCCCGCACCGCCCGGTTGTCGGCCAGCGCGGCCGGCAGCGCGCCGGCGTTGCCGTCGATCCGCGCGTCCTGCGTGGCGGCCAGGTAGCCGATGCCGCTGGCCTGCAGGTCGTAGGTGCCGATGCGGCCCTGCAGCGGCCGCGCCGGGTCGCGCAGCAGGTCGAGAAGTTGCCGGTGGGTGGCCGGCGCGGTGGCGGCGGTGAAGCATCGGGTGTCGTAGGCGATCACCATCGGCTCGTAGCTGAAGCCGAACACCTCGTCGCGCCAGCGGGCCCAGCCGGGCAGCGCGGCCGTCGCGTCCGACCGGTGGGGCTGCGCATGGCCGTCGTTGGCCAGTCGCGCCTGCAGGTCCATGCTGCTGCTGGCCAGCAGATCGGCCGGACCCACCGGCGACGGCGCGTGGGGCGGCTGGCCCGTGGCGGCCTCCTGGTAAAGCGCCTGGGTCGAAAACTTTTCATACCGGATCGCCACCTCGGGATGCAGCCGTTGGTAGTCGCGCAGCACCGGCTCGAAGACAGGCAGGTCGGTCGATCCCGCCACCCGGAGCGCGGGTGCGGTGGCGCCCTCTGCGGCTGGGCGCAGGGCCGGCAGCGCCACTACGCGTCCCTCCGGCGGCTCGCGGGCGGGGGTGACGGGCGATGTGGCCCAGGTGCCGGGCGCTGCACCGGCCGCCGCAAGGCCCGTGAGAAGGGCACGTCGGGTCAGCGCACGGGCCGCAGTCGATGCCGGCGCGCCCCGTCCTGCGCGATCGACCCGCCCCCCGATGTACCCGGCGGCGTGAGCTGCCTGGCTCATACGGCCTCCCCATCGGCCGCCGGCAGCTGCATCCGCACGACCAGCCCGCCGCCCGCACGCGGCGCCAGTGCCAGCCGGCCGCCGTGGCGCTCCACCACCCGGTGCACGATGGCCATGCCCAGGCCGGCGCCGCCGGGCACGGCGTCGCGGCCGCGGGCGAAGCGCTCGAACAGCGTAGGCATCTCGTCGGCGGCGATGCCCGGGCCGCGGTCGGCGACGGACAGGCTCCAGCCGCCGCCGGGTGCGGCCTCCAATGCCAAGTCGATCTCGGCTACGGGTGCCGCTGCCGCGGCGCCTTCGCCCAGCTCCACGGCTTCCGGGGGCCGCGTTACCGCCGCGGACGTCGCTTCCGCCGCCGTTTGAGCGCCTTGCCCGACGCCCTCACCAACATCGGCACGCCCCGCAGCCCCGCGCCGCACCCCATGCTTGAGCGCGTTGTCGACCAGGTTCTTGATCGCCTCGCGCAGCATCAGCGCGTCGCCCCGCGTCGGCGCGGCCTGCAGGTCGCAGTGCAGCCGTACCGCGGGCTGCGGATCGGCACGGGGCACCGCGTCGCGCAAGGCCTCGCGCACGGTGCGCAGCAGGTCGACCGGCTCGAAGCGGCCCAGCGTGTCGCGATGGGCGACGGTGGCGTCCGACAGCAGCTGGTTCAGCAGCCGGGTCAGGCGCTCGGCATTGCGCTCGATGGCGACCAGGCTGCGGCGCTGTTCGGCGGGGTCGGGCTCGTCGACCGCCATCTGGGCCTGGGCGCGCAGCGCGGCGAGCGGGGTGCGCATCTGGTGGGCGGCATCGGCGATGAAGACGCGCAGCGCGTCCAGGTTGTCGGCCAGTCGGCCCATGAAGCGGTTCAGCGCGCCCACCGCCTGCGCCATCTCGACGGGCACCGGCGTGGCGATCGGCTGCAGGTCGGAGGCGGCGCGGCCGGCGATCTCGTGCTCGAGCCGGGCGACGGGCGCCAGCGCGCGGCGCACGCCCCACCAGCACAGCAGCAGCGCCGCGCCGGTCAAAAGCGCGATCGCGGCGGTGGCGACGCGGGCGGTGTCGGTGGCCGCCGCATCGCGCGCCCGGCGGGTCTGGCCCACCTGCAGCCAGGCGCGACCCTGGTCGGCCGCCCCGGCGGCCCAGCGACCGGCCAGGGCGAACCGCACCGTCTCGCCGCGGTAGGGCGCGTCGAAGAAGACCGGCGTCGCGTCCTGCGCGGCCGGACCGTCGGCGGCGCGGCGCTCGGCCTCGCGGCGCTGGGCGGCGGGCGGCGCGGGCAGATCGTCGTAGCCGGTGACCAGGGCGCCACCGGGCGTGCGCAGGCTGTAGAAGACGCGGTCGTCCGGCGCCATCGCCAGCAAGTCGAGCGCGGCATAGGGCAGAACCAGATCCCACTGGGCGCCGTCGAAGCTCACCGCATCGCCCATCGCCAGCACCGACGCGGTCAGCAGCCGGTCGAACGACTGGTCGGCCGCACGCCGACCCCAGGCCTGGGCCGCGACCGACAGCACCACCATCGCGGCCAGGAACAGCACGGCCAGCGTGCCCAGCAACCGGCGGCGGATCGAGCCGCGGGTGACGGCGCCGGTGGCCGACAGCACGGACGCGGCGCTCGGCGGCGCGCCGGGCCGGGCCTCAGTCGCCATCGCCGCTCGAACCGCCATCGCCGCCACCCTCCGCGTCGCCGAAACCCGCATCCGTCGGAACGACCGGGCTGCCGCCACCGTTGCCGCTCCGGTCGCCATCGCCCGCCGCCGACGGCTCGGCAATGTAGCCGACGCTGCGCACCGTCGTGATGCGCAACGCGCCCTCGCCCAGCTTGCGGCGCAGGCGGCCCACATACACGTCGATCGCGTTGGGTCCGGCCTCGTCGTCGAAGCCGAAGAGCTTGGCAGCGATCTCCTCGCGAGTCACGGCCCTGCCCAGCCGGCCGACCAGGATCTCCAGCAGGCTGAACTCGCGGTTGGGCAGGTCGATGCGCTGGCCGAACATGGTGACCCGGCGCGCGGCACTGTCGATCGCCAGCGGGCCGATCTGCAGCACCGCCTCGGCCTGGCCCTGGGGTCGGCGCAGCAGGGCGCGGCAGCGGGCCTCGAACTCGCGAAAATCGAAGGGCTTGCCCAGGTAGTCGTCGGCGCCGCCGTCGAGCGCGGCCACCCGGTCCTCGATGTCGACGCGGGCGGTGAGCATCAGCACCGGCGTCTTGTCGCCGCGGCCGCGCATCCGCGCCAGGATCTCGGTGCCGTCCATTCGCGGCAGGCCGATGTCGAGCACCACCAGGTCGAAGGCGTGGTGCTCCAACAGGCCGTCGGCCGCCTGGCCGTCGGATTGCCAGTCGGCCGCATGGCCCATGCGGCGCAGGCAGCGCAGTACCGCATCGGCCAGGTCGGTCGTGTCCTCGACGAGCAGGATGCGCATCAGGTCACCGCTCCGCCCCGAGTCCCCGGCGGCACTACGCACTTCCCCTCATGGGGTTTGTCCCCATACCGCGTGACAGGGGCACGACAGGCTGTGTTCGTAACCTCGCGGCTCACCGCCAAGGCACACCTGCGCCAGGCTCGCTTTCGAGGAGACATACCCCATGCAAGGACTGACGACATGCTGACGATGCTGGGCTTCGGCATGGTGATCACATTCATGTACCTGATCATGACCAAGCGGCTCTCGCCGCTGGTCGCGTTGACGCTGGTGCCGATCGGCTTCGCGCTGATCGGAGGCTTCCACGCCGGGCTGGGGCCGATGATGCTCGACGGCATCAAGAAAATCGCGCCCACCGGCATTTTGCTGATGTTCGCGATTCTCTACTTCGGCGTGATGATCGACGCAGGCCTGTTCGACCCGATCGTCGACCGCATCCTGCGCCTGGTGAAGGGCGACCCGCTGCGGATCGTGATCGGCACCGCGGTGCTGGCCCTGGTCATCTCGCTGGATGGCGACGGCTCCACCACCTACATGATCACCGTGGCATCGATGCTGCCGCTCTACAAGCGGCTGAGGATGAATCCGCTGAACCTCACCTGCGTGGCTCTGATCGCCAGCGGCCTGATGAACCTCACGCCCTGGGGCGGCCCCACGGCCCGCGCCGCCAGCGCGCTGCACCTGGACGTGGGCGAGGTCTTCATCCCGATGGTCGGCCCGATGCTGGTCGCCATCTGCAGCCTGTTCGGCGTGGCCTTCTGGCTGGGCATGAAGGAGCGCCGCCGCCTGGGCTTCTCGCTACTGACCGGCCGCACTGTGGGCAGCCGCATGCCGGCCCAGGTGCTGCCCGCGATCGTCGAGGACGAGGACGACCGCCGCATGCCGCCCGACGAAACCGGCGAGGAAGACGTGGGCCGCCCCGAGCTGCGCTGGGTCAACGCTCTGCTCACCGCCGTGCTGATGGTATGCCTGGTGATGGGCGTGCTGCCGCTGCCGGTGCTGTTCATGATCGCCTTCGCGCTGGCCCTGGTGATCAATTACCCCGACCTGGCCGAGCAGCGCCGCCGCATGGCCAACCACGCCGGCAACGTGCTGGCCGTGGTGTCGCTCATCTTCGCGGCCGGCATCTTCACCGGCATCCTGCAAGGCACCGGCATGGTCGAGGCGATGTCGCACAGCTTGCTGGCGGTGATCCCGCCGGCGCTGGGCCCCTACTTCGCGCCGATCACCGCCCTGGTGAGCATGCCCTTCACCTTCTTCATATCGAACGACGCTTTCTACTTCGGCGTTCTGCCCATCCTGACCGAAGCCGCCGGCCAGTACGGCGTGACCCCGGTCGAGATGGCCCGCGCCGCCCTGATCGGCCAGCCGGTGCATCTGCTGAGCCCACTGGTGCCGTCCACCTACCTGCTGGTAGGCCTGGCGGGTGTCGACTTCGCCGACCACCAGCGATTCACGCTGAAGTGGGCGGCTCTGGTGTCGCTGGTGCTGATGGCCGCGTGCCTGGCGTTCGCGGTCTTTCCGGTGGCCAGTGGGCTATAAGCGTCAGGAAGGTTTGCACGGAGCCTCATGAGCCGTGCTTGCAATGCACTGCCTCAGGCAAGACGATCATGCCCCCGTGAAGCATGCCGGCCCGATGCAAATCCCTTCGAGCAAGCGCCTCGCAAGCGAGCGTTCCTTGATTCGAGGGATTGGGTGTTTCCCTGAAGCGAATGGGTGAACTGCCGGAATCCGAAGGTTCGGGCAAGTGAATGTGCGCTACTACGGATTGAAGAAGAACACCTAGCAGCTCAAGACGCCGTTTGCGCTGCGCAATCCGTGGATGGTGCGCCACCGGTCGATGACTGAGAGCACAGGCGCGTCCCGCATCCGATGGCTTCGCGAGAGGTCGATCGTCCACCTTCGGGACCCACGCGGGTACGTCGAGGTGCATGGCATGCCCTAGTCAGAAAATGATCAAAAGCCCGTATTGCGATGCGTCAACGATGCCGTACCTGAATCTAAACACAAGACCGAGAAACGGCGAGCCAGCGCAACTTCGGCTGGAATTGCACCACGCCTCGAAAGGCTTCACATAGAAATTTCACGGGTCCATGCGACGCACTATTATTTCTTTTAGCAAAAATTATACCCGGACTTTTTTGTAAAAAATAATCTTAGTTCTCACCCAAACCTTCCAATATGACGCACACCGTTACACGTCAACTGCGCAAAATTGCTAGCGAGTCACTTCGGCGACAGTTGCCATTGGGAAAAAGGAGCTTTCATGATTGTTTTGGGCGTCACCAACAACGATTTGGCAAGCGCTTGCTTGGTCAACAATGGTCAAATTCTATCGGCTGTGAGCGAAGAACGCTTCACCCGCATTAAGGATCACAAAGTTTGGCCTGCACAATCGATCGATTTTGTACTGAGACAGGCAGGCATGACATTAAAAGACATAGATTACTTAGCCTACGGCTGGAACGCGGGCTTCAATGTCGAAAAACATCTTCCGTTATATTTCGATCGTATCGCGGAAGAGGCCATCAAAAATCCGGGCGGTCTCCCGCTATTTCGCAAGCGAATCACCGACGAAATAAGCAACGACAAAGAAAAGAGAGCCGAGTTCGATTCATTTGTTTCAAACCATAATTTAACGGAAAGAGTTTTTTATATAGATCACCATGAATGCCATGCCTTGGGCGCTTATGTCTGTTCGCCTTTCGACGAAGCGTTGGCTCTGACATGTGACGGCCGCGGTGATTTCCAATCGCTGACCTTGACATATTACAGTCCGCACGAGACCAAGGTGTTGCAGCGTGAAACCAGTATAGACAGCATCGGCTATTTCTACGGTCGGATAACCCACTTATTGGGCTACAAGCCAAACCGCCATGAGGGTAAAATTACAGGCTTGGCGGCTTTCGGCGACCCCGAAAAACTTTTGTGGGCGATGCGGCAGATGATACACATCGAGGACGGGCGCATAAAAGCGACATGCGGTGATTTCTTCATGCCGTCATATAACACTTACAGCGATTCACTACGTACCCTGCTGACCGATGAGAAGCCCGAGGATATAGCAGCCGCCGCACAGCGGCACAGCGAAAATCTGCTGGTCGCCTTGATAACCCACCATCTGGAGCAATGCGGCAGCAGCGACCTCTGTTTGGCGGGTGGGGTTTTCGGCAACGTGAAACTCAACCAGCGGCTGCGCGAGATCCCGACAGTGAAGAATGTTTACATTTTGCCGTGCATGGGCGATGGGGGATTGGCCCTGGCAGCGGCCGTGGGAACGGCGTACCTGAAAAACGGAACCCGATTCAGGAATGCGGCAATGACCCTAGGCCCTGAGGCATATGGTGTTTCCGAGAACATTTCCCTTATCGATCGCGAATACCCAGATTTGGCTTATCAGACGCCGGGAAATATCATTGACATTCTGGTCGAAGCCTTGATGAAGAATCAGGTGTTGGGAATGTTCAAGGGCAAAATGGAGTTTGGTCCACGTGCGCTGTGCAATCGCAGCATCGTCTATCACGCCAAAGACGCGGACGTGAACGATTGGCTCAATAAGCGCATGCATCGCACCGAGTTCATGCCTTTCGGCCCCGTCACAGCTATCGAGCATGCGCAAAATTGCTATAGCGGATGGAATGAAGAACATGCAGCGGCCGACACCATGACCATGACCTACGACTGCCATCCGCAGTTCATCGAGGCGAGCCCAGCTGTCGTGCACATCGACGGCACCGCCAGGCCACAGGTGGTTCGGCCGGAGACGGATGGATTTATGCACCGTCTGCTCAATGCATGGCACGCCCGGACCGGACAGCGGGCGTTGATCAATACCTCATTCAATCGCCATGAAGAGCCGATTGTCTGTACTGCTCAGGACGCTTTGGCGGCACTCAGGGAAGGTATGGTCGACTTGCTCGTCATGAGCGAGTCGCTGGTTGTATGGCGCAATGGAAAAAACAGTTTTGCGCTGGAAAATTTCGACCGTCCTGTTAAATTTTAGCATTATCACAAGATTTTCTCATAATCTCCGCTCTCAATGAATAATCCTGCCGCCGTACAATGTATCTCATATTTTTCGGATTTTTCGCGGCAGAAGGTATTATTTATCCGTTCTGGTCCACCTGGCTGCATTCTTTAGGCTTCAGCAGCAGTCAAGCAGGCATTTTGATCGCGGCAGCCTATTGGCCTCAGGTCATAAGCGGGGTGCTTCTCACCTATGTTGCGGACTGGCGATTGGATCAAATTCGTCTGGCGGCCATGCTGGCGCTTTCTGCGGCATTTTTCACTCTTATGTTTTGCTTCGCGCCCGCAAAACCATATGCATTCGTCGCTTTGAGCATTCTGTTTGGCGGACTGTGGATGGTCGTTTTGCCGCTATGCGAATCGTATCTACTCCAACGCGATAAACAAGCATTGCAAAATTATGGTTGGGTCAGAGCCATAGGTTCATTGTCTTTCATTCTGATGTCGAGCATCGGCGGCATGTTATTTACTCGTTATGGTCAATCCTGGGTGCCCATCGCAATTTCGGTCAGCATGGTATCCACAGCGCTGAGTTGCCTTTGGGTAAGGCACCGAATCACCCAAGCACCTTCACCTGCCTTGCCGCGGACGGTTCATCGGCCCGATTGGAAACGTCTATTCGAGAAAAAGATTTTGTTACTGGTAATTGCTGCGGCCAGCTTCATTCAACTAAGCCACACCTTGTATTTTTCTACGGCATCCATCCGCTGGGAAGCGCAAGGCTACTCGTCTACTGCTGTAGGAATATTCTGGTCAATCGCCGCGCTGGCGGAGATTATCTATTTCGCCTTTTCCAACAAAATTCTGACCCGCTGCCCCCCCTTGCCCTTGGTGGTATTTTCCGGCGTATGCGCGACCGCACGCTGGACTTTTTTTTCCAGTAGCGAGGCGATGTCGCTCATCGTACTGGGACAGTGCATGCACGCACTGAGTTTCGCCGCGTACCACTCCGCGATCATGCGGTTTATTCGCGACCATGCACCATCGGACATCCGAGCGTTTACCCAAGGCGTTTATTACTCCATTGCAGTCGCATTGCCCATGGGTCTGGCCGCTCCATTTGCGGGGTACTTGTACGAAACGGTGCCGGCCCGGTCCTACTACGTGATGGCCCTGTTTTCATTGGTGGGGGCATTGGTGGCCCTGGTCGCTACTCAGAAGACGCAAAGCTCGAACGATGTCGAAAATAAATCTTACAGCCGTTTGCTTTGATATGGATGGCGTCCTCATCCAGTCGCGCGAAACGATCGAGGATGCATGGACACGCATTGCGTGCAGCTACGGCATCGAGGTAAGCCACGCATTCATTCGCGACCATATCCACGGTCGGTCCGGTGAATACACTCTGCTAACGCTTTTTGGCGAATTCGACCCCGTGCAGCGTCGACGCATCAAAGAACAGGTGGACGCGATCGAGGAAATCGCAGCCTGTCCGCTGGTCCCGGGTGTGGCAACGCTCATTGCCCAGTTACGCAACGGGGGAATATCATCGGCGCTGGTCACCAGCAGCTGGCCCGCTCGTATCGCCCATGTGCTCCAACAGCATGATATGGAAAATGTATTCGATTGTGTGATTTCGCGTGAGGATGTCGAACGTGGCAAGCCTGCGCCCGACTGCTACCGATTGGCGGCGCAAAGATTGAGCCGGCCTATCCACGAATGTCTGGTATTCGAAGACTCTGTCAGCGGCGTGCAGTCGGCGGTGCGCAGTGGCGCGCTGTGTATCGGTATCGGCGACGATCTCACGCTGGTGGATCATGGCGCAACAGCGGTATACGCCGACTTCGAGTCGCTGCCGATCTTGCAGACCCGGGCATCTCACCCTACGTTCGACGGCCGGATGCTGCTCGTCGGTATTAACGCTTCCCTAAAATCCATCGCGCCATGACACCCACACTGCATCACGCCACGATTCTCTGGGACTTCCTCTCCGCCGGACGCCAGCACGCCGCATGCGAATTGATAGTCGTGTGTGGGTCGTACGACCTGCGGGTCTGCGACTACGCATGCGAATTGCTAAACAAGGGAATTGCTCCGCACTTGCTATTCACCGGCAATACTGGCCGCTGGACACGCGACTTGTGGGAGGGCACTGAGGCCGACATATTCGCTCAGCGTGCCCTCGCGCGGGGTGTGAGGCCCGCGCAGTTCAGTTTGGAAACGCAAGCCACCAATTTTGCTGAGAACATTGCGTTTTCCCGGGCGATGTTTCCTGAGGTTCGACGGGTTACTTTCCTCACCAAGCCCAACTCGATCCGCCGTGTGGCGCTGACAGTACCCGTTCAATGGCCAGGGCTAGAAGCCTATGTGGATGCCCCGGATTATGGATTTCCCGATCAAATCTCCGACCAGGTGGGAGTGCTCGGAGTGATCGATGAATTGGTCGGGGATCTGCACCGCGTCAAAATTTATCCCGAGATGGGTTTCCAGGTCGAGCAAGCGGTATCGGACGATGTGGAGAGGTCTTGGAATTATCTGATCGAGCAGGGATTCGATCGGCATCTGGTACAGATCAAGCCGTGTAAAAACCAGAGATATCTCTGTAAATGACAGGGGGTGCCCCCTGATTCATCGCGGCGGCCCCACCCAGGTGCCCCGTCAGACCGCCGCCCGCCTCTGCAAAATCTCGAACGCCGGCAGCGTCTTGCCCTCCAGTATCTCCAGAAAGGCGCCGCCGCCGGTCGAGATGTAGCCCACGTCCTTCTCGATGCCGTACTGCGCGATGGCGGCCAGGGTGTCGCCGCCGCCGGCGATGCTGAAGGCGTCGCTTTCGGCGATGGCGCGGGCGATCGTCTCGGTGCCGTGGGAGAAGGCGGGGAACTCGAACACGCCGACCGGGCCGTTCCAGACGATGGTGCCGGCGGCCTTGAGTTGCGCGGCCAGCTGGGCGGCGGCGTCGGGGCCGATGTCGAGGATCAGGTCGTCCTCGGCCACGTCCCGGGCCTGCTTGACGGAGGCTTCGGCGTCGGCCTTGAAGGCCTTGGCGGTGACCACGTCGGTGGGGATCGGCACGGCGGCGCCGCGGGCGCGCATCGCCTCGATCACCGCCTTGGCTTCGTCGACCAGGTCGGGCTCGGCCAGGGATTTGCCGATCGGCAGGCCGGCGGCCAGCATGAAGGTGTTGGCGATGCCGCCGCCGACGATCAGCTGGTCGACCTTAGCCGACAGCGCCTTCAAAATGGTGAGCTTGGTCGAGACCTTGGAGCCGGCGACGATCGCGACCAGCGGCCGCTTAGGGCTGGCCAGCGCCTGGGTGATCGCGTCGATCTCGGCGGCCAGCAGCGGGCCGGCGCAGGCGACGGTGGCGTATTCGGCGATGCCGTAGGTGGTGCCTTCGGCACGGTGGGCGGTGCCGAAGGCGTCGTTGACGTAGATGTCGCAGAGCGCGGCCATCTTCTTGGCGAGTGCCGGGTCGTTCTTCTTCTCGCCCTGGTTGACGCGGCAGTTCTCCAGCAGCACCACGCTGCCCGGCGCGACCTGCACGCCGTCGACCCAGTCCTGCACCAGCGGCACTTCGCGGCCCAGCAGCTCCGACAGGCGCGCGGCGACCGGCGCCAGCGAATCTGCGGGCTGAAAGGCGCCCTCGGTCGGGCGGCCCAGGTGCGAGGTGACCATGACGGCGGCACCGGCCTTCAGCGCCAGCTCGATGCAGGGGACCGAGGCGCGGATGCGGGTGTCTTCGGTGATGCGGCCGTCGTCGTCCTGCGGTACGTTGAGGTCGGCGCGGATGAACACGCGTTGGCCGCAAGCCTTGCCCTGGGCGACGAGATCGGAGAAGCGGAGGACGTTCATGGGTGCGATCGAGGAAGAGGAAAAAAGAAGAATAAGAGGCGGAGGAAGGAAGTGAAAGGGAGGAAAAGTGCCGGCGATTGTAGAGAGGCCCCACGGTTCGCCGGCCAGCGGCCGTATCCGCGTTACCAGCCCAAGCCGACGTGCAGCGGCAGGTACGCCGCCATGCCGACCGCGATGGTGCCGAGGATGCTGCGCCGCCAGAAATAGAAAGCCACCGCGGCCAGCGTGGCCGGCAGCCGCGCGTCGGCCAGGGTGGTGAGGAAGGCACCGTCGCGCATCACCAACTCGGGCGCCAGCACCGCCGCCAGCGCGGCCAGCGGCGCGTAGCGCAGGCCGCGGCGCAGCCAGTCGGGCAGCGGCAGCTCGCGGTCGGGCAGCAGGAAGAAGCAGCGGGTCAGCACGGTGATCGCGGCCAGGCCGACGATGGCAATGCAGGTCTCCCAGGCGGTCATGGAGAAACCTCCGTGCGGCGCACTGCGGTGCGAGCTTGCTTGAAGCGGTTCGGCGCGGCGCTCATGGAGAAACCTCCATGCTGTGCACTAGCGTGCGCGTGCTTGCAACGGGCAGCGATGCGGCGGCGGCTCATGGCGCGTCCTCGGCGGGCGGCGGTGTGCGCTTGACGATGCGGCTGCGCTGCGGCAGGGCCGCCTCCAGCACCAGGCCGACCGTCACCGCGGCGGCGATGCCCGCCAGGATGTTGAGCTTCAGCGGCAGCGCGAAGGCCGCCACCGCCGCGGCCGCCGCGACGCCCGCCGACACCCAGGTGATGCGGTCGCCCAGCATCGAGCACAGCACGCCGACCAGCGCCAGCACGCCCGCGAAGCCCAGGCCCCAGTGCACCGGAATGGTCTCGGCCAGCAGCATGCCGGCGATGGAGCTGAGCTGCCAGGTCGTCCAGTTGAGGCTGGAGGCGCCCCAGAAATACGGCACCTGGCCCGGCGCCGGCGCCTGCTCGGGGAAGCGCTGCGCCATCAGCACGAAGGTCACGTCGCCGCTCACATAGCCCATCAGGCAGCGGCGGGCGCGGGGAAAGCGGCCGAAGTAGTGGCGCCACAGGGTGCTGAAGATCACGAAGCGCAGATTGACGCAGAACGCGGTGAGCCACACCACCCACATCGGCGAGCCGGATGCGATCAGCGGCACCACCACCAGTTGCGCGCTGCCGGCGTAGACGGTGAGCGACATGAAGACGGCCAGCAGCAGCGGCATGCCCGACTTGACCATCGCCACGCCGGTGACCAGACCCCAGGCGCCGATGCCGATGCTCATGCCCGACATCTCGCGCATGCCGCGCCAGAACTCGGGGTGCCGCAGCAGTTCGCGGGCGCAGGCCTCGCCGGGGTAGGAAACGCCCGAGCCGCTCATGCCGCCGATGCGGCGCCGAGCACGGCACCCGCCGGCAGCGCGAAGCCGCGCAGGAAATCGCCAGCCGGCAGCCGCTTGCCGCCGGCGCGTTGCAGCACCGTGGCCCGCAGCACGCCCTGGCCGCAGGCGACGGCGATGCCCGCCGCATCTGCAGACAGAACGGTGCCGCAGCCGGCGCCGGCCGCCGACTGCGCGCTATCGATTTCGCAGCACCAGATCTTGACCGTCTCGCCGCCCAGCGTGGTGGCGGCGCCGGGGAACGGGTCGAAGGCCCGCACCCGGCGTGCGATGGCCTCGGCGCCGTGCGACCAGTCGATCAGCGCCTCGGCCTTCTCGATCTTGTGGGCGTAGGTGACGCCCGCGTCCGGCTGCGGCACCGGCTGCAGGCCTCCCTGCTCCGCGGTGCGCAGCGCCTGCACCACCATCCGGCCGCCCAGCGGGGCCAGCCTGTCGTGCAGCGTGGCGGTGGTGTCGGCCGCGTCGATCTGCAGCGTTTCGGTCAGGAGCATGTCGCCGGTGTCCAGGCCCGCGTCCATCTGCATGATGGTGATGCCGGTGCGGGCGTCGCCCGCCTCGATCGCGCGGTGGATCGGGGCGGCGCCGCGCCAGCGCGGCAGCAGGCTCGCGTGGATATTGAAGCAGCCCAGGCGCGGCAGGTCGAGCACCCACCGCGGCAGGATCAGGCCGTAGGCGGCGACGACCATCGCGTCGGCACCGGCGGCCAGCAGCGCCTCGCGGGCGGCGGCGGCATCGTCCGGATACCTGCCGTCGAGCCGCAGGCCGCGGGGCTGCGCGACGGCGATGCCGTGCGCCACCGCGAACTGCTTGACCGGCGAGGCCTGCAGCTTCATGCCGCGTCCGGCGGGCCGGTCGGGCTGGCTCAGCACCAGCGGGATCTCCAGGCCGGCGGCGTGCAGGGCGTCGAGCGCGACGCGGGCGAATTCCGGCGTGCCGGCAAAAACGACCTTCACGACCTTCACCGGCCTACCGTGCCTGCGGCGCGCGGTACAGACTCTCGTCGGTGTACTGGATGCGCCGCACCACGCCGCCCGGGTCCAGGTGCACGTGGATGAAGCGGAAGTTGTTCATGTCGTTGAACCGGTAGGTCCAGACCGGGCCGTCGAACATCGCCACCCGCTCGACGCGGGCGGGCCGGCCCATCATCCGCAGCACGTCGTCGCCGGTCCACTGGTTCGGCACGACCTGGTCGAAGTTGGGATAGCGCAGCGCCTGGTCGGTGCGCTGCAGCCGGCCGGCGGCGTCGAAGTCGAGGTTCCACACGGCCGAGCCCGCGGGCTGCTCCGAATACTGCAGCCGCTGGCCGCCGTCGGGCAGCGGGTAGCGGCCGGTGGGCGCGCCCAGTTCGGCCTGGGTCGCGTCGACCGTCGCACCGGCGGGCACCTTGGACGGGATGGCGCAACCGGCCAGCAGCACGGCGCCGCCGGCCGCGAGGGCCCAGCGGGCCCAGTGCGAAGGTATACGGAAATCGGGCATGGGGCGGCTCCTGCGGAGGGTGAAGGCCTGCGAGGCCGGCGGCGGCGGGATCAATCCCGCGCGTCGCGCTGCAGCTTCACCATCTTGGTCTTGATGCGGTTGCGCTTGAGGGGCGAAAGGTAATCGACGAAGACCTTGCCCATCAGGTGGTCCAGCTCGTGCTGGATGCAGACGGCCAGCAGGCCGTCGGCCTGCACGGTGAACGGCTTGCCGTCGCCGTCGAGCGCCTCGACCTTCACCTCGGCGGCGCGTTCGACGCAGTCGTAGATGCCGGGGATCGAAAGACAGCCCTCCTCGCCGGTGACCTTCTCGTCGCTCTGCCAGACGATCTTGGGATTCACGAACACCTGCGGTAGGTTGCGCTCTTCGGACACGTCGATCACCACCAGCCGCTCGTGCACGTCGACCTGCGTGGCAGCCAGGCCGATGCCGTTGGCGTCGTACATGGTCTCGGTCATGTCGGCGATCAGGGATTTGATCCGGGCATCGACCGCCTCGACCGGGCGGGCCACCTTCAGCAGTTTGGGATCGGGATAGACGAGGATGGGAAGCAGGGCCATGGCGGTCGGGCGGGGGCGGTGTCGAAAAGCGTCCGGGGGAGGCGTCGCGGGCGGACGCAGTTGTCGCTATTTTCCGCCACTTTGGGGCCGCCACCACCGCGCAGTGCCAATAAAGCGTTGCCCATTCAAGGACATGAAGCGAGAATCCACCGCTGTTTGTAACGATATTTTGCTGGATGTAGCGTCCGCCCGCAGGGACGAGGCGCCATCCCGAGGGAGCCCGTCCTGATGCGAATGAAGACCCCCTGCGCCGCCGTCGCGCTGGCCGCCGCCGCACTCTGCTGCGCCACCACCTCCGCGCTCGCACAGAACTATCCCGTCACGCCGACCCAGCGTGCCACCGCGCAGCAGGTGGCCCGGACCGGCATCCCGGTGGCGGAGCTGGCGCCCAACGCGCCGGATGTCTACGTCGTCAAGCGCGGCGACACGCTCTGGGCCATCTCGGGCATGTACCTGCAGCGGCCCTGGCGCTGGCCCGAACTGTGGGGTATGAACCTGGAGCAGATCCGCAACCCGCACCTGATCTACCCCGGCCAGACCCTGTACCTGGAGAAGGTCGACGGCATGGCCCGGCTGCGCACCTCGCGCTACGGCTACGGCGGCGAAGGCGACACGGTCCGCATCTCGCCGCGCACCCGCTACGAGAGCCTGGCCGACACGGCGCTGCCCACACTGCAGCCCCAGTTCATCGAGCCGTTCCTGGCAGAGCCGCTGATCGTCGACGAATTCACCCTGAAGAACGCGCCCCGCCTCGTCGGCGCCCTGGAAGAGCGGGTGCTGCTGGCCCGCGGCGACCGCGCCTATGCGCTGGGCCCCACCGGCGCGCCGCTGATGCGCGAGCCGGGCCAGCCGCGCGACTACCGCGTGTTCCGCAACGCGGTGCCGCTCAAAGACCCGGCCACCGCCGAGATCCTGGGCTACGAGGCCCAGTACGTCGGCCGCGCCCGCCTGGTGCAGAGCGAGAGCACCCAGACCTCGTTGCGCGACGGCAAGGACCTGCAGGAGATCGTGCCCGCCTCGTTCGACATCGTCGGCTCGAAGGAAGAGATGCGCGCAGGCGACCGGCTGCTGCCCGAGCCGCCGCGCCAGCTGGTCAGCTACAACCCGCGCGCGCCGCAGTTCCCGATCGAGAACGGCCGGGTGGTGTCGATCTACGGCAGCGCCGTGGCCAACGCCGCGCAGAACCAGATCGTGGCGATCAACAAGGGCACGCTCGACGGCATGGAAAGCGGCCACGTGCTGGCGATCCTGTCGGAAGGCCCGCGCATCACCGACCGCACCGGCGACAAGCCGACACAGATCAAGCTGCCCGACGAGCGCAACGGCCTGATGATGGTGTTCCGCACCTTCGAGCGAGTGTCGTACGCGCTGATCCTGGAGATCCGGGTGCCGGTGAAGGCCGGCGACCGACTCGTGGGGCCTTAGCTTCGGCACACCGCCGGGCTTCGCACTGCGTGTCTGCGCCTACCCCCTTGCAGGGGGCGGCACCGGCGGACCGGCGGAGCCGGATCCGCGGTGCACCTGGTGAATGCGCCGTGGCGCTTTTTCGCACTCCTTCTTCCCTCACATGGAACACGCCGAACTCGCCGCCTGGTTGCGGCTGACGCTGACCCCCGGCGTGGGGGCCGACACCGGCCGGCGGCTGCTGGCCGCCTTCGGGCTGCCGACGGCGGTGTTCGATGCGCCGGCCGCCGCACTGCGACAGGTGGCGACGCTCGCGCAGACGGCCGCCCTGCAGACCCGACCCGCCGATCTGGCCGCGCTGCTGGAAACCACCTGGGCCTGGCTGAACGAACGCGACGCGACCGGGGCCGAGCGCCGCTGCCTCACCCTGGCCGACGCCGGTTATCCGGCGGGGCTGCTGGCGACGGAAGACCCGCCGCTGATGCTGTACCTGCTCGGATCGTCGACATTCGAATCAAAAGTGCCTGCAGCCCTCGAACCACGCCGACCCAATGCTATTAATTTTGCAGCAAACTCGGTGGCACCCGGCATCGCCATCGTCGGCACCCGCCACCCCACGCCGCAGGGCGCGCGGGATGCGCAGGCCTTCGCCCAGCACTTCGCTGGCGCCGGGCTGACCGTCGTCTCGGGCCTGGCGCTGGGGATCGACGCAGCCGCCCACCAGGGCGCGCTCGACGGCGCGACGGCCGGCCTCTGCCCCACCATCGCCATCGTCGGCACAGGACTCGACCGGGTCTATCCGCGGCAAAACCGGGCGCTGGCGCACCGGATCGCGCAGGAGGGTCTGCTGGTCAGCGAATATGCACTCGGCATGCCACCGCTGGCCGCCAACTTCCCCCGCCGCAACCGGCTGATCGCGGGGCTTTCGCTCGGCACGCTGGTGGTGGAGGCGGCGCAGCCTTCGGGCTCCCTGATCACCGCGCGGATAGCGGTCGAGCAGGGCAAGGAGGTGTTCGCGATTCCCGGTTCGATCCACGCGCCGCAGTCGCGCGGCTGCCATGCGCTGATCCGCCAGGGCGCCAAGCTGGTCGAATCGGCGCAGGACGTGCTGGAGGAGCTGCCGCCGTTCGCCGACCGGGCCCGGCCTGCCGCACCGGCGACGGCCCGCCGCACGCCGACGCCGCAGCCGGCCCTGTTCCCGACGGCTGCTGCCGAGCCGGCCGATTCGCAGGCCGGCGAAGAAGACGAAAGCGGCCTGCTCGGCGCCATGGGCTGGAACCCTGTGGGCCTCGACGCGCTGGTGGCCCGCACCGGCATCGACGCCGCGGCGCTGCAGGTGCAGCTGCTGGAGTTGGAACTCGACGACCGGGTCGCCCGCCTCCCCGGCGGGCTGTTCCAGCGGGTGGCAAAGGGCTGAGCCCCTGCGCGCCATCCCCGAGGGCAACGCATCTCACAGCCACCGGCCGCCGACGGGTCCCCCGGCGGCAGGCAGGGCCTCCCCCTCGGGGGGGGGTGGCGAATGACACGCTGCGGCAGCAGCGTGCAAAGCCGGGGGGCCTTATTTCTAGACCTGCGCGCCGCTGTTCGGATCGGCCGGATCGGTGGCCGCATCCTTCTTGGCGACCGGCTTGACCAGGTCTTCGCGTTTCACGCCCAGCCACATCGCGATGGCCGCGGCCACGAAGCACGACGAGTAGATGCCGAACAAAATGCCGATGGTCAGCGCCAGGGCGAAGTAGTGCAGCGTGGCGCCGCCGAAGAAGAACATCGACAGCACCATCAGCTGGGTCGAGCCGTGGGTGATGATGGTCCGGCTGATGGTGGAGGTGATCGCGTGGTTGATCGCGGCCTCGGTGTCCAGCTTGCGCTGGCGGCGGAAGGTCTCGCGCACCCGGTCGAAGATCACCACCGATTCGTTGACCGAATAGCCCAGCACCGCCAGCACCGCCGCCAGCACCGCCAGCGAGAACTCCCACTGGAAGAAGGCGAAGAAGCCCAGGATGATCACCACGTCGTGCAGGTTGGCCAGCACGGTGGAGACGGCGAACTTCCATTCGAAGCGGAAGGCCAGGTAGACCATGATGCCTATGACCACCATCGCCAGCGCCTTCAGGCCGTCGGTCGCCAGTTCCTCGCCGACCTGCGGGCCGACGAACTCGACCCGGCGCAGCGTGGCGTCGGCGGTCGCCGGATCGGCCTTGAGCGCCCCCAGGACGCGATCGCTCTGCTGGGCCGAGGACACGCCCTTCTGCGCCGGCAGCCGGATCATCACGTCGCGCGCCGTGCCGAAGTTCTGCACCTGCACGTCCTGGTAGCCCAGGCCGGTGACGGTGCTGCGCACCTTCTCCAGATCGGCCGGCTGCGAGTAGGCCACCTCCATCACCGTGCCGCCGGTGAACTCCACCGACAGGTGCAGCCCGCGGTGGAACAGGAAGAACACGGCCGCGAGGAAGGTGACGATCGAGATCGAGTTCAGGATCAGCGCATGCCGCATGAACGGGATGTCGCGGCGGATACGGAAGAATTCCATGCTATTCCTTGACGGGCAGCGCACGCCACCCTGCATTCATTTCAGCGCACACCGCGGAACCGGCTTCGCCGGGCCGCGGATGTTGCCCCCGGCGAGGGGCTTGGCGGCCACACGCAGTGGGCAAGCCTGCGGGCGTGCTCACGTTTCAGGGCGCCAGACGGTGCCGATGGCGACGGACTTGAGTTTCTTTTTACGGCCGTACCAGAGGTTGACCAGGCCGCGCGAGAAGAACACGGCCGAGAACATGCTGGTCAGGATGCCGATGCAGTGCACCACCGCGAAGCCGCGCACCGGGCCGGAGCCGAAGGCGAGCAGCGCCAGGCCGGCGATCAGCGTGGTGACGTTGGAGTCGAGGATGGTCGCCCAGGCGCGCTCGTAGCCCGCGTGGATAGCGGCCTGCGCCGAGGCACCGTTGCGCAGCTCTTCGCGGATGCGCTCGTTGATCAGCACGTTCGAGTCGATCGCCACGCCCAGCGCGAGCGCCATGGCGGCGATGCCGGGCAGCGTCAGCGTGGCCTGCAGCATCGACAGGATGGCCACCAGCAGTGCCACGTTGACCAGCAGCGCGATGCTGGAGAACACGCCGAAGAGCGCGTAGTAGGCGCACATGAACACCGCGATGGCGGCCAGGCCCCAGGCCACGCTGTGGAAGCCGCGCGAGATGTTCTCGGCACCCAGACTCGGGCCGATGGTGCGTTCCTCGATGATTTCCATAGGCGCGGCCAGGGAGCCGGCGCGCAGCAGCAGCGAAGTGTCGGCCGCCTCGACCGAGGTCATGCGGCCCGAGATCTGCACCCGGCCGCCGGAGATTTCCGAGCGGATCACCGGAGCGGTGACCACCTCGCCCTTGCCCTTCTCGAACAGGACGATGGCCATGCGCTTGCCCACGTTCTCGCGGGTGATGTCGCGGAAGATGCGCGCGCCCTTGGCGTCGAGCGTCAGGTTGACCGTGGCTTCGTGCGTCTGGTTGTCGAAGCCGGGCTGGGCGTCGGTCAGGTTCTCGCCGGTCAGGACGACCTGCTTCTTGACGACGATCGGCGTGCCGGAGCGCTCGGGGTAGCGCTCGGAGCCGAAGGGCACGTTGCCGGCGGCGCTACGCTCGGCCACCCGGGCCTCGGCGCTTTCGTCGACCATGCGCACTTCCAGCGTGGCGGTGCGGCCCAGAATGTCCTTGGCCTTGGCGGTGTCCTGCACGCCGGGCAGCTGCACCACGATCCGGTCAAGGCCCTGCTGCTGGATCACCGGCTCGGACACGCCGAGTTCGTTGATCCGGTTGTGCAGCGTGGTGATGTTCTGCTTGAGCGCCTGGTCCTGCACCTTGCGCACCGCCTCGGGCTTGATGCGGGCCAGCAGCCGGGTGTCGGCACCGTCGCCGGTCTGGGTCACGACCAGGTCGGGAAACTGGTCGGAGATCAGGTTCTTGACCGCGGTGGCGGTCTGGTCGTCGCGCACCCGGATGTCGACCGCCTGACCGTCGCGGTTGATGCCGCCGTGGCGGATGCCCTTGTCGCGCAGCGTGGTGCGCAGGTCGCCGGCATATGATTCGGCCTTCTTGTCGAGGGCGGCCTGCATGTCGACCTGCAGCATGAAGTGCACGCCGCCGCGCAGATCGAGCCCCAGGTACATCGGCACCGCGCCCAGCTTGGCCAGCCAGGCCGGCGAACGCGAGATCAGGTTCAGCGCGACGATGTAGGGCGGATCGGCGGCATCGGGCACCAGGGCGTGCTGCAGGGCGTCGCGGGCACGGAGCTGCTCGTCGGGCGTGGCGAAGCGGGCGCGCACCGAGGTGCCGTCGAGCGTCACCGCGCCGGCATCGACGTTGGCGGCCTTCAGGGCTTCTTCCACCCGGGTGCGGGTGGCGTCGTCGACCTTGACGCTCGACTTGGCGGCCGAGACCTGCACGGCCGGCGCCTCGCCGAAGAAATTGGGCAGGGTGTAGAGGGCCCCCACCAGCAGCACGACGACGAGGATCGCGTACTTCCAGACCGGATAACGATTCATAGCTTGGAGCGTGTTATGCACTGTGACGTGCCCGCAAAAGCCGGGGAGAGACCCGGCGGCAAGGCGCAGGACGTGGCCGCTTCGGCTCGACTCGGGTCCTGCGGAGGCGGCAGGGTTGCCGCGCGGGACCGTTTACTTGACGGTGCCCTTGGGCAGCACCTGCGCGACGGCGGTGCGCTGCACCTGCACTTCGACGTTGGGAGCGATCTCGAGGCCGAGGGTTCCCTCGCCCAGGCGGGTCACGCGGCCGATGATGCCGCCGGCCGTCGCCACTTCGTCGCCCTTGGCGATGGCGTCGAGCATCGCACGGTGCTCTTTCTGCTTGCGCATCTGCGGACGGATCATCACGAAATAGAGCACCATGAACATCAGCACCAGCGGCAGCATGCCGGTGAGCGAGGACATGATGCCGCCACCGCCGGCGGCGGCGGCTGGGGCGGTCTGGGCGAATGCGGAAGAGATGAACAAGGGGCGACTCCACGACGCGCACGTCGAATTGGGAAGAGAAAAACTGCCGGGCGCGGCTGGCGCCGCCACCCCGGGCAACCGGCGATTGTATGCGGCGCCCCCTCCTCCGACACGCCCCGGGGTATCCCGGCATGGCACGGGACTATCGACGCGGCGATGCTATTGAATCTATAGCTACTGGCCGGCTTGCGCCGCCGGCCGGAACCCGATTCGATGCTCAAGCCGCGGCGCGGGCCTCGGCCGGGCCGTTCCAGCGGGCCTGCAGCTCGACGCCGCGCAGCCGGGCCGCCACCAGGTTGCGGTGCTTCACATGGCCGTAGCCCTTGATCTGCTCGGGCAGCCGGGCGATCTCGATGGCCAGTGCGTGGTTGGTTTCGTCCAGCCGCGGCAGCAGCGCCTCGACGCTGGCGCGGTATTCGCCCACAAGCGCCCGCTCGGTACGGCGCTCCTCGGTGCGTCCGAACGGATCGAACGCGGTGCCGCGCAGGCCCTTCAATCGGGCCAGCACCCGGAACGCGGTCAGCATCCAGGGGCCGAAGCGCTGCTTCTGCAGCTCGCCCTTCGCATTGGTCTTGGCGATGCCGGGCGGGGCCAAGTGGTAGTGCAGCGTGAAGTCGCCTTCGAACATGCCGGCGACCCTGTCCAGGAAACCGCGGTCGGTGTGCAGCCGGGCGACCTCGTACTCGTCCTTGTACGCCATCAGCTTGAACAGGCAGCGGGCGACCGATTCCGACAACGCCGTCTTGCCGAGCGGCGCCTCGGCCGCGCGCGCCCGGTCGACGAACTGCCGGTAGACGTCGGCATAGGCCTGGTTCTGGTAGGCCGCCAAAAACTGCGCCCGGCGCGCCACCAGGCCGTCGAGCGTCTCGCGCGGCCTGAAGGCGATGACCTGGCCCGGCTCGGCCAGCTTGTGCATCGACTGCGGATCGTGCGCCGCGCGGCGGCCCCAGGCGAAGGCGGTCTTGTTCTGCTCGACCGCCACGCCGTTCAGCTCGATCGCCCGCAGCAGCGAGGCCAGCGACAGCGGCACCCAGCCGCGCTGCCAGGCGTAGCCCAGCAACATCGGGTTGACGTAGATGCTGTCGCCCATCAACCGGGTGGCGGCGGCGTCGGCGTCGAAGACGCCGAAGTGGGCCTCGCCCACGGTGCGGGCGATCTCGGCGCCGCAGGCGTCCGCCGGGTTCTGCCAGTCGGCGTTGCGCACGAAGGCGGCCGTCGGGGTGCTGTGGCCGTTGAGCACGACGTGGGTGCGGCCTTCGCGCATCCGCAGCGTCGTCTCCTCGTTGATCGCCACCAGCGGGTCGCAGGCCAGGATCAGGTCGGCCGCGGCCATGCCGACGCGGGTGGTGCGGATCGATTCCTGCGTGGCGCCCACCAGCACATGGCTCCAGGTGGCGCCGCCCTTCTGCGCCAGGCCGGCCGCATCCTGGGTGACGATGCTGCGGCCCTCCAGGTGGGCCGCCATTCCGAGCAGTTGGCCGATGGTGATCACGCCGGTGCCACCCACGCCGGCCACCACGATGCCCCACACGTCGTCGGCCCCGTCGAGCCGCGGCAGCACCGGCTCGGGCAACGCGCCCATGTCCAGCGGCGACGGCGCATTGCCCTTGCCCTTCTTCTTCAGCTGCCCGCCCTCGACGGTGACGAAGCTCGGGCAGAAGCCCTTCAGGCAGCGCATGTCCTTGTTGCAGCTGCTCTGGTTGATGGTGCGTTTGCGGCCGAACTCGGTCTCCAGCGGCTCGACCGACAGGCAGTTGCTCTGCACGCTGCAATCGCCGCAGCCTTCGCAGACCAGCTCGTTGATCACCACCCGCTGGGCCGGGTCGACCGCGGTGCCGCGCTTGCGGCGGCGGCGCTTCTCGGTGGCGCAGGTCTGGTCGTAGATGATGGCGGTGGTGCCGGGGATCGCGCGGAACTCGCGCTGCACCGCATCGAGCGTGTCGCGGTGCTTGACCTCCAGGTCGCCGGCGATCTTCACGCCGGCGTACTTCTCGGGCTCGTCGGTGACGACGATCACCTTCGCCAGGCCCTCGGCCTGCAGGCTCTGCGCGATCTGCAGCACGCTGTGGCCCTCGGGCCGCTCGCCGATCTGCTGGCCGCCGGTCATCGCCACCGCGTCGTTGTAGAGGATCTTGTAGGTGATGTTGACGCCCGCGGCCACCGCCTGCCGAATCGCCATCAGCCCGCTGTGGAAGTAGGTGCCGTCGCCCAGGTTGGCGAAGATATGCCGGTCGGTGGTGAAGGGCTGCTGGCCGACCCAGGGCACCCCCTCGCCGCCCATCTGGGTGAAGCCGATGGTGCTGCGGTCCATCCAGGTGGCCATGTAGTGGCAGCCGATGCCGCCCACCGCGCGGGAGCCCTCGGGCACCATGGTGCTGGTGTTGTGCGGGCAGCCCGAGCAGAACCACGGCACCCGGTCGGCGCCCTGCACGCCGGCCGCTTCCAGCACCTGCATCGCACGCTCTTTCGCCTCCAGGACCGCCAGTTGCGCATCGACCCGGGCGCGAATGTCGGCGCCGGCCGCCTCCAGCAGGCCCAGCTTCTCGAGCCGCTGCGCGATGGCCCGCGCGATGATCGCGGGCGACAGGTCGGCATTGGCGCGCAGCAGGGTGTTGGCGGTGGGATTGGGCATGCCCCATTCGCCGCCGCCTCCGGATTCGCCGAATTTGCCGAGCACGTTGGGCCGCACGTCGGGGCGCCAGTTGTAGAGCGCTTCCTTGAGCTGGTATTCGATGACCTGGCGCTTTTCCTCGACCACCAGGATCTCCTGCAAACCGGTCGCGAACTCGCGGGTCAGCTGCGCTTCCAGCGGCCACACCACGCCCACCTTGTGCAGGCGGATGCCGATGCGGCGGCAGGCGGCGTCGTCCAGGCCCAGATCGAGCAGCGCCTGGCGGGTGTCGTTCCAGGGCTTGCCGCTGGCCATGATGCCGAAGCGGTCGTGCGACGTCTGGATAGCGCTGTAGTTGAGCCGGTTGGCGCGGATGTAGGCCAGCGCGGCGTACCACTTGTAGTGCATCAACCGCGCCTCCTGCTCCAGCGGCGCATCGGGCCAGCGGATGTGCAGGCCGCCGGGCGGCATCTCGAAATCGGTGGGGATCACGATGTCGACCCGCTGCGCATCGATCGTCACCGTGGCACTGGATTCGACGATCTCCTGGATCGTCTTCATGCCCGCCCACACGCCCGAGAAGCGGCTCATGGCGAAAGCGTGCAGCCCCAGGTCCAGTATCTCCTGCACGTTGGCCGGGAAGAACACCGGCAGGCCGCAGGCCTTGAAGATGTGGTCGCTCTGGTGGGCGGCGGTGCTGCTCTTGCTGATGTGGTCGTCGCCCGCGATGGCGATCACGCCGCCGAACTCGGTGGTGCCGGCCATGTTGGCGTGCTTGAACACGTCGGAGCAGCGGTCGACCCCGGGGCCCTTGCCGTACCAGATGCCGAAGACACCGTCGAACCTGTTGGTGCCCGGCGGCGAGAAACCCAGCTGCTGCGTGCCCCACAGCGCGGTGGCCGCCAGCTCCTCGTTGACGCCCGGCTGGAAAACGATGTTCTGCGCCTTCAGGAACTTGGACGCCTTCCACAACGCCTGGTCGTAGCCGCCCAGCGGCGAGCCCCGGTAGCCGCTGACGAAGCCCGCCGTGTTCTTGCCTGCCGCACGGTCGCGCAGCCGCTGCAGCATCGGCAGCTTGACCAGGGCCTGCACGCCGCTCATGAAGGCACGGCCGTGGTCGAGGGCGTATTTGTCCTCCAAGGTCACCGTTTCTAGGGCCTTGCGGACGTGCTCGGGCAGTGGGGCATTCATCGTTCTTGTTTCCTTGGGCGTCGGAGTGCGTAGCTGGAACCAGTGTAGGTTTGCACCCGGGATAAGTGTTTGCGTTCGTTGCCCTGCTAACGCTATGCTGCGCAAGAATATTTCCCGGAATTATCCGAAAGTGGAAACACTCGACAAATTCGACCTGGCGATCCTACGCGAGCTGCAGGTCGATGCGCGGCTGACCAATGCCGAACTGGCCGAGCGGGTGGGCCTGTCGGCCGCTTCGTGCTGGCGCCGGGTGCGGACGCTGGAGGCGGCGGGCTTCATCCTGGGGTACCACGCCGCGGTCAACCGCCAGAAGATCGGCCTGGGGGTGCTGGCATTCGTGCGGATCGACGCCGAGCGCGCGTCGGGCGACGCGATGCGCCAGCTGGAAGAAGCGGTGCGCCAGTTGCCCGAGGTGACCGGCTGCCACTACGTCAGCGGCACCGGCACCTTCGAGCTGCAGGTGGTGGCGCCCGACCTGGACAGCTTCTCGCGCTTCGCGCTGCAGCGGCTGGCCAACCTGCCGCATGTGAAGGACATGCACACCAGCTTCTCGCTGGGCGAGGTGAAAGCCGGCGGCGCGCTGCCGCTGGGGCATCTGGAGAAGCGATAACGGCGCACGCTGCCTCCGAAAAGTTCGTATTCGTACTTCAAGATACTTGTCATCGACAGGCAAATTCGGCGTGTAACCATTTTCAAATGGCATAGATCGGCCAAGTGAGGTACCAGCAACTTACCGCATGCGAATACAGGGGCGCCTCGCCCGCTCAAAATCCTCGATTTCCGATCCGCGCCGCAATACCCAATGCAAACTTTATTACCGGAGTTGCATCCGCAGCCGGAAATGGCCGTATCTCGTACCACATGCTACGCGATAAGATATTTGAAAGCGAACCCGCTGCGTGCGGACGGTAGCCTGCAAGCATCGCTTCCATGGCTTCCAAAAATAACGAGCGAACAGTTCTTGCAATGCGATATTAATCATCTGCCAGTTTCATTAGGAGAAAATATGCTTGATCCGGCCTTTAGTTCTATCACGCCCTTCATGGCCAGCGATGAGAGCACGAGTGCAAACTCAGCCGTGGATGCTCAAGCTGACATTGAGTCCAACCATGCAAAACACTCGGTCCCGGCGGACATCGACGGCTTGCCGGAGCGACGCAAGCACGCTTCGTCCCCGTCCGCAGATTCACAAAGCGTTTTGGCATACCGCCAGGACACTGCCGAACGTCATTCGCAACTGATTCGGAAATTCAGAACCCTTATGCCTCTGCCGGCAAGCCCGACATCACTTCCTGTTCTGGCTTACGACAGAAGTCCAAGATCAACTGATAACTTTCGTTCATCGAATGATTTTGATCTGCCCGAGGATTGCAATCCGACTGGCTGGAACGATCTATATGTTTCCGGCAGCGGCAGTATCGCATCCCTTGACCAACTTACCAGGTTGAACCCGTGCAGGGAGCACCCAGTGACCGTACTGGACGCTCGCGAAGAGTCTCATGCCATTGTTGGGGGTTATCCATGTACTTGGCGGACGCCCAACAACTGGAGCAATGTCGGAAGATCGCGTGAAGAGGTACTGGCGGACGAGCATGACAGGATCCGTCTACTAAAAGCGCAAGAAAAAGTGCAGATTATTCACCGCAAAGATCTCAAGGATGAGGCCCCGAACCCGCGTATGGTGACTTTGAACAAGCCGCAAATTTTTAGCGAGGAAGAGCTCGTAAGGGCTGCAAATGCCAAATATGTGCGTCTGACGGTTACGGATCATCTCGCCCCACGCGCAGAGGACGTTGATGCATTTATTGCAACGGAACGGGGCATGGAGCGTCACGAGAGGCTGCATGTGCATTGCGAGGCAGGTCTGGGTCGTACGAGTATCTTCATTGTCATGCACGACATGCTTAATAATGCGGCAACGGCATCGTTCGAAGATATCATTCGGCGGCAACGTGCGTTCAATCCAGGGCGTAGCTTGGATTCTCACAAAGACGTATCTCACAAAGGGCGTTCAGACTTCCGTAATGACCGGTCGGAATTCCTCTCTTTATTCTACGAGTATGCCAAGTCAAATCCCAAGGGGCAGCCCTCGTCATGGTCCAAGTGGCTGGACCACCAACACCGGGAGCACTCACCGTGACGGGGCAGGCTCACCACCATCGCCACCTCCCCAGTAGCCCGCAGCGCTTATCCTGAATCGCAACACGGGGTTGGCCACCGCCTTTGCGCAACGCAGACAACCCTACTGGACCGCAGGAGTCTTCGATTCCGGCTACCGAACTGCTTTCCTTCGTTGTTGCAAAGCCGTTGCGAAAGCAACCTTACCGAAAATTTAATACGATATTCGAATCATGCTAAACCCAAAATCCGATTCCATTGGCTTTTCCAATCAAGCAGAAGCATCGGCCGCAGAGCCAGGCGATGTGCACCCAACGCATAAGGCCGAAGTTGGCGGCCCCCACCATAAAAGAGAAGCATCTTCCTCTATCAATCAAGCATTATCCCTGGCCACAGCATCTTCAAACAGACCCGGAAAGTCTTACAGTGCAGCGACTGTTGCTGGGAAAATCTACCGCCCCGACAATAAAACAGACGCAAGCATAATCGAATTTCTTTCCCAATCTTTGTCGAACAACGAATATTACTCCGAGCGCCATCTTCACAGTCGGGCCGATGCGTATTTAAATAGCATAGATGCCGAAAAGACGCTGATTTCGAATGCAAGCCATGCGATAAATAATGTAGAGTCACTTACCCATAAACAATCGGAATGGCTTTGCCATCTGGAGAGGGGCCTATGGAGCCGCGAGCCCGCCCTGCAGTGCCGCGACCGTGAAAAATTAGGCGACGAGGTTCTTGGCCTCCGGGAGCCTGATGAGCATTCCCCTTATGCCAAGAAGCGTCCTTGGAAGATTTCAACCCAAGCGGCTTCCGCTTTTGCCATGATGTTGAAAGGTGCGTCAGGTCCATTCACTGAAGACCAGGTAAAAACAGGTTTTGAATTAGCTCAAGAAGGACAGTTGGTGGCCGGCCGCCTAAAAATACAGTTGCGAAAATCATATCGAGAAAAAAATCGCCACGATGCGGATCGTTCAGGAACGCATTCGACCAAGACGATGTCGGGAATGGATCTGTCCAACGATGTCGGCACCCGCATTCGGGATTCTTTGCAGGTTCCGGTCATGTCGGGAACGTCAGGCTCCTCTTCGGATGTGGTCATAGCGGCCCATTATGCAGCTAAGCAACTAGGTGTTCCATGGACGGCACCCGGACTGACGGCGGACCAAGCCAAGGACGCTTTAATCAATTTGTCATTGGATTTTTTCAGGGAAAAGGGCCCATCTACGTCGATGGCAAAGCACATGAATGCAATACGAGAAAAACAAGAGCTTCCCCACAAAAAAGTCGAAAGAAGTCAAGTTTTTACACATAGCTACGCGGAAATATCCAGCGCCATTTCGCTCACCCTCGACGAGGTGGATCCCACCGACCTGGATAAGGTGCAAAACGCTTTATCCAACTACACCATCGAGGCAAAAAATCTTTTATTGAAAATCAACGATGCCCGGAAATAACAATTCAAACATGTCGAGCAAGTTAGTATATTGAAATTCCGCGGAAACTCCGATTCCATCGGTGCCATAGGCCGGAAGGCCCATACCTCACTCTTCCAAATCTAATTGAGGAAAATCATGGATATAAACCATATCGAATTTGCCGGCATGAATTTCTATCGCCACGACCAAGAACAAAAAACACAGCAAAATCGGGAGGCTGTCATTAGCCCGTCAATGTCGACAATCGACCGACTTCCACCAAAAAATACTGTCAGACCAATTGAACGTGGCGAAAATAATATAAAGTCTTTGCAGACCTCGGCGCTTCAGCGAATCCAAGAGAAAAAAATAATCGTACAAAATTTGGCGAAACTGCAAAGCAATATTACCAAATTCAGCGACAGTCTCGAATTAGAAAACTTCATCAACAATTCCTTCGCCAAAGAAGTTCTACCGAAGGAAAACTCAGCAATATGCGAAGACTACAACCACGGAAAACCGATGATGATTCGAAGCTTGCGATTTTCAGATCCTGAAGAGGCTGCCGGGGGACTCGGGATGAAAGGAAAAACTCCAGCCAAAAGGGAGGTCGATACAGCCTGCAACAAATCTACAGCTCACGACATCGTCATGATACCCGCCTCTGTTATAAGCACACAAGTGAAGCTGAATTTGATATCTGAAATCCCTAGAAAGGGCGATAAGGAAAAATACAAGGATCTTCCTTCAGTCATCTACCGAGCGAATGGCAGCGGCAAGAGACCTTCCTCTTTACAGGCGCGGAACGGATTTGGCGACCTACACTCCTTCAAATCGAACAATGGATTTAATTCCGATTATGAGAAAAATTGCCGCATGCTTAGCCATGCCGAGAAAATGAAACTTATCGAGAGTAATCTTGTGCCTTTTATCAGGCCTGATCCCGACAGGAGTTCATTAGACTTTATTCACTCCGTTGACGAACTGGTCGAAGCTCAGTCGCTGCTGCAGGCAAAAAGGCCGGGGAGTTCTCTACGGCACAACGAATACTGCACCAAACTTGAGTTGTGGGACGCAAAAGCCATAGCGATTGGCAAGTCTCGTCCCTTGGCGGTCGCCACGTTGATCGAATTCAATTTGGAGATGCTATCGATAGCAGAAGAAATTGATCATGAGGGGCACGAGAACAAAATGGTCTCGGATTTCATCGAGCGCCAGCTATCCTGGCTCAGCCCTACCGCCGCACTCGACAAAAAATCGACGCTCGAAAAGCTTTCCAAGCTGACTGCGCAGGAAAAAAGTCCATCGCAGATGAAATTTGCCAGTCACTTCGACAGGGCGTTTCGCTCTGCACTTATGAAAGAGGTGAAACAGGAAGTCATATTCGAGAAATGAGATTTCGGGATTTCACTACCGAAGATATTATTGGCGGTCTAGAGCTTTTTCTTTCCTCGAAGCTTTTATATTCCGAGCATGCCGCATAGTCGCAAGCTCGCGATGTTCCTAACCAACAACCCAATACGCCGGCATAGCAGAGTTGACGCACACCCTGGGGTTGGCGGCGAGGTAAAAGCTTGCGGCGCGCTGCCGCTGGGGCATCTGGAAAAGCGCTAGCCCGCCGGGCCGGCGTGCCTTGCGGAGGGCGCGGCCGGCCTGCCCCGTCGGCGCGCAACGCAGGCCCTCGGCGCGCCGCCGCACCCAGCTTCTGGAAATCGCCGTCGAGCCGCGCCAGCGACGACGCGATCCTCGCCCGGTCGCCCTGGATCCACGCTTCCTGCTGCGCGATGCGCTGCCGGGCCTCCTTGACCATCCGCTGCATCTCGGCCGGCTGCGGACCGCCGGCGGTCTGGCGGTTCTTGACGATCGCGACCGGGTCGAGGGCGGCGCGGAACTCGGCCTCCGACACCGGCAGCACCTGGGCGAAATCGGATCCCCGGGCCGTCTCGGCGTAGATGCGCTGCGCCTCGGCATACGGGAAGTCCAGCGGCCTGATGTTCTCGGCCTCGGCGTACTCCACCACTTCGGAGGCGAGGTGATGCCCGGCGCGCAACGGCAGCTTGTACTGGCGCGTCAGCACACGTGTTCGCAGCAGCTTCGAGTCAGGAAAAGTCTGCGCGCATCGCCAAACGGCTCGATGCTTCGCTTTGCAGGCATTGCATTCGCAGGATTCCAGCAGCCCAAAGACATGCGCTCATGCTAGCGCAACCCCCGTCTGGTCTCAGGTCATCCCGTATGAAATCGTCTTCTACCGATCACGCGCCCCGTCTTCCGCCCGAGCAGTGTCCTGACAGCCAGACGGGCACTCGCACGTCCGGTTGTGCGTCCGGTTCACGGCCCGGCCCGGCCGGAGGATGGGCCGGGCCGTCTGGGCTACGGCACACGAGAACGTTGCACGGCACGACCGTGCCGCCCCCCGAAACATGGTCTGGGACCCGCACGCGCCCGCACTGGACCGTGGGCGGGTCGCGGAGGTGGCCGCGCGCGTGATCGAGGAAGCTGAACCGAACGGCCTGATGTCTCCCTTCATCCGGGAAGGCGCGTTGGATGCCGCGTGTGTCACAGGTCCCTACATCCCTCCCGCTAAGACCGAACGGCTCCAACTGCTGACACAGGCCCTGCAGGCTTGGGATGGACCGGACTCCGCAAAATCCACGATTCTCAAAGCCTTTGTCGATGACGACTTCCTGCTGTACCTGGACCGATGCAATCTGACGAGCCTGCCTCGGGGCCTGCACCTCTTGACCCATATGGGCAACCTGAGTGTTGAAAACAACCCGTTGCTGCAGCGCCTGCCGGACCAGTTGGCCTTCGCGCCGAAGCTGACTCGGCTGGATGTCGCCGGCTGCGATTTGCATGCCTTGCCCGCCAACTTGTCGCAAGCGCGAGGCCTCGTAGTGCTGGACGTTGCGGGTAATAAAAATCTCAGATCGCTACCCGATTCCATGGATCGGTTGGAGAAACTGCAAACAGTGAATCTCAAGAACTGCGACCTGTCCCGGCTCCCGGAAGGCGGCTTTGGTCCGAGCTTGAGAGAACTGGATCTGTGCGACAACAAACGTCTTGGCCAATTGCCTTCGGAAATAGGTAAGAGCCAGAATCTGGAGCTCATACTTCTCAGGAATTGCGCCCTTCGTCAAATTCCGTCGGCCATCGGAAACCTGCCGAAGCTCAGAGCCCTCGATATGGCCGGCAATACGCAGATCGTGGAGCTGCCACCAGGGATCGACTTCAAAAAGGTGTATGTCGGCACGCGCGAGACCCAGGTTAGGCTGATGGAGCTGATCCTGAGTCTGCCTATCGCTTCTGACATTCGAACAAGGAATGAAAAGGAACTGAAGGCGTTGCAGAAGAAGTGGCAAGGTCTGCAGAAGAAGATGGCCAAGGGCGGAGCCGAAACCGCGCAACGTGCGCAAGCGGCCCGCGAGGAGGTGGACGGCCTGCGGGCCGGCCTGTCCAACACCGTGCAATCCACGTCCAGGGCCGGCATGAACTGGAACGCTGCGGCAAACCAGGTCCAGCGGTGGGCGAGCGAGGGCGACCCGCTCGATACGGAACATCTCAAGAAGCTCAACGCGATGCTGGGAAGGGATCTGCAGCCATTCAATGACCCCCAAGCCGTCGAAAACTTTGGCGCGCGCTTTGGGGAGTTCCGCAGGCAGCTCACTGGATTTGTCCAGGACCATGCCTGGTGCGGGGTGGTGGACGAGCGTGAGATCGGTGTCGAAATGGCGCATTTCGACGAGTGGTTCGAGTCGAAAGCCGATCAGGTCGCACAGGGCACGGTGACACCTGTCGAACTGGCCGCCGCGACGGCACAGCGTCTTATCAGCATCCACCCCTTTCCCGACGCCAACGGACGCACTGCGCGCCTGGCGGCCGATTGGGTACTGGCGTCTTATGGTCTCCCGCCGTCCGCTTGCGACGATAGGCAGACAACCGTCTATTCCAGCGGCAACAATCGCAAGGGGCCGGAGGACGCACTGAACTGGATGACCCGGGGACTGGCCAAGACCATCGACATCTACGAGCAGCATCTCAAGGGATCGTCTTCCTGGTGGTGAGCGGATAGCACTGCGGAAGCCGGGCCTGCCAGGCGCCCACCGCCGCCCTCCGCAGCCGCCGACAGCTTCCTCACAGCTCCGTCCGCAAGCGCCAGATCTCCGGAAACAGCACCACGTCCAGCATCTTGCGCAGATACGACACACCCCCCGTCCCGCCGGTCCCGCGCTTGAAGCCGATCACCCGCTCCACCGTCGTCACATGCCGAAAACGCCAGAGCCGGAAGGCGTCTTCCAGGTCGGTCAGCTCTTCGCCCAGCTGGTACAGGTCCCACCAGGCTTTGGGGTCGCGATACACGGTCAGCCAGGCCTGCTCCACGCCTTCGCTGGGAGCGTAGGGCTGGGTCCAGTCCCGCTCCAGCGCCTCGGCCGGCACTTCGATCCCGCGGCGGGCCAGCAGGCGCAGGGACTCGTCGTAGAGGGAGGGCATGGCGTAGGCGGCCTGCACCTCGGCCAGCAGGTCGGGGCGGTGTTCGTAGGGCTTCAACATCAGGCCGTTCTTGTTGCCCAGGGCGAACTCGATGCTGCGGTACTGCCAGCTCTGGAAGCCGCTGGACTGCGCCAGGTAGGGGCGCATGGCGCTGTACTCGGGCGGGGTCATGGTGGCCAGCACGTCCCAGGCGTGGACCAGCTGCTCCATGATCTTGCTGACGCGGGCCAGCATCTTGAAGGCGCGCTGCAGGTCGTCCTCGGCCACGCAGCGGATGGCGGCGCGCAGCTCGTGCAGCATCAGCTTCATCCACAGCTCGCTGGTCTGGTGCTGGACGATGAAGAGCAGCTCGTCGTGCGCGGGCGAGAGCGGCTTCTGTGCGCCCAGCACCGCGTCCAGCTGCAAATAGTCGCCGTAGCTCATCGCACGGCTGAAGTCGAGCTGGGCGCCCTCCTCCCGCACGATGGTGGCGCCGGGGCCGTCGGCAGCGGAGGCAACAGCGGCGGCAGCGGCGACAGGAGCCTGTACCGCGTCGGGCGCGGCCGGGGTGGAAGCGTGGTGGGGGCACATGGTGGTCAGGTAACCGCGTTGGTTTGGTTGAACTCGGGGCGGCGCCACTCGCCGCTTTCCAGCACCTGGCGCAGGTGCTCGACCGCGTTCCATACGTCCTCGAAGCCGATGTAGAGCGGCGTGAAGCCGAATCGCAGGATGTCCAGGTGCGGCCCGGTGCCGCCGTCGCCCTGGCGGAAGTCGCCGATCACCTTGCGGGCGATCAGGGCCTGGACGATGGCGTAGGCGACCGAGCCGCCGCCGCCGGGCCGCCCCAAGGCGGCAGCGGCCCCCTCGGGGGGCAGCGACCCGCGCAGCGGCGGAGCGTGGGGGCTGGAATCGAGGGTCAGGCAGACCTGCGATCCGCGCTGTTCATGTGCCCGCGGGGTGGCCAGGCCCAGACCGTGCCCGTCGCAGCGCTCCTCCACCAGGCGGATGAACAGGTCGGTCAGCGCCAGCGACTTGGCGCGCAGCGCGGGCATGCCGCCCAGGGGCACGGCGGCGTCGAACACGTCCAGGCCGCACTGCAGGGCCGACAGGCTGATGATGGGCTGGGTGCCGCACAGGTACCGGCCGATGCCGGCGGCGGGTTGGTAGTCGGGCGTGAAGCGGAACGGCGCGGCGTGGCCCCACCAGCCAGAGAGCGGCTGCCAGAAGCGGTCGGCATGGCGGGGGTTGACCCAGACGAAGGCCGGCGCGCCGGGGCCGCCGTTGAGGTACTTGTAGCCGCAGCCGATCGCGAAATCGGCGCCTGCGCCCCGCAAGTCCACCGGCACCGCGCCGGCGCTGTGGGCCAGGTCCCAGACGGTGAGGATGCCGGCGGCGTGGGCAGCGGCGGTGATGGCCGCCATGTCGTGCATCGCGCCGGTGCGGTAGTTGACGTGGGTGAGCATCAGCACCGCCACGTCGGCGGTCAGCGCGGCGGCGATGTCTTCGGGCTCGACCAGCACCAGCTCCAGCCCGCGCTCCCTGCAAAGGCCTTCGGCGATGTAGAGGTCGGTGGGGAAGTTGCTGCGCTCGCTGACGATGCGCAGTCGGGCGGGCGATGCCTCGCGGGCGATGTTCAGGGCTGCGCTCAGCACTTTGTAGAGGTTGACCGAGGTGCTGTCGGTGCAGACCACCTCCCCTTTGCCCGCGCCGATCCACGGCGCCAGCTGGTCGCCCAGGCGCTGCGGCAGGTCGACCCAGCGCGCGGTGTTCCACGAGCGGATCAGGTCCTGGCCCCATTCGCGGGCGACCACGTCGGCCACCCGGGCCGCCGCCGCGGCGGGCAGCACGCCGAGCGAGTTGCCGTCGAGGTATACGGTATCGGCCGGCAGGGTGAAATGGCCGCGCAGACTGCGCAGCGGGTCGTGCGCATCCAGGGCGCGGCAGTCCTGCAGCGTGGGGGTGCTGGTCGCTGTCATCGTGTCTTATTTGCTATGTTTTCGATAGCCAGTAGCCGGCGCCATTCGCCGGCTACAGGCCTTTTTCTTCTCAATATGGGCGGTGGGGCTCACACCAGCGACCGCAGCACCGCCCGCACCGGCGAGGCATCGGCCGCCACCAGCCGCAGGGGCAGCGCGATCAGCTCGTAGTCGCCCTCGGGCACGTCGTCGAGCACCAGGTTCTCCAGCACCCGCAGGCCGCGGCGGCGGATCGCCTGGTGGCTGTCGAGAGTCTTGCTCGTGGCCGGGTCGATGCTGGCGGTGTCGATGCCGACCAGCAGCACGCCCCGGTCGGCCAGCCGCTCGATCGTCTCGGGGGCGTAGCCGGTCAGGGCGTCGTCCCAGGCGGTGGGGGCGCGGGCATAGGTGCGCACCAGCAGCCGAGGCGGCAGGTCTGGCAGGGCGTGGGCGATGTGCGCCGGCCGCACCAGCGGGCCGCAGCCGATGGCATGGACGACGCGGCAGGTGCCCAGGAAGGGCGCCAGGTCCAGCGCGCCGACGGCGGCGCCCTGCGGGTCGTAGTGCAGCGGCGCGTCGGCATGGGCGCCGGTATGCGGCGACAGGGTGAGCGCCGCCACGTTGACCGGGCAGCCCGGCCCGTAGGTGGCCGACCAGGTCTGCGCATAGGGCGTGTCGCCCGGAAACACCGGGCTGTCGGGGCCCAACGGAGGGGAAATATCCCAGAGGCGGCGGGTGGGGCTGTGCATGGAAATCGACGCTATCACCGGCTTTAGGGTCGTGGTGTCGGTTAATTCCAACGAGGGCCACCGCGTCGCCAGGTTTTGCCGGGGGCGCGGCGGATGCGCCTCGCAACCATCCGCCCGCGGCCACGGCGCAGAATTGGCCGCCTATGTCCGCGATGCCGCCCCCTCCCTCTTCGTCCGCCCCGCACAACAACCTCCTCACCGACGACCCCGCCAATCCCGACACCGCCCGGGCCGCGCCGCCGCGCTCCTGGGCGGCGCTGGAGCCGCTGACGGCACCCACCTTCCGCCTGCTGTGGATCACCTGGGTGGCGGCCAACACCTGCATGTGGATGAACGACGTGGCGGCGGCGTGGATGATGACCTCTCTGACCACCTCGCCGGTGATGGTGGCGCTGGTGCAGTCGGCCTCGACCCTGCCGGTGTTCCTGCTGGGCCTGCCCAGCGGCGCGCTGGCCGACATCCTGGACCGGCGGCGGTATTTCATCTTCACCCAGCTCTGGGTGGCGGTGGTGGCGATGCTGCTGTGCGTGGCGATCCTGTCGGACTGGATCGACGCGCCGATGCTGCTGGCCCTCACCTTCCTGAACGGCATCGGCCTGGCGATGCGCTGGCCGGTGTTCTCGGCCATCGTGCCCGAGCTGGTCACCCGCAGCCAGTTGCCGGCGGCGATGGGGCTCAACGGCATCGCGATGAACGCCTCGCGGATCATCGGCCCGCTGGTGGCCGGCGCGGTGATCGCCAGCGCGGGCAGCCACTGGGTCTTCGTACTGAACGCGATCCTGTCGGTGGCGTCGGCCATCGTCATCACCCGCTGGAAGCGCACCGTGGCGCCCAACCCGCTGGGCCGTGAGCGGCTCGCCAGCGCGATGCGGGTCGGCATGCAGTTCGTGCGGCAGTCGCCCCGGATGCGGGCGGTGCTGGTGCGGGTGGCGGTGTTCTTTCTGCACTCGACCGCGCTGCTGGCGCTGCTGCCGCTGATCGCCCGGGCGCTGCCCGGCGGCGACGCCGGCACCTTCACCCTCCTGCTGGCCTCTATGGGCGCGGGCGCCATCGTCGGCGCGCTGCTGCTGCCGCAGTTGCGGCACCGGCTGCGGCGCGACATGCTGGTGCGGCTGGGCACCTGCGTCACCTCGGCCGCCACGATCGCGGTGGCCTTCGCGCCCACCATCTGGATCGCGACGCCGGCGATGGCGCTGGCAGGCCTGGCCTGGCTCTGCACCGCCAACTCGCTCGCCACCTCGGCCCAGCTGGCGCTGCCCGACTGGGTCCGCGCCCGCGGCATGTCGATGTACCAGATGTCGATCATGGGCGCGACGGCGCTGGGCGCCGCCTTCTGGGGCCAGACGGCCAGCCTGGTCGGTCTGCACGCCGGCCTCACGGCGGCCGGCATCTCGGGCGTGGTGGTCATGCTGGCGGTGCAGTACTTCCTGGCCGACCACAGCCGCGAGGAAGACCTGACCCCGTCGCAGGCCTTCACCGCGCCGGTGGCCGCCACCCCGCCCGAACACGGTCGGGTGCAGGTGAGCATCGAGTTCCGGATCGACCCGGCCCGCGCCGCCGACTTCCGCCTGCTGATGCAGGAAAGCCGCCGCAGCCGGCTGCGCCAGGGCGCGCTGGAGTGGCACCTGCTGCACGACGTGCACGACCCGGCCTGCTACGTTGAGCAGATCACCGACGAATCCTGGACCGAGCACCTGCGCCGCTTCACCCGCGTCACCGCCTGGGACGTCGCCCTGCGCGACCGCAAACTCGCCTTCCACCTGGGCGACGGGCCGCCGGTGGTGCATCGGCGGATCATCGACCGGTGACGGGGCTTCGCGGGGTGCGGGCGGCGGCACCGCGCGAAAAATTTCAGGTGTTTTAGGGCTGCAGCCGTTTTTCCGCGACGACCTATAGCTATAGAAAAAGTAGCAAGAGAGACCGCGAGAGGCCCTTTCCTTTTTGGGGTGGCGCCCCGCGCACGGGGCGGCTCCTCCGACCGTCAGACGCCGATGCGGCCGCCGTCGTTCCTGGTGATCACCACCGTGGCCGAGCGGGGACGGCTGGCGCCGCCGTCGGGCCAATGGCTGCCGAACGAGGCGGGGTCGGTGTAGCCCGGCCGGGTCTCTTCGCCCGGGTGCTGGATGTTGATGAAGAGCGCGCGTCCGTCGCCCGATTCGGCGATGCCGGTGATCTCGCACTCCTTCGGGCCGACCAGGAAGCGGCGCAGCGTGGTGCCGGGGGCGGCGCCGACGAGGGTCTGCTGCTCGCGGGTCGTGGTGCCGCTGGTGTTGACCACGGTGCGGGCACCGCCGTCGCCCACCTGGCCGGGCACCGCCGCCAGCAGCATGCAGTTGGTGACGTCGGTGTAGGCACCGTCGTCGGTCTCGAGCCACAGCAGGCCGGGGACCGCCTGGCTGAACCACATGCCGTCGGGGCTGGAGAAGTCGTTGTCGGCGGTGAGGTTCGACAGGTTGACGTTGCTGCTGGCGGTGGAGCGGGCACCGAAGAGGTACACGTCCCAGCGGAAGCTGGTGGCGGCCGGGTTGCGGGCGGTGTCGGCCAGGCGGATCACGTGGCCGTTGGGGTTGCCGGTCTGCGCGGTGGCGGCCGGGCCCTTCGGGTCGTTGTAGAAGCGCGGGTTGGCCGCGTCGGTGGCGGTGATCGGGCGGGATGCGGCGTTGGTGTTGGTCAATGTCAGGTACATGTCGCCGTTGCGCGGGTTGACGGCCGTCCACTCGGGGCGGTCCATCTTCGTTGCGCCGGCCACGTCGGCGGCCAGGCGTGCGTTGATCAGCACGTCGGCGGCGTCGGCGAAGGCGTAGGTGCCGTTGGCGCCGGTGATGCCGTTGGCGCCCAGCTTCAGCTCCAGCCAGGTGCCGCTGCCGTCGGCGTTGAAGCGCGCCACGTAGAGGCGGCCGTCGTCCATGTACTTGTCGCCGGCGGCCAGGCCGCCGTTGGTGTCGGCCGCGTCCCAGTTGCGGGTCGAGACGAACTTGTAGAGGTACTCGTTGCGCGAGTCGTCGCCCATGTACCAGACCAGCGGCTGGCCGACGACGACCGGGCCCAGGCAGGCGCCTTCGTGGCCCAGGCGGCCGAGGGCGGTGCGCTTGCGCGGGATGGAATCGGGGGTGAACGGGTCGATCTCGACCACCCAGCCGTAGGTGTTGGCGACGTTGCGGAAGTCGGCCGCGGCGCTGGCGCCGGAGACTTCTGCGACCCAGCGGCCGTAGAGGCGGTCGGTGGTGTCGGGCGTGACGGTGGCCCACAGTTCGCGGCCGGTGCCGGCGACGCCGTAGCGGGCGAAGGCGGTGCGTTCCTTGGCGGTGCGCTTCGGATCGTCGGTGGCGGCGATGCGGCGGAAGTAGCCGGCCCAGTTCTCTTCGCAGGTCAGGTAGGTGCCCCACGGCGTGGTGCCGTTGGCGCAATTGTTGACCGTGCCGCGGGTGCGGCGGCCGTCGGTCGCGTACTGGGTCATCAGCGCGGCGTTGCCGGCGGCCGGCCCCGACAGGACCATCGGCGTGAGGGTGTGGACCCGGCGGTTGAAGCGTGAGCTGCGGTCGTACGCCCAGGCGCCGGTGGCGGCCTGCGCCACCTCGACGACGCTCACGCCGTGCAGATAGAACTCGCGCAGCACTTCCTCGGCGACCGTGCGGGCCTGCGCGTTGCCGGTGCCGACGCTGGTCGGGCCGCGCGGATGCAGGTAGGTCGGCGTGATCGCCTCGTGGTTCATCACCAGCAAGCCGCGGTGGGCGCCCTTGCCGTCGCGCGTGCCGGCGGCGTTCATACCGAAGAAGGTCATGCCGTCGTGATGGTCGCCGGCGCGGCGGTCGTAGGTGGCGGCGGCGTCGGTGCCGTCGTTGCGGAAGGCGGGCACGTCGGTGGTCAGCGGATCGCCCAGGCGGTACAGCACGCCGGCGGTGTAGCCGGCGGGCACCACCACCACGTCGGCCAGGCTCTTGGCGACGGCGTTGAAGCCGAGCGTGGGCAGCGGCGAGCCGATGGTGTCGGCACCGCCGGCGGTGCCGACGCTGCCGCCATCGCCGTCTCCGCTGCCACCACCGCAGCCGGCCAGCGCCACGCTGCCGAGCAGGGCCGAGCCCGCGGTGCCCACGCCGATGCGCAGCAAACAGCGGCGCGAGAGCCGCGCCGGGATCATGCTGTCCAGCGCAGGGTTGGTCGTGTTGTTGTAGCCGATGTCATCCGGGTCGATGGCGGGCGCGGACATGTGCTTCGCGTGCATGGGCAGGAACCTTTTCGTGGGGTCGTGGGAAGCAGCGGCCGTGCCGCTGCGCAGACCCTGTGACCCTAGGCTACCCCGATGAAACCTTCATGGCATTGCGACGAAAGAGCCGTGACACAAGCCGACCGGCCCCGGGGCGCGCATCCGGCCCCGGCCTTGGTGGCAAATGGCTAGAAGAGGCCGCCTTCGCGCACGCAGCGCGCCCGGCCGCCGGGTATCTGGCCTTCGATCTGCGCCTCGCGCCCGTCGGTGCCGAAGCCGGTCTGCACCCGCACCTGCGGGTTGCTGAACACCGCCTGCTCGGGCCCGATGCCGCCCGCGTCGCGCAGCAGCAGTTCGGCGCCCCGGTAGCCCTGCAGCGTGGCGCTTTGGGCGGCATGCACGCTCAGACGCATGCCGTTGTCGCAGCGGTAGCGCGCGTCGCGCGCCAGCGGGCCGGTGGTGCAGCCCGCCAGCAGCGCGGCCATGCCCAGCGTGGGCCACAGGATCGTCGGTCGTGCAAGCATGTTCTTCTCCGTGTCGTCGTCGTGTCGGTTCGTCCCCGGGCGCTCAGCGAGGCCAGAGCACCCAGAGCCGCAGGCCCTGCTTCAGCCGGCCGGCCACCTCGCCGGCATCGGCGCCCCAGCCCGCGAAATAGTCGGCCCGCACCGCGCCGACGATCGCGCTGCCGGTGTCCTGCGCCATCACCAGCTTCTGCAGCGCCGCCGACGGGCCGTACGACGCCAGCCAGACCGGCGTGCCGTACGGGATGCTGGTGCGGTCCACCGCGATCGAGCGGCCGGGCGTCAGCTCCACACCCTGCGCGCCGCGCGGGCCGAAGCTGGCATCCAGCCCTTCGAGCGGCTCCTCGCGGAAGAACACGTAGCGCGGATTGGTCCACATCAGCTCGCCGGTTCGCTGCGGGTTCTGGGCGATCCAGGCGCGGATGCCGGGCCAGGTGGCGTCGCGCGTCTGGCCCTGCTGCAGCAGCCAGGCGCCGATGCTGCGGTAGGGCTGGTCGTTGGTGCCGGCGTAGGCCAGGCGCACGGTGCGCACGCTGCCGTCGGGCTCCGACACCCGCAGCCGGCCCGACCCCTGGATGTGCAACACCATCGCCTCGACCGGGTCGGCGATCCAGGCGATCTCGCGGCCGGCCAGCGCGGCGCGGGCCTCGGGCAGGGTATCGATCTGCTGGCGGGTGTACCACGGCTTGCGCATCGCGGCCGGCATCTTGTAGAGCGGTACCGTGTACTGCGCGGTGGGCAGCCGGCTCGCGGGGATCACCGGCTCGTAGTAGGAGGTGAGCAGGCCCTCGGGATTGCCGTCGGCCGATTCCACCCGGTAGGGCTGCAGGTTCTGCACCATCCAGGCCCGCTGCTCCTCGGGCGACGCGATCGAGAGGCGCCGGATGTCGCCGCAGAGCGATGCGAATACCGGGCCGGGCCGCTCGCAGCTCTTGATCCAGGCGTTCCAGGCCTCGAACAGGTTGTCCTGCCGGAAGCCCGGCAGTTCGTCCCACGGCGCGGGCACCCAGCGGCTGCGCTGGGCGGGCAAGGTGCCGGACGGCCCGGGAACGGGCGGCGCGGCGGCGACCGGCGGGCGCGACGGCACCGAGGGCGTGGGCGCCGGCGGCGGCGGCGTGGGGGCGGAAGGCTCCGGCGGTGGGCGGGTGGCGCACGCGGCGAGCATTCCTACAATCGCCAGCGTCGTCGCAACCCGCAGGAGTCTTTTGGTCATGGGCCTGATTTTGCTCGAAGCCTTGCTCGCGCTGGTAGTGCTGGTGGCGATCGTCTGGTGGACGATGTTCTCGGGCCGCGAGGGCGGCGAGCCGCCCGCACCGCGGGAGCCGCGTGGGCCGAAGGAGCCGCCGGCCTGAACCGGCCGCGGGCCCGATTACATGGCGATACTCGCCTGGTCGACCGCGATCGAAAATGAGCACCCTCAAAAATGGCACGCGCCCCGGTGCGGCCGCCCATCCCGTTCCGTCCATCCCCAGGAGTACTCCATGAAGAAAATCATCCTCGGCGCCACCGCCGCCGTCATGCTGGTCGCCGGCTGTGCAGACATGAACATGAGCGACACCCAGCGCCGCACCGCCATCGGCGCGGGTGCCGGCGCATTGGGCGGTGCCGCCATCGGCGCGGTCGCCGGCGGCCGTGCCGGCACCGGTGCGGTGATCGGCGCGGGCGTGGGCGCCCTCGGCACCTACATCTGGTCGCAGCGCATGGAGCGCCAGAAGCAGGAAATGGAAGCCGCCACCCGCGGCACCGGCATCGGCGTGACGCAGACGGCCGACAACCAGTTGAAGCTCGACATCCCGAGCGACATCTCCTTCGACACCGGCCGCGCCAACGTGAAGTCCAACTTCGCGCCGATCCTCGACCAGTTCGCCTCCGGCCTGCAGAACAACCCGGGCGCCACGGTGCGCATCGTCGGCCACACCGACAGCACCGGCAGCGACGCGATCAACAACCCGCTGTCGGTCGACCGTGCCGCCAGCACCCGCGACTACCTGGTGATGCGCGGTGTCGATAGCCGCCGCTTCACGATCGAAGGCATGGGCTCGCGCCAGCCGATCGCCTCCAACGACAGCGGCGACGGGCGCGCCCGCAACCGCCGCGTCGAGATCTACGTGGGCGAGGCACCGCGGGGCTGATCCGGACCCTTGCGGCGCCGGGCTTCGTCGCCCGGCGCCCCATGAAGAAAGCCCCGCGCGGGTGGCTTTCTTCTTGGGCGGCAAGATCCGGTCAGGCCGTAGTGCGCAGCAGGTTCGCCAGTTCCACCGCCGACTTCACGTCCATCTTGTCGAACACCCGCGCCCGGTGCACCTCCACCGTGCGGACGCTGATGTCGAGCTGGTCGGCGATCAGCTTGTTGGGCAGGCCCTCGACCACCAGGCGCATCACGTCGCGCTCGCGCTCGGTCAGGTCGGTCATGCGGGCCTTGACGCCGCGGGCCGACCGGCGCCGGGCCAGCACCTCGGCCGAGCGGCGCAGCGCCTGCTCCACCCGGTCGACCAGGGCGTTGTCGGAGAACGGCTTCTCGCAGAAATCGAAGGCGCCGCGCTTGACCGCATCGACCGCGGTGGGCACGTCGCCGTGGCCGGTCAGGAACAGCACCGGCATCGCCAGGTGCAGGCCGCGCTCGACCAGGCTGTCGAACAGCGCCAGGCCGCTCATGCCGGGCATGCGCACGTCGAGCAGCATGCAGCAGGGCTGGTCGAACATGCGGCCGGCCGTCTCGCCGCCGCCGCGCAGCATCTGGTCGAAGGCCAGCGCGCCGTCGTAGGTCTCGCTGAGCAGCCGGCGCGAGCGCAGCAGCCAGGCCAGGCCGTCTCGCACGCCGGCATCGTCGTCCACGACGAAGACGAGAGCATCCATTCCGGGTTCCATCGCAGTGCGTGCCTGTCATTGCGGCCCGACGGCCGGCAAGGTGAAAGAAAAGATCGTACCGCCCGCGGGGTTCGGCGCGTAGTCGAGCACGCCGCCGTGCTGCTCCACCACCGTGCGGCACAGGCTCAGGCCCAGGCCCATGCCTTCTCGCTTGGTGGTGAAGAAGGGGGTGAAGAGCTGCGCCGCCACCTCGGGCGCGATGCCGGGGCCGCGGTCGGCCACGGTGAACAGCACCCAGCCGCCGCGCTGCCCGGCACCGGCACCGGCACCGGCACCGCCCGCGACGCGCCGGATCCCGAAATCGACCCGCAGCACGACGGCCCCGGCCGCGGCCCCGTCCATCGACTGCATCGCGTTGCGGGCGAGGTTGAGCAGCACCTGCTCGACCATCGTGCGGTCGCACAGCACCAGCGGCAGCCCAGGCTCCAGCACGGTGTGCATCTCCAGGTCCAGCTTGCGCGCCTGCAGGCTCGCCAGCGGCATGATCGATTCGAGCAAATCGCGCGGGTCGGTCGCCTCCCTGGCCTGGTCGCGTCGGCGCACGAAGTCGTGCACGCTGCGGATCACCCGGCCGGCGCGGTCGGCCTGCTCGGAGATGCGCCGCATCGCGACCGCGATGTCGGCGTCGTGCGGGCCGGTGGCGCCGGCGCTGCCCGGGTCCTGCTGCAGCAGGTTGAGCGAGCCGGTGGCATAGCTGGCGATGGCGGCCAGCGGCTGGTTCAGCTCGTGGCTCAGGAGCGAGGCCATCTCGCCGACGGTGGCGAGCCGCGCCGTCGCCTGCAGCCGCTCGTGGCTGGCGCGGGAAAGCTCCTCGATCCGGCGCTGCTCGCTCAGGTCCAGGAACGCGCCCATCCAGCCGGTGTGCAGCCCCTGCACATTGATCAGCGGCGCTTCGATGATCAGCACCGGAAACCGGGTGCCGTCCTGCCGCATGAAGACCGATTCGAAGCCGTGGCGCGGCGGCAGCTCGCCGGCGAAGCGGGTCGCCTGGCGGCGCAGATAGTGGTCGGCATGCTCGGGCGGCCAGTAGGGCGGCGCACCGGAGCGGCCCAGCAGCGCCTCGGGCGCGAAGCCGACCATCTTGCAGAAGGCCGGGTTGACGTAGGTGATGCGCCCCTCCAGGTCGCGGGCGCGCAGGCCGGTGACCAGCGAATCCTCCATCGCCTTGCGGAAGGCCAGCGCATCGGCCAGGTCGTGCTCGGCGCGCAGCCGCAGCCGGTTGTCCTTCGCCAGCATGACCAGCACCGTGACCAGCGCGATCGACATGAAGGTGACCAGCGCGGTGAGCACGTTGGGGAACACGCTCGGCGCGCCGGGCCAGTTGTCGATGCGCAGCACCAGCGCGCTGCCGGGCAGGTCCAGCAGCTGCTGGCCGCTGAACACCCGCGTGCCGCGCCGCAGCGCGCCGTGCATGGAGGCCAGGCGGGTGCCGTCGGGCTCGGTGAACGAGATGTCCTGGTGGCGGCTGATCTGGGTGCCGATCAGGTCGGACAAGATCTCCGGCAGGCCGTAGGTGACGACCAGGTAGCCCGTGGGCTGCATGCCTTCGGTGAGCGGCAGGCACAGGTGCACCACCTCCAGGCCCAGGCCCAGGCCCAGGCCGTCGATATGCGGCACGAAGTAGCTCGGCGAGTAGGCCGGGGCGCCCAGGCGCCGGGCCGAGGCGCAGGTCAGCTGCATGTCGGCCGGCATCTCGGTGGCGGGCGTGTCCAGCGCCAGGCCGCGGTAGGGCGTGTCGGAATGCACCCGCAGACGCATGGCGGTGCCGCGCCACTCGATCCGCACGAACTCGCGCTGGCGCAGCATCAGCTCGCCGGCCGCGGCGATCCAGGCGTCGTGCGTCGGGTTGGCCGACTGCAGCGCCTGCAGGCTCTGCAGGTTGCGGGCCAGCGCGGTGCGCACGTCGGCCACCGCGTCGCTCACGTCGCGCTCCACCCGGCTCTGCACCTGGCTCGCCTCGTAGCGGCCGGCCAGCCAGACCAGGATGCCGAGCATCACGACCACCAGCACCGCCAGCAGCAGCCACAGCGACCAGCGCCGCCAGGAGCCGGGCAGCCGCAGCAGCCACCGCGCCGCGGCGGGCAGCGCCTGCGCGCCGGCATCCGCCGGGGCCGGCGGCGGCACGCGCAGCGTGTCGGGGTCGGTGCCGACGGCGGCGGGTTGCGCCGTGCCGCTCACAGCCGGCGGTGGCCCAGGGCCGGCAACCGGGTGCGCGACTGGCGCAGCCGCGTGGCATCGAGTTGTGCCGGCACCACGCCGGCACCGGTGGCCTGCTGCGCGAGCACGCCGCCCCAGGCATCGACCAGCATGCTGTGCCCCCAGGTGCGGCGGCCGTTGGCATGCAGGCCGCCCTGCGCCGCGGCGCAGACGTACGCCAGATTCTCGACCGCGCGGGCGCGCAGCAGCAGTTCCCAGTGCGCCTCGCCGGTCACATGGGTGAAGGCGCTGGGCACCAGCAGCAGGTCGCAGCCCTCGGCCGCGTAGTGGCGGTACAGCTCGGGAAAGCGCAGGTCGTAGCAGACCGACAGGCCGATCCGCCAGCGGTGCCCGTCGCGCGACGGCAGCTCGAACGTCACCGGCGCGCCGCCGGGCACCAGGGTGCGCGCCTCGTCGAAGGCGGTCTGGCCGTCGTCGAAGCGAAAGAGATGCATCTTGTCGTAGCGGGCCGCGCAGTGGCCGTCGGGGCCGAACACCAGCAGCGTGTTGTGGGCATGCGCCGGATCGTCGGTGGCGATCGGCAGGGTACCGCCGGCGATCCACAGGTCCAGCTCGCGCGCGGCGGTCGCCAGGAAGTCCTGGATCGGGCCGCGGCCGAACGGCTCCTGCAGCGCGAGCTTGTCGGTGTCGCGCTGGCCCAGCAAGCAGAAATACTCGGGCAGCACCGCCAGCTCGGCGCCGATGCCGGCGGCCTCTTCGAGCAAAGTGCGCGCGGCGCGCAGGTTGGCGGCGAGATCGGTTCCCGACACCATCTGGAGGGCGGCGATGTGCATGGACTTCTCCTTCGGTACAGCGGACGGCTCAGAAGCTGTGAATGCTTCTCAGGGCATCTGCGGCTCGGCCGACGGCGCGCCGCGACCCAGGCGCTCGCGGCCGCTCAGCTTGGCGATCTTCGGGTCGGTCCAGCCGCCGGTGATGTGGAACTCCTGGGTGGCCGCCTCGATCAGCGGGCCGCGCAGGAAGACCTGCGCCAGGAAGGTGCCCAGGCCCACCGCCGGGTTGATCACCGCCGCCACCAGCGACGCGGTGCCGGCGTTGATCTCCGGCACCACCACCACCCGCAGGTTCTGGGTCTCGTGCGCCAGGTCGGCCTGGCCGTCCATCAGCACCGCGGCGTTGACGCCCTTCATCTGCAGGTTGTTGGTGCGGGCGATGCCGCTGGCGATCTTCACGTCGCCGCGCACGAAGTCGAAGGCGAAGCCCTCGCTGAACACGTCGCGGAAATCGAGCGCCAGCCGACGCGGTAAGGATTGCAGCGACAGCACGCTCAGCAGCTTGGCCAGCCCCGGATCGGCCTTCAGGAACTGGCCCGATTCCACCGCCAGGTTGAGCTGCCCCGCCATCGAGGGATAGTCGGGGCCGAAGGGCGAGCCGTCCCAGCCGACCGAACCCTGCAGCCGGCCCGCGCCGCGCCGAACCACGCCGGGCATGCCGAAGCGGCCGAGCAGCTGGCCGGCGTCGCGGATGTCGAGCCGGAACTGCATCGCGGTGCGACGCGCGCGGGCCGCGCCCTCGCCGGTGCGCCGCCAGTTGCCGGTGGCGGCGAAGGTGGCCTCGGGCAGGCTCAGGTTGAGCTTGTTGAGGTGCCAATCGTTGGCGCCGTCGTCGGCCGCGGCGCGGTGCAGCGCATCGACCTCCAGCCGGCCGAGCGCACGGCCCTTGAGTTCGAAATCGTCCACCACGATGTCGAGCGCCGGCAGCGCGGACGGGTCGGCGCCGGGCGTACCGTCCTCGAGCAACGATTCGACCTCGCTGGCCGAGCTCTGCGGCACCCGCAGCCGCGCCAGCCGCGCGAAGACGCGCGAGGGCACCGCATCGGCCGCCTGGCGGTACTCGACATAGCCGTTCAACTCGTCGGTCTCCACGTTGGCCCGCCAGACCGGGCCGCTGCGCGATCCGCCGGCCACCACGTTGTGCAGGGTGCGGCCCTGGAAGGTGATCGATTCGGCGCGCACCGCCAGCGTGTCGGGCAGGTAGCCTTCCGCGCCGGCCTGCGGCGTGTCGCCGGCCCGGTGGGGCGCGGCCATCCTGTCGTGGCGACTGGAGCCGGTGGCGCCGGACACGACCCGGTCCCAGGCATCGATGTCGAGCGCGCCCAGCCGCACGCTGGCGGCCACGCCCTGGTCGGCCACCGGCGCGTGGTCGCCCTCGTCCAGGCCGATGCCGATGCCGCCGCGCAGCACCACCGGCGTGGCGCCGGAGATGTCGCGCTCGTACTCCACCGCCGCGACGCGGCCCAGCTCCAGCAGCACCCGGTCGCGCGTCGCGGAGCCGCCGGCCGCGGCGCCCGCACCGGCGGCGGCCAGCACGGTGTTCTCGAAGCGCAGCGGCAGGCTGGCCGACGCGGCCTTGCCCACCGGTGCCGGCAGGTCCAGCGCAAGGCCCTGCAGGCTGCTGGCCACCGTCACCTCGGGCCGACCCTGGCGCAGGCCGATGCTGGCGCTGTAGTCGGTGGCGCCGTCGGCATGCTCGGCCAGGCGCGCGACCAGGCCCAGCTCCTTCGCGGCGCGCAGGCCCTCGGCGCTCACCGTGCCCTGGGCGCGCACCGCCAGCACCGCATCGGCCGGCAGCGCGGGGCCGGCGGTCCGTACCGCCGGGCGGGCGGCCGGGCCGATCGCCGGCAGCACCGCATGGGCCGCGGCGGCACCGGCGGTGCGCATGCTGCCGTCGATGCGGCTCTCGCCGCCCAGCATCCGCGCTTGGGCGTTGCTGATGGTGAAGCCGGTCTCGGTGAAGGCCACGGTGCCTTGGGCGCGGGTCATCGGCGGGGCCGCCGCGGCCAGCCGCAGGTCGTTGCCGTCCAGCACCAACCGGCCCTGGATGCGGGAATGCCGCAGATCGGCCAGCGGGAGTTGCAGGCCGAGCGCGAGCTGCGCCGGGCCGGTGGCGGTCGCCTCCTGCAGCGCACCGGCAGTGAGCGTGGCGACCGGCGAGCCGTTGACCGCCGCCAGCATCTCGGCCAGCGGGCCCTGCGCCTCGGCCTTCACCTCGACCACCGCGCGCGACAGGTCGGGAATGCGCGCCTCGGCCCGCGTCACCCGCAGCTCCGAGGTGCGGCCCGGCAGGCCGATGCGGCCGGTGCCGTTGCGGATCTCCATGCCGTTGCGCTCGAAGACCAGCTCGGCCGACAGCGGCGACAGCACCTGCCACGGGGTCTCGCCCGCCGGCTGGATCGCGGTGGGCACATAGGCGAAGCGCGCATCGTGGATCCTGGCAGCGATCCGGAAATCGCCCTGCTTCGGATCGGCGAACGGCATGTGGCGCAGGTCGCCCCGCACCTTGAACTGTACGCCGCTGGCGGAGCCGGCCTGCACAGCGTCGCGCACGTAGTGGCGCACCTCCTGCGGGATCACCTGCGGCAGGTAGCGGTGGACCCGGGTGCCGTCGGCGCGCTGCAGGCTGCCGGTGAGGTCGAGCACGCCGGGGAAGCGCGGATCGTGCGGCACGCCCGTGGTGCCGGCGGGTGCCGGCGTCGCGTCGGCGGTGTGCCAGCGGGCCTGCGCCTCGCCGGCCGCGTCGGCGTTGGAGAAGCGCAGCCGGGGCACCTCGACCGCGATGGCGCGGCCGTCGATCTTCCAGCGGGCCTCGGCGCGCAGCATCGCGATCGGCACGCGGGGCTCCTCGAAGACGCCGGGGAATTCGAGCACGCCGTCGTCGATAGCGAGCTGCACCGTGCCGCCGGTGTGGCTCAGGTCGAAATCCACCGCCGCGTTGCGCACGCCCGGCGTGCCGACCGGCGGAAGCGCATGGACAGGGGTGGGCGGCGTGCCGGCGGGCCGCACCGCATCGACCCGCGCCGCGACGGCCACCGCCTCGGCCACGGCCACGGCGGCCGCCTGGGCCGAGGCGGGCGCGGCCAGCGCCTCGACGCCCAGGCGGCTGGCGCGGCCGGTGGCCTGGTAGCTGCGCAGCGCGGCGCCTTCGCCTTCCCAGCGCGCCTGCAGCGTCTCGAGCAGGCCGGTGGGTGCATGGTCGGCCAGCAGGCGGTGCGTGTCGTCGCCCAGCGGAAGTCGGGCGGCCAGGGTGGCCAGCGCGCCCAGATCGATGCCGTCGGCCCGCAGCTCGCCGCGGGCGGGCTGGCTGTCGTGGGCGGCGGTGTAGCGCAGGTCGGCGCTGCCGCCCTTCCAGTGCAGCGTGTCACCCGCATCGAACTGCAGGCCCTGCACCGCGAGGTCGAAGTCCTGCGTACCGGCCATCCGGCGGTGGCCGGTGAAGCGGCCCTGCACCCGGGTCAGGGCCAGCGGCTGCAGGGGGGCCGCGGCCTGCAGGTCCAGCGTGGGCAGCGCCACGTCCACCATGCCGCCGGTGACGCGGGCGTGGTCCACGTCGGCCCAGACGCGCACCGCGCCACGGGCCTCCTGCAGCGCGATGCCGCCCACCGCGGCGGTGTCCACGTACTGTCCCAGGCGCGACAGGTCGATCCGGCCGAAGTCGCCGTAGAGCTGGCCCATCCAGTCCTGCCAGCGGCCGTTGCGGCCGGCCAGCAGCGGCTGGCGGAAGCGGCCCGCCACCTGGAAGCGCTCGCCCCACTCGGCAGGCGGCGTGGCGTCGATCCGCAGCGCATGGCGCCAGGGGCGGTTGCGCAGCAACAGGTCCACGTTCGACAGCGCGAGCGGCGGTGCGGCACGCTGCTCGTCGGTCCAGCGCAGCGTGCCGTTGCGCACGACCACCTCGGTCTGGGTGAAGAGCCAGTCGGCCGCGCTGCCGCCACCGTGCGGATGGATCCGCTCGACATCGAGACCGGCGACGAGGATCCGGCCGTCGGCGGTGCGCCGCACGTCGAGCTCGGGCGCATCGAGGTAGAGCTGCTCGAAGCCGCGGTTCCAGAGCGAGCGCGGCGAGAGTGCGGCCACCACCAGCGGCAGCCGCAGGGCGGTGCGGCCCTCTGCGTCGAGCAGCTGCACATCGCCCAGCGAGAAGGAGGGCACCAGCCCGCCCGAGCGGGCGGTGATGCTGCCGATGCGCACCGGCATCCCTACCGCCTTGCCAAGCTCTGCCTCGATGCGGGGACGGTAATCCGCGATTCGCGGCACAATCCAGCCGTGCAACGCCCCCCAGGCGACAAAGAAGCAAAGCCACGCGGCCCACAACGACCACAAGAGTCCACGCGTCCCGGCAGCCAGTGTTTTCAGCATGCGAGAGGGGGTCTCTTTCGGTTCGTTCATGTTGGGCTTGTATGGGGCAGGAATTATGACCCGCGGTATCGGCGAGGGTTCGCCGCAGGAACACGCTGTTGCAGGAGCGACGGACGTGCCGGCGGTACCCGCCACCACCGGCTGCGGCCGCACGGAAACCTTCGTCTTCACGCCCGGCGATCGGGCGTCGCACGCCCGCTTCGTGCAGCGGCTGCGGCGCCGTTATGCGGGCCAGCTGCATCTGCTGCCCGCGGGCGAGCCGACGCGGGCCCGCATGGCCGACGCGCTGGCCGCGATCCGCGCCGAAGGCCATGCCACCAACGCGGCCTTGCGCATCCTGCGGCAGCTGGTGATGGAGCGGCTGGCGCGGCTCGACTGCGACGAGAACGCGGCGCTCTGCGTCGTCACCCGCGCGGTGACCGAGCTGGCCGAGCTGGCGCTCGACGCCGCCTGCGCCGAGGCCTTCGCCGAACTCGATGCCCGCCACGGCGCGCCGCTGTGCGCCGACGGCAGCCGCTCGCAGCTGTGGGTGGTCGGCATGGGCAAGCTGGGCGGGCGCGAACTCAACGTCTCGAGCGACATCGACCTGGTCTACGTCTACGACGAGGACGGCGAGACCGCCGGCATCGCCGGCGCCGATGCGGGCGGCCGCATCACCAACCACGACTACTTCGCCCGCGCGGTCAAGGCGGTCTACGGCCTGATCGGCGACACCACCGAGCACGGCTTCGTGTTCCGGGTCGACCTGATGCTGCGGCCCAACGGCAACTCGGGCCCGGCGGCGGTGTCGCTGTCGGCGCTGGAGGAATACTTCCAGGCGCAGGGCCGCGAGTGGGAGCGCTTCGCCTGGCTCAAGAGCCGCGTGGTGGCGCCGCGCGGCTGCCTGGGCCCGTCGGTCGAGACCCTGCCGGTGCACGGCCTGCGCCAGGTGGTGCTGCCCTTCGTCTTTCGCCGCTATCTCGACTACAGCGTCTTCGACGCGCTGCGCAACCTGCACCGCCAGATCCGCGAGCAGGCCACCCGCCGCTGCGCCGGCAAGCCCGAGCGGGCCAACGATGTGAAGCTCTCGCGCGGCGGCATCCGCGAGATCGAGTTCACCGTGCAGCTGCTGCAGGTGGTGCGCGGCGGCCAGTTTCCCGAGCTGCGCAGCCGCGCCACCCTGGATGCGCTGCAGCGCCTGGCCCAGGCCGACCTGATGCCGGTGGAGACGGCCGACGCGATGGCCCGCGCCTACACCTTCCTGCGCCGGGTCGAACACCGCATCCAGTACCTGGACGACCAGCAGACCCATGTGCTGCCGACGCAGGACGCCGACCTGGAATGGATCGCCCGCAGCATGGGCTACCCGCATGCCTGCCCGTTCCTGCACGACCTGGACGCGCACCGCGAGTTCGTGGCCGAGGAGTTCGACACGCTGCTGGGCGGCGAGGCCGGCACGTGCGCCAAGGGCCATTGCAACCGCGGCAAGGCCGAGGCGCTGCCCGACATCGAGACGCTGGTCGCGAGCCTGCCGGAGCGGCTGCGCGAGCGGGTCGGCCAGTGGCGCAGCCACCCCCGGGTGCAGGCCCTGCGCGACGAGGACCGGGCCCGCCTGGTGCGGCTGCTGCAGCGCACCGCGCAGTGGGTGGCCGACGGCAGCGTGACCGAAGAGGCCGCGGTGCAGATGGCCGGCTGGATCGAGCCGCTGCTGCGCCGCCAGAGCTACCTGGCGCTGCTGCTGGAGCGGCCCGCGATCCACCTGCGGCTGCTGCAGCTGCTGGGCGCGGCCAGGTGGCCCGCCCGCTACCTGCTGCAGCACCCCGGCGTGATCGACGAGCTGGCGAGCGAGGCGCTGTTCTACGAGCGCTTCCAGCCCGCCGAATTCGAGCGCGAACTGGCGCAGCGGCTGGCCTCGGTCCGCACCACCGCCGAGGACGACGACGAGACATTGCTCAACCTGCTGCGCCGCGCCCACCATGCCGAGGTGTTCCGCACCCTGGCCCGCGACGTGGAGGGCCGCCTGACCGTCGAGCAGGTGGCCGACGACCTGAGCGCGCTGGCCGACACCGTGCTGCGCGTCACCGCCCGCTGGTGCTGGGAGCGACTGCGCAACCGCCACCGCGAGGCCGACGACGCGCTGGGCCGCTTCGCCGTCATCGGCTACGGCAAGCTGGGCGGCAAGGAGCTGGGCTACGGCAGCGACCTGGACATCGTGTTCGTCTTCGACGACGAGGACGAGCGCGCGCCCGAGGTGTACGCCAACTTCGTGCGCAAGCTGATCCACTGGCTGACCGTCAAGACCGGCGAGGGCGACCTCTACGAGATCGACACGGCCCTGCGGCCCAACGGCAGCTCGGGCCTGCTGGTGACCAGCTTCTCGGCCTTCGCCAAGTACCAGCAAAAGCGCGGCAGCAACACCGCCTGGACCTGGGAACACCAGGCGATGACGCGGGCGCGCTGTCTGCGCTTCGCACCGGTGGCGGGCGCCACCGGCCGGGTATCGGCATCCGACACCGATCCGCCGCCGGCCGACCTGCAGGCCCGCTTCGAAGAGGTGCGCGAGGCGGTCATCACCGCGCCGCGCGACGCCGCGGCGCTGCGCCAGGAGATCCACGCGATGCGCGACAAGGTGCGCGCCGCGCATCCGGTGAAGGCCGGCCGCTTCGACGTGAAGCACAGCGCCGGCGGCATGGTCGACGTGGAATTCGCGATGCAGTACCTGGTGCTGGCCGAATCGGCCGCACACCCCATCCTGCGCGAGAACCGCGGCAACATCACCCTGCTGCGCCGCGCGGAAGAAGCGGGCCTGCTGCCGCCGGACGTGGGCGAGCGTGCCGCCGATGCCTACCGCGCGCTGCGCCGGGTGCAGCACCAGGCACGGCTCGACGAGGCACCGACCCAGGTCGCCGCCGACGCGCTGGCCGAATCGCGCGACGCGGTGCTGCGGCTCTGGAAGACCGTCTTCTGCGCATGAGCCGTGCGGCCGTCCTTGCCCACCTGCGGCCGTGGCGCACGGCGCAACGCCCTGCCCCTTGGCCGGCCCTGCCCACCTGGGCAGTGGCCGGCGTGCTCGCCCTGCTGGCCGGCTGCGCCAGCAGCCCGCGCGGCGGCGGCGACGGCCCGCCGGCCCACCCGCCCGCCGGCCTGGAGCGGCTGCCCGACGCCGAGCCGCGCATCGAGCCGGTCCGCAGCGGCGGCCCCAACAAGCCCTACACCGTGGCGGGCCGCGCCTATGTGCCGCTGCAGGGCGACGAGCCGTTCAGCGAGAGCGGCCTGGCCTCCTGGTACGGCCGCCAGTTCCACGGCAAGCTCACCGCCAGCGGCGAGCGCTACGACATGTACGCGATGACCGCCGCGCACCCCACCCTGCCGGTGCCCAGCTATGTGCGGGTGCGCAACCCGGCCAACGGCCGCGAGGCCATCCTGCGGGTCAACGACCGCGGCCCCTTCCACCCGGGCCGGGTGATCGACCTGAGCTATACCGCCGCCCTGCACCTGGACCTGCTGCGTGGCGTGGCGCCGGTGGAGGTGACGCGGATCACCCAGACCGACATCCGCACCGGCGCCTGGCGGCGGAACGACACCGGCACCGCTTTCGCGGCGGCGCGGCCGGTGCCCGCGGGCAGCGGCGAAGGCGCGGGCGCGGCGCCGTCGGCAGTCGCGGCCGCAGTGGGGGTACCGCAGGCCCTGGTACAGCCGGTGGCGACGACCCGTGCCGACGCAGGACGCCCGGCGGCCGTGGCGCGAAGCGGACCGTCCATGCAGCCGGCAGCGACGGCCCCGTCGCTTGCGGGAGCGTCGCAACCGCCCGCGTCGATGTCCTCGGCGCAGGCCGATGCGTACGCCGGGACAGCACCGCCGCCCCCTTCGACGCCGCCCATCCCACCGCTGCCGCAAACGGCCACCGCGCCCCGCATCGACGTCGCCGACCTCCGCCCGCTCACCGCACTGCCGGTGACGAGCCTGCCAGGCGACGATCCGGCGACCGAGCCGCCGCGCACCGAGCCGGTCGCCCCGTCCACGCCGCCGCCGGTGCGCCCGCTCTCGCCCGATCCGACACCCGAGCCCGGCGGGACGGGGCCGAGGTCGGCAGACACGGCGGCTGCCGAAGCAGGCTTCTGGGTACAGCTGGGCGCCTTCGGCCGAAGGGACGGAGCCGTTGCGCTGCAGCGGCAGACTGCACCGCAGTTGCAGGCACTCGCGCCGTCGTTCGCCGTGGTCGTCGAGCGTGGGTTGCACCGGTTGCAGGCAGGGCCCTATGGATCGCGCAGCGCCGCGCAGACGGCTGCGCAGCGCATGGGCGCGGTACTGCGGTTGCGGCCGGTGGTCGTCGAGCGGCGCTGATCGCGGCCGGCCTTGTCGGCCGGAACGGCAAATGCCGCAAGTCCGGCCGTGGCTCGATCGGAAAGCGCGCCATGGGCAGACGTACCCGTGCTCGCTGCCGGAAGGCGTAGCGGGAAGGCCTAGCGGGAAGGCGAGCTGGTGGACGACATCGCACGACAACGGGCCGTTCGAAGGCGCCGCTACACCGGCTCCCACCGCCCCGCGATGTTCTTGAGCAGTTGCCCGACCGCAGCCAGCCGGCGGTCGCGCACATCCAGCAGCGTGCGCTCGGCCGCAAGCGCGGCGGCCTGGGCGGTGACCACGTTGAGGTAGCTGACGGTGCCGGCGCGGTACTGGTTGTCGGTGACGTCGCGGGCGCGGCGCGCGGCGGCCAGGGCGTCGGCCTGCACCGCCTCCTCGCGCTCCAGGTTCGTGGCGACGACCAGGTTGTCCTCGACCTCCTGCAGCGCGGTCAGCACCGTCTGGCGGTAGGTGGCCGCGGCCAGGTCGCTGCTGGCGCGGGCCGATTCCACCGCGGCGCGGCGGGCGCCGCCGTCGAAGAGCGACACCGCCAGCGCCGGCCCCAGCGACCAGAACAGGTTGGGCGCGTCGACCAGGTCGCGCAGGGTGCCGCTGCGGTAGCCGGCGCTGGCCGAGAGCGTCAGCGCCGGGAAGAACGCGGCGCGGGCCACGCCGATCTGCGCGTTGGCCGCCGCCACCCGCCGCTCGGCCGCGGCGATGTCGGGCCGGCGCTGCAGCAGCTGCGAGGGGAGTTGCAGCGGTGCCGCGGGCGCCAGGGGCAGCACCGCCGTGCGCGGCAGGTCGAACGCCGCCGGCGCCTGGCCGACCAGCGCGGCCAGCGCATGCTCCAGTTGGGCGCGGGTGGTGTCCGCCTCGATCTGCTGCGCCCGGGCGGACTGGAGCTGCGACTCGGCCTGCGCCACGTCGACCGACGCCGCCACGCCCGCCGCGTAGCGGTTGCGGGTGAGCTGCAGCGACCGGCGGTAGGCGGCCTGGGTGTCGGCCAGCAGTTGCGATTGCACCTCGGCCGCGCGCAGGGAGAAGTAGGTCTGCGCCAGCGTCGCCTGGGTGGAGAGGCGCAGCGCGGCGACGTCGTCGGCGCTGGCCTGCAGGCCGGCCCGGGCGGCATCGACCGCGCCCGAGACGCGGCCCCACAGGTCCAGCTCCCAGCTGGCGCTGGCGCCCAGGGTGTAGAGGGTGCGCGGCCGGCCGCCGGTGCTGCCGACCGGGTTGCCCGCCGAATCGACCGTGCCGGCGCTGCTGCTGCTGCTCACGCTGCGGGTGCCGCCGAAGTTGCCGTTGACCGTGGGCAGCAGTGCGGCGCGGCTGCTGCCGAGCGCCGCCTGCGCCGCGCGCAGCCGGGCCACGCTGGCCGCGACGTTCTGGTTGCCGGCCGCGGCCTGCTGCTGCAGCCGGTCGAGCACCGGGTCCTGGAACAGCGTCCACCAGGCATCGGGCACGGCGGCCGCCGCCTGCGGATCGGCGGGCTGCCACAGGCCCGCCTCCTTGTAGGCGGCCGGCACGTCCATCGGCGGGGGCGCGGTGGGCAGCGGCGTGCTGCTGCAGGCGGCCAGGGCGGCCGCTGCCACCACCGAGGCGATGCTATGAAATCTATAGCTGGAGGCCGGCGCTGTTCGCCGGCGAGAGGCATTTTTCATGCGGAATCCGGAACGGGCAGGGGTATGGCGGCGGCCCGGCGCTGCCTACAGCGCTGCGCCCGCAGGCGCAACCGGTCGAGCGCCACGTAGACGACCGGCGTGGTGTAGAGGGTGAGCAGCTGGCTGCCGAGCAGGCCGCCGACCACCGAGATGCCCAGCGGCTGGCGCAGCTCGGCCCCGTCGCCGGTGCCGAAGGCCAGCGGCAGCGCGCCGCAGATCGCGGCCACGGTGGTCATCAGGATCGGCCGCAGCCGCAGCTGGCAGGCCCGGTAGATCGCCTGGGCCGGGGTGGCGTGGCCGCCGCGCTGCCGCACGATGGCGAAATCGATCATCATGATCGCGTTCTTTTTGACGATGCCCACCAGCAGGATCACCCCGATCAGCGCGATCAGCGAGAACTCGGTCTTGAACAGCATCAGCGCCAGCAACGCGCCGACGCCGGCCGAGGGCAGCGTGGAGAGGATGGTGATCGGGTGCACCAGGCTCTCGTACAGGATGCCCAGCACCAGGTAGATGGTGACCAGCGCCGCCAGCACCAGCACCGGCTGGCTGGAGAGCGAATCCTTGAACGCGCCCGCGGTGCCGCCAAAGCTGCCGCGCAGCGACACCGGCACGCCCAGCCCGGCGACGGCCGCATTCACCGCGGCGGTCGCCTGCGACAGCGACACGTCGGGCGGCAGGTTGAAGCTGATGGTGGTGGCCGGCGTGCCGCGCTCGTGGTCGACCCGCAGCGGCGTGTTGGTCAGCTCCATCCGGGCGAAGGCGGCCAGCGGGATCGGCTGGCCCGCGTTGTTGACGAAGAAGAAACCGCGCAGCGCCTCGGGGCTCTGCAGCCAGGCGGGTGCGGCCTCCATCACCACCCGGTACTGGTTGAGCGGGTTGTAGATCACGCCCACCTGGCGCTGGCCGAAGGCGTTGTCGAGCGCGGTGTCGATCGCGGCCATCGTCAGGCCGAGCCGGGTGGCGGCGTCGCGGTCGACCACCAGCGAGGTCTGCAGGCCCGCGTCCTGCTGGTCGCTGCTGACGTCCTCCAGCTCCGGCAGGCCCTGCAGCACCTGGCGGATGCGCGGCTCCCACAGGCGCAGCTCGGCGTTGTCGTCGGCCTGCAGGGTGTAGTCGTAGGAGGCGTTGGACTGCCGCCCGCCGATGCGGATGTCGCGCTGCAGGCTCATGAAGAGCCGCGCGCCGGGCTCGTTCTGCAGCTTCTGGCGCAGCCGCTCGATCACCTCCTCGGAGCTGGCCTTGCGCTCGGCCAGCGGCTTCAGGGTCATGAACATCTGCGCCGCGTTGCGCTGGCCGCCGCCGGTGAAGCCGGTCACGTTTTCGACCGCCGGATCGGCCTCGACGATGGCCAGGAAGCGCTTCAGGCGCTGCTCCATCGCCTGGAACGAGGTGGCCTGGTCGGCGCGGATGAAGCCCTGGATGCGACCGGTGTCCTGGTCGGGCAGGAAGCCCTTGGCGATGGCACCGTACAGGAACACGTTGAGCCCGATCACCGCCGCCAGCGCCAGCAGCGCCACCGGCTGGTGCCGCAGCGTCCACGCCAGCGAGCGCCGGTAGCCCTGGCGGGTGGCGCGCAGCAGCGCCGCGGCCCGGCGGCCGGCGCGAGACGGGGGCCGCGCCGGGCGCGGCGCGTGGGGCTTGAGCAGGGCCGCGCACATCATCGGCGTGGTGGTGAGCGAGACCACCATCGACACCAGGATGGCCGCCGACATCACGACCGCGAACTCGCGGAAGAAGCGGCCCACGATGCCGCCCATCAGCAGGATGGGGATGAACACCGCGATCAGCGACAGGCTCATCGAAACGACGGTGAAGCCGATCTCCCTGGCGCCCGCGAGCGACGCGGCCAGCGCGCTCTTGCCGCGCTCCATGTGGCGGGTGATGTTCTCCAGCACCACGATCGCGTCGTCGACCACGAAGCCGGTCGCCACGGTGAGCGCCATCAGCGAGAGGTTGTCGAGCGTGTAGCCGCACAGGAGCATCACCCCGAAGGTGCCGGCCAGCGACACCGGCACCGCCACGCTGGGGATCAGCGCGGCGCGGGCGTTGCGCAGGAAAAGGAACACCACCAGGATCACCAGCCCCACCGCGATCGCCAAGGCCCGCTCCATCTCGCGCAGCGAGGCCCGCAGCGTGGGCGTGCGGTCGGACACCACGTCGAGGTCGATGGCCGCGGGGATCGAGGCCTTGAGCCGCGGCAGCAGCGCCCGCACCCGCTCGGTCGCCTCCAGGATGTTGGCGCCCGGCTGCTTGAAGATCTGCAGCAGGATCGCCGGCTTGCCGTTGGCCACGCCGTAGGTGCGGACGTCCTGGACGCCATCGGTGACCTCGGCCACGTCCTGCAGCCGCACCGCGTTGCCGTTCTGGTAGCGGATCACCAGCGGCCCGTACTCGGCCGCGGTGCGCGCCTGGTCGTTGGTGGCGATCTGCCAGTAGCGCCCGCCCTGCTCCACCGCGCCGAGCGGCCGGTTGGCGTTGGCACTGGTGACCACGCCGCGCACCGTGTCGAGCGAGATGCCGCTGGCCGCGAGCCGCGCCGGATCGAGCTGGATGCGCACCGCCGGCAGCGCCCCCCCGCCGATCGAGACCTGGCCCACGCCCTCGACCTGCGCCAGGGATTGCGACAGCACGGTCGAGGCCGCGTCGTACATCTGCCCGCGGGTGAGGGTGGACGAGGTGAGCGCGATGATCAGGATCGGCGAATCCGACGGGTTGACCTTGCGGTAGCTCGGGTTGCCGGGCATGCCGGTGGGCAGCAGCGTGCGTGCCGCGTTGATCGCGGCCTGCACGTCGCGGGCGGCGCCGTCGATGTCGCGGTCGAGGTCGAACTGCAGGGTGATGCGGGTGTTGGCGAGGGTCGAGGTGGAGGTGATCTCGTTGACACCGGCGATGGCGCCCAGCGCGCGCTCCAGCGGCGTGGCGACGGTGGCGGCCATCGTGTCGGGGCTGGCGCCCGGCAGGCCGGCGGTCACGCTGATGGTGGGGTAGTCGACCTGGGGGAGCGGGGCCACCGGCAGGAGGAAAAAGGCGAGCGTGCCGGCGATCGCCAGGCCGAGGGTGAGGAGGCTGGTGGCGATGGGGCGGTGGATGAAGGGGGTGGAGAGGCTCATGGGGTGGGGGCCTCTGCGCCCCGGCTTCGCGGTCCTGCTCCCTCTCCCGCTAGGAGAAGGCGGGGGTGAGGGCCGCGCCCGGCCGGCAGATTTCTCCTCGGACTTGCTCCCTCTCCCCCTGGGAGAGGGCGGGGGTGAGGGCCGCGACCGGCTCTTCTGTGCGGCTGCTGCTTTTCGCTGTGCTGCCCGTGTCGGGTCCGGAGGCGGGGATTTCGCCCCCGCGGGCGAGTCGCTTCTTTTGCTTCGCCAAAAGAAGTAACCAAGAAAAGGCGACCCCGCGTGCTGCGTCCCTCCGCTGCGCTACGGGCAACCTGCGGTGCTCGCGGCAGGCGGGGTCCGCGCAAACTCGCTGCGCTCAGACATGCGCGGCCCTTTTTCCGCCTGCCGCTGCGCTCCTCGGCGCATCCCGAGGGGCGGGGAAGCAGGGTCCGTCGGCTGCTGCCGGCTTCGCGGCAGTGACGCTTGGGGGCGGAAGCTGCAAAGGCAAAGGCAAAGGCAAACGCACCTGCACAGGCACCCCCTCCCCCAACCGCACCGTCATAGGTATCGGTATCGGCACCGGCACCGGCACCGGCACCGGGGCAGATATTTGAACGAAAAGTGGCTGTAGCCGGCGTACGGAAACGACTTTCAGCTATGGATTTAATAGCGTCCGTGCAAGAGGATGCTGCGACGATGACCCGGGCCACCCATACCCCCGCTCTCTCCCCACACGCGAAAGCCAGTAAGACCGAAGCGTCAGAAAGTCGAGCGAAACCACAACCCACCCCCCGTGCCGAGCGAAGCAAGGGCACCCCCAGGCCGAGCGCAGCGATGGCCCGCGTGGAGCCCGCTCCCGCACCCCCGCCCCTCTGCGGCGTCGAGGAGCGCAGCGGGCGGCGGATCAGGGCCCGCGACTGTTTGAGCGGAGCGCAGCGCAGCGAGTTTGAGCGGGACCCCGCCGACCGCGAGCACCGCAGAGCAGTCCGGCGCAGCCGGACCGCCGCAGCGGGGTCGCCTTTCTTTGGTTCCTTTCTTTGGCGAAGCAAAGAAAGGGACTCGCCCGCGGGGGCGAAATCCCCGCCTCCGGACCCGAAAGCCGCAATGCAACGACAAGCAGCAGCGGCACAGAAAAGCCGGGCGCGGCCCTCACCCCAACCCTCTCCCAGAGGGAGAGGGGGCAAGACCGGGATGCAGCCTTCCAACTGGCTGCGCGCCCTCATCCAAGCATTCTCTCCAAAGCAGAAGGCCGCAAGACAAGCGGCGCAAAAAGAACTCACCGCGCCACCCCCCGCCGCGCCCGCCACCGCGCCGCCACCCCCGCGAACCCCAGATAGATCACCGGCGTCGTGAACAGCGTCAACAGCTGCGACACCACCAGCCCTCCCACCATCGTCACCCCCAGCGGATGCCGCAACTCGCTCCCCACCCCCGAGCCCAGCATCAGCGGCAACGCCCCCAGCAACGCGGCCAGCGTCGTCATCAGGATCGGCCGAAACCGCAGCAGACACGCCTGGTGGATCGCCTCCCGCGGCGCCAGCCCCTGCGTGCGCTCGGCGTCCAGCGCGAAGTCGATCATCATGATCGCGTTCTTCTTCACGATGCCGATCAGCAGCACGATGCCGATGATCGCGATGATGTCGATGTCGAGCCGCGCCGCCCACAGCGCCAGCAGCGCGCCCAGCGCGGCCGACGGCAGGGTCGAGAGGATCGTCACCGGGTGGATCGTGCTCTCGTACAGCACGCCGAGCACGATGTACATCGTCGCCACCGCGGCCAGCACCAGCAGCAGCGTGTTCGACAGCGACGCCTGAAAAGCCAGCGCCGCGCCCTGAAAGCGGGTCTCGACGCTCCGCGGCAGCTCCATCGCCGCCTCTTCCCGCTGGATCGCCTCGACCGCCTGGCCGAGCGAGACGCCGGGCGCGGTGTTGAACGAAAGGGTCGCGGCGGGCAGCTGGCCGACGTGGTTGACGGCCAGCGCGGTGGGCCGCTCGGTCACCCGGGCCACCGACGACAGCGGCACCGGCGCGCCCAGGCTGCTCGGCACATAGATCGCGCCCAGCGCGTCGGGGCCCAGCTTGTACCGCGGCGCCACCTCCAGCACCACGCGGTACTGGTTGGACTGGGTGAAGATGGTCGAGATCAGCCGCTGGCCGAAGGCGTCGTAGAGCGCGGTGTCGATGCCGGCCACCGTCACGCCCAGCCGGCCGGCCTGGGCGCGGTCGATCTCCACATACGCCTGAAGGCCGTCGTTCTGCAGGTCGCTGGCCACGTCCGCCAGCTGCGGCAGGCCGCGCAGGCGCTCCAGCAACTGCGCGGTGGTGGTCTGCAGCTGCGCCATATCGGGCGAGGACAGCAAGAACTGGTACTGGGTGCGGGCGACGCGGTCCTCGATGGTCAGGTCCTGCACCGGCTGGGCATAGAGGGCGATGCCGGGCACGTCGCGCGCGGCATCGGACAGCCGCCGCAGCACCTCGGCCACCGGGCCGCGCCGGGCCTTGGGCTGCAGGTCGATCAGCAGGCGGCCAGTATTGAGCGTGGTGTTGGCGCCGTCCACCCCGATGAAGGACGAGACGCTTTTCACTGCCGGGTCCTGCAGCAGCCGCTCCACCAGCGCCTGCTGCCGCTGGCTCATCGCCGCGAAGGAGATCGACTGCGCGGCCTCGGTCGTCGCCTGCAGCGTGCCGGTGTCCTGCTCGGGGAAGAAACCCTTGGGCACGACGACATACAGCAGCGCGGTCAGCACCAGGGTGGCGGCGAAGACCAGCAGCGTGAGCCCGCTGCGGTCCAGCACCCAGTCGAGCATGCGGCCGTAGCGTGCGATGGTGCGGTCGAAGAAACGGCCGGTGGCCTGGTAGAGCCGGCCGTGGTTCTCCTCGGGCGTGTGCCTGAGCAGCCGCGCACAGAGCATCGGCGTCAAGGTGAGCGACACCACCATCGACACCAGGATCGCCACCGCCATCGTGATCGCGAATTCGTGGAACAGCCGGCCCACCACGTCGCCCATGAAGAGCAGCGGGATCAGGACCGCGATCAGCGAGATGGTGAGCGAGACGATGGTGAAGCCGATCTGCTGCGCGCCCTTGAGCGCCGCGGCCATCGGCGTCTCGCCGGCCTCCACGTAGCGGGCGATGTTCTCGATCATCACGATCGCGTCGTCGACCACGAAGCCGGTGGAGATGGTGAGCGCCATCAGCGTCAGGTTGTTGATCGAGAAGCCGCACAGGTACATCACGCCGAAAGTGCCCATCAGCGAAAGCGGCACGGCCACGCTCGGGATAAGCGTGGCCGACACGCTGCGCAGGAACACGAAGATCACCATCACCACCAGCGCGATCGCCAGCAGCAGCTCGAACTGGATGTCGCGCACCGAGGCGCGGATGGTGGTGGTGCGGTCGGTCAGCACCTGCACGTCGAGCGAGGCGGGCAGCGTCGCCTGCAATTGCGGCAGCAGCGCCTTGATGCGGTCGACGGTGTCGATCACGTTGGCGCCGGGCTGGCGGCGGATGTTGAGGATGACCCCCGGAGTCAGCGATCCCCCCCGAAGCGGCTGCGCCGCCTCCCCCCCGGGGGGGCGACCGCCTCGGGGCGGCCCGGCGGCGGTCTGCTCTCCGGCCCTCGGCACCCCTGCAGGTACGTCCGCCACGCCGGCCCAGGCGGCCAGGCGGGTGTTCTCGGCGTCGTCCACCGTCTCGGCGATGTCCTGCAGCCGGATCGGGTTGCCGTTCTTGTAGGCGACGATCAGGTCGCGGTACTCGGCGGCGGACTGCAGCTGGTCGTTGGCGTCGATGGTGGAGGCGCGGGCCGGGCCGTCGAAGCTGCCCTTGGCCTGCTTGACATTGGCGGCGGCGATCGCGGTGCGCACGTCGTCGAGCGTCATGCCGGCCGAGGCCAATGCCACCGGGTTGGCCTGGATGCGCACCGCCGGCCGGCGGCCACCCGCGATGGCGACCAGCCCCACGCCCGGCACCTGCGAGAGCTTGGGCGCCAGCCGGTTCTCGACCAGGTCGTGCACCCGGATCACCGGCAGCGAGGGCGAGGTGATCGCGAGCGTGAGCACCGGCGCATCGGCCGGGTTGACCTTGCTGTAGACCGGCGGCATCGGCAGGTCGGCGGGCAGCAGGTTGCTGCCGGCGTTGATCGCCGCCTGCACCTCCTGCTCGGCCACGTCCAGGCCCACGTCGAGCGCGAAGCGCAGGGTGATCACCGAGGCGCCGCCCGAGCTGGTCGACGACATCTGCGACAGCCCCGGCATCTGGCCGAACTGCCGCTCCAGGGGCGCGGTGACGGCCGAGGTCGTCACGTCGGGGCTGGCGCCGGGATACAGCGTGACGATCTGGATCGTGGGGTAGTCCACCTCGGGCAGGGCCGACAGCGGCAGCAGCCGGTAGGCCAGGATGCCCGCGATCAGCACCGCCACCATCAGCAGCGCGGTGGCGACCGGGCGCAGGATGAAGATGCGCGACAGGTTCATGGGCGGCAGGCCGGTGCGGGTGCGGAAGCAGGCGCGCGGCGCCTAGCGCGCGGCGGGGGCGGCCGGTGCGGCGGCGGGCGAACCGGCCGGGGCGGTGGCCGGAGCCGCTGCCGGTGCCGCGGTGCCGCCCGGCGCGGGCGCCGCGGCCGGCGTGCCCGGCGCACCGGGGCCGCCGGGCGCGGCGCCCTGCTGCTGGCGCTCGCGCATCTGGCGGAAGAAGGCGCGGCGCTCCTCGGGCGACATCGCCTGCACCTTGGCGGCCAGCTCGGGCGGCAGGTTGCGCCGGCCGCCGCGCGGGCCCTGGGCCGACGCCTGCACCGCCTGGTCGGCGCGGGCGGCCGCGTCGGGCGCGATCACCGCCACCTGCGCGCCTTCGCGCAGCCGGTCGGCGCCGTCGGTGACGACGCGCTCGCCCTCCTGCAGCGCGCCCTGCACGCTGATCCGGTCGCCGTCGGTGGTGCCGAGCAGCACCTTGCGCAAGGACACGGTGCCGTCGTCCTTCACCGCATACACGTAGGTGCCCTGGGTGCCGCGCTGCACCGCGGTGGTGGGCACGGTCAGCACGCCCGGCAGCGTGTCGACCTGCAGCCGCACGTTGGCGAACTGGTTGGGGAACAGGCTGCCGTCGGTGTTGGCGAAGGTGGCCTTGGCCTTGATCGTGCCGGTGGCGGTGTCGATCGCGTTGTCGACCGTCTCCAGCCGGCCGGTGGCCAACAGCGTTTTCTGGTCGCGGTCCCACAGCTCCACCGGCATCGCGGCGCCGGCGCGCAGCCGGGCCACCACCCGCGGCAGGCTGGCCTCGGGGATCGAGAACAGCGCGTGGATCGGCCGCACCTGGGTGATGGTGACGATGCCGGTGGTGTCGGCCGCCCGCACCACGTTGCCCAGGTCGGCCTGGCGCAGGCCCAGGCGCCCCGAGATGGGCGCGGTGACGCGGGTGTAGGAAAGCTGCAGCCTGGCGGCATCGACCTGGGCCTGGTCGGTCTGCACCGTGCCCTGGGTCTGGCGCACCAGCGCGGCCTGGGTGTCGACCTGCTGCCGGGCGATCGAGTCCTGCGCCAGCAGGTCCTGGTAGCGCTGCAGGTCGAGCTGGGCGTTGCGCAGCAGCGCCCGGTCGCGGGCCAGCGCACCCTGCGCCTGGGCCAGGGCCGCCTGGTAGTTGCGCGGGTCGATCTCGGCCAGCAACTGGCCGGCCCGCACCATGTCGCCCTCCTTGAAACGGATCGCCTTCAGCTCGCCGTCGGCCTTGGCGCGCACCACCGCCGTGTTGCGCGCGGCCACGGTGCCGATCGCATGGACCAGCACCCGCACGTCCTGCCGCCGCACCGGGTCGGCCGAGATCGGCTGCACCTGGGCGCCCGGGGCGCGGCGGGCGCCCGGCCCCCCGGCACCGGCCCCCGTACCGGCCGCGACAGGCGCCGCCGCCTGTCGCGCCGCCTGGCCGCGCCACCACCAGACGGCCGCCGCCACCGCGCAGAGCAGCACCACCGCCACCACCAGCCCGAGCGGCCGTACACGCCCCCGCAGGGCGTGCCGTGCAGGCAGGGTGCCGTGGCGGCGCGGGCGGCACCGGAACCAGGGGAGGCGGGGGCAGGACATGGGCATGGTGCGGGCGGGCGGGCGGGCCGCAGGCCGAGACAGTGCGGTGACGGGGCGGCGACAACGCCGATGGGGCAGGATGTTACGCGGCGCATCGGCGACGGCGCACGGCGGCGCGGCCCCATTTACCGTTGATTTACCCACGCATCGCACGGCACCCGGGCAGACCCCGCGCGGAGCGCCGTCCCGCCCGCCCGCCCGCCCGCCCGCCCGCCGTAACAGAATATTTCCCCAATACGACCCCTACAAGCCCTCTGGTAAGGTCTTACGCGATGCAATTGCTCCCTACGGTCACCGCCGGGACCGCCCTCTTTCTCGACTTCGACGGCACCCTGGCAGACCTCGCCCCCACCCCGGATTCCGTCCATGTGCCCTCGGGCCTGGTGACCACCATCGCCGCGCTGCGCCAGCAGCTGGGCGGTGCGCTGGCCATCGTCACCGGCCGCAGGGTCGAGGATGTCGACCGGTTCCTCAGCCCGCTGCTGCTGCCGGTGGCCGGCGAGCACGGTGCCGAGTTCCGCCTGCCCGACGGCACCGCCCCCGACATCGCGCCGCCGGCGCTCGGCCCGGCGCTCGACGTGATGGAGCGGCTCGCTGCCACCCACCATGGCCTGCTGGTCGAGCGCAAGCCCCATTCGGTTGCGCTGCACTACCGCCACGCCCCCGACCTGGAGGCGCTGTGCCTGGCCGCGGTGCAGGCCGCCGTGGCCCGGCTGCAGGATGTGGAGCTGCTGCGCGGCAAGTGCGTGTTCGAGGTCAAGTCGGCCCACGTCGACAAGGGCCGCGCCATCGCCATCTTCATGCAGGCCCTGCCCTTCGCAGGCCGTGCGCCGATCTTCGTCGGCGACGACGTGACCGACGAGGCCGGCTTCGCCGCGGTGCAGAGCCTGGGTGGCGTCGGCATCAAGGTGGGCGAGGGGCCGACCCGGGCCCGCCACCGCTGCCTCAATCCCGCCGCGCTGCGTGGCTGGCTGGCGAGCGCGCGCACCGGCCTCGCCGCAGCCGGCGGCGCATTGCCGCCGCACGCCGAATCCTGAACCCCGCCGAGAACACGAGCCCCGCCATGCACGACGCGACCCCCACGCCCGCCGCCCACGCCTGCGCACCGCTGGCAAACCCTGCCGCCGGCTTCGCCGCTCCGGAGCCCGCGTCGCTGCAGCTGGGCCTGATCGGCAACTGCGGCTTCGGCGCCCTGGTCGACAAGCGCGGCCGCATCGTCTGGTGCTGCATGCCGCGCTTCGACGGCGACCCGGTCTTCAACGCCCTGCTGCAGCCGGGCGACCAGGCCAGCGCCTTCGGCATCGATATCCAGGATTTCGCGCGCAGCGAGCAGTGGTACGAGCCCAATACCGCGGTGCTGCGCACCCGGCTGTGGGATACCGCGGGCAACGGCCTGGAGATCACCGACCTGGCGCCGCGCTTCTTCGCGCGTTCGCGCTTCTTCAGGCCGCTGACGCTGGTGCGCCGGGTGCGGGTGCTGCACGGCGCGCCGCGGGTGCGGGTGGCGATGGACCTGCGCTACGACTGGGGCCGCGAGACGCCCGCCATCACCCGCGGCAGCAACCATGTGCGCTACGTCGGCGGCGACATGACGCTGCGGCTCAACACCGACGCGCCGATCGCCTACGTGCTGGCCAAGACGCCCTTCCTGCTGACCCGCGACCTGCACTTCATGCTGGGCGCCGACGAGACGCTGCACGACGGCATCGCCGACACGGTACGCCACTTCGAGCGCGAGACCATCGCCTACTGGCGCAAGTGGAGCCAGCGGCTGGCGGTACCGCTGGAGTGGCAGGACGCGGTGATCCGCGCGGCGATCACCCTCAAGCTCTCGCTGTACGAGGAGACCGGCGCCATCGTCGCCGCGATGACCACCAGCATCCCCGAGGCGCCGGGCAGCCAGCGCAACTGGGACTACCGCTACTGCTGGCTGCGCGATGCGTTCTTCGTGGTGCGGGCGCTCAACAGCCTCTCCGAGGTCGGCACGATGGAGGACTACCTGCGCTACCTGGGCAACGTGGTGATCGCCGCCGGCGGCGAGCATGTGCAGCCGCTCTACGGCATCGGCATGGAGCAGCAGCTGCCCGAATCCTTCGTCGAGCACCTGGGCGGCTACCGCGGTATGGGCCCGGTGCGGGTCGGCAACCAGGCGCAGGAGCATTTCCAGCACGACGTCTACGGCAACATCGTCCTCGGCGCGGCGCAGGCCTTCCACGACCACCGGCTGCTGCACCGCGCCGGCGAGGCCGAGTTCGCCCAGCTGGAGAAGATCGGCGAGCAGGCGATCCGCGTCTACGGCACGCCCGACGCCGGCATGTGGGAGCTGCGCACCCGTGCCCGGGTGCACACCTCGTCGGCCCTGATGAGCTGGGCCGCCTGCGACCGGCTGGCCAAGATCGCCACCGCGCTCTCGCTGCCCGCGCGCGCCGACTACTGGCACGGCCACGCCCGCCGGATGCAGGCCGAGATCATCGAAAAATCCTGGAACGAGGAGCGCCAGGCCTTCGCCGAGAGCTTCGGCGGCGCCGACCTCGACGCCAGCGTGCTGCTGATGGCCGAAGTGGGCATCATCGACCCGAAGGACCCGCGTTTCGTCTCCACCGTCGAGGCGATGCAGGCCTCGCTCTGCGACGGCCCCTACATGCGCCGCTACGAGGCGCCCGACGACTTCGGCAAGCCCGAGACGGCTTTCAACATCTGCACCTTCTGGCTGATCGACGCGCTGGCCCGCATCGGCCGCAAGGACGAGGCCCGCAGCATCTTCGAGACCATGCTCGCCGCCCGCAACCATCTGGGCATGATGAGCGAGGACACGCATCCCGACACGCAGGAGATGTGGGGCAACTTCCCGCAGACCTACTCGATGGTCGGCATCATCAACGCCGCGGTGCGCCTCTCGGCCCCCTGGGACAGCGCCATATGAACGGCGGCAAGCTTCACCTGTCGCTTCCGGGATGCGTGGAACCGGCTTTGCCGGGCCGCTGCATCGCCCCCCAGTGGGGGCAGGCGCCGCAGGCGCACCGGGGAGCGTTCCAATGAGTCGGCTGGTCGTCGTCTCGAACCGGCTGGCCGATCCGCGCAAGGCCGCGGCCGGCGGGCTGGCGGTGGCGCTGGGCGAGGCCCTCAACCGCACCGGCGGCATGTGGCTCGGCTGGAGCGGCAACATCGTCGAAGGCGGCACGCCGGGCGAGGGCGAGCTGCACCGCCAGCAGGCCGGCGCGGTGACGCTGGCCACGGTCGACCTGTGCCGCGAAGACCACGACAACTACTACCTGGGCTACAGCAACGGCGTGCTCTGGCCGGTTTTCCATTACCGGCTCGATCTGGCGCATTTCGATGCGAACCACATCGCCGGCTACCGCCGGGTCAACCAGCTCTTCGCCCGCAAGCTGATGTCGCTCCTGAAGGAAGACGACACCATCTGGGTGCACGACTACCACCTGATCCCCTTGGCCGCCGAACTGCGTGCCATGGGCTGCAGGCAGAAGATAGGTTTTTTCCTGCATATCCCGCTGCCGCCGCAGCTGATCCTGGCCGCGATCCCGCAGCACGAGTGGCTGATGCGCTCGCTGTTCTCCTACGACGTGGTCGGCCTGCAGAGCGAGGCCGACGCGACCCACTTCTCGCGCTATGTCGAGAGCGAGCTGGGCGCCGAGGTGCTGGGCGACCACATGTTCCGCGCCTTCGGCAGCACGATCCGGGCGCAGGCCTTCCCGATCGGCATCGACGTGGACGAGTTCGCCGCCCTCACCCATGCCAAGGAAGCCCGGGACACCTACGACCGGATGCGCGAGGAATACGCCCGCCGACGCCTCTTGATCGGCGTCGACCGGCTCGACTATTCCAAGGGCATACCGCACCGGGTGCGGGCCTTCCGCGAGCTGCTGGCCCACTACCCGGAGAACCGCGACAGCGCGGTGCTGATCCAGATCGCCTCGCCCACCCGCGAGAGCGTCGATGCGTACAACGACATCCGCGTCGAGCTGGAGGGCCTCTGCGGCGCGATCAACGGCGACTACGGCGAACTCGACTGGATGCCGATCCGCTACATCCACCGCACCGTCGCCCGCAAGCGCATCCCCGGCATCTGCCGCGCGGCCGCGGTCGGCTTGGTGACGCCGCTGCGCGACGGCATGAACCTGGTCGCCAAGGAATACGTCGCCGCCCAGGATCCGGCCGATCCGGGCGTGCTGGTGCTGTCGCGCTTCGCCGGCGCCGCCGAGCAGATGAAGGACGCGCTGCTGGTCAATCCCTACGACGCGCACGGCACCGCCGAGGTGATCCAGCGCGCGCTGCAGATGCCGCTGGACGAGCGCCGCGACCGGCACCAGAAGCTGTTGCACGGTATCCGGGAGCACGACGTGCACTGGTGGCGGCGGACCTTCCTGGGGGCGCTGGAGCGTTCGCGCTGATTCCTGGCGCGGACGGCGACGCCCCCGCGCCTTTGCTACAAAATCGATAGAGGAAAACCGACCTGCGACGACGGCTGTATTCCGGCTGTATTCCTCTACTCCAGCAACGCCAGCGCCGCGTAATCCCCCACCTTGTCCTGCAGCCCGGCCGGCGCCAGTTCCACGCCCTGCGTCAAGGCCGGCAGATGCGATGCCAGTTCGGCCTGCAGACGGGGCAGCAAATGGTCGCGGTGGTGCCAGAACACGCTGCCGCCCAGGCTGATCTTCTGCAGGTCCATCAGCGCCACGGCGTTGAACAGCGCGCGGCCCAGGATGCGACACAGTTCGTCGACGATGGCCGCGGCCTCGGGCATGCCCCGGCGGGCGGCGTCGAGCAGGGTCGCGGCGTCGTGGAAGCCCTCGGGGGTGAAGCGGCGCGACATCGCGGTGCCGGAGACCAGCGATTCGATGTCGCCCACGTTGCCGCAGCCGCAGGTCGGGCCTTCGTAGCCGCCACTGGAAAAGGTGTGGCCGCCGTGGCCGGCGTTGCCGTTCTTGCCGCGCAACACCCGGCCGTCGACGCAGAAGCCCATGCCGATGCCGGTGCTCCAGGTGACGTAGGCGCAGTCGGCCACGCCCCGCAGCGCGCCCCAGCGGCGTTCGGCCTCCAGCGCGGCGACGCAGTCGTTCTCGACCCGCACCGGCACCCGCGGGCCGAAGCGCGCGCGCAGCGGCGCCTCCAGCGGAAAGGCGATCCAGTCGTTGGGCGTGCCCTGGTCGGCGCCGGCCAGGCCGCCGCAGATGTTGGGAGTGGAGACTTCGACGCAGCCGTCGCGCATCAGGAACGGGCCGGCCGACGACACGCCGACGCCGTCGATCGCCGCCATCTCGATGCCCGCCTCGGCGCATGCATCGCCCAGCAGCCGCAGGATCTGCGTGACCACGGCATCGGACGTGCCCTCCTTGGCGGTGGGCTCCGCGCGGCGGTGCAGCAGGGTCTGCGAGCCGGGCCGCGCCAGACTCACGGCGAGTTTGGTTCCTCCGATATCGACACACGCGCGCATGGGCAGATCGTCCTCGTCTGGTGGGCGGCGCGCTCGGGGTGGCGCCGGTTCGGCCCAGTGTAGAGTGTGTTCCGCACTAGGAGCGCGGGCGGGCCCGGGCTGTAAGCAGATTCGGCTAGACGAACTTGGCGACCCCGCCCGCGATGACACCGATCAGCAGCGTGCTGGCCACCGGCACGTCCCACTCTCGCCCGAAAAGCCGGAATCGCAGATCGCCCGGCAGCCGCCCCAGCCCGAAGCGCTTGAGCCAGGGCGCGGCCCAGCTCAGCAGGATGAGGACGAGGAAGACGGCGACGTAGAGGCGGATCATGGCAGGCGAGATTGTCGCTGTCCTGCCCCGGGGGGGGAATCACCACCAGCGACCGCGGCCCTGCCTGGACACGCCGTGCCTGCGCAACGCGGCCGCCGGGCCTCTGCCCGGTTTTCGCGGGGACGTCGAAGTGCATGACACGCTCTAGAACCTCCCCAACCTGCGTCGCTTATTTTCGGTGACCGTCGACTCGGCCCTTTCCTCGGCACCGCTGTCCGCACGGAATTGCCCGGTGCCGGCAACGACGTCGGCGATGCGGCCACGGTCCGGCTGGATATCGCTCAGGTCCAGACCGCCCGGCTCTTGAAACGTGCCATCGACCACCCGGTGCGCCAACACCTCGATTCCATGGAGCACATGGTCACCGCAGGAATGGCCATCCCGTTGTTGTGCGATCGGCATGCCGCTGACAGGCCCATCGATGCCCATGGCCGTGGCCGCCTTGCGGGCCAATGCGTATTGGTACGTTCCGGTGGCATGCTGGGCATGCCCGGGTTGCACCAGGGAATCGTAGTGGAAGGCTTGGTTGGTACGCCGGTCGATGACGAGCAGCGACCAATGTCTGTTCGTATCGTTGATCGGCAGAAAAACAATGGGAGGGGTGCCGCTGCCGGCGAGACGGCGCAGTACATCTCGCCTCTGTCTGCGATCCTCGGAGACCAGCAGGGCGACCTGCGCCGGGTCGGCGAAGTTGAGTAACTCGGCATTGGGCCGCCCGTCCAGTTGCAGGGCGAGGGCATTGGTGTAGGCGAACAAATGCTCGTCTCCCAGGTAGGAATGGGCCGTCAACCCTCCAAGGCCGGTACTTTCAGCGATCTGAGGCGAGGGCAGATCGTCGACCACGATTCTCTCGGGAGTCGCCACCGGCGTGGCCGTGCGCCATGGTTGCTCGACTTCGCCGGGGGTATCGATGTCATATTCGCGGTACACGCCCTCGTTCAGCGACGACAGTCCGCCGAAAATGGAATCATGGCTACGGGCCGGGTATTGCGGCGTGGCGGGCTCGGTTTCATGCGCCACCGGCGTGGCCGTGCGCCACGGTTGCTCGACTTCGCCGGGGGTATTCAGGTCATATTCGCGGTACACGCCCTCGTTCAGCGACGACAGTCCGCCGAAAATGGAATCATGGCTCCGGGCCGGGTATTGCGGCGTGGCGGGCTCGGTTTCATGCGCCACCGGCGTGGCCGTGCGCCACGGTTGCTCGACTTCGCCGGGGGTATCGATGTCATATTCGCGGTACACGCCCTCGTTCAGCGACGACAGTCCGCCGAAAATGGAATCATGGCTCCGGGCCGGATATTGCGGCGTGGCGGGCTGCGTCGCGTAACCCATGCTTTTCGCGTGCGCATCGACACCCGAAACCAACGATTCGTACGGCAAGCTGCCTGCCTGCTGAACGGACCGATGGGGCCTGTCGGCGGGTACGGGTGTTTCTTGGAAGCGAAGCTTGAAATTCGCGCGAATGGCCGCCTGAAGGGATTCGTTGAACCCTTCAATAACTTCCTTTCCAAGCCGGCGGAGATTCCCGTTATCTTGGTCAACCATTTTGAAAAAAGAAGCTTTAGGTATACTGCCAATTTCACATATTTCTTGAATATCGAGCGATCTGTCGCTGAAATTCTTTGAAATCTCCATGAACTCTTTGGGATTATTCTGAAAATAACTTTTTATCGTTCTCCAGGATGAAATTTTTTTCGCACGGGACTCAACGGCCCGATCAAATTCCCTTCGTTGTTCTGTTGTAAATTGAGACAACAAGCATTTCGCTCCGTTGGCGTCGCTACGCCTACTATTTAACAAATAGGTAGTGATATTAGGAAAATCCTTTCTCAAAGAAGTCATACTTTCTCCTTTTGCATATCTGGGAAGTATTTTTAAAACGCCGTCAATCATATCTTTTTTTTCACTTGATGTGTCTACCACTATGTCTTCTGGTTGTTTTGGTTTTAATTCCACTTCTCTTCCGATAATCACTTCAAGCGCCTGACGCATGAGTTTTCGGTATTTATCATCGGGATTTCTTGCGATCCGTTCTGCTACATGATATGCAATATAGTCGATTTCTTTCTCTTTGAGACTGCGGATTAAATTTACGACCTGCTTCTTTTCGCAGATACGCCCATCGCCCGTTAAAAAAGTACCGACCTCGGGGAAAATTTTTCGCAAAGAAGCAAGGCTTTCTCCGCGGCCGTATCGAGGGATAATTTCGATCAGTTTCTTATATTCGTAGGCGTATCGCTTTTTTAATATCGATACAGGTGCGTGTGGGTGCATCGTATCTGCTGCGCCATCCGTTCGGCCGGGCGACTCGCGCCTGGGGGGCAGGCCCTCCATCGAGAGTTGTAGGGGGAAAAATCTGGCGGAACGTTCACTGCGCTCTGTCGATGGATGAGGATCGCCTGGGTTGTTCGTCGGTTCTGCGAGGCGGCGATATTTGTCTATGTCGAATTTAGAAAAATCGTCCATGATTTCGATCGCTTTGAGTGGTTAGGAAGTCCGAGGATGCCTGCCGGTAATGCATCCTGATTTTTGGAGGCGAATATTTCGCGGCCAAAGCGAAGTACTTCTCCCGAACGGTGGCCGGCGTCGGCGATTCGCTGGGCCGGGCTGGAGTGCCGCGGCCAAGTCTCTGGGTCCGCCGCCGATGCGAGGTCGTGCGGCCTCGCTGCTCTGCGAGCCTACCGCGCCTGCCCCCAACGCTGCACCGTCGCCCGCTCCAGCGTGCGGAAGCCCAGGCCCTCGACCAGCAGGCCGATCAGGATCACCATCGCCAGGCCGGCGAAGACCTTGTCGGTGTAGAGCTCGTTGCGGTTCTGGAAGATGTACCAGCCCAGGCCGCCCTTGCCCGACGAGGCGCCGAACACCAGCTCGGCCGCGATCAGCGTGCGCCAGGCGAAGGCCCAGCCGATCTTCAGGCCCGACAAGATCGACGGCAGGGCGGCCGGCACCAGGATCTGCAGCACGTAGCGGATGCCGGTCAGGCCGTAGTTGCGGCCGGCCATGCGCAAGGTCTCGGGCACGCCCTGGAAGCCGGCGTAGGTCGCGAGCGCCAGCGGCCACAGCACCGAATGGATGAGCACGAACACCAGGCTTCCCTGGCCCAGGCCGAACCAGAGCAGCGCCAGCGGCAGCAGCGCGATCGCGGGCAGCGGGTTGAACATGGCGGTCAGCGTGGAGAGCAGGTCGCGGCCGAACCTGGTCGAGACGGCCAGCGTGGTCAGCAGGAAGGCGCCGGCGATGCCCGCCAGGTAGCCCTTGAGCAGCACCACCAGCGAGATGCGCGTCTTCTCCAGCAGCTCGCCGGTGCCCAGGCCCTCGACCAACGCACGGGCCGTCTGCAAAAAGGTGGGCAGCAGCAGGTCGTTGTCCTGCCAGCGCGCGGCGATTTCCCACACCACCGCCAGCGCGGCCAGGATGACCAGCTTGCGCAGCCAGGCCTGCTGCCAGACGCGCGCGGCCAGCGGCAGCAGCTGCGGCTGCGGCTGCGGCTGTGCGATGCAGGTCAGCGGCTCCAGCGCGCGGTCGATCTCGGGGCGCACCGGCGGCACGCGGCCGCTGCGCACCGCAGGACCGGCGGGGTCCACGTCCAGCGGCTCGGGGGACACGAAGGCGTTCATATGGCGATCTGGAAAGGCGGCTGCCCGGCCGGGCGGATTTAGGGGGCGGCATCGCCAGGGCGACCGTGGCGCGACAGCGCCTCGGCGTCGGCATCGACCGAGCCCGGGCGCGCGGCGGGGCCGTCGGCACCGGCGGCCGGCTCGTCGAACAGCAACCGTTGGATGCGCTGCGCGGTCGCCTGGAACTCCACGCCGCCCAGGCTGTGCAGCCCGAACTGGTGGCTGTTGAGCTCGGCCCGCAGCCGGCCCGGGTGCGGCGACAGGATCGCGATGCGGTTGCCCACCACCAGCGCCTCTTCGATCGAATGGGTGACGAAGATCAGGGTGAAGCGGAACTCGTCCCACAGGCCCAGCAGCTCTTCCTGCATGCGGCGGCGGGTGAGCGCATCCAGCGCGGCGAACGGCTCGTCCATCAGCAGCACCCGCGGCTGCATCGCCAGCGCGCGGGCGATCGCCACCCGCTGCTTCATGCCGCCCGAGAGCTGGTGCGGATGCACGTCGGCGAACTTCGACAGGCCCACCTTGTCGAGGTAGAGCGCGGCCCGCTCGGCCGCCTCGCGGCGGTTCACCCGGCGCGAGGCGAGCAGCGGGAACATGACGTTCTCGCGCACCGTCTTCCAGGGCGGCAGCTGGTCGAACTCCTGGAACACCACCACCCGGTCGGGGCCGGGCCGGGCGACCGGCGTGCCGCCCAGCACGATGCGGCCCTCGGCCGGCGGGATGAAGCCGGCGATCGACTTGAGCAGCGTCGACTTGCCGCAGCCCGACGCCCCCAGCAGCACGAAGCGGTCGGCCTCGTGCACCTCGAAGCCGACGCGGTGCGTGGCCCGCACCACCCGCTGGCGGGTGCGATAGTCGATGCTGACATCTTCGACGCGCAGCAGGGCTTTCTGCGCCATCTCAGTTGCCGCCCGCGGTGGCCGCATCGTCGAAGAAATAGTCCTTCAGGTCGGTAGGCGCGTTCCTGATCGCGCCCACCCGGTGCATGAACTGGCCGAGCGCCAGCGTGTTCTCCGGTTGGATCTTGAACTGCACCTCGGGGTTGCGGATGATCTGCAGCAGCAGCGCCCGGTCGGTCTTGGCGCCGGTCACCTTCAGGTAGGTGTCGGCCGCCTTGTCCGGGTGGGCGGCGATGAATTTCGCAGCCTCGTCGAGGGCGTCGAGGAAGGCCTTGTAGGTCTTCGGGTTCTCGGCGCGGAATTTCTCGGTCGCGTAGAGCACCGTGGCCGAGGCGGGGCCGCCCAGCACGTCGTAGGACTTGAGCACGATCTTGGCATTCGGGTTGCCGGCCAGTTCCTGCTCCTGGAACGGCGGGTTGCCGAAGTGGCCGGTGATCTCGGTGCCGCCCTTGATGATCGCGGCGGCCGCATCCGGGTGCGGCACCGCGACGCTGATCTTGTCGAGCTTCGCGAACGCCTTGTCGCCCCACAGCTTGGCCGAGGCGAACTGCAGCACCCGCGACTGCACCGACACGCCGACGGCCGGCACCGCGATGCGGTCCTTGTCGGTGAAGTCGGCGATCGTCTTCACCGCGGGATTGTTGCTGACCAGGTAGTACGGAAAGTTGCCGAGCGAGGCCACGCCCTTGACGTTCTGCCGGCCCTTGGTGCGGTCCCACAGCGTGAACAGCGGCCCCACGCCCGCGCCCGCCAGGTCGATGCTGCCCGACAGCAGCGCATCGTTGACGGCCGAGCCGCCCGAGAGCTTCAAAAATTCGACCTTGATGTCCACCCCCGCCGCCTTGCCGTGCTTCTCGATCAGCTTCTGGTCCTGCGCCACGTTGAGCAGCAAATACACGATCCCGAACTGCTCCGCGATCCGCAACTGCCCCTCGGCCCGCACCGCGGTCGATACGCCCAGCCCCGCGGCCAGCAGGCCCGCGGCAGTGAGAACGGAGGCCGCCTTGCGGGCGAATCGGCGACGGTGCAGTGTGGTCATGGTGCTCTCTGATGGATGAGTAGAAAAGCCGAAGCGCCGACGCAATGAAAGCGCGTCGGAAAAACAAAAGGCGATGCGCAGCGAGCCGCCCCGATGCGAAGCGAGTCCCCGCGCAGGGGCTTGAAGTGGGGCAGTCGCCGTAGCGAGCGGGCCTAGATCGCGCCGAGGACCGGAGCCGTACTCCCGTACGGTGAGGACCGCAGACGCGAGATCGGCCTGCGCAGCAGGCGAATGCCCCGCTTCAAAAGGGGCGGTCGCCTTCGACGGTGGTGCGGTAGAGCTTGCGCCGCAGATGGTCCGGCGTTCCTGCGGCCAGGTGCATCACCGACCGGTTGTCCCAGAACACCATGTCGTGCGGCCGCCAGACGTGCCGGTACAAGAAGTACGGCTGCACGCTGTGCGCGAACAGCTCGTCGAGCAACGCCCGGCTCTCGTCCTCGGGCAGCCCCAGGATGCGCGTCGTGAAATGCTCGCTGACGAACAGCGCCTTGCGCCCCGTCTCCGGATGGGTGCGCACCACCGGATGGACGGCGGGCGCCACCTCGTCGATCTGCGCCTGCGTCAGCTTCGGCCGCCAGGGGCTCCTGGCCCGCAGCTCCTCGTACTTGGCCAGATAGCTGTGCTCGGCCTGCAGGGGCGCGATGCGCGCCTTGAGGTCCTCGGGCAGCGCGTCGTAGGCGGCGTGCTGGTCGGCAAACAGCGTGTCGCCGCCTTCGCTCGGCAACTCCTGCGCATGCAGCAGCGAACCCAGGCTGGGCTTGTCCTTGTACGACAGGTCGGAGTGCCAATAGTGGCCCGCATCGCCCAGGCCGAGCGGCTGGCCGGCGTCGTTGAGGATGTTGGAGACGATCAGGATCTCGGGATGGCCCGCCAGCTGAAAGTTCTTCAGCACATGGATCTGCAGCGGGCCGAAGCGCCTGCTGAAGTCCACCTGCTCGGCCGGCGAGATGCGCTGGTCGCGGAACACCAGCACATGGTGGTCGAGGTGGGCCTGGTGGATGCGGTGGAAATCGGCCTCTGGCAGCGGACGCGACAGGTCCAGCCCCAGCACCTCGGCGCCCAGGGCGCCGGGCAAAGGCCGGATATCGAGAGACGCCGGAGCCACGACGGGCGAGGGAGTGAGCACAGCGGACATGCGTTCAATGTATGAAGCACCGCGGCTTTTGCAAAACGCTGTTTCCGCGCTTGCTAATGCAGAAACCGACCGACCGACCGACGGGCGGGCGGGCGGGCGGGCGGGCGGGCGGGCGGGCGCCATGCTGCGGCGTGCCGACCTGCGAGCGACCGGAACGCTACAGCCGGTGCGTCCGGTCGCCCCGCGCGAATCCCATGGGCTCCCAGGCGGTGCCGGCGCCCAGGGCCAGCACCTTGAAGAACTCGCCCATCTCGTGCTCGTTGACCAGCTTGGTCGCGGCCGCGCGCTCGGCCGGCGGGGCGGCGTCGAGCAGCGGGCCCAGGCCGCAGTTGTAGAGGAAGCGGGCCTGCGTGGTGTAGCCCAGCACCTCCAGCCCGGCCTCCTGCGCGGCGACGGCGATGCCGGTGAAGTCGACGTGGGCGGTGATGTCCTTGTCGCCCACGTCGGCCAGCGGATCGCCGTCGGCCCGGTGGGCGCGGTGGCACATCACGGTGCCCATGTGGCGCTGGGGGTGGTAGTACTCGGCCTCGGGAAAGCCGTAGTCGAGCAGGAAGGCGGCGCCACGCTCCAGCCGGTCGGCCAGGGTGCGGACGAAGGCCTGGCCCTGGGGTTGAATCTCGGTCAGATAGTCCTGCGGGCCTGCGATCTCGACCGGCGGGCGCAGCTCGGTCGCCCGGTCCTGCCAAGCAAAGCCGCCCTCGGGCGCCAGCACCACGCCGCGCTCGTGCCAGGTGCCGCCGGCCTGCCCGCCGTGGCGGGCCAGCAGCTGGACCGGCATCGCGTCGAGCACCTCGTTGCCGACCACTACGCCCGCGAATTTCTCGGGCAGCGCATGCAGCCACTGCACCGTGTCGCCCCAGCCGGCCAGCCGGGCCTGCTGGCGGGCGCGCAGGCTGCCCGACAGGTCGACGATCACATAGCGGCGCAGCGCCACGCACCGCGCTCGGAGCGCGTCGAGCAACTGGGCGGCCAGCGCGCCGGAGCCGGCGCCGAACTCCCAGACCTCGTCGGTGCCGGTGGCGGCCAGCGCCTCGGCCACCTGGGCGGCCAGGGCGCGGCCGAAGAGCGGTGACAGCTCGGGCGCGGTGACGAAATCGCTGCCCGAGCGGGGCATGGTGCCGAACTTGGGGCCGGCCCGGTCGTAGTAGCCCAGGCCCGGCGCGTAGAGCGCCAGCGCCATGAAGCGGTCAAAGCCGATCCAGCCGCCGGCCCGGGCGATCGCGTCGGCGATGGTGGCGTGCAGCGCATCGCGGTGGTCGGCGGCGTCGGCCGCGGGGCCGGTCGATAAACTCTCGGGTCTCGTCGTCATCCCCGGATTGTCCCCCCGTGCTGCCCGCCCCCACAGACCCTTCGCCCGCCGCACGCACCGTGCTCGTCACCGGCGCGAGCCGGCGCCTGGGCCGCGAAATCGCGCTGGCCCTGGCAGCCAGCGGCTGGCAGGTGGCGGTGCACTATCGGCACTCCGAGGTGGACGCTATCGAAACTATAGCTGAATGCCGGCGCCATCCGCCGGCCGCAGCCCTTTTTCATGCGGATTTGCAGGACGAGGCGGCGGTGCGCGGCCTGGTGCCGCGGGTGGTCGCGCACTTCGGCGGTCTGGACGCGGTGGTCAACAACGCATCGCTCTTCGAGCACGACGATGCGCGGAGCTTCGGCTTCGACGCGCTGGAGCGGCACCTGCGCTGCAACACCGCCGCGCCGATCCTGCTGGCCCAAGCGCTGCACGCGCATTTGCAGACGCGCGGATCGGCGCCGGGGGACGGCGTGGTGGTCAACCTGCTCGACCAGAAGCTGTGGAACCCCAACCCCGATTTTTTGAGCTACACCCTGTCGAAGGCCGCGCTGGAAGCCGCCAACACCCTGCTCGCCCAGGCGCTGGCCCCGGTGCTGCGGGTGGTGGGCGTGGCGCCGGGCCTGACGCTCGCCAGCCACATGCTCAGCGACGACAAGTTCGCCGCCCTGCACCGGCTGTCGCCGCTCGGGCGCTCGTCCTCGGCCGAGGACGTGGTGGCGACGGTGAAATTCGCGCTGGAGAACCGCTCGATCACCGGTACCACCCTGCTGGTCGACGGCGGCCAGCACCTGATGAAGTTCGAGCGCGATTTCAGCTTGATGTAGCTCTCCCCCAGGCTGCGCACTGCGTGTCTTCGCCAACCCCCTTCCGGGGGCGGTGCTGGCGGACCGGCGGAGCCGGATCCGCGGCACCCTCGGAAAAAATACCGCCCCGTTTCTGCCTCCGTTTTTTTTAAGGCTTGTCACCCATGTCCACCACCAAAGGCACCCAGATCCTCACCCTCACCGGCCTGCGCTTCGACGCCAAGCTGGGCATCCTGGAGCAGGAGAAGACCGTGCCGCAGCCGATCCGGGTCGATGCCGAACTCAACCTGGGCACGCAGGACCTGCTGCCGCACGACGACGAAATCCTGCAAGTGCTGGACTACCGCAAGGTACGCAAGATCGTCATCGACGAGTGCACCGCGGTACACGTCAACCTGCTGGAGAGCCTGATCGGCAAGGTGTCGCTGCGGCTGATGCAGCTGCCGGGCGTGCTCGGCGTGCGGGTGAAGATCGCAAAGCTGGAGATCTTCGACGACTGCGAGGTGGCGATCCGGGTGGAGACGGGGCAGTGGTAAGCCGATCTGTCACATTCACACAAAAACATATCCGCACTAAAATGTCGGCATGAGAACCACCCTCGACCTTCCCGATCCCCTGTTCCGTATGCTCAAGGCCCGCGCGGCACTCGACGGCACCTCGCTCAAGGACTTGGTGATCCGGCTGGTGCAGCGTGGGCTGTCCGAGCCGACGCCTGCAGAGCCGACGGAGCGCGCACCGTTTCCGGTGTTGATTCCCGCCACCGGCCAGCCTTTTCCCGTTCCAGCCGAATTGCTGAGCAACGCCGGCCTCATGGAACTGGCCACGGCCGAAGAGGACGCCCGTTCCCTGGCACTGATGCGCGGCCAACGGTGAGCGTACTGACCCTGGGCGACCTGCCCGACGTCAACGTATGGGTGGCCCTGGGTGCGCCCGACCATCCACACCATGCCGCCGCTGCCGCCTACTGGCGTGCGGCCTCCGGACGGCGCCTGCGCTTCTGCCGAACGACGCACCTGGGCATGCTGCGCATCCTGAGCCAGCCCGCGGCGATGCGCGACCGGGCGCTCGACATCCGCAGCGTGTGGCTCGCCGGGCAGCAGGTGCTGGCACAGCCCGGCGTCGCAATGGAAGCCGAGCCCACCGGTCTCGACGCGCTGCTGGCGTGCTGGACCGATACCCTGCGCTGGCCTGCCAGGATGTGGACGGACGCCTACCTCGCTGCATTCGCATCCGCCGCCCATCTGCGCCTGGTCAGCTTCGATGCCGACTTCGCGCGCTTCCCCGACCTGCACTGGCTGCATCTCGCACCCACCCCCTCGGAGGCCGCATGAGCGCCGTCTGGACCCACGAAGACACCCCTTCCGCCGCCACCCTCGCGGCCCCCGCCTCGCACGATTTCAAGATCGAGCGCGAAACCCACAAGCTCGAGAAGCGCCTCTGCCGCGAGATGGGCCGTGCCATCGTCGACTACAACATGGTCGAGGAAGGCGACAAGGTCATGGTCTGCATGTCGGGCGGCAAGGACAGCTACGCGATGCTCGACCTCCTCCTGAAGCTCAAGGCCCGCGCGCCGATCCGGTTCGACATCGTCGCGGTCAACCTCGACCAGAAGCAGCCGGGTTTTCCGGAGCATGTGCTGCCCGAATACCTGGCCAAGACCGGCGTGCCCTTCCACATCGAGAACCAGGACACCTACAGCATCGTCAAGCGCGTCATCCCCGGGGGCAAGACCACCTGCGGCCTGTGCAGCCGGCTGCGTCGCGGCATCCTGTACCGGGTGGCCGACGAACTGGGCGCCACCAAGATCGCGCTGGGCCACCACCGCGACGACATGCTGCAGACCTTCTTCCTCAACATGTTCTTCGGCGGCAAGTTGAAGAGCATGCCGCCCAAGCTGGTGAGCGACGACGGCAAGCACATCGTGATCCGGCCCCTGGCCTACGTGGCCGAGAAGGACCTTGTGCGCTGGGCCGCGCACCGGCAGTTCCCGCTGATCCCCTGCACCCTGTGCGGCAGCCAGGAGAACCTGCAGCGCAAGCAGGTCGCCGAGATGCTGCGCGAATGGGAGAAGAAGTTTCCCGGACGCATCGAGAGCATGTTCGGCGCGCTGCAGAACGTCGCGCCCTCGCACCTGCTCGACGGAACCTTGCACGACTTCAAAGGTCTGAAAGCGACCGGCATCGCCAGCGAGGACGGCGACAATGCCTTCGATCCCGAAACCTTCGCGCCCGCCCGGCCCGCCAGCCTGAGCATCGTGCAGATCTGACACCCATCGGGAGGCTTTCCATGCCGCGCATCTCCGTCGTACTCGCCCTCCTCGCCGCCGCCGCGCTGGCGGGCTGCTCCACCGCCCGCCTGGTCGATACCGACGTTCAGGCGTTCTCCACCGTCGCCACCATTCCGGCCGGTGCCACCTACCGGTTCGAGCGCCTGCCCTCGCAGCAACTGGCCGGCGCCGCCCAGCAGACGCCGCTGGAACAGATCGCCGCCGGCGCGCTGGAGCGGGTGGGCCTGAGGCAGGACGAGGCCAACCCGAAGTACAGCGTCCAGGTCGGCCTGAGCGCCCGGCGCGAGATCAGCTACGACCCGTGGCGCAGCGGCCCGGGATGGGGCTACGGCGGCGGCTTCTACGGCCGGCGCTACGGCTACGGCGGGTTCGGCGGCTACGGCTACGGCGGCGGATGGGGCTTCCCCGACCGCATCCTGTACCGGCAGCAGATCAACCTGCTGGTGCGCGACCTCTCCAGCGGCACCGTGGTCTACGAAACCCATGCCGACCACGACAGCCTGCAGCCCGCCGACGCGCAGGTGCTGGCGGTGATGTTCGACTCGGCGCTGCACGGCTTCCCCCACGCGCCGTTGGGCGTGCGCCGGGTCAACGTCGAGATTCCGCGCTGACCGGCTGACCGGCCGGCCGGCGCAAAGCGCCGCATCGGCCGAGTCGCACGCCGGTCACCTTCGGGCCGATCGCCGGCGCAGAAAACCCGGGCCGGCTGCTATCCTGAGGCGCACCGCCTGCCGGATGCGACGCCACCCCCGGCGGCGCAGCAGCCCGCCTCTATGCACGCCACCCGCATCATTGCCATCCGCCACGGCGAGACTGCCTGGAACGTCGACACCCGCATCCAGGGCCAGATCGACATTCCCCTGAACGACACCGGCGAATGGCAGGCCGCGCGCCTGGCCGAGGCCCTGGCCGACGAGCCGATCGCCGCCGTCTACGCCAGCGACCTGCTGCGCGCCCACCGCACCGCCGAGCACGTCGCCCAATCGCAAGGCCTGCCGGTGCAGGCCCGCACCGGCCTGCGGGAGCGCGCCTTCGGCAGCTTCGAGGGCCTGACCTTCGACGAGATCCACGCCACCCTGCCCGACGACGCCCGCCGCTGGCGCACCCGCGAGCCGGCCTTCGTGCCCGGCGGCACCGGCGAATCGCTGATCGTGTTCCGCGAGCGGGTGGTCGAGACGGTGCATGCGATCGCCGCCCGCCACCCCGGCGAGCAGGTGGTCGTGGTCGGCCACGGCGGCGTGCTCGACGTGCTCTACCGCGCCGCCACCCGCCAGGAGCTGCAGGCGCCCCGCACGTGGAAGGTGGGCAACGCGGCGATCAACCGGCTGCTGTGGACGCCGGACGGGCTCAGCCTGGTGGGCTGGGCCGACGACGCGCATCTGGCGCGGGGGGAGTTGGACGACGGGACGGTGTAGGAACGGTGGAAGTTTCTAAGCCTTTTAAGGCTGCTGCTGATTGGATCGCCTGCCGTGTACGGCCGATAGGAACCTGTTGCTACGCCAAACAGACCAAGGTCGTTGTGCCTCAATAAATTCGTGCCTCTGCCTTAAAAATTGCCGATAGCCGGCTTGGATTTGCCAACCTCGTCAAGAAGTCGTTCAACTCCTGAAACCAACTTACGCAAGCTGGGTGATGGAGCGTCTTGCAAATTAAGATGCGGAACGATGCGCTGCGCCCACTGCATTTTTGTCAACCCCGTCACGGTATCAGGAGGAATGCCGATGGACCCGGCCAGCCGTTCGCTAGCACCAATAATCGAGTCTGGCAAAATGCCGGTTAACTTCGCCACTTTAAGTTTTCCTGGATATGCTTTCTTCATCGCTGGAATATCAGCGATGAACCAACTTTCGGTTTCTTCAATCGCCAGCCTAAAAAGAACTCGAGGGACGGGGGCGGGTAACGCCTTAAGCATCTGCTGCAAATCCGATAAAAGCGAGTGGCACGGCGTGTCGTCCACGTCCACGACAACCAGCACCGCAGCATTTTGAGGCAACGATTTACCCCATCCGCGCAGCTTGGCAGGCAGCACGTCAAGCAGGCCCTGATGCCTGATTTCAGGAGGTTTAAGAGGATTGGTTGGCAGACGTCCTTTACCCCGGTGTGCATGGATCCGAAAGTTAATATTTTCGGCAAGTCCAAATCTTCTAGTCAGTACCTCTCGAACGGCCGGCACGTCCGATGCGCCTTCGACGCAAACTTCGATCCAACTCATGGATTGCCAATCCCAAAATGGTTGCTGTACCAAAGACTTCCCATTGGAATACCTTCATCGAACAAAGCCTGTATATCCGGGAGGTCTGCAGCCCTGGTTAGGGTTGAAAAACCATCGTCCTTTTTGTCAAGAATCCAAACCTCCTGCGGCGTTAGTGCATCCACAAAGTTTGGTGAATGCGTTGTAACCAGCACCTGTGGGCCCTTAGCTTGACTAGAAAACGCCTTTAATTCACCAGCCAACAACATGAGCAGTTGGTGATGCAGCCCATTTTCTGGCTCCTCGATACCTACAAGAGGTGCCGGATCTGGATCCTCCATCAGCAATAGATATGCCAGCAGTTTCAAAGATCCGTCAGACATGTCTTGCTGAAAAAACGGCTTGTCATAGCCCTTGGAATGAAACTCCAAGAGCAATCTTCGATCGGGGGCACGCGTCCATTTAATCGCTTCAATTCCTGGAAGCTTCTGCGCAATCAGGTCAAGCGCGGCTTTGAACCCGCTAGGCTTTTCTCGCTCGATGTACTGCAAATACTTGGCTAAATTGTCACCACGACGATTCAGGTGTGGATCGGCTCCGGCCATAGGCTGGCTACGTGCCAGCTCTGGCACAAAATACGAAAGGTACCATCCAGCAAGAAACTCGCGAAATGCGCCGATACGCGGATGATCGACCAAGGTCCCCAGTGTCGATATACCAAGTACCTGGCGGTCGCTCATCTTGACGGTAGAACGCTCCTTTCCTTCCTTGCCATCTAACTCCTGACCAGTACAGGCATAGCCTTCGCCATGCTCCAGTTCCAAGAACGTGTAAGGTGGCCCATTAGGACTACCGAAACGGCGCTGCCTCAGTCTTTCGTACACAACGACAGTTCGGCCGTGCTTATCGAGATCGATGTGCAGGCTATAGCTGATCGGACGCTCACTTGCTATGCGTCGATAACGAACTTCAAACTTGATCGGTTCGTCAGCCCCCAATGTTCGGATTCGCTCAAATCCACCTCTGTGCGGCTTGTCGCAAGCAGCTTCAACGCCCTCCCCTAAGCAGTCTCCCAAAAATCCAAGTGCGTCGAGTAATGTTGACTTGCCCACACCATTGGCGCCGATCAACGCGACCAATCGAGGCAATACATGTACCTTTCGCCGCTCAAAGGTCTGGCCTAACGTCACGTCTTTTAGCGACCGAAAATTTTGAATCCGAATCCCTTCAAGAATCGCCATATCGTTCCTTCGTTCTATGCATGTATTCGACGTGCCGAGACACTCACGCCTACCGGCACATTCATATGCACCGACCTCTTCAGAGGCTGTGACAATACCAGTCCTACCCGCAAGTCCCCCATGATCGCCCGCCACACCTTCACCCCCCTCAACAACGCCCGCCTCGCCAACCTCTGCGGCGCGATGGACGAGCATCTGCGCACTATCGAGCGCGCGCTGGACGTGAAGATCGCGCACCGGCACGAGCAGTTCAAGATCGACGGCCCCAAGGCCCGTGCGCAGCAGGCGATGGAGGTGCTGCAGGCGGTCTACGAGATGGCCGAGCGGCCGGTCGCGCCCGGCACGCTGCAGCTGATGCTGGCGGGCGATGCGGCGACGGCCGAGCTTCCGGGCGGCGACATCACCCTGACCACCCGCCGCACCGACCTGCGCGCCCGCACGCCCACCCAGGCGACGTACCTCGAGAAAATCGCCGGCCACGACATCACCTTCGGCATCGGCCCGGCCGGCACCGGCAAGACCTACCTGGCGGTGGCCTGCGCGGTGGATGCGCTGGAGCGCAGCGCGGTGCAGCGCATCGTGCTGACCCGGCCGGCGGTGGAAGCGGGCGAGCGGCTGGGCTTCCTGCCCGGCGACCTGAGCCAGAAGGTCGACCCGTACCTGCGGCCGCTCTACGACGCGCTCTACGACCTGATGGGCTACGACCGGGTGCAGAAAGCCTTCGAGCGCAATGCGCTCGAGATCGCGCCGCTGGCCTTCATGCGCGGCCGCACGCTGACCAACGCCTTCGTGATCCTGGACGAGGCGCAGAACACCACGCCCGAGCAGATGAAGATGTTCCTGACCCGCATCGGCTTCGGCGCCAAGGCGGTCGTCACCGGCGATGTGAGCCAGATCGACCTGCCCAAGGGCGCGATGAGCGGCCTGATCGACGCCGAGCGGGTATTGAAGCGCACCAAGGGCATCGCGGTGACCCGCTTCACCACCGCCGACGTGGTGCGCCACCCGCTGGTCGCGCGCATCGTCGACGCCTACGACGCCGCCAGCCGGCCGAGCGCGGCCGCCGCCCGGCGCCGCGACTGATCCGCCCACGCCTTTGCTATCAATTAAATAGCTATAGGTCGGCGAACGGCGCCGGCTGGAAGCCGATTTCATGTTGAATCCACTGTCGCTCTCCTTGCAGTTCGCCCGCTTCCATGACGCGTCCGTGCACCGGGCCGCCCTGCCTCGCCACCGCGTCGCGCGCTGGATCCGCCACGCGCTGGAGGCCGAGGGCGAGATCACCGTGCGGATCGTCGAGGCCGAGGAAGGCCGGTCGCTCAACCGCAGCTACCGCGGCAAGGACTACGCCACCAACGTGCTGACTTTCGACTACACCCGGGAGCCGGTGGTGACCGCCGACCTGGTGCTCTGCGCGCCGGTGGTGGCGCGCGAGGCCGCCGAGAACGGCAAGTCGCTCGAGGCGCACTACGCCCACCTGCTGGTGCACGGCACCCTGCATGCCCAGGGCTGGGACCACGAGACGGGCGACGAAGACGCCGAGGCGATGGAAGCGCGCGAGGTGGAGATCCTGGCCGCCCTCGGCTATCCCAGCCCGTACTGAGCGCGGCACGAAACCTGCAGTGCACGGGCTCCGGCCAGGAGGCACCCGCGCCCGGAGGCGAAAACCGTTTCTGATAGGGTCAAGCCCATCGGCCCCAGGCCTGTACCGAACGGACGCCACCCTTCGCGATGACCGCCCCCGCCATTCCGCCCGAAGCGCTCGACGAGAGCCACTACCGCCGCGCCCTGGGCGACTTCTGCGATGCCCGCGTCGTCAGCGCCCACGACGCGATCTATGCGGTCAACGGCACCAAGCTGATCGAGAAGGGCGCGCGGATCGACCGCAACCTGTACGACCGGCTCCTGCAGCACCGACTGAGCGAATCGATCGACCAGCACATGGCGGTCGAAGGCATGCTGGGCCTGCCCGAACTGGAGACGATGGCGCGCGGCCTCTGCACCAGCGCCCCGCTGCCCCGGCGGATGGCCGCCCGGCTGGGCACCCCCGACCCGATGGTGCTGCCGCTGCGCGCGGTGCCGTTGCCGGCGCCGGTCGCCCTCAAGCTAACCCTCATGCGCGACCAGCACCCGGCGCTGCTGCAGCAGGGCCTGCAGGCGCTGCTGGTGGCGCTGTACCTGGGCACCCGCCTGAAGCTGCCGGCCGCGCAGATGCAGTCGCTGGCCGCCGCCAGCCTGCTGCGCGACCTGGGCATGCTGCACATGGACCAGGTCTGGCTGCAGGCCCAGCGCACCATGGCCGACGCCGAGCGCCGCCACCTGCGGGCGCACCCGATCACCTCGATGATCCTGCTGCGCGCCCAGAAGGTGTATGCCGAAGATGCGGTGACCGCCGTCTTCGAGCACCACGAGCGGCTCGACGGCAGCGGCTATCCGCGCGGCGCCAAGGCCGCCGACATCTCGCCGCTGGGGCAGGTGCTGCTGTCGGCCGAACTCGTCGCCGCGATGGCGCACAAGTTCGGCGAGGCCTCGCCCCACCACCTGGCGCTGGTGCTGCAGCTCAACCAGCGCGCCTTTCCGAAGGTGCTGACGGCCGAACTGCTCGGCCTGCTGCAGGACGCGATTCCCGTCGCGAGCGCGGGCGACGCCGAACTGGCCGCCCACCAGTTGCGCCTGCTGGCCGAGGCGTTCGAGCAATGGGCCGACTGGAAGGCCGCCCTGCCGACCGGCCCGGGCGATTCCCCCGCCCACTGGATGGCCGCGCGCATGGCCGGCCTGCGGCAGATTTTGATCGAAGCCGGCACCCACCCCGACCAGCCGGCCTACCTGCTCGACCAGGGCGGCGGCGACGACCAGCAGGTGGCCGAAGCGGTGGTGATGGGCCGTGAAGCGCTGTGGCAGCTCACCAGCATCTGCCGCGAATGCCTGCAACGCTGGCCGCACCTGGCCGCCGCCGGGGGCGCCGCGGCCCCGGCCCGCAAGGGCGATGCGGCGGTGGCGGCCTGGTGCGCCTGGGTGCAGCAGCGGCTCTCAGGCGCCGCACCCGCAGCCGCAGTCGCAGCAGGCCTCCGCGCCGACGGCTCCGGCAGCGGAGAACCGGCACTTTAGAGCCCGGCGCTACGCCGGGCGTACCGTCAGCGGAATGGTCACCGGCCCGTCGTTGACGAGCTGCACCCGCATGTCGGCGCCGAAGCGGCCGGTCTGCACCACCGGATGCAGCGCGCGGGCCCGGGCCACGAAGTGGTCGTACAGCCGTTCCCCCTCGGCCGGCGGCGCGGCGCGCGAAAAACCGGGGCGGGTGCCGCCGGAGGTATCGGCCGCCAGGGTGAACTGGCTCACGACGAGCAGGCCGCCCGCCACCTCTTGTACGCTGCGGTTCATCTTGCCGTCGGCGTCCGGGAAAATGCGCAGCTTCAGGAGCTTGGCCAGGAGCCGCTCGGCTTCCGCGTCGGTGTCGCTCCGCTCGGCGCAGAGCAGCAGCAACAGCCCGTGGCCGATCCGGCCGACCGGCTCGCCACCGATGCGGACTTCGGCTTCGCTCACCCGCTGCAGCAAACAGATCACCGGCAGGGCCCGGCCGTAGGCGTCCGGGTCGGCGCAAAATCGAGGCAGAATGCAACAAAAAGCAACAAGATCATATGGATTGCAGACTGACGTAGCATTCGCGACCGCATGTGTGAGGAGCAGACCATGAAGATTACAAGCCTTTTATCCCTGGTGGCCGTCTTTGCGGCCACGGCCGCAGGTTCCGCCGCGGCCCAGCATGTCCGCGCAGGCACCGCCAAGGTCGTCGGCGGCGCCGTGATGGTGCAGAACGCCAGGGGCGAGCGCCCGCTGCAGTCGGGCGATGCGCTCAACGCCGCCGACCGCATCGTCACCGGGGCGGACGGCTCGGCCAGCGTGGTGCTGCGCGACGGCTCGGTCATGGTCATCGGGCCGCAGAGCCAGATGGAGCTGAAATCCTTCGCCTTCGACTCGACCACGCACGACGGCAACATGGGCGTGTCGCTGCTGCGCGGCACGATGCGCATGGTCACCGGCCTGATCGGCAAGAAGCGGCCCGAGGCCGTCCAGGTGGAAACACCCACCTCGACCGTCGGCATCCTGGGTACCGACTTCATCGTCGAAGTGGCCGAGGCTGAGGCGGCCAAGTGAATCTGCGCCCCCTGTACGCCCCGGCCCTGGTGGCCCTGACGGTTCTGGCCGCCGGCTGCGCCGCCCCGCCCCCACCGCCGCCCGCGGGTCCCACCACCCGGGTGGTGCTGCTGCCGCAGGAAGACGGCTCGCCGTCGGCAGTGGTGCTGCGCTCGGGCGATGCGCAACTGAAGATCGACACGCCGTATGCGCAGGCCAGCGCCAGCGCCGGCAAGGCGCCGCAGGTACAGCAGCTCGAGGCGGGCGCGGTGCGACAGGGCTATGCGCCGCTCTTCTCCAGCGCGCCGCCCAAGAGCCAGCGCTTCGTGGTCTATTTTTTGACCGGCACCACCAAGCTGGCGCCGGAATCGGCCCGCACCATCGGCAACGTGCTCGACACCGCCACCCAGTTCCCGGGCGGCGAGATCCTGATCGTCGGCCATACCGACACGCTGGGCGCGACCGAACTCAACGACACGCTGTCCCTGCGCCGGGCCAACGAGGTGCGCGACATGTTCGTCGCGCGCCGCTTCCCGGCCAGCCGGCTCGAGGCCGCCGGGCGCGGCGAGCGGGAGCCGGCAGTGCCGACCCGCGACAACACCGCCGAGCCGCGCAACCGGCGGGTCGAGATCATCGTCCGCTGAGAAGGCGTGAGCGAACCTGCTGCGCAGCCCGATCGCGCGCCTGCGGTCCTCACCGTACGAGAGCACGGCTCCGGTCCAAGACGCGCACTCGGGCTTGCTCGCTGCGGTGCTTTCACACCTTCTCAGGGAAAGCCAACCCTGCGCCGGCGCAGCACGCGTACTACCTGCTAGGTCGTAACCTTGACCGCGCGGCCGCTGAACCGGATCGGCCCGGTCGGCCGGTCGAGCGGCGAGCCGCCCGCGGGCTCCAGCGTCAGCTCGAACAGCTGGTCGGGCTGCAGCGGCGGCAGCCGGTCCAGCGGGATGCGCACCGCATGGCCGGGTTCCACCAGGCCCAGAGAACGCGGTCTGTTCCAGCCGTCGGCCTTGGTCCAGAACTGCAGCGTCTTCTCGGTCGGCACTGCGGTATCGGCGAGCGGGATTAGATCGAGCTGCCGACGGGCGCCGGCCTGCACCACCCAGCCGGCCGACTGCCCCTGCGGTGCGACCAGCACCACCATGTATTCGGGCATCGGCACCGGCGCCTGCAGCTGGCGCACCAGCAGGGCGGCCAGCACCGCCGCGGTGGCGAAGCCTGCACCGCTCAGGCCGCGCCATACCGGCAGCGACCGCCACCAGCCCGGCCCGGCAGCGGGACGTGCGGCGCCCTCGCGCCGCGGTGTCGGCTCCGGTGCGGCGCCGATGCGGTCCACGCTCTGAGCGATGCGGGCCCAGACGCCGGGCGACGTTTCCACCGGCGGCACCAGGGCGACCAGGGGCAGCAGGCGCGCCTCCCAGCCTTCCACGGCGGCGCGCAGGGCGGGCTCGCGCTCCATGCGCTGCTCAACCCTGCAGCGGCTTTCGGCCGACAGCGTGCCCAGCACATATTCGGCCGCCAGCGCACGCATCGCGTCGCGGACGTCCTGCGGTTCGGGAAGTGGGACGGTCGTACTCATGGTGGCGGCCTTTCGTGGCCGGGGATGAAACGGCGCCATCGCGCTGCGGGAGACGGACCGGCTCATGCCATGCACTCCCGCAAGGCGCCCATGCCGCGCTGGATCCAGGCCTTCACCGTGCCCAGCGGCGTGCTGAGCCGTGCGGCGATCTCGCCGTGGGAGCAACCCTCCAGATAGGCATACAGGATGCACTCGCGGCGCGCGGGTTCCAGGCGCAGCAGACACGCCTGCAGCCGGCCCAGGTCGGCATGCAGCTCGAAGGCGTCGCTGGCGCGATGGGCCTGCAGCGCCGCCTCGTCGTCGACTGCGGCGGCCGCCTCCTCGTCCAGCGCCACCTCGCGGACACCAGCCCGCACCCGGTTCAGGGCGGCATGGCGTACCACGCTGTAGATCCAACCGCGGCCTTCGCCCCGGGCGGGGTCGAAGCTGGCAGCACGGCTCCAGATCGACACGAAGGCGTCGTGCAGCACGTCCTCGGCCTGTTGGCGCTCACGCACGATGCGCAGAGCCACGCCCATCAGGAAGCGCGACTCGCGCTCGTAGATGCCCTGCAGGGCAAGACGGTCGCCACGGGCGCAGGCCAGCAGCGCGGCGTCGTGGTCGAAGATGTCGTTGGCGGGCACGGGTCGGCGGCGGCGAGAGGGATCGGCCCCGATGCACGCCACGGCGGCCACGGGGAGCGGACCTGCCCATGGTAGTGCAGTGCATCGTAGATGCCGCTTCCGATCACGACCGTTGCCGAACGATTGCGGACCGCCGCCGTTGCGGAGACCGCGCAAGCACCGCGGCCCGAGCTGCGGCGGCATATCTCGATCGTGCTTACGCGGCCTTCCAGAAGATATAGTCGGCCTGGTACTTCACCGTGCTTTTCTGGCCCCGGGTCATCGCGGTGCAGGGCTTGTCGGCCGGTGCCACGCCGCCCTTCAGGGCCACGCGCTGGATGTAGGTGACGCCGGTCAGGGCGCCGACGCCCATCGCCGGGTTGGCCTTCACCAGCTGGTACGGCAGGTTGCCGGCACCGGCGGGGGCCACGGCCAGTTGGGTGGCGGTGAGCTTGGAGCCGTCGTTGGCTTCCCAGGTGGCGGGCGGGCCGTAGTACTTGCCGACCTGCTTGCCGGCGCGGTCCTTCAGTACAGCGTCGGGGCCGACGAAGACCCATTCGGTCTGACCGGGCATGCCGACCTTGTCGCGGCATTCGTAGGTGATGTCGCCGCTGCCGACGGTTTCCCATGCGACCTTGTTGCCGGCAGGCACCTGCACCGTCGGCGGCAGGCTGGCCTGCGAATAGGGGACGGTAGGGCCCATCGGCGCCATCGAGCCGCAGGCGGCCAGCAGTGCGGCAGTGGCCACGGAGCCGAGCACGGCGGAGGAACGGGCGAAAACGCGACGGGTGGGGGACAGGCTTTGCATGGTCTTCTCCAGAGGTTGATGACAGCAGCTTGTGGTGCCGCTGCCGGTACTACCCCCGGCGGATGCGGACGGATGCATCCCGCGCAGAAAAAATTTCCGCGCCGCCCTCCGACCATCGCTACAGCAGCCGCACCTTCACGCTCTTGCCCTTGATCCGCCCGGCCGACAGGCGCTTCTCGGCTTCGCGGGCGATGCGGCGGTCTACCGCGACGTAGGTCGAGAAATCGTTCACGCTGATCTTGCCGACCTGGTCCTTCGCGAAGCCGGCTTCGCCGGTCAATGCGCCCAGCACGTCGCCGGCGCGGATCTTCTCCTTGCGGCCACCGGCGATCTGCAGCGTCGCCATCGGCGGCACCAGCGGGCCGTTGCCGGTGGGCACCAGCTCGCCCAGTTCGTGCCATTCGGATTCGCGGCCCTGCAGCTGCTCGATCCTGCCCACGCTGCCCATCTCGTTCAAGCTCGCCAGGTTGAGCACAAGGCCTTCGGCATCGCCCCGGCCGGTGCGGCCGATGCGGTGGATGTGCACCTCCGCGTCGGGCGTGGTGTCGACGTTGATAACCGCCGCCAGCTGCGCGATGTCGAGGCCGCGCGCCGCCACGTCGGTCGCAACCAGGACCGAGCAGCTTGCATTGGCGAACTGCACCAGCACCTGATCGCGGTCGCGCTGCTCCAGCTCGCCGTGCAGCGCCAGGGCCAGGATACCCTGGGCATGCAGCACATCGGCCAAGTCGCGGCACTGCTGCTTGGTGTTGCAGAAGGCCAGCGTGCTGGCCGGCCTGAAATGGTTGAGCAGCAGCGAGACCGCATGCAGCCGCTCGTCCTCCCGCACCTCGTACCACTGCTGGCGGATCTTGCCGGCGCTGTGCTGCGCTTCGACCGTCACCTGCTGCGGATCGCGCATGAACTTCTGCGCCAGCCGCGCGATGCCCTCCGGGTAGGTGGCCGAAAACAGCAGCGTCTGCCGCGCGGGCGGGCACTGGCGTGCCACCTTGGCGATGTCGTCGACGAAGCCCATGTCGAGCATCCGGTCGGCCTCGTCGAGCACCAGGGTGTTGAGTGCCGACAGGTCGAGGTGGCCGCGGTCGAGGTGGTCCAGGATGCGGCCCGGCGTGCCGACCACGATGTGGGCGCCGTGCTCCAGGCTGGCGGTCTGGGCGCGCAGCGGCACGCCGCCGCAGAGTGTCACCAGCTTGATGTTCTCCTCGGCCCGGGCCAGGCGGCGGATCTCGGTGCTGACCTGGTCGGCCAGTTCACGGGTGGGGCACAGCACCAGGGCCTGGACGGCGAAGCGGCGCGCATTGAGCTTGGCCAGCAGCGCCAGCGCGAAGGCGGCCGTCTTGCCGCTGCCGGTCGCGGCCTGGGCGATCAGGTCCTTGCCGAGCAGCGCGGGCGGCAGGCTGGCGCCCTGGATCGGCGTCATCGCCCGGTAGCCGAGCGCCTCCAGGTTGGCGAGCATGCGGGGCGGCAGCGCCAGGCGGGAGAAGGCATCGGCGGTCGATGCGGCGGACAAATCGCGGGTATCGTTCATCGTCCGATTATCCAGGCGGCTCCCGGGGGGGGCGCGACGCCGCGCCCTTGCCCCCGCCCTCCGCGGCGCCGCCCGCCTCCCCCGGGAAATCCATGCAGAAAGAACACGACTTCGACCTCTTCGTCATCGGCGCCGGCAGCGGCGGCGTGCGGGCCGCGCGCATGGCCGCGCAGCGCGGCCAGCGGGTGGCGGTCGCCGAGGCGGCGGCCATGGGGGGCACCTGCGTCAACGTGGGCTGCATCCCGAAGAAGCTCTACAGCTATGCCGCGGGCTATGCCGAGGCCTTCGAGGAAGCGCGCGGCTACGGCTGGACGCAGGCGGCGCCCAGCTTCGACTTCGACATGCTGAAAAAGGCGCGCGCCAAGGAGATCGGCCGCCTCAACGACATCTACACCCAGTTGCTGCACAGCGCGGGCGTGCGCATCGTCGAGGGTTGGGCGCAGATCTGCGGGCCGCACGAGGTGGTGGTGGGCAAGCAGCGCTTCAGCGCCCGCCACATCCTGGTCGCTACCGGCGGGCGGCCCCACGTGCCCGACATTCCCGGCAAGGACCTGGTGCTGACGTCCGAGGCGATGTTCGACATCGACCCGTTCCCGCGGCGGCTGGTGGTGGCCGGCGGCGGCTACATCGCCTGCGAGTTCGCCTCGATCTTCCGCGGCCTCGGCGCCGAGGTGACGCTGGTGCAGCGCGGCGGCCGGCTGCTGCGCGGCTTCGACCACGACGTGCAGACCTTCATCGCATCCGAGATGGGCAAGACCGGCATCGACATCAGGCTCAACTGCGAGATCGCGGCGATCGTCCGCCAGGACGACGGCAGCCTGCTGCTGACGCTGGCCGGCGGCGGGCAGCTGGAGGCCGACGCGGTGCTCTACGCCACCGGCCGGGTCGCCAACACCACCGGCCTGGGACTGGAAAACGTCGCGCTGCGCACCACCGACAAGGGCGCGATCGCGGTCGATGCGCACTACCGCACCAACGTGCCGTCGATCCATGCGATCGGCGACGTTTCGTCGCGCATGCAACTGACACCGGTGGCGCTGGGCGAGGCGATGGCGCTGGTCGACCATCTATTCGGCGACGGCAGGCGCCGCATGGACTACGAATACGTGCCCACTGCTGTATTCACCCATCCGAACATCGGCACCGTGGGCCTGACCGAGACAGCGGCGCGTGAGAAGTACGGCAAGGTGACGCTGTTCCGAGCCGACTTCCGCGCCCTGCGCCACACCCTGTCGGGCCGGGACGAGCGCACTTTGGTGAAGCTGGTGGTGGACGCCGCCAGCGATCTGGTCGTGGGCCTGCACGTGGTCGGGCCGGATGCGGGCGAGATCGTGCAGGGTTTCGCGGTAGCGCTGCGGGCGGGTGCAACCAAGAAGCTGTTCGACAGCACCGTGGGCATCCACCCGACCCTGGCCGAGGAGCTGGTCACGCTGCGCACTCCGGCACCCGACGGCGAATGACGTGCGGGTGGCCGATCGCCCCCCGGGAAAGCAACAGCGCCTGCGAGGACGATCCTCGCAGTCAGGGCGCCTGTCTTGCATGCGGCCGTACGAGCGGCCTGCCCACCGCGGGTGTCAGCTGAAGAGCATCGGGAAGAAATCAGGGTCGGTGCTGGAGATCAGGTCGCGCCACAGTGGGAAGCTGGCTTCGTCGATTTCCTTGTCGAAGGCGGTCGAGGCGGCATCCTTCTTCGGAATGGGCAGAATGTCGAGTGGCTGGATGCGGCGCAGTTTCAGGTTGCGCAGGGCATCGGAATGTTCCATCGCCTTCAGCACCGCTTGCGGCTCCATCATCAGGGCGAAAGGGTTCGCGGCGAGGGTGGCGGTCGTGCTCATGAAAATTTCCTTCCTGGAAGGGGGCCGGTCAAGGCGGTTTGGGATGCGCTGCATGTAACGTGTGTATGCAGAAGCGACGGATTGAATGTAGGCAGACCCCATGCGCCCAGCAGTCAGGGCCCGGCGCGCGGCCTTGTAGGACTTTTCCGCCTGTTACACGTTGCACAATAGTTCGATGTCGCACACGCCACCTTTCATGCCGCCCTTCGTCGCCAAGCAGCGCTTTTCGGACCCCGACGCCGCGCTCGCGCAGGTCCGGTCGCTCTATGAAGCGGGGCTCGCCCATTTGCGGGGCGCGATGCAGCGCTTCGTCGCCGGCGAGACACTGCCGGGCCACGTCCGGGCCTGCTATCCCTATGTCCGCGTCCACACCGAGACAGTGGCGCGCGCCGCGTCGTCGCTCGCCTACGGCTTCGTCGAAGGGCCCGGCACCTTCGAGACGACGCTGACCCGGCCCGACCTCTTCGCCCGCTATTTCCGCGAGCAGTTCCGGCTGCTCGGCAACAGCCACGGCGTCGAGCTGGAGGTGGGCACCAGCAGCCAGCCGATCCCGGTGCACTTCTCCTTCGTGCGGAACGACCACATCGAGGGCAACCTGAGCGACGAGCGCCGCATGCTGATGCGCGACGTGTTCGATCTGCCCGACCTGGCCGCGATGGACGACGGCATCGCCAACGGCACCCGCCGCGCGCTGCCCGGCGAGGCGCAGCCGCTGGCGCTTTTCACCGCGCCCCGGGTCGACTACTCGCTGCACCGGCTGCGCCACTACACCGGCACCGCGCCCGAGTGGTTCCAGAACTTCGTGCTGTTCACCAACTACCAGTTCTACATCGACGAGTTCGTCCGACTGGGCCATGCCGCCATGGCCGACCCCGAAGGCGAATACATCGCCTTCGTCGAGCCCGGCAACGTGGTCACCCGGCGCATCGGCCTGCCGCCGGGCGAGACGGGCGACGCGCTGGCGCGCATGCTGGAAGAGCCCTCGGGAATCGCGCCGCCGCGCCTGCCGCAGATGCCGGCCTACCATCTGGTGCGGGCCGACCACAGCGGTATCACCATGGTCAACATCGGCGTGGGCCCGTCCAACGCCAAGACGATCACCGACCACATCGCCGTCCTGCGGCCGCACGCCTGGATGATGCTGGGCCACTGCGCCGGCCTGCGCAACAGCCAGCGCCTGGGCGACTACGTGCTGGCCCACGGCTACGTGCGCGAGGACCATGTGCTCGACGAAGAGTTGCCGCTGTGGGTGCCGATCCCCGCGCTGGCCGAAATCCAGATGGCGCTGGAAACCGCGGTGGAGGACGTGACCGGCCTCGACGGCCCGGCGCTCAAGCGCATCATGCGCACCGGCACCGTGGCCAGCACCGACAACCGCAACTGGGAGCTGCTGCCCGAGAACGAGCCCCAGCGCCGCTTCAGCCAGAGCCGCGCGGTGGCGCTCGACATGGAAAGCGCCACCATCGCGGCCAACGGCTTCCGCTTCCGGGTGCCCTACGGCACGCTGCTCTGCGTGAGCGACAAACCGCTGCACGGCGAGATCAAGCTGCCCGGCATGGCCAACCACTTCTATCGCGAGCGCGTCGACCAGCACCTGCGTATCGGCATCCGGGCGATCGACATCCTGCGCGAAGGCGGCGTCGACCGGCTGCACAGCCGCAAGCTGCGCAGCTTCGCGGAGGTGGCGTTCCAGTGAAGCCGGTGCAGAGCCGCTCGACGGCGGGCCTGCTACGAAATCGATAGCTGTTAGCCAGCGTCCCGCGCCGGCTGCAGCCCTTTTTATCGTGGAATCAGGCCGTGCGGGGCCGCACCTTCTCGGCGGCCTGCAGCGCCCGGGCCCGGGCCTGCTCGACCGTGTCGGCGTGGGCCAGCGCGACGCCCATACGGCGCTTGACGAAGCTCTCGGGCTTGCCGAAGAGGCGGAGGTCCACGCCCGGCACGGCCAGGGCCTCGGCTACGCCGTCGAACACGATGCCGGTGGCGTCCACGCCGCCGTAGATCACCGCGCTGGCGCCCGGGCTCTTCAGGGTGGTGTCGACCGGCAGGCCCAGGATGGCGCGGGCGTGCAGCTCGAACTCGTTCTGCCACTGGGTGGCCAGGGTCACCATGCCGGTGTCGTGCGGCCGGGGGCTGACCTCGCTGAACCAGACCTCCTCGCCCTTGACGAACAGCTCCACCCCGAACAGGCCCAGGCCGCCGGGCGAGCCGTCGCGGGTCATGCCCAGGTTGCCGGTGACGGCCAGGGCGATGTCCTGCGCGCGGGCCAGGGCCTTCGGCGCCACAGGGTGCGGCTGCCAGCTCTCGACATAGTCGCCGCTGACCTGCAGGTGGCCGATCGGCTCGCAAAAGACGGTACGCACGTCGCCGGCGGAGTCCAGGGCGCGCACCGTCAGCAGCGTGATCTCGTAGTCGAAGTCGATGAAGCCCTCGACGATCACCCGGCCGTGGCTGACCCGGCCGCCGGCCATCGCGTAGTCCCAGGCGTTCTGCACGTCGCACTGGCCGGAAATCTTGCTCTGGCCCTTGCCCGAGCTGCTCATTACCGGCTTGACGATGCAGGGGTAGCCGATGCCCGGCTCGCCGTCGGCGCCGTCGATCGCGCCCTGCAGCTCTTCGAGCGAGTCGCAGAAACGGTAGGGGCTGGTGGGCACCCGCAGGGTCTCGGCGGCCAGGCGGCGGATGCCTTCGCGGTCCATCGTCAGGCGGGCGGCCCGGGCGGTGGGCACCACGCGCACGGTGCCGGCCTCTTCCAGCTCCTGCAGCATCGGGGTGGCGATCGCTTCGATCTCGGGCACCACCAGCATCGGCCGCTCGGCCTCGATCAGCGCTTTCAGCTGGGACGGATCGCTCATCGTGATGGTGCGCGCATGGTGGGCCACCTGCTGGCCGGGCGCGTTCTCGTAGCGGTCGACCGCGATGGTTTCCACGCCCAGGCGCTGCAGCGCGATCAGCACCTCCTTGCCCAGTTCGCCGGAGCCGAGCAGCATCACACGGGTGGCCGAAGAAGACAAGGGCGAGCCGATGGGGGTCGTCATGGGGAGCGGGGCCTTTCGCGGGCGGTGGTGGGTGGAAACCGGGCACTGTAATCCAAGCCGGGGCATGCGCCGTCGTGCGGGCACGGGCCGCTTTGCCACAATGGCCGATGCCCTCGCCCCTGTTCCAGGCCCACGCGCCGAACAAGCGCAGCGGCGATGCCACCGTGGGTCGACCAGCTCTCGTTCGCCATCGCGCCGGCATAGGCACTGACGTAGCGGCGGTTCCGGGCCGAGTTGCGTTAGAGCGTGTCATACACTTTAAGAGCGGCTAACACAACCCAGCGAAGCGGTTCTGGCTAGGCGCCGCATCGCAGAGAGTACGAGTAGTACGACAAGGTGCGGCAACGACGCCAGAAGGGTTGTGTTAGCCGCTCTAAGTGCTCCTGAAGGAAATGGTGGCTGCCGGCCGCCTGGGCCGCAAGACCGGTGAAGGCCTCTGCCGCTATTGACGCGGTGGTACATCGGGTAGAACGTAATCGGTGTGCGCTGACCGCACGCCGACCGTGCCACCCGACGCCGCACCAGGTGCCGTCAGGGTCTTTCGTAATTCAATTGCACACAATTGGATAGAGCGCTACATTACTCCCATGCCCACGACCCCCAGCCCCGACACGATGCTGCAACTGGACCACCAGCTGTGCTTCGCCCTGTACTCGGCGTCGCTGGCCATCACCAAGCTCTACAAGCCCAAGCTCGACAAGCTCGGCCTGACGTATCCCCAATACCTCACGATGATGGTGCTGTGGGAACAGGACGGCCAGACGGTGTCCGAGCTGGGCGCGCGGCTGTCGCTCGACTCGGGCACTCTTACCCCGCTGTTGAAGCGCATGGAGGCAGCCGGCTTGCTGGTCCGGCTGCGCGACGTGGCCGACGAGCGCCGCGTGCACATCACCCTTACCGCTGCCGGCCGCCGCCTGAAGACGCGCGCCGCCAGCATCCCCGCCTGCCTGCTCCAGGCCAGCCAGTGTTCTCTGCCCGAGATCGCCGAGTTGACCGGACAATTGCAGACGCTGCGCGACCGGATCCGGTCGGCGGCCTGACGCGCGAAGCGCGTACTTTTTTCTTTGTCTCTCCCCCTCATCCAAACAGAAGGAAGCACCATGGTCAAGAAGCTCGAAAAAGTCGTCTATACCGCCCACGCCCACACCACCGGCGGCCGCGAAGGCACCAGCAAGTCCGACGACGGCGCACTCAGCGTGACCCTGTCCACGCCCAAGGCCATGGGCGGCGCGGGCGGCTCGGGCACCAATCCCGAGCAGCTGTTCGCCGCCGGCTACTCGGCCTGCTTCATCGGCGCGATGAAGGCCGTCAGCGGCAAGGTCGGCGTGAAGGTGCCGGACGACGTGTCGGTCGACGCGAGCGTCTCCTTCGGCCCGATCGAGAACAACGCCTACGGCATCGCGGTCAAGCTCGAGATCAACCTGCCCGGCCTCGACGCCGAGCAGAAGAAGAAGGTCGTCGACGCGGCCCACCACGTGTGCCCGTACTCCAACGCCACCCGCGACAACGTCGAAGTGGAACTGGTCGTCGCCTGATGCACCTGTGCCGGGCCCTTGGGTACGGTGCCATCGCGCGATTCCACAGGAAGCCGGCCCTGCGCCGGTTTTTTAGCATGCGCACAATGCACGCATGCAAGCAGACACCCCAGACAGCGCCCGACACCCCTTCGAAACCCTGCAGCCCGACGTGGTGCTCGATGCCCTGGCCTCGGTCGGCTTCTACGGCGACGGCCGGCTGACCGCACTCTCTTCTTACGAGAACCGGGTCTACCAGGTGCGGCTGGAGGACGGCAGCCTGGTCGTAGCCAAGTTCTACCGCCCCGGCCGATGGAGCGATGCGCAGATCGCCGAAGAGCACGCCTTCGCCGCCGAACTGGTGGTGGCCGAGGTGCCCGTCGTCGCCCCGCTGGTGGCCGCCGGCACCACGCTCCACCACCATGCGGGTTTCGTCTTCAGCGTCAGCCCCAACCGCGGCGGCCGGCCGCCCGAGCTGGACGATTTCGACGTGCTGGAGTGGATCGGCCGGTTCATCGCCCGGCTGCACACCGTCGGCTCGGCGGGGCCCTTCGTCCACCGGCCGGCGCTCGACCGGCAAACCTTCGCGACCGAACCCCGGGCTTGGCTGCAGTCGCACGATTTCATTCCGTTGGACGTCAGAGGCGATTGGAACCGTGCGGTCGAGATTGCTATAAATTCAATAGCTAGAAGTCGTCTATCCGCGCTGGCCCCGGCCACTTTCGACGATGAAGACGACGCCTATTCGGACGGCCCGCCGGAGGGCCCGCTGCCAATGGCCGCGATCCGGCTGCACGGCGACTGCCACCCCGGCAACATCCTCTGGACCCCGTCGGAGCAGCCGGGCGGCGGGCCGCACTTCGTCGACCTGGACGATGCCCGGACCGGGCCGGCGGTGCAGGACCTGTGGATGCTGCTCTCGGGCGACCGCGGCCAGCGCACCCGGCAGCTCTCGGCCCTCGTCGACGGCTACGAGGAGGTGCGCCGCTTCGACCGGCGCGAGCTGGCGCTGATCGAGCCGCTGCGCACCCTGCGCCTGCTGCACTACAGCGCCTGGCTGGCGCGACGCTGGGACGATCCGATCTTCGCGATCAACTTTCCCTGGTTCGGCAGCAGCGACTACTGGCGCGGCCAGGTGCGGATGCTGGAGGAACAGGTGGAGGCGATGGCGGAAGACCCGCTGTCCGTCTGATCCTGCTCCCGCGGGTGACAACCGCTGACAGGTCGGCCCGCCGGCGGGGCTAGATTGGTTCGCTTCCGCAACCACCACCGCACCGAAGGAAAAACACATGGGTCTCATCAGCTTCATCAAGGACGCAGGCGAAAAGCTCTTCGGCCACGCCAACGCGGCGACGCCGGCCGCTACCGCCGCGGCCGCCCCTTCGACCGACGACCTCAACGCCAAGGCCGGCGCCGCGATCAAGACGTACATCGAGACGCAGAAGCTGGGCATCACCGGCCTGACGGTCACCTACGACGGTGCCGCCACCAAGGTCAGCCTGGCCGGCCAGGCCCCGACGCAGGAAGCCAGCGAGAAGGCCGCCCTGGCCGCCGGCAACGTCAGCAGCGTCACCCAGGTGGACAACCAGCTCACCGTGGCCGCCGCCGCCGCCGCCGCCGATTCCCAGTACCACGACGTGGCCAAAGGCGACACCCTGTCGGCCATCGCCAAGAAGTATTACGGCGACGCCAACAAGTATCCGAAGATCTTCGAGGCCAACAAGCCGATGCTGAGCGACCCGGACAAGATCTATCCCGGCCAGAAGCTGCGGATTCCGGCACTGTGAGGCCGGCGGCCCTCTGAAGGGCCGCAGCCTTCGCTCGAAGCAAAAGGCCGCCGTGGCATGCCCCGGCGGCCTTTCGATTGGGCGGTGCCGGCTAGGCCGCGCGCACCATCGACAGCACCTTGCCGGCGTCCAGCGTGCGGGCACGCTCCTGGATCTGTGGCAGGTAACGCGTCTGCAGGCCTTGCGCTTCCTGGGCGACGCTGGCGTAGGCGTCCTTCAGCATCTGCGCCGACAGCGTGCGGCCGCCGGCGTAGTAGCGTTTGGCCACATGCCCCAGCGCGTAAGTACTGGCGAAGCTCATGCCGGAGCTGACGGCCTGGTTGCCCACGCCGCGCAGCAGCCCGCCGCCCACCTTGCCGAGCAGGCCGCCCAGCAGCTTGCGGCCGGCCTGTTCCAGGTACTGCGAGGTGAGACCCACGCCCACCGTCGCCAGGAAATCCTTCACATGGCCGCTGTCGAGCTGGTAGCCGTGGGCCTGGCCGATGCGGTAGACCAGCTTCATCTGCAGCGGGATGATGGCCATGGTCGAGAGCGTCTCGGGCAGCAGTTCCAGCGCGCCGTTGAGGATGGCGGCGTCGAGGATCGACTTGTCGAGCTCCGCGCCGTCGGCCGGGATGGTGGTGATCGGCGTGGAGGCACCGGCGGCCGCAGCGGTCGCGGCACCGGCTGCGGCCGCAGCAGAGGCCGCCGGCGCCAGCGGCACCGCGGCCAGGGCCTGCGCGTCGGCGTCGAAGCGGCCGGCGGTCTCCGCATCCAGGCCGAGCGTCTGCCGCAGCGTGCCGAGGAAGGCGACTTCGGCCGCCGACTGGGTGCCGTCGGCATCGCAGACGCAGACGGCCATCTCGTAGGCCAGCTGCCTGGCCTCCTGGCTCTGCAGCCGGCCGGCCACGTCGGCCAGGGCGACGCGCTTCATCAGCACGTCCTGGTACAGCGTAGGCAGGTGGATGCCGTCGGCGGCCGAGAGGCCTTCGGCGATACGCTTGATCTCCTCGCGCTCCCGCTCGTGCTTGCCGCCGTCGGCGAAGGCCGCCAGCAGGCTGATCGTCACGATGCTCCGGGTGTCCTGTGGCGCGAGGCTCATTCTTCGCGGCCTCCGCCGATGCCCAGCAGCATCAGCAGCGACTGGAACACGTTGTAGAGGCTCAGGTAGACGCCCAGCGTCGCGGTGATGTAGTTGGTCTCGTGGCCGTCCTGCACACGCTTCAGGTCGTACAGGATGAAGGCCGAGAAGATGCCGATCGCCAGCACCGCAAGGGTGATCATCAGCGCGCTCGACTGCAGGAAGAAGTTGGCGATGCCCGCCACCAGCAACATGATCGCGCCGATGAAGAGCCACTTGCCCATCGAGGACAGGTCGCGCTTGATCACCGACGACAGCGTCGCCATGCCGAGGAAGATCGCGCCGGTGCCGGCGAAGGCCGTCATCACCAGGCCGGCACCGTTGGCCAGGCCCAGCACGGTGCCGACCATGCGCGACAGCATCACGCCCATGAAGAAGGTGAAGGCCAGCAGCACCGGCACACCGGCGGCCGAGTTCTTGGTCTTCTCGATCGCGAACATGAAGCCGAACGCGCCGGCCAAGAACACGACCATGCCGACGCCGGGCGACATCGCGCGGGCGATGCCCGTCTCGACGCCGATCCAGGCCCCCAGCACGGTGGGCAGCATCGACAGGGCCAGCAGCCAGTAGGTGTTGCGCAGCACCTGGTTGCGCTGCGCGGTGGTCGCATCGGTCGATTGCGGTGTGCCGTAGACCGGGAAATTCTGGTTCATGAGGATTCCTTGGTAGGTGATGAGCACCGCAGTTTGTACCCGAAGGTATCGCGGCTTGTCACCACTGTAGTTCTGCGAAGACTTCGAGAAAAGTCGAATTTTCGATACCCTCACATCGATTTATCCGTAATATTGCGGCTTGCCGTCCGACAGAAACCGCATGAATTTCAAGCATCTGCATTACTTCTGGGCCGCGGCCAAGGCCGGCGGCATCGTGCGCGCCAGCGAGCAACTGCACGTCACGCCGCAGACGCTGTCGGGCCAGATCAAGCTGCTGGAGGACCGGCTGGGCTGCGCGCTGTTCCAGAAAAGCGGCCGCGGCGTGGAGCTGACGCCGCAGGGCCACACCGCCCTGAGCTATGCCGACCGCATCTTCGCGCTAGGCGCCGAACTGGAGACGGCGCTGGGATCGCGCGGCGACCCGCAGCGGGGCTTGGACTTCCGGGTGGGCATCGCCGACGCGGTGCCGAAATCGATCGCCTACAAGCTGCTGGAACCGGCGCTGGGCATCGGCCAGCCGGTGCGGCTGATCTGCCACGAAGGGCATTTTCGTGACCTGCTGGGCCAGCTCTCGGTGCAGAAGATCGACCTGGTGATCGCCGACGAGGCGATGGGCAGGCAGACCAGCGTCAAGGCCTTCAACCACACGCTGGGCACCACCACCATGAGCTTCTTCGCGGCCAAGCCGCTGCGGCGCACGCTGCGCGGCGTGTTCCCGCAGTGCCTGGACGACGCGCCGATGCTGATCCAGGGCGCATCGTCGGCGGTGCGCCAGCGGCTCGACCTGTGGCTGGCCGAGCACGGCCTGCGGCCCCGGCTGATCGGCGAGTTCGACGACGCGGCCCTGCTCAAAGCCTTCGGCGGCGAAGGCCGCGGTGTGTTCATGACGCCCACGGTACTGGAGGAAGAGACCTGCGCCCAGTACGGCGTGGAGGTGGTCGGCCGCACACAGGAGCTACAGGAGGAATTCTTCGCGATCTCGGTCGAGCGGCGCATCACCCACCCCTGCGTGGTGGCGATCACCCAGGCCGCGCGCGGCAAGTTCCTGCGCCGCTGAAAACGCGAACGCCGTGCCTGCGACAAGGCAAGCACGGCGTTCGGCGCGCAGGCTCAGCGCAGCGGGATCAGAGCGCCGCGTCCTTCAGCTTCTTCAAGGCACGGGCCTTGATGCGCACCGATGCGGGCTTGGCCGGGAACCAGCGCTCCTCGCCGGAGAACGGATCTTTGCCGAAACGCTTCTTTTTGGCATCGACCTTCTGCACGCCGATCTTCAGCAGGCCCGGCAGGGTGAACTCGCCCTGGCCGCGCTTGTGCACCGAGCCCAGGATCGCCGACTCCAGCGCCGCCATCACGGCCTTGACCGCCTTGGCCTCAACACCCGATTGCTCGGCCAAGTGCAGCGCCAGCGCGCTCTTGGTGAAAACTTCCTTGAGCGGCTTGATGGCCACCCGAGCGGCCGGAGCCTTGCGCGCGGCCAGAGCCTTCGCAGCGGCCTTCTTGGCGGGTGCGGCGGCCGCTGTCTTGGCGCGGGCCGGGGTTGCAGGAGTCGTCTTTTTTGCAGTTGCCATGGTTACTCGATTGTTGCGATGAAAAAGGATGCCGCGGTACGGCTCCACGCGCATTTTAAAAGTGTGCGGCCGGGGACCCCGTTTCCGCTCTTTTCGATCGGGTCCGACGGCCGCGCAGGGCTTTCAAAGTGCCGCGCACCGTACTTGCTGCATTCACGACCTCCGACCGCGGGAGCGCCCCTTGCGCCTATTGAGCCAGGTCGTCAGGACGAGCCGTACGATCAGCAGCCCACCCTTGATGGCCATGCTGGTCGCCACCGGCACGCCCGCCTGGTGCGCATCACGCCGCACGATTTCCAGACGCTCCGACGACGCGGGGGCCGAACCCCTTTCAGTCGCTGTGCCCGACTTTCTAGGGGCGGCGTCCTCCTGAGGCGGCACGAGCGGTGCATTCCGGTAAGAGCCGTGCTCGCTAGCATAGACCTTGGTGAACTCCGCCCCCAGGAGAAATACCTGCGTGGCGTAGTACACCCAAATCAGAATGACCGCGATCGAACCCGCCGCGGCATAGGTCGAACTGATGCCCGCCTTGCCGACGTACAGACCGATCAACACCTTGCCCAGCTCGAACAGCACGGCCGTTACCGCCGCGCCCACCCACACGTCCCGCCATGCGATGCGGGTCGATGGCATCAGCTTGAAGATCATCGCGAAGAGCAGCGTCTCGACGCTCAGCGACAACGCCAGATTCAGCAGCATCAGCACCGCGGTCCAGCCCGGCATCAGGCTCTGGAAGTAGGTGTCGATCGCGGCCAGTCCGGCGCTGATCGACAGCGACGCCATCATCAGAAACGCCAGCCCCAGGATCAGCCCGAACGACAGGAACCGTGCCCGTAGGAGGCCCCACAGGCCACTGGGCTTGGCTTTTTCCGGCACATGCCAGATGCGGTCGAGCGCGCTCTGGATCTCGGCGAATACCGTTGTCGCGCCCAGCAGCAGGAACACGATGCTGATCCCGCTGGCCACCAAGCCCTCGGCCGGCTCCCGCGCACTGCTGATCAACCCCTGGATCGCCTCGGCCCCGTCCTCGCCCACCAGCCCGGAGATCTGCCCCTGCAGCGATCCCCGCACGGCCTCTTCCCCGAACACGTAACCCGCGATGGCGATGAGGATCACCAGCAGCGGCGCGATCGAGAAAACCGTGTAGTAGGAAATGGCGGCCCCCATGCTGGGTGCATAGTCGTCTACCCAGGCGAGAGCCGACTTCTTGGCGATATCGAAAATGGTGGATGGCTTCATGGCAGGTCCTGTGGAGCGCCACTTGTATCCGGCTGCAATGGACTTTCCTGTAGGCGGGGACGACGCGACTGCGACCGTTGGATGGCGAGCCCGACATTGAAGCGAGAGCAAGCCGTGAGGCGGCCGCTTCGCCATGGGCGCTGCCGCCCCCCAGGTGCTTTTGCGCGGTGATCGGTACCAGAGCGGTTTTCTGCAGCGCCAATGCGAAAAGCCCCTGACCTGTGAAGATCAAGGGCTTTGCTTGTCTGGTGGCCTGGGACGGAATCGAACCATCGACACGCGGATTTTCAATCCGCTGCTCTACCAACTGAGCTACCGGGCCTGAGCCTCGCATCATAGCACAGGATTCGGGCCGAACAAAAACGGCTTCAGTACGTCGCGCGGCGTCCGCGGGTCAGGTCGACGCCCAGCTGGCGCAGCTTGCGGTACAGGTGCGTGCGCTCCAGGCCGGTCTTCTCGGCTACGCGGGTCATGGAGCCGGCTTCCTGCTTCAGGTGAAATTCGAAATACGCCTTCTCGAAGCCGTCGCGTGCCTCGCGCAGCGGGCGGTCGAGGTCGAAGGACTGGACACTGCGCGGCGCGGCGCCGTTGGCCGGTACGACGGCCGAGGAGTCCGCGGCGACGGGCGCCGTCTGCGCATCGGCGCGGCCGCCCGTGGCGTCGGCCGCGAAACCCGCAGCTATTGTCGGCGCGGCAGCTGTTACCTCAGCAGGCAGGAGCGTCGGCTTGGACGCAGCGCTGCCGTTGGCATCTGCCCCGGCCTTGCGGGCCGCGTCGCCGCTGCGTTGCAGGCCCTGCTCCACGGCTTTGAGCAGCTTTTGCAAGGTGATGGGTTTTTCGAGGAAGGCATGGGCGCCGATGCGTGTGGCTTCGACGGCTGTGTCGATCGTGGCGTGACCGCTCATCATGATGACGGGCATGGTCAGCATGCCGGTGGCGGCCCACTCCTTGAGCAGCGAGACGCCGTCGGTGTCGGGCATCCAGATGTCGAGCAGAACCAGGTCGAAGCTGCCCTGCGCGCGCGCGGCACGCGCCTGCGCCGCGTTCTCCGCGAGTTCGACCGCATGGCCCTCGTCGTTGAGTATTTCGGAGAGCAAGTCCCGAATACCCAGTTCGTCGTCAACCACCAAGATATTTGCCATAGCGGAGATGCGCGTTGACCGAGCCACGGCCACGGGGTGAGAACAGAACCCTCGGCTCGGATCAGACAGCCACGGGTGCGAGGGGCAATGATAACGACACTTGTGCACCGACCGTTTCGCCCTCTTCCACCCGGTTGGCGATGTCGACGCGGGCACCGTGTTCGTCGGCGATCTTGCGCACGACGGCCAGGCCCAGGCCGGTGCCTTTCGACTTGGTGGTGACGTACGGCTCGAACGCGCGCTTGAGCAGGCTCTCGCTGAAACCGGTGCCGCTGTCGATCACCGTGAGCCGCACCCGCCCGGTGGTTTCGCTCTGCCGGGTGCGGATGACGACCGGCGGCGCCGGGCTGCGCTGGGCCGCGTCGGTGGCGTCCTGCGCGTTCTGGACCAGGTTGTGCACCACCTGGCGGAGCTGCTGCCCATCGCCCAGCACCAGCGAACACTGCGGGTCCAGCTCTGCCCGTACCCTTACGCCGCTGCCACCGTCGTTCTCGTACAGGTGCAGGATGTCGGCGACCAGGGCATTGAGGTCGACCGGCGCCAGCTCGGCGGCGGGCAGTCGGGCGTAGTCGCGAAACTCGTTGACCAGCCGCTTCATCGCATCGACCTGCTCGACGATGGTGCGGACCGACTTGGTCAGCACCGCCTGACCGGCCGCATCGACCTTGCCGTCGAGCTTCATCGCCAGCCGCTCGGCCGAGAGCTGGATCGGGGTGAGCGGGTTCTTGATCTCGTGCGCCAGACGACGAGCTACCTCGCCCCAAGCCTGCGCCCGTTGGGCGGAAACGATCTCGGAAATGTCGTCGAATACCAGCAGCCGGGCGGTGCCGGGCAGCTCGGCCCCGCGGGCGATGACGGTGGTGGCGTCCTGCTGCGGACCGGTGGCGCCGGCGTGCAGCTCGAACGATTGCTGCCAGTGGTCGATGCCGTGCTGCTCGCGGTCGCCCAGGAAGCTGTGGAATTGGGCCTGCACGCCCTTGCCGAAATCGGCCAGGCCGGCTACCTCGGCCAGCAGCTGTCCTTCACAGGCGGCCAGCGGCGCCCGCAGGATGCGGGTGGCGCCGCGGTTGGACGAAAGGATGCGCCCGTCCGCATCCAGCACGATCACGCCGGCGGTGAGGTTGTCCAGGATGGTCTGCAGATTGGCGCGCGCGGTGTCGACCTGCAGCATGCTCTTGTCTACCGCGCTGCGGGCCTCGGACAGCTGCTGCGTCATGTCGGCGAAGGCGCGGGTCAGGCCGCCCAGCTCGTCCTTGCCCTGCAGGGCCGCCTTGGGACTCAGGTCGCCGGCGGCCACCTCGCGCACACCCTCGGCCAGCACCAGCAGCGGCCGCGCCAGCTGGTTGCCCAGCAGCACCGCCAGCAGCATCGCGCCGAAGACCGCCAGGAACAGGCTCAGCGTCAGGGTGCCGATGTACATGCGCCGCAGGCCTTCGCGCGCCAGGGCCCGCTCCTGGTACTCGCGGTAGGCCTCCTGCACCGCCACGGCGTTGGCGACCAGGGTGGGCGGCAGCGGCTGGGTGGCCTGCAGGAAACGGGTCTCGGGCGACAGCTCGACGCCGGTGCCGCTGACCAGCACGATGGCCTTGACCCGGGCACCCGAGATGCCAGCGTTGGGGCCGAGATCGTCCAGCCCCTCGATCTGCGACGCGGTGCGCTGGCCGCGCACGTTGCGCAGCAGCTGCGGCGCGGGCCGGTCGGGGTTGAGCTGGAAGCGCGACTGGCCGGCGCTGGCGATCAGGTGGCCCTGCGAATTCCACAGCACCACGTCACTCGCGCCGATCTGGTCGCGGATCCGTTCCAGGGCCAGGCCGGCGGCCGCGTCGGGCAAGTTGGCGATCAGTGCGCTGGCGGTGCGGGTCTTGGCGACGAGGTCGTTCGACAGCGCATCGAGCGTGGAGCGGCCCAAACTCAGGCCGGCATCGAGGGCGCCCTCGACCTTCACGTCGAACCAGCTCTCGATCGACCGCGACACGAACTGGTAGGAGACGGTGTAGATCAACATGCCCGGCAAAAATCCAAGCACCGCGAAGATGATCGCCAGCTTCATCAGCAGCCGGCTGCCGAAGCGGCCGCGCCGCAGCCGACCGTACAGCCGCATGCCGATCCAGGCGATCACCGCCAGCAGCAGGCCGGCAACGACCACGTTCACCGTGAACAGGAAGCCGTAGTTGCGCTCGTACAGCGCTCGGTTGTTGGTGGCCTGGGTCAGCAGAAAGAGCAGCACCAGCCCGATCGACACCATCGTAGCGACGCCGATGCCGACGGCCCATCGCGCGGCACGCGAATGCAGCAGCGAATAGCGCGGATCGTCGTGGTGGGCGGTGCGGCGTGTACTGGACATCAGTCGCCGTCCGGCAGCAGGCGCAGGCTGCGCTCGGTGGACAGGCTCCAGTCGGAGCGGCTGATCACGCCCATCTGCAGCGGCCGAGGAAGCTGCGAGGTATCGAGCCGGAACCGGAACTCGACGCTGTAGCGGCCGTCGGCCTCCACGTCGTGCAGGTCGGCGATGCGCCACCGCGCCAGCCGCTGGATCGAGGCCAGCGCCTCGGGCAGCTCCTCGAAATTCTGGCTCAGCGCCACGCCCAGTCCGGCATTGCCGATCGGCGTGGGCGACACGTTCAGCCGCCAGCGCCGGGTCAGCGGCTGGAAAGCCAGGCGGATGTAGCGGACGGCATTGGCGACGCGCTGGTCGCTCCAGTACCAGCGGTCGCGCAGCACATCGGCCTCTGCCACGAAGAACACCGGGATACCCTTGTACAGCGCGTCTTCCACCAGCGGCGGCAGCTCGAAGCCCAGGGTGGCCGAGAGGTAGAGGCCGTCGTCGGCCCGCTCCAGCCGCAGCAGCGGCACCTCGACGCCGTGGGCTTGGGCGAAGGCGGGGGGCTGCCCCGCCGCCAGCAGGCCGCAGGCGACGATGCATGCGGCACCCAAGCCGCGCGCCGCGGCTCCCAGGGTGCCCAGAACGCCGGCGAAGGCCCGCAGGCGGCGCTCAAGACGCATGCTTTTGCAGGAGGGCGTAGAAAAATCCGTCATGATCACCGGGAAGATTGTCCGGGACCCAGCGCTGTCCCGCGCCATTGCGCGGAATCAAATGCCCGGGCGAGGGGCACAAAGCCGCATCGATGTTGTGCGCAAGGAACGCTCGGATCTGCTGTTCGCCCTCTTCCCGGAACACCGAGCAGGTGCAGTAGAGCAGCCGGCCGCCCGGCGCGAGCAGCGGCCAGAGCTTCGCGACCAGACCTGCCTGCACAACGGCCAGCTGGGCGATGTCGCTCTCGCGCCGCAACCAGCGTACGTCGGGATGGCGGCGCACGATGCCCGATGCGGTGCACGGCGCATCGAGCAAGATGGCGTCGAACGGCTGGCCGCCGTGCTGGGGCCACCAGCGCGCCGGCTCCTGCGCGTCGGCCGCCACCACGGTGGCCTGCAGGCCGAGCCGGTCCAGGTTCTCGTGGATCCGCTCGCAACGCTGCGGATCGATGTCGAGCGCCAGCACCGACAGCGGCGCACCCGCCGGTGCCATCTCCAGCAGGTGTGCCGTCTTGCCGCCCGGCGCGGCGCAGGCGTCGAGCACCCGCAGAGGCTTCGACAGGTCGAGCCCGTCGAGCAGCAGCTGCGCCGCCAGCTGGGCGCCGGCGTCCTGCACCGACACGTGGCCCTCGGCGAAGCCGGGGATCTGGTCGACCGGCAGCGCATGCGCCAGCAGCACGCCCTGGGCTCCCACGCGCTCCGCTCCTATATTGATAGCATTAAGCCGACTCAAGACGCCGGCTACCGTCGCTTTTCGTGCGTTGACCCGCAGCACCATGGGCGCCTGGGTGTTGTTGGTCCGCAGGATGTCCTGCCACTGCCGGGGATGGTCGTGCTTCAAGTGGTCGATCCACCAGCGCGGATGGTTCCACAAGGCCAGCGGCTCCTGGGCGGTAGAGGCCACCAGTGCCTCCTGCTCCCGCAGAAAGCGGCGCAGGCAGGCGTTGATGAAGCTCGACTGCGCCCGCATCGCGGGACTGCGCTTGGCGGCCTCGACCGTCTGGTCGACCAAGGTGAAGGCTTCGTAAGGCGCGTCCTCGGCGCGCCAGACAAGCGCCAGGGCGGTGCACAGCAGCGCGTCGGGCAGCGGCGGCGGGGTTCGGCTGGCCAGCTTGCGGCGCAGCGCCTCGGCCTGGCCCAGCCAGCGCAGCACGTGGGAGACCAGCGCGCGGGTGCCGGGCCGCAGGGGTGCCGACACCGCCTGCAGCGCCACCGGTGCCGACTGGCCGCCGCGCACCGCCGCCAGCGTCTGGGCGGCCGCCTGCAGTTGCTGCCACAGGGCGATGCCGTCGCGCGGGCCGGCATTCCTGTCGGCGCCGCCGGGCGGGATTTGCCGGGCGGTGCGGGGAGTCGATGCGGAAAAAGGGGGCGAAGGGCGTGTCGTCATATCGGTCGCGCGGGCTGGAATCGGAAAAGCCATGCCAGAAGCGCAGCCGGGAACTTGCCCAGCGCAGCGTTGTAGCGCTGCACGGCCAGGTTGAACGCGTCGCAGGCCAGCTGCACCTGCGTCTCCTGCTGGTCCCACTGGACATGGATGCCGCCGACATGCAGCGTGGCCGAGAAATCGGGCGCCTCGCGCAACAGCCGCCGCCATGCCGACAGCAGCACCTCGCGCGCGGCGGTCAGTGCCGCCATCGCCTCGCGATCGAGCGGCTTGGCGCGCGACGCGGCCAGCGAATTGCCCAGCTGCAGCGCCGCAGCATGCGTGCCACTCCAGAGCGTCTGGGTGGCGAGGCTCGGCGCCGGCGCGGCGTCGGCAGGCGGGGCATCGGCCGCCGCTTCCGGTCCGCTGGGCATCCGCCCTGCCCGATCGGCCGGTGCGGCGGCCGGCACCGGTGCCGTGGGCGTCTGGGCCATCGCGACCCAGGCCTGCATCCGCGTGTCGAGCGCTCCGAAGGCCTGCAACACGGCGCCGCGCAACCGGACCAGCCGGTTGTGCGCACCCACCGACCAAAAGAGGCCGACCGCCAGGACCGACCACCACCACAGACTTTGGAACATCGCCGAAGTATCTCCAAAAACGCCCGCAGGAAAAAAGCCCCCGCCCGCCGAGGCGGCGGACGGGGGCTTTCAGCGGGGGGGCGGCAGCAGCGCTTACTTTGCCGCGGCGCCTTCGCTGGTATCGGCCGTGTCGGCGGCCTGGCCGTCGCCCAGGCCGGCCAGTTCGGCGTCTTCGGCTTCTGCGATGGCGCGGCGCTCGGCCTCGTCCATCTGGTCCTTCACCTTGCGGGCATCGTGGTACGCCATGCCGGTGCCCGCGGGGATCAGGCGGCCGACGATGACGTTCTCCTTCAGGCCGCGCAGCTCGTCGCGCTTGCCCATGATGGCCGCTTCGGTCAGCACACGGGTCGTTTCCTGGAACGACGCCGCCGAGATGAACGAATCGGTCGACAGCGACGCCTTGGTGATGCCCAGCAACAAGTTGTTGTAGGTCACAGGCACCTTGTCTTCACTGCGCAGACGGTCGTTGGTGTTGAGCATTTCCGAACGCTCGACCTGCTCGCCGTTGATGTAGCCCGAATCGCCCGCGTTCTCGACCACGACGCGGCGCAGCATCTGTCGCACGATCACTTCGATGTGCTTGTCGTTGATCTTCACGCCCTGGAGGCGGTAGACGTCCTGCACTTCGTCGACGATGTAGCGCGACAGCTCCTCGATGCCCAGCAGGCGCAGGATGTCCTGCGGATCGGCCGGGCCGTCCACCACCGACTCGCCCTTGTTGACCACCTGGCCTTCGTGCACCAGGATGTTCTTCTCCTTGGGGATCAGCTCGTCCCAGACCTTGCCGTCCGGATCGGTGATCTGCAGGCGGACCTTGCCCTTGGTTTCCTTGCCGAACGAGACCGTGCCGGTGATTTCCGCCAGCATGCCCTTGTCCTTCGGCGAACGGGCTTCGAACAGCTCGGCCACGCGGGGCAGGCCGCCGGTGATGTCGCGGGTCTTCTGGCCTTCGACCGGAATACGCGCCAGCACTTCGCCCGGCCCCACGTCCTGGCCGTCGCGCACCTGGATCAGCGAACCGATCTGGAAGCCGATGGTCACCGAGTGGTCGGTGCCCGGAATCTTCACTTCGGCGCCGTTGGCGTCGATGAGCTTGACCTGCGGGCGCACCACCTTGGCGGAGCCGCGGCGCTTCGGATCGATCACGACCAGGGTCGACAGACCGGTCACTTCGTCGACCTGCTTGGCGACCGTCAGGCCTTCCTCGACGTTCTCGAACTTCACCTGGCCGGCGAACTCGGTGATCACCGGACGGGTCAGCGGATCCCAGTTGGCCAGGATGTGGCCGGCCTTGATCGTCTGGTCGGCCTTGACCGCCAGGATCGCGCCGTACGGCACCTTGTGGCGCTCGCGCTCGCGGCCGTGCTCGTCCTGGATGACGATCTCGCCCGAACGCGCGATCACCACCAGGTCGCCCTTGGTGTTGCTCACGTAGCGCATCGTGGCGTTGAAGCCGATCACGCCGTTCGACTTGGCTTCCACGCTGGAGGCGACGGCCGCACGGGATGCGGCGCCACCGATGTGGAAGGTCCGCATCGTCAGCTGCGTGCCCGGCTCGCCGATCGACTGGGCGGCGATCACGCCGACCGCCTCGCCCAGGTTGATCTGGCCGCCGCGGCCCAGGTCGCGGCCGTAGCACTTGGCGCAGATGCCGAAGCGGGTTTCGCAGGTCAGCGCGGTGCGGACCTTGACTTCGTCGACGCCGGCGGCTTCGAGTTCGTCGATCAGGTCCTCTTCCAGCAGCGTGCCGGCCGGTGCCAGCACCGAGCGGTTCTCGGGGTGCAGCACCTCGTCGGCCGCGGTACGGCCCAGGATGCGGTCGCGGAGCGACTCGATCACCTCGCCGCCTTCGACGATGGCGCGCATCACCGAGCCCTGGTGCGTACCGCAGTCTTCCTCGGTCACGACCAGATCCTGGGTCACGTCCACCAGACGGCGGGTCAGGTAACCCGAGTTCGCCGTCTTCAGCGCCGTGTCGGCCAGACCCTTTCGGGCACCGTGGGTGGAGATGAAGTACTCCAGCACGTTCAGGCCTTCGCGGAAGTTCGCGGTGATCGGCGTCTCGATGATCGAGCCGTCGGGCTTGGCCATCAGACCCCGCATGCCCGCCACCTGGCGGATCTGCGCGGCGGAACCGCGGGCACCCGAGTCGGCCATCATGTAGATGGAGTTGAAGGACTCCTGGTCCACTTCCTTGCCGTGGCGGTCGGTGACCTTCTGCTTCGAGAGCTGTGCCATCATCACCTTCGACACTTCGTCGCCGGCCTTGCCCCAGATGTTAACCACCTTGTTGTAGCGCTCGCCGGATGTCACCAGACCCGACGAATACTGCTGGGCGATTTCCTTCACTTCCTTCTCGGCCCGCTCGATGATGCTGGCCTTTTCGGGCGGCACCAGCATGTCGTCGATCGCGATAGAGATACCGGCCTTGGTGGCCAGGCGGAAACCGTTCTGCAGCAGCTTGTCGGCGAAGACGACCGTCTCCTTCAGACCGCACTTGCGGAAGCTCACGTTGATGAGCTTGGAGATTTCCTTCTTCTTCAGCGCCTTGTTGATGTTGGCGAACGGAAGGCCCTTCGGCAGGATCTCGGACAGCAGCGCACGGCCGGCGGTCGTGTCCACCAGCGAGGTGGAGGGCACGAATTCGCCGGTGGCCTTGTCCTTGGTCCACTCGGTCAGGCGCACGCTGATCTTGGCGGTGAGTTCGACCTCACCCGCGTCGAATGCGCGCTGCACCTCGCCGGTGTCGGAGAACACCAGGCCTTCGCCCTTGCCGTTGATGCGGTCGCGGGTCGTGTAGTACAGGCCCAGCACCACGTCCTGCGACGGCACGATCGAGGGTTCGCCCGATGCGGGGAACAGCACGTTGTTGGAGGCCAGCATCAGCGTGCGGGCTTCCATCTGCGCTTCCACCGACAGTGGCACGTGGACGGCCATCTGGTCGCCGTCGAAGTCGGCGTTGAAGGCGGCGCAGACCAGCGGATGCAGCTGGATCGCCTTGCCCTCGATCAGGATCGGCTCGAACGCCTGGATGCCCAGGCGGTGCAGCGTAGGCGCACGGTTGAGCATGATCGGATGCTCTTTGATCACCTCTTCCAGGATGTCCCAGACCACCGGCGTGCCGGATTCGACTTCCTTCTTGGCGGCCTTGATCGTCGTCGCGATGCCCATGGCTTCGAGGCGCGAGAAGATGAAGGGCTTGAAGAGTTCCAGCGCCATCAGCTTCGGCAGGCCGCACTGGTGCAGCTTGAGCGTCGGGCCCACGGTGATCACCGAACGGCCCGAGTAGTCCACCCGCTTGCCCAGCAGGTTCTGGCGGAACCGGCCGCTCTTGCCCTTGATCATGTCGGCCAGCGACTTGAGGGCGCGCTTGTTGGCGCCGGTCATCGCCTTGCCGCGGCGGCCGTTGTCGAGCAGCGAATCGACGGCTTCCTGCAGCATCCGCTTCTCGTTGCGCGCGATGATTTCCGGCGCCTTCAGCTCCAGCAGGCGGCGCAGACGCGAGTTGCGGTTGATGACGCGGCGGTAGAGGTCGTTCAGGTCGGAGGTCGCGAAACGGCCGCCGTCCAGGGGAACGAGCGGACGCAGGTCCGGCGGCAGCACCGGCAGCACCTCGAGCACCATCCACTCGGGCTTGATGCCCGACTTCTTGAACGCTTCCAGCACCTTCAGGCGCTTGGCGTTCTTCTTGACCTTGACTTCGGAGCCGGTCAGGTCGCCGCGCAGGCGCTCGATCGACAGGTCGATGTCGATGGCTTCCAGCAGGTCCTTGATGCCCTCGGCGCCCATCTTGGCGATGAACTCGTCGCCGTATTCCTTGCGCTTCGCGTCGTAGTCGTCCTCGGACATGATCCCGAACTTCTTGAGCGGGGTCATGCCGGGGTCGGTGACGACGTAGGCTTCGAAATACAGCACGCGTTCGATGTCGCGCAGTGTCATGTCGAGCACCAGACCCAGACGCGACGGCAGCGACTTCAGGAACCAGATGTGCGCGCAGGGCGCGGCCAGGTCGATGTGGCCCATGCGCTCGCGGCGCACCTTGGTCTGGGTGACTTCGACGCCGCACTTCTCGCAGATCACGCCGCGGTGCTTCAGGCGCTTGTACTTGCCGCACAGGCACTCGTAGTCCTTGATGGGGCCGAAGATCTTGGCGCAGAACAGGCCGTCGCGCTCGGGCTTGAACGTGCGGTAATTTATGGTTTCCGGCTTCTTGACTTCGCCGAAGGACCACGAGAGGATCTTCTCTGGCGACGCCATGCCGATGCGGATGGCATCGAAATGCTCGTCCGGCGTGAATTGCTTGAACAGGTCGAGTAGTGACTTCATAAACCTAGTCCCTTCGATTAAGAACGTTCGAGTTCGATGTCCAGGCCCAGGGAACGGATTTCCTTGACCAGCACATTGAACGATTCCGGCATGCCGGCCTCGATGGCGTGTTCGCCCTTGACGATGCTCTCGTACACCTTGGTACGGCCCTGCACGTCGTCGGACTTCACCGTCAGCATTTCCTGCAGCACGTAGGACGCGCCGTAGGCTTCCAGCGCCCACACTTCCATTTCGCCGAAACGCTGGCCGCCGAACTGGGCCTTGCCGCCCAGCGGTTGCTGCGTGACCAGCGAGTACGGTCCGGTCGAGCGGGCGTGCATCTTGTCGTCCACCAGGTGGTGCAGCTTCAGGAAGTGCATGTAGCCGATGGTCGTCGGGCGCTCGAACTGCTCGCCGGTGCGGCCGTCGATCAGCTGGGCCTGGGTGCGGGTGACCGTCAGGCCCTTGGCCTTGGCGATGTCGTCAGGGTAGGCCAGCTTCAGCATCCCGCGGATGTCCTCTTCGCTCGCGCCGTCGAACACCGGCGTGGCGAAGGTGGCGCCGTGGGTCAGGTTGCCCGCCATCGCCAGCACGTCTTCGTCGCTGAGCTTGGACAGGTCTTCCGACCGGCCCGAGCTGTTGTAGAGCTCTTCGAGGAACTTGCGCAGCTCGGCCGCCTTGGTTTCCGCCCGCAGCATGTCGCCGATGCGCTGGCCGATGCCCTTGCCGGCCCAGCCCAGGTGCACTTCCAGCACCTGGCCGACGTTCATCCGCGAAGGCACGCCTAGCGGGTTTAGGCAGATGTCGCACGGCGTCCCGTCGGCCATGTAGGGCATGTCCTCGACCGGAACGATCTTGGACACGACACCCTTGTTGCCGTGGCGGCCGGCCATCTTGTCGCCGGGCTGCAGGCGGCGCTTGACGGCCAGGTAGACCTTGACCATCTTCAGCACGCCGGCCGGCAGCTCGTCGCCCTGCGTGAGCTTCTTGCGCTTCTCTTCGAACATCAGGTCGAAGCTGTGGCGGGTCTGCTCGAGCGAGTTCTTGATCGACTCGAGCTGGGTCGCCACTTCGTCCTCCGCCGGACGGATGTCGAACCAGTGGAACTTCTCGACCGAGGTCAGGTAGGCCTTGTCGAGCTTGCTGCCCTTGGCCAGCTTGTTCGGGCCGCCGTTGGCAGCCTTGCCGGTCAGGAGCTTCTCGATCCGGTCGAACGCGTCGGCCTCGACGATGCGCAGCTGGTCGTTCAGGTCGAGGCGGAAGCGTTTGAGTTCATCGTCGATGATCTGCTGGGCGCGCTTGTCGCGCTGGATGCCTTCGCGGGTGAACACCTGCACGTCGATCACCGTGCCTTGCGAGCCCTGGTCCACCCGCAGCGAGGTGTCCTTCACGTCGGAGGCCTTCTCGCCGAAGATCGCGCGCAGCAGCTTTTCTTCCGGCGTCAGCGTGGTCTCGCCCTTCGGCGTGACCTTGCCCACCAGAGTGTCGCCGGGCATGACTTCGGCACCCACGTAGATGATGCCCGACTCGTCCAGGCGGTTCAGCTGCTGCTCGGCCAGGTTCGGGATGTCGCGGGTGATTTCCTCGGCTCCCAGCTTGGTGTCGCGCGCCATGACCACCAACTCCTCGATGTGGATCGAGGTGTAGCGGTCTTCGGAGACGACACGTTCGCTGATCAGGATCGAGTCCTCGAAGTTGTAGCCGTTCCACGGCATGAACGCGATCAGCATGTTCTGGCCGATGGCGATCTCGCCCAGGTCGGTCGACGCGCCGTCGGCGATCACGTCGCCCTTTTCCAGCTTGTCGCCCTTCTTGACGATAGGACGCTGGTGGATGTTGGTGTTCTGGTTGGAACGCTGGTACTTGATCAGGTTGTAGATGTCCACGCCGACCTCGCCCGCCGTCGCTTCCGCGTCGTTGACGCGGATCACGATGCGGGTGGCGTCGACATAGTCCACCACGCCGCCGCGGTTGGCGGTGACCACCGTGCCGGAGTCCACCGCCGCGACGCGCTCGATGCCGGTGCCGACCATCGGCTTTTCCGGACGCAGTACGGGCACGGCCTGGCGCGACATGTTGGCGCCCATCAGCGCCCGGTTGGCATCGTCGTGCTCGAGGAACGGCACCATAGACGCGGCCACCGACACGATCTGCGCCGGCGACACGTCCATGTACTGGATGCGGTCGGCCGCGACCAGGATAGACTCGCCGGCTTCCCGTGCGGACACGAGTTCGCCGGTGAGCGTGCCGTCCTTGTCCAGCGCGGCGTTCGCCTGGGCGATGACGTACTTGCCTTCCTCGATGGCCGACAGGTAGTCGATCTGCATCGTCACCTTGCCGTCGACTACGCGCCGGTACGGCGTTTCGATGAAGCCGTATTCGTTCAGGCGGGCGTACAGCGCCAGCGAGTTGATCAGGCCGATGTTCGGGCCTTCCGGCGTTTCGATCGGGCAGACGCGGCCGTAATGGGTCACGTGCACGTCGCGCACTTCGAAGCCGGCACGTTCGCGGGTCAGACCGCTCGGGCCAAGAGCCGACATGCGGCGCTTGTGGGTGATCTCGGCCAGCGGGTTGGTCTGGTCCATGAACTGCGACAGCTGCGACGCGCCGAAGAACTCCTTCAACGCCGCGGAAATCGGCTTGGAGTTGATCAGGTCGTGCGGCATCAGCGGCTCTTGCTCGGCCTGGCCCAGACGCTCCTTCACGGCCTTCTCGATACGGGCGAGGCCGGTGCGGTACTGGTTCTCGGCCAGTTCGCCGACGCAGCGCACGCGGCGGTTGCCCAGGTGGTCGATGTCGTCGACCTCGCCGTTGCCGTTGCGCAGGTCCACCAGAATCTTGACGACCGCGAGGATGTCCTCGTTGGTCAGGACCATCGGCCCGGTGGATTCGTTGCGGCCGATCTTGGCGTTGAACTTCATCCGGCCGACGCGCGACAGGTCGTACGTGTCCGGGTTGTAGAACAAGCGCTGGAACAGGGCCTGCACCGCGTCCTCGGTCGGCGGCTCGCCGGGGCGCATCATGCGGTAGATGGCCACGCGGGCGGCGAACTCGTCGACCGTCTCGTCGGTGCGCAGGGTCTGCGAGATGTAGGCGCCCTGGTCGAGTTCGTTGGTGTAGATGACCTGCAGGTCCTTCACGCCCGAGGAGCGCAGCTTCTTCAACAGCACCTCGGTCAGCTCGTCGTTGGCCTTGGCGATGATCTCCCCGGTGTCGCCGTCGACGATGTCGCGAGCGACCACGCGGCCGATCAGGAAGTCCTCCGGCACGCTGATGTGGGTCGTGCCCGAGGTTTCCAGCTCGCGGGTGTGGCGGGCGGTGACGCGCTTGTCCTTGGCGACCACGACCTTGCCGGCCTTGTCGGTCAGGTCGAAGCGGGCCACTTCGCCGCGCAGGCGTTCGGCGACGAACTCCATCTGCGCGCCGCTGTCCATCAGGCGGAAGTTGTCGTTGACGAAGAAGTTCGCCAGGATCGATTCCGGGTTCAGGCCGATGGCCTTCAACAGGATCGTGACCGGCATCTTGCGGCGACGGTCGACGCGGAAGTACAGGATGTCCTTGGGATCGAACTCGAAGTCGAGCCACGAGCCGCGGTAGGGAATCACCCGGGCCGAGAACAGCAGCTTGCCCGACGAGTGGGTCTTGCCCTTGTCGTGCTCGAAGAACACGCCGGGCGAACGGTGCAGCTGCGACACGATGACGCGCTCGGTGCCGTTGATGATGAACGAGCCCTTGTCGGTCATGAGCGGCACTTCGCCCATGTAGACCTCCTGCTCCTTCACTTCCTTGACGACTTTGGACTGGCTGGTCGAGGACTCGCGGTCGTAGATGATCAGCTGCACCTTGGCCCGCACGGCCGAGGCGAAGGTCAAGCCGCGGGTCTGGCATTCGCGTACGTCGAACGCCGGCTTGGCCAGGTTGTATTCGACGAACTTCATTTCCACGAAACCGTTGTGGGAAACGATCGGGAAAGCCGCGTCGAAAGCGGCCTGCAGGCCTTCGACGGTACGTTTCTTGGGGCCTACGTCGGTTTGCAGGAACGCCGTGTAGGCGTCTTTTTGCATCTGCAGCAGGTAGGGGACTTCCAGCACGCTGTCGCGGCTGCCGAAGCTTTTGCGAATGCGCTTGCGTTCGGTATAGGTATAGGCCATGAGATCTCCGGGCAAAGACATGAGTCCTTCGACGACTGAACCCCTCGCGCGGCACGGCACGCGCGAGGGGCTTGGTGGTTGGCCACTACCAACCATGGCGGACGGCGATGCGTTGCACATCGCCCGAACCAAGGCATCTTCTGCTGTCGGGGGCTCAGAAGACACTAGGGAGCCGCAGCGCTGCGGCTCTCTGGTGTGCTCTATACCGCGCTTTCATAAGCGGCAAAAGGCTGGGGGCCTCTCGGACACCCCAGCCTCGGCACACATGTCGAATTACTTGAGTTCGACCTTGGCGCCAGCTTCTTCGAGCTTCTTCTTGGCTGCGTCGGCGTCTGCCTTGGCGATGCCTTCCTTGACGTTCTTCGGAGCGCCGTCGACCAGATCCTTGGCTTCCTTGAGGCCCAGGCCGGTGATTTCGCGCACGGCCTTGATGACCGACACCTTGTTCGCGCCGGCTTCGAGCAGCACGACGTTGAATTCGGTCTTTTCTTCGGCTGCCGGAGCAGCGGCACCGCCACCTGCGGCCGGTGCCGACATTGCTGCGGCGGACACGCCGAACTTCTCTTCGATGGCCTTGACCAGGTCGTTGAGCTCGAGGACCGTCATGCTGTCGAGCGCGGTCAGGAATGCGTCTTTATCGAATGCCATTGTGATTTCCTAAAACTAGTTTGGTTCAAGCCGCGGCTGCTTCGGGTTCGGCTGCCGGTGCAGCCTGGCCTTCGCCACGTTTTTCCGCCAGCGCGGCCAGCACACGGGCCGTACGCGAGATCGGGGATTGCATCAAGCCCAGCAGCTGGGCCAGCAGCACGTCCTTGGAAGGGATGTTGGCCAGTTGCTTCACGCCGTTGATGTCCAGGGTCTTGCCACCGAAAGCACCGCCGCGGATCACCAACTTGTCGTTGGTCTTCGCGAAATCGGCCACCACCTTCGCGGCGGCCACGGCATCTTCGGAGAAGCCATAGATCAGCGGACCGGTCATCTGGTCGGCGAGCACGTCGAAAGCGCTACCGGCGACAGCACGGCGGGCCAGCGTGTTCTTCAGAACACTCAAGCTCACACCCTTGCTGCGCGCGTCATTGCGCAGTTTCGTCATGTCGGCGACCGTGATGCCACGGTATTCCGCAATCACGAGCGTTTGAGCTTTAGCGGCGAGGCTGGTAACGTCGGTGACGACCGCTTCTTTCTCACTGCGATTAAGACTCAAGGTCTACTCCTTAAAAAGTGGGTCGGGCATAGCGCCCTCGCCCACATTCTTCTTTCAGCGACCAACTGTTTCGGGAAAAAATCCATCTGCAGCGGGATCGCCATCTGCGCTGGCCGACGAGGCGATTAAGTGCAGCCATCTGCACACCAGCGGTCTTGGATGGCCCGGCGCCTCCGTCTTGCGACGTCTGCGCCGGCCCACCACCGGGCGGCCCGCGAAGGCCACCCGAATTCCGTCTTTACGCGGCCGCGATCGTCTGGGTGTCGACGCGAACGCCGAGGCCCATGGTCGAGGACACGGCCACCTTGCGCAGGTAGACACCCTTGCTGGTGGCGGGCTTGGCCTTGGTCAGCGCGTCGATCAGCGCGGCCAGGTTGCCCTGCAGCTTGTCGGAGTCGAACGAGCGACGGCCGATGGTGCTGTGGACGATACCGGCCTTGTCGACGCGGAACTGCACCTGACCGGCCTTGGCGTTCTTCACCGCGGTGGCGACGTCGGGAGTGACCGTGCCGACCTTCGGGTTGGGCATCAGGCCGCGTGGACCGAGGATCTGGCCCAGCGTACCGACGACGCGCATCGCGTCGGGTGCGGCGATGACGATGTCGAAGGGCATGTCGCCCGCCTTCACCATGGCGGCGAGATCGTCCATGCCGACGATGTCGGCGCCGGCGGCCTTGGCTTCCTCGGCCTTGGCGCCTTGGGCGAACACGGCGACGCGCTTGGTCTTGCCGGTGCCGTTCGGCAGCACGACGGCGCCACGCACGACCTGGTCGGACTTCTTCGCATCGATGCCGAGCTGCACCGCCACGTCGATCGATTCGTCGAACTTGGCGGTCGCCGCGTCCTTGACGATGGTCAGTGCATCGCTCAGGGCGTACAGCTTGGTCGACTCGACCTTGCCTTGCAGGGACTTTTGCTTCTTGGTCAACTTAGCCATCTCAGAGGCCCTCCACGGTCACGCCCATCGAGCGGGCGGAGCCGGCCAGCGTGCGCACTGCGGCGTCGATGCTGGCGGCGTTCATGTCCTTGAGCTTGGTCTTGGCGATCTCTTCGAGCTGGGCGCGCGTGATCTTGCCGACCTTCTGCTTGTTCGCCACGGGCGAACCCTTGTCGAGCTTGATGGCCTTCTTGATCAAGGTCGTCGCAGGCGGCGTCTTGATGATGAAGGTGAAGCTCTTGTCGGCGAAAGCCGTGATCACCACCGGCAGTGGCAGGCCGGGCTCGACACCTTGGGTCTGGGCGTTGAACGCCTTGCAGAACTCCATGATGTTGAGGCCGCGCTGACCCAGGGCCGGGCCGATGGGGGGCGATGGATTGGCCTTGCCCGCTGGCACTTGCAGCTTGACAAAACCGACGATTTTTTTCGCCATGGTTTCTTACTCCTTGCGGGTGATAGCGCGGCCGCCGTGTGGCAGGCCGCTCCCCGGGGTTTGCGGACCCTTTCGAGAGAACACCCGCGCCGGGTCCAACGAAGCGCGGGATACGAATGACGACGGCAGGCCGGGGGCCTGCCTTGCCGATCAGGTCTTTTCGACCTGGCCGAATTCCAGCTCGACAGGCGTCGCGCGGCCGAAGATGGTGACGGACACCCGCACCCGGCTCTTCTCGTAGTTGACCTCTTCGACCGAACCATTGAAGTCGGTGAAAGGACCTTCCTTGACGCGCACGAACTCGCCGACGATGAACTCCACCTTGTGGCGGGGTTTGTCGGTGCCTTCCTGCATCTGGCTGACGATCTTCTGGACTTCTTCTTCCGAGATCGGGGCCGGACGGTTCTTGGCGCCGCCGACAAAGCCGGTGACCTTGTTGGTGTGCTTCACCAGGTGCCAGGACTCGTCGTCCATCACCATCTCGACGAAGACGTAGCCGGGGAACAGGCGACGCTCGGTCGTCTTGCGCTGGCCGTTCTTGACTTCGACGACTTCCTCGGTGGGCACCAGGATGCGGCCGAACTTGGCTTCCATGCCGCCGCGGTTGATCCGCTCGACGATGTTGCGCTCGACCGCCTTCTCCATACCCGAATAGGCATGGACGATGTACCAACGCATGTCCGGGTTGGCCGGCGTGGCAGCGGCGACCGCTTCGCCGTCACCGGGGATGTTCTCAACGGCGTCGGTCATTTATTTTCTCCAACCCAGGATCAGGTCGTAGAAGACCCACTCCAGCGTCTTGTCAGTCAGCCAAAGGAACAGCGCCATCACCACGACGAAAGCGAAGACGTAGGCGGTGATCTGGATCGCTTCCTTGCGGGTCGACCAGACGACCTTCTTCACTTCGCGCCATGCGTCGCGACCGAAGGCGATCAGCTGGCGGCCATGCTCCGACACGAAGAACACCGCAGCAGCGGCGGCAAAGCCTACGAGCAGCACGGCCCACTGCGCAAGTGCGCCCTGGCGGCTCAGCAGGTAGAAGCCCGCCAGCGCAGCAAGCACCAGCGCAACGGACAGGCCCAACTTGGCCTTGTCGGCTCCGGTGCTTACGGTTTCAACTTGCGACGTCGCCATGGCGGCTTGCATTCCTCGTATATGAAACGTGTCCCTGAAGACACGGAAGCCCGTCAGATCATGACGGGCTTGGTGTGGGCCACCTCAGGTGGCAGGGGCAGTAGGAATCGAACCTACAACCTTCGGTTTTGGAGACCGACGCTCTGCCAATTGAGCTATACCCCTCTAACTCTGCAATCAGGCGATGATCTTCGCGACCACGCCGGAGCCGACCGTCTTGCCGCCTTCGCGGATGGCGAAGCGCAGACCTTCTTCCATGGCGATGGGGTTGATCAA
>NZ_QJTC01000008.1 GCF_003217575.1 Xylophilus ampelinus | reverse complement strand
CTGAGGCAAACTACCACCGGCAACTCGCCAGTCAAGCCACAGCGCTGGTGGCATGACTTGAACCAAACAGCCTCCGCGAATCCCGGGGCGGTTCAAGCAGCGCTGATTCATGCTGCCAGTCAAAACCTGAGGTTGACTTTGAGAAGGGATAATCACTGCGAGAGACTCGCGTTGTCTACCGCTCAGACCTGCAAGCAGTCGGCCCCGTGGTCATCTGGCATGCGCAAGGCCGGCCTCCCAAGCGTGCGCCATGGACTGCCACAACGACGACGGCACCCGTGTATCGCCTTTGGCTGCATCCAATGTTCTGCGCATCGCCTCTGCGATTCGCTCCAGCACCGCGGCCGGCTGGGTCACACCGCAAACCCTCCGTCCGAAGTCCACCAATTCATCGGTCGTCGGATAGGTTTTAGTCTGGTGCTTGCCCGCGAACAACTTGAGCGCCAGCGTGTGGTCCTCCAACTCCGGTCCGCCAGGGTACTGCGTGTACTTGTAGATGCTGGTCGTCACCACATCGAATATGGGGGCCAGCCACACGTCCGTGGTGGAGCGGTAGAGCAGCCCAAAGTTTTTCAGATGGGCGTCGCCGTTGCGCACCATCACCGAGAACGCTACCTGCTCGAAGAACCGGTGCAGATTGTCGCTGTGGAGCTGTAGCTGTCGCAGCAGCTCGGCCACCCGCTGGTAGCTGCCGTGGTATTTGCGGTCCGACAGAACGTCACGCACGCGCAGCCCTGCCAGAGCGGCAATGTCTTCGAAACCAAGACGCTCAACGCGGCCATCGCCATGGTCGACCAAGTCGAACCGGTCAAGCACCAGCATCTGCCCATCGTCGGAAAGCGCGAACGACGGCACCTCGATGCCTGCGTGCCGGGCCGCCGCCAGACACAAGAACTCGTTGGCAGCCAATCCCGGATAGGCCGGGCTGGCCGCCTTGACGATGAGCGAGGGGATAGGCACGGTGGGCCGGTCGGGGACCATGATTTTGGGCTGCATGCCTGCAATGCCCGCCCCCGTACTCAGATAGGCGGCCACCAGTTCGTTGAAGACTTCAGGCGTGTAGGCCGTCTTCAGCAGTTCCTCTTTGCTCAGGCTGCGCGGCATGGCAGGCCCCGCCTCGTCGGGCAGGCTGAACCCGAGCCGACCGATGCCATTGCGCCCTACCAGCGCCAGCATGTGCATCGGCGTCATCGGCTGCTTGGGAAACAGTTCCCGAATCTTCATGAACAAGTCGCCTTCGGGAAGGTTTTGGTCCATGGGCGGAAACAGGTCGCCGTCCTGCCAAGTCAGATGTTCTTGCGCAGGCATGAGCAGCGCCACCGTGGGCTGTTCGGGGTCGGGCTGCAGATAGCGGAACTCGTAGGTCGAACCGCGCAAGAGTTGTCCGGCTTGCGGGCTGTCGCCGATGGCCACGTTCAGCAGCCGAATCTTCTCAGGCAGCTTCATCGTCGTCATCCTGGAAGCGGGCGGAGACCTCGCTGGCTGAGGGCATTCCGGCGCTTTCGAGGCGCAAGGCCAAACCCAGCGCACCGGCCACGGCCAGCAGGGAGGACACCGTGGAGTCTTCCCCGGCCTCCAGCCGGTAGATGACCTCCCGCACCTTGCCGGCCTTGGCGGCCAAGTCGGACTTGCTCATGCGGAGGAATTCCCGACGCTCACGCAACTGTTTACCGAGTTCGTCGGGCAGTCGGATTTTGTCAGTCATAGCTGACATCATAGGCTTTTAAAGAGCTATTTGCCTTCTTTAGCTTACACAGCCTATAACCCACAAGCCTTTGCAAGCTATAGCGCGCAAGATTGCACCACGGCAATCAAATTGCCAGCCATAGCTTGCAAATTTTCCTAAAGTGTATTCGCGCCTGAGGTCCACCCGTGGAACCCAAAAATCGGTCTCGAATCGCAAGCCGGATGTCGCTACACTGCCCATTAGCGTGAAAAATCTGTTCCAAATCTGTTCCACCGCAGCCGTTTGAAAGGGGTTGAAATGGATGGAAACGGAAAAGAGGCCTCTTGCTAAGTTATTGATTTTATTGAGATTCATCACCGCGAGGAGGCTCCTGAGACCGCAGATGCTGATTCGGGACGTAGAGGCCGGAGGTTCGAATCCTCTCACCCCGACCATCCATTCGCACCGCCACCGCCACCGGTGGCTTTTTTTCGTGGGTTCGCTGGCGCGCCGGCCGGGTGCTGACGCGAAAACAACAGTGGACGACCGGTCCGCGCAGCCCGCGCGAGGCCATGGCCGCAGAAGAAAGGCAATGGTAGGATGCACTTTTTTACTCTTCCGGTCCCCACGGCATGGCTGTTGTAGATACCCCGCCCAAAGACGCTGCGCCCGTCGCCCTGCCCGGATTGGGCCGGACGCTGATCGCGGCCGGGGTGCTGGAGCAGAATGCGGCCGAGGCGATCTACCGCAAGGCGCTCACCAACCGCAACAGCTTCCTCACCGAACTGACCCATTCGGGTGCCGTGGTCGCTGCCGACATGGCGCATGCGGTGTCGACCGCCTTCGGTGCGCCGCTCCTGGATCTTTCGGCGATCGACCCGCTGCGCCTGCCGCGCGAACTGCTCGACGAGAAGATCTGCCAGGCCTACCGGGTGGTGGTGCTCAGCAAGCGCAGCAACCGGTTGATCGTGGCCACCGCCGACCCGACCGACCAGGAAGCGGCCGAGAAGATCAAGTTCTCGACCCAGCTCGGCGTGGACTGGGTGATCGCCGAATACGACAAGCTGACGAAATTGCTGCAGTCGCTGGCACCGAGCGAGGCCGACAAGCTCGACACGATGCTAGGCTCGGAATTCCAGTTCGGCGAGGAGGACGTGGCGCAGGAGGCGGTCGACGCGCTCGCCACCGAAGTCGAAGATGCGCCGATTGTCAAGTTCCTGCAGAAGATGCTGCTCGACGCGTTCAACATGCGGGCGTCCGACCTGCACTTCGAGCCCTACGAGCACAACTACCGCGTCCGCTTCCGGATCGACGGCGAACTGCGCGAGTTCGCCTCCCCGCCCACCGCGATCAAAGACAAGCTCGCCTCCCGCATCAAGGTGATCTCGCGGCTCGACATCTCAGAGAAGCGCATCCCCCAGGACGGTCGGATGAAGCTCAAGATCTCGGCCGACCGGGTGATCGACTTCCGGGTGAGCACGCTGCCGACGCTCTTCGGCGAGAAGATCGTGATCCGTATCCTGGACCCGAGCAGCGCCAAGCTGGGGATCGACGCGCTCGGCTACGAGCCCGAAGAGAAGGCGCGGCTGATGCATGCCATCGGCCGGCCCTACGGAATGATCCTGGTCACCGGGCCCACCGGTTCAGGTAAGACGGTGTCGCTCTACACCTGCCTGAACTTGCTCAACCAGCCGGGCGTCAACATCGCCACGGCGGAAGACCCGTCCGAGATCAACCTGCCGGGCGTCAACCAGGTCAACGTCAACGAGAAGGCGGGCCTGACCTTCGCGGCCGCGCTCAAATCCTTCCTGCGGCAGGATCCCGACATCATCATGGTCGGCGAAATCCGCGACCTGGAGACTGCCGACATCTCGATCAAGGCCGCGCAGACCGGCCATCTGGTGCTGTCCACCCTGCATACCAACGACGCGCCGACGACCCTGACGCGGATGCGCAACATGGGCATCGCGCCCTTCAACATCGCCTCCAGCGTGATCCTGATCACGGCGCAGCGGCTCGCCCGCAAGCTCTGCCCCGTCTGCAAGCAGCCGGCCGACATCCCGAAATCGGCCCTGATCGACGCGGGCTTCAAGGAAAACCAGGTCGACGGCAGCTGGGTGCCCTACCGCGCGGTGGGCTGTTCGGCTTGCAACAACGGCTACAAGGGGCGGGTGGGCATCTACCAGGTGATGCCGATCACCGACGCCCAGCAGACCATCATCCTGCGCGACGGCAGCGCTCCCGAGATCGCCGCGCAGGCGCGGCTCGAAGGCGTGCGCTCCCTGCGCGAATCAGGCCTGCTCAAGGTGCGGCTGGGCCAGACCTCGCTCGAGGAAGTGCTCGCGGTCACCAACGAATAACGTACGACAACCCGCGATCCGCGTCATCGGAGAAAGTCATATGGCGACTGCTGCGTCCAGAGACATCAATGAATTCGTCTACGAGTGGGAGGGCAAGGACCGCCAGGGCAAGCCCGTGCGCGGCGAATTGCGCGCCAGCGGCGAGAACCAGGTGCAGGCGACCCTGCGCCGCCAGGGCGTCTTTCCGCTCAAGATAAAGAAGCGGCGCACCCGTTCGGGCAAGAAGATCAAGCCGCGCGACATCGCGATCTTCACCCGCCAGCTGGCCACCATGATGAAGGCCGGCGTGCCGCTGCTGCAGTCCTTCGACATCGTGGGCCGCGGCAATCCGAACGCCAGCGTCACCAGGCTGCTCAACGAGATCCGCTCGGACGTGGAGACCGGCACGTCGCTTTCGGCCGCGTTCCGCAAGCATCCGATGTACTTCGACAGCCTCTACTGCAACCTGGTCGAGGCCGGCGAGGCGGCCGGTATCCTGGAGTCGCTGCTCGACCGGCTGGCGGTCTACATGGAGAAGACGGAGGCGATCAAGTCGAAGATCCGCTCGGCGCTGATGTACCCCACCTCGGTGATGCTCGTGGCCTTCGTCGTGGTGGCGGTGATCATGATCTTCGTGATCCCGGCATTCAAGGAAGTGTTCACTTCCTTCGGTGCCGACCTGCCTGCGCCGACGCTGATCGTGATCGCGATGAGCGAGTTCTTCGTCGCCTACTGGTGGTTGATCTTCGGCGGGCTGTTCGGCGGTTTCTACTTCTTCTTCCAGGCGTGGAAGCGCAACGAGAAGATGCAGAAGTTCATGGACCGGCTGCTGCTGCGTGTCCCCGTGTTCGGGCCGATGATCGAGAAATCCTGCATCGCCCGCTGGACCCGCACGCTTTCCACCATGTTCGCGGCCGGCGTGCCGCTGGTCGAGGCGCTGGATTCGGTCGGCGGCGCCTCGGGCAATTCGGTCTACGAAATGGCGACCGACAAGATCCAGCAGGAAGTCTCCACCGGCACCAGCCTGACCGCCGCGATGAGCAATGCCAACATCTTCCCGTCGATGGTGCTGCAGATGACCGCGATCGGCGAGGAATCCGGTTCGATCGACCACATGCTGGGCAAGGCCGCAGACTTCTACGAAGGCGAAGTCGACGAGATGGTGGCCGGGCTGTCGAGCCTGATGGAGCCGATCATGATCGTGTTCCTGGGCACGCTGATCGGCGGCATCGTAGTGGCAATGTACCTGCCGATCTTCAAGCTCGGCCAAGTCGTCTAATGGGGGTGTCGCCGGAGATCGACATCGCCTTGGCCGGCATCGTCGGGCTGCTGATCGGCAGCTTCCTGAACGTGGTGATCCACCGCCTGCCCAAGATGATGGAGCGCCAGTGGGAGGCCGAATTCACCGCCATGGCGGCCGAGAAGGCCGCGCCGGCCGGCGGTCGGCCGTCCGAGCCGCCTCCGCCCACCGAGGCGTTCAACCTGCTGGTGCCTCGCTCGCGCTGTCCGCACTGCGGCCACGGCATCCACTGGTACGAGAACCTGCCGGTCGTGAGCTGGCTGGTCCTGCGCGGCAGATGCTCGGCCTGCAAGGCCCGGATCAGCGCCCGCTATCCGCTGGTCGAGCTGGCCACCGGCGCCCTCTTCGCCTACTGCGTCTGGCGCTGGGGCATGACGCCTTCGGCCGGGGCCTGGTGCGTCTTCTCGGCGGCGCTGGTGACCCTGGCGATGATCGACTGGGACACCACGCTGCTGCCCGACGACATCACCTACCCGCTGCTGTGGATCGGCCTCGTCGCGGCGCTCCTGCAATGGACCACCGTGCCGCTCGGCGATGCGATCTGGGGCGCCGTCGGCGGCTACCTCTCGCTGTGGAGCGTGTACTGGGCGTTCAAGCTCGCCACCGGCAAGGAAGGCATGGGCTACGGCGACTTCAAGCTCTTCGCCGCGCTCGGTGCCTGGTTCGGCTGGCAGGCGCTGGTGCCGCTGATCCTCGTATCGTCGATCGTCGGCGCCGTCGTGGGCATCGCGATGAAGCTCAGCAGCCGGCTGCGCGAAGGCGGCTATGTGCCCTTCGGCCCGTTCCTGGCGGCCGCAGGCCTGTCGGGCATGGCGTTCGGACCCGAATGGGCATTGCGGCTGCTGGGCTTCTGACGCGGCCGCCCCCATGCCGGCCGGCAGACGCCACAGGGCCGCTGGCATGCTGAGGCTTGGCCTCACCGGCGGAATCGGCAGCGGCAAGAGCACGGTCGCCAGCCTGCTGGCCATGCACGGGGCGCGGATCGTCGACACCGACGCGCTCTCCCGCTCCACGACCGCCGCGGGCGGCACGGCGATGCCGCAGATCGCCGCCGTCTTCGGCCCCGACTTCGTGCAACCCGACGGCGCACTCGACCGCAGCCGCATGCGCGCCCTCGCCTTCGCCGAGCCCGATGCCCGCCGCCGGCTGGAGGCTATCGTGCATCCGCTGGTAAGACAGGCAACCGATGCGGCGGCCCGCAACGCGCTGGAGAGCGGCGTGCGGGTCGCGGTATTCGATGTGCCGCTGCTGGTGGAATCGGGGCAGTGGGCGGCGCGGCTGGACCGTATCCTGGTGGTGGATTGCAGCATTCCCACCCAGATCGCGCGTACGACCGTGCGCAGCGGTCTGGACGAGGCCACGGTGCGCCGCATCATCGCCGCGCAGGCCAGCCGCGAGGCACGGCGTGCGGCGGCCGATACGGTGCTGTTCAACGAGGGTTTGGGCCTGCCGGACCTGGCCCGGGAAGTGGCCCGGGCCGCGCGGCACATCGGGCTATGATGGCCGCCGTGATTCTCTACGAATATCCTTTCAACGAACGCATCCGGACCTACCTGCGGCTCGAACAACTGTTCCGCCGGTTGGGCGAGCTGGTACCCCGCGAACACCCCCTCGACCACCACTTCGCGCTGGCCTCGATCTTCGAGATCATGGACGTGTCGGCGCGCGCAGACCTCAAATCCGACGTTCTCAAGGACCTGGTGAAACAGAAGCACCAGCTCGACGCCTACCGTGGCAATCCGTCGATCGCCGAAGGCGTGCTCGACGGCGTGATCGCGCAGATCGACCGCTGCTTCGAAGCGCTCAACCAGCAGACCGGCAAGGCCGGCATGGCGCTGACCGAAAACGACTTCCTGATGAGCATCCGCAGCCGCATCGGGATTCCGGGCGGCACCTGCGGTTTCGACCTGCCGGCCTACTACGCCTGGCAGCACCGCAGCGGCGCCGAGCGCAGCGCCGAGGTGGGCCAGTGGGCCTCGACCCTGGCGCCGCTGGCCGAATCGGTCTATCTGCTGCTCAAGCTGCTGCGCGACTCCGGCCTGCCGCAAAAGGTGATGAGCCAGCACAGCCAGTTCCAGCAGACGCTGCCGCAGGGCCGCAGCTTCCAGTTGCTGCGCCTGCGGCTCGACCCGGCCCTGGGCCTGGTGCCCGAGATCAGCGGCAACCGGCTGATGGTGTCGGTGCGGCTGATGCGCCACGCGGCCGACGGCCGGCTGCACGCGGCCGATACAGACGCGGGATTCGAACTCACCCTCTGCGCCTGAGCGGACCCGCGCGATGCCAGACGAAGACGCCACCGTGTACGACCACGCCTTGCCGGGCGAACGCATCGTCGCCTGTCCGCAGTGCCGCCGCGACAGCGTGTACTCGCCTCGCAACCGCTACCGGCCGTTCTGCAGCGCCCGCTGCAAGGGCGTAGACCTGGGTGCCTGGGCCAGCGAGGAATTCCGTATGCCGACCGAGGCGCCGCCGGACGACGCACCGCACGGCGACCCGCGGTTGCAGTAGCGAACCCGCCGGCCCAGCGCTTGCTGGCGCGCCTGCATATTTGAATAAATAATAGCCGAAGCCGGCGCAGATCGCCGACCTCTAGCTATGAAATTTATAGCATCCGGTGCGTCGGACCGCTGAAGCCCCGTTCTTCGGCCAGCCACCCCAGCACCGGGAACGCGCCCGGCAGCACCGGCTCCACCTGCAACGGCAGCTGCTCCCACGACATGGCCTGGCCCTCGCGCATCTCGAAGTCGCCGGTCCATTCGCGCACGATGCACCAGTGCAACCGTACCAGGGCATGCGGGTAGTCGTGCTCGGTCACCTTCCAGACGGTGGCGGGGCCGATGGCGATGCCCAGTTCCTCGACCAGTTCGCGGCGCAGCGCCTGCTCGACCGTCTCGCCCGCCTCCAGCTTGCCGCCGGGAAACTCCCAGTGGCCCGCATAGGGCTTGCCAACGGGCCGGCTGGTGAGCAGCAGCGCATCGTCGGCGCGCACCAGGATGCCGACGGCCACCTCGGTGTGCTTGCGGGCGCTGGTGGCGACGGCGGGATCAGCCATCGGCACGCCCCGCCTTGTCGCGCGCGAACTGGTAGGCCACCCGGCCGCTGCGCGAGCCGCGCTCCAGCGCCCAAACCAGCGCCTCGGCCCGGCTGGCCGCGATCGCCTCGGCTGAAAGGCCCAACGACGACAGCCACTGGCCGACGATGGTCAGGTACTCGTCCTGGGTGAACGGATAGAAGCTCACCCACAGGCCGAAGCGCTCCGACAGCGAAATCTTTTCCTCGATCACCTCGCCCGGATGGATCTCTCCGTCGTCGGACGTGGTGTATGTCAGGTTGTCCTTCATGTGCTCGGGCAGCAGGTGGCGCCGGTTGCTGGTGGCGTAGACCAGCACGTTGGGCGTGGCCGCGGCCACCGAGCCGTCGAGGATCGATTTCATCGCCTTGTAGCCGGGCTCGCCGTCCTCGAAGCTCAGGTCGTCGCAGAAGACGATGAATTTCTCGGGCCGGGCCGACACGGTCTCGACGATGTCGGGCAGGTCGATCAAATCGGCCTTGTCGACCTCGATCAGCCGCAGACCCTGCGGCGCGAAGGTGTGCAGGCAGGCCCGGATCAGCGACGACTTGCCGGTGCCGCGCGCGCCGGTCAGCAGCACGTTGTTGGCCGAACGGCCTTCGACGAACTGGCGGGTGTTGCGCGCGATCCGCTCCTTTTGCGGCTCGATCTCGCGCAGGTCGGCGAGCTGCATCGCGCCCAGGTGGCGGACCGGCTCCAGCCGTCCCGCGCCGCTGCCGCGCTTGCGGTAGCGCCAGGCGATCGCATCGGACCAGTCGGGCGCGGCCAGCGGCTGCGGCAGCACCGCCTCGATGCGGGTGAGCAGGCGCTCGGCATGCGCCATCAGCTGTTCGAATTTGTCGTTCATCGCGCGGCCCGGCCGGTCAGGAGCGGTAGTCGGCGTTGATGCTCACGTAGTCGTGGCTCAGGTCGCAGGTCCAGACGGTGTCGGTGGCGGTGCCGCGGCCCAGGCCGACGCGCACCGTGATCTCGCTCTGGCGCATCACCCGCTGGCCGTCTTCCTCCCGGTAGGCGGGGTCGCGCCCGCCCTTCGTGGCGACCAGCACGTCGTCGAGGTGCAGCGCGATGCCGCCCTGCTCCAGGTCGGCGATGCCGGCATAGCCCACCGCGGCCAGGATGCGGCCCAGGTTGGGGTCGCTGGCGAAGAACGCGGTCTTGACCAGGGGCGAATGGGCGATGGCGTAGGCCACCAGCCGGCATTCCTCCGCGGTGCGGCCGCCTTCGACCTGCACCGTGATGAACTTGGTGGCGCCTTCGCCGTCGCGCACGATGGCCTGGGCCAGCAGCCGGGCCACATCCAGCAACGCCGCCTCCAGCGCCCGGCCTCCGGGGCTGTCGAGCGAGGTGACCGGCGCATGGGCGGACTTGTTCGTCGCCACGACTACGAAGGAGTCGTTGGTCGAGGTATCGCCGTCGATCGTCACCCGGTTGAACGATCCTTCCGCCAGCCGGCGCGCCAGTTGCTGCAGCACCTCGGGCGCCACGCAGGCGTCGGTCGCCAGGAAGCCCAGCATCGTCGCCATGTTGGGCCGGATCATGCCCGCGCCCTTGCTGATGCCGGTGATGCGGACCGTGGCGCCGCCCACCTGCGCCTGGGCGCTGAAGGCCTTGGGCAGGGTGTCGGTGGTCATGATGCCTTCGGCGGCGCTGCCCCAGTGGCCGGGCTGCGCATCGGCGATCGCGGCGGGCAGGCCGGCCTCGATCCGGTCGACCGGCAGCGGCTCCATGATCACGCCGGTGGAGAACGGCAGCACCTGCGCCGGCGCCAGGCCGAGCAGTTGCGCCGCCGCGGCGCAGGTGGCCCGCGCACGCGCCAGCCCGTCTTCGCCGGTGCCGGCATTGGCATTGCCGGTGTTGATCACCATCGCACGCACGCCGCCGCTGCCCTGCAGGTGTTCGCGGGCCACCTGCACCGGCGCGGCGCAGAAGCGGTTCTGGGTGAAGACGCCGGCGACGCTGGCACCCTCGTCGAGCAGGAAGACCGTCAGGTCCTTGCGGTTCGCCTTGCGGACGCCGGCTTCGGCCACGCCGATGCGCACGCCGTCGATGGCGAGCAGGGCGGACGCGTCGGGCGCGGAAAGATTCACGGGCATGGGGTTCTCCAAAAGTGGGTCCGCTGAACGCAAGCGCAACCTGTCGACGACGCACCGTCAGACCAGAGGCACCACGGAACCGGCTCCGCCGGGCCGCCGGTGTCGCCCCCTGCAAGGGGGCAGGCGCAGCGACACGAAGTGCGCGGAGCCTGGGGGTGTGCTTAAGAGCGGCTAACACAACCCTTCTGGCGTCGTTGCCGCACCTTGTCGTACTACTCGTACTGTCTGCGATGCGGCGCCTAGCCAGAACCGCTTCGCTGGGTTGTGTTAGCCGCTCTAAGTTCTTAGACCAGCTGGCCGTGGCAGTTCTTGTATTTCTTGCCGCTGCCGCACGGGCACGGGTCGTTGCGGCCCACGCGCGGCACGTCGGACGACGACAGCGTCTGCCGGGCACGCGCCTGGTTGCCGGCGGTGGTTTCGACCTCGCCGGTCTCGGTGGGGGCCTGGTAGGTCACGTTGGCGATCGACTCGGCACGGCTCTCCATCGCCTCGGCGGCCTCGCCCAGCGCGTCGCGCGACTGCACCTGCACCGTCAGCAGAACGCGGGTGACCTCGGCCTTGACCGCGTCGAGCAGCTGGCTGAACAGCTCGAAGGCTTCGCGCTTGTATTCCTGCTTGGGCTGCTTCTGCGCGTAGCCGCGCAGGTGGATGCCCTGGCGCAGGTAGTCGAGCGCGGCCAGGTGCTCGCGCCAGTGCGAGTCGATGCTCTGCAGCAGCACCACGCGTTCGAACTGGGTGAACTGCTCGCCGCCCACCTGGGCGACCTTGGCCTCGAAGGCGGCATCGGCCGCGGCCAGCACCTTCTCCAGGATGTCGTCGTCGGTGATCGCGCTGGAGGCTTCGACTTCCGAACGCAGCGGCAGGTCGAGCTGCCATTCCTGGGCCAGCGTGCCTTCGAGCGCGGCCAGGTCCCACTGCTCCTCGACCGATTCGGCCGGCACGTACTGGCGCACCAGGTCGGTGAAGGTGCTCCGGCGCAGGCCGTCGATCTGCGGCGACAGGTCGCTCGCATCCAGGATCTCGTTGCGCTGCTGGTAGATGACCTTGCGCTGGTCGTTGGAAACGTCGTCGTACTCCAGCAGTTGCTTGCGCACGTCGAAATTGCGGGCCTCGACCTTGCGCTGCGCGCTCTCGATGCTGCGGGTGACGATGCCTGCCTCGATCGCCTCGCCCTCGGGCATCTTCAAGCGTTCCATGATCGACTTGACCCGGTCGCCCGCGAAGATGCGCATCAGCGTGTCGTCCAGGCTCAGGTAGAAGCGCGACGAGCCCGGATCGCCCTGGCGGCCCGAGCGGCCGCGCAGCTGGTTGTCGATCCGGCGCGACTCGTGGCGCTCGGTGGCGATGATCCGCAAGCCGCCCTGCGCGGTGACGAAGGCATGGTCCTTTTCCCATTGCGCGCGCACCTCGGCGGCACGGGCGGCCTTGGCGGCTTCGTCCTGCGTCTCGTCGGCCTCGACTTCCTGGAGCATCTTCTCCAGGCTGCCGCCCAGCACGATGTCGGTACCGCGGCCCGCCATGTTGGTGGCGATGGTGATCATCTTCGGCTTACCGGCCTGCGCGACGATGTCGGCCTCGCGGGCATGCTGCTTGGCGTTGAGCACCTGGTGCGGCAGGTTCTCGCGGATCAGCAGCGCGTCGATGATTTCCGAGTTCTCGATCGAGGTGGTGCCCACCAGCACCGGCTGGCCGCGCTCGTAGCATTCGCGGATGTCCTGGATCGCCGCCTCGTACTTTTCTTTGGTCGTCTTGTAGACGCGGTCGAGCTGGTCGGTGCGCTTGCTGACGCGGTTCGGCGGGATGACGATGGTCTCGAGGCCGTAGATTTCCTGGAACTCGTAGGCCTCGGTATCGGCGGTGCCGGTCATGCCCGAGAGCTTGCCGTACAGGCGGAAGTAGTTCTGGAAGGTGATCGAGGCCAGCGTCTGGTTCTCGGCCTGGATGTCCACGCCTTCCTTCGATTCGACGGCCTGGTGCAGGCCTTCGCTCCAGCGGCGGCCCGACATCAGCCGGCCGGTGAATTCGTCGACGATGACGATCTCGCCGTTCTGCACCACGTAGTGCTGGTCGCGGTGGTAGAGGTGGTTGGCCCGCAACGCCGCGTACAGGTGGTGCATCAGCGAGATGTTGGACGGGTCGTAGAGCGACGCGCCCTCGGGCAGCAGGCCTTCGCTCGCCAGGATGCGCTCGGCGCTCTCGTGGCCCTGCTCGGTCAGGAAGACCTGGCGGCTCTTCTCGTCGATGGTGAAGTCGCCGGGCTTGGTGACGCCCTCGCCGGTGCGCGGATCGGCCTCGCCCTCTTGCCGCACCAGCAACGGCACCACCCGGTTGATCGCGATGTAGGTGGCGGTGTGGTCCTCGGCCTGGCCGCTGATGATCAGCGGGGTGCGGGCCTCGTCGATCAGGATCGAATCGACCTCGTCGACGATCGCATAGTTGAGGGCGCGCTGCACGCGGTCGCCGCTCTCGTACACCATGTTGTCGCGCAGGTAGTCGAAGCCGTACTCGTTGTTGGTGCCGTAGGTGATGTCGGCGTTGTAGGCGGCCTGCTTCTCCTCGCGCGGCAGGTTGGGCAGGTTGATGCCCACCGACAGGCCGAGGAAGTTGTAGAGCCGCGCCATCCATTCGGCGTCGCGCTGCGCGAGATAGTCGTTGACCGTCACCACGTGCACGCCCTTGCCGGTGAGCGCGTTCAGGTACACCGGCAGCGTGGCGGTGAGGGTCTTGCCCTCGCCGGTGCGCATTTCGGCGATCTTTCCGTAATGCAGCGACATGCCGCCGAGCAGCTGCACGTCGAAGTGCCGCATCTTCATGACCCGCTTGGAGCCCTCGCGCACCACGGCGAAGGCCTCGGGCAGCAGCTTGTCGAGCGATTCGCCGGCGGCCACCCGCTGCTTGAACTCGTCGGTCTTGGCGCGCAGCTGGGCGTCGTCGAGCTTCTCGAACTCGGGCTCCATCGCATTGATGCGCGAGACCGCGCCGCGGTACTGCTTGAGCAGGCGGTCGTTACGGCTGCCGAAGAGTTTGGTCAGAAAGTTGGTGGCCATGCATGCGGGTGCCCGCCTGCCCGTCTGCACGCGCGGGGCGACCCATCCTCGAAGGTGTGTGAAATGAATTCTGACGCTGCCGTGGCAGGTCAAACCCCGGATTTTAGCGTCGCGATGCGCGGCCGGCGCGACAGGGATAATCGGCCCATCGCCAAGGCGCCTGCCACCGGCGCCCGCACCCCACGTCTGGATCCCGATGCACCGCCGCCACCACGCCGTTCCCCTGATGCAGGCGGCCGAGCAGTCGCCCGCCCTGGCCCGCCTGACCGGGCTGGCCCGCGACTCGGGAGAGCGCCTGCGGCAGGTGCAGGAACTCATTCCGCCGGGCCTGCGCGGCACGGTACGGGCCGGGCCGATCGAGGGCGTGACCTGGTGCCTGCTGGTGGACAGCAACGCCGCGGCCGCCAAGCTGCGGCAGCTGGTGCCGGCGTTGATGGCGCATCTGCGGACCAAGGGATGGGCGGTGGAGGCGATCCGCCTCAAGGTGCTGGGGCGGGGGCGCTGAGGCCCTGTCGCTCTCCGGGTTTCCAGGGCGGAAACGGGCGAGGCGAAGAAAAGATGGTGCCGCTTGTCGGAATCGAACTGACGACCTTCCGCTTACAAGGCGGGTGCTCTACCAACTGAGCTAAAGCGGCGAACTCGGGATTCTAGTGCGGCGGGCGGCGCATGCGCCGCGGCCTGAACTTACTTGACGCGCTTCAACGAAGGCCGGGGGCCGTCGCCTGCGGGCGGGCACGGCGGCTCGTCGTCGGAACCGGAAGGCGGCGGCGCGCCGGTGTCGTCGACGGCCACCAGCTGCATCACCCGCGGCTCGCCGCCGGGTGAAACGGCCGGGGGGCTGCCGGTATCCAGCGCCTCGGGTGCGGCCTGGGCCAGGCCGCCCGCCTCGGGCACGCCGATCGGGAAGGCCATGCCCTGCCCGTTCTCGCGGGCGTAGATGGCCATCACCCGGCTGATCGGCACCATGATGTCGCGCGAGGTGCCGGCGAAACGTGCCTTGAACTCGATGAAGTCGTTACCGAGCTGCAGCGAGCTGGTGGCGTCGTAGCTGATGTTCAGCACGATCTCGCCGTTCTTCACGTATTCGCGCGGCACCTGCACCGCCTCGTCGACGCGCACCGCGACATAGGGCGTGAAGCCGTTGTCGGTGCACCATTCGTAGAGGGCACGTATCAGGTAGGGCCGTGTCGAGGTGGATTCCAGCGCGTTCATGGGGCCGATCTTACTTACTTACTTGCGCATGACCTTTTCGGACGGCGTCAGCGCTTCGATGTAGGCGGGGCGCGAGAAGATGCGCTCGGCGTACTTCAGCAGCGGCGCGGCGTTCTTGCTCAGGTCGATGCCGTAGTAGTCCAGGCGCCAGAGCAGCGGCGCGATCGCCACGTCGAGCATCGAGAAGTTGTCGCCCAGCATGAACTTGTTCTTGAGGAACACCGGGGCCAGCTGCGTCAGGCGGTCGCGGATGTGGGCGCGGGCTTTCTCCAGCACCTTCTCGTTGCCCTTGACGGCACGCGATTCGAGCACGTTGACATGCACGAACAGCTCCTTCTCGAAATTGAGCAGGAACAGGCGGACGCGGGCGCGGTCGACCGGGTCGCCGGGCATCAGCTGCGGGTGCGGGAAACGCTCGTCGATGTACTCGTTGATGATGTTCGACTCGTACAGGATCAGGTCGCGCTCGACCAGGATCGGCACTTGGCCGTACGGGTTCATCACGTTGATGTCTTCGGGCTTGTTGTAGAGATCGACGTCCCGGATCTCGAAGTCCATGCCTTTCTCGAACAGGACGAAGCGGCAACGGTGGGAAAAGGGGCAGGTCGTGCCCGAGTAAAGCACCATCATGGTGGAAGGCTCCTAAAAATCGAAGGAGCGGGGATGCGAGGCACTCCCACTCCAGGAAATGCCGACGCGCGGGACGGGCCCGCGCGTGGCGATGCGAGGGCGGACGCGAAGACTATTTCACGTCCTTCCAGAACGCCGCGTTGAGGCGCCAGGTGAAGACGGTCAGCACCAGCAGGAACAGCAGCACCGCGACACCCACGCGCACCCGCGTGTTCTGTGCCGGCTCGGCCATCCACTGCAGGTAGTTGACCAGATCGCCGATCGACTGCTCGTACTGCAGCGGCGTCAGGGTACCGGGCCTGGTCTGCTCCCAGCCGGTGAAGACGTGGGTGGCGTGGCCGTGCTCGATGCGTTCCTCGTAGACCGGGCGGCGCTCTCCCTGCAGTTCCCACAGCACGTTCGGCATGCCGACGTTGGGATAGGCCAGGTTGTTCCAGCCGGTCGGCTTGGTCTCGTCGCGGTAGAAGGTGCGCAAGAAGGTGTAGAGGTAGTCCGCGCCCGATCCGCCGTGGCCGGCGCGGGACCGGGCGACCAGGGTCAGGTCGGGCGGGTTGCCGCCGAACCATTCCTTGGCCTGCTTCGGATCGATCGCGGCCTTCATCGTGTCGCCCACCTTCTCGGTGGTGAACAGCAGATTGTCCTTGACCTGCTGCTCCGACAGGCCGATGTCCTGCAGCCGGTTGTAGCGCATGAAGGCGGCCGAGTGACAGCCCAGGCAGTAATTGACGAAGATCTTGGCGCCGTTCTGGAGCGACTGCAGATCGTTGGTCTTGTTGGGCGCCTCGTCCCAGGCGATCCCGCCCTCGGCGGCGTGCGCACCGGCGGCCAGGCCCGCGGCCGCCACCAGCGCCAGCAGGATCTTCTTTGCGTAACCCATGGTGTTCATCGTGCTTCTCCCGGGGCTCGGGCTCAGTGCGCGGCGAAGGTGACGCGGTCGGGCACCGGCTTGGGTTCGCCCAGGCGGCTCCACCACGGCATCAGCAGGAAGAAGCCGAAATAGAACAGGGTGCCGACCTGCGACACGCGCTCGCCGAGCGGCGACGGCGGCTGCACGCCCAGGTAGCCCAGCACCACGAAGTTGACGACGAAGATGCCGTACAGGTACTTGTGCCAGTCGGGGCGGTAGCGGATCGACTTGACCGGGCTGTGGTCGAGCCACGGCAGGAAGAACAGGATGACGACCGCGCCGCCCATCACCACCACGCCCCAGAACTTGGCGTCGATCGACAGCATCGCGGCGATCGCGCCGAGGGCGACCAGCACGATCAGGCCCTTCAGGAAACCGGCCAGCCGGCTCTTGACGGCGCAAAGGATGGCCGAGCCCAGCACGCAGGCGATCAGCGCGTACATCATCTCGCTGGTGATGGCCCGCAGCATCGAATAGAACGGGGTGAAGTACCAGACCGGTGCGATGTGGTTCGGCGTCTTCAGCGGATCGGCCGGGATGAAGTTGTTGTACTCCAGGAAGTAGCCGCCGGCCTCGGGTGCGAAGAAGATGATGGCGGTGAAGACCATCAGGAACACGCAGACGCCGAAGATGTCGTGCACCGTGTAGTACGGGTGGAACGGGATGCCGTCGAGCGGAATGCCCTTCGCATCCTTGTACTTCTTGATCTCGACGCCGTCGGGGTTGTTGGAGCCGACCTCGTGCAGTGCGACGATGTGCGCCACCACCAGGCCCAGCAGCACCAGCGGCACCGCGATGACGTGGAAGCTGAAGAAGCGGTTGAGCGTGGCGTCCGACACCACGTAGTCGCCGCGGATCAGCAGGGCCAGGTCGGGGCCGACGAAGGGGATCGCGGCGAACAGGTTCACGATCACCTGCGCGCCCCAGTACGACATCTGGCCCCAGGGCAGCAGGTAGCCCATGAAGGCCTCGGCCATCAGGCACAGGAAGATGCCGCAGCCGAAGAGCCAGACCAGCTCGCGCGGCTTGCGGTAGGAGCCGTACAACAGCCCGCGGAACATGTGCAGGTACACCACCACGAAGAACGCCGAGGCGCCGGTGGAGTGCATGTAGCGGATCAACCAGCCCCAGGGCACGTCGCGCATGATGTACTCGACCGAGGCGAACGCCAGCGTCGCATCGGGCTTGTAGTGCATCACCAGGAAGATGCCGGTGACGATCTGGATCACCAGCACCAGCAGGGCCAGCGAGCCGAAGATGTACCAGACGTTGAAGTTCTTCGGAGCGTAGTACTCGCTCATGTGCTCTTTGTAGAGCTTGGACGCCGGGAACCGGTTGTCCACCCAGTTCATCAGCTTGGCGCCGATCGGCGCATTGGGGGAAATGGGTTTGAATTCAGCCATGGCCGTGTCTCCGTCAAGCCTTCTTGTCGTCTTGGCCGATCAGCAGGCGCGTATCGGTGAGGTACATGTGGGGCGGCACCGGCAGGTTGTCGGGTGCGGGCTTGTTCTTGAAGACGCGGCCCGCCAGGTCGAAGGTCGATCCGTGGCAAGGGCAGAGAAAGCCGCCTTCCCAGTTGTCGGGCAGCGACGGTTGCGGGCCGGCCTGCAGCCGGTCGACCGGCGAGCAGCCGAGGTGGGTGCAGATGCCGACCACCACCAGCACCTCGGGCTTGATCGAGCGGCCTTCGTTGCGGGCGTATGCGGGCGTGAATTCGTCGGGGTTGCGCAGCGACTTCGGGTCGGCCAACTGGCCGTCGAGCTTCGGCAGTTCGTCGACCTGAGCCTTGCTGCGCTTGAGGATCCAGACCGGCTTGCCCCGCCACTCGACGGTCATCTTCTCGCCTTCCTTCAGGCCGGAGATGTCGACTTCCACCGCGGCACCGGCGGCCTTCGCCTTCTCGGAAGGCTGGAAGGTGCTCACGAAAGGAATGGCGGTAGCCGCGCCCCCGATCGCACCGGCGCAGCTCGAAGCGATGAGCCAGGTGCGTTTGCTGCGGTCGATCCTCGGGCGCTCGACTAAAGATTCGCTCATGGAAATCCTCGATGATCATCGCTTGTGGGGGTCAGCCGAAGATTGTAGCGGAGCGTTTCCGCGGGGTTTTTCCCCTATCCGGGCCGTCGGAAGCCCCCACGGTGCAGCGATACTGGCGCGTTTTCAACCGGTAAATACCAGCGGAGGCGCACGCCATGGGCATCGTTCAGGAATTCAAGGATTTCTCCCTCAAGGGCAACGTGGTCGACCTGGCCGTGGGCGTGATCATCGGCGGGGCTTTCGGCAAGATCGTCGACTCGCTGGTGAGCGACATCATCATGCCGGTGGTGGGCCTGGTGTTCGGCCGGCTCGACTTCTCCAGCATGTTCGCGGTACTGGGCGCGATCCCGGCGGGGGTGCCGCGTACCCTGGTCGACCTGAAGAAGGCGGGCGTGCCCGTCTTCGCCTACGGCAACTTCATCACGGTGTCGGTGAACTTCTTCATCCTCGCGCTGGTGATCTTCGTCATGGTCAAGCAGATCAACCGCCTGCGCCGCAAGGAGGCCGCGGCCCCGGCGACACCGGCCGCCCCGGCGGAAGACATCGTGCTGCTGCGCGAAATCCGCGACAGCCTGCGCGCCCGGCCCTGAACACCGATTGCTATCAATTAAATAGCTAGAGGTCGGCGTGCTTTAACGGCTACGGCCATTTTTTCCTTGAAATCCTAGCCCGCCAGAACCCGGGCCATCCGCACGGCGGCCAGCAGGCTCGACGGATCGGCCCGGCCGGTGCCGGCGATGTCGAAGGCGGTGCCGTGGTCGGGGCTGGTGCGCACCAGCGGCAGGCCCAGGGTCACGTTCACGCCCCGCTCCACGCCCAGGTACTTGACCGGGATCAGCCCCTGGTCGTGGTACATCGCGACCACCGCATCGAACTCGCCGGGCCGGGCGGCCATGTCGCGGGCCCGCATGAAGACGGTGTCGGGCGCGAACGGCCCCGCGGCGTCGATGCCTTCGGCCCGCGCCGCGGCGACCGCCGGGGCGATGTGCAGTATCTCTTCCTGCCCGAACAGCCCGCCCTCCCCCGCATGCGGATTGACCCCGGCCACGCCCAGCCGCGGCGGGCGGCCCAGCATCCGCGCGAGCGACCGGTGGGCGATGCGCAGCGTCTGCAGCACGCTGTCGCCCGTCACCGCGTCGAGCGCGTCGCGCAGCGACAGGTGGATGCTGACCAGCACGGTACGCAGCTCGTCGTTGGCCAGCATCATGCGCACCGGCACCCGGGCCACCGGCAGGCCCTGGAACGCGGCGGCCTCGGCCTGCAGCAGCTCGGTGTGGCCGGGAAAGGATTCGCCGGCGGCGTGCAACGCCTCCTTGTGCAGCGGCGCGGTGACCAGACCCGCGATCTCGCCGCGCAGGGCCGCACGGGCCGCCCAGCGCACGCTCTCGGCCGCCTGCCGGCCGGCCTCGGCCGACACCGTGCCGAACGGCACCACCGCCTGCGCCACCACCACCGGCAGCACCGGGATGCAGCGCGGCGGCAGGCCGGGCGCCTCGGCCGGCGAGGCGATCTCGGCCACCGGAATCGACGGCCCGCCCCCCGCCACGACCGCCGCCGCCCGGCGCAGCACCGCGCGGTCGCCGACCACGAAGCAGCCGTGCAGCACGTCCGGCGCATCGCGGAACAGCATCGCGATCGTCTCAGGACCGATGCCGGCCGGATCACCCGCGGTGATCGCCAGCGGGCGAAGCGATGTCGGTGCAGAACTCATCGGGTGGAAATAGTGAGAACAGGAGGCCCTGAGCACGGGCCACCGAAAAATGTGAAAGAACCGTAGCGAGCAAGCCCGAGTGTGCGTTGAGGACCGGAGCCGTACTTTCGTACGGTGAGGACCGCAGACGCGCAATCGGGCTGCGCAGCAGGTTCTCTCACATTTTTAACCGGGATTGGGGATATCGACGAAGGTGTGCCGCAGGCCCAGGGCTTCGGCCACGTGGCCGGCCGCCGCAGGTGCACCGTAGCGCTCGCTGGCATGGTGGCCGCAGGCGATGTAGGCCACGCCCAGCTCCCGCGCATAGTGGGCCTGCGGCTCCGAGATCTCGCCGGTCACGAACGCGTCGGCCCCGGCGGCGATGGCGGCCTCGAAGTAGCCCTGCGCGCCGCCGGTGCACCAGGCCACCCGCCGGATGGCGCCGCGGCCCGGGTCGACCAGGGTGACCGGCCGCGCCACCGTGCGCTCCACATGCCGCGCCAGCGCCTCGGCATCCTCGAACGCCGCGGGCGCCAGGCAGCCCAGCGACTGCTCGCCGAACCAGGCGTCGGCCGCCCAACCCAGCCGCGCGCCCAGCTGCGCGTTGTTGCCGAAGACCGGGTGCGCGTCCAGCGGCAGGTGGTAGGCGAACAGGCTGATGTCGTGCGCCAGCAGCAAGCCCAGCCGCCGCCGCAGCCAGCCGGTGACCCGGCCGTCGTGGCCGCGCCAGAAGAGGCCGTGGTGTACGAAGAGCGCATCGGCCCGCAGATCGATCGCCGCCTCGATCAGCGCGCGGCTGGCGGTGACGCCCGAGACGATGTGGCCGACCTGCGCGCGGCCCTCCACCTGCAGGCCGTTGGGTCCGTAGTCCTTGAAGCGCTCGGGCGACAGGAGTTCGTCGAATCGGCGCAGCAGCAGGCCGCGCTCCGCGGTGGCGGGTTCGGAAGGTGGGCAAGACATGGCGCCTATTCTGTTTCATGCGGGCCCGCGCCCGCACGGGTGGCATCGGCGAGAATGGGGCACCGCGCACCTCGGCGCCCTTCGATTCCCGTCTGGTTCTCCATGAAGCGCATCTGGCTGCTGTTCTCGCAAACCGTCACCGTCCTGCTGGCGGCCTATTTCGTCGTCGCGGTGTTGAAGCCCGACTGGCTGGGCCGGCCGAGCTTGCGCGGCGGCATCGTTTCGCTGCTGGAGGCGCCCGCCGCCGTGGCCGCGCCGCCCGAGCCCGGCAGCCTGGCCGCGGCGGCCAAGAAAGCGTCTCCGGCGGTGGTCAGCATCAGCACCAGCAAGGCCGCCCCGCGCCATCCGCGCAGCAACGATCCGTGGTTCCAGTTCTTCTTCGGCGACCAGGGCAACAGCCAGCCGCAGGCGGGCCTGGGCAGCGGCGTGATCGTGAGCCCCGACGGCTACATCCTCACCAACAACCACGTGGTCGAAGGCGCCGACGAGATCGAGGTGATGCTCAACGACAGCCGCCGCACCCAGGCCAAGGTGATCGGCACCGACCCCGAGACCGACCTGGCGGTGCTCAAGATCACGCTCGACAAGCTGCCGGTCATCGTGCTGGGCAACTCCGACCAGCTGCTGGTGGGCGACAAGGTGCTGGCGATCGGCAACCCGTTCGGCGTGGGCCAGACGGTCACCAGCGGCATCGTCAGCGCGCTCGGCCGCAACCAGCTGGGCATCAACACCTTCGAGAACTTCATCCAGACCGACGCGGCGATCAACCCGGGCAACTCGGGCGGTGCGCTGACCGACGTCAACGGCAACCTGATGGGCATCAACACCGCCATCTACTCGCGCTCGGGCGGCAGCATGGGCATCGGCTTCGCGATCCCCGTCTCCACCGCCAAGCAGGTGCTCGAAGGCATCGTGACCGACGGCCAGGTGCAGCGCGGCTGGATCGGGGTGGAGCCCAACGAACTCTCGCCCGAGCTGGCCGAGACCTTCGGCGTGAAGGCGTCGCAGGGCGTGATCATCACCGGCGTGCTGCAGGCCGGCCCGGCCGCGCAGGCGGGCATCCGGCCCGGCGACGTGATCGTGCAGGTCGGCCCGAAGGCGGTCGACAACGTGTCGGAGCTGATGACCGCCGTGGCGTCGATCAAGCCCGGCACCACCGCGCCGTTCACGCTGCTGCGCGGCGACGGCCGGCTGACGCTGGAGGTGGCGACCGGCACCCGGCCCCGCGCCTCGGTCCGCAACTGAGGCGCGCCGGGCGGCTCCGGCGGGCCGTGCGGCGGGGCGGCCGCCGGTGCCCGGCAGACCCCGCGCGGCAAGGTCTTTCCCTCTGATAAGCCCCGGGGGCGCCGGGTAGAATCCGCCGCCATTCCATCACGATTTCCCAAGGATTCCCATGCGCTACGTTCCATCCCAGCGTCCGCTGATCGCCCTGCTGGTTGCGGGGAGCCTTGCCACCGCCGCCCAGGCGGCCGACCTCAGGATCGGCGTCGCGGAAGCCCTGTCGGGCGGTGCCGCCCAGTACGGCTCGGCGATCCGCAACGGCTTCCAGCTGGCGGCCGACGAGCTCAACGCCGCCGGCGGCATTCACGGCGACAGGATCGTGCTGGTGGTGGAGGACGAGCAGGGCAAGAAGGAAGAAGCGATCAACGTCTTCAAGAAACTGATCTTCCAGGACAAGGTGCTGATGGTCTTCGGCCCGACGCTGTCCAACTCGGCCCAGGCGGCCGATCCGGTGGCCCAGGCCGCGAAGACAGTCGCGTTCGGCACCTCCAACACCGCCGACGGCATCACCTCGATCGGCGACTACGTGTTCCGCAACTCGGTGACCGAGGCCGACGTGCTGCCCGCCACCATCAAGACCGCGGTCGCCAAGGCCGGCGTGAAGAAGGTCGCGGTGTTCTACGGCAACGACGACGTGTTCACCAAGAGCGGCTACGACAACTTCAAGAAGGCGCTCGACGACCTGAAGATTCCGGTGACCACCACCGAGACCTTCGCCAAGGGCGACGTCGACTTCAAGGCCCAGCTCACCAAGATCAAGGCCGGCAACCCGGATGCGATCGTGCTGTCGGCCCTGCTCGCCGAAGGCGCGCCGATCATGGTGCAGGCCCGCCAGATCGGACTGAACGTGCCGGTGATCGGCGGCAACGGCATGAACTCGACCAAGATCTTCGAACTGGCCAAGGACAAGTCCGACGGTCTGTACGTGGGCAGCCCGTGGTCGGCCAGCAACGACACGCCGGAGAACGCCAGGTTCATCAAGGCCTACACCGCCAAGTACAGCGCCGCGCCCGACCAGTTCGCAGCGCAAGCCTACGACGCGCTCTACATCGCCGCACAGGCGATCAAGTCCGTCAAGATCACCGGCCAGCTTCCGGCCGACCGCACCGCGGTGCGCGACGCGCTGCCCAAGGTCAAGTGGACCGGTGCCACCGGCGCGTTCGAGTTCCGCCGCGCCAACGACAAGGCCGGCAAGCCCGCCGGCTACGACGCGCAGCAGACCCCGATCGTCAGCGTGACGCAGGGCAACCGGTTCGTGATCGAGAAGTAAGCCGACCGGGCCTGCGGACCTTCCGCTCGGACGGCGCGGCACACCGCGCCGTTTTTTTGTTTTTTGCAACGCGCGATACGCGCACTGTCTGGACACGACCGTGCTGGAACAGCAACTCTTCAATGCCCTGTCGCTCGGGTGCGTCTACGCGCTCTTCGCGCTCGGCTTCACCCTCATCTTCGGCGTGCTCGGCGTCATCAACCTCTCGCACGGCGCCGTCTTCATGGTCGGGGCCTATGCGGCGGTCGAGGCCATGGCGCGGCTCGCCCTGCCGCTTTGGGCGGGGCTGCTGTTCGCGTTCCTGTTCTGCGGCGTGCTGGGGCTGCTGATCGACGTGCTGGTGCTGCGGCCGCTGCGCGCCCGCAACGCGCCCCACCTGATCCCGATGATCGCGACCATCGGCGTGGCCATCATCCTCAACAACGGCATCCAGGGCATCTTCGGCGCGCAGAACCTGCGCTTCCCGCCGGGTGCCGTGTCCGACGACGCGATCAATTTCGCCGGCCTGCACCTCACCTCGGTCGAGCTGGGCATCATCCTGCTGTCGTTCGCGCTGATGGCGGTGCTGCTGGTGGCGCTGAAGAAGACGCAGCTGGGCCGGGCGCTGCGCGCGATCGCCGAATCGCCCAGGGCGGCCTACCTGCTGGGCATCGACGTCGAAGGCCTGTTCTTCATGACCTCGTTCGCGGCCGCCGGCCTGGGCGGCGTGGCCGGCGTGCTGATCGGCCTGTACTCCAACGCGGTGTTCCCGCTGATGGGCCAGCCGATCCTGCACAAGGGCATCGCGGTGATCATCCTGGGCGGCATGGGCGACATCCGCGGCGCGATGCTGGGCGGCCTGTTCCTGGGCTTCGCCGAGGTGCTGTCGGTGGCCTACATCGGCTCCAACATGCGCGACGCGGTGGCCTTCGGCCTGCTGTTCCTGGTGCTGCTGGTGCGCCCCAAGGGCCTGTTCGGCACGCTGCAAGAGCGCAAGGTCTGAGGATGAAAAACACCCCCAGTCTTCGCGCACTGCGTGTCGCTGCGCCAACCCCCTTGCAGGGGGCGATACCGGCGGCCCGGCAAAGCCGGTTCCGCGGTATCCCTGATATGAACCGTCCCCACAGCACGCCAAGTGCTTCACACACCGGTCGGGTGGATCACTGACATGGAAATGCTCGAGAACTTCTGGTCGGTCTACAGCAACCTGGTGCTCACGCTGGGCACCAACTCGCTGCTGGCGCTGTCGATCTACCTCACCCTGTCGTGCGGCATGCTGACGATGGCCAACGCGGCCTTCATGGGCATCGGCGCCTACGTGTCGGCGCTGGTCACGATGAACCTGGGCCTGCCCTACCCGGTGGCGCTGGCGGCCGGCATGGCCGCGCCCGCGCTGATGGCCTTCGTCATGGGCAAGCCCACCCTGCGGCTGTCGGGCGTGTATCTGGCGATGGCGACGCTCGCCTTCGGCGAAGTGGTGCGCATCGTGATCCTGAACGCCGAGGGCACTACCGGCGGCGCCCTGGGCCTCAACGGCATTCCGCAGTCGACCCAGTGGTGGCACGTGGCGCTCGCGCTGCTGGCGGTGGTGGCGCTGCTCTGGCGCCTGCGGCATTCGCGCGTAGGCCGCGCCTTCGAGGCGATCAAGGAAGACGAGACGGCCGCCGGCCTGATGGGCATCGACGTGGGCGCCCACAAGATGCTGGCCTTCGTGCTGGGCGCGGCCATCGCCGGCCTGGCGGGCACGCTCAACGCGCACCTGACTTTCTTCATCGGCCCCAACGAATACGGCTTCGACCGCGGCGTCGACATCCTGACGATGGCGGTGCTGGGCGGCATCAACAGCCTGTTCGGCCCTGTGCTGGGCGGCATGATCCTGACGGTGCTGCCGGAAATGCTGCGCGGCTTCAAGGACTTCCGGCTGGTGGTCAACGGCGTGATCCTGGTGCTGATCGTGCTGTTCCTGCCCAGGGGCATCTGGGACCCGGCGCGGTTGCGCGGCTGGTTCGCACGCAAGCAGGGGGCCGCAGCATGAACGCGGCGACGGGCCGCCCCCGGCAGGCGCGCACTGCGGTGCGCAGCACGGAGGTTTTTCTATGAGCGCCGAACTGCGACTCGACGCGGTCTCTCGCCACTTCGGCGGCCTGAAGGTGCTGCAGGACGTGAACCTCACGATCCCGCAAGGCGGCATCTTCGGCCTGATCGGCCCCAACGGCGCCGGCAAGACCACCGTCTTCAACCTGATCACCGGCCTGCTGCCGCCCACCAGCGGCAACATCCGCTTCGACGGCGAGGACCTGGTCGGCCGCAAGCCGCACCAGATCACCCGCCTGGGCCTGGGCCGCACCTTCCAGAACATCCGGCTGTTCAAGGAAATGAGCCTGCTGCAGAACGTGATGGTCGGCATGCACGCCCACCTGCGCTACGGCGCGGGCGGGCTGCTGGCCAGCTCGGGCCTGTTCCGTGCCGAGGAAAAGCGGGCACGGGAACGGGCCCGCGAGCTGCTGTCGTGGATGAAGCTCGACCACAAGGCCGAGGAGACCGCCGACAACCTCTCCTACGGCGAACAGCGCAAGCTGGAGCTGGCCCGCGCGCTGGCCACCGGACCGAAGCTGCTGCTGCTCGACGAGCCGGTCGCCGGCATGAACAGCAGCGAGAAGACCGAGCTGATGCGCGAGATCGAGAACATCAGCGCCCGCGGCTACACCATTTTCATGATCGAGCACGACATGCGATTCGTCATGGGCCTGTGCCAGGAGATCGCCGTGCTGAACTTCGGCCGCATCATCGCCCAGGGCGGACCCGACGCGATCCGCAACGACCCGCAGGTGATAGAGGCCTACCTGGGCCGCGAGGACGACGAGCCCGAGGCCGGCGGCGGCCCGCACGGCATCGTCACCGACGGCAGGCCGTCGGCGGTGGCGGCCGGCACGGCGCCCACCTCGGTGCCGCAACCGGGAGCGCCGGCATGAGCGGTTCTCCATTGCTGACGGTCGAAGGCCTGAAGGTCAACTTCGGCCACATCGAGGCGGTCAAGGGCATCGACTTCGAGCTGCACGAGGGCCGGATCACCACCCTGGTCGGCGCCAACGGCGCGGGCAAGTCGACCACGCTGCTGGCGCTTTCGGGGCTGGTGAAGAAGGCCGCCGGCCGGGTCAGCTTCGACGGCCGCGATCTCACCGGGCTGGCGCCGCACCGCATCGTGCAGGGCGGCGTGGTGCAGGTGGCCGAGGGCCGCGCCACGCTGACCACGCTCACCGTGCGCGAGAACCTGGAGCTGGGCGCCTACACCCGCCGCGACCGCGCCCGGCGCGCGCAGGACCTCGACTACGTCTACGGCCTGTTCCCGCGGCTGGCCGAGCGCGAAGGCGGCCTGGCCGGCAATCTGTCGGGCGGCGAGCAGCAGATGCTGGCCATCGGCCGCGCGCTGATGGCCCGGCCCCGGGTGCTGCTGCTCGACGAGCCCTCGATGGGCCTGGCGCCGATCATCGTGCAGGACATCTTCCGCACCCTGCGCACCATCAACCAGGCCGGCCTGACCATCTTCCTGGTCGAGCAGAACGTGCGCCAGGCGCTGAAGATCGCCGACCGGGGCTACGTGATCGAGACCGGCAGGATCGTGCTGGCCGACACCGGCGCGGCGCTGCTCGGCAATCCGAAGGTGCAGGAAGCGTACCTGGGCAGTTGACCGGATGGGTGGGCGCGTGGGGTTGGGTGGGCAGGCAGACGCACGCCTGCGCTCCACCCTGCTCCGTCCACCGGCAGATCGATCGACCGGGCCAGGCGCCTGCGGACACGACCGGCGCCCTGTGCAGGTTTGCTATATTTTCTATAGCTAGAAGTCGGCGTCCCGCGCCGGCTCCAGGCCTGTTCGATGCCCAAAATGCACCGAAGCATCCGACAGCCGCCGCTCAGGAACTGGCGGTCGTCTCGGCCTCGTCTTCCGGCGCCTTGGTGTGCTTGATGAAGAAGTGCGCGGCCCAGAGCCCGGCCTCGTACAGGACGCACATCGGGATCGCCAGCGACAGCTGCGACACCACGTCGGGCGGCGTCACCACGGCGGCCACGATGAACGCACCCACCACGAAGTAGCCGCGGAAGGACTTCAGCTTCTCGACGCTGACGATGCCGAGCCGCGCCAGCACCACCACCACGATCGGCACCTCGAACGCGATGCCGAAGGCCAGGAACATGGTCAGCACGAAACTGAGGTATTCCTCGATGTCGGGCGCCGGCGTGATGCTCTTGGGCGCGAAGCTCTGGATGAAGGCGAACACCTGGCCGAAGACGAAGAAGTAGCAGAACGCCACGCCCACGAAGAACAGGAAGGTCGACGACATCACCAGCGGCAGCACCAGCTTCTTCTCGTGCGAATACAGGCCCGGCGCCACGAAGGCCCATACCTGGTAGAGCACCACCGGCAGCGCCGCCAGGAACGCCGCCATGAACAGGATCTTGATCGGCACCATGAACGGCGAGATCACCGAGGTGGCGATCAGCGTCGCGCCCTTGGGCAGGTGCTGCACCAGCGGCGCGGCCAGCAGGTCGTAGAGCGGGCCGGGGCCGGGATAGAAAAACAGCACCGCCGCCGCGATGCCGACCGCGATCAGCGCCTTGACCAGCCGGTCGCGCAACTCCATGAGATGCGCCACGAAGGGCTGCTCGGTGCCGGCGAGTTCGTCGTCGCGTGAGGAATCGGACATGGGGCGGTCGTGCGGCGACGGGCACCGGGCCCGCGCCACGAGGAAAGAAAAGGTCAGTGAACTTTGGGCCGGTAGCGCGCCACCCGGGCGGCTCCCGACAAGGCTTTGCTGCGGACGCCGTTGCGGGCCTTGTACCACTGCGGGGTGGCGCCCTGCTTCAGGCGCCAGTTCTTCTTCGGATGCCGGTACTGCGGATAGGCCGGCGCCACGTCGGACTGGGCGATGCTGTTGCCGCTGCCGTAGTCGTCGGTGGCCGCCGGCGCGTCAGACCAGCTCTTCTCGAAGTCGCTGGCGTGGGTGCGGGCCGAGTCGTGCACCTCGCGTGCGGCGCTATCGACCGTGTCCTTCATCTTGCGAAGCTCGTCGAGTTCCATCGACCGGTTGACCTCGGCCTTGACGTCGGAGACGTAGCGCTGCGCCTTGCCGAGCAGCGTGCCCACGGTGCGTGCCACGCGGGGCAGCTTCTCGGGGCCGATCACGATCAGCGCGACGGCGCCGATCAGCGCCATCTTGGAAAGACCGATGTCGATCACGGGATCAGGGCGCCGTCGGGGCGATCAAGACCGGGTCTTCGACTCTACGTCGATCGGCGCCTTGTCGGGTGCGGCGCTGTGCGCGACATGCGACGAAGCCGGTGGCACCGCCGTGCCGGGTGCCGGGGCGTCGGCCGACGCGGTGCCGTCCTTCATGCCGTCCTTGAAGCCCTTCACGGCGCCGCCCAGATCGGAGCCCATGTTCTTGAGCTTCTTGGTACCGAACACCATGACGACGATGAGCAGCACGATCAACCAGTGCCAGATGGAAAACGAACCCATGGATGACTCCTAACGTAGGGACGCTGATTCTAGGCGGGCGCCGAAGGCCCCACGGACGGAACAGGCGACGACACGACCGGAAACACTGCGGGACCGGCTTCGCCGGACCGCTGGTGTCGCCCCCTCGAAGGGGGTTGGCGCAGCGACACGCAGTGCGCGAAGCCTGGGGGTGGGCCCATGCTACCCCCTGGCCCAGGGGCGCGGGCCGCCCAGGACATGCACGTGCAGGTGGTGCACCTCCTGCCCGCCCTCGTCGCCGGTATTGATCACCACCCTGAAGCCGCCCTCGGGATACGGCTTGCAACCCTGCTCCAGCGCCAGCTTCGGCGCCAGCAGCAGGATCTTGCCGAGCAGCGCCTGGTCGTCAGGCTGCGCCTGGGCCAGCGACGGGATGTGCTTGCGCGGCACGATCATGAAGTGCACCGGCGCATGCGGATGGATGTCGTGGAAGGCGTAGACGTCCTCGTCCTCGTAGACCTTGCGCGACGGAATCTGGCCGGCGATGAGCCTGCAGAAGATGCAATCGGGATCAGACGACACTCGAAGTCTCCATCGCTTGGCGGCGGTTCATCCGCACCATGCCCAGCACGATGCGGTAGAGGAACCAGATCGAGATGACGATCCAGGCGATCCAGCCGGGGATCAGGAAGAACAGCCAGAGGGGCGAGGTCACCAGGTACAGTACCGCCGCCCAGATGACCGAGCGGATGCGCCAGCGGAAATGCGAGGCCTGCCAGGTGCCTTCGGCATCGCCGCGCTTCACCAGGTCGATCAGCAGCGCCACGATCAGGATCGCGATCGACACCTGCGCGCCGGGCAATACGGCGGCCACCGCCACCACCAGGTGCAGCAGGTAGCTGATCCAGCCGACGGTGACGAGCGAGCCGTCGGCGGCGGCCTGGCGGGCCGGCAGGGATTCGGCGGAGTAGCGGTCGGGTTCCATGGGTGCGCTCCTGTGTTTTTTGCGGTGGTCCGGATCAGCGGGGCGCCGACTCCGAAGCGTCGCGGTCCTGCGCCTTGCGCAGGGCTTTTTCTTCGATGCCGCTGGTGCCCTCGCGGCGCTCCAGCTCGGCGATCACCTGGGCCGGCGTCAGGCCGTAGTGCGACAGCGCGATCATCGAGTGGAACCACAGGTCGGCCACCTCGTAGACGATCTTGCCGGCATCGCCGCCGTGGTCCGCGTCCTTGGCGGCCATGACCACCTCGGTGGCTTCCTCGCCGATCTTCTTCAGGAAGGCGTCGGGGCCCTTGTGCAGCAGACGGGCGACGTAGCTCTTGTCGGGGTCGCCGCCGTGGGCCGTCTTGCGGCTTTCGATCACGGCGGCCAGGCGCGCCAGCGCGTCCTGGGAAACGGCGGAAGGGGTGGGTGCGGCCATGGCGCTCACTTGTAGATGGATTCGGGGTCTTTCAAGACCGGATCGACCGGCGTCCACGCACCATCCTTGAGCACGCTGAAGAAGCAGCTATGGCGGCCGGTGTGGCAGGCGATGCCGGGCGCATGGCCTTCCTGGGTGATTTTCAGCAGCACCACGTCGTTGTCGCAGTCGATCCGGATCTCGTGGACCGTCTGCACGTGGCCCGATTCCTCGCCCTTGAACCAGAGGCGGTGGCGCGACCGGCTCCAGTAGACGCCGCGGCCCAGCTCGGCCGTTTTCCGCAGCGCCTCGCGGTTCATCCAGGCGAACATCAGGACATCGTTGCTGCCCTGTTCCTGCGCGATCACGGGCACGAGTCCCTGCGCGTCCCATTTCACTTCGTCGAGCCAGTTCATCGGACGATTGTCGGCGATTTGCATGCGCACCCTTTCGGTGCCCCGTGCACCGAATGATATAAAAATATCTATTTTCCAAAAGCCGTGAGAGAATTTTCTCAGTCCGCTTTTTCACGACATCGTCATCTTTCTTTCCCCCGCACCGTGCAACCGCCCACTCCATCGGACCGTCCGCCCACCATCGCCCAGCGCATCGCCCGCGCCCGGCCAGCCCTGACCCGCTCCCACCAGAAGATCGCCGACCATGTGCTGGCGCATCCGCTGCAGGTCGCGACCGTGCCGGTGGAGGCGCTGGCGGCCCAGGTCGACGTGTCGGTCGCCACCGCCAACCGCTTCGCCCGCGCGATCGGGCTGGAGGGCTATGCGCAGCTGCGGGCCGAGCTGGTCCGCAGCTTCGAGGCCACGCTGGCGCCGGTGGAGAAGCTGCGCACCCGGCTGGCCCAGCCTTCCACGGTGGCCGAGGTGTTCGCCGCCGCGCTCGACGAATCGCACCGCAACATCGAGAAGACCCGCGACGCGCTCGACGCCGTCGCCTGCGAGCGCGCCGTGCAGGCCCTGCTGGGCGCGCGCCGCATCTACATCGCCGGCTACGGCGCCAGCGGCTGGCTGGGCGGGCTGCTGCAACGCGGCATCGACCCGTATTGCGACAACGTGCAGCTGCTGGCCGGCGTGGGCGGCGCCTCCTACGGCGGCCGACTGCTGCCGCGCATGGGGGCCGACGACCTGCTCGTGGCGATCGCCTATCCGCGCTACAGCACGGACACGGTGCTGCTGGCCCGCGAGGCCCGCCGCCGCGGCGTGCCGGTACTGGCGCTGACCGACGATGCCCGCTCGCCGCTCGCGCCGCTGGCGCAGGTCTGCCTGTTCGCCTGCACCGAAAACCAGTACGCGGCCAATTCGGACTCGAGCGTGCTGGCGCTGATCGAAGCGTTGTCGAGTGCCGTGGCGCACAGCGCACCGCATCCGCTGCAATCCGCCGCCGAGATGACCGAGGCGGTGCTGCCCTGGCTTCACGAGGCCGGCACCGACGCCATGCGCGGCACAGCACCCGACCGCTCCGGCCCCGGTGCCGCGGCGCCCCCGACTTCCCGCAAGACCCGATGACCGCCGCTCCCCCTTTCCGCGCCGTGATCGCGATCCACGGCGGCGCCGGCACCCTCACCCGCGCCGCGATGGACGACACGCAGCAGGCCGCCTACCACGCCGCCCTGCGCCGCATCCTCGTCTCCGCCCAAGCGCTGCTGGCCGGCGGCGCAAGCGCGCTCGATGCGGTGACGCATGCGGTCGAACTTCTGGAGGACTGCCCCTACTTCAACGCCGGACGCGGTGCCGTGTTCACCCGCGCCGAGACGCACGAGCTCGATGCCGCGGTGATGGACGGCGCTACGCTCGCCGCCGGTGCCGTCGCCGGCGTGGCCCGGGTGCGCCGGCCGGTACGCGCCGCCCGCGCGGTGCTGCAGCACGGCGAGCATGTGCTGCTGGCCGGTGCGGGCGCCGAGGCCTTCGCGGCCGATGCCGGACTGGAGATGGTCGACCCTGCCTATTTCTCTACCGACGCGCGCCGTGCCCAGCTGCACCGTGCCATCGCCTCCGACACAGGCGCGGTGCTCGACCACGACGGCGCCGCCGCGTCGGCGCCAGCGTCGCCAGAAGCGGCCGTCGCACCGCTCGACGAAGACCGCAAGTTCGGCACCGTCGGCGCGGTGGCGCTCGACCTGCACGGCCACCTGGCCGCCGCCACCTCCACCGGCGGCATGACCGCCAAGCGCGTCGGCCGCATCGGCGATTCGCCGCTGATCGGCGCCGGCACCTATGCCGACGACCGCACCGCAGCCGTCTCCTGCACCGGCAGCGGCGAGATGTTCATCCGCGTGGTCGCCGCCCACGACGTCTGCGCCCGCATGGCCTACGGCGGCGCATCGCTGGCCGACGCGGCCGACGCGGTGGTGCACCGCTCCCTGCCGCCCCTCGGCGGCCGGGGCGGCCTGATCGCGGTGGACCGCCACGGCAACGTCGCCCTGCCCTTCAACACCGAAGGCATGTACCGCGGCCATGCCGCCGTCGGCGACGAGCCGCGGACCGCCATCTTCGGCTGAGCCTTTTCCGCCCGCCTTCCGCTTCCTGACGCACCGCCATGCCCGCATCCCCCTCTTCTCCTTCGCCCGCCCTGCAGGACGGCCGCGCCCTGGCCGTGGATGGCCTGACGGTGCGCTTCTCCACCTCCGAGCACACGGTGGACGCGGTGCGCAACCTGTCCTTCCACGTAGACCGTGGCGAGACGCTGGCGGTGGTGGGCGAATCGGGCTCGGGCAAGTCGGTGACCTCGCTGGCGCTGATGCGGCTGGTCGAGCACGGCGGCGGCCGCATCGTGGGCGGCCGGATGGACTTCCGCCGCCGCAACGGCGAGGTGCTCGACCTGGCGCAGGCCGGCGGCAGGACGATGCGCGGCATCCGCGGTGCCGACATCGCGATGATCTTCCAGGAGCCGATGACCTCGCTCAACCCGGTCTTCACCGCCGGCGACCAGATCGCCGAGGCGATCCGGGCGCACCAGGGCAAGTCGCACGGCGCGGCCCGGGCCGAGGCGCTGCGCATGCTGGAGCTGGTGCGCATCCCCGAGGCGCGCAACGTGCTGGGTCGCTATCCGCACCAGCTATCGGGCGGCATGCGTCAGCGGGTGATGATCGCGATGGCGCTCTCCTGCAAGCCGCAGCTGCTGATCGCCGACGAGCCCACCACCGCGCTCGACGTGACGATCCAGGCGCAGATCCTGCAGCTGGTCCGCGAGCTGCAGACCGAGATGCACATGGGCGTGCTGTTCATCACCCACGACATGGGCGTGGTGGCCGAGGTGGCCGACCGGGTGCTGGTGATGCACCGCGGCGACCAGGTCGAGCAGGGCCCGTCGGTGCAGATCTTCGGCGCGCCGCGGCATCCGTACACCCAGGCACTGCTCTCGGCCTTGCCCAAGCTGGGCGCGATGCGGGGCACCGACCTGCCGCGCCCGTTCGCGCTGCTGCAGGGTGGCGGGGTCGCGGTGGACGGTGCCGCGGGCACGGCCTCCGACGCGCCGGTGGACACCCGCACCGCGGGCCGGCCGCCGATCCTGCGGGTGAAGAATCTGGTCACCCGCTTCGACCTGCGCGCGGGGCTGTTCAACCGCATCACCCGCCGGGTGCATGCGGTGGAGAAGGTGAGCTTCGACCTCCACCCCGGCGAGACGCTGGGCCTGGTCGGCGAATCGGGCTGCGGCAAGTCCACCACCGGCCGCTCGCTGCTGCGGCTGGTCGACAGCCAGGGCGGCGCCATCGAATTCGGCGGCCGCAACATCCTGGACCTGCCGACCTCGCAAGTGCAGGCGTTGCGCCGCGACATCCAGTTCATCTTCCAGGACCCGTTCGCCTCGCTCGATCCGCGGCTGACGGTGGGCTTCTCGATCATGGAGCGGCTTCTGGTGCACAAGGTCGCCGGCGGCACGGCGGCGCAGGCGCGGGTCGACTGGCTGCTGGAGAAGGTCGGCCTGCCGCGGGAATACGCGCAGCGCTATCCGCACGAGTTCTCCGGCGGACAGCGCCAGCGCATCGCCATCGCGCGCGCGCTGGCGCTCAAACCGAAGGTGGTGGTGGCCGACGAGTCGGTGTCGGCGCTCGACGTGTCGATCCAGGCGCAGATCGTCAACCTGATGATCGACCTGCAGCGCGAGCTGGGCGTGGCCTTTCTCTTCATCTCGCACGACATGGCGGTGGTGGAGCGCATCAGCCACCGGGTGGCGGTGATGTTCCTCGGCCAGATCGTCGAGATCGGCCCGCGCCGCGCCATCTTCGAGAACCCGCAGCATCCGTACACCCGCAAGCTGATGGACGCGGTGCCGATCGCCGACCCGGCGCGCCGCCACCTGACGCGCTCGCTGCTCGAAGGCGACATCCCCAGCCCGATCCGCGCGCTCGGCGACGAGCCCGAGGTGCATCCACTGGTGCAGGTGTCGCCGGGCCACTTCGTGGCGCGCCACGCCATCGCCAACCTCTACTGAGCGACCCGCGTCCGCGTTCGCAGGCCCCTACTAGCCGCTTCCCCCCTCGCGACTTCCGCCTTCGTTTTCTGTCCCATCGGAGTTACACATGCAAAAGACCCTCTCCTCCCGCCGCATCGCCCAGGGCCTGATGGCCCTGGCGGCCCTGGCGGCCCTGGCCGCGTCCGGCTCCGTGCTGGCGGCCGGCAACGCGGTGCTGGCCATCTACCAACAGCCCGAGACGCTCGACCCCTACAACACCAACACGACCATCACAACGGCCGTCACCAAGAGCTTCTACGAAGGTCTGTTCCAGTTCGACAAGGACCTGAAGATCAAGAACGTGCTGGCCGAGAGCTACGAGATGTCGAAGGACGGCCTGGTCTACACCTTCAAGCTGCGCCAGGGCGTGAAGTTCCACGACGGCACCGACTTCAACGCCGCCGCCGCCAAGGCCACCCTCGACCGGGTGATGGACCCCGCCAACCGGCTGCTGCGCGCCAACCAGTTCAACCGGGTGGCCAAGGTCGAGGCGGTCGCTCCGCAGACCCTGCGCATCACGCTCAAAGAGCCCTTCGGCCCGTTCATCAACACGCTGGCGCACGCCTCGGCCGCGATGATCTCGCCCGCCGCGCTGGCCAAGTGGGGCAGCAAGGACATCGCGTTCCATCCGGTCGGCACCGGCCCGTTCGAGTTCGTCGAATGGAAGCAGACGGAGGCCATCGTGGGCAAGAAGTACGCCGGCTACTGGAAGCAGGGCTATCCCAAGGTCGACCAGATCACCTGGAAGCCGGTGATCGAGAACAACACCCGTGCCGCCATGCTGCAGACCGGCGAGGCCGACTTCGCCTTCACCCTGCCCTACGAGCAGATCGCCACGCTCAAGAAGAGCGACAAGGTGGAGGTCGTTTCCTCGCCGTCCATCATCCAGCGCTTCCTCACCTTCAATCTGCTGCAGAAGCCGTTCGACAACCCGAAGGTGCGTGAAGCCATCGGCTATGCTATCAACAAGGACGCGCTGGCCAAGGTCGCCTTCAACGGCTATGCGTTCCCGGCCCAGGGCTTCGTGCCGCAGGGCGTGGAATACGCGGTGAAGATGCGGCCGATTCCCTACGACGTGCAGAAGGCCAAGGACCTGCTGAAAGAGGCCGGCTTCCCGAACGGCTTCGAATCGGTGCTGTGGAGCCACTACACCAACACCACCAGCCAGAAGGTGATCCAGTTCCTGCAGCAACAATTGCAGCAGGTGGGCATCAAGGTGACGGTGGAAGCGTTGGAGCCCGGCAAGCGGGTGGAACTGGTCGACTCCTGGCCCGACCCGAAGACGTCCAAGCTGCGCATGCACTACGTCGGCTGGTCCTCGTCCACCGGCGAGGCCGACTGGGCGCTGCGCCCGCTGTTCTCGACCGAATCCTGGGCACCGAAGCTGGCGAACTACGCCTTCTACAGCAACCCGGTGTTCGACGAATCCGTCGCCAAGGCGCTCATCACCAATGACGGCGCGGAACGTGCCGCGCTCTACAAGACCGCGCAGGAACAACTCGCCAAGGATCTGCCGCGCATTCCGCTGGTGACCGAGGAAGTGCTCTATGCCCATGCCAAGCGCCTCTCGGGTGTCTACGTCATGCCCGACGGCAACATCAACAGCGACGAGATCGCGCTGAAGTAAGCGCCGCGGCGCCGCATCCCATGCTGAACTACTCCCTCAAACGATTGCTGGGGCTGCTGCCCACCTTGCTGATCGTGGCGGTCCTGGTGTTCCTGTTCGTCCACATGCTGCCGGGCGACCCCGCGCGCCTGGCGGCGGGCGCGGACGCCGACGAAGCCGCGGTGCAGCTCGTGCGCCAGGAGCTGGGCCTCGACCGGCCGCTGCCCGAGCAGTTCGTGCATTTCTTCTCGCGCATGGTGCAGGGGGACTTCGGCACCTCGATCCGGACCCGCCGGCCGGTGGCCGCCGAGATCGGCGAGCGCTTCATGCCCACGCTGCTGCTGACCATCACCAGCATGGCGTGGTCGGTGGTTTTCGGCATGGGCATCGGCATCGTCTCGGCGGTCTACCGCAACCAGTGGCCCGACCGGCTCGGCATGACGCTGGCGGTCTCGGGCATCTCGTTCCCGGCCTTCGCGCTGGGCATGACGCTGATGCAGCTGTTCTCGGTGCGGCTCGGCTGGCTGCCCACCGTGGGCGCCGCGACCTGGCAGCACTACATCCTGCCCTCGCTCACCCTGGGCGCGGCGGTGGCGGCGGTGATGGCGCGCTTCACCCGCGCCTCCTTCGTCGAGGTGGTGCAGGAAGATTTCGTGCGCACCGCGCGCGCCAAGGGCCTGAACGAGCGGGTGTTCGTCCTCAAGCACTGCCTGCGCAACGCGCTGATCCCGGTGGTCACCATGATGGGCCTGCAGTTCGGCTTCCTGCTGGGCGGCTCGATCGTGGTCGAGATGGTCTTCAACTGGCCCGGCCTCGGCCGCCTGCTGGTCGATGCGGTGACCATGCGCGACTACCCGGTGATCCAGACGCTGGTGCTGCTGTTCTCGCTGGAATTCATCCTCATCAACCTGGTGGTGGACGTGCTCTACGGCTTCATCAACCCCACGATTCGCTACAAGTGAACGCACCTGCCCCGAGGTACCCGGCATGACCACGCCCTCCATCCCCACCCCGCCCGACGCGGCGCAGACCGCGGCGGCCTCCGTCGCCGCCACCGCGCAATCGGCCTCGGCCGGCGCGGTCCGCACGCCCTGGCGCGAGTTCTGGCGCAAGTTCAGGAAGCAGCACGTGGCCGTCGCCGCGCTGGCCTTCGTGCTGCTGCTGGTGGCCGTCGCGGTGCTGGCGCCCTGGCTGGTGCCCTTCGACGCCGAGAACTACTTCGACTACGACCGCCTCAACGACGGCCCGTCGGCGATGCACTGGTTCGGCGTCGATCCGCTCGGCCGCGACATCTTCAGCCGCATCCTGATGGGCGCGCGCATCTCGCTGGCCGCGGGCTTCCTGTCGGTGGCGGCGGGCGGCGCGATCGGCACCGTGCTCGGCCTGCTGGCCGGCTACTACGAAGGCTGGTGGGACCGGATCGTGATGCGCATCTCGGACGTGCTGTTCGCCTTTCCCGGCATCCTGCTGGCGCTCGGCGTGGTGGCGATCCTGGGCAGCAGCATGACCAACGTGGTCGTCGCGGTGGCGGTGTTCAGCGTGCCGGCGTTCGCACGGCTGGTGCGCGGCAACACGCTGGTGTTGAAGCAGATGACCTACATCGAGTCGGCGCGCAGCATCGGCGCATCCGACTGGACCATCGTCGCCCGCCACATCCTGCCGGGCACCATCTCGTCGATCGTGGTGTATTTCACGATGCGCGTCGGCACCTCGATCATCACCGCGGCCAGCCTGTCCTTCCTGGGCATGGGCGCCCAGCCGCCGACGCCCGAGTGGGGCGCGATGCTCAACGAGGCGCGGGCCGACATGGTCAACGCGCCGCACGTGGCGCTGTTCCCGAGCCTGGCGATCTTCTTCACCGTGCTCGCCTTCAACCTGCTGGGCGACGGCCTGCGCGACGCGCTCGACCCCAAGATCGACCGCACATGATCCTGGCAACGCCGCGGCCCCGGCCGCCTGTCGTCGGCACGCTGCCCGCCGGTTCGCGCGACGCGATCACCGACGTGGCGGGTGTCACCGTCGGCCACTGCACGCTGGCCGAAGGCGAGGTGCAGACCGGGGTGACCGTGGTGCGACCGCACGGCGGCGACCCTTTCCGCGACAAGGTGCCGGCCGCGGCCGTCGTGCTCAACGGCTTCGGCAAGAGCGTGGGCCTGGTGCAGGTGGAGGAAATCGGCACGCTGGAGACGCCGATCGCGCTGACCAACACCTTCGCCGTCGGCAGCGTGGCGACGGCTCAGGTGCGCGCCTGCATCGCGCACAACCCCGCCACCGGCCGCGCGCTGCCGACGGTGAACCCGCTGGTTTTCGAATGCAACGACGGTTACCTGAACGACATCCAGCGGATGGCGGTGACCGAGGTGCACTACCGGCAGGCACTGGACGCCTGCAGCACACAGGTCGGACAGGGCGCGGTGGGTGCGGGCCGGGGCATGTCGAGCTTCCAGATGAAGGGCGGCATCGGCACCGCGTCCCGCATCGCATCGGTCGGCGACGGGAGCCCCCGCACGGTGGGCGCGCTGGTGCTGGCGAACTACGGTCGGTTGCCGCAACTGGTGCTGGCGGGCCACGCGGTCGGCGCCACACTGGCCGCACGGATCGCAGACGGTCCGCAGCCCGGCCCTGGCAATGCCGACCTCCGCGACGCACCCGGCGCCTTGCGCACCAGACTTAACGCCGACGACACCGATGCACCCGAACGCGGCTCGATCATCCTGCTGGTCGCCACCGACGCGCCGCTCGACGCCCGGCAGCTGCGGCGGCTGGCCCTGCGCGCCGGTGCCGGCCTGGCGCGCACCGGCTCGGTCTTCGGCCACGGCAGCGGCGACATCGCGCTGGCCTTTTCCACCGCCTACACCGTGCCCGCCGATCCCGCGCGGCCGATGCCCGCCGTCGCGATGCTGCACGACGCGCTGCTCGACCCGCTCTTCCAGGCGGTGGCGGACAGCACCGAGCAGGCGATCGTGCACGCCCTCTGGCACGCCCGCGCCCTGACCGGCCGCGACGGCCACCACCGCCCCGCGCTGGCCGAGCTGCTGGCGCGGGGCGCGCCGCTTCTTCCCCTGTCACCGAACCCGCCGCCCGGCGGCCCGCACGCCCCATGAAAGTCCTGATCTCCACCGACATCGAAGGCGTGGCCGGCGTCTACCACCCCGAGCAGGTGCGCCCCGGCAACCCGGAGTACGAACGCGCCCGCCGGCTGATGACCGACGAGGCCAACGCGGCCATCGCGGGTGCGTTCGACGCGGGCGCGGCCGAGGTGTGGGTCAACGATTCGCACGGCGGCTTCCGCAACCTGCTGCCCGACCTGCTGGACCCGCGCGCGATGGCGGTGCAGGGCAAGCCGCGCTATCTGAGCATGGTGTCGGGCGTGGAGCACGGCATGGACGCGGTCTGCATGGTCGGCTACCACGCAAAGGCCCAAGCGCCCGGCATCCTGGCGCACACGATCAACAGCTTCGCCTTCGCCGGCATCTGGCTCGACGGGCAGGAAGTGGGCGAGGCGGGCCTCTACGGCGCGCTGGCCGCCCACTACGGCGTGCCGGTGGCCATGGCCAGCGGCGACGATGCCTTCGTCGCAGAGACGCGGCCGCGGTTCCCGCGGGCGTACTTCGTGCAGACCAAGCGCGCGACCGGGCAGAACAGCGGCATCTCGCTGTCGCCCACCGCCGCCCGCGCGGCGATCCGCGCCGGCGTGGCCACCGGCCTGGCGCAGCGGATGGCGTTGGAGCTTCCCACCGCCGGTAAGCCGGTCGCGGTGCGGCTGCACACCCAGACGCCGGCGCTGGCCGACCTTTTCTGCCAATGGCCGACGCTCCAGCGCACCGGCGGCGTGGCGCTGGCGTTCGACGCGCCGACCATCGAGGCCGCGGTGCGGATGCTCAACTGCCTGTCGGCGATGTCGAGCATGCTGCACTAGCGGCGCCGCAGGCAGTCCGAACGTCTTTTTTTAAGCGATTCGTAGCCGCGGCCGGCGATTTTCGCCGACCTCTAGCTATATTTTTTATAGCAACGGCATTCAGATCCGCACGGGAATGCCACGCTCCGCCATCCGCGCCTTGGCCTCTCGTACGGTGTGCGCGCCGTAGTGGAAGATGCTGGCGGCCAGCACCGCGTCGGCGCCGCCCTGCTGAACGCCGTCGGCCAGGTGGTCGAGGTTGCCGACCCCGCCCGAGGCGATCACCGGCACCGAGACGGCGTCGCTCACCGCGCGGGTCAGCGCCAGGTCGAAGCCGCTCTTGGTGCCGTCGCGGTCCATGCTGGTCAGCAGGATCTCGCCGGCGCCCGTGCGGGCCATCTTCGTGGCCCAGGCGACGGCGTCCAGGCCGGTGTTCTTGCGGCCGCCGTGGCTGTAGACGTCCCAGCCCGGGCCGGCCGCGCGGCCGTCGCCGTCCAGGCGCCGCTCGTCCTCGGCATTGCGGCGCTTGGCGTCGATCGCCACCACGATGCACTGAGCGCCGTAGCGGGCCGACGCGTCGGCGATCACCCGCGGGTTGGCGATGGCGGCGGAGTTGAAGCTGGTCTTGTCGGCCCCGGCGTTGAGCAGCCGACGCACGTCCTCGACCGTACGCACGCCGCCGCCGACGGTCAGCGGGATGAAGACCTGCGACGCGACGGCTTCGACGATCGGCAGGATCAGGTCGCGGTCATCGCTGGTGGCGGTGATGTCGAGGAAGGTGAGTTCGTCGGCGCCCTGCAGGTTGTAGCGGGCCGCGATCTCCACCGGGTCGCCGGCGTCGCGCAGTTCGAGGAAATTGACGCCCTTGACGACACGGCCGCCGGTCACGTCGAGGCAGGGAATGATGCGTTTGGCGAGCATGGAAAATCCGCGGAAAAGGAAGAAGGTGTGTGCGGCGCGCAGGGCGCCCGCGGGCTACAGCAGTTGCAGCCGTTGCGATCCCGACCAATACGCGCCGGGCGGCATCGGCACCGGCGTGTCGACGCAGGCGGCCTCGACGCAGAGCATCCGGCGCCAGCCGTCGGCCGGCATGTCGGCCAGCGTGGCGCAGAGCGCTTCGCCGGGGTTCCAGACCACGGTGTTGGTCCAAGACGGGCTGTGCACGATGCCCACGGCGGCACTGCCGGCCTGCAGCCGCAGCGGGCCGGACGGCGCAGAGAACACGCAGTCGTATTCGCCGCCGAAGCCGACCGGGCCACGCTGCACCGCATGCACGTCGACCACCGAATCCCTGCGGGCGCAGCCGTCCAGGCCGTCGAGCCGAACCTGCGCCACGTCGTCCACCCGCAGGTAGGTGTGCAGGGCGGCGGTGAAGTCCCAGGCGGTGTCGCCGGTGTTGTGAGCCGTCAGTTCGACCTGCAGGTGCGCGTCGGTCAGTTCCACCGCCAGGCGGGCGGCGAAGGCGTGCGGCCACCAGGCGCGGGTCTGCGGCGTGTCGTCGAGGGCCAGGACGGCGCGCACGCCGTGGTCGTCGGCAGCACCGTGCTCTACACGCCAGGGCAGGTTGCGGGCGAAGCCGTGCTTGGCGAGCGGGCCGCGCTGGTTGAACTGCGGAAAGCAGACCGGTACGCCGCCACGGATCGCGCTGTGGGCATCGAGCCGGGCGCGGGGGCTGAGATAGAGGCGCTCTTGGCAACCGGCCGGCATCCAGGAAAGTACCTGCGCACCCTGCAGTGCGACGACGGCCGATGCGCCGCCGGGCAGCGCCAGGTGCAGTGCGGGAATTCCATGGAAAGGTGCGGGCCGCACGGCCTGGAATGCGGGGGAGATGACAGGCATACGGCGATTGTAGGAGCCGCACTTCGCGCCGCCGGCGGCCGTCGTCCGACCGCGGCTCCCCCGCGCCGCGACCGCAGAAAGCTACAGCGACCGGCCGACGCCGTCCTGCCAGCGCCAGGCATCGGCGCACATCCGCTCCAGGCCGTGCCGTGCCTTCCAGCCCAGCAACTGCTCGGCCAGCGCGGGATCGGCCCAGCAGGCGGCGACGTCGCCAGGCCGGCGGGCGACGATGCGACAGGGCACCGGCCGGCCACTCGCCTGCTCGAAGCCACGCACCATCTCCAGCACCGACACCGCGCGGCCGGTGCCCAGGTTCACCGTCAGCAGGCCGGGGTGCTCGCGCAGGTAGCGCAGCGCGGCCACGTGGCCGTCGGCCAGGTCGCAGACATGGAGGTAGTCGCGCACGCCGGTGCCGTCGGGCGTCGGGTAGTCGTCGCCGTAGACGCTCAAGCTCTCCCGCATGCCGACGGCGACCTGCGCCACGTAGGGCATCAGGTTGTTGGGAATGTCCTGCGGGTCCTCGCCGATCAGGCCGCTCTCGTGGGCGCCGACCGGGTTGAAGTAGCGCAGCCGCGCGATGCGCCACTGCCCGGGCTCGGCCGCGTCGACGTCGGCCAGCACCTGCTCCATCATCAGCTTGCTCCAGCCGTAGGGGTTGGTGGCCGAGAGCGGGAAGTCTTCGCGGATAGGCAGCGAGGCCGGATCGCCGTACACCGTGGCCGACGACGAGAACACCAGAGTGCGCACGCCCGCCTTCTGCATCGCGCGCAGCAGCGTCACCGTGCCGGCCACGTTGTTGTCGTAATAGCGCAACGGCTCGCGCACCGATTCGCCGACCGATTTGAGCGCGGCGAAATGCACCACCGCCTCGACCGGATACTCGGCGAACAGGCGGGCCAGCAGGGCTTCGTCGCGCACGTCGCCCTCGACATGCAGCGGCACCGTGCCGGCGATCTTCGCCACCCGCTCGAGCACCGACGCGCGGCTGTTGCAGAAGTTGTCGAGGATGAGGAAGGGGATGTTCGCGGCCGCCAAAGCGACGCAGGTGTGCGAGCCGATGAAGCCGGCGCCGCCGGTGACGAGAATCATGTTTTTTCCTTCGGAAATGAAGCCGGGCGGCAGCGCCGGGTGTGCTGCCAGCGGTACCCGGCAGCCAGGCTTGCACATTCTCCAGTCAGCTCTATAGTGGCCGACATATTCAAATGGGTGAAATTAAAGCAGGAGAACCGCCGGCGGAGGGCCTTTCGAATTGGCTTATGGTTTTTGGTAACAAAAAGGTAAACTGAGCATCCGTATGCATCGCTTGGGATGGTGGTGTAGGTGTGCACAAGCGACGTAGCGTATCGAAGTCTGCCGCCTTATTTCATCCGCTCATTTCCTTTCGTCGTGTTGTACAAACTCCGCTCTCTGTTTGTTGCCTTTTTCTACGCCCTGCCGCTGTGGGCGACCGCGGCTCCGGCCGTGGCCCTGCACTACGGGCCGACAGCGGCCCTGCCGGAACTGAAGCTCTTCGACATCGTGGTGGTCGAACCCGACCACGGCCAGGACCCGGTCGCCTACCGCAAAACCGGCAGCGAACTCTATGCCTACGTGTCGGTGGCCGAGGTGCAGGCCACCCGGCCCTACTACCCCGAGATTCCCGCGGCCTGGAAGATGGCGCGCAACGGCGACTGGAACTCCGACGTGGTCGACCAGACGCCGGCCGAATGGCCCGAGTTCTTCGCCACCAAGGTGGTGGGCCCGCTCTGGCAGAAGGGGTATCGCGGCTTCTTCCTCGACACACTCGACTCCTACCGGCTGGCCACGCAGTTCGACGAGGCTGCGCAGCAAGCCGGCGTCGTCCGGGTGATCGAGCTGTTGAACCGGCGCTATCCTGGCATCCAGCTGATCCTCAACCGCGGCTTCGAGATCGTGCCGCGGGTCAAGGACAAGGTGAAGATGGTGGCGGTTGAATCGCTCTTCCGAGGCTGGAATGCCGGCACCCAGCGCTACGAGCCGGTGAAGCCCGAGGACCGCGAATGGCTGCTGGGCCAGCTCCGCACGATCCGCGAGCGCGACGGCCTGCCGATCCTGGCGATCGACTACGTCGCGCCGCAGGACCGTGCGCTGACCCGCTCGACCGCCGAGCAGATCAAGGCGCTGGGATTCATCCCCTGGGTGACCGACGGCCATGTGAAGACGGTCGGCATCGGCACCGTCGAGCCGGTGCCGCGGCGGGTGCTTGTGCTCTACAACGGCGGCGAAACGCCCGCACTCAACTACACGCCGGCCCACCGCTTTTTGCAGATGCCGTTGAACCATCTGGGCTATGTGGTCGACTACGTGGACGTGCGCGAGGCGTTGCCCGCCGAGGTGTACCAGGACCGCTACGCCGGCGTCGTGACCTGGTTCTCGGGCTTCCTGCCCGAGAACCGCGTCAAGCCGGTGCAGCAGTGGCTGCAGGCGCGCCTGGCCGAGCAGATGCCGGTGGCGGTGCTGAGCAACTTCGGCTCGGCGCTCGACCGGTCCCTGGTCGAGGCGCTGGGCATCCAGGCCAACAACGCGGCGCCCCGCGGCATCCAGCAGCCGGTAGCACGCGACCCGATGATGGGCTTCGAGACTGCGCTGGAGCCCGCCCTCCGTGCGCAGTTCGAGCTGGTGTTGCGCGATGGCGCGCCCGTGCAGGCGGCGCGCCCGCTGGTCGAATTCAAGGACCAGCGCAACCAGTCGGTCCTGGGTGGCGCGCTGATGCCCTGGGGCGGCTTCCTGATAGACCCCTTCGTGGTGGTCGAGGTGCCGGGCACCGGCTACGCCCGCTGGGTGGTCGACCCGTTCGCCTTCCTGGCGCAGGCGTTGCGCCTGCCGCCGATGCCGGTGCCCGACGTCACCACCGAGAACGGCCGCCGGCTGCTGTTCTCGCATGTCGACGGCGACGGCTTCCCGTCGCGCGCCGAGCTGCCCGGCAGCCCCGACGCCGGGCAGGTGCTGCTGAAGGAAATCTTCGAGAAGTACCGCACCGTGCCGCAGACCATGTCGGTGATCGAGGCCGAGATCGCGCCGCACGGCCTGCACCCCGAGACGAGCAGGGAGCTGGAAGACGTGGCGCGCCGCATGTTCGCGCTGCCGCACGTCGAGATCGCCAGCCACACTTATTCGCATCCGTTCCTCTGGGACCGCAGCGTGCGCCACGGCACCTTCAGCGACAACGCCGAGGCGGCGATGAGCCTGGAGGTGCCGGGCTACACGATGGACCTCCGTCGCGAGATCGTGGGCTCGACCGACTACATCAACAGCCGGCTCGCGCCGCCCGGCAAGAAAGTCAAGATCCTGCTGTGGTCGGGCGACACCGCGCCCAACGCCGAGGCGCTGGAGATCACCGCCAAGGCCGGCTTGCTCAACATGAACGGCGGCGACACATTGATCACCCGCACCAACCCGTCGCTCACCGCGATCGGGCCGCACGGCATCCAGAAAGGCGGACTGCTGCAGGTGTACGCGCCGATCACCAACGAGAACATCTACACCAACCTGTGGAAGGGCCCGTACTACGGCTACGAGCAGGTGCTGCAGAGCTTCGAGATGACCGGCACGCCCCGCCGCATCAAGCCGGTGGACATCTACTACCACGTGTACTCCGCCAGCAAACGCGCCGGCCTGAACGCGCTGCGCAAGGTGTACGACTGGGCCCTGGCACAGCCGCTGCACCCGGTCTACGCATCGGAATTCATCCGCAAGGTGCAGGACTTCCACACCTACGCCGTGGCCCGCGACGGCGACGGCTGGCGGGTGCGCGGAAACGGCGATCTGCGCACCCTGCGCATGCCGGCCGCGCTCGGCACGCCGCAGCCGCAGGCCAGCCAGGGCGTGGCCGGCTACACCGCCGCGGCCGAGGGCGGCAGCTACGTGCACCTGACCGGCGCCGCCGCCTGGCTGCAGATGCGCGCCGGCGACGCCGCAGCGCCCGCCGTGCCGCGGGGCCCGTATCTGTCGGACGCCAACGCCCGCCTGGCCGAATGGTCGGTGCGCGACCAGGGCCGCACCGATTTCGCCCTGAGGGGCTACGCACCGCTGGCCTTCAGCCTGGCCAATGCCGGGAACTGCCAGGTGCGCGCCAACCAGCGTTTGCTGACCCCGATCCGCGCAGCTTCCCCGGCCGACCCGGCTGTCCAACAATTCCGCCTCTCCGATGCTGCAGCACAAATCCAGCTCCAGTGCCCAGCCCGTTGAGCGGCCGGTACTGGCACCCCCCTGGCTCATCGCCCTGCTGGCCAGCATGGTGGGGGGAGGCCTGTGGCTGCTCTATCCGAAGCAGGCGCTGGAGCTGCGGCTCTCCGACACGGCCGACGTAGCCCTGTCCGTGGCCTACCTGAACAACCTTCTGCACAGCGACCCGGACAACCCGCGCCTGCGGCTGCTGCTGGCCCAGCGCCAGATCGCGATGGGCGAAATGGCCGACGCGCGCGCGACGCTGCAGCCGGCACTCGACTCGTCCGATCCGGCTTTGCACCGCGATGCGCTCTGGAGCCTCTGGGACCTGACATATGCCGACTACCAGCGCACCCCCGAGAAAGACGCCGAGCGCCGCAAGGACCTGCGCGACGATCTGAAGCTCCAGCTGAAAACGCTGGCACGGGAGCGCTGGCCGATCGAGCGCCAGATACTGCTGGCGCGCCGCACGGCCGACTTCCAAGACCGCGTGGTCGGCGTGGTGCTGACCCGCCAACTGGCTGCGGAAGCGACCGATCCGCGCGAAGCCGCGCAACTCTACGAACAGGCCGCAAAGGAGGCGCTGGGCACCTCCGACTACGCCGCATGCGCCGAGCTCTACCTGCTGGCGCGCCAGGCGACGCCCGATCCGCAGCAGGCCAAGGCCTACTACATGGCCGCGGTGAAGTCTCTGCAGTCGGGCAACCAGCCGGTGGCGGCCCTGGCGTTGGCCGAGCGCGAACTGGGTCCGCTCTCGGACGATGCGCAGACCCTGCTGATGATCACCAACCTGGCGCGCGCTGCGGGTAAACCGGCGGTGGCCGACCGCTACGTGCGCCGCCTGCTGCGCATCTCGCTGATGCGGCAGATGCCCGACACCACGGCGATCGTGATCGGCAGCATGGCGCCCGTCGGCGCATTGCTGCGCCCGCTGCACGGCGCAGCGGGCGACGCGTCGCCCGCGCAGTACGGCTATGACGACGGCGCCCACCTGATGCTGCCGCCCGCGATGGCGGTGGCCGACGCCGGCACCTGGCAGCAGCGCCGCATGGCGCAGGAGGTGCCCCGCCCCGCGGCATCCGCCGTGCCCGCGGCGGATGCGCCGCCCCCTGCCCCGCGGCCGGGCGCGGTGCCCGGCCTGCCCTTCGACGACAAGCTCTACACCCTGGGCTACGAGGTCTTCGTCGAGAACCGCAAGCTCGACGACGCCTGGTCGCTGGCGAACGTCGCGGTGCAGAACCTTCCGCAGGACCTGGCGTGGCGCGAGCGCCTGGCCCGCGTGTCCGACTGGACCCTGCGGTCCGCGTCGGCGCTGGAAAGCTGGCTCTACATCGCCCGCAAGACCGACCGCGACGAGGCTTGGCAGTCGGTGCTGCGGCTGGCGCCCGGCCAGTTCGACGACCGCGCACTGGTCGAAGGTCTGCGCCACCAGTTGCGCGACCGCCCCGAAGACCTCGCGCTGATACGCGCCCTGGTCGAGGCCTACGAGCGCATCGGCGAGCCGCAGCCCGCGCTCGACTACCTGAAGCTCCATGCCAAGGCGCCGTCGGCGGTGGAGCTGCTCGCCAACTTGGCCGAACGCGCCGGACAGCCGACCCTGGCGCTCGACAGCTGGCGCCGCCTGCTGTCCGACAAGAGCCAGGTGACCCAGGCCAGGGCGATGCGCGCCGCCGTGCTGGCCCTGACCCACGGTCGGCCCGACGAGGGCTTGCGCTGGCTGGAAGCCGCCCAGCAGCAGCCGAGCGTGGGCGCGGACCAGAACGACTACTGGCGCCTGACCGCCCAGCTGGCCGAAAGCCGCCAGCGCAACGATTTGGCCGTGCAGGCCTACCGCCGGCTGGTAGAAGGCAAGGACACCGACAGCTCGGACTACGACGCGCTGGTGCGCCTCCTGGAAAACGACCAGCCGCTCGAAGCAGCGCGGGTGTCGGTGCTGGCCTGGGAACGGCTCGAAGAGCCGCGCCACATGGTCGGTGCGCTGTCGATCTACTCCAGCCGCAACCGCTGGGACGAGGTCGGGCGGCTCATCGGTCGCCTGGACGCGAGCCGGCAGGCCGCCCGCCGCGCCGCCGCCACGCTCTGGCAGCTGCCGGAATTCCTGCGGCTGGCCGGCAGCTACTACCAGAACACCGGCAACCTGCCCGAGGCCCGCCGCTATTTCGAAGCAGGGCTGCGACAGAGTCCGGATTCGTCCGAGATGCGGCAGGCGCTGCTGTGGTTGTTCATCGACAGCAACGACGCGGTGTCGCTGCGCACTTTGCTGACCACGCAGGAACGGGTCTGGGCCCGCACCGAGGATATACACGGTGCGCTGGCGGCCGCCTACCAGGCGCTGTCCTTGCCGCAGATATCGCTCGACCGTTACCTCACGCCTCACCTGAAGGCCCACCAGGGCGATTTCCTCTGGCTGATGAACTACGCCGACGCGCTCGACCAGAATCAGCAGACCGACCGTGCCTGGCGGCTGCGGCGCGAACTGCTGTCGCGCGAATGGCAGTCGGCACGCACGGGCGACGGCGGCACCCGCCTGTCGGCCGCCGAAGCACGCGCCCGCTGGCTGACCGACGAGGGACTGGACCAGACGCGGCGCATCGCCCGCACCCGGCTGATCATGACCCAGCGCCCGGGCGACCCGGCGCAGGACGTGCTGCGCGAACTGCTGCGGGTCGACCGCGACGGACGCGGCGACTTCTCCAACGCCGCGGCCGAGACCGCCATCGGCTGGCTGCAGGACGCCGGCGAATACACCGCCGAGCGGGGCTTCCTACGGCACCAGTACGCCCGCAGTCAGGGCCAACGGAGCAACCGGCCGCTGTGGGCAGAGATCACCGTCGCGCTGGCCGAGGACGACAAGTCCGCCACCGGCCAACTGCTGCAGGCTTTCGACGAGCGGCTGCCCCGCTACGACCGGGTCAACGCCGCCCGGGCGGTGGACGACATCCGCCTGGCGCAAACCGCCGCCTTCGAGGCACAACAGGACCAGCACGACGACCAGCCGCTGCACCTGCAGCTCACCGAGAACCTGCTCGCCTTCAGCGACACGGTGGGCGGCGGCCTGAAGCTGCAGCGCCTGGGCGGTATGGACGAGGACGAGGTCGACACGGTGCTCCACATCGCGATCGACCCGCGGCTGTCGCTGGACCTGGAGTTCGCGAGCATCCGCCGCCGGGCCACCGATGCGCTGGTGATCGTCAACCCGCCCGACGAGCGCGCCTTCGACATGAAGCTCAACTGGCGCCACAACGACGGCACCACGATGCTGCGCGCAGGCCGCCGCGAAAGCCTAGGCGCCTACAACCCGTTGCAGATCGAGCACCAGCAGCGGATCGACAATCGCCTGATGCTGACGCTGGACCTGGGCACCGACCTGCCCAGCCAGGAAAGCCTGGCCCTGCGCATCGCCGGCAAGAAGCGCCGGGCCGGTGCCGCCCTGCGCTACCAGGCCACCCGCCAGGACCAGTTCACCTTGGGTTATGCGGACGAGGCCTACAGCCTGCAGACCGGCGCGACGCTCGGCAACGGCCAGCACACCCGGCTCAACTACAGCCACACCTACCGGCAGGAAACACCGTCGATCGAGTTCGGCGCGTTCTGGTCGCACCACAACTTCTCGCGCCGCGACCTGGCGGGCCTGGGCCCGAACGACCTGGCCTTCACCCGCATCGTGCCGCCGAGCACGAGCACCGTGGGCCAGGACTATTTCCTTCCCGGCAGCTTCAGCTTCTACGGGCTGCAGGTCTCCACCAACATGCGCTACGAGCAGGAGTACACCCGTGCCGCCCGGCCCTTCGCCACCCTGAGCCGCACCTGGCACAGCGTCCTCGGCCCCGGCTACGAGCTGCGCACGGGCGTGGCCGGCAGCGTGCTCGGCGCCGACCACCTGGGCCTGAGCTGGGGCGTCGGCAAGTCGGGCCCGCAGGTCCGGGGCCTGACCCGCAGCATGCTGCTCACCTACCGTCTCCATTTCTGATGTCGCCCCGAGAGGAATCCACCATGCCCCACCACCGCTTTCTGCTGCAGCGTCGGCACGCCGTCGTCGTCGGCAGCCTCGCCCTGCTGCTCGGCGCCTGTTCCACCATCGACCGCGGCCGGCCGCCCGAGCTGGAGCGCAACGCCACCTGGGTCGTGCTGCCCTTCGCCAACCACACCGAGACGCCGCTCGCCGGCAACCGGGCCGAGGCGATCGCGCAGGCCCTGCTGCAAACCCGCGGCGTCGGACGCATACAGCGCTACCCCACCAGCACCCAGCAGGAAGCACTGTTCGACGCGGGCGATGCCAATCGCCAGCAGGAGGTGCTGGCCTGGGCCCGCGATCAGAAGGCCAGTTACGCCCTGACCGGCGCGGTCGACGAATGGCGCTACAAGGTCGGCGTCGACGGCGAACCGGCCGTCGGCGTGACGCTGCAGATTCTCGACGTGGCCTCCGGTGACGCACTCTGGAGCGGCACCGGCGGCAAGAGCGGCTGGAGCCGCGAGGCGCTCTCGGGCGTTGCGCAGAAGCTGATCCGCGATTTGCTCGACGCCGGCCTGGCGCGGGCGCGCTGATCCCGCCATGGCCCCCGAGACGACCACGCCCACCGCACGCCGCCGCGCGATCAAACCGACGCCGATCGCGGCCGAGTCGAAGAAGGTCAACCACCTGCCGTCCAACCTGCTCGGCAAGCTGGCCGATCCGGACGCGCGCGCACCGGTCATGCTGGTCGAAACGCTGGTGCTCCCGCTGATCGCGCTGGCGCTCGGCGTCGTGCTGGAGCCTCAGGATCCGCTGTGGGTGATGGCGCCGTTCCCGTGGTCGTGGCTGGCGCCGGTCATCGTCGCCCTGCGCTACGGGCCGCTGGCGGGGCTGGGCGCCGCCAGCGTGCTGGCGATCGGCTGGCTGGGTCTGAACCCGGGAGGCTACGACGACTTTCCCCAGGTCTATTTCCTGGGCGGCCTGATCCTGGTGATGCTGGTGGGCGAGTTCTCGAGCCTGTGGCAGGCGCGCACCCGCCGAGCGGAGAACGTGCAGGTCTACCTCGACCAGCGGCTGGAGCACCTGGTGCGGCAGTACTACCTGCTGCGGCTGTCGCACGACCGGCTGGAGCAGGAGCTGATCGGCCGGCCGATGTCGATGCGCGACGCGCTCTCGACGCTGCAGAGCGTGGGCGGCCCCGACCAGAACGTGGTGCAGGGCGCCGAGACGCTGCTGCGGCTGCTGGCGCAGTACTGCCAGCTGGAGTCGGCCACTCTGTACGCGGCCGACGACGAGCGCATCGAGCCCGAACCGATCGCCAGGCTCGGCGCCGGCGCGGCGATCGATCCCTACGACCCGCTGGTGCAGCAGGCGCTGGAGACGCGCAAGCTCTGCCACGTCAGCCAGGCGCTGGCCGGGCAGCAGCAGACCCAGTACCTGGCGGTGGCGCCGCTGCTCGACCTGGGCGGCGAGATCTACGGTCTGCTGGTAATCGAAGACATGCCCTTTTTCTCGCTGCAGGACGAGAACCTGCAGACGATCAACCTGCTGCTCGGCTACTACACCGACGGCCTGGCGATGCAGACCCTGGCCGAGCCGATTCAGGCGCAGCTGCCCGATTGCCCGGCGAACTTCGCGTTCGAATCGCAGCGGCTGGCGCACATCCGCGACACCGCCCAGGTACCGAGCGTGATCGTCGCGCTCGAATTCCTGCCGCGGGCGATCGACGCGGGCCTGCCCGGCCAGATCCAGCGCCTGAAGCGCGAACTGGACGAAGGCTGGCTGATCCGGGGCGAGAGCCGACACGTGCTCGCGATGCTGATGCCGCTCGGCGACAGCGCCACCGCCGAGGGCTACATCAACCGGCTGGAGCTGTGGTCGGACCAGAAGACCGGCCAGCCGCTCGCCGAATCCGGCGTGTTCCCGCATATCGTGCCGCTCGACGGCGACCCCCTGACGGTGCTGCGGCGGCTCCACGGAATGGCCCATGCTTAACCTCAAGATCGGCATTTCGGCGCTTTTGCTGGAGATCGGCGCCTGGAGCGGGCCGGCCCTGCTGCAGGGCCACTCCGACGCCGCCCTGCTCAGCTACCTGACGGTGCATGGGGTCGCGTGCGTCATGCTGTCGCTATTCCTGTTGCCCCTGCTCTCGGGCGCCCAGGCCAAGCCGCGCACGCCGGTGCTGGCATTGATGGCGGCCTTCAGCTATACGGTGCCGGTCGCAGGCTTCTTCGGGGTGGCGCTGGCGGTGGTCGTGCTGCGGGTCTACCGCAGTCCGACCGTGCAGGACGCCTTCGAATCTCTGCGCCTGCCCGAGTTCGACCGCCACCAGCGCATACAGGGCAGCTTCCGCCAATCGGGGCTGCGCTCCTTCCTGGGGAACAGCCAGGCGCCGATGCAAACCCGCATGCGGGCGATGGTGGCGCTGCAGCGCGTCTCCGGCCGTATCGCCTCGCCGCTGCTGCGCACCGTGCTGAGCGACCCGAGCGAGGATCTGCGGCTGCTTGCCTACGGCATGCTCGACACACTGGAAAAGCGCATCAACCGCACGATCGACAGCGAGCTGGATGCGCTGCGCCAGGCGCGGGAAACCGAGGGCGACACGCCCGGGCCGCTCGCCACAGAATCCAGCTACCGCCTGTCCGATCTGTACTGGGAGCTGGTTTACCAGGAGCTGGTGCAGGGCGATCTGCGCGACCATGCGATCAAAGAATCGCTGCGCTACTGCGAACAGGTGCTGAAGCACCGGCCCGAGCATCCGCAGCTCAACCTGCGGCGCGGCCGACTGCTGCACCTGCTGGGCCAGCAACAGGCCGCCGATGCCGCCTATGCGCTGGCCCGTGCGCTCGGCCTTCCGGCCACTCGGCTGCTGCCCTACCAGGCCGAACTGTGCTTCCAGCGGCGCGATTTCGAACAGACCCGGCGGCTGATGCATGAGCTGGCCCAATGGCGCGCCCTGCCCCGCCTGCGGCCGATCCTCGACTACTGGGAGCCGCGATGAGCCATCCCAAGGCCGGTCAGGCCGACATAGCGCTCATCCTGGAAGGCACCTTTCCGTACGTCAGCGGGGGCGTATCGAGCTGGATCAACCAGATCATTCGGGGATACCCGGAGTACACATTCGCGATCATCTTCCTGGGCAGCCGTCAGGAGGATTATTCGAACTTCAAGTACGAGCTGCCCGCCAACGTGGTGCATTTCGAGGAGCACTACCTCTACGACCACCTAGGGGCGCGCGGCATGCCGGCCCGGCGCAAGGGCAACCGGGCCGCGCTCGACATGGTGCACACCCTGGTCGATTCGTTTCGCACCGGCGACCGCAGCGCCGAGACGATGGCCGCCTTCCGCGAACTGACAGTGCAGATGCAGCCGGGCGGCCAGCTGCCTCTGGAAGATTTCCTCTACAGCGAGCGGGCCTGGGAGATCATCTGCCAGGGCTACCGCGACCACTGTACCGACCCGTCGTTCGTCGATTACTTCTGGACGGTGCGGATCATGTACCAGCCGCTCTGGACACTGGCCCGCGTGGCGCAGCAGATGCTGCCGGTGCGGATGGTGCACTGCGCCTCGACCGGCTACGCCGGCTACCTGGGCGGCCTGGTGCAGCACATGCGGGGCGTGCCGCTGATCCTATCGGAGCACGGCATATACACCAAGGAACGCAAGATCGATCTGTTCAAGAGCGAGTGGATCCGCGACAACCGTAACATCTTCCAGCGCGACCCGACCGAGCTGTCGTACTTCCGCCAGATGTGGATCCGCTTCTTCGAATGGCTCGGCTACTACTGCTATGCAGCGGCCGATCCGATCATCGCGCTCTACGAAACCAACCGGCTGCGCCAGGTGACCGACGGCGCCGACGCAGCGCGCACCTTCAACATACCGAACGGCATCAACCTGGGGCGCTTCGCCCCGCTGCGCGGCCAGCGGCCGGTCGAGGTGCCGCAGGTGCTCTGCCTGATCGGCCGCGTGGTGCCTATCAAGGACATCAAGACCTTCATCCGCGCGATGCGCCGGGTGGTCAACCAGCTGCCGCTGGCAGAAGGCTGGCTCGCCGGGCCCACCGAGGAAGACCCGGCCTACGCCCAGGAATGCACGAACCTCGTGCGCAGCCTGGGGCTGGAGAACAACATCCGCTTCCTCGGCTTCCAGCGGGTGGAAGACCTGATGCCGCGCATCGGTCTGGTGATTCTCTCCTCGATCAGCGAGGCCTTGCCGCTTGTGATACTCGAAGGCTATGCGGCTGGCGTGCCGACGGTGTCCACCGACGTCGGATCGTGCCGCCAGCTGATCGAAGGACTGGACGCAGAAGACCGTGCGCTGGGGGCCTCGGGCAAGGTGGTACCGATCGCCGACCCGCAGCGACTCGCCGACGCGTCGCTGTCGCTGCTCAAGGATTCCGACGCCTGGCACGCCGCCAGCCGCGCGGCGATCGCGCGGGTCGAGCGCTACTACACCGACAAGATGATGTTCGACCGCTACCGCCGGGTGTACGAGACGGCATTCCAGAAAACCGAGGGAGCGCGCTGATGGCCGGCATCGGATTCGAGCTGCGGCGCGTGCTGCGCAAGGACACGCTGACCAGCCTGGTGCAGGCGTACGCCTATGCCGGCGTGATCGGGTCCGGGCCGTGGGTGTTCTCGATCGTCGGCATTCTGCTGATCGGTATCTTCAGCGCCAGCGTGGTGGTGCCGGGCTTGCTGGTGACCCAGTTCCAGACATCGGTGACCTACCTGGTGGCGGGCAGCCTGATCCTGACCGGGCTGGTGCAGTTAGCCTTCACCCGCTTCGTGTCGGACCGGCTCTTCGAGAAGCGCCGCGACCTGATCCTGCCGAACCTGCACGGCCTGCTGCTGGTGGTGACGCTCGCCTCGGGCGTGCTGGGCACGCTGGCCCTCTTCGTGGTGCTGCCCGACCTGGGGCTGGCCTACCGGATGCTGATGCTGGCCGGCTTCGCGCTGACGTGCGACGTCTGGGTGCTGACGGTTCTGCTCTCGGGCATGAAGCGCTACAAGGTCATCGTGGCGCTGTTCGGCCTGGCCTATGCAGTCATCGTCGTCAGCTCGCTGCTGCTGCGGCCCTGGGGGCTGGAGGGGCTGCTGGCGGGTTTCGTGCTGGGCCACTACCTGCTGCTGGCGGGTATGTGGGTGCTGGTGGTGCAGGAGTTCAACCCCAAGGGCAAGCTGATCGCATTCGACTTCGCGCAGCGCCGAATGCTCTATCCGTCGCTCGTGGCGGTGGGGTTCCTCTACAACTTCGGCATCTGGGCCGACAAGTTCATGTTCTGGTACTTCACGCCGACCTCCCAGAGCATCATCGGCGGCCTGCGCGCGTCGATCATCTACGATCTGCCGGTGTTCCTGGCCTACCTGTCGATCATCCCGGGCATGGCGGTGTTCCTGGTCCGTATCGAGACCGACTTCGTCGAGTACTACGACAAGTTCTACGACGCGGTGCGCAGCGGCGGCTCGCTGGAATACATCGAGGCGATGCGCGACGAGATGGTCTATTCGCTCCAGCAAGGCCTGGGCGAGATCGGCAAGATCCAGACACTGGCGGTGCTGGTCACCTTCGTCGCCGGGCCGGGCCTGCTCGACGTGCTGGGCATTTCGCGGCTGTACTTGCCGCTGCTGCACGTACAGGTGATCGGCGCCGGCCTGCAGGTGGGGCTGATGGCGATCCTGAACGTGTTCTTCTACCTCGACCAGCGGCGCATCGTGCTGGTCCTGTGCCTGCAGTTCGTGCTGCTCAACATCGTGTTCACCGGCTTCACCCTGCATGCCGGGGCTGCACTCTACGGTTACGGCTTCGCGCTGTCGACGCTGCTCACGCTGTGCACCGGCATGTACCTGCTCTCGCGCCAGCTCAACCGGCTGGAGTACGAGACCTTCATGCTCCAGTAGGCATCGCACGGGTCGCCCCCTTACCATCCATCCACACCACAGTCGATCGGCCACCCCATGAAGACACCTACCCTGCGCGCACTCCCTCGGTGGCTGAACCTGGCCCTGGCCGCGCTGGTGGCGGCGTGCGGAGGGGGCGGAGGCGGTGGCAGCGGCGGCACGCCCGTCGCCGCGCCGGTCGTCACCGTCACCATCGGCGCGCCGGGCGACCAGGCGATCTTCGAGATGGGCAACCCCGTCAGCGTGAACGCCCGGGTGACGGTCGACGGCGCGGTGCCGGCCGACGGCACCGCGGTGCGCTTCGCCGCGTCCTCGGGCAGTTTCGCGCCGGCAAGCCCCGCCACCCAGGCGGGCGTGGCGACCGCGACGTTCAGCGCCGCGGTACCGGGCAGGCAGGAGATCACCGCATCGGTCCAGATCGGCGGCCAAACGGCCAACGCGGTGCGGGTGGTGTACCTGCGGCCCGCACCGGCGCCGCTGGAGCTGTTGGTGCCGGCGTACTTCTCGCCGACCACCACCGTCCACTGGAACACGCTGGTCGCCGGCGCAGCGGCCCATCCCGGCGTGGCGGTAACCGCCATCATGAACCCCGACAACGGCATCTTCACCACCGCCAGCGCCGACTACACCCGGGTGCTGACGCAGCTGTCCGCGGCCGGCGGCCGGACGGTCGGCTACGTCTACACCGGCTACGGCACCGGATCGCGGTCGATGGCGTCGATCAAGGCGAACATCGACAACTACCTGGCGCTGTACGGCCGCGCGTTGATCGGCGGCTTCTTCCTCGACGAAATGGCCTCCGCCGCCAACCGGCTGGATTTCTACCGCGAGATCTACAGCTACATCAAGGCCAAGGACGCGGGCCTGCGGGTGATCGGCAACCCGGGCACCTTTCCCGACCCGGCCTACGCCGCGGTCGCCGACGTCCTGGTGACCTTCGAGAACAGCGCCGCCGCCTTTACCGACTACGACCCGCGCAGCGGCCAGGGCTGGCTCTACCAGTACGCCAACAGCCGCCAAAGCGCCCTCGTCCACAGCACGCCCACCTGCACAGCGATGCAGATCGCCGTACGGGCCGCCGCCACCGCGCGCTTCAACGCCGGTCCGCTGTACGTGACCGACCTGCAGTACAACCCTGTGACCGGTGCCGGCAATCCGTGGGCCACCTTGCCGAGCTACTGGCCGCAGATGCTCGACACGGTCGCGGCAATCAACCGCGGCGGGGCGGTGCCGGCCTGCTGATCCCCAGGGCAGGTGGTCGAACGACCGCAGGGCGCAACCCGTGCACCATGGCGATGCGAGAAATTTAAAATACGGGTATAAACCGCCGTCGGCAGATCGGACCGAGGGCCTCGCCGGGCCTGCGAACTGTCAACAAGATACCTATCACCCGATTTTTTTGCGGAGTTCCTCACCATGCAGCCCTTCCGACCACTCTCCCGCCTCGGTGTTCTGGCCATGACGGCTTTCGTGGCGGGCTGCGGCGGGGGCGGGGGCGGGGGCGGGGACGGCAGCACCACCGCGACCTCCGCCAGCAGCCCTGCGGCAGGCGAGACCGACATCACCGTCAGCACCGTCAGCACCCAGGCCACCAGGGCCAAGCTCCCGGTGCTGTCCCTGGCCTTCACCGCCCCGGCCGACCAGGAAGTGCTGAACGTCGGCACGGCGGCCGCCGTCACGGTCCGGCTGAAGATCGACGGCGCGGCGGCGATCGACGGTACCGTGGTGCGCTTCGGTGGGCCATCGGCCCAGTGGCTGCCGGTGCTTCCCACCACGTCGGCGGGCCTGGCCACCACTGCGTTCACCGCCACCGCACCGGGCCGCCAAGAGATCACGGCGACGGTGCAGGCCGGCGGACAGACGGTCAGTGCGGTGCGAACGGTGTACGCCCGGCCGACACCCGCGCCCCTCGAAATCCTGGTTCCCGCCTACTTCTCTGCCTCAGACACGACCCACTGGGCGACGATGACCGCCGGCGCCGCCGCCCATCCGACGCTGGCCGTCACCGCGATCATGAACCCGAACAACGGCATCTTCACCACCGCCGACCCGGACTACCTGCGGGCGCTCGCGCAGTTCGCCGCGGTGGGTGGCAGGACGGTGGGCTATGTCTACACCGGCTACGGCACCGGCTCCCGCTCGCTCGACGCGGTCAAGGCCAACATCGACCAGTACCTGGCGCTGTACGGCCGCACGCTGATCGGCGGATTCTTTCTGGACGAGATGGCGTCCGACCCGGAACGGCTGGCGTTCTACCAAGAGATCTATCGCTACATCAAGGCCCGCGACCCGAGCCCGAAGGTGATCGGCAATCCCGGTACCGTGCCCGACGCGGTGTATGCGGGGGTGGCCGACACCCTCGTCACCTTCGAGGACCGCGGCACCGCCTACACCCGCTACGACCCGCGCCAGGGCAATGCCTGGCTGTACCTGCAGGCCAACAGCCGTCAGGCGGCGCTGGTCTACGGCGAGAACTGTGCGGCGATGCAGCGCGCCGTCGCCGCGGCCGCCACGGCGCGGTTCAACGCCGGGCCGGTGTACATGACCAATCTGAAGTTCAATCCCAAGACCGGCGTGGGTGACCCGTGGAAGGCACTGCCCGCCTACTGGACGCAGCTCCTGGAAACCGTCTCGGCCGTCAACCGGGGCGTCGCGCCTACGGCCTGCTGAGGCGGTCGCGCTTGCGGTGACCGGCGGCGCACGGCCCGCGCCGGCCGATCGTGTCGGGTCAGGCCCATTCGTCGGCGCGGGCCTGCGCCGCGGCGAAGTCGAGGTCGCCCGAGTAGATCGCGCGGCCGCAGATGACGCCCTCGACACCCTCCGCCTCGACCGCGCAGAGGCCCTCGATATCGGCCATGTTCGACAGGCCGCCCGACGCGATCACCGGGATCGTCAGCGCCTGGGCCAGCGTGACAGTCGCGTCGATATTGATACCGGAGAGCATCCCGTCGCGGCCGATGTCGGTGTAGATGATCGACTCGACGCCCCAGTCCTCGAACTTCTTGGCCAGGTCGACCACCTCGTGCCCGGTGAGCTTGCTCCAGCCGTCGGTAGCGACCTTGCCGTCCTTCGCGTCCAGGCCCACGATGATGTGGCCGCCGAAGGCGCTGCAGGCGTCCTTCAGGAAGCCCGGGTTCTTGACCGCCGCGGTGCCGATGATCACGTAGCGCAGGCCGCCGTCGATGTACTTCTCGATCGTGTCCAGGTCGCGGATGCCGCCGCCGAGCTGCACCGGGATGTCGTCGCCCACGGCCTTCAGGATCGACTTGATCGCCGCGTAGTTCTGCGGCTTGCCGGCGAAGGCGCCGTTCAGATCCACCAGATGCAGGCGCCGCGCACCCTGCTCCACCCATTTCAGCGCCATCGCGGCCGGGTCTTCGCCGAAAGTGGTCGATTGGTCCATGTCGCCCTGTTTCAGGCGGACGCAGTGACCGTCTTTCAGGTCGATCGCAGGAATGAGGATCATGGTGCCGTGGTCAGCTGGAAGACTCGAAGGGATGGACGCGGGTCGGTGTGCGAAGCCGCCGCCGTGGCCGGATTCTCGTGCGGAACCGGAGCCGGGAACGCGGTGGCCCGTGTAAGAAAAGTTCAGGGTGCCCAGTGCAGGAAGTTGCGGTAGAGCGCAAGCCCGTGGTCGGCGCTCTTCTCGGGGTGGAACTGGGCGGCAAAAATGTTATCGCGTGCCACGGCGGCGGTAAAGCGTCCGCCGTAGTCGGCCTCGCCCGCTGTGTGGCGGGCATCCGACGGACGGGCGTAGAAGCTGTGCACGAAATAGAAGTGCGTGCCGTCGGGAATGCCCTGCCACAGCGGATGCACCGCGCCGCCGTGCGACGACTGGAACACCTGGTTCCAGCCCATCTGCGGCACCTTGAAGCGGCTGCCGTCGGGCTGCATCCGGCCGGCCAGGTCGAACTTCACGACGCGGCCGGGGAACAGGGCCAGGCCGTCGGTCGGGCCCTCGTCGCTGGCGTCGAGCAGCATCTGCATGCCGACGCAGACGCCGAAGAGCGGCTTCTGCGCCGCCGCCTCCAGCACCGAGGCGCGCAGGCCCGAATCGGCCAGCTCGCGCATGCAGTCGGGCATGGCGCCCTGGCCGGGCAGCACGATGCGGTCGGCGGCGCGCACCGTCTCGGGCTCGGCGGTCACCACCACGTGCCAGCCGGTACCGACGGCGGCGGAGCGCACCGCCTGCGACACCGACCAGAGGTTGCCCATGCCGTAGTCCACCACGGCCACGGTCTTTGCTACATTATTCATAGCTAGAAGTCGTTGCCGATCGCCGGCTGGAGGCATATTGGATGCAGAAAACCGTCACAGCGAGCCCTTGGTCGAGGGAATGACGCCGGCCATGCGCGGATCGCGTTCCAGCGCACCGCGCAGCGCGCGGGCGAAGGCCTTGAACACCGTCTCGCACTGGTGGTGGGCGTTGATGCCCTTCAAGTTGTCGATGTGCAGCGTCACGCCCGCATGGTTGGCGAAACCCTGGAAGAACTCGTAGACCAGCTGCGTGTCGAGCGCGCCGACCATGCCGCTGGTGAACGGGATGTGCAGGTGCAGCCCCGGCCGGCCCGAGAAGTCGATCACCACCCGCGACAGCGCCTCGTCGAGCGGCACGTAGGCATGGCCGTAGCGGCGGATGCCCTTCTTGTCGCCGACGGCCTGAGCGAAGGCCTGGCCGAGCGCGATGCCCACGTCTTCGACGGTGTGGTGGCCGTCGATGTAGAGATCGCCGTCGGCCCGCACGTCGAGGTCGATCAGCCCGTGCCGGGCGATCTGGTCGAGCATGTGGTCGAAGAAGCCGATGCCGGTGGCCAGGGTGGCGCGGCCGGTGCCGTCGAGGTTGACGCGCACGGTGATCTTGGTCTCGGCGGTGTCGCGCGAGACCTCGGCCACGCGGTCGGCGGACGGTTCGAGGGCGGGGCCGGTCGGGTCGGGAGTGGTCATCGGGTGGGGGCGTCGGTGGGCAGGGGAAGGAGCGGGGATGGGGCCAGCGCCTGCTGCAGCGCCGCCAGCATGCGGGTGTTCTCGCCTTCGGTGCCCACGGTCAGGCGCAGGCAGCCGGCCAGCAAGGCGTGCATTCTAGAAACGTTCTTGACCAGGATGCCCGACCGCCGAAGCGCGTCGAACACCCGGTCTGCGCCGGCTTCGCCGCCGGGCATGCGCACCAGCAGCATGTTGGCGTCGCTGGGCCATACCTGCACGCCGGGGAGCGCGGCCATGGCGTCGGCCAGACGAGCGCGCTGGGCACGGATGTCGGCGGCCTGCGCCTCGAACACCGCGGCATGCTCCAGCGCGAACAGCGCGCATTCGGCGTTCAGCACGCTGATGTTGTAGGGCGGACGCACCTTGTCGATCTGCGCGACCAGCGCGGCCGGCCCCATCAGGTACCCGAGGCGCACGCCCGCCAGGCCGAATTTGCTCAAGGTGCGCATCAGCAGCACATGGGCATGGCCCGCCGGATCGCGCCGGACCGCGTCTTGCCAGCTGCGGCTGGCGAAGGGCTGGTAGGCCTCGTCGACCACCACCAGACCGCCCACGGTGGCGGCCGCGGCAATGACGCGGGCCATCGCATCGGCGTCCCACAGGTTGGCGGTCGGGTTGTTCGGATAGGCCAGATAGGTGATCGCGGGCCGGTGGGCGGCGATCGCCGCGCACATCGCAGCGGCATCGAGCTGGAAGTCGGCCGAGAGCGGCACGCCGACGAAGCGCAGGCCTTGCAGCTGCGCGGTGATCGCATACATCACGAAGCCCGGCAGCGGCGCCAGGATCGCCGGCGGCAGGCCGTCGGGCGTGTCGGCGGCGGGCACGTCGCAGGCCATCGCGAGCAGCGAGATGATCTCGTCGGAGCCGTTGCCCAGCACCAGCGACTGGCCTGCGGGCAGCTCGACATGGGCGGCGAGGGCACGCTTCAGGTCGTCGATCCGCGGGCCGGGATAACGGTTGATCGCCAGCGCGCCCAGCCGCACGCCGAGGGCCGCCTGCAGGTCGGCCGGCAGGGTGTGCGGGTTTTCCATCGCATCGAGCTTGACCATGCCGGCGGCGTCCTGCACCGCATAGGCGTGCATGGACTGGACGTCGGCGCGGATGCGCTGCAGCGCCGCGGTGGCGACGGAGGCGTCGGCGCTCATGGCTGCGCCCTCTGCGGCGGCACGTCCTTCAGGCGCAGTTCGGCGGCGCGGGCGTGGGCCTGCAGGCCCTCGCCGTAGGCCAGCTCGGCGGCGATGGTGCCCAGCACCTGCGCGCCCTGCTCGCTCACCTCGATGATGCTGCTGCGCTTCTGGAAGTCGTAGACGCCCAGCGGGCTGGAGAAGCGCGCGGTGCCGCTGGTGGGCAGCACGTGGTTGGGGCCGGCGCAGTAGTCGCCCAGGCTCTCGCTGGTGTAGGCACCGAGGAAGATCGCGCCGGCATGGCGCAGCAGCGGCTCCCAGCGGTGCGGATCGCGGCTGGAGACCTCCAGATGCTCGGGCGCGATGCGGTTGCTGATGGCGCAGGCCTCTTCCATGTCGCGCGTCAGGATGAGCGCGCCGCGGCCGTTGAGGCTCTTGGCGATGATCCCGGCGCGCGGCAGCGTCGGCAGCAACCGGTCGATCGCCTCCTGCACCGCGTCGATATACGCGGCGTCGGGGCAGAGCAGGATGCTCTGGGCCAGCTCGTCGTGCTCGGCCTGGCTGAACAGATCCATCGCCACCCAGTCGGGCGGCGTGCTGCCGTCGGCCAGCACCAGGATCTCGCTCGGCCCGGCGATCATGTCGATGCCGACCGTGCCGAAGACGCGCTTCTTGGCGCTGGCCACATAGGCGTTGCCCGGGCCGGTGATCTTGTCGACCTTGGGCACGGTGACGGTGCCGTAGGCCAGCGCCGCCACGGCCTGCGCGCCGCCGATGGTGAAGGCGCGGGTGACGCCGGCCACGTACGCGGCGGCCAGCACCAGCTCGTTGCGCTCGCCCCGGGCCGATGCCGCCTGGTCGCCCGCGCCGCCGGTGGCCACGCTGCCCCGCACCGGCGTGGGCACGACCATGACGATCTCCTGCACACCCGCCACATGGGCCGGAATGGCGTTCATCAGCAGGCTGGAGGGGTAGGCCGCCTTGCCGCCCGGCACGTAGATGCCGACGCGGTCGAGCGGGGTGACCTTCTGGCCGAGCAGGGTGCCGTCCTCGTCGCGGTAGCTCCAGCTCTCGCCCCAGGCCTTCTTCTGCGCCTCGTGGTAGCTGCGCACGCGCCGGGCGGCGGCCTGCAGGGCGTCGCGCCGGGCCTGCGGAATCGCGTCGAACGCGGCCTTGAAGTCGGCCTGGGTCAGCTCCAGCGCCGCCATGTCGGGGGCCGAGAGGCCGTCGAAGCGCGCGGTGTACTCCAGTACCGCCGCGTCGCCCCGCTTCTGCACGTCGGCCAGGATGTCGGCGACGCGCTGCTCGATCGCGGCGTCGGTATCGGCCGACCAGTGCAGCCGGGCCTTGAAATCCGCATCGAACGTGGCCGAGGCCGTGGAAAGACGCTGGGGTCTAGCTACAAATTTCATAGCACTCCGGAGAACTTCAATCGGGTGAGACGGCGGACGCGAAGGCGTCCACGATGCGGCGGATCGGCTCGCGCTTGAGCTTGAGCGCGGCCGGGTTGACGACCAGGCGGGAGCTGATGTCCATGATCCACTCCACCTCGACCAGGCGGTTGGCCCGCAGCGTGTTGCCGGTGGAGACCAGGTCGACGATCGCATCGGCCAGGCCGGTGAGCGGTGCCAGTTCCATACTGCCGTAGAGCTTGATCAGGTCCACATGCACGCCCTTGGCCGCGAAGAATTCGCGGGCGATGCCGAGGTATTTGGTGGCCACCCGCAGGCGCGAGCCCTGCTTGACCGCGCTGGCGTAATCGAAATCGTCCCGCACCGCGACGCTGACGCGGCAGCGGGCGATCTTCAGGTCGAGCGGCTGGTACAGCCGCGCACCGGCGGCCTGCTCCATGTTGTGCTCCAGCAGCGTGTCGAGCCCGGTCACGCCCAGGTCGGCGCCGCCGTACTCGACGTAGGTGGGCACGTCGCTGGCGCGCACCAGCACCACCTGCACCTCGGGCCGGTTGGTCGGCAGGATCAGCTTGCGGGATTTGTCGGGGTCTTCCAGCACCCGGATGCCGGCGGCCGCCAGCAGCGGCAGCGTCTCGTCGAAGATGCGTCCCTTGGACAGCGCCAGCGTGATCACGTCGAAATCCTCTGAATGTCCGCGCCGATGCCGCGCAGCTTGGCTTCCATCCGGTCGTAGCCGCGGTCGAGGTGGTAGATGCGGTCGACCACCGTCTCGCCCTCGGCGACCAGGCCGGCGATCACCAGGCTGGCCGACGCGCGCAGGTCGGTCGCCATCACCGTGGCGCCCGAGAGCCGCAGGCCGCCTTCGACCAGGGCCACCTTGCCGTCGGCCTGGATGCGGGCGCCCAGCCGGGCCAGTTCCTGCACATGCATGAAGCGGTTCTCGAAGATGGTCTCGGTAACCTTGCTCGCGCCCTGGGCCACGCAGTTGAAGGCCATGAACTGGGCCTGCATGTCGGTCGGAAAGCCCGGGTATTCGGTGGTGCGGAAGCTCTGCGCCCGCAGGCCGCCATCCTGCACGCCGGGCGACCGCACCCGAACGCCGCCGGCCTCGGCGGTCACGGTGACGCCGGCCTGCGCCAGCTTGTCCTGCACCGCGTCGAGGTGTTCGATCCGCGCGTTGCGCAGCAGCACGTCGCCGCCCGCAGCGGCCACGGTCACCAGGAAGGTGCCGGCCTCGATCCGGTCGGCCACCACCGCATGGGTGCAGCCGTGCAGCGTGTCGACACCTTGGATGTGGATGCGGCTGGTGCCGTGGCCCTCGATCTTGGCGCCCATGGCGATCAGCATCTCGGCCAGGTCGGAGATCTCGGGCTCCTGCGCCGCGTTCTCGAGCACCGTCTCGCCCTGGGCGAGGGCCGCGGCCATCATCAGGTTCTCGGTGCCGGTGACGGTGACCATGTCGGTGGTGATGCGGGCGCCCTTGAGCCGCGTGGCGCGGGCCACGATGTCGCCGTGCTCGAACTGGATGTCCGCGCCCATCGCCTGCAGGCCCTTCAGGTGCTGGTCCACCGGGCGCGAGCCGATGCTGCAGCCGCCGGGCAAGGACACCTTGGCCTCGCCGAAGCGGGCGACCATCGGCCCCAGCACCAGGATCGAGGCGCGCATCAACTTCATGAACTCGTAGGGCGCCTCGCGCGTCTGCAGCGTGCCGGCGTCCAGCAGCAGCTCGTCGTTGCGCTCGGGATTGCGCGCGGCCTGCGCGCCCATGTGGCGCAGCAGCTTCGACGCGGTGATCACGTCCTGCAGGCCCGGCACGTTGCGCAGCATGACGGGCTCGGCGGTGAGGAGCGACGCGAAGATTTCGGGCAGTGCGGCATTCTTCGCGCCCGACACCCGCACCTCGCCCTGCAGGCGGTTTCCGCCGCGGATCAACAGCTTGTCCATGGCTCAGTCTTTCGGCAGTGCGGCCCATTCGGCCGGCGTGTAGGTCTTCATCGAGAGCGCATGCACCTCGTCGGTCTGCATGCGGCCGCCCAGCGTGGCATAGACCTGCTGGTGGCGCTGGATCGGCCGCTTGCCCTCGAACGCCGCCGAGACGATGGTCGCGAACCAATGGCGACCGTCTCCCTCGAGCGCAAGGTGCTCGCAGGCCAGGCCTGCACGGATGATGGTTTGGAGTTCTTCGGCGGTCATCGCAAAGGCGGGAGAAAAGAAAAGGGAAATGCCGGACACCACGGTCCGCGCCGTTCACGGCGCGGGCACGCGGCAGGTGAATGGCGGATCTTGTAGCCGGTCTTGAGCAAGTGCAGCGCCAGCGCACCGGTGGCCACGCAGGCACCGCCCACTATCGCCAGGCTGAGCCACGGCGAGGCGTCGCTCACGCCGAAGAAACCGTAGCGGAAGCCGTCGATCATGTAGAAGAACGGGTTCAGGTGGCTCACCGTCTGCCACAAAGGCGGCAGCGATCCGATCGAATAGAACACGCCCGAGAGGAAGGTCATCGGCATGATCAGGAAGTTCTGGAACAGCGCCATCTGGTCGAACTTCTCGGCCCACAGACCGGCGATCAGGCCCAGCGTGCCGAGCAGCGCGGCGCCCAGGAACGCGAACGCGAAGATCCACAGCGGGGCCACGTAGGTCAGCTTGGCGAAGAACAACGCGGTGACCGCGAAGACGCCCAGGCCCACCGCCAGGCCGCGGACGATGGACGAGCCCACGTAGGCCAGGAACAGGTCCCAGTGCGACAGCGGCGTGAGCAGCACGAACACCAGGCTGCCCATGATCTTGCTCTGGATCAGCGAGGACGAACTGTTGGCGAAGGCGTTCTGCAGCACGCTCATCATGACCAGGCCCGGCACCAGGAAGGCGGTGTAGCCCACCGTGCCGTAGACCTTCACATGGTCCTCGAGCGTGTGGCCGAAGACCAGCAGGTACAGCACCGCGGTGAGGATCGGCGCGCCGACCGTCTGGAAGCCCACCTTCCAGAAGCGGAGCACCTCTTTGTAGAAAAGCGTTTGCCAGCCGGTCATGTCGCGTCTTTCATACCGGGGCCTGCCAGCGCTTGCCGCCGGCGTTCTGGTCGGAGGCCATCACCTCGAGGAACACGTCCTCCAGATCGGCCTTGCGGATTTCCACGTCGTCGACCGACAGGCCGGCCTGCCGTACCGCGGCCAGGTACTGCTCGATCGCATGCGCGTCGGGCGCCGGCAGCTGCACGATCCGGCCGGTGACGCGGGCCTGCGCGGCCAGGGCCGGCGGCAGCGCGCCGTCGGTCTTGAAGCGCAGCACGTTGCCCGAGGCCATGCGCAGCAGGTCGCTGGTGCGGTTGAGCGCCACCAGCCTGCCCTTCTTGAGCATCGCCAGGCGACTGCAGAGCGCCTCGGCTTCTTCCAGGTAATGGGTGGTGAGCAGGACGGTGTGGCCTTCGCGGTTCAGGCGCGCCACGAACTGCCACAGGGTCTGCCGGAGTTCCACGTCTACGCCGGCCGTCGGCTCGTCGAGCACGATGATCGGGGGCTTGTGCACCAGCGCCTGGGCCACCAGCACCCGGCGCTTCATGCCGCCCGAGAGCTGCCGCATGCCGGCATTGGCCTTGTCGGCCAGGCCGAGCGCCCCCAGCAACTCGTCGATCCAGGCGTCGTTGTTCTTGACGCCGAAGTAGCCCGACTGGATGCGCAGCGTTTCGCGCACGTTGAAGAAGGGGTCGAACACCAGCTCCTGCGGCACGACGCCGAGCTTGCGGCGGGCGGAGGCGAAGTCGTCCAACACGTCGCTGCCGTCGACCAGCACACGGCCGCCGGAGGCCCGGGCCAGGCCGGCGAGGATGCTGATCAGGGTCGTCTTGCCGGCGCCGTTGGGGCCGAGCAGGCCGAAGAACTCGCCCGGCGCGATGTCGAAGCTGACCTCGTCGAGCGCCTTGAGCGTGCCGCGGGGCGTGTCGTACTGCTTGGAAACGGACTGGAAGGAGATGGCGGGCATGGGAGCCCGGCATTTTACGGCTTGGCGTCGTGCGGGACCGACGCTGCCAGGGAAGGCCCTGCACGCGCCGCCCAGGGCGCGGCGTTCGAGAGATGTCAGCCGGCCGGCAGAAGCGCCGAAACTCCATAGAGACCCGCCAGCCCGGCCAGCCGGGGATGCAGGCCGCGCACGACGAAACGGCGGCCGACCGCCGACGCCTCGCGGCGACAAGCCAGCAGCACGGCGAGGGCCGAGGAATCGAAGCGCGACAGCGCCGAAGCATCGGCCACCACCGGCACGTCCTTCGGCTGGGTTCCGTGCTGCAGCCCCTGGGTCAGCATGCGCAAACAAGCCTGGGCATCCTCATGCACCAGCCGGGTGGGCAGCACCAGCATCTGAGCCTGCACCGGGGCGTCCGCCAGCGGCGCGGCCTCCGGCCCAAGATCCGCCGCCGCGGGCTTTTCGGCCCTGGGTGCATTCACCGTCTGCTTGCGTACGGTCTCCATGTCAGCCCTTGTTGCCCTTCTGGACATTGCTGCGGTTGCGGGCTTCGAGCGTGGCGATCAGACCGTCGATGCCCTTGCCGTTGTTCAGCTCCTGCGCGAACTGGCTGCGGTAGGTCTCGACCAGCCACACGCCCAGCACGTTCAGGTTGTAAATCTTCCAGCCGGCGCCCTGGCCCGGCGTCTTTTCCATGCGGTAGTCGAGCTGGATCGGGTCGCCGCGGCCGGTGACCTCGGTCCGCACGACGACTTCCTTGTCGTCGCTGGCAGCGCGCAGCGGCTTGACGTCGATCGACTGGTCGCTGACCTGCGACAAGGCGCCCGAGTAGGTACGGACCAACAGGGTCTTGAACTCGTCGGCCAGCTTGGTGCGCTGCTCGGGCGTGGCCTGGCGCCACTGCGGTCCGACGGCCGACGCGGTCATGCGCTGGAAGTTGACGTTCGGCATGATCTTGCTGTCGACCAGCGCCATCACCTTGGTCAGGTCGCCGCTGCGCAGGGCAGGATCGGCCTTGATGATGTCCAGCGTTTCGGCGGAAAGCCGCTTGATCAGCACGTCGGGCGCTTCGTCGGCGGCGCGCACCGCCAGCGGCAGTGTCAGAGAAACGATGGTCAGGAGACCTGCGGCCATGCGGCCAAGGGAACGTCGATTCATGAGGGACCTCTTTCGATGGATAAGCGGCCGTGGTCAGGCACGCCCGCGAAAACCGATGGCCTGGCCATGCGCCAGGCGCATGTCGGATATTGGAACCACGATGCTGGCATACGGTTCCGGCGGCCACGCCACGAGATGCAACAACCGGCAACCCGCACGCATCGCGACATCAGCGTGCCGGCCCGGGCGGCGCCAGGTCGGCGGCCGGCGCGGCGCCGGCGCCGGTGGCGCTGTTATCGACCTCGTAGCCGTCGCCGTCCGAGTCGGTCGTGTCCTTGTTGCGCGGCTGGTTGCGGCGCAGCTGCAGGTACGCATCGCGGGTGAAGGTGTACTTGTCGAGCGCCGCGGCGTCCAGCACCGAGCTGGCGCGCAGCAGGTTGGCCCGCACATCGACCGCGCGCAGCACGTAGAGCGAATTGCGCACCGGAATGTTGTCGATGCCCGACAGCAGGTTGGCACGGGTGTCGACGGTGAAGGTCGCGGTGTCGCGCACCGTAGAAGGGCCGAGCAGCGGCAGCACCAGGTACGGACCGGTCGGCACGCCGTAGAAGGCCAGCGTCTGGCCGAAGTCCTGGCGGTGCTGGTCGATGTCGGCAGCACCGGCGATGTCGAGCACACCGCCCAGGCCGAACACGGTATTCACCGCGAAGCGGATCCAGGTCTCGCCCGCATCGCGGATCTTGAGTTGCAGCACGTTGTTGACCAGCGACCACGGCTCGGTCAGGTTGCGGAAGAAGTTGCCCACGCCGGTGCGCACCAGCGGCGGCGTGACGTCGCGGTACACGGTCGCGACCGGGCGGACCACCGCGTCGTCGATACGTTCGTTGAACTCGGACACCCCGCGGTTGAAGGGCTCGAAAGGATCGCGCGGATTGCGGGATCCGGTGGTGGCGCCGCTGGAGGCGCAGCCGGCCATCAGCAGGCCGCCAGCCAGGGCCAGGATCAGCATGGCGCGGTGGCCGAGGGTATGGGATGTCGTTTTCATTTCTTGCTCGTCGCACCGGGCGTCGTGGCCGCCGGTTTGTTGCCCTCTTCGGCCTTGTTGTAGAGGAACTGGCCGATGAGGTTTTCCAGGACCACGGCGGACTGGGTCGCGGTGATCGTGTCGCCGGCGGCGAGGGTCTTGTCGTCGACGCCGGCCTCGATGCCGATGTACTGCTCGCCCAGCAGGCCGCTGGTCAGGATCTTGAGCGAACTGTCCTTGGGAAACGCGTAGCGGTCCTGCAGGGAGATCGCGACCGAGGCCTGGAAGGTCTTGGTGTCGAAGGTGATGCCGTCGACCCGACCTACGACCACCCCGGCACTCTTGACCGCCGACTGGGGCTTCAGGCCGCCTATGTTGTCGAAACGGCCCACCACCTTGTAGGTGGACTGGAAGTTGAGGCGCAGCAGGTTGGCCGACTGCAGGGCGAGGAACAGCAACGCGGCCAGCCCCGCCAGCACGAATAGCCCGACCCACACGTCGCTTTTGGAGCGTTCCATCGTCTTTCCTATTTCGTCAAATGCTGAACATCAGCGCGGTCAGGATGAAATCCAGACCGAGTACCGCCAGCGAGGCCACCACGACCGTGCGGGTGGTGGCGCGCGAAACGCCTTCGGGCGTCGGCTTGGCCACGTAGCCCTGGAGCAACGCGACGAACGTCACCGTCACGCCGAAGACCAGGCTCTTGACCACGCCGTTGCCGACGTCGCGCAGCACGTCGACGCCGCCCTGCATCTGGCTCCAGAAGGCGCCGCCGTCGATGCCGATCATGACCACGCCCACCAGCCATCCGCCGATGATGCCGACCGCGCTGAACACCGCCGACAGCAGCGGCAGGGCGATGACCCCGCCCCAGAAGCGGGGCGCCAGGATGCGCTTGACCGGATCGATCGCCATCATCTCCATCGCGCTCAGCTGCTCGCCGGCGCGCATCAGGCCGATCTCGGCGGTGAGCGAGGTGCCGGCCCGACCGGCGAAGAGCAAGGCACTCACCACCGGGCCCAGCTCGCGCACCAGGCTGAGCGCCACCAACAGGCCGAGCGCGTCGGAAGCGCCGTAGCGCTGCAGCGTGTAGTAGCCCTGCAGGCCCAGCACGAAGCCGACGAAGAGGCCCGACACCGTGATGATGGCCAGCGAATAGTTGCCGAGGAAATGGATCTGCTCCGCCACCAGCCGGAAGCGCCGCAGCACCGGCCCGGTCAGGGCCAGCAGCCGCAGGAACAGGCGCGCGCCGGCGCCCAGGTCGGCCAGCTTGCCGCGTACCGCGAAGCCCAGATCGGCCGGATGCCACCACCTCATGGCTTGCCCCCGTACGGCACGCCGCCGAAATCGTCGTCGACCGTGGGCGCCGGATAGTGGAATCGCACCGGGCCGTCGGCCTCGGCATGGATGAACTGGTGCACCAGCGGATCGGTGCTGGCGCGGATCGCCTCAGGCGGTCCTTCGACCGCGATACGGCCGTTGGCCAGCACGATGACATGATCGGCGATGCCCAGGGTCTCGTCCACATCGTGCGACACCACGATGCTGGTGAGCGCCATCGCATCGTTGAGCTGGCGGATCAGCCGCGCGGCGATGCCGAGCGCAATCGGGTCGAGGCCCGCGAACGGCTCGTCGTACAGCACCAGCTCCGGGTCGAGCGCGATCGCGCGGGCCAAGGCCACGCGTCGGGCCATGCCGCCCGAAATCTCGCTCGGCCGCAGGTCGCGGGCACCACGCAGGCCCACCGCGTCGAGCTTCATCAGCACGATGTCGCGGATCAGCTCCTCGCTCAGGTCGGTGTGTTCGCGCAAGGGGAAAGCCACGTTGCCGAACACATCGAGATCGGTGAACAATGCGCCGAACTGGAACAGCATGCCCATCCGGCGGCGTGCCGCATACAGGCCTTGCGCATCCATGCCGCCGACGTCCTCGCCGTCGAACACCACCTGGCCCGAATGCGCCTTGACCTGCCCGCCGATCAGGCGCAGCACCGTGGTCTTGCCGCCGCCCGAAGCTCCCATCAGTGCCGTGACCTTGCCCCGCGGCACCGCGAGCGATACCCGCTCGAGCACGCTGCGCCCGCCGTAGCCGAAAACGACATCGCGAAGCTCGACCAACGGGGCAGGCGAAGAAGACAAGAAGGCGGTCCGAAAGGAAGAAGGAGAGTGGCGGTGGGTGCCCGCACGGAACGCTGGGGATAAACGTTCATCCGTGAATGTATAGGCCGCAATATAACCGGTGGGCATGCCACCCGATGTCAGCCACGATCGCCGACATCGCCGATGCCTGTTACACAACAGCCTGGCGCGCGGAGCATAACGCACGCCCACCGTACCGATACGAACGGCGTCCGTTCGACGCCACAGATTGGCGCACTGCCGCCGCACGTCGCGAAATCCTCACGGCCGGCGACAGCGAAGCGGGCCGGGGCCAAACCGCCGGCCCTCCGGCAGCGAGGCCGGTCGCACGCTCAGCGTGGAAGGTCGCTGAAGCCCATCAGGAACTCGTCCACCGCGCGGGCCGCCTGGCGTCCCTCGCGGATCGCCCATACCACCAGCGACTGGCCGCGGCGCACGTCGCCTGCGGCGAAGACCTTGGGCACGTTGGTCGCATAGCCACCGGTGAACTCGGTGGTGGCCTTGGCGTTGCCGCGGGCGTCCTTCTCGACGCCGAAGGCCTCCAGCACCGGCGACACCGGGCTGACGAAGCCCATCGCCAGCAGCACCAGGTCGGCCTTCAGGATTTGCTCGGAGCCGGCGACCTCTACCATCTTGCCGTCTTTCCACTCCACCCGCACCGTCTTCAGGCCGGTGACCTTGCCGCCTTCGCCGATGAATTCCTTGGTGGAGATGGCGAACTCGCGCTCGCAGCCCTCCTCGTGGCTGGAGCTGGTGCGCAGCTTGTAGGGCCAGTAGGGCCAGGTCATCGGCCGGTTTTCTTCCTCGGGCGGCTGGGGCATCAGCTCGAACTGGGTGACGCTGGCCGCGCCGTGGCGGTTGCTGGTGCCGACGCAGTCGCTGCCGGTGTCGCCACCGCCGATCACGATGACGTGCTTGCCTTCGGCGCGCAGCTGGTTCTTCACCTTGTCGCCGGCATTGACCTTGTTCTGCTGCGGCAGGAACTCCATCGCGAAGTGGATGCCGTCGAGCTCCCGGCCCGGTGCCGGCAGGTCGCGGGATTGCTCCGCGCCGGCAGTGACGACCACCGCGTCGAAATCCTTCTGCAGTTGCGCGGGCGAGATCGATTCCTTGGCCCAGTTGGTGACCTTGGAGCCCTTGCCCAGGGGATCGGCCTGCGCACCGACGACGACGCCGGTGCGGATCGTCACACCTTCGGCCCGCATCTGCTCGGCACGGCGGTCGATGTGCGTCTTCTCCATCTTGAAGTCGGGGATGCCATAGCGCAGCAAGCCGCCGATGCGGTCGTTCTTCTCGAAGAGGGTCACGTCGTGACCGGCGCGTGCCAGCTGCTGGGCCGCGGCCATGCCGGCAGGGCCGGAGCCGACCACCGCCACCTTCTTGCCGGTCTTGTGCTTGGCCACGCGCGGCTTGACCCAGCCCTCGCTCCAGGCACGGTCGATGATCGCGTGCTCGATCGACTTGATGCCGACCGCGTCGTCGTTCACGTTCAGCACACAGGCGGCCTCGCACGGCGCCGGGCAGATGCGGCCGGTGAATTCGGGGAAGTTGTTGGTCGAGTCCAGCACCGCCCAGGCGCTCTTCCAGTCCTGCTGGTACACCAGATCGTTGAAATCCGGAATGATGTTGTTGACCGGGCAGCCGCTGTTGCAGAACGGGGTGCCGCAGTCCATACAGCGCGCGCCCTGAATCTTGGCCTGCGCGTCGTCGAGACCGACGACGAATTCCTTGTAGTGCTTCAGCCGCTCGGAAGCGGGCCGGTAGCCCTCTTCGAGACGCTCGAATTCCATGAAGCCGGTGGTTTTTCCCATGACCGTGGTGTCCTTCTAATCGTGGTGGTACGGCGCCTTACTTGGCGGGCGCCGCTTCCCTGCTCTTCTTGGCGTCGGCCACGGGGGCGTGGGCGATTCGGCGACGACGCGGCGGGCGTAGATCTCGGCCAGCGCGCGCTTGTATTCGGTCGGGAACACCTTCACGAACTTCGTCCGCGCGACCTTCCAGTCATCCAGCAACTCTCGGGCGCGCTTGCTGCCGGTCCAGCGGTTGTGGTCCTCCAGCAGCTTGCGCAGCGTCGCCTCGTCGGTCTGGTCGCGGTGCCAGATGTTGCGGTGCATGTTGGCGGTCTGCTCGGCGACGGTGGTGACCTTCTCCAGCGTGACCATCGCCATATTGCAGCGGCTGGCGAACTCGCCGTCCTCGTCGTAGACATAGGCCACGCCGCCGCTCATGCCGGCCGCGAAATTGCGGCCGGTCTTGCCCAGCACCGCCACGGTGCCGCCGGTCATGTATTCGCAGCCGTGGTCGCCAGTACCTTCGACCACCGCGGTGGCACCCGACAGCCGCACCGCGAAGCGTTCGCCGGCCACGCCCGCGAAATACGATTCGCCTTCGGTCGCCCCGTACATCACCGTGTTGCCGACGATGGTGTTGCGCGCCGCCTCGCCCCGGAAGTCGAGGCTCGGCCGCACGACGATCCGGCCGCCCGACAGGCCCTTGCCGGTGTAGTCGTTGGCGTCGCCGATCAGGTAGAGCGTGATGCCGCGGGTGAGGAAGGCGCCGAACGACTGGCCGCCGGTGCCTTCGAGCTGGATGTGGATCGTGTCGTCGGGCAGGCCTTCGGGATGCACCCGTGTCACCGCGCCGGAGAGCATGGCGCCGACGGTGCGGTTGACGTTCTTCGCCACTTCCATGAAACGCACCCGCTCGCCACGCTCGATCGCCGGACGCGACTTCTCGATCAGCCGGCGGTCCAGCGTCGCCGAGATGTTGTGGTCCTGCGTCTCGGTGTGGAAGCGCGGGACATCGGCCGGTGCGGTCGACTGGGCGAACAGCCGGCCGAAATCGAGGCCGCGGGCCTTCCAGTGCGAGATGCCCTTCTTGGTGTCCAGGAGGTCCACCCGGCCGATCATGTCGTCGAACTTGCGGATGCCCAGCTGGGCCATGATCAGGCGCACTTCTTCGGCGATGAAGAAGAAGTAGTTGACCACGTGCTCGGGCTTGCCGGAGAACTTGGCGCGCAGCACCGGGTCCTGCGTGGCCACGCCCACCGGGCAGGTGTTGAGGTGGCACTTGCGCATCATGATGCAGCCTTCGACCACCAGCGGCGCGGTGGCGAAGCCGAACTCGTCGGCACCCAGCAGCGCGCCGATGGCGACGTCGCGGCCGGTCTTCATCTGGCCGTCGGCCTGCACCCGGATGCGGCTGCGCAGGCGGTTCAGCACCAGGGTCTGCTGGGTCTCGGCCAGGCCGATCTCCCACGGGCCGCCGGCATGCTTGATCGACGACCAGGGCGATGCACCGGTGCCGCCGTCGTGGCCGGCGATCACCACATGGTCGCTCTTGCACTTGGCCACGCCCGCGGCGATGGTGCCCACGCCCACTTCGGACACCAGCTTGACGCTGATGTCGGCATGCGGCGCCACGTTCTTCAGGTCGTGGATCAGCTGGGCCAAATCTTCGATCGAGTAGATGTCGTGGTGCGGCGGCGGGCTGATCAGGCCAACGCCCGGCACCGAGTGGCGCAGCTTGCCGATGTACTCGGACACCTTGCCGCCGGGCAGCTGGCCGCCCTCGCCGGGCTTGGCGCCCTGGGCCATCTTGATCTGGATCTGGTCGGCGCTGCTCAGGTATTCGGCGGTGACGCCGAAGCGGCCCGAGGCCACCTGCTTGATTTTGGAGCGCAGCGAATCGCCGGCCTGCAGCGGCAGATCGACCTCGACGTTGGCCGCTCCGATCACGCTCTTGAGGGTGTCGCCGACCTCGATCGGGATACCCTTGAGTTCGTTGCGGTAGCGGTTCTCGTCCTCGCCGCCCTCGCCGGTGTTGCTCTTGCCGCCGATGCGGTTCATCGCCACCGCCAGCGTGGCGTGCGCCTCGGTCGAGATCGAGCCGAGCGACATCGCGCCGGTGGCGAAGCGCTTGACGATGTCGGCCGCAGGCTCGACCTCTTCCACTGGAATAGCCTTGGCGGGATCGATCCTGAACTCGAACAGGCCGCGCAGCGTCATGTGGCGGCGGCTCTGGTCGTTGATGATCTGGGCGTACTCCTTGTACGTGTTCCAGTTGTTGGCACGGGTGGAATGCTGCAGTTTGGCGATCGCGTCGGGAGTCCACATATGCTCTTCGCCACGGGCCCGCCAGGCGTATTCGCCGCCGGCGTCGAGCATCGTCTCCAGCACCGGGTCGTCGCTGAACGCCGACCTGTGCTGACGAATCGCCTCTTCGGCGATCTCGAAGATGCCGATGCCTTCGACGCGGGTGGAGGTGCCGGTGAAGTAATGCCGGACCGTCTCGGTGTTGATGCCGACCGCCTCGAACAGCTGCGCACCGCAGTAGCTCATGTAGGTGCTCACGCCCATCTTGGACATGATCTTCGACAGGCCCTTGCCGATCGCCTTGACGTAGTTGTAGATCGCCTTGTCGGCCGACAGGTCGCCGGGCAGTTCCTTGTGCAGGTCGGCCAGGGTTTCCATCGCCAGGTACGGGTGCACCGCCTCGGCGCCGTAGCCGGCCAGCACGCCGAAGTGGTGCACCTCGCGGGCCGATCCGGTGGCCACCACCAGGCCGGCGCTGGTGCGCAGGCCTTCGCGTATCAGGTGCTGATGGATCGTCGAGAGCGCCAGCAGCGCGGGTATCGCCACCTGGGTGGGGCTGATCGCCCGGTCGGTGATGATCAGGATGTTGTGGCCGCTCTTGATCGCATCGACCGCTTCGGCGCAGAGCGACGCCAGCTTGGCCTCGACGCCCTCGTGGCCCCAGGCCAGCGGATAGGTGATGTCGAGCCGGTGGCTCTTGAACTTGCCCTGCGTCGCCACCTCGATGTTGTTGAGCTTGGCCATGTCCTCGAAGTCGAGGATCGGCTGCGCCACTTCCAGCCGCAGCGGCGGGTTGACCTGGTTGATGTCGAGCAGGTTGGGCTTGGGGCCGATGAAGCTCACCAGCGACATGACGATCGCCTCGCGGATCGGGTCGATCGGCGGGTTCGTCACCTGGGCGAACATCTGCTTGAAGTAGTTGTAGAGCGGCTTGTCCTTCGACGACAGCACGGCCAGCGGGCTGTCGTTGCCCATCGAGCCGATGCCCTCCTCGCCGTTGCGCGCCATCGGCGACAGCAGGAACTTGACGTCTTCCTGGGTGTAGCCGAAGGCCTGCTGCCGGTCGAGCAGCGTGGCATCCGGTGCGGTCGCGGCCTGCGCCACCGTGTCGGCGGCGGGCGCGGCGACGTTGTCGAGCTTGATCCGCAGGTTCTCGATCCACTGCTTGTACGGCTTGCTGTTGGCGAGGGTCGCCTTCAGCTCGTCGTCGTCGATCATGCGGCCCTGTTCCAGGTCGATCAGCAGCATCTTGCCGGGCTGCAGGCGCCACTTGCGCACGATCTTGTTCTCGGGGATCGGCAGCACGCCCGACTCGGAGCCCAGGATGACCAGGTCGTCGTCGGTGACGCAGTAGCGCGAAGGACGCAGGCCGTTGCGGTCGAGCGTGGCACCGATCTGGCGGCCGTCGGTGAAGACCAGGGAGGCCGGGCCGTCCCACGGCTCCATCATCGCGGCGTGGTATTCGTAGAAAGCGCGGCGGCGCGAATCCATGCCGGCGTTCTGCTCCCACGGCTCGGGCACCATCATCATCACCGCCTGGCTGATCGGGTAGCCGGCCATCGTCAGCAGCTCGAGGCAGTTGTCGAAGGTGGCGGTGTCGGACTGGCCGGCGAAGCTGATCGGGTAGAGCTTCTGCAGATCGGCGCCCAGCACCGGCGACGACATCACGCCTTCGCGCGCCTTCATCCAGTTGTAGTTGCCCTTGACCGTGTTGATCTCGCCGTTGTGGGCGACGTAGCGATAGGGGTGGGCCAGCGGCCACTCGGGAAAAGTGTTGGTGGAGAAGCGCTGGTGCACCAGACCGATCGCCGAGACGCAGCGTGCGTCCTGCAGGTCGAAATAGTAAGTGCCCACCTGGTCGGCCAGCAGCAGGCCCTTGTAGACCACGGTACGGCTCGACATGCTCGGAACGTAGTATTCCTTGCTGTGCTTGAGCTTCAGGTTCTGGATGTGGGCGCTGGCCGTCTTGCGGATCACGTAGAGCTTGCGCTCCAGCGCGTCCTGCACGATCACGTCGGCGCCGCGGCCGATGAAGATCTGCCGCAGGATCGGCTCGGTCTTCCTGACTTGCGGTGACATCGGCATCTCGCGGTTGACCGGCACGTCGCGCCAGCCGAGCAGCACCTGGCCCTCGGCCTTGATCGCGCGCTCCATTTCCTGCTCGCAGGCCAGGCGCGAGGCATGCTCCTTCGGCAGGAAGATCATGCCGACGCCGTATTCGCCCGCCGGCGGCAGCGTCACGCCCTGCGCGGCCATCTCCTCGCGGTACAGCGCATCGGGAATCTGGATCAGGATACCCGCGCCGTCGCCCATCAGCTTGTCGGCACCGACGGCGCCGCGGTGGTCGATGTTCTCCAGGATCTTGAGCGCTTGCGTCACGATGTCGTGCCGCTTCTCCCCCTTGATATGCGCCACGAAGCCGAGGCCGCAGGCATCGTGCTCGTTGCCGGATGAGTACAGACCGTTGTCGTGGAGATGCTGGATCTCTGCAGCCGTCGTCATGGCGTGCTCCTGTCGTGGATCCCTGAGAGCGCGGGATTTTTCGCGTGGGATCCGAAGCATAGTGCGATGAAACAAGGATGCCAAACTATTTAAATAGGGTCAGATTCCTATTAATAGTTGAATATTTTCATCGGAAAATAATAGGGGACATATTCTGTCCGCGGGGAGCGGGCACGACACAACCAACGTTTACTCAGGTGAGGCACTCGGTCGGCCCGGCGGGCGCCCGGCACGGGCACGCGTTACCCTGCGCAGTGTCCGCGCCTGTAAGGCCGAGGTGAATTCCGGCGACCCCATCGCCCAGCCGCGCAGTGTGTCGGTCTCGATCCGCTCTCGGTCGGCCGCCGAGAGCCCCGCATCGACCAACGCCGCATAGGCCGCTTCCCGCGCGAAGGGTGTGTTGCCCAAGTCCCAGACCATCGGATGCGGCTTGAGCCACCGCGCCTGCACCTGCCCGATCCAGTGCCGGTGGCTCGACCAGGCGTGGTCGGCCGGCCGGATAGCCAGTTGCACATGCACGGGGGCCAGGTCGATCGCCACCATGCAGGGCAGCAGGTAGCGGGCGGCCTCCACTACCGTCGCCCGGTAACGGCCCTCCCACAGCGTCCCGGTGCGCCCGTGCCGGTCGTTGAAATACCGCACGTAGCGCCGGCCGACCGCCTGCATCCAGCCCGACAGTTTGCTTTCGACCCCCTCGGGCGTGACCAGCAGCTGCAGCCGGTGGTCGAGCAGCGTGTACGCATGGACCGCGATGCCGAACGCCGCCGCATGGTCGGCCAGCAACCGCACCATGAACGCCCGGTCCGCATCGTCGCGAAAAATCACGGCACCGTCGTTGCCGCACAGCATTACATGGTGGGGAAGACCGGGAACGGTGAGACGGGCGAGACGGGCCATGGCGCGATGATAAGGACCGGCAGACCCTGGGCCGGCCGCGAAGGCGGCCCCATCGTCACACAGGCGTCGGCACCCGTGCGAACCGGGTTCCGGCCAGCGCCTGCAGCCCGAACTGCTCCAGGATGGCATGGAGCCGCTCGGCGGCGCTGCGTTTCTTCTGGCCGGTCCAGCGCGCCACGATCAGCTCGTTCTTCATGCTGTGCTCCCAGCCGACCAATTCGGTCACGGTGACCTGGTAGCCGCTGGCCTCCAGGTACAGGCAGCGCAGCACGTTGGTGATCTGGCTGCCGAGTTCACGGGTGTGCAGCGGATGGCGCCACAGCTCGGCCAAAGGCGTGCGAGCCAGCGCCAGGGCCTTGTTTTGCCGCAGGCAGGCCGCGGCTTCCGCCTGGCAGCAGGGCACCAGCACCATGCAGCACGCGTTCTTGGCCAGGCCGAAGTCGATCGCGTCGTCGGTGGCGGTATCGCAGGCATGCAGGGCGGTGACCATGTCGATCCGCGCCGGCAAGACGGCGGAGGTGGTCGATTCGGCCACGCTCAGCGACAGGAACGACATCCGGTCGAAACCCAGCCGCGCCGCGAGGGCCTGTGACTTCTGCACCAGTTCCGCCCGCATCTCGATGCCGTAGATGCGGCCCGACCCGAGGGCCTTGAAGAACAGGTCGTAGACGATGAAGCCCAGGTACGACTTGCCCGCGCCGTGGTCGGCCAGCGTGGCGCCGGCGCCCCCCTCGGGCAGTTCCTTCAGCAGCGTTTCGATGAACTGGAAGAGGTGGTAGACCTGCTTCAACTTGCGGCGCGAATCCTGGTTCAACCGGCCGTCGCGGGTGAGTATGTGCAGCTCCTGCAGCAGCTCGATCGACTGTCCGGGCCGCAGTTCGCCGGCAACCGACGGTGCCGGCGGTGCGCCGCGTGCGGGCGCTTTCTGCAGAGGGCGTGCGGCCTTGCTCATGCGCCCTCCCCTGCAGCGCGATGCGCGGCGCCGGCCGATACGTCGAGCGCCGACCAGCCGGCGAAGCCGATCCGCTCCAACGTCTCCATGTTGCGCTCGTAGATCGCTTCGGCATCGGGAAACGCCTCCACCGCCCGGTCGAGGCTGGCTTCCCGCAGCAGGTGCAGGGTGGGCCAGGGCGCACGGTTGGTGCAGTTGGTCACGTCTTCGGGCTCGGTGCCGGCGAAGCAGTAGTCGGGATGGAAGCTGGCCAGCTGCAGCACGCCGTCGAAACCGGCACGCCGCAGGCGGCGCTCGGCGCGGCCGAGAAAGTCGTTGAAATCCAGAAAATCACTCAGACAGCCTGTTGCTATCAAAAGTATAGTATCCAGTCGGCGCGGATCTTCGGCTACGAGGCCTTTCGCCTCGGATTCCAATATGTCCAAAAGGTCGCCTTCGAACTCCGTGGCGCAGGAGACATATCGAATCTGCGCCTTGGCGTGGACGCTCTTGGCGAAGGGACACAGGTTGAGCCCGATCACCGCGCGCTCCAGCCAGAGTCGGGTGTCGGCGATGGCGGCTTCGTCGTAGGCGGCCGGCGCGGAATCGGAAACGGGAAGAGGCACGGCGGTCACCAGGAAGGAATGGCGGACGGCAGAGGCCATGGCCGCAGGGGCGCGAATTCTACCGGCGCGGCGTACTTTCGCGGTCCCGCCGTGGCCGGAGCCCTGACCGCTCTAGGGAAAGAGGCGGGTGCCGGTCAGCCGCTCGTGCTCGCGGGTCGCGAAGCGGTCGGTCATGCCGGCAACGTAGTCGGCCACCACGCGCTCGGGCGACATCGGCCCGTCGCCGTCGCTCACATGCGCCCGGACGCCCGGGTTGGCGCGCATCTCGCCCGGCGCCGACCGGTATGCATCGAACAGCTCCCGGACCACCTGGCGCGCGTGGCCGGTGGTGGCCATCACCTGCGGATGCCGGTAGAGGTTCTGGAACAGGAAGCGCTTGAGCGCGGTCGATTCGCTGCGCATCGCGTCGCCGAAACGCACCAGCGGCGGCCCCTGGCGCGCGGCGTCGGCCGTCGAGGGAGTCGCGCGACCGATCGCGGCGCCGGTGGCGTCGATCACGTCGTAGACCTGCGCGCTGAGCATCCGGCGGATCGTCTCGTGCAGCAGGCGTCGCCGGAAATCGTCTGCCGCCAGCGACGGGTGGGCGGCCAGCGCCTCGTCGCGGTAGCGGGCGAAGAGCGGCACCGCGTCGAGTTGCTCCAGCGTAATCAGGCCCGAGCGCACGCCGTCGTCGATGTCGTGCGCGTTGTAGGCGATCTCGTCGGCCAGATTGCAGAGCTGTGCCTCCAGGCTCGGCTGGGTGCGGTCGAGGAATCGGCGCGCCACGCCGCCGGGCTCCCGGACGTCGATCCGTTCGGCATTGGCGCGCGAACAGTGCTTGAGGATGCCCTCGCGCATCTCGAAGCAGAGGTTGAGCCCGTCGTAGTCGGGGTAGCGCTCTTCCAGCAGGTCGACCACCCGCAGGCTCTGCAGGTTGTGCTCGAAGCCGCCGTGGCCCGCCATGCAGGCATCGAGCTCGTCCTGCCCGGCATGCCCGAATGGCGTGTGGCCCAGGTCGTGCGCCAGCGCGATGCCTTCGACCAGGTCCTCGTTGAGCCGCAGCGACCGTGCGATCGACCGGCCGAGCTGCGCCACCTCCAACGAATGGGTCAACCGGGTACGGAACAGATCGCCCTCGTGGTTCAGGAACACCTGCGTCTTGTAGACCAGCCGCCGGAATGCGGTGGAATGCACGATCCGGTCGCGGTCGCGCTGGAAATCGGTGCGGGTGGGCGCGGACGTTTCGGCAAAGCGCCGGCCACGGCTCCGGTGAGGATCGCTGGCGTACGGTGCCAGCATCACGCCGGCACGCAGCACGCGTCGATCACCTCGCGCACCAGCGCGTCGGGCGCCGATCGCACCACCGCGCGACCCGGGCCGTCGATCAGCACGAAGCGGACTTCGCCGCCCTCGGCCTTTTTGTCGACCCGCATCAGTTCCAGGTACCGGCCCGCGTTGTCGGCCGCATCCAGCACCGGGCCTGCGACCGGCAGGCCGGCACGCACCACCAGCGCCGTCAGCCGCTCGACGAAGGCGGCATCGACCAGCCCCAGCCGCTGCGACAGGTGGGCGGCCATCACCATGCCGCAGCCGACGCCTTCGCCGTGCAGCCAGTTGCCGTAGCCCATGCCCGCCTCGATCGCGTGGCCGAACGTGTGGCCGAAATTCAGGATCGCCCGCAACCCGGTCTCACGCTCGTCGGCGGCCACCACGGTCGCCTTGATCTCGCAGCTGCGGCGCACCGCATAGGCCAGCGCGTCCACCTCGCAGGCCCGCAGCGCTTCGACGTTCGACTCGATCCATCCGAAGAAGTCCATGTCGTAGATCGGGCCGTACTTGATGACCTCGGCCAGGCCGGCGCTGATCTCCCGCGGCGGCAAAGTGCGCAGCGTTTCCAGGTCGCACACCACCCGCTGCGGCTGGTAGAACGCGCCGATCATGTTCTTGCCCAGCGGATGGTTGATCGCCGTCTTGCCGCCCACGGAGGAATCCACCTGGGCGAGCAGCGTGGTCGGCACCTGCACGAACGGCACGCCGCGCATGTAGCAAGCCGCGGCGAAGCCGGTCATGTCGCCGACGACCCCGCCGCCGAGGGCGAAGAGAACGGTCTTGCGGTCGCAGGCGTTGGCGAGCAGCGCGTCGAAGACGAGGTTCAGCGATTCCCAGGTCTTGTAGCTTTCACCGTCGGGGAGCGAGACCGTGTGCACCTGGGCGTACTGCGGCGCCAGGGCGGCGATCAGGCGTGCTGCATACAGCGGCGCGACGGTGTCGTTGGTGACCACCAGCGCGGTACTGGCGCGTGGAAGATCGCCATACGTCTGCGCCGCCCCGAGCAGGCCCGGGCCGATCGCGATGGCATAGCTGCGCGGACCGAAGTCGATCCGCACCTCCGCTACCGGCCCGGCAGGCGCGGGAAACGGGGACAACACCGAAGGCGAAGACACGAAAGCGTTGACGGACATCGGACACAAAGCCTGAAAAGGCAAAAAGAAGTGTAGACCGGACGGGTGAGGAAGCCGACCACCATGGCCTCCTGCATTCGATAGCAAGCCCAAGGCAGCGGCTCGAACCCCGGCGATCAGTGTAAGAGGTCCGCCCGCATCAAATAGCCCTGCGCCAGGACAGGGGCTACGGGCTACGGGCTACGGGCCGCAGGGCTGCTGCAGATCCGGCTCCATTGTTCAGGCGCCCTGAGGCCCCGAACCGACAAGCGCCTGCACCAGCACACTGGCGGGCAGCAAGCCCGTCTCGACCACCTCGTGCGCGACTTCCCGGTACAGCGGATCTCGGTCGTGGTACAGCGTCTTCAAACGCTGCATCGGATCGTCGACCTGCAACAGTGGCCGGGTGCGGTCGTGGCGCAAGCGCCGAAGCAGATTCTCCGGGACGGCGTGCAGATAGACCACCCGGCCTGCGCGTCGCAAAGATTGCCGGTTTTCTGCCCTGAGCACCGCGCCGCCGCCCGTGGCCAGAACCACGGACGTCAGGCAGCACAGCTCGTGCAATACCTCGCTTTCGAGCAGGCGAAATGCGGCTTCGCCCTCCCGCTCGAAATAGGTGAACACGCTGCAGCCCAGCCGCTGTTCGATCACATGGTCGGTGTCGAGGAACTGCAGGCCGAGATGAAGGGCCAACTGGCGGCCGAGAGTGGATTTTCCGGAGCCCGGAAGACCCACCAGGGCGATCAGGTCTTGGAGAATTGAATTACTCTCTTTGTACCAAGTGGGGTCGTTGTCGTGATATTCACTTGAGCCTGTGCACAAGTCGCGTCCCCATTAAAAATGATACTGTGGGTCGTAGGCCGATTCACACTAGAAACAACATCAGGGGATACCGACGTAATGGTACATTTACTATCAGTGTTCGCGATAGACGCTTCGACCTTAGTGCCGGTAGGGGCACTATTTCCATTCCGGTCAGATATAACAACATCAAATCCGCTGTTTGACCACTTCACTGTATCGACCATCGCATCTATTACCGTAGTGGCGAGTGCAATTACGACTTGCTGTCGCACGCGAATATTGCTCGTCCATACACCATCGCAAGTGTTTTGTACGGAAGGCGCTCCGTTGATGCTTGGACAGGCGCCAGTGCCGATTGTGCCTCCGGGATATGTTTGCTCATTGCCTTGACGAAAGCCATCCTCATTATCATCACGAAAAACCGTTCCTACATCAAAACGACTTCGCGCATTTGACGTCTCCACAGCATCCGCAGAATCGTAATAATTATTGCCATTCGTATCAACAAATCCTTCTTCTCCATCGATATATGCCAAAATTGCCACTCGCCCATTACTTGGCCTAGTACCGCTGGAGGTATAAACCACCACACAGCTGGAATTTGCATCCAAAACACAACTGCCTTGGATTGTCCCCGCACTTGCCACGAAAGTCACGGCAGTATTCGCAGGCACCGGATTACTTTGTCGATCGCTTACGCGAAAGGTTATATTGGTAGTAACGCCATCAATATCGAAGCCTTGAATGCTCAACTTTTCCGCCGCTAAAGACGATTTATCCTGTGCGGGGACACCTGAGGTAACAGCCAACGTCAGCGAAGAGGCTGTAAGAGACGGGTCGGAAACAAGCGCACCTGTCACAATTACGGGCGTCGGGAGTGCCCCCGCAGAAACTGTGATGGATGCAAAACCATTTGCATCAGTGCTAACTACCTGCGTTTGCATAACACCACCTGCGAAAGTTACACCCGCGTTGATGGCTGTGCTAGACAAACTAAAACTCACCGGTTGTGAAGCCATAGCTTGATTAGCAGAATTCACGACTTTGAACTTGAGCGTAGCCTGTTTGACGCCGCTTGTTGCCTTGGATGTATATATTAGGGTCTGATCCGCACTATCGAATAGCAGATTAGCTGCACGCGCTGCAATAACACTTAAGGTAGTAGTCATTGCTGGCCCATTAGTAGGCTGGGCTGTAAGGGTGACGGGACCACTGCATGTGCCAAGCGACTGATAAACCGACGCTATTGTTCCGCTACTTGACGTTGTAACAGAAGACGGACTAAAAGTGCCGCACGAGGCACTAAGTGCAACCTGCACCTGCCCAGCCGTAGCAGCCGATCCGTTAACTAATACCTGCGCATTGACCGCAGCAGACTGCAATGCCGTAATAGTGCTTGGAGAAACCACAAAGCTAGCTAAGGACACGTTCGTTGCGGAAACCTGGAAATCAGTTGATCCAGTAATCGTCGCATTGTCGAATGTGGCGGTTGCAGTCACAGTACCAGCAGCAGCACTAGAAAGCAGCGCAGGCGAAATCTTCACCCGGACTATGCCCTGTGCATCAGTCAGACCCGAAGCCTGCGCAAGCGTCGCAGCAGAATCGTTCGTGGTGAAAGTTATCAACTTATCGGCAATACCAATGCCAGCGGCGGTTTTCAACGTAGCTCGCGCATAAGAAGTGGAACCGATGGTATTGCCGCCGACTGCAGCATTCGAGCTGTCGACAATGCTGACGGTCAGTGTAGGCGTTGTGGTGACTGGCGTCGTCGGCGTAGCACCGAAATTGCCACTGCCCGAACTCCCACCGCCTCCGCCACAAGAGGCCAGCAGCCAGGTTAAAGCGAATGCAAGAAATCCCCGAAGTAATTTTTTCATATCTCGTTCCCTTGAAAAAACAACACGCAATCACCGGGCAGCGGTGCGGTCCGCGATCATCTTTGGCGTGATGAACACCAGCATTTCAGTCTTGTTGGAGATCCGTGAGCGGTTCTTGAACAGGTTGCCGGCGATGGGGATGTCACCCAGCAGCGGGACCTTGGTCTCGTCCACCGTCTCGTTCAGCTCGAAAATCCCTCCGATCACCACCGTGCCGCCGTTCTCGACCACCACCTGCGTCTTGACGTGCTTGGTGTTGATCGCGATACCGCTCGATGTGGTCTCGCCGCGCGAATCGCGGGTGATGTCGAGGTCGAGGATGATATTTCCTTCGGGAGTGATTTGCGGAATCACTTCGAGCTTGAGCACGGCCTTGCGGAATGCGATGGAAGTGCCACCGGTCAGGCCACCCGCATTCTGCTGGTACGGATATTCGGTACCTTGCTCGATCAGCGCCTTGACCTGGTCGGCCGTCACCACGCGGGGGCTCGAGACCACCTTGCCTTTGCCATCCGCTTCCAGGGCCGACAGCTCCAGGGCCAGGAACCGGTTCGCCGCGGAGTTGAATATCGACAGGCCGAAGGTGGCGGCGGAACCATTGGTGCTGGACACGACCGGCAGGTTGACGAAGTTGCCGCTCGTGTTGACCGTGCCGCCCGCGCCGGCAGAAGCCACTGCGTTGGCATAGCCGGTACCGATCGCGACACGGTTGTCGCCGCTGAGCTGGTAGCCGCCGTTGCCGCCGTTCTGGGCACGCAGGTCGCCTCCGCCGAGCCGGACGCCCAGTTGTCGACTGAAGGTGTCGGATGCTTCGACGATCCGGGCCTCGATCAGCACTTGGCGCACCGCACGGTCCAGCCGGGAAATCAACTCCTGCACCTGGACCAGCTTGGCGCCGGTGTCGGTCACGAACAGCTGGTTGGTGCGCGGTTCGGCGATGGCGCTACCGCGCTCGGTCAGGAAGCGTGCATTGTTGGAACCGCCGGTGGACACGCCCGAGCCAGGTGTTCCCACGCCGAGCAACTGCGGCACCATCTCGATCGCCTTGGCGTAGTTCAGCTGGAAGGCCTGCGTGCGCAGCGGCTCCAGCTTCTGGATCGCAAGCTCGGCTTCCAGATCCTTCTTGGTTCGCGCATCGATCTCGTCCTTCGGCGCGATCCAGAGTACGGTGCCGTTCTTGCGCATGCCGAGGCCCTTGGCGTCCATGATGATCTGGAGCGCCTGGTCCCACGGAACGTCCTTCAGGCGCAGCGTGAGCGTACCTGCAACCGTGTCCGACGTGACGATGTTGAAGTTGGTGAAATCGGCGATCACCTGCAACAGCGAGCGCACCTCGATGCTCTGGAAGTTCAGCGATAGTTTCTCGCCCGAAAATCCGGGGCCCTGCGAGAGTTTGTTGAAATCCGTCTTCTTCGGACGCACTTCGATCACGAACTGGTTGTCGCTCTGGTAGGCACTGTGCTCCCAGTCGCCGCGCGGCTGGATCGTCATGCGCACCCGCTCGCCGACCTGGGTCGTGGAGATGGTCTGGACGGGCGTGCCGAAGTCGGACACATCGAGCTTGCGGCGCAGACCTTCGGGCATCGAGGTCTGGAGAAAGTCCACCACCAGCGCCGGGCCCTGCTGGCGCAGATCGACGCCGACCTGGTTGCTCGGCAGGGTCACGACGATCCGGCCGGTGGCGTCGTCGGCCCGGCGGAAGTCGATGTCGCGCAGGGCAGCCACGTCGGAAGTCGACGGTTCGGCGAAGGTGGCACGGGTTTGAGAAGCAACGGCAGCGGGCGCTGCGGGCGCCAGCGACACCAGCAGCGAGCGTCCCTGAATCTGCGCGGTATAGGAAGTCGCCACCTTCAGGTTGAGCACGACACGGGTGCGGTCGCCTGCCTCGACCACCATGGCCGACCGGAGGTTGCCCTGGTTGAGTTCGACCGCATTGCGGCCCAGGCCGTTGGTGGTGCCCGGAAAATCGAGCGCGATGCGGGCGGGCGACTGGATCGCGAAGCCGGCCGGCACGGCCGCGAGCGGCTCCGAGAAATCGACCCGCAGGATTTCCGACCCGCCCTGAACCGAGCCGGAGATGGATTGGATCGCGCCTTGCGCATGTGCCGCGATGCCGTGAAGCAGGGTTGCAGCGAACAATGCGCCGCAGAGCATGCTGCTCTGCATCCGCCGGGACCAGTTTTTCATTTCGACCTTTCCTGCAGCTGCAAGCTCGTGACGCGCTCCACCCAGTCGCCGGTGGCGTCTGGCACGATCTCGCGCAACGTAATTTCAGTTTCCGTAATCTTCAACACCCGACCGAAGTTCTGGCCGAGGTACTCGCCCGCCCGCACCTGGTAGAGCAGGTTGTTCGCTCGCACCAGCCCGACGGGCTGGCCAGCTTTCACCATGCTGCCGACCATCGCCATCGCATCGAGCGGGAAGGCTTCGAGCGGCTCCTTGCGGCGCTGCATTTCCGGCGTGATCAGCGTTTCGTTGGCCGTCGAACGCGAGGAGTCGCGGCGCAACGCCTGCGTGAGCTTCTCCACGTTGAAAGGATCGACCGTGTTCTGCTGGGTGTAGTCCTGCGGCGTGAACTGCTTGGGCTCGGTCAGCGGCGTGATGCGCGGCCGCGTCTGCACCTTCTGCTCGTTCATCCAGGCCTGGATTTCCTCCTGGCCCGACCCGGCGCAGCCGCCGAGGAGCGCCGTGCACACGGCGAGCCATCCGAAGTTGCGCATCATTTGGCAGCTCCCGGTGCGGCCGTGGCCTTGCGCTGGGCGGCGATTTCGTCCGCGTCGAGGTAGCGGAAAGTGCGGGCGGTCACGTCCATCACGAGACCGTCCTTGTCTTTTTCCTTGACCGGCGAAATGGAGAGGTTGTTGAGCGTCACGATGCGGGAGAGATGGGCGATGTCGGAGGCGAAAGCACCCATGTCGTGGTAGCGGCCGGTGACCCGCACCGCGATCGGCAGCTCGGCGTAGTATTCGCGCACCCGAATCTCGCCCGGACGGAACAATTCGAACTGCAGGCTGCGGCCGAGGCCGGCCTGGTTGATGTCCGACAGCAGCGCCGACATTTCGGACTTGCTCGGCAGCTGCTTCTCGAGCTGCAGCACGTACTGCTGCACCTGCTCGCGCTGCTGCTTCAACGCTTCGAGGTTGACCGCCTTGGCCAGCTTGACCTGGTAGTCCTTGCGCAGCGTTTCTTCCTTGGCGACCTCGGAGTCCAGCTGGGTCTGGTAGTCGGATAGCCACAGGTACCACAATGCGCCGACCACCGCCGCGGCCAGCAGTACGTACAGCAGACCGCGCGGCACGATCGGCCAGAGCGAAGGATCCTTGCGGTCGAGGTTGCGGAACTGGTGCGACAGCTGGTCGAGCTGGATCGACGGCACTTTGGGGGACTTGCGGGTGGCCATGGCTAACCTCAGGGGCGGACGGCCGCGGGATTGGTGGCGGGCACGGCCGCCGGCGTCGCGCGCTTGGCAGCGGCTTCGGCCGCCTGCACCTCGCTGGAGCGCAGCAGCCGCAGCGAGATCGTGAAATTGGCGACGCGGCGTTGGTCCCGGGTCGACAGAGCGACCGTGCCTGTGACGATTTCCACCAGTTGCGGCTGCGCGAACCACGGCGTGCCGCTGCCCAGGTTGCGAAGCAGTTCGGACACCCGTTCGTTCGACTGGGCCGAGCCCTTGATCGTGACGTTCTGCTCGACCTGCTTGAGGTCGGTCAGGTAAACCCCGTCGGGCAGCTGCTTGACCAGTTCGTTGAGCAGGTACACCTGCAGGTTGCGGTCGGACTGCAGGTCTTCGACCGCCTTCTGGCGGGCGCGCAGCGCGGCGATCTCGGATTCGAGACTGGCGATTTCCTTGATCTGCGACTCGAGACGCGAGATTTCGGTCTGCAGGAACCGGTTGCGCCCTTGCTGGTCGTCGATCTGGGCTTGGTACCAGAGGTAGATGCCGCCGGCGATCAGCGCACCGACCAGGGCCGACGCGACCAGTGAGGCGTTGAACGCATCGCGCCGGCGCTTGCGGGCCGCCTCGCGGTGCGGCAGCAGGTTGATCAGAATCACTGCAAGAACCTCCGCATGGCCAGGCCGCAGGCGGTGAGATAGGACGCGGACTGCTGGACGGCCTTCTTGGCGCGGACCGACGAGCCGACCTCCATGCCTTCGAAAGGATTGGCCAGGCTGCAGGCGAAGCCCGACTGGCGGGCGACCGCCTCAGCTAGGCCGGGCAGCGATGCGGAACCGCCGGCCAGCATCACGTGGTCGACCCGGTTGTAAGGCGTACTGGTGAAGAAGAACTGCAACGCCCGCACGACTTCGGCGGCCATGTTGTCGACGAACGGACGCAGCACGGCGGTGTCGTAGTCGTCGGGCAGCTCGGCGTTGCGCTTCTTGGATTCGGCCTCTTCCGGCGAGAAGCCGTATTGGCGCACGATCAACTGGGTCAGCTGGCCGCCGCCGAAGGCCTGCTCGCGCTCGTAGAGCACCTCGTCGTTGCGGATGACCTGCAGGCCGCTGGCAGCGCCGCCGATCTTGAACAGTGCCACCACCGCGCCGACACCGTGCACCGGCAAGGTTTCCAGCAGGCGGCCGGCGGCGAGGCGGGCGGCATAGGATTCGATGTCGAGCACCACCGGCTTCAGGCCGGCGGCCTCGGCCAGGCCCTGGCGGTCCTGCACCTTCTCGCGGCGCGACGCGGCGATCAACACCTCGACATCGCCCGGCGAACCGGCGCTGGGGCCGATCACGCAGAAATCGAGGCTCACCTCGTCGAGCGAGAAGGGTATGTACTGGCTGGCTTCGGATTCGACCTGGACTTCGAGTTCCAGTTCGCTCAGGCCTTCGGGCAGCACGATCTTCTTGGTGATCACGGCAGACGAGGGCAGCGCCAGGGCGACATGCTTGGCTCGGGCACCGCTCTTCTTGACCAGGCGACGCACCGCTTCGGCGACTTCGTCGAACTTCTCGACGTTACCGTCGACAATCCAGCCGCGCTCCAGCGGTTCGATCGCGCAGCGCTCGAGCACCCACTGGCCGCTCTTGTTGCGTCCTAGCTCCACCAGCTTGGCACTGGAGGAACTGATATCTATGCCCAGCAGCGGCGCGGCTTGGCGCTTGAACAGCGACCCCGAAGAGATCAAGTCGGCCCCCTGAAGTGAATTGGAAAAAACAACGCAACAAAAGCTAACACTTGACACCGATGCTATCAGTAACTTTTCGGAATCTCCATGCTCAGGTGCTTCGTCTGCCGCTGCTCGTTGTCAAAACAATACGTTCTCTGCAATATGCCCCGGCGACAACCGCTGCCCTGCCGCTGGTTGAAGACCCGGGCGCCCATGTCCTGCCGCAATTTTTATAATGCGCGGTTACCAAAACGCGAGACGCCATGCCCTCCTCCCCGAACTCTCCGGACGCGCCACAGGGCTCTCCGCGCCGCCCACAGAAAGATAAGCTGGTCTCGCTCGGCAAGGCAGGATGGCTTACCTGGCTGCTGCGTGCCCTGCTGGCGATGGTGGGGTTGGTCGTGGCGGGTGCAGTGTCGCTGGTGCTGGTCGTCGCGGTGGCCCTGGCCGTGGCCTATCCCAACCTGCCCGACATCTCCGACCTTGCCGACTATCGGCCCAAGCTGCCGCTGCGGGTGTATTCGACCGAAGGTGCCCTGCTGGGCGAGTTCGGCGAGGAGCGACGCAACCTTACCCCGATCGCCGACATCCCCAAGGTGATGATCGATGCGGTGCTGGCCGCCGAGGACACCAGCTTCTACAGCCACGGAGGGGTGGATTACAAGGGGGTTTTGCGGGCCGGCCTGGCAAATTTGAATAGGGCCAAGAGCCAGGGCGCCTCGACGATCACGATGCAGGTGGCGCGCAATGTGTACCTGTCTTCGGAAAAGACCTTCACCCGCAAGATCTACGAAATCCTGTTGACCTTCAAGCTGGAGCACATGCTCTCGAAGGACCGGATCCTGGAGATCTACATGAACCAGATCTACCTGGGTAACCGTGCCTACGGCTTCGCCGCCGCATCCGAGGCCTATTTCGGCAAGCCGCTGCAGAAGATCACCGTGGCCGAGGCCGCGATGCTGGCCGGCCTGCCCAAGGCCCCCACCGCCAACAACCCGATCAACAACCCGCGCCGCGCCCGCGGCCGGCAGCTCTACATCGTCGACCGGATGGAAGAAGCAGGTTTCATCACCCGAGACGCGGCCAAAGAGGCCCGCACAGAAGAGCTGAAGATCCGCACCGGCCCCGACACCACCCGGGTCCATGCCGAGTACATCGCCGAGATGGTGCGCCAGCTGATTTTCTCGCAGTACGGCAACGAGGCCTATACCCGCGGCCTGAACGTCTATACCACGGTGAACGCCGGCGACCAGGACGCGGCCTACCGCGCCCTGCGCAAGGGCCTGATGGACTACGAACGCCGCCAGATCTACCGCGGTCCCGAAGAGTTCGTCGCCCTGCCCGCCAGCGGCAACGAGCTCGACGAGGCGGTAGACGATGCCCTGGCCGACCGCCCCGACAACGGCGACGTGCTGACCGCCGTGGTGCTGGAAGCCGGCCCGAAGAAGATCGTGGCGATGCGGCCCGGCGGCGACCGGATCGAGATCACCGGCGAAGGTCTGCGCCCCGCGCAATCGGGCCTGAGCGACAAGGCCGCCCCTAACATCCGGCTGCGGCGCGGCGCGGTGGTCCGGGTTGTCAAGACGCCCAAGGACACCTGGGAGATCACCCAGATTCCCGAGGTCGAAGGCGCCTTCGTCGCGCTCGACCCGCGCACCGGTGCGGTCAAGGCCCTGGTGGGCGGCTTCGATTTCGGCAAGAACAAGTTCAACCATGTGACGCAGGCGTGGCGGCAGCCGGGCTCGAGCTTCAAGCCCTTCATCTACTCCGCGGCGCTGGAGAAGGGCTTCACGCCCGCCACCGTGATCAACGACGGCCCGCTGTTCTTCGATGCCGGCACCACCGGCGGCCAGCCGTGGGAGCCGAAGAATTACGGCGGCACCTTCGACGGGCCGATGTCGATGCGCAAGGCGCTGGAGAAATCCAAGAACATGGTGTCGATCCGCATCCTGCAGTCGATCGGCACCAAGTACGGCCAGGACTGGATCACCCGCTTCGGTTTCGACGCCGACAAGCACCCGGCCTACCTGCCGATGGCCCTCGGCGCCGGTGCGGTCACGCCGATGCAGCTGGCCGCGGGCTACTCGGTCTTCGCCAACGGCGGCCACCGGGTCAACCCGTGGCTGGTAGCCAAAGTGACCGACCAGAAGGGCCGCGTGCTGCTGGAAACCACGCCCCCGCCGCTGGACCAGAGCAACCAGACGATCGACCCGCGCAACGCCTTCGTGATGGACAGCCTGCTGCAGTCGGTGGCCCGCTACGGCACCGCGGCCCGTGCCCAGGCGGCATTGAAACGGCCAGACATCTACGGCAAGACCGGCACCACCAACGACTCGATGGATGCCTGGTTCGCCGGCTTCCAGCCGACGCTGGCCGCGATCTCCTGGATCGGCTACGACACCCCGCGCAACCTGGGCGACCGCGAGACCGGCGGCGGCCTGAGCCTGCCGGTGTGGATCAGCTTCATGGAGCACGCCCTGAAGGGCGTACCGGTGGCCGAGATGCAGCCGCCTGCCGGCGTGGTGAACGTGGGCGGCGAATGGTTCTACGACGAATACGCCCGCAACGGCGGCATCCCGAGCCTGGGTACCGAGGCCGCTGGCGGTGAGACCGACCCCGGTGCGCAGCAGTCGGCGCCGGCGCCCGAAGAGCGCAACCGCATCCTCGATCTGTTCAAGAACTAGGCTCGCCCCCAGGCTCCGCACTGCGTGTCTTCGCCTACCCCCTACCGGGGGCGATACCGGTGGCCCGGCAGAGCCGGTTCCACGGCATCCCTGGTTTGGGAGACTCGCTAGTTGCGAGGGGTGTCGCCGAAATCGATCGCCACGCCGGCCTGGGCGGCGGTCTCGCGTTGAAGGATGGCGAGCAGTTCGCCCTCGCCCTTGGTGTCCTGCCAGGTGTCGCCGCTCCATTTGAAATGGTAGCCGCCGGAGCGGGCGGCCAGCCAGAGTTCGTGCAGCGGACGCTGCATGTTGAGCACCAGCTGGCTGCGGTTGCGGAAGGTGAGCGTGACCATGCCGCCGGAGCGCTGGCTGTCGATGTCGGCATCGGTCTCCTCGTTCACCCGGTCGCAGCTTTCCTCCACGGTCTGCAGGAGGTGCTCGGCGCGGTCGAGGAATTCGAGGTCGGTCATACAATTTGCGGATGTTGAAAGTCCACGGAATTCTAGTGAGAGCGCTTGTCCTTGCCGGCAGTGCGGCGGCGCTCTCCGGCTGCGGCCAGAAGGGGCCGCTGCTGTTTCCGCAAGGACCGGCCGCCGCCAACCGCGCCACCCTTGTCGAGACACTGAAGTTCCGCGTAACCGGCGACCCGCAGCAGAGGAAGGCCGCCTCGGGCACCCCGGCCGCACCGACCACCTCCGCCGCACCCGCCACTCCGCCCACGACCGAGCAGTCGTACGACCTGATGATGGTGCCCGAGAGCACCATGCCGTCCGTCACGGCACCCCACAACACCCCATGACCCTCACCGCCCTGCCCGGCCAGCCCCAGCTGGCCTACCGCGGCGACACGCTCTTCCTGGAAGAGGTGCGCCTGTCCGACCTAGCCGCCCGCCACGGCACGCCGCTCTTCGCTTATTCCAAGGCGTCGATGCTGTCCGCGCTTGCCGCCTACCAGCGCGGCTTCGCCGGCCGCGATGCGCGGATCTGCTATGCGATGAAGGCCAACTCGTCGCTCGGCGTGCTGCAGGTCTTCGCCCGGGCGGGCTGCGGCTTCGACATCGTCTCGGCCGGCGAGCTGAAGCGGGTGATCGCCGCCGGCGGCGATCCTCGCAAGGTGATCTTCTCGGGCGTCGGCAAGACCCGCGCCGAAATGCGCACCGCGCTCGAGGCCGGCATCGGCTGCTTCAACGTCGAGAGCACCGCCGAGCTGGAGGTGCTGCACGAGGTGGCGACAGAGTTGGGCGTGCGGGCGCCGGTGAGCGTTCGCGTCAACCCGAACGTCGATCCGCAGACGCACCCCTACATCTCGACCGGCCTGAAGGACAACAAGTTCGGCGTGGCGCACGAGGAAACCGTGGCCACCTACCAGCGCGCCGCGTCGCTGAGCGGCCTGCGGGTGGTCGGCATCGACTGCCACATCGGCTCCCAGATCACGCAGGAGAGCCCGTACCTCGATGCGATGGACCGCATCCTCGACCTGGTGGCCGCCATCGAGGCGGCGGGCGTGCCGCCGCTGCAGCACATCGACTTCGGCGGCGGCCTGGGCATCGACTACCAAGGCGACACGCCGCCCGCGGCCGACGCGCTGTGGGCGAAGCTGCTCGCCAAGATCGACGCCCGCGGCTACGGCGACCGCAAGCTGATGATCGAGCCGGGCCGCTCGCTGGTCGGCAACGCCGGCGTCTGCCTGACCGAGGTGCTGTACCTGAAGCCCGGCGAGCAGAAGAACTTCTGCATCGTCGACGCCGCGATGAACGACCTGCCCCGTCCTGCGATGTACCAGGCGTACCAGGCGATCGTGCCGCTGGAGCGCACGTCCGGTGCGGCCGGGCGCCCGGCGGACTACGATGTGGTCGGCCCGATCTGCGAGAGCGGCGACTGGATCGGCCGCGACCGCCACCTGGGGCCGGTACGGGCCGGCGACCGGCTGGCGGTGCTGTCGGCCGGCGCGTACTGCATGAGCATGTCGAGCAACTACAACACCCGCGGCCGGGCGGCCGAGGTGCTGGTCGACGGCGACCGGGTGCACCTGATCCGGGAACGGGAATCGGCCGAGGACACGTTCCACAAGGAACGGCTGGTCTAGCCGAGAGCCGATCCCAGGCGCTTGCCGCTAGCGAGCGCTATGGATTAGATAGCAAGATGCCGGCGTGCAACGCAGACTTCCGGCACTTATCTACCGCGAAGCCGCGCTGCACGCCGCCCTGCTGCTATCATTTTCGAATAGCGGCGGCGGGCGCAGCCGTGGCAACCGACTGCCGTGCCGCCCGCTTGCGCAGAGCCTGCACCACCCGGAATCCCAGCAGCACGGCGATGATCGCCGCGTAGACGAACACCTCGTCGAAGTTGTTCTTGCCGGCCCGCATCCAGAAGAAGTGGAGCAGCCCCAAACCGGCGATCAGGTAGACCAGCTTGTGCAGCGCCTGCCAGTGCTTGCCGCCCAGCGCCTTGATCGCCCGGTTGAACGAGGTGGCGGCCAGCGGCGTCAGCAGCACGAAGGCGGCGAAGCCGACCAGGATGAACGGCCGCTTGGCGATGTCCTTGGCGATCCCGGACACGTCGAAGCCCATGTCGAACCAGGCATAGCAGAGCAGGTGCACCGCCACGTAGAAATAAGCGAAGAGCCCCAGCATCCGCCGGTAGCGCGCAAGGCCATTCCACTTGCTGATCACCCGCAGCGGGGTGACGGCCAGCACGATGCAGATGAAGCGCAGCGTCCAGTCGCCGGTGGCGCGGATCAATGCCTCGGCCGGGTTGGCACCCAGCGTGTCGGCGAAAGCTCCGTAGGCCAGCCATGCGAAGGGCAGCAGGCACAGCAGGAACACGACCGGCTTGGCCGCGGGGTGCAAAAGCAGCTTGTTCATGGAGACAGTCGTTTTGCGGGCGACCCACCGTTGCAGGCGCCGCGATCTTTTTCAACGAACACCGCAGAACCGGCTTTGCCGGGCTGCTGGTGTTGCCCCTAGCAGGGGGACGCGAAGACACGCAGTGCGCAGCCTGGGGTGGGCTCAGCCTTTAGAAGTTCTTCTTCAGGTCCATGCCGGCATAGAGCTGGCCCACCTGCGCCTCGTAGCCGTTGAACATCTCGGTCTTGCGGCGCTTGGCGAAGAGGCCGCCGCCGTCGCCGATGCGCCGCTCCGACGCCTGGCTCCAGCGCGGATGGTCGACGTTCGGGTTCACGTTGGAATAGAAGCCGTACTCGTTGGCCGCGGCCTTGTTCCAGGCGGTGGACGGCTCCTTGTCGGTGAAGCGGATCTTGACGATCGACTTGGCCGACTTGAACCCGTACTTCCACGGCACCACCAGCCGCACCGGCGCCCCGTTCTGGTTGGGCAGCACCTCGCCGTACATGCCGAAGGACAGCAGGGTCAGCGGATGCATCGCTTCGTCCATCCGCAGGCCTTCGGTGTAGGGCCAGTCGAGTACCGCGGAGCCGACGTAGGGCATGGTCTTCTTGTCGGCCAGGGTGACGAACTCGACGAACTTGGCGCCGGGCTGCGGCTCGACCTTCTTGATCAGCTCGGCCAGCGAGTAGCCGATCCACGGAATCACCATCGACCAGCCTTCGACGCAGCGCAGACGGTAGATTCGCTCTTCCTGGGCGCTGAGCTTGAGCAGGTCCTCGATGCCGTACTTGCCCGGCTTCTTGACCAGGCCCTCGATCTCGACGGTCCAGGGTTTCGTCTGCAGGGTGTGGGCGTTCTTGGCCGGGTCGGCCTTGTCGGTGCCGAACTCGTAGAAATTGTTGTAGGTGGAGGCGTCCTTGTAGTCGGTCACCTTCTCCATCGCCATCGCGCCGGCCACCGACGACTTGGCGCCGGGCAGAGGCGCCAGCTTGCCGGGCGCGGCCGTCTGGGCCAGCGCCTCGCGGCCGGCCCAGGCGGCCAGCGCGCCGCCGGCGGCACCGCCGGCCAGCAGCTTCATCATCTTGCGGCGGTCTTCGTAGACGGCGCGGGGGGTGATCTCACTGGAACGGGGATGGTCGAAGCCGGAGGAGGATGAGGAAGATCGGAGGGGCATGGAAGGCCTTGTTATCGATAGGGGCGCAGGCGGAGGGCCTGCAGCCATGAGGTTCTACGCGCCGGCCGCCAGGGCGGTTTCAGCGTGTTTCCAACGGTTCGAGCGGCCCGGGGCTAAAGCGTTCCGTAGCTGTGCAATCCGCTCAGGAACATGTTGACGCCGAGGAACGCGAAGGTGGTCACCGCCAGGCCCACCAGCGCCCACCACGCCGAGATCGCGCCGCGCATGCCCTTCATCAGCCGCATGTGCAGCCAGGCGGCGTAGTTGAGCCAGACGATCAGCGCCCAGGTCTCCTTCGGGTCCCAGCTCCAGTAGCCGCCCCAGGCCTCGGCCGCCCACAGGGCGCCCAGCACGGTCGCGATGGTGAAGAAGGCGAAGCCGACCGCGATCGACTTGTACATCACGTCTTCCAGCACCGGCAGGGCCGGCAGCTTGGCGGCGATGCGCTGTCGGCCCAGCAGGATGCCGGCCACGATCAGCGCCGAGACACCGAAATACACCGCCCAGTAGCCGCCGCCCGGCTCCGACACCGTCTTGCGGAACACGATCGGCTCGAAGCACAGCACCACGCCCAGTGCCCACAGCGGCGCCAGCTTGTACCAGTGCTGTTCCGCGGGAGACAGGCCCGCCTGCTGCTTGATCAGGTAGGCGAACGCGACCATCGCCGCCATCGCGAAGGTGCCGTAGCCGATGAAGTTGGCGGGCACGTGCAGCTTCATCCACCAGCTCTTGAGCGCCGGCACCAGCGGCTGGATCTCGTGGGCCTCGCGCACAACCGTGTACCAGAGCAGGAAGCCGACCGCCGCGCTCACCACCAGCATCACGAAGGCGCCGAGCGAGCGGGTCCGGTACTGGTCTTCGTAGTACAGGTAGAAGGTGGTGGTGAGCCAGCAGAACAGCACGAAGACCTCGTACAGGTTGCTGACCGGGATGTGGCCCACGTCGGCGCCGATCAAGTAGCTCTCGTACCAGCGCACCAGAGTGCCGACCAGGGCCATCGTCACACCGGCCCAGGCGATGCGCGACCCCAGCAGCGAGAGCGTCGCACCCTCGCCGCGCGAGACCATACCGATCCAGTAGAGGACGGTGCTCATGAAGAACAGCATGCTCGTCCACAAGATCGCCGACTGGCTGGAGAGGAAGTACTTGAGCCAGAACACGCTGTCGGCCCGCGCCAGGCTGCCCTGCCCGTCGACCTGGTAGGACACGATGCCCAACAGCGCCAGCGCCGCCGCGCCCACCATCAGCAGCCGAAGCGGCCGCCAGAACCAGCCGAGCCAGACGGCGGCCGGCGCGCAACAGACCAGGATCGCCTTCTCGTAGACGTCCATGAAGCCGCCGTAGCGCAGGAAGGCGAAGGCGCCGCCCGCGGCGACCAGAGCGGCGAAGACCCAGTCGAGCGCGCTGCGGCGGCTCCAGAAGCCTTCGTGCAGTGTTTCCGTCCGGTGTGCGGATGCGGTGCCTGCAGGCGCGGTGGCGATGGTGGCGGTGTTCATCGGGGGGCCTTCTCGTGTCTTGTGTCGTTCGCTAGGTGCGCGGCGGCGCGTCGGGCTCCGGCGGCCCTGTGGTGCCGAGCAGCTTCTGCTGCAGGTGGGCGAATTCGCGGTCGCCGTCCATCGTCTTGCGGTTGGACGACATCGCCATCATCGCGTGCGCGGCCCCGGCCCGCGGCGCGACCCAGATCCAGAGCCGGCGCTCGCGCACGTAGAGCATCGCAAAGATGCCCACGATCAGCAAGGCACAGCCCAGGTAGACGACCGTCTTGCCCGGCGCCCGCGCCACCTGGAACACGCTGGCCTGCACCTGGGTGAAGTCCTGCAGCCGGAAAGCCATAGGCGCCGGGTACAGCGCCATGTCGGAGAGCGAGAGCACCGCCTGGGTCATGAAGCCGCGGGTGGCGTCGTCGGCCGGCAGCGGCGCCTGGCCGGCGGCGCGGCGGGTGTCCTGGGCCAGCTCGAACAGCGCGCCGTTCAGGATGCGCACCAGCACCTCGCCGGCGCGGGCGCGCTCGGCCTCGGGCACGTTGGCTTCCATGAAATCGGAGACCGCCTGCAGCCCGCCCTGGCGCGCGGCGGAACCCTCGGCCGCCTCCGGGTCGCCGGCGAACAGCGCCAGCGCGCGGCCGGCCGACAGCGCCAGCTGCGTGCCCAGCTCGGGCCGCGCCGGATCGACGGCCTGCGTCGCGTAGCGCTGCACCGCCGCCGCGCGGCGCGCCGGGTCGGCCAGCGCGGCGTGCAGCCGCAGGAAGCCGTCCATCGCGCCGTTCTCGTCGGCGGGAATGCGCAGGTAGCGGAACTCCTCGGCCGGCGTGGCGCGCATGCCCAGCAGGAACACCGGCACGCCGTCGCCGGTGTCGACCGGCAGCATGTAGTTGTGGAACTCCCGCGCCTGGCCCGCCGCGTCGCGCAGCCGATAAGTGATGCTGGGGCCGACATTGCGCAGCTCCTTCTGCGTGACCGTCTTGTTGGCCGCGCCCAGGCGCGCGTCGATGGCCGAGCGCAGGTCGACCTTGCGCACGTCGACGCTGCCCGCGCCGACCTTGCCGCCGGCGAAGTTCTCGACGTTGATGGTGCGCAGCGCGGTGTACTCCAGCGTCATCTTGCCGGCCGCGCCGCCGCTGCCGTCGGCCAGTTCGGACGAGCCGCCCACCGTGCCCTCGATCTCGAAGGGCTTGACCGCGGCGCGGCCCGGATGCATCGGCACCGCCTGAAGCACCACCCGCGAGCCGCCGTCGTCGAAGCTCGACTGGTAGATCTCGACACCCCGGAAGCTCGCCGGGTGGTTCACCTCGATGCGGGCCGGATGCGCCTCGCCGGTGGCCTTGTCGTGGATCACCACCTCGCTCGCGAAGAGCTTGGGCATGCCGGTGGAGTAGTAGTCGACGATGAACTTCTTCAGCTCGATCGAGAAGGGCAGCTCCTGCACCAGGATGCCGTCGGACTGGTTCAGGATCGCATTGCTCGACTGCGTGCCCTCGGCGACCAGGATGTTGCCGCGGAAGGTCGGGTTGCTGTCGGAGAGGCGGTGCCGGGGCGCGACGTCGGCGATCATGCCGCCGCCGGCGTACGGCGTCTTGCCGTGCAGCAGCATCTGGGCGCGCACCACCAGGTCGCCGTCGAGCAGCCCGCCGATGCAGACCAACACGATCGCGCTGTGCGCCGCGATGTAGCCGATCTTGTGGGCCGCGCCCGCCTTGGCCGCCACCATCCAGCCGGTGCCGGCCGCGGTGCTGCGCTCCTGCAGTCGTACCCGCCAGCCGCCGCCGGCCAGCAGGCCGCCGATGCGGCGGGCGGCGGCCTCGGGCGCCTCAGGCAGGTCGGCCTCGGCCCGCTGGGCGAAGGCGCCCAAGCTCTGCTCGCGGATGTTCTCCTTGTAGACCTTCAGGTCGGCCAGGATGCGCGGCGTGCTGCGGCCGATGCACAGCGAGGTGCTCACCACCAGGAACGCCAGGATCAGCAGGAACCACCAGGCGCTGTAGACCCGATAGAGCCCCGCCGCATCGAACACCTGCGCCCAGAACGGCCCGAACTGGTTGACGTAGTTGCCGTAGGGCTGCTGCTGCAACAGCACCGTGCCGATCACCGAGGCGATGCAGATCACCGTCAGCAGCGAGATCGCGAAGCGCATCGACGACAGCAGCTCCAGCCCCGCACGCAGGGCATGCGAGCCGGTATGGACGCGGATACCGTGGGTCGAGACAGACATGGTCGGTGGAGCGGGTGGCCGGTTCGGGGAAAGTGGGAAGGAAAAAGGCCGCCGAGGTGCCAGCAAAAAGGGCGGGCCATCCTCTGGAGGATCGGCCCGCCCTTCTTGGAGTGCTGTGGGTTCTTTGGTTCAGAAACTGAGCCGAAGATGTGAAAGAACCGTAGCGAGCAGCCCGAGTGTGCAGCGAGGACCGGAGCCGTACTTCGGTACGGTGAGGACCGGAGCTGCGCAATCGGGTTGCGCAGTAGGTTCTCTCACATCTTCAGCGCAGGCCGGCGATGTAGTCGCCCAAGGCCTTGATTTCGCGGTCGTTGAGCTTGGCGGCGACGCCGTGCATCACCGCGTTGTTGTTGCGCACGCCGCCGCGGAAGGCGACCAGTTGGGCGGCGGTGTAGTCGGCATGCTGGCCCGACAGGCGCGGATACTGCGACGGAATGCCGGCGCCGTTGGGGCTGTGGCAGCTAGCGCAAGCCGGCACCGCACGGTCGGCGATGCCGCCGCGGTAGATCTTCTCGCCGACCGCGACCAGCGCCTTGTCCTTGGCGAAGCCGGGCTTGCCGGCCTTGGCGGTCAGCCAGTAGGCAATGTTGCGCATCTCGGCATCGCTCAGCTGCGCTGCGAAGCCCTGCATGATCGGGTTCTTGCGCTTGCCTTCCTTGAACTCCTGGAGCTGCTTGACCAGGTACTCGGGGTGCTGCGCGGCCAGCTTGGGCTGGGCCGGCACAGACGAGTTGCCGTCGGCACCGTGGCAGGCGGCGCAGACCGCAGTGTACTTGGCCTCGCCCTGCGCCAGGTCGGGCTTGGCACGTGCCGCGCCGGCGGTGGGCACCGGTGCCGGCGCGGCTGCCAAGGCGGTACCGACCGGTGCGCCCACCGAGGGCGCATCGCCGTTGGCCGCCGCCCCTGCAGGAGCACCCGCGCTGGTGGGCGCCGCATCTGCGGCCACGACCGGAAAAGCAGACACCGCCAGCGCAGCAGCGGTCAGCAAGGAGGCAAGCAGCTTCATATCGAGGGTCTGTGTTATGGGCGCAAAACCTGGTGATTCTACAATGGTGCCTCCCGGGGTAATCCCTGCTCCGTACCCCGTGCCATGACCGATACCCCCCCTGTTTCCCCTGGCGACAGCGCCCCCGCCGCCGCGGTTCCGACCCCTGTTGCAGACGGCAAGACCGCCATGGGCTGGATGCACACCGCACGCTTCCTGACCACCGCCGCCCAGCTCCACCACCTGCCGCCGCTGCACCTGCCGGAGATCGCCTTCGTCGGCCGCTCCAACGCCGGCAAGTCGACCTGCATCAACACCCTCACCCAGCAGAAACAGCTGGCCTTCGCCTCCAAGAAACCGGGCCGCACCCAGCACATCAACCTGTTTGGCCTAGGCAAGCAGGGCGTACACGACGCGGTACTGGCCGACTTGCCCGGCTACGGCTACGCGGCCGTGCCCAAGGCCGACAAGGTGCGCTGGCAGCGGGTGATGGCCAACTACCTGGTCACCCGCGAGAACCTCACCGGCGTGGTGCTGCTCTGCGACCCGCGCCACGGTCTGACCGAACTCGACGAGATTCTGCTCGACGTCATCCGCCCCCGCGTGGCCGAGGGCCTGAAATTCCTGGTGCTGCTCACCAAGGCCGACAAGCTCACCCGGGTGGAAGGCACCAAGGCGCTGCAGATCGCCAGGCTCAACGCCGGCGGCGGCGAGGTGCAGCTGTTCTCGGCGCTCAAGAAGCAGGGCGTGGACGAGGCGGCGCTGCGCCTCTGGCACTGGGCCCATCCGGCAGGCGGCTTCGTCTCGAACGTGGAAGATGCCGCCGAAGCACCCACCGGCATTCCGCAAGAGCTGCGCGACGCCGACTGAGGCACTGCATTTCCGCGCTGCAGGTCCATGATCTGGATAGCACGGCGTGGCGTCGCGTTGCGCGCGTTGGGAAATCTGTACACATTCTATTTATAGAAAATGGGCCGGCATCGGATCTTCCAATTAATGCGGAAATTTCGCTATTGTCTTGACCGTGTGCGCTACCGTACAGACAGAATAAAAAATCCAGTTCAAAGTGATGGCAAGAGATATTGAAATACATGTACGCATATTTACCATCGCATCCTGGCAATCTGATTTTTTGAAAGAATCCACATGGCAATTGGTTCAGCACTGCTCGGCCTCACCATCCTGGTCATAGGAGACAGCCACCTGGCCACTCCAGGCTATTTGATAACCACCCTGCAGGACGATCTGATGCAGCAGGGGGCCAAAGTTAAATCCATCGGCCTTTGTGGAATACAGCCTGCAGATTGGGTAATAAGTTCGCCCGGCAACTGCGGAGGAGCCCAGCGCGATGGCAAATCGCCTGTCAAAGCCTTGGTCGGACCAGCGGCCCGAACGACCGCCGTGGCGGAGCTGATTCAACGAGACAAGCCAGATCTGGTGTTGGTGGTGATGGGCGACACCATGGCAGGCTACAAACAGCCGGAATTTCCTGCGACATGGGCTTGGCAGCAAGTCAAACGCCTGACCGGGGCCATCGCAAAAACGGGCGTCGAGTGCGCCTGGATCGGGCCTGGCTGGGGACAACCCGGCGGCAAGTACGGAAAGAACTACGACCGGGTCAAGCAAGTAGGGGCCTTCATCTCCGAGAACAGCGCACCTTGCACCTATGTGGACTCTCTAGCGATGTCGCAACCCGGTCAATGGCCCACGATCGACGGCCAGCATTTCACAGGCCCTGGATACACCGCATGGGCGACCGGTATCACCGCGGCGGTTCTCAAACTACCGGTGGTGACCAAGCGGAAAACGGAAGCCAAATGAGCACGCGAATGAACTGGAACACGCAGCGCGTGCTGGTCCGCTGGATCGCGGCAGGATGTGTTGCAGCCTCAAGTTGCACGGCTTGGTCGGCAGGACCTCAACTCTATGCATCCGGGCCTGGTGAAGACGCGTCCTACGTTCGTTTCGTCAATGCCACCGGCAAGCCCTTGGACATCATCGCCGCCGGGAAGCCCGCGACCGGTGGCCGGCTCCAACTCGGCACTGCCAATGCCGTCGGCTCCTTCATGCCCATCAAGCCCAAGCTGGTGTTGGCGGGCCGCGCGGTTCAAGGCAAACAAAGTCTTGATCTTGCACCGGCCGCGCAGGCCGGTGAACTGGTTTCGGTGGTGATATGGCTGCGCGGGGACGGCACTCTTGTATCGACGGCCATCGCAGAACTACCCAAGACCTTCAACGGTTTGAAAGCGTCCCTCGCGTTCTATAACGTGGATCCTGCATGCCCTGCTGCCGGATTGTCGGCAGCGGGTCAGGACACCACGTTGTTCACGGGCGGGGCGCCGAACACCTTGCAGCGCCGACCCATCAATCCCGTGCCGCTCTCGGTAAAGGTCACCTGCGACGCGTTGGTTGTGGGTAAGCCGCTTGACCTGGGAACACTCGAATCCGGGCAGCGCTACAGCGTTTTCCTGGTAGCAGACGGGCGCGAGAAGCGGGCATTCTGGGCACGCGACGAGATGGCGCAGTGAAGCAGTCGCCGCGGCGGTCGCGGCGACTGCCGGTCGGTCAGAGCATGTTATGCACTTCGACGTACCCGCGAGAGCCGGGCGAGAGGCCCAGGACGCGCCGCGCTATGGATACGGCAAGTGGACTGCAACCGCTGCAGCCGGGCCTCTGCCCGGCTTTCCCGAAGGGTGGGTACGTCGAAGTGCATAACATGCTCTAGCTTCCGCCATAAGGCGAGCGGACCGGCTCCACCGGAAACGCGACCAGCCCTCGCGATGGCTCGAAGCTGATGCGCATATAGGCACCTGCGATGCGCTGTCGGTAGTCCCTGGAATTGTCAGCCGCCAACATCGCCCCGACGAAGACATGCGGTGTGACATGGTATTCCATGGCGATCGAAGCGCTGTAGGCGAAGCTGCTGCGCGCCTGTCCTGGGTATGTGCCGCCAGAGCCTGACTGGGCCGCAGCCTGCCTTACTGCGTCTGTCGGGAAATACGGGGAGGCGTCTTCGTGAAACCGCTGAACGCCGGCGGAGCCCCGCAGGCGCCACGCGAAATTTCCTCTCCGTTCTGACCAGTCCAGGGGAATGCCCACCGACAAGAAGCGCTGCGGACTGAAATAGCCGCCCTGCCCCAGGGTGAAATAGCGAAGGTTGCGGTCGTAGCCCAATACCGAAAGGTTCAGCCCGCTTGTCAGCCGGCTGTCGGCTGCCTGCCAGAGATGGCGGTAGACGCCCCCCCCGCCTCGACGCGTGCGTTGTCCGCGACCCCGGGGCCACGCAATGTATGCAGAGCCCCGAAACCGTACAGACCCCAGCTGCCCTGGTCCCACCCCGTTTGAAGCCGGCCCCCCGTGGCCGTGACGCCACCCCATTCCACGCTGGATCGCCCGTCTCGCGCACTGGCGAACGACAGGACGCTGTCGGTGACGGCACGCCGCGAAAGCTCCCCGCTCCATGACCAGGCCTGGTCGATGGTCCGCATCACCTTGACGCCCCCGACGACGTCCACATGCCTGAAACCGATCGGCGTGGTGCCTATGTCCGCCTGCATGTCGGCACGCTCGTAGCCCACGGCCGCGCCGATGCCGCCGTCGCGTTGTTGCACCGGCGATCCCCCACCCGTGGTTCCTGCAAAAGCGCCGGTACCGAAGCGGTCGCCCGACGCAAGGGGGTCGGGAAGTCCTGCGTTCAGCCGCGTCGGGGTGACGCGCAAAAGCAATCGTGCCTCGCCCTGCGTCCACCGGGCCTCCACCGGTGTCTGTACGTCGGTCAGGCGTGAAAGTCCAGATTCGCCCCGGCGGGACCGGACGATCAGCCCGGTACTCACAACCGGACTACGCTCGAACCGGACGGTGTCGAGTTCGGCCTGGAGGTCCAGTCGCTCTTGAGGCGAAAGTGCGGCAGGTACGGGCCGGACCCAGGGATCCAGCAGTCGGCCCGCCGGCGCGACCGGTGCCGAGCGCAGGTCGTTCAGCGATTCGGCCGGGTCCGCATTCTCGACCCCGGGCTCCGTGTCCACGACAGGCAGCATCAGAAAGGGGGCGAAAGACGACTCCATTCCCGTCGACTGGCCCCCCAGGGGCCACGACATCCGGCGCATCACGGGCCCTGGAGGCGGCTGTGCGTCAATGGCCGATTGCGGAACGCTTCGGATGAGCGGGTCGGCTTCTGTCTGGCGGCTGCGCGCACGCTTGCCGGCATCCACAAGGATGGCCGCGGTCAGAAGTTGTTCCGCACGTTCGGTTCGGCCTGTACGCCGGTAGTACCGCCCCGCCGCCGCCAAAACCCGTGGATCGTCGGATGCAGACGCCACTGCGCGCTCCATGAATTGGGCTGCCGACGGATTCCCGGCGGCGTCGGCCGATTCAGCCGCTCCCAGCAGCAGGCGCGTGTCCTGCGGCGCGTCCATCAACGCGTTATTGTAAATCCGAAGCGCATCGTCGGGCCGCCCCGACCGGATGAGGATGGCGGCCTGGGCCAGCAGCACTGCGGAGTTTTCTGGATGCCGGGCCCAGGCAACGGCGAGCACAGCATGCGCGCCGGGCACGTCCTTTGCGTCGAGCAGCCGATAGGCAGCGCGCACGGCAGATCCGGTGCGCAATGCATCCACGCCTTCGCGCTGGGAGGCGCTGAGGGCCAGACCGTCCAGTCGTCCGAGCACCCGCTCCGCCTGTTCGTCCTGCTGAGCCGCGAACAGCACAGAAGCGTATTGAATCTGCATACCGACCGGGGTGTCCATAGCGGGCAAGAAGGTGGCGGGATATCCGGCAGCACTGTGCCCACCTGTCTCGACAACGGCGATGGCCACCATCAGCTCCAGTTCGGGCGAGCCTAGAGCAGCGCGAGCCGCGGCTGCACGGAGAGCGGTTGCTTCTGAATGAGATAGGCGGGCATCGGCGAGCGTGGCCGCATCAAGCCGTGAGCGAACGGTAGCCTGTGCCAGCAACGGCGCCATCTCGGGCGTACGCACTGCGAGCGGGACATCTTCAAGCCCTTGGCGCACGCTCTCCCACCGGCCCAGGTCGGCGTCGAACAATGCCTGGGCATACTTGGCAGCGGCAAGCGCAGCAGGAGGCGCATCCGCGGCCAAGGCAGGTTGGCCTTCCATCAACAAGGCGGCCTCCTTCGGCCGCCCTTCCGCACGCAGCAATCTGGCGATCGCCAGGCGCGTCCAGATATCACCTGGATTGTCGCGGAGCGCCTGCGCGAAGTTCGCAAGCGCTTGTGAAGCATCCCCACGAGCCATGGCCGAGCGGCCCTGCGCCGCGGACAACTTGGCGCGGATTTCGCCCATATCACCCATCTCGGCCTTCTCGGTTTCGGAGAGTTGGGAGATCAAGGTTTGCGCGTCCTCGATTCGTCCATCCTGAACAAGAACGCCAAGCAGTCCCCGGAGCGCTGCCGGATCGCCCTTGCGGAGGGCAAGTGCGCGTCGGTAATCGGCCGCGGCTTCACGGTAATCTTCTTGTCCGGCATGAATCGCGCCACGGGCTGTGTCTGTTGCCGGCTCCAGCGGATCGACGGCGTGTGCCTGTGTCAACAGCACGAGTGCGCTGACCGCATCCCCCGATGTACGCGCCGTCTGCGCCTCCTGATAAAGCGCCCAATAACGCGCGGACTTCAATGCGTTGTCCCAGTTGGCGCCCTCGCCCGATTTGCCTGACCCGCGAGCCCGAGCCAGCAACTGGGCCGCCTCGGCAAAGCGTTGCTGCCGCACCCGTACGAGACCAAGTCCACCCAGCGCCCGGGCATACTGGGGCCGCTGTCTGAGCACCTCTTCGAACCCTGCACCGGCGGCCTCGAGCCGACCCGCCTGAAACGCCCGATAAGCCTGTTCGGACTTTGTCAAGACAGGATCCGGCTCGATCTGCTGGAAGGCGCCAGCCTCCGTAGCCTTGGCCAACTCCTCCAGCGTCGTGCGCAACGCCTGATCGTCCGGATGCAGTTGCAGGTACGCGCGGAGATACGGCATGTCCGAAGGTACCTGCGTCAGCCAATCGAGGGCCTTGCGCCAGGAGACCGTCGCTTCCTTGCCCACACCGGGCAATTCGGCCAGAGCCGCAAGTCGCTTGATGCCTTCCCGACGCCCTACGTCTGCATAGGTCAGGTGCTGGGCATAGGCCAGAGCAAGGCTGTTGTCGGCGGGAAATGCGGCAACCAGCCGCGCGAAGCCCTCGCGGGCCTCGTCCCATCCATCGAGGGTGCTGCCCAGCGCGTTGTAGAACTCGACAGCGACCGGCCCGGTCGGCCTGTTCGACGCAAGAAGCGTGCGGTATGCCGCGACGGCCTCGTCCGCCTTGCCCTCGCGCACCAGTTGACGAGCATGTTGCAGCGCAGGTCCTTTGTCCGCCAGAGCGTTGTCCTGGGCAAGACGTTCGACAAATGCCATGCCGCCGGGAACGCTCTTGAGTCGCGCGACATATGCTTGGGCTTCCGCCGGGCGATTACCCGCAAATCCGGCCCATGCCATTCCGTACAACGCCTCAGGTTCGCGGGGCCGAAGCACAAGCAGCCGCTGCCACGCATTCGCAGCAAGCGTCGTGTTGCCGCGCGCTTGCCAGTGGCGGCCTTGCTGCTGCAACAATTGCGCGGCTTCCTGGCCCGCGGTCGAAAGTGCTCGTGCAGGCGGCACCTCGGGCCTCGGCCCGGGTGCGGGCTGCTGCGCACCGCACAGTTCGTGGGCAGCAGCGGCGATGAGCCCCAGCACCAATCCCGAGGGGCGCGAACCCGTGCGGAGAGAAAAATGGAACGTCATGCTGTGCCTCCCGGCTCGAATGGGAGCCAAAGCTGCCCGGATGGAAGAAATCGGAAACGGTTCTCGCTCCAGCCCAGGCCGAACAGCGCAAGCACCATGTCGTAATAGCGGGTATCCAGGCCCTGGGCCAGAAGCATGCTTTCGGCCCGCGTCTGCTGGGCCATCGCCTTGGACGGCATGCCCAAAGCATGGAGGTACGGCACCAGGGCAGCTGAAAATCCCGCTGCGCCCGTACCGTGCGCTTTCCCGTCGCCGATGCCCACGAACTCGGGCGGCCGGCCATCCGGCGCGATGGCATGCTCCATTCCGGCTACCGAGCGCAGGAGAGCTTTAGAGAGCCTGGACGGTGCCGCGAGACCGGCCCACAGGTACGCACGGATGGCGTCGTAGCTGCCGGTCTCCGCGCCAGGCACGAGACCGAATCCCGATGCGTGCTCGTACGTCACCCAATCCGCGACAAGGCCGCGCGGTGTTGTGGCCTCCACCATACGCAGCATGTTGCGCGTCATTTCCTTCCACGGGCCGGTGGGATCCTCCAAGCTGAAAGCTTGCAACACGGACAACGGCAGGTAGCTGGGGTTGATCCGCCAACGCTCTGCGGACGTGGATGCATCGTCCTTTTTGACGAAGCCCGCAGGACCGGGCATCAACATCCGTCCAAATCCCGGCAGGGAAACGACTTCCTGAGTGACGATCAGTCGCATAAGCTTACGAGCGTCCTCCCGGTACTGCGGCACCTTCCATCGCCGGCCCGCATCCAGCAATGCATAGGCGAACCACAGATCCGCGTCCGATGCGGCGTTGAAGTCCACCACGCCCCAGGATCCGTCGTCCCGACGTCCCCACTGCCAAGCGGGCAAACGAGCGCCGAGATCTCCACCCGCCAAATTGTTGACGCTCCAGGTCCATACGCGGTCGAATACGGAACGGTCGTTCGCCACCAGGGACAGGAACATCGCGTACGCCTGCCCTTCGGAAGTGCTGTGTTCGCGGGCGGTGCCGCGATCGATCACCCGGCCATCAGGTGCGACGAATCGCCCGTAGAACTGCTGCCACAGCGGCCAGGCCTGCACACGCACAGCGGCCGCCGGACGATCCATGCCCGCGTGGAGTGTCAGTCCGACAAGGGAGGCGAGCATCCACCGCCGGCTACGAATGTGCTCAGGCATTTTCGAGCCGACGCCGCGCGCGTTGCCGCAGCGCGAAGTACAACAAGGCTGCTGCCAGCGATGCACCTGCCAAGGCCAGAGCCGCCAGGGAAAATGGGTGTTCCGAGAAATACCAGCGCACCCGGGTGGCGAGCGGCAGCCGACCTACGTGGTAGGTCTGCTCCGCGGCAAGGCTTTCGACGCGCCCGGAGCGAATGAATGCGCTGCTGCCCTGGATATCCCCCAACAAGGCAGGTGTCAGCAAAGCATCGACGACTTTTGCTGCGCCATTGTCTTCACTTCCGGTTACGAGCACCACACTCCTGCCGGTCGCCAGTGGCGACTCGAAGCCCAAAAGCAGTCCATCGACGCCGGTGGTGGTGAACGACATCTCGCGGGACGCTCTTCCCGAATCCGCCCGTTGGCGACGATCCTCCGTCGCCCATCGGCGGGCCGAGTCGAAGAAGCGCGCACTGCGTGCGGTGCCATCGGCTGTGACGGGCAGTGCAGCGGCCCACTGTTTTAGCAGCGGCTGGCGGTTGCCCGTGCCGATGACCAGCAAATCCTTGCTTTTCACCAAGGCGACTTGTTCCGCATGCACCAGCGTCACCCCAACAGCGGGATATCCGGTAGCTGCACCCATTCGGCCCATCAGCGCCAGGTAGAGGTCGAGTTCGGAGCGTGTCATGTCGTGGGGCAACACCACTGCACTCTCCGACAGGTCGGCCATACGGGTGAACGGAAATCCGGCATTGGCAAATGCCGCCAAGTCCGGCATGCGGATGTGATGCGAAAACCCGGAAATGTCGATAGTGGATTCCGGATCCACATTGCCGCGAGTGTTGTCTACTGCAACGCGCTTGCACGAGTCTTGCTTGGGCGTGTCGTAGTAGTAATGAAACTGCAGAAGATTGTGGGTGGGCAACCCGAACATGGGGACGAAAAAACGCTGGGTTTCCGTGGTGGTCGGCACTCCTGCCACCGAGGCGACCACCGAGGGCAGGAGACCTGTCAACTTCGCCGACCATCCGGTGTCGCCGTGCTGCAAAGGCAGCGCCTGAATGAAGCGCTGGTTCACGTTGATGTTGAGGGTGGACCTGTCGGCGAGCAGCCGCGGGGTATAGCGGTAGCGCAAATGAACTGGAATACCTTGCGAACGCCATGCGAACAGGTCGGGCGGCACCTGAAATGCTACGCGTATGAGGTCTGGCGATTCGCCCGCCACGCCCAGCGTGTCGGGTGCCACAAGATCCCCGAACCGGACAGGCCGGTCAGATGGAAGCCAGTTGGGTGCATCGTATGGACGCCGCGAGCCCACTGCTGCCAGCGTACCGATAGTGGCTGTCGAGCCGCTGAGAAGCTGGGAGCCGGTGGCCAGCCCGGTGGCCGCATGGCGCAGTTCGCCATCGTCGCGGCCACTGACCACCAACAGTTTGCGTGCAGGATCTGCCGGGTTGGGCAGCATCACAATCGTCGGGCCTTTGAGCGCCCCCCGAGGCAGCACGATCCCCAATCGCTCCAACGCTTGATCGCCCACGGCCAGTACGACAGCATTGCCCTGCGGAAGGCTCCCGACCTGGCTGCCGAAGCGAGCGCCCCGGTAGCCCGCCATGGCGCCGAACCATGATGTCAGCGTCGCGGCCGCATTGAGGGCGGCGAAATCGGGTGGCTGCGCGAAGACCACCGGCAAGTTCAGTTGGCCCGCGTCGCGTCGGTCGAAGAACGGCAACGGCAACAGGTTCAAGTCGTCGGCCTGGTCCACGCGTGCGACGCTCAGTTCCAGCCTGCTGCTGTTACTGACAGAGGCCCATAGACTCGAATGCGCAGGATCTTCGCAGCCTCGGTCGTAGTGGCCCACAAGCTCCAGCCCCAGACGGCTGTACGCGGACACGAGGTGCGCCGGAATGTCGACCTCTGTCAAAACTACTGCACCAGCTTGTGCCTTTGGGAGCGGAAGCGATGCTGCCACCTCGTCGTTGACCAGAACATTGATGTGCGAGATGTCCTCCAGCAGCGCTGGCGACCAGGTGTACTCCAGGTACAGGCGTGCTCGGGCGACGACCTCGTCGGCCCTCACCGCAAAAGGCACGGTGAAATACCCGTGCGTACCTTCCAGACGGAGCGGCTTCGCTGCGCCTAGATCGCGCAGCGTGTATTGGCGCGTCTGGTGGGGGACCGATGCCGTATCCGCAGTGGCAGCGAAGATAGGAAGCAGGCAGAGGCCGGCTCCCAACATCCACGCGGCCACGCTCCCGCGCGCCGGACGGCGGTCGTGCGCGTTCATGGCGTTCCCATTTCAGCTGGAGGCGTGGCAGGACTGGCTGTCACGGTTTTTCCTGCTCTCTGCAGGCCGTGTGTGAAGAGCAGCGCAAACCCACGTGCGCCGGTGCCCAACACCTCGACCATCGACGTGAGCGGCCGGTCTCGTCGTCCATGAGTCCAGGTACGGGTCCATGCATCCGCCCGTCCGAAAGTCAAACGCGTCAATTCGACGTTTTGGGCAGTGTTCAAGGTGTCGAAGGCAAGGCCAAGTTGCGAACCCGAACGGAAAACGACCGTCGCGGGGAACACGCTTTCTTCTTGCTCACGAAACAGGCCCAGGTGCATACGGTCTCCCAGCGCGACGGGAACGTTGGCGTCCACCTCGAGGCCGATTCCGAACTGCGAAAAGTCTTTGGTTTCGCATTGCAGGGCATGCCCGTCGGACAGCTTCAGGGAAGCGGGAATGCGTGCGGGAACACGGGGACCGTGCCGCACCTGGCGCGATTCGCTGGCCACCGCCACACTCGCACTCGCGATGAAGAGGTTATAGATGGTCCACGCGACATTGATCAGAATGGTGCCGGTCACCAGACTGTCGGCGTCATGGAGGCGGAAAAGACCGACGACGACGCCCAGCAGGTTGAGCGCCATCAATACGATGTACGGTGTGGCGATACCCCAGTCGAAATAAGGTTCGGGTACCAAACCACCCTTGCTGGTCACGTTGAACTTGCCTAACCGAGGATTGACGAACGCGGCCAGCACGGGCCGCAGGATGTACCACGCCAGCACGGATTCATAGACCTCGTTCCAGAACGAATGGCGGTACTGGCCCTGGATGCGCGAATTGGTGACGGTCGCGTTCAGGAGGTGGGGGAGCGCGTAGGACAGAATGAGTACGGCAGTGGCCTGAAAGATATGAGCCCCGAAGAGCAGGTAGGCCAAAGGCGCGGTCATGAAGATGATCCGCGGCAGTCCATAGAAGAAATGCAGCATGGCGTTGAGATAGCACAGCCGCTGCCCCAGCCGCAGGCCCGGTCCCAGCAAAGGGTTGTCGGTTCGCGCGATCTGGGCCATGCCACGCGCCCAGCGGATGCGCTGGCCGATATGCCCCGAGAGGCTCTCCGTGGCCAGACCCGCGGCTTGCGGAACGGCCAGGTAGGCGGTGTTGAAACCTTGCCTGTTGAGTTTGAGCGCTGTGTGGGCGTCTTCTGTCACCGTCTCGACCGCGATGCCTCCCACCTGCATGAGCGCGGTGCGGCGCAGGACGGCGCACGAACCGCAGAAAAATGCCGCATTCCACAGGTCGTTGCCTTCCTGGATCAACCCGTAGAACAGTTCGGCCTCGTTGGGCGTGCGACGGAAAGTGGAGAGATTCTTTTCGAAGGGGTCGGGCGAAAAGAATACATGCGGCGTTTGCACCATCGCCAGCTTGGCATCCTTGAGGAACCAGCCCGTGGTGACCTGCAGGAAGGAACGGGTGGGAATGTGATCGCAATCGAAGATTGCGACGAGTTCTCCTTTCGTCCGTGCCAAGGCGGCATTGATGTTTCCGGCCTTGGCATGCAGGTTGTCGTCCCGATCGAAGTAGCCGACACCCGCCTCAGCACAGAACTCTTTGAAAGCAGCACGCCGTCCGTCGTCGAGTACCCAGATCTGCAGCTTTTCTGCGGGCCAATCCATGCCCCGGGCAGCAAACACGGTCTGGCGGACCACATCGAGCGACTCGTTGTAGGTCGGAATGAAGAGGTCCACTGTCGGCCACAGACGCAGATCTGCCGGAAGGGCGGCGGGCTTTCTGACGAGCGGCCAGGATGTCTGGAAGTAACCGAGCAACAGCACGATCAGGGCGTATATCTCCGCCACCACCAAACCAGTTCCGAAAAAAGCGTCCAACCAGGTTTCGAACCCCAAGGTGTCGGTAATGCGCCACCAGAGGTAGCGCGCCGACGCGATGATCGACAGCGCCACCATGGCCAGCGTGGCCCACCCCCCGGTGTAGCGCCGAAGTATGAGCACGGCTGCGAAACATACCGCCGCAAATGCGATTTGTTGTCTGTTATCGAGAGGGGTGGTCACTACGACGGCGAACACGACTGCCAGCGCACCGATGAGAACGGCACGGCAGAACGCCGGCCCCCACCCTGCAGAAGCCATGAGCGGATGTGTCATCGATGGACCCCATCGTCGATCGCCGGCAACGCCCATTCTCCCGAATTTGGCTGGATCGAAAAAACCAACTTCGCGGCGATATCAGTGAAGTCGCGCGCGGCCTGTGCCTGGTGTTTGGACGCCACGACCGTGGCCCCACAGGCCAGCGCTTCAGGCACGGCCTGATCTTGATGCACGAAGACCAACTCATGCCCCGCAAGCCGCTGCTGGAGGAAGCGCGCCACATCGTGCTGAAGACGACGGCTGTGGTCGATCTGGTTGAGCAGGTAGATGGACCGCACGGCACCGGGGCCCCTGAGGCAGAGGTCGGGTACTGCAGCCCGCGCACGTTCCTCGCATAGGCAGGAGGCGGCGTCTGCCAGCATCACCGTGATCGTTACATGCGCCTCGGCAAGAACCTGCCGCATGATGTCCGACGGATGGGCAGGAAGGTCGATCACAACCACACGTGCCCGGGATCCATCCAGGCTCGCCAAGCCGGCATGCACCCAGTCTCCGCATGAACCGAGGTGTTGCTGGAAGGCCCGCTCCTGCGCATTGTCGAGTTGCCCGAAGGACAACACCTGGAGTTCTGCACTGCCCGCAGGAAACGGCGCATGCGGACCGACAGGCCGGAGATGGGTGTGCCAGCTGTCGCCAGAGAGTGCGGCATGCGCCACACCTGTTCGTCCGTCGGCTTCCAATCCGAAGTGAGCACCGAGAGCATTCTGCGGATCGAGGTCCAGTGCAATCGCCCCGATCCCGGCGCGCGCCAAGGCCACCGCCAGATTGGCGGCACAGCTGGTCCGGCCGACTCCGCCCTTGGTGCCGGTCACTGCCACTATGGTCTGACCGGACCAGGTCGGTCGCGCGCTCTCTTTCGCACCGGGCGCAAGCGCCTGATTTTTCATGAACAGCGCTGAAAGCATCGGCCATGCATCCAGGGCCGTTCGACCGCTTTCTTCTTGAAAGATGTTGTGGTATCCCTCGACCGACACTGTCTGGATGTCAATCAGGTTCGCCGTGTCACTCGCGATACGATTTACAGGACGATCGCGGGAAGGAAGCAGTGAAGATGCTTGCGCAACGTTATGGTGCATTAGGAGATGTGGCTTATTAAATCGATATTGAAGCGCAGCATGCTGTGCTTTTTCCGATTCGACCGTCTGCTACCGCACATAGTCTGCCCTGCAGAACCGCCCACCCCGCACGAGCAGCAGATCTGCCCCGGTAAGCGGCAGCCGATTCCCGAGCAACTTCATAGCGCAGGCGCTGGACCCGGCCCATGGGGCCCATGAAGCACATCACCGCCAGCGACAGGTGCTGGCCGCAGGGCTTAGCGACGATGCACTGCAGTTACTGCGCCCAGGCTACGACATACGTCGGCTGCCGAGAGCAATCGTTTGTTGGGACTGCACGCTCCTCTTGCGCCGCTGTCTGAGCTGCTCGTCGTGCTGGCAACATCGCTCGCATTGGCCTCTCGGGCAACCAGCGAGGGTCGCCCGGCTTGCGTAGCGCGGCAAATTTTGCAGGATCGACCATATAGTGCTATCTGTTGAATGCTCATAACTGGATTGCGTGGTTCCACCACATCTTCTCGCGCGGCGATATAACCCCAATCAGCCATTTGTAGGAATCAATATGTAACCGCACAAAAATGTGTTTCTGCGTACGGTAGCGCACATACCTTGCACACCTCAATGCCTACACTGGCAGCGTGGAAAATACAGCCTGTCTATCCAGTAATTTTTTATCGAAAAAACTCGATCCGAATAGCTGTGCCAACTATTTGTTGACGACTTTGAATGCTCCAGAATTCGAACGCTGGCAGCAGGTATTGGAGCCAGTGCGCCTTGATTTGGGTATGGTCCTGTACGAGTCGGGATCTACGCCCACCCATATCTATTTTCCGACTTCCGCAATTGCCTCGCTCCTCTATGTGACACAGGATGGAGCTACGGCAGAAATCGCGGTTGTTGGGCGCGAAGGCGTGGTAGGAATATCTATTTTAATGGGCGGAGATACAACGCCTGGCCGCGCAGTTGTAAAAAGTGCGGGGGAAGGTTGGCGCGTCAGGTCGAACTGGGTAAAGTCGGAGTGCTTGCGATCCCCAGTATTAAGTCTCTTTCTGCGTTATATCCAGACCCTCATTACACAAATGTCGCAAACTGCCGTGTGCAACCGGCACCACTGCATCGATCAACAACTATGTCGATCACTGCTTCTCACCCTGGATCGCATGGATGGGAATCAAATGGTCATGACCCAGGAATTGATTTCCAACATGCTTGGGGTTCGCCGTGAAGGCATAACAGAGGTGGCAATCAAACTTCAGAAGGCAGGGCTTATTCGTTACACACGAGGACGAATTACCGTTTTGAACAGGTTGGCATTGGAGCGCCGAAGCTGCGAGTGCTATGCCGTGGTCAAGCACGAATATGACCGATTGCTACCGGGCTTGCAGCAACATTAACGACGCATCCAATGGTATTTGCATCGCTTGAATTCTTGCTGTTGTTCTTTCCGCTGTTTCTAATTGCGTACGCGGTAACGCCATCTCCATACCGAAACGCTACGTTGCTGACAGGGAGCTGGATCTTTTACGCGTGGTGGAGCCCGCCATACTTACTGCTGCTTGTCGGCCTGTCAGCCATGACGTGGGTGGCCGGATTGTGGATTGAGGGCACGGCGGCAGCACCGAGACGAAAGATCCTGCTAATCGGTGCCATCGTCCTGATGGTTGCGCTGCTGGGCTGGTTCAAGTACGCCAACATCCTCGTGGAAACTGCCAATTCGATGCGGCAATGGGGAGGCGCAATTCCCGTCTCATGGCGGAAAGTCGTGCTGCCGATCGGCTTGTCATTCATCGTGCTGCAAGCCGTTTCATACGTGGTGGATGTCTATCGCGGCACGGTCGCGGCCCAACGAAGTTTCGTGGCATTTGCCGCGTACAAGGCAATGTTCGGACAACTGATCGCGGGCCCTATCGTTCGGTACAACTGGGTTGCGCGGGAGATGGGACAACGCCGATTCGACTGGGACGGATTCTGCAGCGGGGCATGGCGCTTCATGATCGGCATGAACATGAAGGTGCTGGTGGCCGATACATTGGCACCCGTCGTAGACCTGGCTTTTGTACAGCCTTCCCCTTCGTTTCTGGATGCATGGCTGGGATGTGGTGCCTACACGCTTCAGCTTTTCTTCGACTTTGCCGGGTATAGCGCGATGGCGATCGGCATTGCCCAAATGCTGGGTTTTCATTTCCCTGAGAATTTTTACCATCCTTATCTGGCACGCACCATCCAGGATTTCTGGAGACGGTGGCATCTTTCTCTATCGAGCTGGATTCGCGACTACCTCTACATCCCGATGGGTGGTAGTCGCCTAAGTGGCACGCGCACCTATGCCAACCTGTTGTTGACGATGGGTATTGCAGGCCTTTGGCACGGGGGGGGACAGCTGGAATTACCTGCTGTGGGGCCTGGCTCATGGTGTTGCATTGTGCTGCGCACGCGCCTGGACGCACGCCGGATTACGACTTCCAGAATGGATGGCGAGGTTCGCCACGCTTCTCTTCGTCATGCTCGCATGGACCTTGTTTCGCGCGCACGACATCGAGGGCGCTGCGCGGATGTATGCGGGGCAGTTCGGCCTGCGAGGATTTGCGCTGGGCGACGCACTTGTAGCAGAACTTCGACCGGTGCATGCGCTGGCTGGAGGACTGGGAGTGTGCGCGGTGGTATGGCCGTGGGTGCGCGGGCCATTGGCCCAAAAAGCCGGTGCCCGATTGACGGCCATTGGCGCCCTATGGCCGGCACCTGTATTTATATTGTCCTTCGCGCTGATCGCGAGTCGCGGCGCGGTGCCATTCCTGTATTTTCAATTCTGACCCACCATGGCAGCACCGCCCACTTCACCCGCGAATCCGACAACCCCTTCACCGTCTTATTCAACAGCGCGGCGGACCGGTGCGGTCATGTTGCTATTTCTCGGCGTGGGATTGGCAACCACAGGCTGGTCGGCTTTTACGACCGTCGATCTGCTTCCGGGCGGAGTCAGCATTCGAACGGTACTTGACGGCACAGTCATGCGCGGAATTTCGAGTGCGCTCGCGCTGGCCCCCCAGGCGCGTGTCGCAGCAAAGGCTGAACGTATCGCCAGTTGGATAGTGCTTGGCGATCTCGGTCCACAGGTTCGGCAAGGGTGCAGAGGCTGGCTTTTCCTCGCGGAGGAATTTGCAGTGCGCTCCGGCGCGGAGGAAGCCGTTCGGCAAAGGGTCGCCTTGGCAATGCGCCTGCGCAAGGCGCTGGATCTGCAGGGCATCCGGCTGGTGATGGTTCTCGTCCCCGACAAGAGTCGCATCGAAGCCCAACATCTCTGCCATATCTCCCGACCTGCGCGATTGGAGCAGAGGACCGACACCTGGGCGAATCGAATGCGCGAGGCTGGCATACCTCTGGTCGATCTCACACCCCTTCTGCACGAGCGTGCCCGGCGAGGCATTCAAACGTTCTACCGGACCGATACACACTGGAACGAGGAGGGTGCGTCGGTCAGTGCAGCCGCGGTGGCCGACGCCGTGCAAGCCACAGGTGGGCCGCCTATGCCGCGCCGCTGCTTCGAAATCGCTCGGACCGCTGCTCGCCCACGTCTCGGCGATCTGGTGAGGCTCGCAGGCATCGAGGAACTGCCTGCCCGATTGCTGCCGGCAGCGGAAGTTGTATCGTCAAGTTCCAGTGCTCCGTGCGCCGATGCGAAAGGCGGGATGTCCTCTGCCGACGATCTTTTTGGCGATTCCGATCTGCCAACCGTCGCTTTGGTAGGAACCTCATTTTCGACCAACTCCAATTTCGTGGGCTTCCTGTCGCGATCGCTGGGCACGAGCGTGCCCAGCTTCGCGCTCGACGGAGGGAATTTCTCCGGATCCATAGATGCCTACCTTCAGAGCACGACGTTCAAAGAATCACCGCCCAGATTGTTGATCTGGGAAATCCCTGAACGAACGCTTGATTTACCGCTGACACCTCGGCCCTAGGCCCTAATGCCCACGACTCTTTTCAGGAATATCACGTATGAGCAACGCTCCCCTTCGCATTCACAAGGCGGTCTTTCCCGTCGCCGGCCTAGGCACCCGCTTCCTTCCGGCGACCAAGGCCCAGCCCAAGGAAATGCTGCCGGTGGTCGACAAACCGCTTATCCAGTATGCGGTCGAGGAGGCGTACGCCGCCGGCATCCGCCAGATGATCTTCGTCAACGGCCGCAGCAAGCGCTCCATCCCCGACCATTTCGACACGGCCTACGAGCTGGAGCACGAACTTGAAACAGCTGGCAAAAAGGAGCTGCTGGCGATGGTGCACTCGATCAAGCCCGACGACATGGAGTGCATCTACATCCGCCAGGCCAAGGCCCTCGGCCTAGGACATGCGGTGCTATGCGCACAGAGCGTGGTGGTCAACGAGCCCTTCGCGGTACTGCTGGCCGACGATCTGATGGTCGGCACGCCGCCGATCCTCAAGCAGATGGTCGACCAGTTCGCCGAATGGCAGGCCTCGATCCTGGCGGTGCAGGAAGTGCCCGCCGAGCACACAAAGCGCTACGGCATCGTGGCGGGATCGCAGATCAACGACCGGCTGATGGACCTGACCCATATGGTCGAGAAGCCATCCCCCGAGGACGCCCCTTCGCGCCTGGGCGTGGCCGGCCGCTACATCCTCACGCCCGGCGTGTTCCGCGAGATCGCCAGCCAGCCGCGCGGCGTGGGTGGCGAAATCCAGCTCACCGACGGAATCGCATCGCTGATGCGCCGCGAGAAGGTGTTCGCCTACCGGTACGAAGGCCGTCGCTACGACTGCGGCAGCAAGGAAGGCTTTCTGGAAGCCAACGTCGAACTGGCGCTGACTCATCCCCAGCTGGGAAAAGGCTTCCGCGAGTACCTGAAGGCGGTGCCTTTGTGAAATGGTCGGCATATACGGCGTGCAATCTTCGTGAAAACGAGTTTTGGCCCGGAGGCACGTAGGCTTGCTCTGTCGGCAACGCACATGTTATGTTCGGTACCGCACATTCAGAGTTTTGGTTACTTTCAAACACTGAGAGGTTCTGTCGACCCTTCCTGAGCGGCCCATGTTTATGCCAAACTCCCGCAACCCACTCGTCAACCAGTTGCTCGCCGCGTTCGCTCCGGCCGAATGGAAGCGCTGGGAAGGGCAGTTGGAAGCGGTAAAAATGCCATTGGGCCAAGTGTTGTACGAGTCGGGTACTACGATGCGGTATGTCTATTTCCCCACCACCGCCATCGTTTCCCTGCTTTACGTCATGGAGAATGGTGCGTCTGCCGAAATTGCGGTTGTGGGCAACGAGGGACTGGTGGGCGTGTCCATATTAATGGGGGGGGCGGTTCGACCCCGAGCCGCGCCGTCGTGCAAAGTGCAGGGGAAGGGTTTCGGGTGAAAGCTGATTGGCTGCTGGAAGAATTTAACGAAGCACCCGTAATGCACCTCTTTCTGCGCTACACGCAAGCCTTGATCACCCAAATGGCGCAAACGGCCGTCTGCAACCGCCACCATTCGCTCGATCAACAGCTGTGCAGATGGCTGCTATTGAGTCTTGACCGGCTGCGGGGCTCCGAGTTGGTGATGACACAGGAGTTGATCGCCAACATGCTGGGAGTTCGCCGTGAAGGTGTCACAGAGTCCGCCTTGAAGCTGCAGCGGGCCGGGCTGATTCGTTACAGCAGGGGCCGCATCGCGGTGCTGGACAGGAAGGGCCTCGAGCAGCGCACATGCGAATGCTACGCCGTGGTCAAGCGGGAATATGATCGCCTCTTACCTAACACCCTGGCGGTGTGACGCACACCTTGGTTCGAATCCTTCAAGCTGGGGACCTGCTCAGTACGCTGCCACACAGTCATGGGGATGAAAAGCGTCGATACTTGCCTCACGGATCGAAACTGCTAGCCAAGGCAGCCCGACCTTCGCATCTCGCGACATGGTGAGGGGCGAGTCCAAAGAGATCTGTGGTTTCCGTCATCAACACTCTTCTTGCAACACTGCCGCATAAACAAAGTCGCCAGCTGCGATTCGCTTGCGAGCCGATACGACTGGTCCTGGGGGAAAAGTTGTTCGAACCCGGTCAGACGACGGAATATGTGTACTTTCCTACGGACAGCATCGTTTCGCTGATCGCCAAGACCGACGATCACCCAGGAGTAGAGGTAGGAATGATCGGCAATGAGGGCATGCTCGGTGCACACTTGGCACAAGGCATAGTGACCGCCCCTTTTCAAGCGATCGTGCAAGGCTCCGGCTCCGCACTGCGTTTGTCTGCGACTGTTTTTGCCGAGGAACTGCATCGAATCCCCCAGTTTCATCGGCAGGTGCAGCGCTATCTGTACGTACAGATGGTCCAGTTCGCAACATCTGCTGCATGCCAGAAGTTCCATCAGATTGGCCCCCGGCTGGCCCGGTGGCTGCTCATGAGCCAAGACCGCGCACACCGGGACAACTTCTATGTGACGCACGAATTTCTTGGCTACATGTTGGGGGTAAGACGCGTCGGCATCACGACAGCGGCAATCGCGTTGCAACGCAGCGGTCTGATCAACTACCAGCGGGGCGAACTTGTAGTGCTTGATCGGGTGGGCTTGGAAGCCCAGGCATGCAGTTGCTATGCCAAGGACAAGCAGACGTATACCAGCACCCTTTCGTGATTTGCCGGATTCAGCCCGGGGGGTCCGGTCCAGATCCTCGATGCGGTAGCCCATGTCCGCACCAATCTTGTACCGCAGGCTCGCGACGGTTCATCGCGAGGTGATTGACGCCGAGCAGCCCCGGCGGGTGACCGGCCTGATCGCCGACTTCCTTCCCCGACAGCCGATGCTATGAAATAGATAGCTAATGGTCGGTGCCGGAAGCCGGCCACAGGCACTTTTCGTTCATAAAACAGCGCTGAGGTGCCGAACGCACGGCATCGGAAACCAAAGCCACGCCGCTTCGATCGGTCACCGACTGATCAGCGCCGCGTGCGACCGGCACCCGTTCCGCAAAGCGACCCTCCCGACGGCTCACGGGGACAGCGGATAAGGCTCCGCCGGTCCTGCCAGTGTCGCCCCCGGCAGGGGGGTGGCGAAGACGCGAAGCGCGCAGCCTGGGGTGAGCTAAACACCTGAGCGCAGCCCCGGGGGCGAACTAATAGACACTCGGCTCGCCCTCGGGTCGCGTCTTGAACCGCTTGTGCACCCAGTAGTACTGCGCGGGCATCGTGTCGATGTAGCCCTCCAGCCGGCGGTTCACCAACGCGGTATCGGCCAGCACGTCGTCCGTCGGAAAGTCCTGCCACGACGGCAGGATGTCGACCGTATAGCCGGTGGGCGTGAGCCGGGGCAGCACCGGCATCACCTTCGCCCGCCCCAGCCGGGCGAAGCGCGGCACGGAAGGCAGCGTGGCCGCGGTCACGCCGTAGAAAGGCACGAAGACCGAATCCTGCGGGCCGAAATCCATGTCGGGCAGCAGGTACAGCACGCCGCCGTCGCGCATCGCGCTCAGGATCGTCTTCATGCCGGTGGTGCGGGTAAAAACCTTCGAATCGCCGAAGCGCAGCCGGCCTTCGCGCACCCACCGGTCGAGCGCAGGATCGGACTGCGACGAGTAGATCGAGAACCAGCGCCGCGCCACCTGCATCGAGATCGTGGTCGCGGCCGCGTCCAGCCCGTAGAAGTGCGGGCACAGCAGGATGGTCGGTGTGTCCTCGCCCTGCGAGCCGGGCTGCAGTTCGTGCACCGCGCCCCGCAGCACCAGCCGGCGCTCCAGCACCTGGCGCGGCGCATGCCAGAGCCAGCCGCGGTCGAGCCAGGTCTGGGCGAAGACAACGAAGGTCTGCCGCGCCAGCGCGCGGCGCGCGGCGGGCGACTGGTCGGCAAAGCAGAGACGCAGGTTGGTCTCGGCGATGCGGCGCCGGCCGCCCAACAACAGGAACAGCGCCTGGCCCAGCAGCCAGCCCAGCGCCCGCACCCAAGACAGCGGCAGCACCGCCATCAGGCGCATGAACATCACCCACATCCGGCCGATCATGCGGCACCCTCCCCGGTCGTCGCCGTCGTCGTTTCGGTGGCCGTCGGCGCCGTCTCGGCGCGCGGCGCCTTGTAGCGGGCGTAGCCCCACAGGTACTGCTGCGGACACTGGCGGATCAGCCGCTCCATGTCGGCGTTGAGCGCATCGACCGCGTCGTCCAGCGCGGCGGGCAGCGGCGTGGCGCGCGACTCGACATGCACCAGGAAGCCGCAGCCGCGGGGCAGGCGCTCGCTCCAGGCCAGCAGTACCGTCGCGCCCGACTGCTGGGCCAAGCGCGCCGCCAGCGTCATCGTGTAGGCCTCGCGACCGAAGAAGGGCGACCAGCGGCCCATGCCGTCGGGCGGCACCTGGTCGGGCAAGAGGCCGACGGCCTCGCCGCGCTTCAGCGCGCGTAGCATCTGGCGCACACCGGCCAGGGTGGTGGGCACGGCGGCCAGGTGCGGCCGGTCGCGCGCCGCGGCCATGGTGCGGTCCAGCCAGGGCTGGCGGGCCGGGCGGTAGAGGATCGTCATCGGCCCGTGGCGCGGGCCATAGTCGGCGGCGAGCGCCTGGGGCGAAGCCTCGAAACCGCCCAGGTGCGGCGTCAAGAACAGGATGCCACGTCCGGCCGCGTAGGCCCGGGCAATGGAGCCGCCGTCGTCCCACCGCCAGGCCGGCGGCGTGCCGAACCAAAGGCGCGGCAGCTCGGCCACCATCCGACCGGCATGGGCCACCGCGCCGCGCACCGCACCGAAAGGCAAGCCCGCCTGCCGCGCGTTGGCCATAAAACACCGGCGGTACGGCGCCGACGACAGGAACGCCACCCAACCCAGCACGGCGCCGAGCAGGTGCAGCAGGGGCAGAGGAAGCCGGGAGAGGAGACGGAGCATCGGCAGAGGGACGAACGGACGGACGGACGGCGCAGGCTAGAATGCCTCGGTCGCCGAGTTAAATGAGCAACTTGCAGGGCGACGTTAAAAACAACTGCTAAAGCGTTCGCCAAGGCTCCAGGCCCGGGCAGCGCCCCAAGCCGCAACACTGGAGTTTATGCAAATGGCGAACGACTTTCTCTTCACTTCCGAATCCGTCTCCGAAGGCCATCCCGACAAGGTGGCCGACCAGATCTCCGACGCCATCCTCGACGCGATCTTCGAGCAGGACTCGCGCAGCCGCGTCGCCGCCGAGACGCTGACCAACACCGGCCTGGTGGTCCTGGCCGGCGAGATCACCACCAACGCGCACGTCGACTACATCCAGGTCGCCCGCGACACGATCAAGCGCATCGGCTACGACAACACCGACTACGGCATAGACTACAAGGGCTGCGCGGTGCTGGTCGCCTACGACAAGCAGAGCAACGACATCGCCCAGGGCGTCGACCAGGCCTCCGACGACCACCTGAACACCGGCGCCGGCGACCAGGGCCTGATGTTCGGCTACGCCTGCGACGAGACGCCCGAGCTTATGCCCGCGCCGATCTACTATGCCCACCGCCTGGTCGAACGCCAGGCCCAGCTGCGCAAGGACGGGCGCTTGCCCTTCCTGCGCCCCGACGCCAAGAGCCAGGTGACGATGCGCTACGTCGACGGCAAGCCGCACAGCATCGACACGGTGGTGCTCTCCACCCAGCACCACCCCGACCAGAGCGAGACGCCCAAGACGATGAAGGCCAGCTTCATCGAGGCGGTGATCGAGGAGATCATCAAGCCGGTACTACCCAAGGAGTGGCTGCAGGACACTAAGTACCTGATCAACCCCACCGGCCGCTTCGTCGTGGGCGGCCCGCAGGGCGACTGCGGCCTGACCGGCCGCAAGATCATCGTCGACACCTACGGCGGTGCCTGCCCGCACGGCGGCGGCGCCTTCAGCGGCAAGGACCCGACGAAGGTCGACCGCTCGGCCGCCTACGCCGCCCGCTACGTGGCCAAGAACATCGTCGCCGCCGGCCTGGCACGCCAGTGCCAGATTCAGGTGGCCTACGCGATCGGCGTGGCCCGGCCGATGAACGTCACCGTCTACACCGAAGGCACCGGCGTGATCCCTGACGCGCGGATCGCCGAGCTGGTCACCGACCACTTCGATCTGCGCCCGAAGGGCATCATCCAGATGCTGGACCTGCTGCGCCCGATCTACCAGAAGACCGCCGCCTACGGCCACTTCGGCCGCGAAGAGCCCGAGTTCACCTGGGAAAAGACGGACAAGGCGGCGCAGCTGCGCACAGCTGCCGGCCTGTAAGAGCGGCTAACACAACCCAGCGAAGCGGTTCTGGCTAGGCGCCGCATCGCAGACAGTACGAGTAGTACGACAAGGTGCGGCAACGACGCCAGAAGGGTTGTGTTAGCCGCTCTAAGGCCGTTCGACCGCCCAGCGGGCGGGAAGCCTTGCGCTACGAAGCGGCGCAGCTGCCGGCCTGTAAGGCTGTGGGCATGGTGCAGCGCACCATCGAAATTTACGGTCCGACACACCCATCGCGTCAACCCGCCGTAGCGCCGACCCGTTGTAGTGCGATCGAAGGAGTTCGCCATGCCCACACCCGCAACCCTCCCCGTCACCGGTCCCCGTCCCGCTGCATGCTGGCCCTACGACGAGCGCGACCGCAAGCGTTGACCTGCCCTCTCGCTATGCCCTGCCGCCGTTGCGGGCCAGCACCTTGAGCGCCGGCGTCAACGACACGGCCGCGGCGGCATAGCCGGCCCAGGGTGCATTGCCCGGCCGAAGCCGCGCATCGACGGTCCGTACCGTCCAATGCGCACCACTGGTGAGCGTTTCCAGTTCATCCCATTCCAGCGGAACCGAAATCCCCATCCCCGGACGCGACCGTGCCGACCAAGCTGCCACGGTCGTGGCGCCGCGCCCGTTGCGCAGGAAATCGACGTAGATCTTGCCGACCCGGTTGCGCGGCCCGCTCTTGGCGACGAAGCGCGAGGGGATCGTGCGCGCCAGGTGCCGGGCCACCGCTTCCGAGAACCCCTTGACCGCGTCCCAGCCGTGGAGCCGCTTGATCGGCACCACCACGTGCAGGCCCTTGCCGCCGCTGGTCTTCAGAAAGGCGGGCAGGCCTAGTTCCTCCAGCGCCACTCGCACCAGAACCGCCGCCTGCTGCACCTGCTCCCAGGGCACGCCTTCGCCCGGGTCGATATCGAATGTCATGCGGTCGGGCCGCTCGATGCGGTCGTGGCGGGCGTTCCAGGTGTGGAATTCCAGCACGTTCATCTGGACGGCCTGCAGCAGGGCATCGGCCGAGGCCACTTCCAGCAGCGGCGCGTGGCCGGGGTCGAGCGCCGGATCGAGCCGCCGCACGGCAGGCATGCCCTCGCCTTCGGCATGCTTCTGGAAGAACAGCTCGCCGTCCACGCCCGACGGCGCACGCACGAACGACGTGGGCCGTCCCTGCATATGCTCCAGCATCAGCGGCGCCACGGTGGCGTAGTAGCGCACCAGGTCGATCTTGCGCAGCCCGCTTTTCGGGTCGACGACACGGTCGCCGTGCGTCACCTTCATGCCGATCGGCAGTGCATCCGACGCATTCTTGCGGGCGGCGCGGTCCTTCTTGGTGAGGGAATCGATGGCCATGGACCGCTCCTGTACGATGACGCGCGCCGGCTTGTCGCTGCGCAGTCCCTGGAACACGGCGTGCCGGATGCGTTGGATGCGGGTCCATTGCGCGAAAGACACCTCGGCCAGCAGCACCGGACGGACCCAGTGCGCACCCCGGGCGATGCCGTCCGTGTCGGCGAACGGGCTCTGTTCGGTCGCTTGCGCCGCCAGGGCTTCGTGCAGCGTCTGCAAAGTGTGCTCGCTGAAACCGGTGCCGACGTTGCCTGCGTAGCGCAGGGTTCCATCGTCGTCGTGCACGCCCAACAATAAGGAGCCGAGTCCTTGGCGCGAGCCCTTGGGATCGGTGTAGCCGCCGATCACGAACTCCTGGCGTTTACCGCACTTGAGCTTGATCCAGTCGGCCGAGCGGCGGCCGGTATACGGCGCATCGCGCCGCTTGCCGATGACCCCTTCGAAACCGAGCTTGCAGGCCGACACCGCCAAATCACCGGGCGGCGCATCGAAGGCTTCGCTGAAACGCACCAGCGAGTCGGTGCCGGATCGTCCGCCCAGCATCGCCTGCAACCGCGCACGGCGGTCGTCGAGCGGCAGCGGACGCAGGTCCTCGCCACCGTGGAAGGCGAGGTCGAAGACGTAGTAGACGATGCCGGCGGCAACGCCGCAGCGCCGTGCCGGCCGCTCGAACGCGTTCTGCAGCGCCTGGAAGTCCGGCGCGCCGTCGGCGCCCAAAACCACCACCTCGCCATCGAGCCAGCCCGACGCGAACGGGAGCGCCTCCACGGCTGCGGCGATCTTCGGCATGCGTGCCGTCCAGTCCAGTCCGTTGCGGGTGAAGAGCCGGACATTGCCGTGCTGCTTGCGGGCGAGCAAGCGGTAGCCGTCGAATTTCAGCTCGAAGATCCAGGCGGCGGTGTCGGTCGGCGGCGCGGAGGCCAGCGTCGCCAACTGAGGGGACAGGCTCTCGGGCAGAGCGGCCGCCTTGCCGCGCGGAGGCCTCGCAGGTGCGGCGGCCTTGGAGCACCCGATGGGCGAGACCGGGTCAGGACCCGTATTCTCGGCCCGTGACGACGCTCGGGGCACCGCAGGATCGGGCAGGCAGCCCACGCTGTCGGGCTGTGCCTCGACCACGTCGAACGCGTCGGCCGACCGGGCATGGATGTCGTTCTCCTTGATCAGCAACCAGGGCGGCTGCTTCTCTTCTTCCGCACGCTTGCCGTGCATCCGCACCAGCGTCCAGTGGCCATGCAACTTGTGGCCGTGCAGCGCGAACTTCAGCTTGCCCGCCTTCCAGCCGCGCGCCGGATCGTCCTGCGGCGCCCAGGTGCCCTTGTCCCAGACGATGACCTTGCCCGCACCGTATTGCTTTGGCGGGATGTCGCCCTCGAAGAGGTTATAGGCGATCGGGTGGTCCTCCACCTGCACCGCCATCCGCTTGTCGTGCGGGTCCAGGCTGGGGCCTTTGGGCACGGCCCAGCTCTTCATCGTACCGTCGATCTCCAGCCGCAGGTCGTAGTGCAGGCGGCTGGCCCAGTGCTTCTGAACGACGAAGCGCAGCGCATCGGCGCTTGTCTCGCCGCCCTCCTGCGGTTCCGGCGTGACGGTGAAATCACGTTTGCGGCGGTAGGCGTCGAGGGGGTCGGGGCGAGTCATGCGCTTGACTCTAGCCAGCGCACCCGGTGGCGACAAGCGGACGGCTCCTACGCCGCGGTGATTCGTCACCCCCGATCTCGCCCGGGCCTGCCGACGGCGCGCCCGCCAGAAGCACCCGCAGTAAGGACGGTGCTCAGAAATCGAACTTGGCCGATACCTCGAAGGTGCGCGTGGGCGCAATCAGCACCTGGCTCTCCGCCCGGCCACCGTAATACGCATAGAGCCGGTCGGTCAGGTTGCGGATGCGAAAGCTCAGCAGCGCCTTCTGCAACCGGTAGCTGACGGCCGCATCGGCCGTGGTGTAGCCGTTCATGCGGATCAGATTGGCGGTGTCGGTATAGGACGCTCCGGTATGGTTCACGCCCATATAGAGATTGACCGGCAGCGTGCTGAAGCGGTAGTTGACGAACAGATTGGCTACACGCTCGGGCGTGTCGGTGGGTGTGTTGCCCGCACGCGAAACACCGCCTGCTTCCACCAGGTTGTCGAACTGCGCCTGCAGCGCTGCCAGATTTCCCGACAGCGACAACCGCGGAGTGGCGCGCCAGACAGCCGACAGCTCCACGCCACGCGACGACTGGCGACCGTTGTTGATCGTGACGTTGGGGTTGCCGGGGTCGAGCGAAAGAACGTTGTCGAGCTCGATCTTGTAGAGTGCCGTCGTCCATTCCAGACGCTGTGCAGCCAGGCTCTGCTTGAAGCCGACCTCGATCTGCTTGCCACGCGACAGCGGCAAGGCGGCGTCGCCTGCGGACAGAAGAAAGAGCGTGTCGACCGGCACCGTGGCGTTGGTGTACTGCGCATAAGCACTGGATCCCGAACCGAGGTCGTAGACCACCCCCAACCGGCCGGAGTTGGCATGGTAGGTGGTACCGAAGGCGGTGATGGTGCCGAAATTCAGATCGCGGAGGTTGCGGCCCACGTCGATCCTGTCGTGCCGCAGGCCGCCGACCACTGTCAAATCCGGCGTGAACTTGACCGCGTCTTCCGCAAAAAGCGCCGTGGTCCTGACCGACGTACTGGTGTCCACACGGTTGCCGTCGCCGGTGGTCAGCGCCGGATCGGTGTCGAAGAAGGCGGAGCCCGACAGGAGCGCTGGCACCCGAAGGCGGCCAGACGTGGCGGCACTGCCGTTGGAGAAGCGGCGCTGGCTTTCGAAATCGGTCTTGCCGATCTCGCCTCCCAACACGAACCGGTTCTCGAATCCGCCGATGCCGCCACGATGGCTCGCGTCGAACCGGTTGGTGACGAACCGCTGGTCGTGGGTGATCAGCGTCTGGTCGCGGTCGATGCCGTCGGGCGCCACGAAAACGGCGCTCTCGGAGTTCTTGAAGACCCGGTTCGCCTGGTAGGCGGTGAACTCGTTCCTCAATGTCCAATCCGGTGCCAGGCGGTGCGTCAGCCGGGCGCGGACGGTAGTGGTCTCGGAGGTGTTTTCGTCGTCCAGAACGTTGTAGTTGTTACGGATCAGCCGGCGGTCGATCACCCGGCCGTCAGGCGTGCTGACCACGCCGGTAGCCTGGCTAGCGAATGCGGCGGACACCAGCGGCGTGCCCCAGTACCCCTGGTTGTCGTCGCGCAGGTAGTCCAGCGACAGGTCGAGACGCGTGACCGTGCTCAGGTCGAACGACAAACCGGTGGTCAGGTGGTCGACCTGCTCACCATTGCGCGGAACCGTGCCGGTCCTGGTGTCGTGGCGGCTGTAGTCGACGCGATAGGCGCCCGTTTCGCCCACGGCACCGCCCAGACCGACCGCAGCCCGGGTCGAGCCGTAGCTGCCGTAAGACAGCAGCGCCTCGTTGGCGGGATTGTTGCGATCGGGCCGTTTGGTCACGAAGTTGACGATGCCGCCGATGGCACTGTCGCCGTTGAGTACCGAGGCCGGGCCTTTCAGCACCTCGATGCGCTCGTAGTTCCAGGTGTCCTGCACCCGGTTGACCACACCTGCGCCGGAGTTACGCACACCGTCGTACAGATAGAGGATGTTGCTAAAGCCGCGCGTGGACAGCGTGACCGGCGAGGCCGGCGAACCACCGCCCGATAAGCCGGCCGCGCCGCGCAGCGCCTCGTTGAAATCGCGGGCACCGCGCAGCTGCAGCACCTCCTGCGTCAGCACTTCGACCGAGGCCGGCGTTTCGCGAAGCGTGAGGCCCAGGCGCGACGCGCTGGTGGACGTCGACTGCAGTTGCAGCGTGTCGCCATCGCGGACGCTGCGCACATCGACGGTGCCGAGTTCGGCGGACGGGGCCCGGGCCTGGGCTCCGGCCGCCTGGATGGCAGCGGCGGCAGCCGCCAAGGCGGTGCGGACGAGGGTATGCATGGTGTTTTCTCTGGATCAGAAATGTTTGTCGGAGAGGTGTGCCGGCTGGCGGCGCAGCCGCCAGCCGGCCAGCGCCAGCAGCGCCAGGGTCGGCAGCAGCTGCTGCAGGACCGATCGCAAGGCCATGCGGCCGACCAGCGCAGGCTCCTCTTCCTGCCACGCATAGGTGGGCATGGCCGCGAAGTCGGCCGGCGTCACCGCCCGGCCTGCGTCGATGCGCGAGAAGAAGAACTGCTTCCAGGCCGCGTGGTACCGGTCGAGCTGCGTCATGAAATGCGCGTGACGGCGCTGCCCGCTGCCGGCCAGCGCGGTCATGCCTTCATAAGCGACGGCAGCGGGCGACAGCACGGCGTAGCGCACCACCAGAGCCTGCTGGCGCGCCTGCTGCGCATCGAAGCGGTCGAGCGCCGGCTGGATGGCGGCGTCGACCTCGCGCTCGATCCTGTAGCTGGCCATGGCACGTCCGGCCAGCGCGATCCTGCCGTCGCGGGGCACCAGCGTCTCGGGCTGACTCAGGTGCTTGTAGTCGGTGGCCAGCAACACGGAATTGCGGGCCATGGCATCGGCCGTCACCGCGCGGATGTGGCCCGCCGGCTCGGCGCGCGACGGGGCCGGGCTGACCGCCGTCACCGCCAGGGCCAGCAGCACCGGTGCCACCAGCACCACCAGCACCCAGCCGATCACCAGCAGCATGGCGTTGGTGGCCGAGGACCTGCCGAGCGCATTCACCGCCACTACCAGCGCGAACCAGAACAGCGCATAGCCACTCACCAGCAGCACCCACCAAAGGGCGCTGGCGCCAGCGGCCAGGGTGGCCCCGGGCCGCAAACCCAGCAGCACGCCGGCCGGCACCAGCACTGCCAGCCCGAGCAGCACTGCGGCACGCGCGGCTACCTTGCCGAGCAGCAGCGTGCCGAGCGCCAGCGGCTGCGACAGCAGCAGCCGCAGCGTGCCATTCTCGCGCTCGACCGACAGAAGGTTGTAGCCGATCGAGAAGATCAGCAGGGGCAGCAGGTAGACCACCACGAAGGCCAGGTCGAAGTGTCCACTGAGCAGGTTCCAGGGATTCTCGATGTCGTCGTTGTGTATGAAGTTCACCTTGCTTTGGTAGTCCACCTGGAACTGGCTGGGGTAGAGGTCGGCCTGGCCCAGCGCCAACGGCGCCAGCGGCGCGCTCGGCATCCAGACATGGTGGGCGCCGAAGCTGCCGCCCATATGCTCGGGATTGGCCGGTTTGCCGAAGGGCGTGCCGGGCTCGGTGCCGACCATGATGCGTTGCAGCCGCTCCAGCTGGGCGGCACGGGTGGCGGTGTCGTTCCGCACCAGGGCGGCCTGCGCACGGTCGCGGGCGGTGGTCTGCACTACTCCGTTGTAGAGGGCGTAGCAGATCAGCAGCGCGAACAGCGCGCCGGCGAGCCACAGCGTGCGCTCGGCCAACAGCAGGCGCAGCTCGTGCGCCATCACCAGCCGCAGCCGCGGGCTCTGGGCCGGCGTGTGCGGTGGCATGCCGTGCGGCACCGACACCGGCAGTAGCGCGGCAGAAGGCATCGATGAAGGGCTCATCGCATCGGGCCTTATAACGCCCGCTGGCGCGCTATGGCCGTCCAGGCAAAGCCCAGCACCAGCACGAGGTGCACGACCAACGCGGCCAAGCCCTGCCAGCCGTGGCGCAGGGCCCAGCCGGCACGCGGCGCGTGGTAGTCGAAGGGCGGTACCGTGGCCCAGAATTCGTGTCCGGCCTGGTAGGCGAAATGCTGATGATCCAGCGGGTCGGCGTGGGCGACCAGGTCACGGCTGACGATGTCCTGGATCGTGCGGCGGTGCTGCTCGGCAGCGGTGGTGAAGTCGCGGTGATGGTTGAAATCGGTACCGGCCATGCCCATGGAATAGGCGCGCACGGCCAGCAGCGGCAGCAAGGTGCCGCTCCATTCCTGCAGCGTCTGCTGGCGCTGCCAGGTGTCCCACAGCCGGCCGTAATGGCGGTCGTAGACCGGGTAGCTGGCTTGGTCGTCGATCTGCAGTGCCCGGCCCCACTGGTTGAGCGGCACGGCCGAACTCCAGCGCTCTGTGGTACCGAAGGCCTGCATCCAGGTGCGGTCGGAGGTGGCCTTGAGATCGGCGTTCAAGGTAGTGTTGAATTCCAGCCGGGTCGGCGTCGGGTAGGCGATGCGCGAGACCTCCGACAGCACCCGTGGCGCGATCACCACCTGGCCGATCCAGAGCGCCAGCAGCGCCGTGATCGCCACGCGCGAGCTGCGCGACGCGGCCGACACCCCCAACGTCAGCAGCGCGAAGAGGCCCAGGTACAGCGCATAGCCCAGCGCCAGCGCGCCGAAACTCAGCAGTGCATCGGCACCCGCGCCCGCATCGGCCCCGGCCCCGGCCCCGGCCACGACCGCCACGACCGCCACGGCGGCCACCAGGCCCGCCGGCACCAGCAGCAGCGCCAGACAAGCCCCCAGCGCCAGCGCCTTGCCGGTCAGCATCTGCCGCGGCGAGACGCCCAAGCTCAGGGTCTGCCGCAGGATGTCCTCTTCGCGTTCGCCGGCGAAGGCGTTGAAGCCCAGCACGATCACCAGCAGCGGTCCCAGCACCTGCAGGATCCAGCCGGCCGACAGGTCGCCGAAGCGCCGCAGTCCGGTGGCGTCCTGCGCCGGGCGGAACTTCACCTCGCTCTGGCGGTGCGCCTGCAACCAGACCGTGTTGCCGATGTAGGGGTTGATGCCCGCGTCCACGATGGCCAGCGCCGGCCCTGGCTTGAAGGCGTGCATGCCCTGGTGGGCAGCGTCGTGGGGATGACGGCGGTCCTGCTTGAGCCAATCCTCGTAGTCGTGGGCCTGGGCGGCGGTCTGCTCGGCGCGCGCCTCCCGCTGGCGGGCGAAACCCACCGCCAGCGCCACCAGCAGCAAAACCACCACCATGCCGCCAGCCCAGGGCAGGCGGCCGTCGCGCCAGCGCTCGCGCACGTCTTTGGTCGCGATCAGGCGCATGCGGAAAGCATGCATGGTTCAGGCTGTGCGCATGTGGCGCAGGTACAGGTCCTGCAGGCCGGTGGTGTCGATGGCGCGGCTGTCCAGGCTTTCCAGGAGCCGACCGCGCTTCATGATGCCGATGCGGGTGCCGGTGTGCTTGGCATGGAACAGGTCGTGGGTGGTAGTGAGCACTGCAACGCCGCGCTCCGCCGCCCTTCGCAGCAGGTCGGAGAACTCGCTGGCGGCCTGCGGATCGAGGCCCGAGGTCGGCTCGTCGAGCAGCAGCGCCTTGGCCTCCTTGGCCAACGCCACCGCGATCCACACCTTCTGCCGCATGCCCTTGGAATAGGCCGCCACCCTCTTGTCGGCGACCGCACGGTCGAGGCCCACCTCGTACATCAGTTCCAGCAACCGCGCATCCGGCAGGGTGCGGCCCAGAGCCAGCGCGGAAAAGTAGCGCAGGTTCTCGATGCCCGACAGCATGCCGTAGAGCGCCACCTGCTTGGGGCTGTAGGCCAGGTGCTGCTTGGTCGCGACCGGATGGCGGGTGACGCCGATACCGTGGACCGTCACCTCGCCCTCGCTCGGCGCGATGAAGTTCAGGAACAGGTTGATCGTGGTGGTCTTGCCGGCGCCGTTGGCCCCCAGCAGGCAGTAGATTTCGCCGCCGCGTATGTCGAGGTCGAGCTGGTCGAGCGCGGTGTGTGCGCCGTAGCGTTTGGTGAGTCGGGTAGCGTGCAACATGGAGGATTTCGACCGCATCGCAGGGTGCAGCCGGGATCGCCGGGTAGATGGAGCAGGGCTGCCAATGTAAACGATCATTCATTATCGTTAGAGCGTGTTAGGCACTGTGACGTACCCGCGAAAGTCCGGGGGGAGGCCCTGCGGCAAGGCGCACAACGCGCCGCCGTACGGATACCCCAAGCGGGTTGCAGCGCGGCAGCCGGACCTCTCCCGGCTTTCCCGAAGGGTGGGTCACAGTGCACAGCACGCTCTAATAGCGGTCGAATAGCCGTCGACCGCCTGTCCGTAGCGCAATGAGAGGCCGCCCACCGCACATCTCCTCACATCCATTGCTCTTGCGCACCTGCAGCCCCTTGAAACCGCAGCCGATGCCTGTATCATTAGCACTCGAGGGGGACGAGTGCTAGCAACCCATACGGGCCGGTCCGGCGCCCTCCCCTGAGTTTCGCGGCGACCGCCTTGCGCGGTGCCGTTCAGGCCCCAACCGCTTCCATTTCAGGAGTTGCTATGAACCTTCGTCCTCTGCACGACCGCGTGATCGTCAAGCGCATCGACAGCGAAACCAAGACCGCATCGGGCATCGTGATCCCCGACGCCGCCGCCGAAAAGCCGGACCAGGGCGAAATCCTGGCCGTCGGCCCGGGCAAGAAGAACGACAAGGGCGAGATTTCCGCTGTCGGCGTGAAGGTCGGCGACCGCGTGCTGTTCGGCAAGTACTCGGGCCAGACCGTCAAGGTCAACGGCGACGAGCTGCTCGTCATGAAGGAAGAAGACCTCTTCGCGGTTGTCGAGAAGTAAGACGCCTGCGCTGCCCCCCCGCGCAGCGCGGTACTTGCAGGCAACTATTTCCACCTCTAACTGAATTCTGGAGAAATCAACATGGCAGCAAAAGACGTAGTCTTCGGCGGCGAAGCCCGCGCCCGCATGGTCGAAGGCGTGAACATCCTCGCCAACGCAGTGAAGGTCACCCTCGGCCCCAAGGGTCGCAACGTGGTGCTCGAGCGCTCGTTCGGCGCCCCTACGGTGACCAAGGACGGCGTGTCCGTCGCCAAGGAAATCGAACTCAAGGACAAGCTGCAGAACATGGGCGCCCAGCTCGTGAAGGAAGTGGCCTCCAAGACCTCCGACAACGCCGGTGACGGCACCACCACCGCGACCGTGCTGGCCCAGGCCATCGTGCGCGAAGGCTCCAAGTACGTCGCCGCCGGTCTGAACCCGATGGACCTGAAGCGCGGTATCGACAAGGCCGTGACGGCCTTGGTCGCCCAACTGAAGAACGCCTCGAAGGCCACCACCACCTCCAAGGAAATCGCGCAGGTCGGCTCCATCTCGGCCAACAGCGACGAATCCATCGGCAAGATCATCGCGGACGCGATGGACAAGGTCGGCAAGGAAGGCGTGATCACCGTCGAAGACGGCAAGAGCCTGGACAACGAACTCGACGTCGTCGAAGGCATGCAGTTCGACCGCGGCTACCTGTCGCCCTACTTCATCAACAACCCTGAGAAGCAGGCCGCGTTGCTGGAAAACCCCTTCGTGCTGCTGTTCGACAAGAAGATCAGCAACATCCGTGACCTGCTGCCCGTGCTGGAGCAGGTCGCCAAGGCCGGCCGTCCGCTGCTGATCATCGCCGAAGAAGTCGAGGGCGAAGCCCTGGCGACGCTGGTGGTCAACACGATCCGCGGCATCCTGAAGGTCGTGGCCGTCAAGGCGCCTGGCTTCGGCGACCGCCGCAAGGCCATGCTGGAAGACATCGCCATCCTGACGGGCGGCAAGGTCATCGCCGAAGAAGTGGGCCTGACGCTCGAGAAGGTCACCCTGGCCGACCTGGGCTCCGCCCAGCGCATCGAAGTGGGCAAGGAAAACACCACGATCATCGACGGCGCCGGCGCTGCCGACGACATCGAAGCCCGCGTCAAGCAGGTCCGTATCCAGATTGAGGAAGCCACCAGCGACTACGACCGTGAAAAGCTGCAAGAGCGCGTGGCCAAGCTGGCCGGCGGTGTTGCGGTGATCAAGGTCGGCGCGGCGACCGAAGTCGAAATGAAGGAAAAGAAGGCCCGCGTCGAAGACGCCCTGCACGCCACCCGCGCTGCAGTGGAAGAAGGCATCGTGGCCGGTGGTGGCGTCGCGCTGCTGCGTGCCAAGCAGGCCGCTGGCGAGATCAAGGGCGACAACGCCGACCAGGACGCCGGTATCAAGCTGATCCTGAAGGCGATCGAAGCGCCGCTGCGCGAGATCGTCTACAACGCCGGTGGCGAGCCGAGCGTGGTGGTCAACGCGGTGCTGAACGGCAAAGGCAACTACGGCTTCAACGCCGCCAACGACACCTACGGCGACATGATCGAAATGGGTATTCTGGACCCGACCAAGGTGACGCGCACCGCTCTGCAGAACGCTGCTTCCGTCGCGTCGCTGCTGCTGACGACCGAAGCCATGGTCGCCGAAGCACCGAAGGAAGAAGCCGGTGCCGGCGGCATGCCTGGCGGCGGCATGGGCGGCATGGGCGGCATGGGCGACATGGGCATGTAAGCGCCCGGTCGCAACAGCTGCCGGCTTCTGCCGGCGGGTGACGCCCCACGTGAAAGCCCTGCGGACTGCGAAGTCCGCGGGGCTTTTTCCATTGCATTGCTATTATTTCGATAGCTGGCGGTCGGCGCAGGATGCCGCCTACAGCCACTTTTGGTTCGGATTTCGTCGAACGGAGCCTTCACCGCCGGCGCAGCAACAGCGGCGCATCGGGCTTGGCTGCCAGCGAAGCCGAGGCCGGGGCCGCCTGCCCTTCTGGCTCGGCTTCATCTGGGGACCGCGTCTACCCGATGCGTTCTTGGTCGAACTCGGCGCGACGATGCGCATGGCGTCGACCACGGTGCCAGAACGCAGCAGCAGGCCCTTGGCACTGAGGAACTCGTCGATGAGGGCCAATATCTGCGGAGCCGGCTTGTGTGCTTCCAACGGCCGACGGAACCGCAGAATCGTTGTCTTGTCAGTTACGCCCGTGTTCCGGGTCGGGCCTGCGAACGCACGAACAGCGGCATGTCGTGCAACGCTTCTTCCATCGCCAGATCGCTCAGCGTGAACCCCTGCTGCGTGCGCTGGGTCGTCAGGCCCAGGCCCTCTTGCTTCATCGCTCGGACTTTCTCCTCGTGTCGGCTCGCAGAGCATACCGGATTCGGGTTTATGACCTTCCTCCGCAACGAATTGCAGTAATGCGATGCATTTTTTGCGCATGGTTGCATTATTAGACTGTTTTCAAACGACGTCGTAGCGCCCATAAAAATTGGGGATGTGATCGTCACATTTATTATCCGGCTGTGGTAATGTTTGCGCCCGCCCCGCCCGACCGCCACTCCAGAACGCGGGGTTCAACTAAGAGAAATTACCCATGACCTTATTGAAAAGTCGGCTGACACTACGCATTATTTTCATCATTGGAATGGCTGGTGCCATATCGCCCCTTGCCGCGTCGGCTGCGCCGCCGCGCGGCACGGTGCTCAACAGCAACGTTTTGACCCGCTATACACGCGAAGCCATCCATTCGCTGCTGGTCAGCGCGCAGTCGGACGATAGTGCCGTATGCGATGTGCGTGTCGCCGAATTCAAATATGCGACGGTCGGCGTGGACGGCGAGCCGGCCACCGCGTCCGCCGCACTGCTGGTGCCGGGCGGTACGAACTGCCGCGGTCCTTTTCCGTTGGTGGCTTACGACGCGGGCACCGAGACGCTGCGAAGTGCCGAGCATGCCAAGGCGATCCGCGACAACAAGGGCGACGACCTGAGGCTCACGCACTTGGCCGCACAGGGCTATGTGGTGGTCAGCACCGACTATCTCGGCATCGGCCAGTCGGACTACGCCTTCCACCCCTACCTGCACGCCGACTCCGAAGCCAGCGCCACCATCGACGCGCTGCGCGGCGCCCGGCAGGTGCTGCAACGTCTCGACACCCCGCTATCGGGCAAGGTCATGCTGACCGGCTTCTCGCAGGGTGGGCATGCGGCCATGGCAACCCAGCGCGAGATAGAAGCGCATCTGTCCGACGAGTTCAACCTTGTCGCCAGTGCCCCGATCTCCGGCCCTTACGCGCTGAGCCAGACCTTCCGCGACAGCTGGACGGGCCGCAACGCCGTGGGCGAGAATGCCTTCGGCATCGTGCTGGCCAGCTATGCCGTGGTGGGTATGCAGCATACCTATCGCAACCTGTATCTCGATCCCTGGCAGGTGTTCCAGGATCCGTGGGCCAAAAAGGTCGTATCGCTGTTCCCGGGTGCCTACAGCACGGATGAGCTGTTCCTGAGCGATATCCTGCCCGGCATCGACCAGATCGGCCAATATTTCCAGCCCGACTTCTACGCCGACTTCGCCAACGACCCGCAAGCCCCTTTCCTGCGCGACCTGGAACGCAACGACCTGCTCGCTTGGGCTCCGCGCACGCCCACGTTGCTCTGCGGCTCCGACAACGATGCCACCGTGCCCCTGAAGAACGCCACGATGGCGATCGAATCCTTCAAGCACCATGGCAGCAACCAGGTGTCTATGCTCGACATCGGCTCCGGCAACCCTAAAGACAACGGCGCCCTCGCGCACTTATTCACCGACGAGCTCTGCCTCGTCGCCGTGCGCAAGCAGCTGCTCGACAAGTACCGCTGAGTTGTCGGCGAAAGACGCGGGCGCGTGTGCTTTTTCAACGCGCCTGCGTTCTGCCGTGCGCGAAAGCCGCCGCGCCATCGATCGGCACCGTGCCGCCGCCATGGCGGCAGTGCGTCAGTTCGATGGCGTTCCATAGATGACGCCGCGACCGCTGTTCGGTGCGACGTAGACCCTGCCGAAGGTCTTCGGGTCGCCGATCACGTTGGTAAAGCCGCCCCACTGGTGCTGGTCGTCGTTGATGCGGACCCAGGTAGTGCCCGCATCGGTCGAACGGAACAGCGCGGTCAGGCCTTGGATGGTGCCGCCCAGGTATATGCTTGGGTACGACGCACCCGGCGCGGCTTTGCCGAAGCCGACCGCGGTGGCGGAGGTCACCTGCGGCTGCAAGGTCCAGTTGGTGCCGGCGTCGGTGCTGCGGTAGAGGCCCGAACCGGACGCCAGCCAGACGTCCCCGTTGTTTCCCACTACAGCGGAAACCCGACCGCCCCGCGGCAAGTTCGACGCGGCGAGCGACCAGTTCGCCCCCTTGTCCAGGCTGGCGTAGAACCTGCCACCGGACGGCGAATATGCGTAGAACCGGTTGGCGACGCCATCCGACAGCATCTGCCAGATACCGCCACCTTCCTGCGGCAGCCCGGTGGCCGACCAGTGCGCGCCGTCGTCGGTGGAGTAGACCGGCGCGACGTCCTTCGGTGCCCAGACGATGCTGGTGCCGTCGGCGAAAATCGCCACCGTGCCGTCACCGGCCGTCGAATCGGCCTTGCTCGCAAACGGCGTCCAGTTTTTGCCGCCGTCGTTCGATACGGCGCCGAAGGAGCTGCCGCCCGTGCCCACGTACACGATCTTCGAAGGCAAGGATTTGGCGTAATCCAGCCCGGTGCCGTTGTTGCAGAGCGGATGCGCCAGATTGCCGGCCGCCGGCGATGTCGTCAGGTCGGCATGCACGAATCCGCAGATGTCCCCGACCCCGCTGATCAGCGGAGCGCCTACGGTGGGCGAGATCAGCGCAAGTACTGCGGTTTCCTCGATGCCGCCGGCGCCCACGGTCCAGCGGGTCGGGCCGCCGCTGTCGGCCGCCGTCAGGTTGCGGGTCGTCCAGACGGTCTGCCCGGTAGCGTAGAACGCATGGTCGGAGTCGAACGGATCGACCGCCACTTGCCCCCAGTTGCCGAAGGCCACCGTGTTGCTGCCCATCTTGACCCAGGGCGACAGGCTCGGGTCGCGGGTGGCCGAGGCGCCCACATCGCTCCATGTGGTACCGCCATCGGTGCTGCGGAACATGGTATCGCCCGGCCACCAGCGGTCCATCGTCATGACCACCAGGGTGCCGGGGCGCTGCGGATCGATCGCCAGACCGCCGTAGCCGAAGCTGTAACCGTTGGGATTCGGCGGCGTGATGTTGCGCCAGGTGCCGCTGGCGACGCTGTACTTCCAAACGTCGCCGCCGGTCATACCGTTGGGACCGATGGCTTTGCCATAGGTGATGTAGAGATTGCCGTCCGGCCCGATCTGCCCATGGGTCGGGTATTGGCCCTGCGGCCCGCCGACCAACGCCGACCAGCTCGTGCCGCCATCGGTGCTCTTGTAGAGCGTGGTTCCGGTCGACGCAGCGCTGGCGGTGGACACACCCGCGAAGACGACGTGCGTGGCGCTGCCGGCGCGCCCCGCGCCTGCATGGAACGCTACAAAAGCCACGCCCGCACCGGTGCCGTCGCTCGACAACGCCGAAAAGCCGGGGACCTTGTTCCAGTGCTGGCCTTTGTCGGCGCTGGCCCACAGGCCGTTGGTCGCGCGCTGTTCGGAAGCGTTCATGGTTCCGTACAGCAGGGTGGAGCCGAGATTGGGGTCGACCTGCAGGCGCTCCCCGGCATGGCGGCCATCGTCGTTGGCGCCCGCTCGGAAAGGCAGGGCATAGGAGGCGAAGCTCGCGCCCTGGTTGGACGACACCAGCACCGCCGCGTTGCCGTCCCAGTTTTCCGTGTACATGCCCGTGACCAGATACAGCATTTTCGGATCACGGGGATCGAGCCCGATCGCTTCGACGCCCATCTGGTGCCAATTGGAGGGCGAAGTTGCATCCTGCAGCGGCACCCAGGTGGCGGTGGCCGCGTCGTATCGGTAACTGCCGCCGATATCGGTGCGCGCATAGAACAAGCCCTTTTGTGCCGGATGCGCCACGATTCCGTCGACGAAGCCCCCTGCGATAATCTTGGCGTTGCTCCAGATGTAGGCGGGCGTGGCCGCATGCACCGCGGCGATCAGACCGGTGCTGGCGGCGAGCAGCCCGGACGCAACGATCCGCCGCAATACCGGCGCACCGGTTTGCCGCCCACGATCGCGAATGAAAAATACCCGGTTATTATTAACTTGTACCTTCATCCCTTAATCTCCGAATGTGCAGTAATTTCGGCGAGAAGCATCGCCATGCATGCAGCGCTCGAAGACTGTAGCACCGTGCTTCAGGAAAATCCGGTCGAATATAGTGGCCCCGACGATATTCATCGCATGCCGTTCGCCCAGCGAATACTCCACAACGGCAGGGCTCGCCGATATTTGACCCGGCATTTAAAATAGGTCGCCTGATAATCGGGCCGTGCATTCCGGTTTTCAGAGTCCACGCCCAGCGCGTGTTATGCACTAGTGTGGTGTCTCAAAAATAAGCCGAACTAAGTTTATGGGCAGCCCGAGCGACCTTTGCGCCGATCGTATCGGCGCTCTTGTGCCAGATGAAAGGTTTCGGGTCGGCGTTATGTCGGTCGATGTATTGCCGGATGGAGCGCTCCAGATCGGCCACGC
>NZ_QJTC01000007.1 GCF_003217575.1 Xylophilus ampelinus | reverse complement strand
CCTGATCTGGTCATCTTTGTAGTTTCCTGGACTTGGAAACTCATGGATAACCATTCGTCAACTTAGTTCGGCTTATTTTTGAGACACCACACTAGGGAAGGTCTGCACAAATCGCTTTGAGCTGTGCTTCATCCGGCCAAGGCTGCCGGAGGCGGTGTCATCGATCAAAGACGCCTGCGCAAACCTGCATTCATGCGGGGTCTGGGCGCTTGGGCGCTCTCTCTTGCAGGCGCTACGTGTGGCAACTTGAAATAGCTGCGATGCCGCGAAATAACTGCGACAGGTCTGCATAATCCTCAGCACCTTCATCACAGGGTACTTGCGTGATCCTTGAAAGCCAGCAACTCAAACAAATTGGTATTCGTCACATGGCCGTCCAACGTGGTCTGGTGGTATGGCGCCATGCGACGCAACGCTAGGAACAACACAGTCCCCTTGGTTGTGGTTTAGTTCCGCCGTCTGTTTCGAGACGGATAGTTGGGCCCGTTCTTCCGGCACGATGTCGGCATCACGGATTTAGCTCTTCTTCAGTTAGGCACCTTCTGGAATGAAGGCGCTTGCAAAAGCCAAGTTCGACTTCAGGAAAAAGATTTCGATGTCGATTTCTCACGACACGGGTGGCAGCACGTGACGCAGGCTGGCTTTCGCTCGTCTGGTAGTGATACCTCCGGATGTTTTGTATGCGTCCGACCAAGTCATTTTGACGCCGACAGCATGGGCTCTCAGATTGCGAGCGACCAGCGGTATGGCAGCAGGTCCGTCATCGTCGAATCCGGCTGTGCCGGCAGTCATTCCAATACATCCTTGAGATACGCATAGGGCTTCAGCCTGTTGAGCCGCGCGGTGTGCAGCAGGCTAATGATGGCCGCACCCGCGGCACAATCTGGCACCTCGGCGACCACATCTGGATCGCGAATCGGCACGAGCCGCACCTCCGTCCGAAACTGCGTTGATTTATTCTTGACGGAGACCCCTTGCCTTGCGGGCCCTCCGACTGCCCGAAAGAGAGGCGGCAACAGCTACGCGGAAGTTGGCATCTGCGGCCACTCCTGCAATGGCATGTGCTCCATCCAGTGCAGTCTTGAGCTCGTCTTCGCGTAGCAGTCGAATCATGACTGGAGGCGGCCTGCCTTCTCTGTTTGTGCGATACGCAATTTGCGCTCGCATGGACCGAAGGGCTGGCTGGAAGTTTTTCCGGACCGCGGGCGAGAATTTCATCAAGGAAATTACGCAGTGGATCCTTGACCATTGGCATCGTCGATTTGGTGCCGCGCTGCGAAAGTGCCTGTAGACGTCGATGCAGATGCTGGCCTGGCTCGACTTTAACTTAACCCTTGTTTCCGCAGATCTCATGGCTTGAGCACGCGTCATCTCGCCGGCGTGTACCAGGGTGGCCAAGCGCAGGACTTCCGACCATTGAGCCCTTGCTATGGGTAACTTGGGCGAGGGAGATTGTCTGCTTTATGCGCGACTGCTGGGTGCGTACACGTTTGTCCTTGTAGGGCATAGTTGGCCGAGCCTTACGGAGGGCTCGATGAATCAGCTCCTGTCTTACGAAAACATCAACTATTTCCAAGTAGTCCAAGCTTTCGGTGGCCTCGCCGTGTGGGCCTTTCTCGCACAATGGGAACAACAATCAGGGGTAGAGCTTATGGAAACAGACATTCGGTTTGAGAGGGTGCAATGGCCGGTTGGCCACGGTGGATTTCATACAGGAAGACTCAAGGGCGGCCAAGCTAATTTGCACTACTTCTTCGATTGCGGAGCCACGGGCAAAAAAGGCATTGAGCTGCTCGGTCTTCTGGCCGAACTTCACCCGCTTCAACTGGGCCATCTCGAAGGTGAGCTTGTCGATGCGGCTGTCGCGCCAACTGATCTCTTGGCGGTCATGCTCTTTGAAAGCACCAAGTAAGCAATAAGTGATATGGTATCATCCATGAATTTTGACGCCGGCTAAGACAACTTAAGACTAATGAATGAAAAAATGAAAAAATACATCTTTGCAATGACGCTTTTCGCGATGTCGGCAGCAACTCACGCGGGAGGGGAGTTCATACCAGCACGAATATCTAACGCATCTGCGGCAATCACAAATCCAAATGATGCCGCCGATAATAATGCGGACACTCTTTGGAATGCAGGCGGAGGCCCCACTCAGTGGATTGATCTGGATCTTGGATTCGATCAAAGGGTTAGACAGGTAAGACTACAAGTCGGCCAAGCTCCAGAGGGACCAACTACACATAACATATATGGAAGAAATAGTTCCGATCAATGGTTCTATTTCGGCTCAATTTCTCAATACACATTTGACTATCAGTGGCTATCTTTAGATATTTCAGACAAGAACCGAGTTCGGTATATCGTTGTTCAAACAACAAGTAGTCCTTCTTGGGTCGCCTCGAGGGAAATAACTGCTTACAAGCCTTACCCTGAAATTCGAGGGTACATCGATGCTGCATCTTTGCAATCCATATCAGGCTGGGCTTGCGAATTTCGAGAAGAAGCGCCCAGAGCAATTCATATTTATCGAAACGAGCGCGTCTATCTAGGCAACGGAAATTATCGCGAGGATAATGTATTTTTGGGTGGAGGAAGTACGGGTTCTGCCCGTGAACAAGCAGTTCAAAATTCTTGCGAAACATCGTCTGCTAATTTCGGTTTTAACATACCACTGACAGTTCCGAATAATCTGTTAGATGGCAAAAGCTAGACCGTCAATGCCCACCTTATTTATGCCGATGGTTCAAACGCGATTGTGCCTGGATCCAAGATGGTAGTTTTTGGAAGCGGCGTCACCCCGACGAACCCTACAAATCCGACGAACCCCTCGGGCCCAGTATCGACGCCCTATTTCGTCGGTTTTAGCGTGAGACTGCCTAATGGTCAAGCGCCTACGTCTTTACCCGTTACGACAAATTGGCCTTGCCTTACTATTTGCACTCAAAACCAAGAGTCTGCTGATATTTCGTTCCCACCCGATGCCTTTCAAAATTAAAATGACTATCAAAAAAATATTCTTCGCTGCTGCTGCTGCTGTAGTTTTAGCATTTCCGATTCAGGCTTCTGCCGTCGGCGGATTTAGTCGCGCATGCAACATGGCCGAGATTCCAGATTCGCTGTTGCCCAGCGTTGTTAATTTGTTCGCCATGATTGGAATGCCGTCCTCACTAATAGATCCAATTAAAGACGGCTCGTCAACTGAAAAAGAAAAATACTGGGTATTGGAGTCTATGACCGCCGACATCTACGCAGGCATTCCAAGATATTACCTCTACTCAGAAAGCAGGGCTTACAAAGACCTACAGGCGCAGTTGTGGGGGGCAGTTCAACATTCGGCTATAAACTAGCCCGCAGTTATCAGAGTCCATGGACTTCCGTTGAACTCCATGGAGATATTCTTGATCAAGCAAAAATGGCGCACTTGGTAGCGATATTGCAGCTAAGGCGGCTTGGATTTTGGTCAAGGGCTGGAAATGATCAAATCATGGAGTATTTTAGCGACGCTTCTGCGGGTGCGTTTGTGGTTTATGGTTTATGGTTTATGGTTTATGGTTTATGGTTTATGGTTTATGGTTTATGGTCAACATTACTATTTCGATCCAGCAACAAAAAAGACTACTGTCCTTCCCATTAGTCGAGCGACTACCTGCAATCTTACCGAATGGGGATGGAGCTGGACATGATAAATTACAGAGTTATTAAGTCATTGAATATGATATGTGCTTTGGCCATCATTCTTCTAAGCACTCGTGTTTACGCGGCGTTTGATGAGCTTCAATGCCCGTCAGTCGCACCGGAAGTTCCTGCTGGCGAAACGCAGTTTAAAAAGCCGAGCATTCAATTAAAAGGAGTTATGCACAGCATTGGCAGTGAAGCTTATTTACGCATTCCGGATGAGTTCACCACCAGAATGAGGGAAAATCCAAATCAGTCCACCAGTCAAATGGGAAACGAAATACTCGCCAATAAGAACGTTTCGAGCTTGCTAGACGAATCGCCAAACAGAGTTACTTACATAATTCACTCTAAGCATCATGAGAATATAATGATCACTAAGTGGCGATTTATAAAAGATGGTGCGCGTATATGCAGCACCGATTCGGAAATAAATGCCCGCGTCGATGGTTGGCCTGCAACAATTGCTCTCGTAGAAAGTCCAGTTGCGGAAAGCTCTCGGGCTTGCGTATGGAAAGTCGATGTGATTTACAAAAAAAGAACTCAGTACGAATTTTGGATAAAAGATATTTGCACTGAGGGAAAGCCCGCTTCCTCTAAGAATGAAATAATCAAAGAAATTAAAAATTTACGCCAGCTAAGATTCTAATGCGGATTTTACTGCTTTTTTTGTACACCTTGTTGGCGGCTGGGTTGTAATGCTGCTAATTCCACTTCTTCTACTCTATGTGAACTTTCCCGTCGCCTATCTTATAGCCAAGACATTGCAGTTTTTCTGGTTTTTGGTGTGGGCGCCTTGGTCGGTAATGTTTACCTTTTTAAAATACCCAAATTTTCAGCTCTCTTCGTTAAGCATTGCAAACAGCTTAATTTTTGCATTGTGCGCCAATAGATTAGTCGAGTGGCACAACCGAAAAAAATCAGCCTCGATTATGCGCAATCCAGTCGATTTAAATCAAGTCAAAAAATAAATCAAGTTATCAATACCAGCTAGCCTTTATTAGGCTAGCCGAGAATGCGGTAACTAATGATTAATCGGCTCGATATAGATATTAGGCGTGCGGCAGGTCTTCGCTGCTGTGGAAGCCAAGAGGACTTTTGAAACATCTTCGAAGCCTCCGTTGAAATATCGTGATCATCCCGTTCGCTTTGGATGCCTCGAGAAGCATAATCGCTCCGTGATCCGCTCAAACATTTTTTGGTTTACGCCACCACCGCTGTGGCTTGACTAGAATTAATTAGCCTCTATGCATCTCCCATCGTCGGTTTGAGCTTGGCTCAGGCCTGGCTACCTTGCGCTAGCGCACCATTTCCCTTTCCGGCCGCATCCGCAAACGCATGGTGTGTACGGCCCTATGTCGCGAACCACGCGACGTAGTTTTAGGAAGGAATCGACCTTCATCTGTTGGATTGCGTCGTAGCGATTCAAATCGGAACCAGAAAGGGCAATCTGTCCGTGCTGGGTGCTTCTGTCGCCTTCATTCAGAATTTCAAACTCTGCATTGCTAGCCTTGATGAAGTCCAGAACCGCTGGGTCGCGTGAAACAGGTATGCGCAAGCTGTTCACTTGGCGTCCCTCATACCTTGCTTTGCCGTCAATCAAAAACAAAATTCGGCGCGCCTCATATCTCTTCGGTGTTACGTCTACAAGCGACCCGTCTGGTTGTTCCCAGACGGCGTGGAATTCGGCCTCATAGAACGCACCGGGCAACTCCCATACTGTCCATCCCAGCACCTGCTGTCCCCCATTGCGTTCGACCTGACTCGAGACGTTAGGAAAGCATTCGTCACAAACAGCACCTTCGGCTGGGTGCACAGTAATGTAGACCGGTTCAGTCTCAATTGCGAGGGCTCCTTGGATGGCTTTGATACAGTCGTTGGTCGGATCGGCTGGAGTGACTGGGTATTCGTACTTCATAAGGGTAATTTGGCGCTACGAGGCGCAGTACAAACTGTCAACAACTTCCATGTTTCGTGGTCGGCTACTTACGCGTAAGAAGACGATAGATTGTCGACGCTGCTTCATCGGGATGCCATAAAAATGCCCCTCACAATAGCCCAATCTGCAGTAACTACGAAGCACCCCTGAAGAAGATGCTGCAGGCGGCTTCCCAACCGCAGCAATCCGAGACGTATGGGACAAGTCAGACGTTTGGCCGACGTATGCGGCACCCTTCATTCGTAGGCCGCCAGAAATCGATTTGGGGGACGACGCCGTCCCGCCACTGCAGGTAGAGCTTGGCACGTTCGTGCGTTAGTCCCTACTGTCGGAAGATGATGCAATTGGTAGGCACACCAACAACGCCAGATCAGAAACTGTCACCGATAAACCTGCCTTTCGCGACGCATTGCGAAGAACGACCAGAAGCTGACTTTGCCGCTGCGGCGCTGAACGTCTGCTTCAGACTGAACGCGGAAGCTCACAAACGCCTGTTTTAGGGGAGTGCCGATCCGACTGATTCACTTGCAAGGACTGCTGCTGTGTTGAATGAAGGGGTCTTCAGACCCCTTCAATTTATCGGGGCGGCAGCCTACTTTGCCCCCCATTTCACCCTCACTCACCGCTGCCGAACCGGTACTTGCGCAGGGCTAGCCCCTGCTCGGCCCGCTGGCGTTCCTGTGCAATGAAGTTGACAAGCCCGTCCGAGAGCCATTCTGCGAAGCTGCGCACGCGCTCGTCCTCATCAGCCTTCCAGGGCTCGAGGGACTGCAGCTTGCGCTCGTAGGCTTCTGCCATACCGAACTCGCCCGAAACAACACCTGTTGTCTCAATCGCTGCTCCGACTTCGTTCCACAACCGCGACCGCTCCGGCACAGCGCGGACGATTGCTTTGCAAACCGGCAGGATTGCTGGCGAACCCTCGTAGGCGCGCAAGATCCCGATGGCGAACTCCATGTCGTCTTCTCGGCCAGTCGCTACATATTCGAGCAACAGCTTCTCCAACTCAGGCCCGTAATCCGGGAACGTGGCGCGGACCAAGCGTACGCCTCGGTAGACGAACATCGCTCGAACTTCATCGTCGAAGTCGCTGCGCAACACCTTGAGCAAGGCCTCTGGTGCCTTCTCGAAAAGCTTGTTCAGCTTGGTGAGCTGATACGGGATCGCCTCGAACTTGTCCGACCCGACTGCCTTGTCTTCAAGTTCCAGTAGCTTTCGCTGTTTCGCAAGCATCCGGTCATGCGCGAGCCGTGCAATGACGAACTCGACAACAGCTTGCAGATCATGCCTGCCGATCTCGTACAGAACGTCTTCAGCCTGATAGTCCAACTCCGGTAGTGCCGTCAGAGACTTTAGAACTTCGGCGCGCTCAGTCGGCGTCATGGCATTTACCAGGGTGCGAAAGTCCTTGCTGAACCAGATCACATTGGCCCAGCTTGTATCTTCGAGCGCCGCCATGATGCGCAGGGCGTGCAGGAACTCATCCTTTGCTGCATTCGCCCCCGCCACAAACAAGTTTGCGGCCACTCCCATAGACTGAACAATCGCCGCGCGGGCATTCAGCTCAGCGCCGCGATCAATCACTTGCCTCAGCACATTGAGCCGCCCAGCACCCACGGTGTAGAGAGACTTGGCGATGTTCGCCAGGTGCTTCCCTTCCTTGATCCAATTCAAGACCACAGTCTCGACCTTGACGTAGCTGGGGCTTTCCCACAAGCCGCGCATGAGGGCGATCAGGAAGGGGTCCATGACCTCCTCGTGCGCTATAAGGAGTTCTAGCGCCATGTCCGGTTGCTGTTGCCCCAGTCCCGACAAGAAGTCGTAGAAAATGGGGAACATGGCCATGTCGTTGGACCGTGTTTCCGAGAACCGCAAGATGCGATCACGCCACTCGATGTAGGTCTGTGCATTGATGCCGGCGAGGAAGTCGCGCATAACCGCGCGCCGTTTGTCGTCGCGGAAATCCCAGGCGTCATCGGATCGACTCAGGTCCTCCCACTTGCCAAAGACGCCCTCGAAGCCGATGAGCTGCTTGTAGATCTGGTACTCCGCGTGCGCATCAATGGCATCTCGGATCTCCAGCGCCTTGCGCTTCACCTCAGGCGATGCTGCGTGATAGTAGTCCCAGTAGGCCTGGTGCTCGATGGACTGCACAAGAGGCAACGGTTCCTTGTCTACAAGCTCACGAAGAAATTCGAGCACTGTGATCGCGTCACGCTCGAACATCGCGGAGGTCTGTGCACCGCCGCCGGCGTTCTCCCTGCGAGACGCGGTATCCAGTGTCTGCAAGACCCGTTTGCGATGGTCGACGGAACGATCCAGCGCGTACAAGCGAGTGCAGAGCTCGATGGCCGCGGCCCGCATTTCCGCGACCCCGCCTTCGTTCGCAATTTGGCCGCGGCGGAAGGTCATCGTGTCATACGTGGTCATGGATGTCCCCTCAATGGATGGGGACAGGACTTGTTCCAACATGCCCATGAGAAGCGGTGACGCGTGCCTAAGCGCGTCGTCGTCAAACTCGGAGAAATAATTCACTAGGCGTGTCTGGGGCTCCGCTCCACGGGGCGGGTCGCCATAGAAGACGTCAAGATCGAAGCTCGCCAACTTGTTCAGCGCTTGCTGAACCCGCTTGACCACCTCGCTGTCAGCATGGCCAGATAAGGCTAGTAGGAAGCCGACGAACCATTTGGTATGGACGTACGCAATCATCGCAGCGATGTCTATTGCATCCAGCAACAGGTGATTCGCAGAGCGGTAGCGCGTGCGAGAAGCTGGGATCGGCACGCCGTCGACGGTCAACTCGCGCGCGCCTATCGAAATCACGAAGTCATCCAACAGGTCTGTCGCGGCCATGTGGTACCGCGCGACGAGCACTCCCAGGGTCTTGAGCGACTGCGTGAGCTCGTCGTAGTCGCTGCTATGTCGCAGCGCCTGCTCGACGCGCGCGTATTCCTGGCTGAGACGCTCCTCGACAGCGGCCGACTTGACAGCCATCAACCTGGAAAACGCCGACAAGCGCAGATCAAAGTCACTCATACGATCTTTAGGAGCGCGTTGGTGACAATCTCCTTCCCGGCAGCAGCCTTGGCCAAAGCCCGGCTGGTCGGGATGAAGTGGGTCGCGGTTTCGGTCAGACGGCCGGCTAACACCAGCGTCCGTGCTTCGTGCTCGGCAATGTCGGCTCGGTAACCGGCGCGCGCGACCGCTGCTAGCAGGTCGTTCTTCGACGGTGTGTTCAGCGCTTCAATCATGCCAAGCACGAGCACGTCCATCTCGCTGAACTCGGGCCCCCGAAGCTGATCGAGGGGAACCGGTGGCTCCTCGTCAGCGGGCTTCTTGATCGGCTCCACCGCAGTTGCAGCCTCAACATCGTCCAAGAGTCGCTGAAAGCCGTCGTAGACCTGGAAACCCTCTGCTCTGAACGCGTCGGCGAGTTTCTTGTCGCGGACCAATGCGCAGTGGACGCCCGTTCGGCGTTTCAGTTCTCGGCCGCCTTCCAAGATCCATGAGTCAGGTATGTCCTTGCGGCGCTCTTCGCGCACTTGAGTCGCATCGAACGGTAGCTTCACATCGAAGTAGCGCGCCCACGCGGCGACTGCATGTTCCATAGAAATCTCGATGACCTCAATCTTGTGCTTGGCTACGAAAGCCCCGAACATTTCGGCAGAATTGCGCGTCACCGCTTTAAGGTCCCAAAGCTCCACGCCGGGCAGAGGGAGACCTTCGACCAGCATCCCAAGAGTGCCGCGCTGCAGTCTTGCGATTTCCTGGGTAATGAATATGACTGCATCCTCGTGCTTTTTTAGCTGGGCTGTGCGCTCTTCCTCCAGCGCGATGCGCGGGAAATAGATCTTGACCTTGCCTAGTTCAGCCAGCTTCAGCAGGCGCACGAAATCGGCGTGCTGAAAAGGCACCGCGCGCATCATGCTGGTGTCGATGACGACGTGGAAAACGTCCATGGAGAGGTGTGATGGTGGGCGCGGCGCGCCCCTTGATGGTCATGATAGAGCGGGCCATCCGATGCGGCCTGACGTATGACGGTTTAGGGCCTTTAGTGGCGTTTCGCAGTGCCGACATGACCGGCAGCTGTGCGCAAATTACCGCTTACCGTCGGCAAGCGGCCCCATCCCGACTGGCGCCAAGCGATCGCTGGATTTAACAAGGCTACAGCAAGGTATAGGTACTACACGCTCCATAGCAGAATGGCTGCCTCCGCAAGTTGTCCATCTGCGACAACAAGTCATCCGAAATTTGCGTCTCTGGGGGAAATGCCTGATGCACCAGGACCTTAAGCTCTTTGGCGGAAAGCTCGACTAGCTTGGCTAGTGCCGTGCTCGCGGCCTGCGAGGGATGAGCTTCCCGGAGCTCCGGTGCAAAGAGTGTTGTGTACAGCAGGTTGAATCGGTCGAGAATTGCCCATGACGCGGCAAGGACCTCCGAGCGGCCGTTCAGGAGAAATACGACCGGAAAACCCATCAGTTCGTGCGCGCGAAAACTCTGCTGATAGTTGTGATTGACGAGGCTTCCGCTATGGCAGGTGCCCAAAACCACAACCCGATGGGGCCATCGGAAGGCCGCACCTTGAAGATGTTTTAGCTGCATGGCGCTTTCTTTGACGCCCCCTGCCATGTCTGCGAAGAATGGATCCGTGAAAAGACCGACGGAAGCGCCGTGATGGGAGAGAAAAAGCGCGTCCGTTGACACCATCCGGTCCGCGAATTCATCCCACCCAGGTTCCTCCAGTACGGTCCCGATCGTCCCGACGCCCTTAAAGAACCCCTCGATGTCCGTGCGATCATATTGAAGGCCAGACCCGCTTTCAACGATTCCCAGGCAGGTATACAGCGCACCAGCTACACGTTTGGCGGGATAGAGTGCGATGCACGTGCGGACGTCGAACTCGCCGGCGGCCATGCGTGCACGGATCTTGGGATGTCCCACCATCACTAAGTTGATCGGCGTCAAATTCATACCATCCGGCAGGAAGATGACTCCCTTGCATGTGGCGGCCACAGCAAGCTCGTCTAGGATGGGAGCGAGCAGCTTCAGCAATTCCGTTTGGTACTTGTTCACGGCCTCAGCGAGCGCCCTGCTCTTGCCTTGGCCTGGCTCCTGGCCATGCTGCACCAAGGCCAAGTGAAAAGCTTTAGTGTGCGCCTCGGGCAAATCGCACAGGACATATCGGTCCCCGAGGACCAGTAGCATCTTGTGATCGGCAGTTAGTAGGTTTACGAGGATGGCATAGCCTTCACCCAGTCGCTCGAAAATGGTCAGAGAGCAGCGTTCGGAAGTCGCACCCTGGAAGGGACGTTCCACGCCATAACGAGCTGTCACCTTGTCGGCGTACTCTGAGATATCACGCCACGGGTCAGGCATTGAAATTGCCGACATGGGATCGTCGTACTTCTCCCGGTATCCGAAAAGGTGTGGCGATCCATGCTTGGCGAGGTGGTCAACCAAGCGATCGAGCTCGTCTTTTTCTTGCGAGGTGAGCTTTGGGGTCAGCGACTTAGCCCACTCCAGGAAATAAAGCCAATCCGAGACGCGGTTTGCCCGCGTTGCTGCGATAACTCGAACTACATCTTTGGCGCAACCGGCGACCGGAAGGCTCGCTAGCTGCTTCTCCATTCGGCGCACGTAGCGATCGCGTATTCCACGTCGGTAATGCAGCTTCTCGACCAAGGCGACTGCGGCATCCAGATCAATAGTGGCGCGCTGCAGACATGCGACGGCCTCGACGGGATTGCTCGCCTCGATGGCATTTCTCGATGCCATCAGTTCCAGTTCCAGCCGTTGCTCGGGATCGACCTCGTCAAGCGAAAACATCAACGTTCGTGCTTCAGACATCCGCTCCGCAGAATGACTGGGCTCGTCCAGTTCTCGAAGGCATGCCGATAGGTTCATAAGTACCATTGGCCGCATGGCATCGTCGGAATTCATGACCGAAAGGACTTCCTCATATGCGGTCCGGGCCGTGTAATGCACTCCGGTCTGAAAGAGCACCGTCGCACGGTTTAAGGTCAAGTGCGTGGGAACGGGCTCTCCCAGTTCAGAGTACTTCTGAACCAACGTCGGCCAAACCTGCTCGGCATAGCCGTAATCCCCCTCAAGGAGACAGATCGAGTGCAGCGCGCCAAGGGTCTTCGTGTAAGGCTCGAGTAGGCTGTGCTCTCGCGCCAGCTCTTGCGCTTCATTCAAAGACTGGTACGCCGGCTGGAATGCACCGAAGTCGGCGAAAAGGTGTGCCGCTGTGATGAGGTTCTGAATCGCCTTTTCGAAATCTCCCAAGTGCAGGTACAGCCGCACGACCTCATAGAGCACGTTTGGTACATAGTCGGCTTTGGCGTTGCCCGGTAGCAATCGGCTGACATTCTCCGCCGCCGAAAGCGCCGCTAGGTTGACGCCTTCCGCGATAGTTAAATCTACGAGCTGTTTAAAGTATCGCCTAACGCGTTCGGTATCTCCGGACATGCAACTTGCACATACGGCTGTGTTCAAAGCATAGGCTAATTCCCACGGACGGCCTCCATTTGAAAGCAATTCAACAGCGATATATGCACAGGCCCTCGCATCCTCGGCGCCAGCCGTCGCCTTTAAGAGCGCATCGTCAAGTTCGTCGATTTCGAAATCCGAGTCGGGGTCGGCCAGAAGTGCTCTAAATTGGTGCTCGAACGTCTCAGGATTGAAGTCGATCATTGGAAGCTAGCAGTGATGTAGTCGCAAGCAGAGTTAGCCACATGTGAAAACCACGCGCCGATTCTTCCTTTTCGACGGATGGAGAGGGCGTCCAGCGAAGGCAGCAGCACATCTGAGTCGTCGTCAGCAACGATGCCGCAGGGTCTCAGATCGTCAATTGCTATCGACGCTTGTTCCGCCCTGGCCAGCGTAGTTGCCCCGTAAGCTCCGCTAAGCCGCCATTGTCTTCGACACGCACACCGAAGCGGTTCATCTCGACCTCAAGTAAATCTTCGCTGTCGAACCACAGCAGCGACGTTGTGGTGTCAGTGCGTGCGTAGTGCCTTGAGAGCTCCCGAAGGTCGAGCCCCTTTTCCCAGTTATCAAACCAGATGTCTTGTGCAACCTCATCCGTGTCAGCGGCACTGCTGCATGCAGAACGGAGGCGGTGGGCCACGGAGCCGACAGGGATCACAGACCTGGGAGATATCCAAGCCCCAGCCTGTCGCAAGCTGGTGGAGCGCGCCGCGTAGCGCACTGCACCACGTTCCATGGTGACGAAGGCGCACGGGATGTCGCTGAGGGACGCGAACCGTGATGCTGCGGCGGGGAATGATGTGTTGAACACGTCTGCCATGCGCTGGATCAGTTCCAGCGATGGTTCTTCCTTGGGCAAAAGCGACAGCCATTGCTGATAGGGCATCAGCAATTCTGCGGCGAAGGTGTCGCAGGCGATTTCGTTCGGATGCCGCTTCGCATAGGACCAGGACGGCACCTCGTCGTGGCTCGACTCCAGGGCGAGCACGATATGCGCGATCTCATGGCAGATGGTGAAGCGTTGGCGTTCTTCTGTCTCCAGCGAGTTCACCGTGATGACGTGCTTGCCATTTGGTTTGGTGATCGTGTAGCCGGACTCGCCTTCGCCAAGTTCATCTCTCTTGACCTTGGCGTTGGCTGCGACCACATAGGGTGTCAGATCTTCCCGAATGCTGGACACATCAACCTTCGCAACAAAGGTGCGCGCTTTCTGCCTGACATCCGATTCATCCATGCTCAATCGTCCTCGTCCTCGTCCTCGTCCTCGTCCTCGTCCTCGTCCTCGTCCTCGTCCTCGAACGCCCTTTTTATCCTGGCAATAAGCGTCGCGGGATCGGGCCTGGCATTTCCACGATGCCTCACTCCTGCCGCAGCCGAAAAGATGTCGATAGTGATGGAAGGCTCGTTCAGCACGAATTCGACAAGACGGGAATCGGCCTCCGCATGGTCAACAAGCCACATCACCAGCGCAGCATCTCTTTCGATCGGTTTGAGAACTCTCAGCAGTTTCTCGATCAAATCTGGCGACGGGTTTGCCTTCTCGCCTGACTCCAGTCGGTGCACATAAGCATGATCTACCGAAGAGAGTTGACCGATTTCGCGCAATGAGAGAGTTCTGCGCTCGCGTAGCGTCTTGAGGGCGACGCCCAAGCCTGTTTGTGACATTCGTAGTGTTCCTTGAGACTGCGGGATAGGCCGCTTTGCGCCCCTCTTGCAGCAGCCGCGTTCTGCGGCGAAAGGCCCATTTGCAGCCTGGCAATAATCCTGATACATTGTTGTCCATCCAGACAACAGGCATTGATTCCAAGAATTCAACCTGCTGATTTGGCTTGGCTCACCCGTTGTCTGTATGAGCAACATATTTTGCTGCAGAGGGTAGCCATTGGCAACCCGGCTGACTGGCCTGGGTCTCGATGATTCAACTTTAGGAAATTCGTCATGACAGGCAAAAATCAGCATGTAGTTCCTCATCAGGACGGTTGGGCCGTCAAGGGTGCCGGCAATGGGCGTGCAACCTCCTTGCACGACACGCAGCAGCAGGCCATTGACGCGGGGCGGGACATCGCGCGCAACCAGCAATCCGAATTGGTCATCCACCGTCCGAACGGTCGCATCCGTGACAAGGACAGCCACGGCAACGACTCCTTCCCGCCGAAGGGCTGAGCGCCATGACGGGCGTGCCCACCTACCACGTGCTCGCCCTGTCTGGGGGAGGTTATCGCGGCTTGTACACAGCGACGGTTCTTGCCGAGCTTGAAGCCGTGCTGGGGCGCCCCATCGCTTCGCATTTCGACCTGATCTGCGGCACTTCCGCAGGCGGGATGCTGGCCTTGGGACTCGCCGCAGAAATTCCTGCCGCCGAACTCAAAGCCCTATTTGAAAAGCAGGGGTCCCGAATCTTTGGTTGTCGCAGTCTTGCTCGGCGTCTTTTGGGTTTCTGGTTGAGTGCCAAGCACGATTCCGCAGGGCTGCGGGGGGTGCTGACCGAACGTTTCCAAGACTCCACGATCGGCAATCTGAGACATCGTGTTCTCGTGCCGGCCGTCAATTACTCCACGGGGCGCGGACAATTCTTCAAGACACCCCACCATCCTTCCTTCGAGTTGGATCACCGCATGAAGATCGTCGATGTGGCGTTGGCGACTGCCGCCGCCCCTGTGTACTTTCCGCTGGCGCGCAACGATCGCGGCGTCTTCGCCGATGGTGGATTGGTAGGGAACGCGCCCGGTCTGTTCGGGTTGCACGAAGTCGACACGTTCCTGGCACCGAAACAGGGTGCGCTGGTTCGTGTGCTGTCGATCGGCACCATGACGATCGGCGCAACCGTCCGTGGTGACGCCAGCCTCGACCGAGGATTCGGCAAGTGGCGCGGGGGGCTGTTTGACCTAGTCATCTCCGCCCAGGAATCGTCAGTGGACTACATGCTGCGGCAGTCATTGGGGAACAACTACTTCCAAATCGACGACAAAGCCACGCCTGATCAAAGCAAGGACGTGAAAGCGCTGGACCGGGTTTCCATCGGCGCTACGAATACGCTCAAGGACCGCGGGAACCACGCAGCGCAACGCGCACTTGGCGATCCTCTTTTTCAACCGTTTCGAGCGCACCAGGCCGGCGCACCCATCTTCTATCACGGCCCCAACAAAAATGTTCCGGAGGCCAAATGCTGAATCTGAGCCCGCTTTTCTTCACCACCGTTGATGACGAATCCTGCATGCATGAAGAGCTGGACCTGTCACCCGAACAACGTGAATGGATCGCTAGCGCCCGCAACGATGTTAGAAATTGCTTGCGCACCGGCATTCCGCGGGCGCTAAACGAACGCGGCTATACGGACGACGTGCCGCAACCGCGCTTCTTCACTCAAGGATCGTGGGCATACAAGACTTTGAACGCACCAGCACAACAGCCACAGCAGGCGGATGTCGATGATGGTTGCTATTTGCCCTTGAGTTTCGTCTCACAAACGAAGCGCCCCAGCAGGGCAGCAACGGTGTTCTTTGCTGCGGCAGAAGATGCATTGAAGCCGCTGGTCGAGAAGAAAAGCTGGAAACTCGTTACGGACAAGCCAACGTGTATTCGGATCGTCATTGCTGCCTTTGCTCATATCGACATCCCGCTCTACGCCATCCCCGACGAGGAGTTCCTGACGCTTGCGAAAGCGATGGAACGACACGGTTACGACTCGCTAACGGAAGCGGTGAACATGGCAGAGCGGGATGCCTGGACGGCGTTGCGTGCTGACAAGGTGCTCCTTGCCCACCGCGAGTGCAACTGGATGACCTCCGACCCCAGGCCTGTAAAGGAATGGTTTCTTGGCGAGGTGGAGGTCAAGGGCGAACAATTCCGCCGCGTCATTCGTTACTTGAAGGCGTTCCGTGATTGGCGGTGGTCCAGTGGCGGGCCGACTTCGATTCTGTTGATGGCCGCTGCAGCTCCATTATTCGAAAAACGGGATCGGCGCGACGACTTGGCACTGCTGGACGTCGTCGCAGCACTGCCGGCTCGACTGCGTGCGGGGGTGCACAACCCCGTGGATCTGTCGGAGTCGCTCACGGAACGCCTTGGCACTGACGCAGTCGAAGATGGCGCGAAAGCATTCGAAGAATTTGAGAAGGTCCTTCGCGGCGCGACCGACGCCGGCAGCCCTTCGCAGGCCTGCATTTGGATGCGAGGCGAGTTCGGCCCGCGTTTTCCGAATGAGCCGGATCGGGTCAAGGTGGTATCCATTGCCGCCACCATCGCCGCAGCACCAGCCATGGCTGGTCCGAGCGAACTGGTCGGACGAACGAAAGCCGGATGAGCAGCGTCGCGGCAGTTGCGGAAGTGATCGAGGCCTTTCGGCAGCAAGGCTTTGAGTTTGTCGGCAAAACGGATGACGGCTGGTTCAAGCTGCGTGGGCTTTTGATCCCACCTGGCGCAGACAGGGGCTGTCAGTGTGAAGTTCAGCTCGACCCCACCTTCTTCGACTTACCTCGCATTCGACTGCTCGATATTCCCTCCGAGCTGCCCAAGGCGGTTCCTCATCTTGGCGCGGATGGCGGCCTGTGCTATCTCGCCAAGGGAACGGTCGTTCTGGACATATACGACCCAATAGGGCAGTCCTTGGCGTGCCTGCAACTCGCGGCCGCGGTGCTCGGACAGATCTTGAAGGGCGAGATGATCGAAGATCTCGCGGAAGAATTCTTTGCTTATTGGAACGGTTGGCTTTGCTTTGTGGACATGCAAGGCGAAGATCTGGGCCGGCAGAACTGCATCGTCGCGCAAGCTAATGGAAATCCGTTGTGGTTCATCACCGATAACGGAGATCGAACAAAAAGGAAGCTGAACTCGCTCGGCTACCAGGCCACCGACAAAACGATCCTGACCTACCGGGTCAAGACCACCGCACAACCCCGGCCCCTGACCAGCCACTGGCCGCCCGAAACAGTGGGTGATGTCTTGGCTTGGCAGGGCACCTTGGACCCTCGGTGTCGGCGCAAGATTCACGATCGGATCAAGGAAGGGGAAAACAAAAAGGCGAATGGCGTACTGATCGTCATCGAATCGCCATTGATGACCTATGGCTTCGCTGTTCTCTTTGACCGCCAAGCGTTGGTTCAAAAGTCCAAGCTTGCTAAGCGCAAGGATTCGAGCTATGGGCTGAAGGTGATGCTCGTCTCGATGATCAGGATCGATGACCGGTATCTGACCCAACGCAACATTCCTAAGTCAAAGACGCTGGCAGACAAAAGAATCGCACTTGTAGGTTGCGGCACGATCGGCGGATACCTGTCGGACATGCTGGTCAAGGCTGGAGCAGGAACACGCGGCGGCAAGCTCACGCTGGTGGATTTTGATTGCCTCCTTCCGCAAAACATCGGGCGGCATCGCCTCGGATTCCCGGATCTGTTGTCGAACAAGGCCGAGGCTATGTCGAAGGAGCTCATACGAATGTCGCCAGGCGCCGAGATTCATGCGCTCTCCGTGGATGTCAGGCAGGCCCAGCTGGGGCAGCTTGACCTGCTCATCGATGCCACTGGCGAAGAATCTTTGGGGCACTGGCTGTGCGGCCGCTATCGAGCTCCCACGCCCATGCTTTCTGTCTGGATTGAAGGGCCGGGAACGGCTGTGCGCGCGCTTCTAAGAACGAACTCATCTGGTGCGTGCTACCGATGTCTGTGGCACAGCCACCGCAGGGACGAACTTCGCTCGACCCTTAATCCTCTTCCGACTATGTTGGCGGGCCATGGATGCGAGGGCTTGTACGTGCCTTTTCCGGCCTCGGTTTCAGTGCAGGCAGCTAGCTTAGGCGCCGAGATGGCCCTCGATTGGATCAACGGTGTTCATTCTCCAGCGTTGCAGACCCGGCTGTTAGACCGGACCCATCAGCTTGCTACACCCGATTGCGATCCCTTGCGAGATCGAGAATGCCCCATATGCAATTCCTGAGTTCCTGGGCAACCAGCGACAAAAGCAGGCTGCTGCATTTTTCGACGGGTACCCTGGAGACATTCCGTCAGCATATTCAGGGCAGCGATGCAGCCTGCGAGGCTGGCGGGCTTCTGCTCGGCTCCGTGCATGGTAACCATCTGCTGATCGAACTAGCGACGATTCCCACTGCATTGGACAAGCGGTTTCGTTATATGTTCGAGCGCATGCCATTTGGTCACGAAACGATCGCCCTATCTCGCTGGACGGCGAGCCAGGGAACTATTCGTTACTTAGGCGAATGGCACACCCATCCTGAAGACTATCCCCATCCTTCTGTTCTTGATAGATCTGAGTGGAGCCGGTTGGCAGTGCAGCGTCGTGACAAGCGCCCAATGCTCGCCGTTATCGTCGGGCGAAAGTCCCTTTATGTCGAGTTGGTGCTAGGTTCAGGTTATGGCCCAGTACTGATAGCTATTGAGTAGGCCTTCTGAAAAACACAAGCCAATTAATGCCTTTTGCTACCGCATAATCGATTGCAGGTTGCAGCCCCCACTCAGGCTATACGCATTTTTATCAGGATCGTAAAATATACAAAAGAAAAGCATTATTATTTCTAGGACTTGTAAATTTTACTTATGCACCGCGAAGCGATGCGCATCATCTCCCTCCACCCCGACTTACAGGTAGGGCGCTTGCACTTTCGGCTCGCCGGACATGCTTCACCGCACTCAAAACTTTTGCGTGATCAATGGGTGCAGATCATTAATAAACGGGATTGGGTTGGGGCATTGTAGAAGTCCGGGCGAAGTCAATCATATTCGACAAGCTTCACCATTAGTGAATTTATTGCCTGATCAACTTCGCTTGGATATTATTCGCGGCAAGAAAAGAGAAACACCTGCATCATGCAGAAACCTGCCGTATGGAAGGCTGCAAAACGGGCTTGCCGCCATTGCAAATCCCGTTGAACTGCAGTAACTACAAAGGGAATTCTTGATTTATTAATATACTGCCTCCAAAACCCGGGCGCAATAGTCATAAGGCTGCTCTGCGCGCGGCAGACCCACCTATTCCTGCTTCGCCAAAAAATGCCTGCTCACTATCCATGGGTGACGCGAGGAAACAGCCAAGTCAGCGAGGCCGAGTTCTAGTTGCCAATGCCTTTATCACTTCAGCATGGATTAATATTACACGCTTGGCAGCGGCCATAATGATGCGGCTACCTTCTGCACCACTTAAATCCATCGGCGCAGGATGGCATTTAACCCGATTTTTTATGATCGTTATTCCATGGCGCTTTTTCCATGAGAGGCGAGGGTTTATCTACTTCGACATCTTGTTGCTATGTGCGCACTTCATAATAACCCAAGAAATATTAATTAACTACGTCTCGCGGAATTATATCGACAATAAACGAAAAGGAAAATGCATCGTTCTCACCGCGCCGAGGCCGGTCAAAACTATATCCCCGGGGATTGCACAGCACTCTTGTGCCCCTAATATAGTAGTCAAAGCTTTCGTGCACATGGCCGTGGATCCAGAAGGCTGAGCGGCCCATGAGCCGGTCGAGGTCCGAGACAAACGCTGGTGTCAGCGGATCCCCCACGTAGCTGGGCGGGATCGAATTTGGATGAGGAGCATGGTGCGTCACGACGACCGTATTGCCTGGATGGCTTTGCTCCAGTTGTGCCTCCAGCCACTCAACACTTTGGCGATGACGCCTCACGGTGATCGCAGGCACGATCGTTTTGGATTTCAGCCAGTAGAACTCTGCGTCTTCCGAAGTGCGCGAGTAGCGTATTTGTTGGTAGTCGTTGAGCCGGTATTGCGCCTCGCGCCGGCACGCCTGAGCCTCCCCTGGACCATTGATTTCAAAGTCGGTCCAGAGCGTACATCCAAGGAACCGCACACCGCCGATCTCAACCGCTTCGCGCTCGAGAAAGTGGATCCCAAGCTGCTGCGCCGTGCTCCGCATCTCATGGACATGCTTGCTCCAGTCCCGTTTGTAGAACTCGTGGTTTCCTGCGATGTAGACGATTGGGGTGTGGGGAAATGCCGTGCGGGCCCAGCGCAGGCCTTTGAGGCCTTCATCGATGTCTCCTGCCAGCACGACCACATCGACGCCGACTTGGTTGAGCGGCCCGCCCTGGACGATCAGGTCCGCGTCGTGGTCCAAGTGCAAGTCCGACAAAACCAAAAGTCTCAAAGTTGGGCTGTTCATATGTGGCTCTTTAGACCGACGAGTCGATGTCGCCGCAATGGCTGGTGCTTGAAAACAGCCCCCACTTGCTTTGCCCTGATAGCTAGGGCTCAGTGGTGTCCGTCTGGCGCGAGGATCAGGTGTGGGACAAGCCATGCAAGAGGGGTCACGCGCACCGTACGCTTGTGGCGATCGTCGTTCAAGCGTGGCAGGCAACGTTTCTGGTGAAGAACGATCAGCGCCCCCTGCAAGATCGGCTGGTGATGAACATTGCTAATGCCGGAACGCTCGCTAGCGACCTCGAGTGGCCATGGCAGATGATCTTTGCTCCATATGAGCGCGCAGAAGGATCAAGATCCTTGCCGTCCGCGCATACGAGGCCGGTGCACAACCATCATGCTGAAGCCTACCGGCAGCTTGAGCGGCTGAACAGGGGGGGTCAAACCGCAACGACGCTCCACCATCAGACCAAGCGTATCCCCTTGATGCCATCAGCCATGGCGGGTACCTCGTCGTAGAAGTCGAGGCTGCACTGCGCTTTGCAGCTGTTTCGGGAATGTTGGGCGGAACACTGTTACCGATATTCTCTGCGGCCGCGGACCTTTTTCTGTTTTGATGTTTCTATTAGGTCAAACAGGCGCTCGAACACCGACGCAGTAGCTGGCAATTCCTCGAGTAGTGCATCGAAACGGGCGCGGAGGGTGGCCGATTGCACTGGTGAAACCGGGACCTTCGCGTGTTTGACCGTTAAATATTTGCACAGTTTTTGCACATTTGGAGAAATAGTGCGAAAAACTCCTCTTTCACACCGACTTACCTGAGAGTGATGAACGCCTAGCACACCCGGCGCCGCTCTTGCATTGAGCTTTCGACCTAAGAGCCACGTACCCAGCGGGTCCAGTCTGGAATTGCCCTAGCCAGGCCTGCGGCTGACACAGCACGAACAAACCGCATGCCGACGGCGTTTCTCTTCAGAGGACCGCCCTCGACGGTGGTGAACAGCGCTTTTGTACTAACGCTGGCAAGTAGCGGCCGCACATTTCGCGAGTACCAACGGAGCATCGCCCACGCTCGATCGCGAGTGTCGATGCGCTCCCAGAACGAGAACTCTTCGCCGCCTATTGAATTCAGATCATCCACACTCAGCGCAAGTATCTGAGGAACACTCAGGCAAAGGCAGCGTGCCGCGATGAACATCACTTTGTCTCGAAGAAGAAGTAGACGGCGCCTCGTCGACGCAACCGAGATTTCCTGATCCAAAGAAGCGATCAACATGTCTGCCGAATCGTTCGTGACTGGCGGCAAGGCTGGGAGCAAGTGCGCGATGTCTCGACCTGACAGGCGTCTGGTCAGCCCTCCCAACGGAGCAAATGCATCTAGGCGCCGCGCCGCAGCAGCGATGGATTCAGCCTCGACTTGCGAAAGTAGCGCCCTCCGATTTAGCACCTCCCATCGCAACACCGAGTCCAGCCAATAAGGCCCCTGTTCTTGGCCGGAAACCGATGTGTAGGCATGCGAAAGCGTTGAGCAGCGACGCAGCAACCGTGTTGGCCAATCGCCCGTCAACTCCACTGCAGCTCGCAGAAGCTTCAATCGATGTTCGATCGATGTGAATTCAAAGCCGCTGCGGTGACGGACTGTGGGAGGCAATTCGGCCACGCGCATGATCATGCGCAGTCCATCGAAGTAGAGCGGCGCATATACATCACGACCCGACTCCATCACGATGAAACCATCGCGCAACACTGCGTCGATCTGCATCTGCATTTGAATGTCTTCGGGCGCGGCATCTCTCACCGCAGCATCTACTCGCGAACGACACTTGTAGCAACGCATCATGTTGGTCCTCTCAGGGACTCCGCTACGCGCCGCCATGTCCGAACGGTGCGGCGTCATCGGACTCTCGCACTCCGGACATCGATCCTGCAGCAGCACCCCATGACGAGTGCAAATGACCACCAGTGCTAGTCGCCACGATCTTCGGAGATAGGGCTCCGGGTCGTTGGCAAGACATAGAGGGCAGAACTGCTGCCCATAGGCGCGACGGGTTCGGTGAAAGACCCCCAGCGGCAATATCCAACGCGTGACGCCTACCTCGTTAAAGCGCTCGAACGCGAACGATTCAAAGGCCCGCAGGGTCGTCTGAACGATCCGTTCAGGCGTCGTGCCAGATCGTGCGGCCAAGGCATCAAGCAACCAAGGCGGGGCGTGATGATCAATGTCGCGATTCCAAATCTGGCGATCGCGACCAAAGAACTGCGCACAAAAGTTGTGGACCTTAAAGCCGTTGCCTCGGGCCAATCGGATCATCCAGGACGACAGCAGTTCGTCCGGCAAGGGATGGGGGTGAACCGGCCAAAGCGAAGTCGCCACCCTTGCGCACTCACATCATGGTGGCGGCTTGCTTTCGCGTCGTAGGAGCAACGTAGTCGCAAGCTCCGATCGTTTCAATGGTGATGCGCTCTTCGCCACTCCTGATCGCGTGTATTGCCGCAGCATTCAACAAGGTCGATATTTCACCGATCGTCCCGCTCGTCAGATCGACTATGCGGCCCGCCAAGGCCGGCGTGGCGAGCTGAGACGGCTCGCGCAACGGCAGGACTCGCTCGAAGCTCGCAAGCAAGCGCGCCAGTTCGGCATCCTTTCCCCATTTGGGAAGTATCTCGGGTGTGAATCTGTTGGCCAGCTGCGGGTCAGTCTGAATAGCACGTACCGCCTCCGCCGTGCCGATGCCTACCAACGGCACACACAACTCGTTGCCCAGATATTTCAAGACATTGAGGCAGCTCCGCTGCTTGACATAGGGGCCGGCGAGTAGATGCTGCACCTCGTCGACCATGATCATCCCCAAGTTGACCCGCCTCAAAATAGAAACCACACGATCCCGCTTCGCATCCGTCGCTTCGCTTCGGCCTGGGGCCTCGAACAGACGGTTGAGGATGGCGTTGTACAAGCCTCTTTCATCTGGCCCAGGGGGCGCCTGGATGTAGAGAACGGGAATGCTGACCGCTTCACCATTCGGGTTCTCTTCGGCTGGATGTTTCTCACGAAACTTCGTTACGAGCATCGTCTTGCCGTTGTTCGTCTCGCCAACGATCAGCATGTTCGGCATGCGCGGCTGTGGAGGGTGCACGAGCAAGTCCTCCAGCTTGGTCATCACTTCACGGGCGCGACCGTAGCCGATCCAACGCGCCTTCTTGATGTGCTGAATCCGTTCAGCATCGGAGAGCTGCAGCTTGGCCGCGGCACTCTCTGAAAGATGGGCGGATGCACTCATTCGGCCTCCTCGATGTCATCAAACGGCTGCACATCCGGCTGCCACGGTGGCTCAGTGGGTGGCAGTCGCGGTTCGCGCGCGGCTGTGCTCTCGTGCCAATTGGCACGTCTTTGCGCTGTTCTACGTACCTTCCTAGACGTCTCCGAGGCGGTTTGTTCAATGCGCGTCATCTCCGCCAAGCCCTCAAAGATAGTGTCTTCGTCAGGCTGCAACTCAGGTTGCTCGGCGATTCTTTTGAGTGCCGCGTTCAAGTCCCAAACGCTGATGCGTGGCCGCGTGAGATTCCTGTAAGGCACCGGGTAATAGGCGCCCGTTTCGGGATCGAGAAAGTAGATCTCACCAATATCACGCGGATCGCGCGCGAAGACGAATTTCCGCTTGAGCTTGGCGTTGTGTGGGTCGCGTCCATGAATCCACGGCCGGAGCACGTCGCCGTAGTAGTGGATGTTGTCGATGACAACCCCGTATTCCTGGATCGTGCGCTCGACGAACGGCATGAAGTCCAGTCGTAGCTTGTATTCGTCGTGTATCGGCTCGGGCAATCCGATACCCTTGGTGGTGCTTGTACCCAGAACGAACTGTTCGAACAGTTTCACGGGTGGGACTCGCCCGATGCCGCTATGTGGCCGCTGGTGATAGACCTTGGTGACGAAGACGGTGAACCAGTTTTCGAACTCGGCGAGCGTCATCACTGCGCGCCCATCGGAGTCATATTCACCGCGCTCGAGCGTGTTGGAAAACGTACTGCCAGGCAGGCTTTGCGCACGGTGCATGAAAGTTCGGAAAAGCCGTTCGACGTGGCCGCCGTAGTTCGGCTGGCCCTTCGGCCTGTTCTCCATCAGGATTCCATACTCACGGCACGCACGCTCAAGCATGGTGCCGCGGAACTCGGCGGCGTTGTCCGCGAAGACCTTGGCAGGAATGCCGTTGATCGGCCAGCTCGTATCGATGCCGCGTTCTGCCAGCCATTTCGCTTTTGGAAGGATCGCGTGAGCCATGGCCAAACCTGTGGACAGCGCGCCTGGGGGGTCAAGCGAAGCACAGAAGCCGGTCAACATGCGAGTGCAGCTGTCCGTCACGATGGTGAGGTATCCCCGTCCGATCGGGCGCCGATGCTTCTCGTCGACCAGGATGATGTCGATCGGCGAGTGGTCGATTTGATAGACCGCCAGTGGCACATCGGCACCAGGGAACGATCCCCGGATGGGCTCGTAGATCTCACGCGCCTGCTTGCTGCTGTAGCGCTTGGCTACAACCAAGCGGTCCTGCAGACGATCTACACGCCGGCGCATAGTCGACATGTTGGGCGCTTTGAGTCCTTGTTTCCGACACGCCATCGCGACGCGTTCCCACAGCTCCACGATGGTCGGCCGCTCCTTCCCCAGATAGAAGGTATCGATCTCGTGTCGAATGATCACTTCGACCGCATCTGAGAGACGAGATTTGCCGTTGTCGCTGCGTCCACTGCGTATGAGTGCGGAGACGGTCCTACTCTCCTTCCATTTGGTGATCCATCGATAGACGGTCGCGGTGTCTTTGCCAAAGTTCTTGGCGACTTCATCTACTTCCTGACGCGTGCGCTGCCGCGGGCCGCGGTCGAGCAAGGGGCGGATCGCTTGAAACCTGTTCCAGGCCTCATTCCAGTCCTCGGTCGGGATGCTCATCAGTCCATGGCGACCCGCGTTTGGCACCTGCGTCGTTCTAAGGTCAGTCGGAGACGCCAGTTCCATATGACCGGTTTCCGGATCGCGAATCAAGACACGGTCGACAGCAGGGATGTCAAGAAGAATCCAGCTGCGGTCCTTCCAGACAACGGGGGAGCCAGGGATCAGTCGGCTCATAGCGTTACCTCAAGGTCCACAAGGTCGATTGCATCGTCAACGGTTGGGTCAAATCGCATCCGATTCGTCGCTCGGCAAGGAGGCACCAAACCACAGGTATCAGAGCGGCTCGATTCCATTTGTCTTGGTACAGTGATTCGATCAGCTCTTGAGGCGTCGACTCGATCAGTTCGGTGAGCTTGTCCAGAACCCATTGATCTGTTTGCACTGGCCCTGGGCGGCGTCTGTAGGGCAGGAGAAATCGAACGTTATCCAAGAATGGGTTCCGAATGTCTCGCTCCGTGATCACCAGGAACTGCCAACCGCGCTCTTCTGCATACCGACGCGCCGCCCGCATGCGCTCCCGCCATACGCGCCACTCGCCTTGGAATGCCTCCCTGTACTTGATCTCGACCAACAGAGGGCGAGGGTCATGAGGCTTGAGGTCCTTGCGCCACTCGACCAGGCCATCCGGTGTGTAGCGATGCCAATCTCCATCGCGATCTTGGTATCGAATCGTGAGCGGCTGAGGCGTGTAGACATCCACAGCCAGGTCAAAGTCCATCAGCAGCATGAAATCTCGCTCCAATGCGGATTCATACCGGTTGCCATTCGGCATGGTGCCGGTGATGCTGCGGACCTGAACCCCGATCTCGCGCACAGGGCCGGAGACCAGTTGAGACTTCTTAATCGTATTCAATGTGAACATTGGGGCGCATATTCGCAAAGATTTAGACTTTTAGCAGTTCCCGCCGCCTCCGGTTGCGCCTCTGCCGCCGCGCCCCCGATGAAACTCTCCGGCCTGGAGCCGGTGGTGATCGGCGACGGCACGCTGTTCGTCAACGTGGGCGAGCGCACCAACGTCACCGGCTCGAAGGCCTTCGCCCGGATGATCCTCAACGGCGAGTACGACCAGGCGCTGTCGGTCGCAAGGCAGCAGGTCGAGAACGGCGCCCAGGTGATCGACATCAACATGGACGAGGCGATGCTCGACAGCAAGGCGGCCATGGTGCGCTTCCTGAACCTGATCGCGTCCGAGCCCGACATCGCCCGGGTGCCGATCATGGTCGACAGCTCCAAGTGGGAAGTGATCGAGGCCGGCCTGCGCTGCATCCAGGGCAAGGGCATCGTCAACTCGATCAGCATGAAGGAGGGCGTCGAGAAGTTCAAGCACGAGGCGCGGCTGGTGCGGCGCTACGGCGCGGCGGCGGTGGTGATGGCCTTCGACGAGGCCGGCCAGGCCGACACCTTCGCCCGCAAGATCGAGATCTGCGAGCGCGCCTACCGGGTGCTGGTCGACGAGGTGGGCTTCCCGCCCGAGGACATCGTCTTCGACCCCAACATCTTCGCGGTGGCGACGGGCATCGAGGAGCACAACAACTACGCGGTCGATTTCATCGAGGCGGTGCGCTGGATCAAGCAGCACCTGCCGGGCGCGAAGATCTCGGGCGGCGTCTCGAACGTCAGCTTCTCGTTTCGCGGCAACGACCCGGTGCGCGAGGCCATCCACACCGTGTTCCTGTACCACGCGATCAAGGCGGGCATGGACATGGGCATCGTCAACGCCGGCATGGTGGGCGTCTACGACGACCTGGAGCCGGTCCTGCGCGAGCGGGTGGAGGACGTGGTGCTCAACCGCCGGCCCGACGCCGGCGAGCGCCTGGTCGAGATCGCCGAGACCGCCAAGAGCGGCGCCAAGGACGAGAGCAGGAAGCTCGAATGGCGCGGCACGCCCGAGGCGCCGGTGGCGGTGGGCCAGCGCCTGGCGCACGCCATGGTGCACGGCATCACCGACTTCATCGTCGACGACACCGAGGAGGCCTACCGCGAGATTCTCGCCACCGGCGGCCGTCCGCTGCATGTGATCGAAGGTCCGCTGATGGACGGCATGAACGTCGTCGGCGACCTGTTCGGCGCGGGCAAGATGTTCCTGCCTCAGGTGGTCAAGTCGGCCCGGGTGATGAAGCAGGCGGTGGCCCACCTGCTGCCCTACATCGAGGAAGAAAAGCTGCGCGACGAGGCCGCCGGCCGCGACGTGCGCACCAAGGGCAAGATCGTCATCGCCACCGTCAAGGGCGACGTGCACGACATCGGCAAGAACATCGTCACCGTCGTGCTCCAGTGCAACAACTTCGAGGTGGTGAACATGGGCGTCATGGTGCCCTGCCACGAGATCCTGGCGCGCGCCAAGGTCGAGGGCGCCGACATCGTCGGCCTCTCGGGATTGATCACGCCGAGCCTGGAGGAGATGCAGTACGTGGCCGGCGAGATGCAGCGCGACGACCACTTCCGCATCAAGAAGATTCCGCTGTTGATCGGCGGCGCCACCACCAGCCGGGTGCATACGGCCGTCAAGATCGCGCCGCATTACGAAGGCCCCGTCGTCTACGTGCCCGACGCCTCGCGCAGCGTGGGCGTGGCGCAGAGCCTGCTCTCCGATCAAGCCGCGCAGTACGTCGACGAGATCAACGCCGACTACGAGAAAGTGCGGGCGCAGCATGCCAACCGCAAACAGACACCGATGTGGCCGCTAGCCAGGGCGCGCGCCAACAAGACGCCGGTCGACTGGGACGCCTACACTCCGCCGGTGCCCAAGTTCCTCGGCCGCCGGCTGTTCAAGAACTTCGACCTGAGCGAGCTGGCCAAGTACATCGACTGGGGCCCGTTCTTCCAGACCTGGGACCTGGCCGGCCCGTTCCCCGCGATCCTGAAGGACGAAATCGTCGGGACCGAGGCGGTGCGCGTCTACACAGACGGCCAGCGGATGCTCAAGCGCCTGATCGAGGGTCGCTGGCTGCAGGCCAACGCGGTCGTCGGCTTCTGGCCGGCCAACACCGAGCGCATCGACGACATCGTGCTCTACACCGACGAGAACCGGCTGGAGCCGGCGCTCACCTGGTACGGCATGCGCCAGCAGACGGAGAAGCAGGCGATCGAGGGCACGATGCGGCCGAGCCGCTGCCTGGCCGACTTCGTCGCGCCGCGCGAGAGCGGGCTGCAGGACTATGTCGGCATGTTCGCGGTGACCGCCGGCATCGGCGTCGAGAAGAAGGAGAAGTTCTTCCACGACGACCTCGACGACTACTCCGGCATCATGCTCAAGGCCCTGGCCGACCGGCTGGCCGAGGCCTTCGCCGAGTACCTGCACGAGCGGGTCCGCAAGGACCTGTGGGGCTACGCCGCCGGCGAAGCCCTGAGCGCCGAGGACATGATCGCCGAGCAGTACCGCGGCATCCGCCCCGCGCCCGGCTACCCGGCCTGCCCCGACCACAGCGTCAAGCGCGACATGTTCGCCGCGCTCGGCTGCGACGACATAGGCATGGGCCTGACCGACTCGCTGGCGATGACGCCGGCCGCCAGCGTCAGCGGCTTCTACCTGGCGCACCCGGGTAGCACCTACTTCAACGTCGGCAAGATCGGCGAAGACCAGCTGCAGGACCAGGCCGCCCGCCGCGGGATGGACGCCGCGCTGCTGGAAAGGCTTCTGGCCCCAAATCTGTAGCGCTTTCGAATCATCCCGAAGGCTCGAGAAGAAGCGATAGCCGCAGCCCAGTAGCATTTGGTCCGTTCTTCGTTGGGAGCACATCTATGCAGACAAGCCCACCTGAGCAGTGGATAGCGTGGGGCAAACTGGGACGGGCGGTCGATGGTTCGGTCGAAGCGACGCATCCGCTGTTGGACCACATGGCCGACGTGGCGGCGGTGCTGGAGACCGTGCTGCATCTGCCCGCTGTGCAGCGCGCGCTGGAACGCGCGGCAGGTCGCCCGCTGTCAGATGTTGACCGTGCTCGCCTGGCCGTCCTCGCCTTCCTGCACGACATCGGCAAGGCCAACGCGGGCTTCCAGGTACGCTACTGGCGAGAGCGTGCAGAGCGCCCTGCTGCATGGACCGTGGCCGAGTGCGGCCATGGGTCGCAGGGATGGGCCTTGTTCGGTCAAAGCTTGCATGGCGCGGCGCGAGTGACGGCGGGCTTGCCGCTGCAGGCCATGGAGACCTGGGGTGACGCTGTAAGGCCACTTCTGCACGCCAGCATCAGCCACCACGGTCGGCCGGTTGGCGACGAGGCCACGTTTTCCATCTGGCAGCCCGTGCGCGACGGCGTGGCATGCATCTACGACCCCGCCGTGACCGTGGCCGCGATGGGCGCCCGCGTCCAGGTTCTGTATCCGCAGGCCTTCGCCACGAAGGCGCCCGACTTGCCGGATGCACCTGTCTTCGCCCACCTGTTCGCCGGCCTCGTGCAGTTGGCCGATTGGCTGGGCTCGGACACGCGCCCCGGCTTCTTTCCTTATACCCGGCCCGGCGAAGACCGGGCCACTACCGCGCTCCAGTGCGCACGCCATGCGCTGCGCGCCGTTGGGCTGGACGTGGGCGGTGCCGCCGTGCGTCTGGCATCCACGGCATGCGACTTCGCGCAGGCCTTTGGCGTACCGTCGCCGCGTCCCATGCAGGCAGCCATGGCCGACGACAGCCTCGGCCCCGTGGTGGTGCTGGAAGCCGAGACCGGCAGCGGCAAGACCGAGGCTGCACTGTGGCGCTTCCTGCATCTGTGGCGGGCCGGACAGGTCGATGCGCTGTACTTTGCGTTGCCCACGCGTGTTGCCGCCTCGCAGTTGTACGAGCGTGTGCAGGCCTTCGTGCATCGGGTTTGGCCAGTCGATGCGCCGGTGGCCGTGCGCGCGCTGCCGGGCTACACCGCAGCCGATGGCGAGACGCCCCAAGCACTGCCCGACTTTCAGGTGTTGTGGTCCGACACGCCCGGCGATGCCGAGGCCGAACGCCGCTGGGCGGCAGAATCGCCCAAGCGCTACCTGGCCGCCACCATCGCGGTCGGCACCGTGGACCAGGCCCTGCTGGGCGCTTTGCAGATCAAGCACGCGCACCTGCGCCAGGCCATGCTGGCGCGCAGCCTCCTGGTGGTGGACGAGGTCCACGCCTCGGACGCCTACATGACGCGCTTGCTGGAGCATCTGCTGCGCGCCCATATGGCCTGCGGTGGCCAGGCGCTGCTGCTGTCGGCCACGTTGGGCGCCTCGGCGCGCTCGCGCTATCTGTCCATCGGTGGCAACCGCCGCACCGATAGTGTGCCACCGCCCCTCGCACAGGCCCAGGCCCTGCCCTATCCGGCCATCGGCCATCGCGCCGCCGGTGGGCCGACGCTGTTGCCCGTGGAAGGCAACCCGCGCCACAAAACCGTGTACTGGGAAACCTGGGACCAGATCGACGCACCCGATGCCATCGCCGTGCGCGCCGTCGAGGCCGCCGCTGCCGGCGCGCGCGTGCTGGTCGTGCGCAACACCGTGCCGGCGGCCGTCGCCACCTTGAAGGCGGTCGAGGCGCTGGCCGCGGCCCAGGGCCTCGACTGCCTGTTCCGCGTGGGCGATAACGGTGGCGCCAGCACGCTGCACCACAGCCGCTTCAGCCGCCAGGACCGGCCGCTGCTCGACGCCGAGGTGCAGGCCCAGGTCGGCAAGCAGCGCCGCCCGCGCGGTGGCTTGGTCGTCATCGGGACGCAGACCCTGGAACAGAGCCTGGACATCGACGCCGACCTGCTGATCACGGACCTGTGCCCCATGGACGTGCTGTTGCAACGCCTGGGCCGACTGCACCGGCACGAACGGCCCAGCCGGGAAGCTCCGAACGACCACCGGCCCGCGGGCTTCGAGCGGCCGTGCGTCTGGGTACTCACTCCACCCGGAAATGACCTCTCGCCCTTGCTCCAGCGCCAGCGCCATGGCCTGGGACCGATCCGCAAACCGGGCGAACCGATGGGCGGCGTCTACGTGGACCTACGCGTGGTCGAAGCTACGCGGCGCCTGATCACGGCGCAGCCTACACGCAGCATTCCCGCCGACAACCGCCTGCTCGTGGAGCAGGCCACGCACCCCGATGCGCTCGACGCCATCACGCAGGCGCTGGGCGAGGCCTGGGTCCGCTTCGGAATCGACTACGAGGGGGCGCTGGCCGCTACCAAGACCGTGGCAAATCTGCATGCGCTGTCCTTCGACCAGCCGTTCGACGATGTGCGGTTCCCGGAGAACGAGGGCCGCATCGGCAGCCGGCTGGGCGTGGCAGACCGCATCGTGGTCTTCGATCCGCCGCAGCAGGGGCCTTTCGGGAAAGCCGTCACGCAGTTGGCCATTCGGCATCATCTGCTGCCGCGTGGCCTGGCGCCAGACGCTCAAGCCTCCCAAGTATCGGCTCTGCCGGATGTCACCGGCTTCACGTTCGGGCTGGGATCGGCGCATTACCGCTACACCCGGCTAGGCGTGGAGCGTCTTCCATCCACAACCAAGGAGAGTGCTCACGATGCCGCATGACACGCCGTCCCCCGGCCTGCGCTGGAACCTGCTCGACGAAGCCCTGATCCGCTGGCGCTGCGTGGCGCATGGAGATTTGCACCGCAGCAGCCCGCCCACCTTGCTGGCCGCCCTGGCGACCGACACGGTGCGCGACTTCCCCGCCCTGCGGCCGCACCAGCGCCATCCGTGGCACGCCTTCCTCGCGCAGCTGGCCGCCGTCGCCTTGCACCGGGCAGGCCAGGCCGAACCTTGGGCAAACGCCGTGGACTGGGAGGCCGCCTTGCTGGCGCTGACGCCGGACGATGCGGACGGTGCGGCGTGGTGCCTGGTTGCACCGCCCGAGCGGCCGGCGTTATTGCAGACGCCCGTGCCAGGCGAACGCGTGGACGACTGGAAGAACGTGCTGCATGCCGCCGATGAGCTGGACATGCTGGTCACGTCCAAGAACCACGACCTCAAGGGCGCTCGCGCCTACCGCGCCGAGCCGGACGACTGGCTGTTCGCGCTGATCAGCCTGCAAACGCAGGAGGGTTTCCTGGGCGCCGGCAACTATGGCATCTCGCGCATGAATGGCGGTTTCGCCAGCCGCCCCGGCGTGGGTATTGCCCCGCTAGGCGCTTGGGGCGCGCGCTGGCGCGCGGACGTGCAGACGCTGCTGGCCCAGCGCGATGCCATCGCCGACCAACAGGGCTTTGCGGCCAACGCCGGCCACGCTCTACTGTGGCTGCTGCCCTGGGCTGGGAGCGATTCGCTGGCCATGGCCTCGCTCGATCCGCTGTACATCGAAATCTGCCGGCGCGTGCGTTTGACTGCCAACGACGACCGTCTGAGCGCGCGCGTCACAGGCAGCAAGACAGCGCGCGTCGCTGGCAAGGACCGCAACAACGGTGTCACCGGCGACCCCTGGACGCCGGTCGACACGGCCGACGGCAAGGCGCTCACGGTCTCGGGCGCGGGCTTCGAATACAAGCTCATGGCCGAGCTGCTCACGGGCGGACGCTTCACCCAGGGCGCCGCATGGCACCTGGATGGCTGGCCGCGCGACGCGAGCCTGCAACTCGTTGCCCAGGCGACCGTGCGCGGCCAGGGCAAGACCGAGGGTTACCACGAACGACGTATTCCCATCTCGCCCAAGCTGCGCGGCCGTCTCGCAGGGCCGCAGCGCGTAGCGGTCGCCGAAATGGCCAAGCACCGCATCGCTGCCATCGCTGCCCTTCGCAAGCTGCTATGGAGTTCGCTGGTGATCCTGTTAGCCAACGGTGATGGCGACGACCGCAACGACAGTATCAAAGACAAGGCAGGCCGTTTCGCACGGCCTTTCGAGCTGGGCGAGGACGTGCGCTTTTTCGACGACCTGGCGCGGGAGGCCGAAGCGGAAGACGCAGATTCCGCCGCACTGCGCGTGCAATGGATGTTGGGCTTGGTCGAGCGCGCCGAACGCGTCCTGGAACAAGCCTTCGAGGCCGGTCCGCGCAGCGCCATGCAGCGCTACAAGGCACGCGCGGCGGCACTGAGCCGCTTCCATTGCGCGCTGCGCGGCCCCAAGCCCGTGTTGCCGGAGCTTGCCCAGCACTACGCCCAACAGCGCCGCGACGCGGCGCCCGAACCACAAGGACACGACCGTGCCTGAGACCATCCCAGATTCCTCCGTGGCCGACGCCACCGACACATCCCCTGCACGCGGCAGCCCCTACGGCGCACTGGCCGCGCATGTGCGCAACGCGGGGCCGGGCGACCGCGCAGCGCTGGCGCGCATGGACCCCGACGCGCTGCGCCCGCACGAGATCGCCGCACTCTCGCGTGCGCTGCTCTCGGCCGGCCTGCAACCCGAGACTTGGCGCCCCGAAACCTGGCCGCGCTGGGCGCTCGTCGCCCACGGCATGGCGCTGGCGGGGCACGACGGGGGCGGCCGGCTCGGCCGGCAACTGGCACGGGCGGACGTGGCCGAGTCGCGCGTCACCAAACTGCTCACGGCCCGCGGCGAGGCCTTTCGCCAACTGCTGCCACGCGTGCTGCGGTTGCTGGCTTCCAAGGGCGTGCAGCCCAACTGGTTCGAGCTCGGAGAACTGGTACTCAAGGAAGACAGCAGCGCACACCACGACTTTCAGCGGGCCGAGCAACTGCGCATGCGCATCGCCGGTCCCTACTTTTCCGCTCTCGCGAGCAAGGCTTGAACACCTACCCATCGACTCCAGGAGAAACCATGACACTGCCCCGTTTCCTGCAAATCCATACGCTGCACAACTACCCCGCGGCGCTGCTCAACCGCGACGATGCCGGCTTGGCAAAGCGCCTGCCGTATGGCGATAAGGTGCGCACGCGCATTTCTTCACAATGCCTCAAGCGCCATTGGCGCGTGGCCGACGACGCGTTTGCGCTGAGCCGGTTGGAGGTACCGATGGCCGTGCGCTCACGCGAGACCCCGCGCCTGATCCGCGACAAGTTGGTACAGGCCGGCGTGGCCGAGCCGCTGGCGCAGTTCGCCGTGGAAGGCCTGCGCGCGGCGGGCCTGGTCGACAAGGCCAAGGACCGCAAAGGAAAGGATGCGCTGGAGACGGGCCAGGCCGTGCTGCTGGGCCATGCAGAGATCGAGTACCTCGTGCAGCGGTGTGCCGCGCTGGCCGCAGAACACAGCGAAGAGAAGGCGCTCAAGGCGGCCATTGCCGGCTTCCTCAACAAGGAAGAGAAGAAGAACATCGAAGCCCTGCGCCTGGGCAGCGGGCTGGAGTCTGCGATGTTCGGCCGCATGGTCACCTCCGACGTGCTGGCCAGCCGAGATGCAGCCATCTACGTGGCCCATGCCTTCACCGTACACGAAGCCCAGGTGGAGAACGACTATTTCACCGTGGTGGACGACCTGCTCCAGGAGGCGGGCGAGACCGGCTCGGCCGGCATCTTCGACACCGAACTGGCCAGCGGCCTGTACTACGGCTACCTAGTCGTCGATGTGCCGCAACTCGTCGCCAACCTCGAAGGGGTGTCTATCCAGGACTGGAGCAAGGCCACTCCGGAACAGCGCGCCCTGGCCGGCCGGGTGGTGCAGCACCTGCTGCATCTGGTGGCCACCGTGAGCCCGGGCGCCAAGCGTGGCTCCACCGCGCCCTTCGCCTGGGCCAAGTTCATGCTGGTGGAAGCTGGCGACTGGCAGCCCCGCAGCCTGGCCGGTGCATTCCAGAACGCGCTGCCATCCGACCAGCCCGCCCTGCGCAAGGCGGCTGTTCAGCGCCTTGCGGATGAAATCGCGCAGATGGACGCAGCCTGCGGTGCGCCGCTGTCGCGCCGCTACCTGGCGGTGGACGACGTGCAGGTGCCGGGGGCCGAGCGCCTGCCGTTGACGGCGCTGGCCGAATGGGCGCAGACCGCAGTCACGCGCGCGGAGGCCTGAGCATGGTGCGTCATCTGGTGTTGCGCCTGGCATCGCCGCTGATCGCCTTCGGTGGCGAGACCATCGACAACCAGGGCGTCATCCGTGACTTTCCGGCGTTGTCCATGCTGACGGGGCTCATCGCCAATGCGCTGGGCTGGGACCGTGGACAGGACGCCTTGCATAACCGCTTGCAGCAGCGCCTGCGCATGGGTACGGTGTTGGAGCCCATGGCGCTGCGCGGCGGCGCGGCGCAGGCGCAGCGGCTCATGGACTTCCAGACAGCCGAACTGGGCGCGGACGACAAGGGTTGGACAACGTGGGGCCAGCCGGAGAAACGGCGCGGCGGGGATGGCTCTTACGCCGGGCCGCATCTGCGCTACCGGCACTACCACGCGGAACTCACCGCGTGGGTCGTATTGCAACTGGAGCAAGCCGACGAAACGCCGACGTTGCAACAGGTTGCCGCTGCGCTAGACCGGCCGGCACGCCCGCTCTTCATCGGCCGCAAGCCCTGCCTGCCGTCCGGGCGCCTGGTGGCAGGCTGGCAAGAGGCCCAGCACGTGCTGGGTGCGCTACAAGCATGGTCCCAGCAGCTGCCGGCGCACGGAGAGGGCTGGCATGCACAGTGGCCTGATGGCCAGGGCGTCCTGCCGCTAGATCGCCGCAGCGACCTGTGCGACGAGCGCAACTGGACCAGCGGCTTGCACGGCGGCTGGCGGCCAGTGCGAGAAGGGCTGTTGCCAGTAAGGCAGACCGCATGAACACGCCATCGCTTCATCTGCTGCACACGCAGCCCGATGCGCGTCTGCTGGCCGCGTGGGTGGCGCGCCACCACACGCGGCACGAACGGCAGCCGTCAGACCTCGGCGACGCTTTGCATGGCCTGTTGCGCGCGGCCTTCGGCAAGGCTGCGCCGCAGCCTTTCCGCTACCTGGACGAGCGCCAGGGTCTGCTGGCCTACACAGCGCTGGATGCAGACGCCATGCGCATCCAGGTGGCGCTGGCCGATCCTCTGGCCGCGCAGACCCTGGGCCTGGGAGCCAACGGCCAGCACGATGGCTACCGCCTGCGGCCTTTTCCAACGCAGTGGCCGCAAGGCCAGGTGCTGGGTTTCGAGGTACGGCTGCGTCCCACGGTGCGCGCCGCCAAGGGCGAGCGCGATGCCTTCCTCCATGCCGTGGACCAGGCCCAGGGCGCGCCCTTGCTGCGCGAGGCGGTATATGTGCAATGGCTGCGCGACCATCTGGCGCCGCCCGAGAGTGACGTGCGCGAAGCCTGGCAGGGCGCAGTCGACCTGCTGGACGATGTCCACCTTGCTGGCTACCAACGCCAGCAGGTGGTGCGGCGCACCCAGGCAGCGGGCGCCGAGGCGCGGCGTGGCCGCGTGATCGACGGACCGGATGCGTTGCTCAAGGGACACCTGCGCGTGCGCGATTGCGCGGCCTTCGCGCAATTGCTGGCGCGTGGCATTGGGCGGCACCGTTCCTTCGGCTTCGGCATGCTGTTGCTGAGCCGGCCGGGCTGAGGGGGCAGGGTGCTCAAAGGCCGGCTGGGATTGGAGACGGCGCCCATCCCGCACGCGGACCGCCATGGCTTGCTGTGGCTGTCGCGCGGCGAGCTGTGCGTGATCGATGGCTGTCTCCATTTTCTGCGCGGGCGCGACAGCCTGACGCCTGGCATCGACCAGATTCCGCACCAGGCGGTGTCGATGATCCTGCTCGGGCCGGGCAGCAGCGTGACACATGATGCGCTGCGCCTGCTGGCACGCCATGGCACGTTGCTGGCGGCCGTAGGAGAGGACGGCGTGCGCAGCTACACGGCGCCTCCACTTCTGCCAGACCGGTCCGATATTGCACGGCGCCAAGCTGAACTGTGGGGCAACCCCCGCCGACGTATCAGCGTTGCACGCCACATGTATGCGCTGCGCCTGGGCGAAGTATTGCCGCACCGTGACCTGGACACCCTGCGGGGCATCGAAGGATCGCGCGTCAAGAATTTCTACAAGCTTATGGCGGAAAAACATGGCATTCAGTGGAAGGGGCGCCACTACGACCGCGCCAATCCCAATGCAACGGACCTTCCGAACCAAGCCATCAACCATGCGGCCACGGCGGTTCAGGCCGCTGCGGCTATTGCAGTGCAGTCATTAGCAGCACTTCCGCCCCTGGGATTCATTCACGAAGACTCGGGACAGTCCTTTGTCCTGGATATTGCGGACTTGTTCCGCGACACCGTAACCCTGCAGATCGCTTTCACTTCGGCCAAGCGTGCGGAACAGGTGAATGACTCGATAGACCGGCTGGTGCGACGCGAAGCTGCGACTACGTTTCGCAAACAGCAAGTAATTGGCGGGATGATCGACCGTATCAAGGCGGTTTTGCGGATGGAGGAGCTAAACCATGGCGTTGGTGATGATCGTGATCCGTGACGTGCCAGATCGTTTTCATGGTTTTTTGTCTTCGGTGATGCTGGAGGCAGCGCCCAACGTGTTCGTTTCTCCAAGAATGAATCCCGGCGTGCGTAGCCGCGTTTGGGATGTTATGAGCGATTGGCACGGATGCGAACCGCAGGGCAGTCTGGTCATGATCTGGCGTGACCTGAACGCCGTGGGTGGCGTGGGAGTCGCAAACTTGGGCAATCCGCCAAGGGAATTGGTGGAGGCTGATGGCATGTGGTTGGTCAGACGACGTGGACTATCATGCAAAAGCACTCCTTAAAATTTTGAATGCAATTGGTGCTTTCTCCTTACGGGGCTTGATGTTACATAGGAGGGGTTGCCCCGCGTGAGCGGGGATAGGCCGACAAGGTCAGTCGCACCGAAGACAGGCAGACCGGTTGCCCCGCGTGAGCGGGGATAGGCCCTCCCGAAAATCAGGATCGATAGCAGAAAGCATGGTTGCCCCGCGTGAGCGGGGATAGGCCCCGTCGCTTGAAGGGATGTAGGCTTTGCATGCAGGTTGCCCCGCGTGAGCGGGGATAGGCCCTTCTTTCAAGAAAGATAGATTCGCCGGTTTGCGGTTGCCCCGCGTGAGCGGGGATAGGCCCCAATACGGGATTGGGTGCAGTATCGATCAATGGGTTGCCCCGCGTGAGCGGGGATAGGCCCTTATCGGATTTGGTCTGTTCGGCTTCTGCCGCGGTTGCCCCGCGTGAGCGGGGATAGGCCCCCCTCCGGATACTGCTGCTTGTACAGCTCAGGGGTTGCCCCGCGTGAGCGGGGATAGGCCTTTTTCCTTTGCCAGTGGACCGACTGGCAGCGGGGTTGCCCCGCGTGAGCGGGGATAGGCCCACTTGTTGAGACTGAGACAAGCCCAGCCGCTGGGTTGCCCCGCGTGAGCGGGGATAGGCCGCGTCCGCGAAAGCGGCGCGGGAATGCACGCGCGGTTGCCCCGCGTGAGCGGGGATAGGCCCGTCCAGACGTAGCACGGTGGTCCTACGTCAAAGGTTGCCCCGCGTGAGCGGGGATAGGCCCACTTGTTGAGACTGAGACAAGCCCAGCCGCTGGGTTGCCCCGCGTGAGCGGGGATAGGCCGCGTCCGCGAAAGCGGCGCGGGAATGCACGCGCGGTTGCCCCGCGTGAGCGGGGATAGGCCCGTCCAGACGTAGCACGGTGGTCCTACGTCAAAGGTTGCCCCGCGTGAGCGGGGATAGGCCCTCCGGCTTGTACTTGCGCTCCTCGGTGCTGATGGTTGCCCCGCGTGAGCGGGGATAGGCCGTCCGAATCCGCCTGCCGAGGGACTGCCTACCGGGTTGCCCCGCGTGAGCGGGGATAGGCCCATGGTGATGGTCACCCTGACCTACCGGGGCGAGGTTGCCCCGCGTGAGCGGGGATAGGCCCCGGAGTTAACAATGATCCAAGTATCCGTGACGGGTTGCCCCGCGTGAGCGGGGATAGGCCCGTTGACGTGCTGCTGATCACCCAGAATTTCCGGGTTGCCCCGCGTGAGCGGGGATAGGCCCGCATCCCAGACGTGGGAGGAGTGCGTCAGGAGGGTTGCCCCGCGTGAGCGGGGATAGGCCCTCTTCGGCACGAAATTGCGGGGAATAATTCCCGGTTGCCCCGCGTGAGCGGGGATAGGCCCATCTGCTGAAGGTACTTTTTGGTTGCTTGTGCGGTTGCCCCGCGTGAGCGGGGATAGGCCCGATGGAGCTATCAGCCAAGGTGCCTACGCCACGGTTGCCCCGCGTGAGCGGGGATAGGCCCGTTTAATACTCCCGTAGATACATCTAAGGCTTGGTTGCCCCGCGTGAGCGGGGATAGGCCCTTAGCGGCTTGCGTTGCGGTCTTTTCCCATTCGGTTGCCCCGCGTGAGCGGGGATAGGCCCACCGCCGCTGCGCCACCGGCCAGGGCCTTTCCGGTTGCCCCGCGTGAGCGGGGATAGGCCCTTGTGGCGCTCGGTGAAGCCGAACAGGCCGCCGGTTGCCCCGCGTGAGCGGGGATAGGCCCATGGGGACCATGCCGGCACCGGATTGGCCGGGGGTTGCCCCGCGTGAGCGGGGATAGGCCCTTGGTCGAGATGAAGAAGGGGCGGCGACCAGCGGTTGCCCCGCGTGAGCGGGGATAGGCCCCAATACCGGTAACAGACAAACCGCTAAGGCCCGGTTGCCCCGCGTGAGCGGGGATAGGCCCCCTGCGGACGAACGTTTAGACCAGCTGCGCACGGTTGCCCCGCGTGAGCGGGGATAGGCCCGTTTCGTCTTCGCCGGGTTTATCGTGGATAGGGGTTGCCCCGCGTGAGCGGGGATAGGCCCAGGCGTTGACTCCTCAGCAAGTAGAAAAGCGTGGTTGCCCCGCGTGAGCGGGGATAGGCCCTAACAATAGGTAATCATCATCCGTATCAATTGGGTTGCCCCGCGTGAGCGGGGATAGGCCCTTCACGGCAAGCTTCTTGAGGCCCCAGATGGCGGTTGCCCCGCGTGAGCGGGGATAGGCCCCAGCCAGCGCGAGCAGTGCGACCCAGATCAGCGGTTGCCCCGCGTGAGCGGGGATAGGCCCTGGCAATGCGTGCGGGAGACCTCTGACTGTGGGGTTGCCCCGCGTGAGCGGGGATAGGCCCGGGACTAGAAGAAATCACATTGTCTTTAAAGTGGTTGCCCCGCGTGAGCGGGGATAGGCCCAGGCTACAGCACCCGCACAGGCCCCGGCACCTGGTTGCCCCGCGTGAGCGGGGATAGGCCCCTCGGCCAGAGCCTCATGAGCGCCGGCGTTGCGGTTGCCCCGCGTGAGCGGGGATAGGCCCTACAACAACCTCGGCAGCGATCGCTACTAGGAGGTTGCCCCGCGTGAGCGGGGATAGGCCCCGCCCGCTCAGCGGATCAAGGCCCCGTAGTCCGGTTGCCCCGCGTGAGCGGGGATAGGCCCTGCAGTGCGATGCGGTGTGCGTGTCCCAAAGTGGTTGCCCCGCGTGAGCGGGGATAGGCCCTCGTACGCGCCGTTGGGCTGGTACCCCAGCGCGGTTGCCCCGCGTGAGCGGGGATAGGCCCTATAACGGCCCCGCCAATAGCCGCACCTTTCAGGTTGCCCCGCGTGAGCGGGGATAGGCCCAAAGAATATCCCGGTATGTTTGAATGGGCTAAGGTTGCCCCGCGTGAGCGGGGATAGGCCCAGGCTATCGAAGCCCACCTGGACGACATCAAGGGTTGCCCCGCGTGAGCGGGGATAGGCCCCGCCGCGGCCAGACCTACACCTACCAGGGCCAGGTTGCCCCGCGTGAGCGGGGATAGGCCGCATTTGTCTTTTCCGTTCAAGGCCGAGTGCGAGGTTGCCCCGCGTGAGCGGGGATAGGCCCCAGCATGGGGCCAGTAATTAGCGGCTAAGTAAGGTTGCCCCGCGTGAGCGGGGATAGGCCGTCATGGAAGACGGCGTGTGTACCACCCCAAAAGGTTGCCCCGCGTGAGCGGGGATAGGCCCGACTCTTTCGAGCTCCGATCGACGGCTGCCTAGGTTGCCCCGCGTGAGCGGGGATAGGCCGTATCTGCAGCATGAATTCCCCCATCGCCGAAGGGTTGCCCCGCGTGAGCGGGGATAGGCCCTGCAGAGCCGTATCCTGTTCCGTCGTGCTGACGGTTGCCCCGCGTGAGCGGGGATAGGCCCCAGATGAGCAGCGGGATCAGCACCAAGCAGAAGGTTGCCCCGCGTGAGCGGGGATAGGCCGTAGCCCACGCCGTCGAGTGGAAGAACACGTCCGGTTGCCCCGCGTGAGCGGGGATAGGCCCTGGTGAGGTCCTTGCCGCCGAATTTGCGCCTAGGTTGCCCCGCGTGAGCGGGGATAGGCCGCCGCTCCAGCCAGCGCCAAAGCAGTCCACCTGGGTTGCCCCGCGTGAGCGGGGATAGGCCCGTCGAGGCGGAAGAATCCGGCCCACTCGATGAGGTTGCCCCGCGTGAGAGGGGATAGGCCCCGGCTATGCCGAAGTCGGCTGCGACACGCCCGGGTTGCCCCGCGTGAGCGGGGATAGGCCCGGCCGGTGATCGACGTAGGCCCTGCACGCCGCGGTTGCCCCGCGTGAGCGGGGATAGGCCGTTCTTCGTAAGCGTCCGACGAACACGCCCTTGACGCAGCGCGCCGCAGTGAGCTGATGGCAGAGGCTGCCACCGGTGCGGCAGCAGTTCAGCGACGAAGCGCACCTTGTGCGTCGGCAAGCGCTGCAGCACATCCTTCAGATACGCATGCGGGTCGAGCCCCTTGAGCTTGGCCGACTGGATCGAGCTCATCACGGCCGCGGCGCGTTGACCCGCGCGCAGTGAGCCCGCGAACAGCCAGTTCGAACGCCCGAGTGCGATCTGGTTCTCGACCCAGTTGTTGTCGATCGGGAGCTGCCCGTCGTCGATGTAGCGCGTTAGCGCAGCCCATCGCTTGAGGCTGTAGTCCAGTGCGCGCGCCAGACCTGTTGCGTCCGTCGCGCGCAGACGTTGCGCGAGCATCCAGGCGTGCAGCGAATCCGCCAGCGGGTGCGCCTTTTCTTGTCGCAGCCGCAGTCTCTGGCTCGTATCCAGGGTCCGCGCTTCGCGCTCGATCTCGTAGAGTTCGCCGAAGAACCTCAGGGCCTGCTCGGCCACCGCACTTCCGGTGTTCGCATGCAGCTCGAAGAACTTGCGCCGTGCATGGGCTGCGCAGCCCAGAACCGGCTCAGGGATTACTCCAATCGCGCGGTGCGCGGGCCGAAGCTGCTGGTGGTCGACGAGATCGGCTACCTGCCCTTCGGGCCGGACGAGGCCAATCTGTTCTTCAACGTCGTGGCCAGGCGCTACGAACGCGGCTCGATGGTGTTCACCAGCAATCTGCCGTTCACGCAGTGGCACAGCGCCTTCGCCGACGACCAGACGCTCACCGCGGCGATGTTCGACCGGCTCCTGCACCACGCCCACATCGTGCAGATCAGCGGCGAGAGCTACCGGTTGAAGGACAAGCGCAAGGCCGGACAGACGGCCAGGAGGGTGACGGCGGCGGCATGACCGGCGCCGCGCTGCTCGGCTGCTACGGGTTTCGCCCTGCGCAGCCGAGCAGCGCGAGGAAGCAGACCCTGGGTGGGTCAGATTTACTTCGGCGATCCGACGGAAGGTGGGTCAGATTTAAATCGGCGTTGACATACTGGCACACGCCCCAACTGAACAGGCGGACCGGGTGGCGTATTTGGCTCAGGCCGGAGTGATGCAGCCGTGTTCGCCCAGGCGCTGCCACGGCAGTCCGAGCACCAGCGCATCAAGCTGCTCACGGCTCAGTCCGGCCTGTGTTCCGAGGATGCTCGACATCCAGCTGAAGCGGCCTTGCTGCAAGCGGCGAGCGCACAGCCAGACGCCGATGCCGTCGTGCACCAGAAACTTCATCCGGGTGGCACGTCGATTGGCGAAGAGGTAAGCATGGTGCGGCTCGGCGGACTCGAAGACCTGAATGACACGGACCAGCGCGGTGTCGGTCCCACAGCGCATGTCGAGGGGTTCGGCGGCCAGCCAGACGGCGTCGATACGTATCACCGGAGCAGTTCGCGCAGCCAGGCTTTGCACGCGGGTGGCGCCGACACGGGCCAGGCCACCTCGATGGCCAGACCACCCCGAGTGAAGTTCGACGACCAAGTCTTCGGCTGGTGCCTGGACTGTCGGCGAAGGCGCGAGCGTGAGTGATGAAGGATGTCGCAGACAGCGGTGCCGATGCCAGCCGCCGCCACTTGTGCACCAGGTTTGCGTTGAGGCCGTAATCGCCGTCGAACCGGTTACTTCGCGTGGATGGAGATGGCTGGCCCCCAATCTGTGAGCAGATGAACCGGCCCGCCCTGTGACAGGGGCCTTGCCGCTTACCGCGCCTTACAAAGCGACAACCGGCGATTGCCGTGCGCTGTGTACCTTGACCGCATGCCGAACGTTTCATCCGGAACAACGGTTTCGATACGAGGAATGCCATGAACACTGTCCCCGACACCCTGACCCCGCACACCGGCCCTTCGCAGCCGGCCCTGAAGCCCTTGTGGATCGCGATCGGCGCACTGTGCGCAGCCGTGGCGGCGCTCGGCGGCACCCTGGCCTACCAGAACCTGCACGGCGACCATGCGGCAACGGCCCCGGTGGCCGGCACCGCGAGCGCGGTCGCACCCGGCATGGCGGGCGTTCAAAGCCCGCGCGACGACCTGATCGAAGCGCCCCGAAGCACCGCGGCCGTGGTGACGGCCCCGCCCGCTACGGCGTTGGTCCCCGTGACCCAGACGCCCGCACCGGTTCGGCCCGTGCCCACCCCGGTAGTACGTGCACCGACGGCACCTTCCGGCTACCAGCATACCCCCGCCTACTCGCCCGGTTACCCGAATACGCCGATGCCGGTCGCCCAAATCTGCGCGACCTGCGGGCGCATCGAGTCGGTGACGCCGGTGCAGCGTTCTTCGCCGACACCCAACGTTGCGGGCCTGGGTATCGGCGCGGTGACCGGCGGCGTGCTGGGGGGCTTGCTGGGCAACCAGATCGGCCACGGCTCCGGCCGGGCTGCAGCCACGGTGCTGGGTGCCGTGGGCGGTGGCTACCTGGGCAACACGGTGGAACAGCGCGCCCGCACCGTCACCGCGTATCAGGTGCGGGTGCGGATGGACGACGGCTCCACCCGTACCTTCGAGCGCGCCCAGGCCGTGCCGGTCGGCGAGCGTGTCACGCTGGAGGGCCGCGGCTTCCGCCTGGGCCAGGGCGCTACCTACTCGTCGAACGATCCGTACTACCGCAGCGTGTCGCAGCCCCAAGGCAGTTACTCGACCACCGGCCAATACTGAGAAAGTGTGAGAGGACCCACCGCGCGACCCGATTGAGCGGCGGTGGTCCTCGCCGCACACTCGGGCCGCTCGCTACGGTTCTTCCCCACCCTCCGGGCTGGACAACCCCCGGTGCCGCCGGCCCGGTTTGCGGCACACGCCTACCCACCCGGTGGTGGCTCTCGGCTAAGAGCGGCTAACACAACCCAGCGAAGCGGTTCTGGCTAGGCGCCGCATCGCAGACAGTACGAGTAGTACGACAAGGTGCGGCAACGACGCCAGAAGGGTTGTGTTAGCCGCTCTAAGGTCGATGCATCCTGTTCGATGCCGGCCTGCCCGGCGCGTGTGCCATGCTTTTTTCCCACCCCGCCTTCGACCGTGCCCATGCCTTGGGCACCCGCGCCCTGCGACCGACACAGCCCGGTGTGCGGGCGTTCCAGCTCTGGATGGATGCCGACGGCCTGCGCATGAGCGCGGCGATGTCGTTCTACGGCGTGCTGAGCCTGGCGCCCCTGTTGGTGCTGCTGGTGGCGGTACTGGGCTGGTGGCTGGACCGCAGCTATGTCGAGACCGAGCTGTTCGACCAGATCACCGCCGTGATCGGCCCGCGCGGTGCCGACGGCGTGCGCCAGTCGCTGGCCAGCGCGCAGAAGCCGTCGGACGGCATCGTGGCCTCGGCCATCGCGTTCGCGCTGCTGCTCTTCGGTGCGACCGGCGTGTTCGCCGAGCTGCAGTCGGCTTTCGAGCGGGTCTGGCAGCAGGGCCGGCCGCCGGCGCCGCCGAGCAAGTGGTGGTACGCCGCATCGCTGCGGCTGCGCGGCGTCGGCTACATCCTGGCCTTCGGCTTCTTGCTGATGGTGTCGCTGGTGATCACCACGGTGCTGGAGGTGGTGTCGGGCTGGGCCGGTGCCTGGCTGCCGCTGGAGCCGCTGCTGCGCATCCTGAACCAGCTGATCGCCTTCGCCTTCTGCACCGCGCTGTTCGCCGGGATGATGCGGCTCTCGACCGGACCGAAGCCCTCGCTGCGCTACATGGTGATGGGCGGCGCGATCGGCGCCACGCTGTTCACCGTCGGCAAATACGTGCTGGCGCTGTACCTGTCGCGGGCGGCGCTGGTGTCGGCCTACGGCGCGGCCGGCTCGCTGGTGGTGCTGCTGATGTGGATCTATTTCTCGTCGGCGATCCTGTTGCTGTCGGCGGGATGCGCGCGGGCGCTGTCGGATGCGGCGGGGGAGGGGGAGGCGGAACTGCGTGAGAAAGAGAACGCGGCAGCAGAGACGGCAACACGGTAAAGACGTCTTGGATAACGGAGCGATTTTGAAAGATAAGTAGCCATAGTCGGCGCCAATCGCCGGCTTCTAGCTATAAATTAGATAGCATTCTTTGCTCAGTGCGCGCCCACCACCACCACCGGTATCTCCGTGGCCGGCGGCGTGTTGCGGCTGCGGCCGCAGCGCACGACGCCGTCGATCATCACCATGCCGACGCCCGGGATGTCGCCCAATCGCACGCTCTCCAGCAGGCCCGGCGCGGGCGAGTACTGCGCCCGGTCCATGAACACGAAATCGGCGGCGCGGCCCACTTCGACCAGCCCGCAGTTCAGCTGGCGGATCTTCGCGGTGTTGCCGGTCGCGAAGCAGAACACCAGCTCGGCCGGGATGTTGGCGATCGAGGACAGCATCGCCACCATCCGCAAAATGCCCAGCGGCTGAACGCCCGAGCCGGCCGGGCCGTCGGTGCCGAGGATCACCCGGTGCGGGCACTTCAGTTCCAGCGCGGCACGGGCGGCGGCGATGGCCACGCGCTCGTTGCCGTTGTGCACGATCTCGATGGCGCGCGACGATTTCTCGCACAGCTCGCAGACGTGCGCCTCGGGCAGCGAGGTGTGGCCGCCGTTGATGTGGCCGATGATGTCGGCGTCGGCCTCCAGCACCACGTCCTTGTCGATCAGGCCCGAGCCGGGGATCGACGGACCACCGGTGTGGATGGTGCTTTGGATGCCGTACTTGCGCGCCCAGCCCACCATCTCCTTGGCCTCGTAGCCGGCCTTGACCGAGCCCAGGCCCACCTCGCCCAGCAGGCCCACGCCGGCCTCGGCCAGCTCCATGAAATCGCTCTCGACCATGCCGCGTTCGATGATCGGCGCGCCGGCCAGCACCTTCACGCCGCCGGGGCGGAAGTTGTCGAAGGCGCGCTGCGCGGTGATCGCCAGCGCCTTGAGGCCGACGATGTCCTTCGGCCGACCGGGCAGGTGCACCTCGCCGGCCGAAATCATGGTGGTCACCCCGCCGTGCATGGTGGAGTCGATCCAGCCCATCTGCCCCTGGCGCGGCGTCCAGTCGCCGAAGACCGGGTGCACGTGGCTGTCGATCAGGCCGGGCGCCACGCAGGTCTGGCGGCAGTCGATGACGGTCTTGGCGCCTTCGACGTCGCAGTCCTTGTATTTGCCGACCGCGGTGATCAGGCCGTCCTGCACGACGATGGTGTCGGCGTCGAGGATCGGCCGGCCGATGTCGCCCGAGAGCAGCAGGCCGATGTTCTGGATGACGACCTTGCCGGAAGTCGCACTGGTGGGGATGTCTGCCATGAAAGCTCCGGGCGGGCGCGGGCGGTGGGCCACCCTGCGGGGGATGGGTTTGGTGTAGTGGATACTACATAGACCGTCGCCCGCATGCAAGCTGCGTGCCGTGGGCGACATCCGACGTCGCCCAATGCGGCGGCGCCGGGGCCGCAGCGCAGGCCCGCAGCTAGCCAGCCGACACCGGCGCCACCGCGCGCAGCACCACGTCGATCATGAAGGCGTCCCAGTGCGCCAGCGCCTCGGGCTGCTCGATTTCCTCGCCGAGGAAGGCCGACAGCGTGTAGCGGTTGGACTGGTAGAAGTAGCCCATCGACGCGATCAGCAGGTACAGGTCGCGCGCCTGCATGTCGTGCCGGAAGACGCCGGCGCGCACGCCGCTCTCCTGCACCTGCGCGATAACCGAGACGGCCGGCGACGAGTATTCGCGCGCCCGTATCGATTTGGAGATGTGCTTGCCCTTGTGCAGGTTCTCGGTGTTGAGCAGGGTGACGAATTCGGGGTGCTTGCGGTAGTAGCCGCTCACGAAGCGCACCACCGCCTTGAGCGAATCCACCGGCGTGTCGAGCCGGATGTCGAGCGCCGCCTCTGCCTCGTTCATGCGGCTGTAGATCGTCTCGATCACCGCGATGAACAGGCCCTCCTTGCTGCCGAAGTAGTAGTAGATCATCCGGTCGAAGGACTTGGCCGCCTTCGATATCTTCTCGACGCTGCCGCCTTCGTAGCCGTAGCGGGCGAACACCTTGGTCGCCGCCTTCAGGATGTTGTCGCGCGTGGTCTGCGCGGCCAGCTCCCGCACGCCGGTGCCGCGGGTGCCGGTCTTCTTCGCGGCGGGCTTGCGTTCAGCCATGGCGCACGGAACGCACCGGGCATCGTCCAGCACGCGCCCGCCGCCGGGCCGCCCCACGGCGCGGCGCAGCCCGCCCCTCGGGGGATGGTGAACGACACGCAGCGCAGCGAAGTGAGAAGCCGAGGGGCATCATTTCTCGGCGAAGGCCCGTTCGATGACGAAGTCGCCGGGGGTGGAGGTATTGCCTTCCTTGAAGCCGCGGCTCTCCAGCAGGTGCTTCAGATCGGTCAGCATGTGCGGGCTGCCGCAGAGCATCACCCGGTCTTCGGCGGCGCCGATCGGCGGCAGGCCCAGGTCCGCCTCGAGCTTGCCGGTCTCGATCAGCTCGGTGATGCGGCCCATGTTGCGGTAGCTCTCGCGGGTCACCGTGGGGTAGTAGAGCAGCTGGCTGCGCACCAGGTCGCCCAGGAACTCGTGGTTGGGCAGGTGCTCGGTGACCATGTCGTGGTAGGCCAGCTCGTCGACCTGGCGCACGCCGTGGACCAGGATCACCTTCTCGAACTTCTCGTAGGTCTCGGGGTCGCGGATGATCGACAGGAAGGGAGCCAGGCCGGTGCCGGTGCCCAGCAGGTACAGGCGCTTGCCGGGCAGGGTGTAGTCGGTCAGCAGGGTGCCGGTGGGCTTCCTGCCGACGATGATCGTGTCGCCCACCTGGATGTGCTGCAGCCGCGAGGTGAGCGGGCCGTTGTCGACCTTGATGCTCAGGAACTCGAGGTGCTCCTCGTAGTTGGCGCTGGCGATGCTGTAGGCACGCAGCAGCGGCTTGTCGTTGACGCGCAGGCCGATCATCGTGAAATGGCCGTTGGAGAAGCGCAGCGACGGGTCGCGCGTCGTGGTGAAGGTGAACAGGCGGTCGGTCCAGTGGTGGACGGAGAGAACGCGTTCTTCGTTGAAGGCACTCATGGGCGTGGCAAAGGCGATTGAAGGATGGAGGAAGGCCGCCGGGTTCCGCGCAAGCCCGGCGGCGAGAGCGGGTTGTCTCCGGTGTCCATCGTGGCGGCCGGCGGCAGGGCAGCCGCGGATACCGCGATGGTAGGGCATCGGCCGGGCATGCACCGAACCCAGGCGTCGGGGCCGTCGCGGTGCGTGCGCGGCGCCCTGGAAAAGTGCGGAAAAACACCGGTTGCGGCTCCTGAACGAATGCGCTACATTGATCCGAAATGTAGCGCTCACAACATTTTGATGTAGTGAATGCTACACAAAATGACAGGCGTGTTCAAGCGGTGCCGGCGGCGACTTGCCGGCACCGCGATTCGCCCCGGTGCCCCACGAGCTGACATCCCACGCATGACGGAACACACCAAGACCGACGGCCTGCCCGGCATGGACATGCCGGTGCCGACGCCCCCGCCGGAGGCCGCCGCCCCGCGCAGCGCCCGGCCCGTCGTGCCCAAGATCGAGTGCAACGCCTGCCCGGTGCTGTGCCAGATATCGGAGGGCCGCACCGGCGCCTGCGACCGCTACGCCAACCAGGCAGGCGCGCTGGTGCGGGTCGATCCGGTGGTGCTGCTGCGCCGCACGCTGGCCGCCGGCGAGGCCGGGCTGGTGGCTTTCGCGCCGCCCGATGCCGAAGCCGTCGAAAGCGCGGACGACACCGCCCCGCCGACCGCCGCCTGGAGCGGCGACCTGCTGCATGCCGACGAGGTCTTCGTCACCGGCGTAGGTTCCTCCACCACCTACCCCGACTACAAGCCCGCGCCCTTCATCGTGTCGTCGAAGGCGCAGGGCGTCGACATGGTGACGGTCGTCACCGAAGGCATCTTCAGCTACTGCAGCTTCAAGGTGAAGATGGACACCGACCGCTTCCTCGGCCCCGAGCAGGCCGACATCCGCTGCAAGGGCGAGGTGGTGGGCCATGTGACGACGGCCGAGTATGGCTCGCAGATGCTGTCGCTCGGCGGGGTGCACCACCTCACCGGCGGCAGCAAGAAAGAGGGCCGCATCACCGCCGAGATGATGCAGCTGCTGGGCAACAAGCAGGCGGTGGAGCTGACCATCGACGGCGGCTCGCAGATCGTGGTGCAGGCCGGCCGCGCGCCCATCGTCAACGGGGTGCAAGAACAGCGGATGCGGGTCGGCTGCGGCTCGGCCACCATCGGCATCTTCGCCAAGCAGCTGCTCGGCCATGTGGACGAGGTGGTGGTGGTCGACGACCACATCACCGGCGTGCTCTCGGAGCACCAGGCCGGCCGCTGCCTCGACATGCGCAGGTCGGGCATCAGGATGCTCGGCCGCAAGTCGACGCCGGGCCGCTACTTCCAGGTGGCCAACCCCGGCACCGGATGGGGCGGCACCGACATCGCCGAGCCGCTCTCGATCATCGAGGGCTGGGACGACGGCACCGCCTGGCCGGGCCTGCGCCTTTTGATGACCTCCACCACCGGCGAGCATGCCGCCTGGTACGTGCTCGATGCGCAGCTGCAGCCGGTCGAGCAGCCGATGCCCGCCGAGGTGCGCGCGGTGGTCGAGCGCATCGGCGAGAACTGCGAGCCTTCGCTCTGCACCGTGCTGTTCCTGGGCGGCGCCGGCGGCAGCCTGCGGGCGGGCGTCACCGACAACCCGGTGCAGCTCACCCGGGCGATCAAGCAGGCGCTGGTCAACGTGACCTGCGGCGGCGCGCCGGCCTATGTCTGGCCCGGCGGCGGCATCACCGTGATGGCCGACGTGATGCGCATGCCCGACGACAGCTTCGGCACCGTGCCCACGCCCGCCATCGTGGCGCCGATCGAATTCAGCATGTCGCTCGACGACTACGGCCTGCTCGGCGGCCACCTGGACCATGTGCGGTCGCTGGAGCAGGTGCTGCGCACCGGCGGCTGGCACACCGACGGCGCGCCCCGCGCCCTGCGCTGGGTGCCGCAGCCGGCCGCCAATCCCTGGCCGCTGGGCCACGCGCCGCTGCTGGGCTGAGCGCGGTGGCCGCCTCCCGCGCGACGCTCCCGGACGGCCGCTGGCATTTCCAGCACGGCCCGATCGACCTGGTCATCGGGGCCGAAGGCGATGCCGCGGACGTGGCCGATGCGCATGCCGCGGCCTGGCGGCGCTTCCTGCCGCTACTCGACGAGCTGGTCGCGGAGTTGCCCGCGCTGCGACGGCCGATCGGCGCCGACTGCCCGGTGCAAGGCCCGGTGGCGCGCCGCATGTGGAGCGCCTGCGCGCCGCACCGCGCCGTCTACCTCACCCCCATGGCGGCGGTGGCCGGCAGCGTGGCGCAGGAGATCGTCGCCTGCTACGACCGGCCGGGCATCCGCCGCGCCTGGGTCAACAACGGCGGCGACATCGCGCTGCACCTGGCGCCGGGCGCGCAGGTGCGGGTGGGCCTGGTGGCCGACGTGGCGCGCTTCGGTCCGGCCGAGATGGACCGGGCCGCAGGGCACGGCATCGCCACCGACGGCCGGTTCGCCGTCGACGCGGCGCTGCCGGTGCGCGGCATCGCCACCAGCGGCTGGCGCGGCCGCAGCTTCTCGCGGGGCATCGCCGACAGCGTCACCGTGCTGGCCCGCACCGCGGCCGAGGCCGATGCCTGCGCCACCCTGGTCGCCAATGCGGTGGACGTCGACGATGCCCGCATCCAGCGCCGCCCGGCCTGCGACCTGAAGGACGACAGCGACCTGGGCCGCCTGCCGGTCACGGCAGAGGTGCCGCCGCTGGGCGCCGACGCGGTGCGCCGCGCACTCGCCGCCGGCCTTCGGGAGGCCTGCCGCCTGCGCGACGCCGGCCACCTGTGGGCGGCCGCGCTGGTCTGCCAGGGCCGGCTCGTGGTCGCGCAGAATGCGCATGCGGCGCAGCGGCCCCCGCCGCCGCCGACAGAGGCGGCGCGCACCACCGGCGCACCCGCCGAGCCGCTGCGGGTTGGTTCGGTATTTGCTTAACGAATGGCAGGATTGCCGGCATGATCGAGATACGACGCACCTTCACCCACGTGGAAGACATCCGCCACGAGTTCGGACCGCCGGCGCGCGTGCCGCTGCGCCGCGGCTTCGTCTGCGCGGTGCTGGCCAACCCGTACGCCGGCCGCTACGAGCAGGACATCCTGCCGATGATGGACGCGCTGCAGCCGGTCGGCCTCGACATGGCGCGCCGCCTGCTGGCCGCGATGGACGTGGCCGTCGAGCGCATCGCCACCTACGGCAAGGGCGCGATCGTCGGCGCCGCCGGCGAGCTGGAGCACGGTGCGCTGTGGCACGTGCCCGGCGGCTATGCGATGCGCGAGCTGCTCGGCTGGAAGGGCGACCGCGCGGCCTACGCCAGCGGCACCATCGTCGAGAAGAAGGGCCAGCCGGCCAACGCGCTGTCGATCGTGCCCTCGACCAAGAAGGTCGGCCCGCCCGGCGCCATGCTCGACGTGCCGCTGACCAACATCAACGCCAGCTACGTGCGCGGCCAGTTCGACGCGATCGAGGTGCGGGTGCCCGGCGCGCCGGCATCCGACGAGATCGTCTTCGTGCTGGCGATGACCACCGGCTACCGTGTCCACGACCGCGTCGGCGGCCTGCGCGCAGAAAACATCAAGCAATGGGATGGACTCCGATGATTAATTTCGAGCAACGGCGCGCAACGGCGCCCGGCCCTTCAGAAACACCGTGGAACCGGCTTTGCCGGGCCACTGGTGTTGACCCCTGCAAGGGGGTTGGCGAAGCGACACGCAGTGCGCGAAGCCTGGGGGTGTGGCAATGATTTCAGCAAGCATTAGAAAAATCGTCGTCCAGGTGGACGAGGTGCGCATCGAGATGGGCCGGCCCGTCGACCCACCGACCCGCCGCGCGCTGGCGATGGCGGTGATCGCCAACCCGTACGCCGGCCGCTACTCCGAGAACCTGGACGAGCTGGTCGCGATCGGCGAGGAGCTGGGCGCGCTGCTGGGCCGCAAGTGCGTCGAGGCGCTGGGCATCGCGCCCGGTGCGGCGCAGAGCTACGGCAAGGCCGCGATCGTCGGCGAGGCCGGCGAGCTGGAGCATGCCGCCGCGATCCTGCACCCCAAGCTGGGCGCGCCGCTGAGGCACGCCGTCGAGAAGGGCGCGGCCCTGGTGCCGTCGGCCAAGAAGCAGGGCGGCCTGGGCACCGCGGTCGACGTGCCGCTGGGCCACAAGGACGCCGCCTTCGTCCGCAGCCACTTCGATGCGATGGAGGCCCGCGTGGCCGACGCGCCGCGCGCCGCCGAGATCGTGGTGGCGGTGGTCGTCACCGACAGCGGCCGTCCGCTGCCGCGCATCGGCGGCCTGCAGGCCCACGAGATACAGGGCACCGACGGCCTGCGCTGAGCGCGCGCCGCAGACTGCACCGCATTCACCCCCTCCCCCACCCGTTCACCATCCGCAAGGAGCAGCTCCCATGAAGACGACATTGCACCTCAGCGCCGCGCTCGCCGCTGTCATGGCCCTCTCGGCCGCAGCGCATGCGCAGGGCACGATCAAGATCGGCGAGATCAACAGCTACAAGGCGCAGCCCGCCTTCCTCGAGCCCTACAAAAAGGGCATGGAGCTGGCGGTGGACGAGATCAACGCCGCCGGCGGCGTCAACGGCAAGAAGCTGGAGCTGATCACCCGCGACGACAACGCCAACCCCGGCGACGCGGTGCGGATGGCCGAGGAGCTGATCTCGCGCGAGCAGGTCGACGTGCTGACCGGCTCCTTCCTCTCCAACACCGGCCTGGCCCTGACCGACTTCGCCAAGCAGAAGAAGTTCTTCTACCTGGCCGGCGAACCGCTGACCGACAAGATCGTCTGGCAGAACGGCAACAAGTACACCTAGCGCCTGCGCCCCTCCACCTACATGCAGGTGGCGATGCTGGTGCCCGAGGCGACCAAGATGAAGAAGAAGCGCTGGGCGCTGGTCTACCCCAACTACGAGTACGGCCAGTCGTCGATCGCCACATTCAAGAAGCTGCTGAAAGAAGCGCAGCCGGATGTCGAGTTCGTCGCCGAGCAGGCGCCGCCGCTCGGCAAGGTCGATGCCGGCAGCGTGGTGCAGGCGCTCTCCGACGCCAAGCCCGACGCGATCTTCAACGTGCTGTTCGGCGCCGACCTGTCGAAGTTCGTGCGCGAGGGCAACACCCGCGGCCTGTTCAAGGACCGCGAGGTGGTCAGCGTGCTGACCGGCGAGCCCGAGTACCTCGACCCGTTGAAGGACGAGGCGCCCACCGGCTGGGTCGTCACCGGCTACCCGTGGAGCAGCCTGCAGACGCCCGAGCACAAGGCCTTCCTCGCCGCCTACCAGGCCAGGTTCAAGGACTACCCGCGCCTGGGCTCGGTCGTCGGCTACAGCGCGATCCAGTCGATCGCCGCCGGTGCCAAGAAGGCCGGCAGCACCGAGACCGAGAAGCTGGCCGCGGCCTTCAAGGGCCTGCCGGTCGACACGCCCTTCGGCAAGATCGTCTACCGCGCGCAGGACAACCAGTCGACCATGGGCGCCTATGTCGGCAAGACCAAGAACGACGGCGGCAAGGGCGTGATGGTGGACTACACCTACCTCGACGGCGCCAAGTTCCAGCCCACCGACGACAAAGTCAAGAAGCTGCGCGCCGCGGACTGAGTCCGAACGGCCCCGTGGGCGCTTTTCCAGAAGAAAAGTGGCTGTAGCCGGCGTAATGCGCCGACTTCTAGCTATCATTTATGTAGCATTGCGAGTGGCGCGGCCCCGGCTGCGCCCTCGACACCGTCTTCGGCTGCACCGCGGGGTTTCGCATGACTTTCTCAGGCTTCGTCGTTCAGCTGCTCAACGGGCTGGCGGGCGCGTCGTCGCTGTTTCTGGTGGCGGCGGGGCTGTCGCTGATCTTCGGCGTCACGCGCATCGTGAACTTCGCCCACGGCTCCTTCTTCATGGTGGGCGTCTACGTGGCCTACAGCCTGGTCGAGCGCCTGGGCGGCATCGGCGGCGGCGTCGGCGTCGGCGTCGGCTTCTGGGTGTCGCTGCCGCTGGTGGCGCTGGCGGTGGGCGCGCTGGGCGCGCTGATCGAGGTGGTGCTGCTGCGCCGCATCTACAAGGCGCCCGAGCTGTTCCAGCTGCTGGCGACCTTCGCGCTGGTGCTGGTCATCAAGGACGGCGTGCTGTGGCTCTGGGGCGCCGAGGAGCTGCTCGGCCCGCGGGCGCCGGGCCTGAAGGGCTCGGTCGAGATCCTGGGCCGGCAGTTCCCGGCCTACGACCTGTTCCTGATCGTCGTCGGCCCGGTGGTGCTGGGCCTGCTCTGGCTGCTGCTGACCAGGACCCGCTGGGGCACCCTGGTGCGCGCCGCCACGCAGGACCGCGAGATGGTGAGCGCCCTGGGCGTCGACCAGGCCTGGCTGTTCACCGCGGTGTTCGCGCTCGGCGCGCTGCTGGCCGGCCTGGGCGGCGCGCTGCAGCTGCCGCGCGAGCCCGCCAATCTGGAGATGGACCTGAACACCATCGGCGCCGCCTTCGTGGTGGTGGTGGTGGGCGGCATGGGCTCGATCCCCGGCGCCTATGCGGCGGCGCTGCTGATCGCCGAGATCAAGGCGATCTGCATCTGGCTGGGCGTGGTCGAGGTGTTCGGCATCCCCGTCTCGTTCTCGAAGCTCACGCTGGTGGTCGAATTCCTGGTGATGGCGGTGGTGCTGGTCTGGCGGCCGTGGGGCCTGTTCGGCCGCCCGCAGGCGCCGAGCCGGCACCTGGGCCTGCAGGAGGAGCCGCTGCGACCGGCCAGCCGCAGCTACCTGATGGCCGCCGCGGTGCCGGGCCTGGCGCTGGTGGCGCTGCCCTGGCTGACCGCGGGCGCGCCCTACGCCGCGGTGCTGGCCATCGACCTGATGGTGGCGGCGCTGTTCGCGGTCAGCCTGCACTTCATCATGGGGCCGGCGGGCATGCACTCGTTCGGCCACGCGGCCTACTTCGGCCTGGGGGCCTACGGCGCCGCGCTGCTGGTGCGCTCGGCCGGCCTGCCGATGGAGGCGGCCTTGGTGCTGGCGCCGCTGGTGGCCGCGCTCGGCGCCTTCGTCTTCGGCTGGTTCGCGGTGCGGCTGTCGGGCGTGTACCTGGCGATGCTGACGCTGGCCTTCGCCCAGATCGCCTGGGCGGTCACCTACCAGTGGGACGCCTTCACCGGCGGCAGCAACGGCCTGACCGGCGTCTGGCCCGCCGCGTGGCTGGCCGACAAGCGGGTGTACTACTGGCTCACCCTGGCGCTGGTGGGCGCGGGCATCCTGTTCCTGCGTAGGGTGCTGTTCTCGCCCTTCGGCTACGCGATGCGCGCCGGCCGCGATTCGCCGCTGCGGGCCGACGCGATCGGCATCGACGTGAAGCGGATGCAGTGGGTCGCCTTCATCCTGGCCGGCACCGTGGCCGGCCTGGCGGGCGCGCTGTACGCGTTCTCCAAAGGCAGCATCTCGCCCGAGACGCTGTCGGTCTCGCGCTCGGTCGACGGCCTGGTGATGGTGCTGCTGGGCGGGCTGCAGACGCTGGCCGGGCCGGTGGTGGGCGCGGTGACCTTCACCTGGCTGCACGACACGGTGGCGCGCAACACCGATTACTGGCGCGCGATGCTGGGCGGGATCATCCTGCTGCTGGTGCTGCTGTGCCCGCAGGGCATCGCCGGCTTCGCCAAACAACTGGCGGATCGGCTGGCTCGGCGCAACCCTCACCCCAGCCCTCTCCCGCCTGCGGGAGAGGGAGCAATACCCGTCGGCCCGCGTGGCGCGGTGGCAAGCAAGGGAGCCAAGACATGAGCACACCACTTCTGCAGGTCTCCGGGTTGGGCAAGTCCTTCGGTGGCGTGAAGGCCGTCGACGGCATCGACTTCACGCTGCACAAGGGCGAGCTGCTGGCGCTGATCGGCCCCAACGGCGCCGGCAAGTCGACCACCTTCAACATGGTCAACGGCCAGTTGCCGGCCGACCGCGGCTCGATCAGGCTCGAAGGCCTGGAGCTGATCGGCCGCCGGCCGCGCGCCATCTGGCGCATGGGCGTGGGCCGCACCTTCCAGATCGCCGAGACCTTCGCCTCGCTCACCGTGGTCGAGAACGTGCAGATGGCGCTGATCTCCTACGACGACAGGCTGTTCGCCATGTGGCGCCGCGCCGCCGACCACCGCCGCGCCGACGCGCTGGCCCTGCTGGAGCAGGTCGGCATGCGGCCCCAGGCCGACCGCCCCTGCAGCGCGCTGGCCTACGGCGACGTGAAGCGGGTCGAGCTGGCGATCGCCATGGCCAACGACCCCAAGCTGCTGCTGATGGACGAGCCCACCGCCGGCATGGCGCCCAAGGAGCGCAACGACCTGATGGCGCTGACCAAGCAGCTGGTGATCGACCTCGGCATGGCGGTGCTCTTCACCGAGCACAGCATGGACGTGGTGTTCGCCTATGCCGACCGCACCATCGTGCTGGCACGCGGCCGGCTGATCGCCGAAGGCAAGCCGCTCGAGATCCGCGACCATCCCAAGGTGCAGGAGGTGTATTTCGGCACCGGAAAAACTTTCGAAAACCCCCAGGCTGCGCGGCCTTCGGTCCGCTCCGCCACCCCCCTTGCAGGGGGCAACGCCCGCGGCCCGGCAGAGCCGGTTCCGCGGCGTTCCACGGAGGAAACCCCGTAATGTCAAACGCTTTGCTCGAAGCACGATCCCTCTGCGCCTGGTACGGCGCCGCGCAGGTTCTGTACGACGTGGATTTGCAGGTGCGGCGCGGCGAGGTGGTGGCGCTGATGGGCCGCAACGGCGCGGGCAAATCCACCACGCTGAAGGCGGTGATGGGCATGCTGGCCAAGCGCCGCGGCCGCATCGCGTTTCGCGGCCACGACATCTCCGCCACCGAGCCGCACCATGCCGCGCGCCTGGGCCTGGGCTTCGTGCCGGAAGACCGCCGCGTCTTCACCGACCTGACCGTGGTCGAGAACCTGGAGGTGGGCCGCCAGCCCGCCCGCCAGTGGGACGACGGAACCTCTGCCCCGGTGTGGACGCCCGAGCGCCTGTTCAAGCTCTTCCCCAACCTGGGCGAGATGCCGCAGCGCCCCGGCGGCCGCATGAGCGGCGGCGAGCAGCAGATGCTCACCGTGGCCCGCACGCTGATGGGCAACCCCTACCTGGTGCTGCTGGACGAGCCTTCGGAAGGCGTGGCGCCGGTGATCGTCGAGCAGATGGCCCACATGATCCTGGAGCTGAAGAGCCAGGGCGTGAGCATCCTGCTGTCGGAGCAGAACATGCACTTCGCCGAGCTGGTCTCCGACCGCGCCTATGTGCTGGAAAAGGGCCAGATCCGCTACCAGGCGTCGATGGACGCGCTGGCCGCCAACGAAGAAGTGCGCCGCAACTACCTGTCGGTTTGAGAAGGTGCGAGAGGGTGCGAGAGAACCTGCTGCGCGGCCCGATTGCGCGCCTGCGGTCCTCACCGTACAGCAGTACGGCTCCGGTCCTCGACGCACACTCGGGTCGCTCGCTACGGTTCTTTCACGCTTTCTTCCGCTGCGATTTTTTCCCTCTGTTGTTGTTCGCAAACTTTTGAAAGGGGTCCACCATGATGCACCGCAGACAGCTTCTCCAGTACGGCACCGCCCTCGGGCTGGCCGGCACCCTGCCCACGCTCCGGGCCGCGGGCATCGAGCCCGGCCCGCAGGCCGCGCTGATCGTGGTGGACGTGCAGAACTGCTTCGTCGACGGCGGCACGTTGCCGGTCAAGGGCGGCGCGGAGGTGGTGCCGGTCATCAACAAAATCGCCGCCGCCTTCGAGACCATCGTGCTCACGCAGGACTGGCACACCGCCGGCCATGCGTCCTTCGCCAGCACCCATGCCGGCAAGAAGCCGTTCGACAGCATCCAGCTCAAATACGGCCAGCAGGTGCTCTGGCCCGACCACTGCGTGCAGGGCACCGAGGACGCCGCCCTGCACAAGGACCTGCGGCTGCCCACCGCCCAGGTGATCGTGCGCAAGGGTTTCCACAAGGACGTGGACAGCTATTCGGCCTTCGAGGAGGCCGACCGCAAGACGCCCACGGGTCTCTCCGGCTATCTGAAGGAGCGCGGCACCAAAACCGTCTACGTCACCGGCCTGGCGACCGATTTCTGCGTGGCGTGGACGGCGCTCGACGCCCGCAAGCGCGGCTTCGACGTCTACGTGGTGGAGGACGCGACCCGCGCGATCGACCTGAACGGATCGCTCGCCGCCGCCTGGAAGCAGATGCTCGCCGCAGGCGTGAAGCGCATCCAGTCGGCCGACATCGCCACCGCTTGACGCCGGCGACCGTGCGGCGCGCGCTGCCGCCGGCGTAGGTCCCGCTTCCTCTTTCCTCTTCCTGTTCGGGTCCCGCATGCATCCTCCCCCGGCCGCCCACCTGTCCGCCGTCGCCCTGGTCGTCAACGGCCGGCCGGTCGCGCCGGCGGTGGGCGAGCAGGCCACGCTGCTGCACCTGCTGCGCAACGACCTGGGCCTCAACGGCCCCAAGTACGGCTGCGGCCTGGGCCAGTGCGGTGCCTGCACCGTGTGGGTCGACGGCGTGGCGGCGCGGGCCTGCGTGATCCCGGCGGCGGGCGTGGCCGGCCGCAGCGTCACCACGCTGGAGGGCTTGGGCACCCGCGCCGCGCCGCACCCGGTGCAGCAGGGCTTCATCGACGCGCAGGCCGCGCAGTGCGGCTACTGCCTCAACGGCATGGTGATGACCGCCGCCGCCCTGCTGGCGCGCGAGCCGCATCCCACCGAGGACGCGATCCGCCGCGAATTGGCGCACAACCTCTGCCGCTGCGGCACCCATGTCGAGATCGTGCGGGCGGTGCAGCGCGCGGCGGACCTGCTGCAGCAGGCCCGCGACGCGGACGCCGACGCGGCCCCGAACCAGGCCGCCGCATGACCGCGCCGCGCCGCGCCGACACCGCCCTCACCCGGGCCGATTTCCACGCGGCCGAGGGCGTGCTGCTGGTGGTGCGCGATCCACCGCCCGCCGCCCCGCCCGCGCAGGGCCAGCCCGCGGCGGTGCCCGGCAATCCGCAGGAGGGCGTCGAGATCCTGGTCGCCGTCTGGGACGACGGCAGCGCCACCGCGCTCAACGGCCATGTGGACCTGGGCACCGGCATCCGCACCGCGCTGGCGCAGATCGCCGCCGAGGAACTGGACCTGCCGCTGGAGCGGCTCAACATGGTGCTGGGCGACACCACCCGCGCGCCCAACCAGGGCGGCACCATCGCCAGCGCCTCGATCCAGATCCACGCCCAGCCATTGCGGCGGGCGGCGGCGCAGGCGCGGGCCTGGCTGGTGGCCCGCGCGGCCGAGCGGATGCAGGTGCCCGCCGAGGCGCTGGAGACGTTCGGCGGCACGGTACGGCTAGCGGCCGATCCCGCCGCCGCCATGGGCTACGGCGAGCTGGTGGCCGGCGCGCACACCGCGCTGCTGCTCGACCTGGCCGCGCCGGTGAAGGACGCCGCCGCCTACACCCTGGTCGGCACCCGCCAGCCGCGGCTCGACATCCCGGCCAAGGCCACCGGCGAGCAGGTCTTCGTGCACGACATGCGCCTGCCCGGCATGCTGCACGGCCGCGTCGTGCGGCCGCCGTACGCGGGCGCCGACCACGGCGACTTCATCGGCAACTCGCTCGCATCGGTGGACGAAGCCTCCATCGCCCACATCCCGGGCATCCGCGCGGTGGTGGTGGTGCGCGACTTCGTCGGCATCGTGGCCGAGCGCGAAGAGCAGGCCGAGCAGGCGCTGCGCGAACTGCAGGTGCGCTGGAAGCCCTGGCCCGGCATGCCCGACCTGTCGGACCTGGAGCACGCGCTGCGCACCCACCCCGCGACGCACCGGCCGCTGATCGACGAGGGCGACGTCGATGCCGCCCTGGCCGGTGCCGCGCAGCCGATGCCGCGCACCTACGTCTGGCCGTTCCAGCTGCACGCGTCCATCGGCCCGTCGTGCGCGGTGGCCCACTGGCAGGCCGATGCGCCGGGCGGCCCGCGCATGGCGGTCTGGGCCGGCACCCAGAACCCGCACGTTCTGCGGCTCGACCTGGCGCGGCTCATGGGCATTCCCGACGTGGCGATCGACCTGGTGCGGATGGAGGCGGCCGGCTGCTACGGCCGCAACTGCGCCGACGACGTGGCGGCCGACGCGGCGTTGCTCGCGCGCGCGGTGAACGCCCCGGTGCGGGTGCAATTGACCCGCGAGCAGGAGCACCAGTGGGAGCCCAAGGGCGCCGCCCAGCTGATGGAGGTGCGGGGCGGCCTGAACGCCGACGGCAGCGTGGCGGCCTACGATTTCCAGAGCAGCTACCCGAGCAACGGCGCGCCCACGCTGGCCCTGCTGCTGACCCACACCATCGAGCCGGCGGCCCAGGCCTACGAGATGGGCGACCGCACCGCCCGGCCGCCCTACGCCTACGACCACCTGCGGGTGGCGGTCAACGACATGCCGCCGATCGTGCGCGCCTCGTGGCTGCGCGGCGTGTCGGCCCTGCCCAGTTCGTTCGCGCACGAGAGCTACATCGACGAGCTGGCCACCGCCGCCGGCGCCGACCCGGTGGAATTCCGGCTGCGCCATCTGCAGGACCCGCGCGCCTCGGAGCTGGTGCAGGCCACCGCCGACAAGGCCGGCTGGCGGCCCCACACCGCGCCGCAGCAGCAGGGCGCCGACGGCGATTTCCTGCGCGGCCAGGGCTTCGCCTACGCCCGCTACATCCACAGCAAATGGCCCGGCTTCGGCGCGGCCTGGGCCGCCTGGGTGGCCGACGTGGACGTGGACCGCCGGACCGGCGAGGTGCATGTGCGCCGCGTGGTCGTGGGCCACGACGCCGGGATGATGGTCAACCCCGCGGGCGTCGAGCACCAGATCCACGGCAACGTGCTGCAGACCACCAGCCGCGCGTTGAAGGAGAAGGTCGATTTCGCGCCACGCGGCGCGCCGAACCCCGGCACCGTGGAAAACCGCGAATGGGGCAGCTACCCGATCCTGAGCTTTCGCGAAGTGCCGGTGATCGAGGTGGTGCACATGCCCCGCCAGGGCGAGGCGCCGCTGGGCGCCGGAGAGTCGTCCTCGGTGCCCGGCACCGCGGCCATCGCCAACGCGATCTTCGACGCCACCGGCGTGCGTTTCCGCAACCCGCCCTTCACCCCCGAGGTGATCCGCGCCGGCCTCGCATCACTCCCTCTCCCGCACGCGGGCGAGGGCGCTCCGCCACCCGCCGACTACGCGGACTCGCCCCCTCTCCCGCCTGCGGGAGAGGGCCGGGGTGAGGGCTCCCCGCTCCCGCCCACCGCCCCCTGGCCCCGCCGCCGCAGCGCCTGGGCCCGCGGCAGCGCGCTCGTCGCCGGCACCCTCGGCCTGGGCGCCGCCCTGCTCGGCTGGCGCCCCACCATCGCCCCGATCGCGCCCGTCACTCCCGACAGCGCCTCGATCTACACCGCAGCCACCATCGAACGGGGCCGCCAGCTGGCCGCCGCCGGCGCCTGCGCCGTCTGCCACACCGTGCCCGGCGGCGCGGTCAACGCAGGCGGCCGGGCGATGCAGACGCCCTTCGGCACCCTCTACACCACCAACCTCACGCCCGATGCGGACACCGGCATCGGCACCTGGTCGTTCAGCGCCTTCCAGCGGGCGATGCGCGAGGGCACCTCCCGCGACGGCCGCCACCTGTACCCGGCCTTTCCCTACACCGCCTTCGCCAAGACCAGCGACGAGGACCTGACCGCGCTCTACGCGTACCTGATGGCCCAGCCCGCGGTGCGGGCCGAAACGCCCGCGTCGCAGCTGAAATTTCCGTTCAGCGTGCGCCCGCTGATGGCCGGCTGGAACGTCCTGTTCCACGACGCCACGCCCTACGAGGCCGACCCGGCCCGCACGGCCGAATGGAACCGCGGCGCCTACCTGGTCGAGGGCCTGGGCCACTGCGGCGGCTGCCACACGCCGCGCAACGCGCTGGGCGCCGAAAAGGGCGGCAAGGCGTACCTCTCCGGCGCGATGGTCGACGGTTGGGAGGCGCCCGCCCTCACCGCCCTGTCGCAGGCCCCGGTGCCCTGGAGCGCCGACGCCCTCTACCGTTACCTGCGCACCGGCCACAGCGCCGAGCACGGCACCGCAGGCGGCCCGATGGGCCCGGTGGTGCACGAACTGCAGCAGCTGCCCGATGCCGACATCCGCGCGATGGCGGCCTACCTCGCCTCCTTCAACGCCGCGCCGGACGCCGCGGTGCAGCCTGCGCCGGCGTCCCTCGGACGCGACGCACTGGTGGCACCGCGGCAGGCCGCACCGCCTGCGCAGGAGGCCGTGCGAGCCCGCCAGGTCGTCGCCGACGCCGCCGCCCGCACGCCGCTGCCCGGCACCGGCCCGCGCATGTTCCAGGCCGCCTGCGCCGCCTGCCACCACGACGGCGACGGGCCGAAGCTGCTCGGCGCCAACGTGCCGCTGGCGCTCAACACCAAGCTGCACAGCGACCGCCCCGACAACCTGCTGCGCACCATCCTCGACGGCGTGCAGCAGCCCGCCACGCCCGGCATCGGCTTCATGGCCCCGTTCCGCGACGCCCTCGACGACCGCCAGATCGCCGAGCTGGCCGGCTACATGCGCCAGCGCTTCGCACCGGCCAAGCCCGCGTGGGAAGGGCTGGAGGGCACCGCGACCCGGCTGCGGGCGGAGCCGGTGCACCGGCACCGTTGACGGACCTCTCGGGCCGCAGCCAGGGGCGGCGCGATGCCATTGCCCATGCTATCGATGGCCGCTCGCGCAGGGCCCCGGGCATACGATCTCCGCTGGCCGTCTGCGCGTCGGCAGCTCGCTGCGTTCCACCCCGTTCATGGAAACCCCGGGTGTCGCGCTTCAGGTTCGAACCGGCCCGGGCCCGGATATTTCGATGTTATGTCGCAGCGGTGGCGGGCTTGGCGGGCGCGGCCATGGCGGCGATGACCTCGGCCACCGCCGCCGTGAGTTTGCGCGCATAGGGTACATGCAGAAACTCGTTGGGCCCGTGGGCATTGCTTTTCGGACCCAACACGCCGCAGACCATCATCTGGGCCTGGGGAAAGCCTTCGCTCAGCATGTTCATCAGCGGGATCGTGCCGCCCTGGCCGATGTAGCCGCAGGGGGCGCCGTAGTGGGCCTGGCTGGCGATTTCCAGCGCGCGGGCGAACCAGGGGGCGGTGGCCGGCGCGTTCCAGCCGGTGGCGCCGCCGCCGCCTTCGAAGGTCACCTTGGCCTGGTAGGGCGCGTTGTCTTCCAGCAGGGCTTTCAGTTCCTGCACCGCAGCGGCAGCCTCGACCAGCGGCGGCAGGCGCAGGCTGAGCTTGAAGGCGGTGTAGGGCCGCAGCACGTTGCCGGCGTCCTTGAGCGCCGGGAAACCGTCGGCACCGGTCACGCTCAGCGTGGGCCGCCAGGTGCGGTTGAGCAGGGCCTCGACCGGGTCGGTGGTGGTGGGCAGCGCGAAGGCGGTGGAGCCGCCGCAGTCGTAGTGGGCCCAGGGAAAGCGCTTGTAGATCTCGTCGCCCAGGATGCCGGCGGTGACCTGCGCCTGGGCCAGCCGCTCGGCCGGCACTTCGCAATGGAAGCTGGCGGGCAGCAGGCGGCCGGTGGCGCTGTCCTCCAGCCGGTCGAGCACGTTGCGCAGGATGCGGAACGACGAGGGCACCAGGCCCGAGGCGTCGCCCGAGTGAACGCCCTCGGTCAATATCTCCACTTTCAGCATGCCGCCGGCCATGCCGCGCAGGCTGGTGGTGAGCCACAGCTGGTCGTAGTTGCCGGCGCCCGAATCCAGGCACACCACCAGGCCCACGTCGCCCAGCCGGGTGCGCAGCGCTTCCACGTAGGGCAGCAGGTCGTAGGAACCCGATTCCTCGCAAGTCTCGACCAGGCCGACGATGCGCGGATGCGCGACGCCCTGCGCCTTGAGGGCCTGCACCGCGGCGACGGCCGCATACACCGCATAGCCGTCGTCGGCGCTGCCGCGGCCGTAGAGCTTGCCCTCGTCGTAGACCGGCGTCCAGGGCCCCAGGCCGCTGCGCCAGCCGGTGAATTCGGGCTGCTTGTCGAGATGGCCGTACATCAGCACCGTCTCGGCGACGGTGGTGCCGGTGGCCGGCACCTCGAAGAACAGCACCGGCGTGCGGCCCGGCAAGCGCACGATCTCCCACTGCAGGCCCTCGACTTTCTGCGCCTCGACCCATTCGGCGGCATTGCGCACCACGGTGTCGAGGTAGCCGAGCGCGGCCCAGTCCTTCTCGAAGGCGGGCGACTTGGCGGGAATGGCGATGTAGTCGGCGATCCGGCGCACGATGTCGCCGTCCCAGCGGGCGGAGACGTCGTCGAGCAGGCGGGCGCTGTCGAGCAGGCCGGCGGGGATTTCGCGGTGCAGGGGGGCGTTCATGACAAAAAGGCTTTCCGTGGGCGGCGCGGCGGCCGGGCAGGCGACGGTTTTCGACTGTACGCCGGTGCCGCCGCCAGAGCGTGTCATGCATTTTGAGGTACCCGCGTCAAAGTGCATAACACGCTCCGGGGTGGGGTATCGGCAGCAGCAGCTGCCCGCGGAAATCTACGGCCTGCCGCCGCGGCGATGTGCCGAACGTGCGGCACCCCGGCTTCCGGAATCCGGCCCTGGCCCGACGGCCCGACACGCGAGGTGTTCGTGTACTTAGAGCGGCTAACACAACCCTTCTGGCGTCGTTGCCGCACCTTGTCGTACTACTCGTACTGTCTGCGATGCGGCGCCTAGCCAGAACCGCTTCGCTGGGTTGTGTTAGCCGCTCTTATTGACGGCGCGCAGAGCGGGCGCCGGCCGCGGCCCAGGCATTGCTGCGGCGTCTGGACCATCGCACCGCTCGGTTGAACGTTACCGACCCGTCAACGAAAAACCGCCCAGGCCCTTCGCGGAGCGCAGCCGGTCGCAGACAGGAGAAAAACTTATGCGGCCTGCAGCGCCGCGTTGGAGTTGGCGCCGTAGGACGGCGCGGCAGCCGCACCGGTGGTGGTGTTGCCGCTACCGGCACTACCGGCGCTACGTGCGGCACCGTTGAAGCCGAAGGTGATCTCGCCCGACAGCTGGCCGCCTTCCTCGACCACCAGCTTGCCGTAGCGCACCGTGCCGGTCACCTTGCCGGTGGCGTGGATCACCAGCTTGTCGCGCACCGTCAGCGTGCCGTCGAAGGAGCCGTGGATTTCGGCGATGTCGATCTCGGCCGAGCCCTTGAACGCGCCCTGCTCGGCGATGTGGATCACCCGCGAATCCATCGTCGCCTCGACCAGGCCTTCGACCACCAGCGTGTCGCAGTCGGTGATCTCGACGCCCTTGAGCTTGATGTTGGGGCCGACGGTCAGCTTGCTGGCGCTCGGCGCCGCCGCTTCGGCAGCCGAGACGACCGCCGCAGCCGTGGCCGCGCGGCTGTCGGCCGGGGCGCCGACACCGCTCAATGGCGAGGAACCGGCCGACGAAGTCGACGCCGATGCCGACGACGGCAGCGCCATCGAGGACGAGCCGGCAGGCGGGGTGGGACGTGGGTTCAAGGGTTCAGCCTCTCGTTTGCCAAAGAAGGGGGATTGCAGCGCCATGTGTACTCCGAAAAGGACCGATGCTAGGGATGCCGTCCGCCCAAAGCTCCACCAGATTTCGCAAGAGAGGTAACGCAATACATCTGCCGCCCGCCGAGCGCGCCGCGCCGCGGCCGGTCAACCGCGCGCCGGTGGCGGCGTGCCGAGATCGCCAGGAAGGAAAGGCAGCAGCGCCTTGGCCGCGTCGATCCGCAGCGGCAGCGCAACGGTGGCATCGCCCATCACCCGCAGCAAAAAGCGGCGGGGGTCCTGCTCCGACGGACCGTCGGCCGCCGACGGCCGCAGCCCATGCGGCACGGGCACGGTCGGACGCTCCGGGGCGGGCGTCGCCTGCGACGGCGCGGCCAGCAGGGCCGTCGCCGCATCGAACGCGGCCGGTTGCATCGGCGTCAGCGCGCGCAGCAGCGTCGCCTGGCCGTCTTCGTTGGGCGGAATGTCCAGCCAGGGCGTGTCGGCGAAGACGGGCGCCAGGTCGTATGCGACGAAGGCCGACCAGTTGCCGCCGGGCGCCTGCAGCGCCGGCACCGGCGCGGCGTGGCGGCCCGGGTGGGCGGCGTCCGGCAGCAGCCGCAGCCGGCTGCGGGCGACCTCGGCCAGGAAGCGCAGCCTCAGGCCTTCGAGGAACGCCTGCGCCCGCGCCACCGCGACCGGCTCGGCCAGCGAGAACCAGAGCTGCAGCCCGTCGGTGCCCGACACCGCGATCGCCGGCGCCGGCAGCTCCATCGCGGCCTGTACGCCCTGCCAGACCGCGCCGAGCAGCTTCCAGCCCGGCGGCCGGGCCAGCTCCATCACCATGCAGCGGACGCGCCCGTCGCTGCCGAAGAAGGGCGACGCGGTGGGCGCGAGCGCCTCCGCCCGCGACTCGGGTTGCGCCGACAGGGGCAGGTAGAGGCGGCGGATTTCGGACTGCAGGGGCGTCATGGGATCGGACGGAGGCGGCGGGGTTGCGACTCTAACCGGCGGCATGCACAAGCGGGTTTCGGCGATCGCCCGTCAAGCCTTTCGCGATGCCGGGAACGCCGCGATCGCCGCGCGCCCTACCGCGGGATCGTCGGTGAAAAAGCCGTCTACGCCGGCCCGCAGATAGGCGTCGATCTCGCCCGCGCTGTCTCCCCGCGCGGTGCCGTCGGCCACCGGCGCGCGCCGATAGCCGGCGGGCAGGAAGCCGTTCTCGGGTCGCAGCGTCCAGATGTGCACCGCGAGGCCGGCGGCATGCGCGTCGGCCACCAGCGGCGTGGGCGGGCCCGCGCGGCCGGCCTGCACCGGGGCGACCAGGGTCTTGTAGGGCGCCACCACGTCGGCATACCGCCGCATCGCGCGCAGGGCCTCGGGCGCCAGCAGGTCGGCGTAGCGCCGGGTCTCGGCCGCGCCGCGGGCCACGAAGTCGTAGGGCCGGCCGCTGGCGCCGAGCAGCTGCACCAGGCGCACCGGGGTCAGGCCGCGCAGCTGCCGCAGGTTGGCCACCTCGAACGACTGCACGAAGACCGGGGCGTCACGGTGGTTCAGCCCGTTTTTCTCCAGCAGCGCGACCAGCGGGGCCTCCAGCGGCTGGCCGATCGACTGGAAGTAGGTCGGGTGCTTGGTCTCGGGATACACGCCGACGGTGCGGCCGTGCCGTTGCGATTCGGCGCGGACCAGGTCGATCACCTGCTGCAGCGTGGGGATGGAGAACTGCCCGTCGTAGCGGGCATTGGCCGGCCGCAGCGCCGGGATGCGTTCCCGCGCGCGCAGGGTCTGCAGTTCGGCCAGGGTGAAGTCTTCGGTGAACCAGCCGGTGATCGCGGTGCCGTCGATCGTCTTGGTGGTCTTGCGCGCAGCGAAGGCGGGGCGGTCGGCGACGTCGGTGGTCGCTTCCTTGACCGAGCCGTCGGGGTTCAGGATGGCGATCGCGTTTTCGTGCCGTACCACCAGCACGCCGTCGCGGGTGACGACCAGGTCGGGCTCGATGATGTCGGCACCGTCGGCGATCGCCTGGGTATAGGCGGCCAGGGTGTGCTCGGGCCGCAGGGCCGATGCGCCGCGGTGGCCGATCAGCGTGGGCACCGGCGGCCAGGCACCGCCGCCGCTGCGCTCCCACGGCGGAGCGGCCGCAGCCGGGGGCGCCGGGGCGGTACAGCCGGTGCCTGCCAGGGCGGCCACGCCGGCCAGCAGGCTGCGGCGCGTGAGGGGTACGGGGGCGTGCGGCATGGCGTGTCTTTTTCGTTTCGGACGAGGCAAGGACCATGCTAGGCGAGCGCCGTGTCGTCCGGCCGACAGTGTCGACAGCCAGGAACCGACAATATCCCGAGCCACGAGCAATGCTACAAAAAATATAGCTATATCCCGGCTAGAAACGCCGGCTACAGCCACTTTTCACTCTCGAAACATACCCTGCGATCGGGCCAGGCCCCCCGCCCGGCGCGGCTCCGGCCCCTACTCCTCCAGCGCCACGCTCGCGTTCCACTGCTGCACGAACGGCAGCACCGCGTCGGCGGCGACGGGCCGGCAGAGGTAGTAGCCCTGCATCTCGTCGCAGCCCATCGCCACCAGCTGGTCGAAGACCTCGGCGGTCTCCACGCCCTCGGCCAGCAGCCGGTAGCCCAGCGTCTGTCCGATGGAGATCACCGCCCGCAGCACCGCCAGGGCGCGGACGTCGGTGGCGATCGGGTCGACCAGGGAGCGGTCGAGCTTCAGCAAGCCGGCAGGCATGCTGTGCAGGCATGCCAGGTTGCAGTAGCCGACGCCGAAATCGTCCAGCGCCACTTCCACGCCCAGCGCCCGGGCACGCTCCAGGGCCTGCACCGTCGCGCTGCCGGTCAGCACCGCGTTCTCGGTGCATTCGATCTGCAGCCGCGCGGGGGCGATGCCGTGCAGCGCGCAGGCGTTGGCCAGCATCCGCGCGAAGCCGGGATGCTCCAGGTTGCGCGCCGACACGTTGACCGCCATGCCGAGCGGCGTGCCACCCTCCGCGTCCCAGCGGGCCAGCTGCGCCAGCGCGGTGTGCAGCACCCATTCGGTCAGCAGGTGGATCAGCGCGGTGCCCTCCACCAGCGGGATGAACTCGAAGGGCGAGACCAGGCCGAAGCTGCGGTGGTTCCAGCGGACGAGCGCCTCCACGCCGGTGTAGCGCAGCATGGCGACGTCGAGCTTGGGTTGGTAGACGAGGAAGAATTCGCCCTCGCCCATGGCCCGCTGGAGATCGTGCAGCAGCGCGTAGGAGCGGCGGTAGCGCGCATCGGCCCCGGCTTCGTAGTAGACGAGGGTGCGGCCCTGCAGCTGGGTTTCGTGCAGGGCCACACTGGCCTTGCGCGCTACGTCCTGCGCCTCGTCGGGGGTGAGGGCGAAGAGCACCAGACCGGCGCGCGGCTGCAGCTCCAGCATCGTTACGTCGCCCGGCACCGGCGCCGCCACCTCCTCCAGCAACCCGTCGACGAATGCCGTCTGCCAGGCCCGGCCGGCTCCCTGCAGAAAGAACGCGAAGCGGGCCATGCCCACGTGGTAGAGCCGCGAACGCGCGTTCACCCGCTGCTGCAGCATCCGGGCGGCGCTGCGCATCCGCTGGTCGAGCGGCCCCCTGCCCATCGCCCGCGAGGCGTCGAGCAGTGCGTCGTATGCCAGGAACTCCGCCATCACCAAGGTGCGCTCCTCGCCCGGATGGGCCAGGCACAGGTCCTGCAGATCGTCTTCGAAACGGGCGAGGTTGGGCAGATGGGTCGTCTCGTCGACCCGGCCGAACATCCGGGCGATGTCGATCTGCGTTACCGTCAGCGCCGCCAGGTCCTGCAGCTGGGCGCGCTGTGCTGCGCTGAAACTGCGCGGCTGCCGGTCGATGATGCAGAGGCTGCCCAGCGCATGACCCGACTGGAGCACCAGCGGCGCGCCCGCATAGAAACGGATATGGGGCTCGCCCAGCACCAGCGGATTGCGGCTGAACCGCGGATCCAGCAGCGCATCCTCTACGACCAGGATGTCCGCGGGCTGCTCGATCGCGATCGAGCAAAAGGAGTCCCGCCGGTGGGTCTGGCCCACAGCCAGGCCGACTCGCGACTTGAACCACTGGCGCTCCCGGTCGACCAGCGATACCAGGGCGGTCGGCACGCCGAACAGGTCCGAGGCCAGGCGGGTGATGCGGTCGAACGCCTCGCTGGCCGGCGTGTCGAGCAGGCCGGTGCTCTGCAGCGCGGCCAACCGTGCCTCTTCCTCCAATGGGTCGTCCCGTTTGCATTGCGCCATTGTTGGTGTTCTCCCACAAGTCGGGCTCGATGCCGCGTGCCGAGGCTGGCATGCACACTATTGCAGCGGCAAGCCGCCAGAAAGTGTAGTGGCTCGGGCAGCCGCACTACGGCCCGGTCCGAAAAGCGCCGGCGGAGGGTGCGGGCTGCTTGGTGGAGGGAGGCCGTACATCTACTAACCTTATACGGGGAAAGTGTTGCGCTTCGGTTTGCATCCGCTTCTTGGATAGGTCGTTTTCGATAGAAGATGCGCGCGCGTCGGGCCAGCGGAGCCATCCGCTCCGGCAACGACGCATGCATTCAACCAAGACAGGGAGTTTCCAATTGAAGTTTGCAATGAGAACCTTGGCCGCTGGGGCCGCCATACTCGCCGCCGGTGGCGCGCACGCACAGCAAGAGCCGCCCGGATATTCTCGATGCGCCACGCAGGGCAATTATTGCGATGCCGGATCGGAACCGCACGTGGTGTCTTTCGGTGCATACCAGCAACAGGTCGAGAAAACCTTGACCAGCAAAGTGCGTTGCACCGTAGAGAACTTCGGCTCCGACCCGGCGCCAGGCAAGCCCAAGGTGTGCGCCGTGGCACCCGGTCCATCTGCCGGAACGGCCCAGCCGTCGCGTTCGCATTCCCGATCGCGCGGCAACACGCTGTCGGAGGATCCGAGCGTGGAGACGCAGTGGGGCACGGTAAAGAAGCCCGCCCTGCCCGACACCGTGTGCGGCACACCGCTGCGGGCCGCACTGGTCCCCACCGAGGGCAGGATCGATGCGCTGGATGAAAAACCCGGCATGTCGAAACCCGACACTGCCCGCATTCAGCAGGCGATCGACGCCTGCCCTGCCGGTCAGGCCGTCCGGCTGATCGCGGGCGACGAAGGCGAGTCGGGTTTTCTGACCGGCCCGCTGAAGCTGAAATCGGGCGTGACGCTCTGGATCGACGACGGTGTGACCCTGTTCGGCTCGCGCAACCCGCGTGACTACGACAAGGGCCCGGGCACCTGCGGCACTGCCGTCGCCACGCACCAGAACACCAGCGCATGCGCGCCTCTGATCCTGGTCGATGCGACATCCGGCAGCGGCATCGTCGGCCACGGCGCGATCGACGGCCGCGGCGGCAGTCTGCTGACCGCCGGACCCAATGCCGGCAAGCGGTCTTGGTGGGACGTGGCCTACCAGAGCAAATCGGATCTGCTGTACCAACAGAACCCCCGCCTGATCCAGGTCAACGACAGCAGCGACTTCACGCTCTACGGGATCACGGTGATGAACTCGCCCAAATTCCACATCGTCACCAGCCGCGTGAAGGGTGTCACCGCCTGGGATATCAAGATCCTGTCGCCCAGCCTGGCCTACACCAAGCCCGGCTATGCCTGCCCCGCCGGATCGACGCCCGACAAGATGACGCCGGCCACCTGTTTCACGCCCGACACGATCAAGAACACCGACGGCTTCGACCCCGGCCTGAGCCAGCAGGTGCTGCTGGCCTATTCGTACATCAGCACGGGCGACGACGACGTGGCGGTGAAATCGTCGGGCGTCATCACGGACGACTACGACGGGGCGGGTAAATCGTCGGGCAAGCCGGGCACGCGGCAACTCCACTTCGCGCACAACCATTTCTACTACGGCCACGGCCTGTCGGTCGGCAGCGAACTGAACTCGGGCGTGTCCGACATGCAGGTGGTCGATCTGACGATCGACGGCCACGACAGCCCGAACGGCATCGGCCTGCGCATCAAGTCCGATTCGTCGCGCGGCGGCAAGGTCGACCAGGTCGGCTACAGCGGCATCTGCATGCGCAACGTCCAACGTCCGCTGGTGTTCGATAGCTACTACAGCGCGAAAACCGGCACCGCTTATCCGAGCTTCACCAACGTGCGAATCACCGGCATGCACAACCTGGGCAGCCAGGCGTACGCAGGCGGCGCGCTGACGTTCGCCGGCTACATGGGCCACGGGCAGGACAATCCGATCACGGTCACGCTCGACAACGTGGTATTCGACAGCGATCCGACGTTGGACCCCGGCAAGTTCGGCAGCTCCAAGGCACCCGATACCGCCACCCACTTCACGCTAGGTCCCGGCCCGGTGAGCTTCGCGTCGTTGATCGCAACGTCTTCGCACGACGACGTGACCGTCAACGGGACCCCCGGCGAGATGACGCCGGTCGATTGCAGCAACGCCTTCGTACCGTTGAAGTCGGTGCTGCCCGCCTCGCCGATCTGAGCGCGGACCGCGGACGCCGGCAGGTTGCTACTTTTTTTGCAGCAAACTGCCGAGCGACGCCAACAGGTCCTGCGAAATTCCCGAGGCTGTGCCGTCGACCGGCACCCCGCCCTGCGGCGTGAGCTTGTCGACCAATACCGGCAACCACTGGGCCAGCTGCGTCTGGAGCTGCGCCGGGTCCATGCCCAGCCGGGTGGCCAGGCCGGCCAGCAGATCGCCGCCGAGCGCGTCATGCACCTGGGCGCCGCTCACCGGCAGGTTGGGACCGTTGCCGACCCAGGACGCCGCCAGGTGGCCCAGGCCGCCCTGCTCGAACCGGTGCAGCAGACCCGGCAATCCGCCGAGCGGGTTGTTGGTGGAGGCCAGCATCGGCCCCAGGACGGACGCCAGCGGCCCCAGGCCCGCGCCCGGCGCGCCGGCGGCGTGGCCCATGACGGAACCGACGACGGAATCGAGCAGACCCATGGTGTCTCCTTGTGTGCTGCGTTTCAGCGAAGCACGCATTGTCGGCCGTCTGCCGCCCGCGCGTGTATCCAGGAAAGGCGGCGCCGCGCGCCGCGTCATTCGCAGTCCAGGTGCTGCCGCAGGTCGTCCACGCTGCGCTGCTCCTCGGGCAGCAGTGGGGAGTCGGTGCCGGTCTGCGGCTGCATCGCGCGGCCATACAGCTCCGCCGCCCGGCGGTCGAGCATGGCGCAATCGGCGGCCTGGCGGGCGGGCATGCCGGCGTTGAGCGGTGGCGGCTGGTAAGGTTGCTGCGCGATCGGGGGGGCGGGCGGCGGCCGGCGGGATTCGAAGGCGGAGGGCGACGGCACTATCGCGGGGATCGGGGTGGTCTCCACCACGTTGCTGTCGGGCTCCACCTGCAGCGCCGCGCCGCGGGTGCCGGCGGGGCAGGCGCTGTCGGAATAGGTGACCCGGCCGTCGGCGCCGGTGCATTTGCTGAGTGTCTGCACCCGCGGCCCGGGCGCGCCGGGAGGCGCAGTCGCGGCGGCCCGGGCATTGCCCGCGGCGGGTGCCTGCGCCCCGGCCGGCAGGCAGGCGCCGAGTGCCAGGAAGGCGCTGCAAAAAGCCCATACCGCCGCACGAAGCCCTGCACGGAGGGCGGTGGCCGGCACAAAAGGGCGGGGGAAGCGCGACTGCGAAAGTTCCATGGCCGGGTCGTTCTGGAAAGGAAGCTGGCGATGGTGCCCGATAGCGCGGCCGTGCGCGTGTCTCCCGCGGCATACACCCCTTTCTTCCGACGACCGGCGCAGGTTCGCGGCACTTGCGCAGCCCCGCCCGCGAAACGAGACGATACGAGACGGCACCGGTTCACCCCCGGTCGAACCGCAAGTTCCAACATGCCCTTACGCATGAGGTATGCCAGAAACAGTTCGGTCCCATCCAGTGGGCGCCCTCGGCCGTAAATTCTGTAGGACAGGACAGATTACCAACGGGGCTGCCGTCCTTCGCCGTCGCGCCGCGGCGCTGATTACCTTTGTTCCCTCGGACCTGAAAAAGCCCTTGGTGGTGCCCCCGTACCGGCAGACCATGACGGCCCCGCAATCTTGCGGGGCTGGCGCTTTTCGTGGCCCAGAAATGGATCTCACGGTGCATAAGACTCCTGTCGACACGGCATACCACGGTGGTCAACCGTACATTCCGCCCCCCCAGCCCTTGGCGGAGGGGCCCGCATTGCGCCGGGAACCCTCCGCGACTTCTCAGAGACAGCGCGTCTTGCTGGTGGACGATTCCCACACCAGCATGGCCGTCATGGCCGAACTTCTGGCGACCGCCTATGAAGTCCTGACCGCCTCCACCGGCCTGCAGGGGCTCGAAATGGCGCGCGCCTGCCGGCCCGATCTGGTGCTGCTCGACGTGGTGCTGCCCGACATCAACGGGTTCGAGGTGCTGCAGCGCCTGCGGGCCGACCCGGCCACCGCGATGGTGGCGGTGGTGTTCGTCACCGGATTCGACCGCCCCGGCGACGAGGCACGCGGCCTGATGCTGGGTGCCTCCGACTACATCCTGAAGCCGGCCGAGCCGCCGGTGCTGTTCGCCCGCGTCACCGCGCAGTTGCGGCTGGTACGCCAGCGCACCGCGATGGAGGAGCTGGCCCACCTCGACGAGCTGACCGGCATTCCCAACCGCCGCCAGTTCGACGAAGTGCTGGCCGCGGAGTGCCGCCGGGCCGACCGCCAGAAGCATCCGGTGTCGGTCGCGATCTTCGACGTCGATTTCTTCAAACAGTACAACGACTGCTACGGCCACCCGGCCGGCGACCGTGCGCTGAAGGCCGTGGCCCGGGTGCTGCGCGACGGCATGCACCGGCCCGGCGACCTGGCCGCCCGCTACGGTGGCGAGGAGTTCGCGCTGGTGCTGGGCGGCACCAGCCGGCAGGGCGCGATGGCACTGGTCAACCGGCTGCGCCAGGCGGTGGGCGGTCTGCAGATCGCCCACTCGGATTCTCCGATCGCGCCGCACCTGACCGTCAGCGTCGGCGTCGCCAGCACGATCTCGACGGCCGCCAGCAATCCGCAGATCCTGGTACAGCGGGCCGACGACAGCCTCTACCGCGCCAAGGAATTCGGCCGCAACATGGCGGTATTCGACGGCGACTTCGGCCACGCGTCGCTTTCGGCCGCCTGAGCGGGCGCGCCGGCCTGCCGGCACCCTCGCTGTGGGTGTCTATCGACTTACAGATGGCCGCGCTGCGCGGCCGCAGCTGCCGCCATTTCCGCCAGAAACGGCCCGCGCGGGGCCTCGACCGGCTTGTCGACCAGGAACTCGTTCCGGTCCTTGCCCGCGATCCACTTCGGCGGCTTGCCCCGGCCCGTCCAGGTGGCCCCGGTTTTCTCGTCCAGGTATTTAGCCGCGACCTTCCTCTCGGGTAGTTTCCAGGGAAATACCTGCTGGGCGGTGAAACCGAATTCCGAGACCAGTTCCCGTACCTTCGCAAGCGCCGCTTCAGATTCGAGCTTGTAGGCCCTGGCGATATCCGCCTCCAGTTTGGCACGCGCGCTTTCCAGATCTTTCAGATTATTCATGTCGATTTATAAATTACCGATGCGATGAAAAATGTTGTCGACAAAAGGACCGCAGTCCCGCGTCGATTTTCAAATTGTGCGAGTCATGAGCCCGCATTCCGATCTGCGCTGGGTTGGAGGGAGCCAAGGCCCGCGAGTTGCAAAGTTTTGCCGCATTGCCCGCCAAGCCGCCGTTTCCCATGCCGATGCCCACTCAATCTCGCACTATGGAAATGATAGCTGTGTTCCGTTGAACGGCAAAGGCCGAACCTCCATTTATCCTCGGTCACCCCGACGCATAACCGACACCCAGCCGGCAGCGGCCGACTGCCGACCCCGCGCGCCTTCCCTCGGGATGCGCCGAAGAGCGCAGCGGCGGGCGAAAAGCGCGGCAAGGCAGGCGATGCCGGATCACCGACTCGACAGTCGTCAGGCGCAGGTCCTGGTTCAGGCCAGGCTGGCCATGTCCACCACGAACCGGTACTTCACATCGCTCTTCAACATGCGCTCGTACGCCGTGTTGATCTCGTCCATCCGGATCGCCTCGATATCCGACACGATCCCGTGCTCGGCGCAGAAATCCAGCATCTCCTGCGTCTGCCTGATCCCGCCGATCAGCGAGCCGGCCAGCCGGCGGCGCTTCATGATCAGCCCGAACACGTTGGGCGAGGGATGCGGGCTGTCGGGCGCGCCCACCAGCGTCATCGTGCCGTCGAGCTTGAGCAGGCCCAGGAACGCGTCGAGGCTGTGCGGTGCCGCCACCGTGTTCAGGATGAAGTCGAAGCTGTTGGCGTGCGCGGCCATCTCGTCGGCGTTCTTCGACACCACCACCTCCTGGGCGCCGAGGCGCAGCGCATCCTCGCGCTTGCCGGGCGAGGTGGTGAACAGCACCACGTGGGCGCCCATGGCGGCGGCGATCTTCACGCCCATGTGGCCCAGGCCGCCCAGTCCCACGATGCCGACCTTGTGGCCGGGGCCGACGCCCCACTGGCGCAGCGGCGAATAGGTGGTGATGCCGGCGCACAGCAGCGGCGCCACGGCGGCCAGGGAGGCCTCGTCGTGCGAGATCTTCAGGACGAAGGATTCGCGCACCACCATGTGGTCGGAGTACCCGCCGTAGGTGTTCTCGCCGCCGCCGAACATCGGGCCGTTGTAGGTGCCGGTGAAACCGTTCTCGCAGTACTGCTCCAGGCCGTCGGTGCACGGGGTGCAGTGCTGGCAGCTATCGACCATGCAGCCGACGCCGACCAGGTCGCCGACCTGGAACTTCGACACCAGGTCGCCCACCGCGGTCACGCGGCCGACGATCTCGTGGCCGGGCACGCTGGGGTAGACCGTGTTCTGCCACTCGTTACGGGCGGTGTGCAGGTCGGAATGGCAGACGCCGCAGTGCAGCACGTCCAGCGCCACGTCCAGCGATCCAGGGGTGCGGCGCTCGAAGGTGAAGGGCGCCAGCGGGGTGGTGGGGGCGGTGGCGGCGTAGCCGTGGGCTTGGGTCATGAGAAAGTCCTCGGAATAAAAGAAAAATAAAAAAGCCGGATACGGAAGGGGCCGCCACGCACCTTATCGCCGCGGCCTGCGGACCGTGCGACACCCCGGCGACGACCCCAGGGACCGCGGGTGCTTGGATATACGGTCAAAAGTGCTCTCGGCCGTCGTCCCTTGTCGACCATTAGCTATAGAAATAATAGCTAAAGAGTGATGGTGCAGCCCGAACGTCCTGCCAGCCGCGCCTGCAGACATCGGCATATTCCCGCGCTGCCGGTCACCGCCGCCCCGCCCCCCCTGCGGCCTGCTTCGCGCCCCGGACCCGCCCGCCTGTTCCATTCGGGGCAACCGCCCGCATCTGCGCCTTCAGGCCGCCGCCGGCTGCCACCTGCCGTGCCGTGCCTCCATGCCGATCAAGCCCTTCTTCTTACTCACCGCCCTGCTGCACGCCTACGTCGCCCTGCGGCTGGTGCCGGGCCTCGCGCCCTGGTGGCCGGCGGGCATCGGACTGGGCGCGTTGCTGCTGGTGTCGGCGGGGGCGCTGCCGGTGCCGCTGCGGGCCCGGCGCACGCCGCTGCACCCGGCCTGGCAGTGGCTGGGGGCCATCGCGATGGGCTGGTTCTCGTCCCTGCTGGTGCTGACGCTGCTGCGCGACCTGCTGCTGGCGGCGTGGTGGGCCGCCGGCGCGGCGGGCCTGGCGGCGGCGCCGGCCCCTGCGGCGTGGCGGCACGGCAGCGCGGCGGCGGTGGTGCTGGCGGCGGTGTCGGCGTCGGCCCTCGGCCTGTGGAACGCCCGGCGCACCGCCCGGGTGCGACGGATTGACATCGCGCTGCCGCAGCTGCCGGCGGCGCTGCAGGGCTTCACCATCGCCCAGCTGAGCGACCTGCACGTGGGCCCGACCATCGGCCGCGGCTACATCGCGCGCATCGTCGACCGGGTCAACGCGCTGCAGCCCGATCTGGTGGCGATCACCGGAGACCTGGTCGACGGCAGCGTGCCGACGCTGCGCGACCGGATCGCGCCGCTGGCCGGCCTGCGCTCGCGCCACGGCAGCTATGTCGTCACCGGCAACCACGAGTACTACGCCGGCGCCCACGCCTGGATCGACGAACTGCGCCGCATAGGCCTGACGGTGCTGATGAACGAGCACGTGCTGCTGCGGCCCGGCAGCGCCGTGGGAGCGGCGGAGGGCACGGGCCGGGGCGATGCCGACGCATTGCTGCTGGCGGGCGTGACCGATTTCCACGCTGTGCACTTCGACGCAGCCCACGCCAGCGACCCGGTGCGCGCCCTGCAAGGCGCACCGACGGCCAGCACCACCCGGGTGCTGCTGGCCCACCAGCCGCGCAGCGCGCCGGCCGCGGCCGATGCGGGCTTCCAGCTGCAGCTCTCGGGCCACACCCACGGCGGGCAGTTCTGGCCGTGGAACCTGTTCGTGCCGCTGCAGCAGCCCTTCGTGGCCGGCCTGCACCGACTGCGCGGCCTGCAGGTGTATGTGAGCCGCGGCACCGGCTACTGGGGGCCGCCCAAGCGCCTGGGCGCGCCGTCGGAGATCACGCTGCTGCGGCTGGTGCGGCAGGGCTGACCGGCGCGAGGCGGCCGCGGCGGAGCGGTCGCTGCGCCGCCTCACCGAGACGCTGGAGGCCCGGGTCCGGGAGCGCAGCGCCGAGTTGCTGCGGGCCGTAGGAACGGCAGGGAGCTGGCCCGGCCTGCCGGTGGTGCCGACCAGCGGCTACAGCGAGGTACTGGCCGCCGACACCCGCCACGGCTTCGAGCTGGTGCAGAAGCCGTATTCGGTGGCGGCACTGTCGCGCGTGATCCAGCAGGCGATCCGCAACCGGGTGCCGGACGGCTGAGCGTCGTCGGGAACCGCGCGGCGTGGCCGGGGGCCCGGGCGGCCCAGGAGCGCCACCGCGTTTTGAAACGTACCGGCCCGCAAAAAAGCATGTAATGGCGGCTGCAGGCGCCCGAGCGCACGACGAACACACACCAACCTACCGAGGAGCTTTCCATGTCCCAGTTCGCCACCGTCACCGGCGATGTCACCTACACCCCGGGTGACGGACTGCCCCTGCCCATCCCGCACGGCAGGATCGAAGTCGAGTTGGCCCCCGACAGCGCCACTCTGAGCTGGGAAGAAGCCAGCGGCGTCGTCGGTCTGGCCGCGATCCCGCGCACCACTTTCGACGAGTACGTGCGCGACGGCAAGATCAGCCTCGACGCCTGATCCGGCACCGCCGCCGAAGGGCCGTCGGACCGATCGGCCCACGACGCGCGATGCTCCTGATTCGATAGCCGTTGTCCGGCACCGGCCGCAGCCACTTTTCTTCTAGAAATCCTCGCCTTCGACGGCCAGCGGTCTGCCCGCGGCCGGCCTAGCGTCGGCCGGGGGCGTCGGCATCGCGCCTGCGGGCACCTCGCCGCCCAGGGCCAGTATCAGGTCGGGGATCAGCTTCTGCAGCTCGCCGGTGGAGATGGCGGCGTCGGCGTCGAAGCCGTCTTCTTTCTCCTGCGAGGTGCCGTCGAACACGCCGTCGAGGAAGGCGATCTTCTTGATCTGCAGGCCCTCGGTCAGCACGAAGGAGACGCGCTCGTCCCAGGTCAGCGCCAGCTTGGTGGGCAGCTTGCCCTGCTCGATGTGCAGGCGGATCTCGTCGATGTCGAGCGGGTGCCGCGCGTAGCGCACCACCGCCTTGCTTTCGTCGCTCGCCTTCAGCTCGCATTCGCGGTCGATGCTGAAGCCGGCGGGCGGCTCCTGGCTCACCAGCCATTCGGACATCGCGGCGACCGCGGTCACGTTGGTGTCGACCAGCGCCACCGACAGGCCCGGCGCCGCCTCGACCAGCGCGGTCACCACCTCGTCGGCGCGGCCCTGGCTGCCGGTGCCGACCACCAGCCAGCGCTCCTCGGTATCCATCCAGACGGTGGTGGCGCCCTGCTTGGTGAAGGCCATCGGCAGCAACGCGAGCAGCGCGTCTTCCTTCAGCTCCTTGGTCTCCTTGCGGCCGGGCCTGCGGCCGGTGGATTTCTCGATTTCCTCGGCGCGTTTCTGCACCTCGCGCTTGACCACCGACGACGGCACCGCCTTCGCCTCGACCATGAACTTCAGGATCCACTGTCCGCCGACCGATTCGGCCAGCGGGCCGTCGGCATCGCCGCGCGGCTCCAGCCAGCCGGCCGAGCGCTCCTGCGTGGCGGTACAGGGCGCGAAACGGGTCCGGCCCAGGTTCTCTTCCAGTTGCTCCAGCGTACCGGCCCAGCCGGGCGAGATGCGGTAGACGATCACGTTCTTGAACACTTGCGCTCTTCCTCTCGGACGCCGCCCGGACAGCGGGCGGCAAACCGCCTATTGTCCGCGCCCGGCGCTCCGCGGACTTTGTACGGGGCTGCCGCAGCGGTAACGAAATCCCCGAAAGGCTTTACACAGACCTCACCTGCGGGCCACGGCGCGCTTACACGCGGCGGCAACACTGGCTCCCAACCTGATGCCACCCACGGCACCGGGCCTTCACCCGAAAGGACGCTTCCATGACATTCGCTCACCGCAAACTCCTCGTCGCCAGCACATTGGCATCCGCCGCGTTCATGGCCCTGGCCCAGACTCCTGCGCCACCCGCAGCACCACCCGCCCCGACGGCGGTCGATGCGCAACCCGCACCGGGCACGCCCCGTGCAGGCGGTGCCGACCGCCGCGACCCGGCCGTCATGCAGCAACGCATGGAACAGGGCCTGGCCCGCGAGAAGGCGCGGCTGCAGATCACCGCCGCGCAAGAGCCGGCCTGGAACGCCTTCACCGCAGCGATCCGCCCCGACCCGGCGCAGTGGGCCCGGATGCAGGCCGAGCGCGGCGAATGGGCCAAGCTCACCACGCCCGAGCGGATCGACCGGATGCGTGCCGAGCGCAACCAGCGCGATGCCGAGATCGACCGCCGCGGCGACGCCACCAAGACCTTCTACGCCGCGCTGACGCCAGCCCAGCAGAAGCTGTTCGACGAGCGCCCGATGATGCACGGCGGCCCTGGCAGCCCCGACGGCAAGGGTGGTCCGGGCCACGGACACGGCCCGCACGGCGAACACGGTGCCCCCGCGGCGCCCGGTGCCGCGGCGGTCCCCGGCGCCCGCTGATCCACCACGGAAGTCCAGACGTCGAAAGGGCCCGCGTGTGCGGGCCCTTTCGCGTTGGAAAAACGGCAGCGCCGGGCTTACTTGGCCTTTTCGGCTTCGCGTGGCGTAGTGCGGGCTGCCGCCTTGCCTTCGGCACGCTTCATGTCGCGGGTAGTGGTGGAGGTCTGGCCACCCATCGTGCTGGGTGCGGTGCCGGCCGGTGCCGCGTTCGGCTGGCTTGCCGGACCGGTCGTGCTGGCTTCGCCCTGTGGCGTGGTGGAGTTGGCACCGCTGCCCTTGTTGGCAGCGGCGGCTTCGCTGCGGACTTCCGCACGGGTCGTGTCGGAGGTACGTGGCGACTTGTCGGGGCCGTTGATCTTGCCGTTCATCTGGGTCGTCGCTTCGCCACCCTTGGTGGTGTTGGGCACCTGTGCCGAGGCCACGGCGGCCACGGTCATCAGGCTGGCGAGAAGCATGGAATGGGCGATCGTCTTATTCATGGTGATCCTTTGGCAGATGCAGTAGTTGCGGGGTTATCGACCCCGTTGTCAGGGGTGTGTAGACAATACGAAACGGCCGTGGACCGATTTATCGGACCATGCGCCCGCGAACTGTAGGACGCTGACGCGAAGGTCCGCGCCCTTTCGGGGCCGCGGTATGGAGGGCGCGGTTTGTTCCCTACACTTGCCGCATCGCCAGCCTCCTCCATACGCCCATGAAAGCCTCCCTCCTGTCCATCGCCGCCGCGAGCCTCGCGCTGGTGTTCTCCTACGCCCATGCCGAGCCGACCGTGATGTCGGGCGTCTACGGCCAATACGGCCGCACCGCCAGCGATACCAACGTCGGCACCATCGGCATCACCGCGCCGATCGACTGGAAGAGCGCGCTCTGGGGCACCAGCGTCGGCGCCTACTGGGACCTGGGCTACAGCCGCCTGCCGTCCGGCATCGACAACAACGACACCACCCACCTGCTGAGCCTGAAGCCGGCCTTCCGCTTCCGCTTCGCCAACGGTGCCTCGCCGTGGTTCGCCGATGCGGGCATCGGCGCCACCTATACCAACGCGCGCTACCGCACCGCCGACAAGGAGTTCAGCACCCGCTTCAACTTCGCGTCGCACATCGGCGCCGGCTACAGCTTCGGGCAGCGCCGCGAGCACGAGCTGATCCTGCGGGTGGAACACACTTCCAACGCCAGCATCAAGAAGCCCAACCCGGGCGAGAACTTCGTCCAGCTGCGTTACGGCTACACCTTCTGAGGCATGCCGGCGCAGAGCGCTCCTGCGGCGCAGGGGGAAATCGGCTTGCCGTCCTACACCCCGCCGCACGGCGGAAATCCGAGAATTCGACCCCCTCCGAAAGGGCCGCCGGCCACGCGTCCCCTTCGGTCGGTGCCTTCCGTACCGCGACCGACCAGACTCTCATGACCGATGCCTCCCCTCCAGCGCCCGCGACCGGCGCGCCGGCACCCTTCGACATCCGGGTGCTGACGGTCAACATCCACAAGGGCTTCACCAGCTTCAACCGCAAGTTCATGCTGCACGACCTGCGCGACGCGGTGCGCAGCGTGTCGGCCGACATCGTGTTCCTGCAGGAGGTGATGGGCACGCACATCAAGCACCAGAACCGCATCGCCGACTACCCGCAGACGCCGCACTACGAATTCCTGGCCGACAGCATCTGGGAGCAGTTCGCCTACGGCCGCAACGCGGTCTACGACAACGGCCACCACGGCAACGCGCTGCTGTCGAAATTCCCGATCGTCCACTACCGGAACCACGACGTGTCGATCAGCGGCCCCGAGCGGCGCGGCCTGCTGCACTGCGTGCTGCGGGTGCCGGGCCGCGAGACCGACGTGCATGCGATCTGCGTGCACCTGGGCCTGGCCGAGAACCACCGCAAGAAGCAGCTGCACCTGATGTGCGAACTGATCCGCAAGGAGATCCCCGACGATGCGCCGCTGGTGATCGCCGGCGACTTCAACGACTGGCGCTGCAGCGCCCACGCGATCCTGCAGAAGGGCGCCGGCCTGCGCGAGGTGTTCGTGCAGGCGACCGGCAAGGCGGCCCGCACCTTCCCCGCCAAGATGCCGATGCTGCAGCTCGACCGCATCTACGTGCGCAACGCCTCGGTGCAGAAGCCCTTCGTGCTGCCGCGCCGGCCGTGGTCGCACCTCTCCGACCACGCGCCGCTGGCCGCCGAGCTGACGATATGAGCAGCACCCCGCTCCGCAATGCCCGCTGGGTGCCCGGCAACCGGTTCACCCTGCTCGAGAACGGCGAGGCGTACTTCCCGCGTGTCTTCGAATGCATCGCTGCCGCGCGGCAGGAGGTGCTGCTCGAGACCTTCATCCTGTTCGAAGACAAGGTGGGGCTGGCACTGCGCGACGCGCTGGTGCGGGCCGCGAAGAACGGCGCCAAGGTGGACGTGATGGTCGACGGATACGGCTCGCCCGACCTGAGCACCGAGTACCTGCATTCGCTCACCTCGGCCGGCGTGCGGGTGCGGGTGTTCGACCCGGCCGAGCGCATTTTCGGCCAGCGCTACAACGTGCTGCGGCGGATGCACCGCAAGCTGGTGGTGGTGGACGGCACTCGGGGCTTCGTCGGCGGCATCAACTACTCGGCCGACCACCTGGCCGACTTCGGGCCGGAGGCCAAGCAGGACTACGCGGTCGAGGTGACCGGCCCGGTCGTCGGCGACATCCGCCGTTTCCTGCTGCATGCGATCGCGATCAGCGGCCCCGGCCGCCGCTGGCTGCGCCGCCGGACCGAGGCCCGGACCGCGGCCGATTCCGGACCCGCCGCCGGCCCGGCCGACGCGATCTTCGTCACCCGCGACAACCACCGCCACACCAACGACATCGAGCGTCACTACCGCGCCGCGATCCGCGCCGCGCGCCAGCGGGTGGTGATCGCCAACGCCTACTTCTTCCCCGGCTACCGGCTGATCCAGGAAATGCGCCGCGCGGCGCAGCGGGGCGTCGACGTGCGGCTGATCCTGCAGGGCAAGCCCGACATGCCGATCGTGAAGACGGCCGCCACCCTGCTCTACCACCACCTGCTGCACGCCGGCGTGCGCATCTACGAATACTGCGAGCGTCCGCTGCACGGCAAGGTGGCGCTGGTCGACGGCGCCTGGTCCACCGTCGGCTCCAGCAATCTCGACCCGCTCAGCCTGTCGCTCAACCTGGAGGCCAACGTCGTGATCCGCGACCCGGCCTTCAACGCGCACCTGTACGAGCGGCTAGACCACCTGATGCAGCACAGCTGCAAGCGCATCCAGACCGAGCATCTGGAAACCGAATGGAGCGGCTGGCGCCTGGTGCGCAGCTTCTTCGTCCTCCACTTCCTGCGCTGGTACCCGACGCTGGCGGTATGGCTGCCGAGCGGCCGCAAGAGCGTGCTGCCGGTCCCGGTGGTGGCCCTGCCCGATACCGCCCAGGGCGGCGCGGCGTCCGACGGCCCCACCCGCACCGGCGCGGCCTGATCCCCCGTCGGCGCCCTGCTCCGCCCACTGCGCCGCATCCTGTCCTCTTTGCTCCCGCACGATGGCCACTCCTTGCGCCCCGGCCTCCGTCGCGCCTGCGCCCCTTCCCGTGCCGGCGGCGTCCGCCCACTGGTTCATCCGGCTGCGCGCGCGGCCATGGTGGACCTGGTCGGTCCGGCTGCTCGGCATCGCCTTCCTGCTGCTGGTCGCTTTCCTGCTGATCCGGCAGGCGCGCACGGTGGACTGGCCCGCGGTCTTCCGGTCGATGAAGGCGCTGCCCCTGCAGGTGCTGGCCGCGGGCGCCGCTTTCGCCGCGGCGAGCCACCTGCTCTACAGCACCTTCGACCTGATCGGCCGGCATTTCAGCGGCCACACGCTCTCGGTGCCGCGCACCATGGGCATCACGCTGATCAGCTACCCGTTCACCCTCAACCTCGGCTCGCTGGTCGGCGGGGTGGCGGTGCGCTTGCGGCTGTATTCGCGCAACGGGGTCGACACCGGGCAGATCGGCCAGATCATCGGTACCAGTATCGTGACCAACTGGGTCGGCTACTTTTTGCTGGCCGGCGCGGTGTTCCGGCTGTTCACCCCCGCCCTGCCCGAAGGCTGGTCGATCGCCCCCGGCCAGCTGCACGCCATCGGCATCGGCCTGGGCGCGATCACCGTCGCCTACCTGCTGCTGTGCCTCTGGCGCCGCGGCCGGCCGCTGGCCCTGCGCGGCCGCACATTCGTGCTGCCCGGCCCCGCATTCTCCCTGGTGCAGGTGGCGATGTCGGCAGGCAACTGGATGCTGATGTCGGGCGCCGTCTGGGTACTGCTGCAACAGCAAGTGGCCTACCCGGCGGTGCTGGGCACGATGCTCTTCGGCGCGGTGGCGGGCCTGGTCTCGCGGGTGCCCGCCGGGCTGGGCGTGCTGGAGGCGGTGGCGGTAGCGGTGCTGGCCGACTACGCCCCCAAGGACCAGATCCTGGCCGCGGTGCTGGCCTACCGGGCGCTGTACTACTTCGCGCCCCTGGTGCTGGCGGCGCTGGCTTTCGGCACCGTGGAATGGCTGCGGCGGGGCGAAGAAAACAGCGACGGCGCTCCGGTGGCGGACATCGGCACCCCGCGCCGTTGACGGCGGCGCCGACGCGCCTTCCGGCCGGGTCCGCCCGCCCTTTTTTCCAGCAGGGCCTTCGGCTTATCTGTATATTCATACAGTGAACACAGACGCCATTCCCGCCCACCCGCTGCACCGCAAGCTGGCCATCCTGGCCGACGCGGCCAAGTACGACGCCTCGTGCGCCTCCAGCGGGACAGCCAAACGCAGCTCGGTCGGCGGCAAGGGCATCGGCTCGACCGAGGGCTCGGGCATCTGCCACAGCTATGCGCCCGACGGGCGCTGCATCTCGCTGCTCAAGATCCTGCTGACCAACTTCTGCACCTACGACTGCCTCTACTGCGTCAACCGCGTCACCAGCAACGTGCCGCGCGCCCGCTTCAGCGTCGACGAGGTGGTGCGCCTCACCCTCGACTTCTACCGCCGCAACTGCATCGAGGGGCTGTTCCTCTCCAGCGGCATCATCCAGAGCCCCGACTACACGATGGAGCAGGTGGTCGAGGTGGCCCGGGTGCTGCGCGAAGACCACGACTTCCGCGGCTACATCCACCTGAAGACCATCTCCGACGCGTCGCCCGAACTGCTGCAGCGCGCCGGCCGCTATGCCGACCGGCTGAGCATCAACGTCGAGCTGCCGACGGTCGAGGGCCTGGCCAGCCTGGCGCCCGAGAAGGACGGCGACGCGATCCGCCGTTCGATGGCGCGGCTGCGGCTGCACATCGACGACGCCAAGGGCCAGGCACGCGAGGCCGCCGCCCAGCCGATGGTCTTCGTGCCCCAGGCCCGCCCCAAGCGCGCCGCGGCGCCCCGCTTCGCGCCCGCCGGCCAGAGCACCCAGATGATCGTCGGCGCCGACGCCACCGACGACGCCACCATCCTCACCACCAGCGCCACCCTCTACGGCAGCTACCGGCTGCGGCGGGTGTACTACTCGGCCTTCAGCCCGATCCCCGACGCGGCCCGGGCCCTGCCGCTGCAGGCCCCGCCGCTGGTGCGCGAGCACCGGCTCTACCAGGCCGACTGGCTGATGCGCTTCTACGGCTTCGCGCACGACGAGATCGTCACGCCCGGCGCCGACGGCCGGGCGATGCTCTCGCTGGACGTCGACCCCAAGATGGCCTGGGCCTTGGCCCACCGCGAGCGCTTCCCGGTCGACCTGAACCGCGCCCCGCGCGAGATGCTGCTGCGCGTACCCGGCCTGGGCGTGAAGGCCGTCGAGCGGCTGCTGATGGCCCGCCGGGTGCGCCGCCTGCGCGCCGCCGATCTGGGCCGGCTCCACGTGCCGCTGAAGAAGGTGCTGCCCTTCGTGCTGACCGACGACCACAAGCCGACCCGCGCGATGGAAACCGCCGTGCCCGCCCTGGCCCCGCCCGCGCCGGTGCAGGCATCGCTGTTCTGAGGGCGGTGGCGGCGACGGCACCACGGCGTGCATCGGCTCTTTGCTATCATTTAAATAGCTAGAGGTCGTCACGGATCGCCGGCCACAGCCACTTTTCATTCATAGAAACGGCGCGATGGCCACCTACACCGTCCTCCTGCCTTCCGAGACCGACCTGACCGCCTTCCGCGCCCAGGCCCGTCGCCTGCTGACGGCCGGCGTGCCGCCCGAGGCGGTGCAGTGGCAGGTGGAGGGCCGGGCCGCCGGCGATCTGTTCGCGCAGGCGGCGCCCGAGTGCCGGGAGGCCGCGCTGTCGCCCGGGCTGTCCGGTGCGAAGGTGTCCGAGCCTGGGCTGTTCGACGATGCGCCGGCCACGCCCGGCCTGTTCGGCGCCGGATCGTCGACGCCCGCCATGGGACAGCTCTTCGCCGACCCGGCCGACCTCGCCGCCGGGGAAGCACCCGACGGGCCCGACACGGCCGTCGCGACGGCCTCGGACGAAGCCTCGGACGACCCCGAAGACCCGGCCGACCTGCGGACCGACAGCCCCGGTGCCGAACCGCTTTCCGCCGCCCGCCCCATCGGCACCGTCTCCCCCGCCCTGCCCGCCCTCTCCGCCGCGCGACCTGCGCGAGCCGTCTCTGTCCCGCCCACCTTCCTCACGCTCTGCGCCACCGTAGTCCTGCATGCCGACCCCAACCGCTTCGGCCTGCTGTACCGCCTGCTTTGGCGCATGGCCCACGAGCCCGGCCTGCGCCACGACCCGCTGGACCCCGACCGGCTGCAGGCCGAGCAGATGGCCAAGGCGGTGCGGCGCGACATCCACAAGATGCGCGCCTTCGTGCGCTTCCGCACGGTGGCCGACGGCGGCATGGCGCCCGCGCAGACGCCCTCGCAGGGCGCCGCGGCGCCGGGCCGCCCCGAGCCGTCGGCGCGCCCCCTGGAGGGGGAGGGCGAAGACGCGCAGCGCGAAGCCTGGGGGAGTCTTCATGTCGCCTGGTTCGAGCCGTTGAACCACATCGTCGAAGCCAACGCGCCGTTCTTCAAGCGCCGCTTCACCCAGATGCGCTGGGCCATCCTCACGCCGCGGCGCTGCGTGGCCTGGGACGGCCGCACGCTGACCTTCGGCCCCGGCGCCCGCAAGGAAGACGCGCCGCCGGCCGATGCCGGCGAAGGCCTCTGGCTCACCTACTACGCGCACATCTTCAACCCGGCGCGGCTCAAGCTGAAGATGATGCAGAAGGAGATGCCGCGCCGCTACTGGCCCAACCTGCCCGAGGCGAAGCTCATCGGCGAACTCTCGGCCCAGGCGATGGCCCGCAGCGGCGGCATGATCGACCAGGCCGCCACCGTGCCCGCCCGCCGCATCCGCAGCGTCGTGCCGGTGGTGGTCGCCGGCCACACCGGGGCCGCCAGCCGGCCCACGCTGCAGCACCTGTCCGACCTGCAGGACGCCGCCAACCGCTGCCGCGCCTGCCCCATCGGCGCCGGCGCCACCCAGGCGGTGGTCGGCGAAGGCCCGGCCAATGCCGCCTTGATGGTCGTCGGCGAGCAGCCCGGCGACCACGAGGACCTGCGCGGCCGCCCCTTCGTCGGACCGGCCGGCCAGCTGTTCGACCGTGCCGTGCGCGAGCTGGGCTGGTCGCGCGATCGGCTCTACGTCACCAACGCGGTCAAGCACTTCAAGTACGAACTGCGCGGCACCCGCCGCATCCACAAGACGCCGCACCAGCAGGAGGTCGACGCCTGCCTCCACTGGCTGGAGTCCGAGCTGGAACTGGTCGCCCCCCAGGCCGTCCTGGCCCTGGGCGCCACCGCCGCCCGCGCCATCCTGGGCCGCCCGGTGGCGGTGATGCGCGAACGCGGCCAGTGGCACGAGGGCCCCCAGGGCCGCCCGGTCTTGGTGACGCTGCACCCCTCGGCCCTGCTGCGCGCCGACCCGGGCCACGCGGCCGAGAATTTCCGGCGCTGGGTGGAGGATTTGTCGCTGGCGACGGAGCTGGCGGCGGGTTGAGTTCTCAGAAAGTGCGCAGCGATACGTGGCAACGCCTGCCCGCAAACGCTATTAAATGCATAGCTAACCGCCGGCTCCAGACGACGGCTACGGCCGCTTTCCATTCAAACATCTGCCTCGTTGCCGTTGCCGTTGCCGTTGCCAGTGCCAGTGCAGGTGCCATTGCCGCTTTCCCCCCAGGCGTAACTGCCGCGCAGCCGGCAGCAGCCGAGGGTCCCCGCACCCCCGCCCCTCGGGATGCGCCGAGGAGCGCAGCGGCAGACGGAAAAAGGGCCGCGCATGTTTGAGCGCAGCGAGTTTGCGCGGACCCCGCCTGCCGCGAGCACCGCAGGTTGCCCGCAGCGCAGCGGAGGGACGCAGCACGTGGGGTCGCCTTTCTTTGGTTCCTTTCTTTGGCGAAGCAAAGAAAGGGACTCGCCCGCGGGGGCGAAATCCCCGCCTCCGAATCCAACACGTGCGGTGTTTCCACGAACAGCAGCTGAGGCTGTCAGCCGGGCGCGACCCTCACCCCCACCCTCTCCCAGGGGGAGAGGGAGCAAGTCCGGGCAGCCGGGCGCGGGCCAAACAGCCGTCAGTGGATGGCCCGCCGGGCGCGGCCCGCACCCCCGCCCTCTCCCAGGGGCAAAGGGAGCCATGCAGGACAGCCGAACAGTAGGTCGTGACTTCTCAACCCCCCGCCGCCGCAGCCAACATCAGAACCCCGCCGCCAACCCATCCCGCCGCGGATCGCTCGCCGCCAGATACCCTTCTTTCGCCGGATCCCCCATCCGCCAGATGAACTGCCCCGCGCCGAAATCCTGGTAGGCATCGTCGATCACCTCGACCCGGTGCCCCAGCCCCTGCAGCCCCTGCACCGTCGCCGGGTCCATCGCCGCCTCGGCGTTGATCTCCAGCCCGGCGTTGAAGCGCCAGCGCGGCGCATCGCAGGCGATCTGCGGGTTCTGCTGGTAGTCGAGCATGCGCACCACCGTCTGCATGTGGCCCTGCGGCTGCATGTTGCCGCCCATCACGCCGAAGCTCATCACCGGCTGGCCGTCCTTGGTGAGGAAGGCCGGGATGATGGTGTGGAACGGCCGCTTGCCCGGCGCCACCAGGTTGGCGGTGTTGGCACCCGCCGGGTCGGTGCTGAAGCCGAAGCCGCGGTTCTGCAGGCTGATGCCGAAGGTCGGCTCCACCACGCCCGAGCCGAAGCCGGCGAAGTTGCTTTGGATGAAACTCACCATCATCCCGCTCTCGTCGGCCGCGGTGAGGTAGATGGTGCCGCCCTTGACCGGGTTGCCGGCCTTGAAGTCCTGCGCGCGCTTGGGGTCGATCAGCTTGGCGCGCTCGGCCAGATAGGCGTCGTCGAGCATCTGCTCGGCCGTCAGCTGCATGCTCGACGGCTCGGCCACGTAGCGGTAGACGTCGGCGAACGCCAGCTTCATCGCCTCGATCTGCAGATGCTGCGACGCCACCGAATCGACCGGCAGGCTCGCCATGTCGAAATTGCCCAAAATGCCGAGCGCGATCTGCGCCGCGATGCCCTGGCCGTTGGGCGGGATCTCGTGCAGGGTGAAGCCGCGGTAGTCCTTGGCCAGCGGCTCGACCCACTCGGGCCGGTGGGCGGCCAGGTCGGCCCGGGTCATGCTGCCGCCGTGCTTCTGCACAAAGCCGGCGATGGCCTCGGCGATCTCGCCCTCGTAATAGCTGCGGCCCCCGCTGGCGCCGATGCTGCGCAGCGCACGCGCCGCCGCCGGGAACCGGAACAGCTCGCCCACCTTCGGCGCCCGGCCGCGGGGCAGAAAGCTCTCGGCGAAACCGGGCTGCGACTGCAGCTCGGGCGCGCCGGCCCCCCACTTCTGCCGCACCACCGGCGGCAGCAGGTAGCCCCGCTCGGCGATCTCGGCCGCGGGCTCCATCAAATCGGCGAACGGCAGCTTGCCGAAACGCTCCGACATCGCCGCCCAGGCGCTCACCGCGCCCGGCACGGTGATCGAATCCACGCCCCGCCGCGGCCCGTTGGCCTGTCCCGCGCCGTACTTGCCGCTGAAATATTCCGGCGTCCAGGCCTGGGGCGCGCGGCCCGAGGCGTTCAGGCCGTGCAGCTCCTTGCCGTCCCACAGGATGCAGAACGCATCCGACCCCAGCCCGTTGCTCACCGGCTCCACGATCGTCATCGCCGCCGCCGCCGCGATCGCCGCATCCACCGCGTTGCCCCCCTTCCACAGCATCCGCAACCCCGCCTGCGCCGCCAGCGGATGCGAGGTGGAGACCACGTTGCGCGCGAACACAGGCAGGCGGATGGAGGAGTACGAACTGACGTGGTTGAAGTCGATCATGGTCGCGGAATGTCTCGGTTTGAAAGAAAACGGATTCTTGCGCAGGTGACTATTACGGATGAAGCAACCCTATTTCAGGGATACCGTGGAACCGGCTTTGCCGGGCCACCGGTATCGCCCCCGGCGAGGGGGCGGGCGAAGACACGGAGTGCGCAGCCTGGGGGCGAGCTCGGTCAGTCCAGGGTGATCCCCAAGGTCTTCACGTCCTTCTCCCAGCGCGTCAGCTCCTGGTCGATCTGGGCGGTGAAGCGCTTCGGGTCGCTCGTCACCGGCTCCACGCCCTGGGCCGCGAACTGGGCGGCCACCTCGGGCTTGGCGACGATCTTCTTGACCTCCTGCGCCAGCCGCTCGACGATCGCCGGATCGGTGCCGCCGGTGGTGAACAGGCCGTACCACGAGGCGAAGGCATAGCCCGGCACCCCGGCCTCGGCGACCGTGGGCACGTCGGGCAGCGACCTGACCCGCTGCTGCGTGGTCACCGCCAGGATGCGGGTCTGGCCGGTGCGGGCCGACTGGATCGCAGGCGGAATGCCCGAAAAAGTCAGCTCGATCTGGCCGGCGGCCACGTCGGTCAGCGCCTGGCTGTTGCCCTTGTACGGGATGTGGGTGAGCTTCACCCCCGCCTGCTGGGCGAACAGGGCGCCGGCCAGGTGCAGGGTGGAGCCGTTGCCGGACGATCCGTAGTTGATCGAGCCCGGCGCCTTGCGCGCGGCCGCGATCAGTTCCCGGACGTTGGCGTACGGCAACTTGGCATTGATCAGCAGCGCGTTGCCCGACTCGGCCACCAGGCTGACCGCCGCCAGGTCCTTGCGCGGATCGAAGCTGACCTTCTTGGCCAGCACCGGCGCGATGGTGTTGCCGCCGATCGAGCCCAGCAGCAGCGTATAGCCGTTCTTCGGCGCCTTGGCCACCACGTCGCCTGCGATCAGGCCGCCCGCGCCGGCGCGGTTCTCCACCACCACCGGCTGGCCCAGGCTTTGCTGCAGTTCCCGGGCGAGGATGCGCGCCAGGATGTCGTTGCCGCCCCCCGGGGCGAAACCGACGATCATCTTCAGCGGCTGCGACGGCCACGGCTCGGCCGCGAAGACGGGCAAGGACACCGACGCCGCTGCGGCCGACCCCAGCAGCGCAGCGGACACGAACGACAGGCGACGACGGGAGACAGGCATGGTGGAGATTTCCAGTACGGAGACAGCGACGAATGCCGCGCGCCCTGCGGGCAGGCACGGCCCCGCCCCCATTGTTGTGAGCCCGGGCCGCGAGGGAAAGCGATTAATGCTGCATTGCGCGAAGAGAAAATCTCGCCTGTCGGAGCCGGCAGGTTCCCGCGGGAGTACCGCCCATGCTTAGCCAGCGGGTGCTGCAGACCTTCCTGGCCGTGGCCGAGGAGGGCTCCTTCGCCGCGGCGGCCCACCGCGTGGCGCTGACGCCCTCGGCCGTCGGCCTGCAGATGCGCACGCTGGAGGACGAACTCAAGCGCACCCTCTTCACCCGCGACGGCAAGACCGTCGCCCTCAACGCTCAGGGCCGCGCCCTGCTGCCGCTGGCCGAGCGGATGGCCGCGCTGTATGCGCAGATGCTGCGGGCCGACACCGCCGGCGCCACGATGGCCGGCACGGTGCAGCTGGGCGCGGTGGTCTCGGGCCTGGGCCGGCTGGTGCAGGCGACGCTGGACCTGAAGCGGCGGCATCCGGCGCTCGACCTGCACGTGTCCTCCGGCAAGTCCGACCGGCTGATCGCCCAGGTGGAGAGCGGCGACCTGGATGCCGCCGTCGTGGTGCGCGACCCGGTACAGAGCAGCCCGGCCCTGGCCTGGACACCGCTCTACACCGAGCCGCTGGTGCTGCTGGTGCCGGCCGGCACCGCGCCCGGCGGCGTGCGTGCGCTGGTGGAGCGGCACCCCTTCATCCGCTTCAGCCGGGCCGAGCACACCGGTCAGCTGGTCGAGCGCACCCTGCGCCGGCTGCGCGCCCGGCCGCAGGAGTTCCTGGAGCTCAATTCGATCGAGGCGATCGCCGACCTGGTGCGCGACGGCCTGGGCGTGGCGCTGCTGCCGCTGCTCGACGGCCGCGGCTGGCAGGCCGACGCGCGCCTGGGCGTGGTGGAGATTGCGCAGGCGGCCGAAGCCCGCGAGATGGCGCTGGTGCAGCTGCGCACCGCGCCCAAGACCGCGGTGATCGCGGCCATCGCCGAGGGCTTCAGGTCGCGCGGACAGGTGCCGGGCGGCGGCTGACGCGGGGCGTGCCTACAGCCGCGCCCGGTGCCGGTACCGGCGAATATGAAGAAATAATGCCTCCAGCCGGCATGGCGCGCCGATGTTCAGCTATAGAAATAATAGCAACGGCTGCCCGGAACGCAGGGGCCAGCGGCTAGAGCGTGCTATGCACTTTGACGTACCCGCGTTGAACCCAAAGCCCTGTGATCGCAAGGCGCGGGCCGCCGCCAAGGCTCCTGCCTTGGCAAGGGCTGCAACGCCGCGAGCGCGGGGCTTTGGGTTCAACCCTTCGGGAAAGCCGGGGAATGGCCCGGCGGCAAGGCGCAGGACGCGCCGCGGTATCGATACCGCAAGCGGACTGCAACGCGGCAGCCGGGCCATTCCCCGGCTTTCGCGGGCACGTCAAAGTGCATAGCACGCTCTAGCCCTCGAACCGGTAGCTCTCGGCCGTGTGCAGCTCCCACGCGCCGCCGCCCTTCAGCTGCAGCACCTGTGTGTGGTGGCGCAGCACCGCGGCGCGGTGGGCGATGCTGATGAGGGTGCAGCCGTCGGCGCGCAGGCGTTCGTAGAGGGCGGCCTCGTTGGCGCTGTCGAGGGCGCTGGTCGCCTCGTCCAGGATCACCAGGCGCGGTCGGCGCACCAGCACCCGGGCGAATGCCAGGCGCTGCTGCTCGCCCATCGAGAGCAGCTTTTCCCAGTCGTGCACCGCGTCCAGGCCGCCCACCCGGTCGGACAGCTCTTCCAGCCGCACCGCCTTCAGCATGCCGTGCAGCGCGTCGTCGCTCAGCGCCGCTTCGCGGCTGGGGTAGAGCAGCTGGCTGCGCAGGGTGTCGGTCTGCATGTAGGGGCGTTGCGGCAGGAAGAACACGTCCTCGATCGGCAGCTGCTGCACCACACCGGTCCCGGTGCGCCACAGGCCGGCCATCGCCCGCAGGAGCGAACTCTTGCCGCAGCCGCTGGCGCCGGTGATCAGCAGGCCCTCGCCGGGCGCCAGCGCCAGGCTCAGGTCCTTCACCAGCAGGCGGCCGAACTGCGGGGTGTAGAGCGACAGGTTCTCCACCGCCACCGTGTCGCCGGGACGCAGCGCGATCTGGGTAGGGGCCGGCGGGGCGGGCGCCGGGGCCGGCTCGGGCGCGGGCGGCACCGAGGGCCGGGCACGCCGGGCCACCACCGGCACGGCGACCGTGCCTGCCGGCGGCGCCTTGATCACCGCCTGCGACAGCGCATGCAGTCGGCCGATGCCGGCGACGAAGCGGCTCAGGCTCTCGAAGTTGTCGACGATCAGCGAGACGGCACCGAGCACCGCCGCGAAGGCGCCGGCCGCCTGCACCGCGCGGCCCACCTCCAGCTCGCCCGACAGCACCGCGTTGGCCAGGATGATGCTGGGCACCACCAGGGTCAGCTGACTGAAGGCGCGCTGGAACATGTTGAGCGAGCGCTGTTTCTTGATCAGCCGGGCGTAGTTGGCCAGCACCGCGCCCAGGCGGCCGTCGATCTGCGAGCGCTCCTGCGCCTCGCCGCGGTAGAACGCGATCGACTCGGCGTTCTCGCGCAGCCGCATCAGGTTGAAGCGGAAATCCGCCTCGCGCCGGATCTGCAGGAAGTTGAGCCGGATCAGCGGCGCGCCGAACACGTACAGCGCCAGAAAGGTACCCACCACCGCATAGACGGCGAGGAAGGCCACCAGCAGGTGCGAGATGGACCACAGCACCGCGCTGAAGGCCACCAACTGCATCAGCGAGCCCAGAAAGATCAGCAGAAAGTGGATCGACTTCCCGGTGAAGGTGTTGATGTCCTCGCTGATGCGCTGGTCGGGGTTGTCGATGTCGTTGCCGGCACCCAGGTCGTAGTACTTGTGGTCGCGCAGATAGCCGTCGAGAAACCGGCCGGTCAGCCAGCGCCGCCAGTTGTTCGAGAACGCGTCCCGCATGTAGTAATAAAACGCATAGACCGGCACCGCGAAGGCCAGTACCAGCAGTGCCATCCGTACCGCCGACCAGAAACGCTCGCTCTCGCGGCCCGCCAACGCGGACGTCATCTCGCCCGTCTTGTCGATCAGCATCACAGCCAATTGCGTCTCCAGCAGCATCAGCGCGACCAGCAGCGCCAGCAAGGACCAGGCCTTTTTTTTCTGGTCGCCCAGCCAGTAGGGCTCGGCCACCTGCATGAACTGCCGCCAAGCCGCCATCGACAGCGTCGGCGGGCGGTTGCGCAAGCGCTTTTTGCGCGGGATGGGAGACAGCGTTTCGGCCACGGGGACGGAGACAGGCATGGAAGAAGACTCGGGGAACCAAAAGGGGCCGCAGCGGCCAGCCAACGCACCGTAGCCCGCCGGCAGCCGGCTTCGTGTGGGACGGCGCCCCGCGGCCACACGGAAACAGACGCTTCTTGCATTTCGAAAACGCCGTCCGCCCGCAACCTCACCGTCCGCGGACCGGCCCGGAACGCGGAGGTGGAAGTTTCGGCAGTTCTTCTCTCACTCTTCCTATATTCAATAGCAGTAGTAGTAGAGGACGGCAGAAATTGGGGACAACCGGCTTTTCGCGAGCCGTGTCAAGCACTTGCGTCCTGCCGAAGCGTGTGGGCGGAGGAGGTGGAGCTTTCCGGCGCCCATATAACAACTTTCCGTTTCGCGCAGACTCTGTGGACAAATCGAACTTGACATGCGATCGCTCCACAGGCTTGTCCACAAGCACGTGCTGTTGCGTTCGCGCAAGCATGGAAAACCACCTCCGTCGGCCGGCCCCGGCGCTGGCACGGATCGGCAACAACTTGATACGATCCCGTCCGTGCAGTCTCCTTCCAACACCACGGTACCGTCTTTCCCTGCGAGCTTCGCGAGCGGTCGGGTGTTGCGGTTGCAGACCCGGATCGGCATCGCGCTGGGTACGGTGATCGTCGGCGCGTCGGTGGTGCTGTCGGCCGTGCTGGCCGGAATCGCCGAGCGGCGGATGGTGGCACTGAGCGCCAACAACCTCGACGGCCTGGCCGATCAGATGGCGCGGGAGCTGTCCACCGGCATGGACCAGTTCGGCCGCGAGGTGGCCTCCCAGGCCGACCGCAGCCGCTACCGCAGCCCCACCTCCACCCGCGCCTCGATGCGGGCGGCGCTGGAGGATTTCCAGCGCGACAACCCCAAGTACGCCTACGTCAGCGTGATCGACGCGGACACCGGCACCGTCGAGGCGGCCACCGGCGGCATCTTCGAGGGTGGCTCCGTCGTCGGCCGTCCGGTGTTCGAAGAGGGCAAGAAGGGCCTGTTCCTGGGCGACGTGCACAAGGCGGTGCGGCTGGCCGATCTGCTGCCCGCACGCAGCGACGGCGAGCCGCTGCGTTTCCTGGACGTGGCCGCGCCCATTCGCGATGCCGAGGGCCGGGTGGTCCGCGTCTTCGGCACCCACATCGGCTGGGAATGGACGGCGCAGGTTCGCGACAGCGTGCTCGGGCCGGTGGCCGAGCGGCAGGGCGTGGAGATCTTCCTGGTCGATACCGAATCGAAGGTGGTACTGACCGCCACCGACACGGTGCCGGTGGGCACCGCGATGGCCTCGCTGGTGCGGACCACCGGCAAGGCGATCCGCCAGACCGGGTCCGACGGCATCGACTATCTCACCACCACCGCCTCCACCCGGCCGCACGGCAGTTTCGCCGGCTTCGGCTGGCGGGTGGTGGTGCGGCAGCCGTTCTCGGCCACGCTGGATTCGGTGCGCACCCTGCAGTACGGTTTCCTGTCGGGCGGCATGGCGATCGGGCTGCTGGCCGCGGCCCTGGCCTGGTGGCTCACCGGGCGGCTGGTGATGCCGCTGCGCCGCCTGGCCGACGCGGTGGAGCGCGCCGAGCCGGGCCAGCCCTGGGCCGACAGCAGGATCAACGTGCACGAGACCGGCGAGGTGGCCGCGGTCAAGCGCGCCATGGCCCGGTTGGCCGACTCGGCCCGGTCGAGCGCCGATGCCTCCAGCACCAGCGTGCGGCAGTTCCAGGCGCTGGCCCGATCGCTGCCGCAGGTGGTCTGGCAGGCCGACGTGCAGGGCCGGCTGGAATACGTCAACCAGGAATGGATCCGCGCCCACCGGCCGGAGGGCGACTTCGCGCTGGCCGACCTGGCGCTGCGGGCGCATCCGGACGACCGCGCGGCATTCGAGGCGGCCTGGGCGCACAGCTTGGCCACCGGCGAGAACCTGGCCTGCAAATGCCGGCTGGCGCAGACAGAAGGCGGCGTGCCGCGCTGGTTCGACATCCGCGCCCACGCGGTGCCGGGCGCGGACGGCCGCACCCACCGCTGGGTCGGCACGCTGTTCGACATCGACGAGATCGCCAGCCTGGCCGCGGCGACCCACCGCGCGCTGGAGGAAGAGAAAGGCGCCCGCGCCGAATCCGACCGCCTGGCCCGGCTGCGCGACGAGTTCCTGGCCACCGTGTCGCACGAACTGCGCTCGCCGCTCAACGCGATCGCCGGCTGGTCGGAGATCCTCACCCGCAAGAAGACCGACGATCCGATGATCGTCAAGGCGAGCCAGTCGATCCGCCGCAACGCGCGCCAGCAGGCGAGCCTGATCGACGACCTGATGGACATGACCGCGGTGATGGCCGGCAAGATGGTGATCCGCCACGAGCCGGTCGACCTGGCCGCGTCGGCGCAGAACGTGTTCCTGTCGCACATCCACGCCGCGCAGGCCAAGGGCGTGGAGCTGGTCTGCCGCGACGCGTCGCCGGTCTGGGTGATGGGCGAGATGCGGCGGCTGGAGCAGGTCATGTCGAACCTGGTCGGCAACGCGATCAAGTTCACCGACGCGGGCGGCCGGGTGGAGCTGGCGGTGTGCGCCGACGAGGCCGCCGGCCAGGCGGTGGTGCGGGTGCGCGACACCGGCCGCGGCATTGCGGCCGATTTCCTGCCGCACGTCTTCGAGCGGATGCGGCAGGAGGACGGTTCGGTCACCCGCCGCTCGGGCGGCCTGGGCCTGGGCCTGGCGATCGCCCGCGGCATCGTCGAACTGCACGGCGGCGGCATCGCAGCCCACAGCCCGGGAACAGGCCAGGGCGCGACCGTGAGCGCCCGCCTGCCGCTGGCCGATACCGCCGGGCCGGCCGGCGCCGCCAGCACCACTGACGACATCGCCGTGGCCGTCGGTGCCGAGCTGCAGGGCCTGCGGGTGCTGCTGGTCGACGACGAGGCCGATGCCCGCGAGGTGGCCCATGTGGCGCTGGCCGGGTTCGGTGCCGAGGTGCGCGCCGTAGGCTCGGCGGCCGAGGTGCTGCGCATCCTGGAGACCGAGCGCTTCGACGTGCTGGTGTCCGACATCGGCATGCCGGAGATCGATGGCCTGACCCTGATCCGCCGCATCCGCGCGCTGCCCTACGGCACGGCCGAACGGCTGCCGGCGGTGGCCCTCACCGCGTTCTCGATGGAGACGGATGTGCGCGCCGGCAAGGACGCGGGATTCCAGGGCTATGTGGGAAAACCGATCTCGTTGGGCGCTCTGTATGCCGCCATCGTCGGCGTGGTGCGGCCCTGAAAACGGTCCGTGCCAGCAACCCCGCACCGGCGGACGGGTGCCGGCGTTCAGGTAACGAAATGCTGTTCGCAGTACGACAAGAACTCTTCCAACTGACTCGACTTGTCGAAGAACGCATCCGCACCTAGCGCAAGGCAGCGGCGGCGCATGTCGGCGGTGGCGTAGTTGGTCAGCACCACCACGGGTGCCAAAGGCCGCTTGCGCTTGCATTCGGCGATGATCCCCAAACCCGACCCTTGCTTGAGGAAGAGGTCGACGATCACCAGTTGCCACTGGCCGTCGTGACTGCGCAGCCACTCGAGCGCGTCGGTCTGGCCCTCGGCGAACGCGATGACGCTCACACCCGCCAGCTCGGCGAGGGTGGGGATCAGGTTTTTGCGAATGACAGCACTGTCTTCGACAAGGAATGCGGAAATCGGCATGGCGAAAGGGCTAGTGGTCCGAGCATAGGAGCGATGCACGGCCGGGCTGCGACGCAACATGCCCATTACGCGTAGGACGAAACCGGATTGGCTGCGCACTCAGGTCGCGGGATACGGCCGAAGGTGACCGTTGAGGGAGATGAAGCTCGACACCATCAGCATCAGTTCCACGTTGATCTGCTCCGGATCGCGTAGTTCCACGTCTTAGAGCGGCTAACACAACCCTTCTGGCGTCGTTGCCGCACCTTGTCGTACTACTCGTACTGTCTGCGATGCGGCACCTAGCCAGAACCGCTTCGCTGGGTTGTGTTAGCCGCTCTTAATGGCACAGGGTGCCGAGCACCGTGCCCTCGCTGTCCATCAGCGGAACGCCGCAGTAGGTGCGAACCGCGTCGCGGGCCGGATGCGTGACGAGCCGCGGGTCGGCATGGGAATCGGCGGTACTGAAGGGTCGGCCGCTGTCGCGCACCAAAGTGCAGTAGGTTGCCGTTTCCGGCACATCCGGCGCTCTTTCCTCGAACGGGTTGTGCCGATCGACATGCACCGCCGCCGCCGCCCGGCCGTCGTGGAAGCGCCAGACGCCGATGTAGCGGTAGTCGGACAGCATCACCAGCTCGACCAGGGCAGCTCGCAACCCTTGTGCGTCGAACGCCTGGCGGAACGACCGGAAAGCGTCGGCGGTAGAAAGTGCGGTGGTGGGCATCGGCGGATTCTGCCCGATGGCGCCCGGCCGCCCTCGCCGCATGGCGGGCGACGGGGCCGGAAGCCGGTGAACGACGGACCGCAGCGGTCGCTTCGCAGCCGACTGATTTTTTCGCGGCCTCGGGTCGCGGTGTCGGTCTTTTGAAAGCCCCGTTGCAGCTCGTCTGTCGCGGGGCTTTTTGCCGGGTGGGATCGTCTTTTGTGCGCCGGGAGGTCTGGCGCGCGCGGGGTCGGGCTTTGCTTGTTCTCCTCTAATACTTCGATGTCGGATTAGTAGTAGTAGTAAGGGGACGGGGGTTCTGTGGAGAACCTGGTTTTTCGCGTATGCAGCAAGGACTTGCACGGGTGAGAAGCATGTGGAGGCGGGGCTGTTGCCGCGGCGGGGAGATGCGGACAACTTTGGGGGGAGGCGTCGTGCGGCGGATAAGGTGCGGGTTGTGCCGGAACTATCCACAGGGTTGGCTTTTTCGGGCTCGGGCTCGGGCTCGGGCTTTTGCTGGTGGCTCTTGGCCCGGGCTCGGGCGGGCCACGGATGGAGGGCCGGACGTGCGAAGACGCGAATGCTGACGCGGCGCGGCGGATGGCCGAAACGCTTTTTTGCCGCTGCGCTGCGGCTGATCCTGCGGCCGTCGAAGGCGTCGGAGAGTTCGTCCTGCATGGCGATGAGCGCGACGCCGCTCGGAGCCTCGCCCGGGATGAAATCCATCAGCAGGTCGACGTTGCGGCCGGGCCGTTCCGCGCGCTGGCCAGGGCGCCGAACAGCTGCAGGCTGCGCACGCGGCAGCGGCGGCAGAGGTCGGCGATTCGCAAGCGAAAGGCCGATGCCAACGCATGGCGCAATTATCCGAGGCGTGGCGCGTGCAAGCCAGTCGCCTGCGGCCCTTCACCCTTCGTCCGGCACCCGCTTCAGTTCCTCCATCCACACCACCGCCTCCGAATCGCTCGGCGCCCGCCAGTCCCCGCGCGGCGAGAGCGAGCCGCCCGATCCGACCTTGGGGCCGTTGGGCACGCAGCTGCGCTTGAACTGGCTGGTCTTGAAGAAGCGCCACAGGAAGGTGCCCAGGTGCTTCTTGATCTCGGCCAGGGTGTATTGGTTGTGGGCGGGCAGGTCGTCGGGCCAGGTGCCGGTGCGGCGGTCGCCCCAGGCGGTGTGGGCCAGGAAGGCGACCTTGCTGGGGCGGTAGCCGTAGCGCAGGACGTAGTAGAGGTGGAAGTCCTGCAGCTCGTACGGGCCGATGGTGTCCTCGGTCTTCTGGCCGGGCTGGCCCGCTGCGCGGACGGTCGCCGCGGGCACGGTGTCGCCGGCGGGGGCGTTGCCGGCATCGGCCCGGGCGGCATCTGGCCGGTTGCTACTGTTTTGATAGCTATTGGTCGGCGCTGCAGTCCGGCCAGCGGCCGATTTTGCTTGTAAAACATCGGTCATGTCGCCGTGCGGCACCAGCTCGGGGCTGACCTCGGTCAGGGCGATGGCGCGCAGCACGGCGCTGCCGTCGGCGCCCAGGAGGTCCTGCTGGGCGACCCAGCCGACCAGGTGCTTGATCAGCGTCTTGGGCACGCTGGCGTTGACGTTGTAGTGCGACATGTGGTCGCCGACGCCGTAGGTGCACCAGCCCAGCGCCAGCTCGCTCAGATCGCCGGTGCCGGCGACGATGCCGTTGTGAAAATTGGCCAGGCGGAACAGGTGGCTGGTGCGTTCGCCGGCCTGCACGTTCTCGAAGGTGATGTCGTAGACCGGCCGGCCGTCGTGGAACGGATGGCCGATGTCCTGCAGCATCTGGATGCAGCTGGGGCGGATGTCGATCTCGCGCGCGGTGCAGCCGATGGCCGCCATCAGCGCATGCGATTGCGCCAGCGTCCGGCCGCTGGTGGCGAAGCCGGGCATGGTGAAGCCCAGGATGTGGGCGCGCGGCAGCTGCAGCCGGTCCATCGCCCGGGCCAGCACCAGCAGCGCATGGGTCGAATCCAATCCGCCCGACACGCCGATCACCACCTTCTGGATGCCGGTCGCCTCCAGCCGCTGCACCAGCGACTGCACCTGGATGTTGAACACCTCGCGGCAGCGCTCGTCGCGGGTCGCGGCGTTCGAGGGCACGTAGGGGAAGCGCTCCACCCGGCGCTGCAGGCCGGTGGCGTGGTGCGGCAGCGGCAGGTCGAATCCGACGGTGCGAAAACCCTGCAGCGCGCCGCGGTGCTTCTGCACCGAGTCGCCGAAGGTGCCCTGGCGCATCCGCTCGCGCGAGAGGCGCTCCAGGTCGGCGTCGGCGCTGATCAGGTGCGAGGCGTCGGAAAAGCGTTCGCTCTCGGCCAGCAGCTCGCCGCTCTCGTAGATGAGCGCCTGGCCGTCCCAGGCCAGGTCGGTCGTCGATTCCCCGATGCCGGCCGACGAGTACAGGTAGGCCGAGAGGCAGCGCGCCGAGTGCAGCCCCACCAGCTGGTGGCGGTAGACCGCCTTGCCGATGGTGATGTTGCTGGCCGACAGGTTGACCAGCACCGTGGCGCCCGCCAGCGCGGCGTAGCTGCTGGGCGGGATCGGCACCCACACGTCCTCGCAGATCTCGACATGGATCTTCAGCAGCGGCAGCTGCCGCGCCTGGAAGATCAGGTCGGAGCCGAAGGGCACGTCGCCCTGGCCGCAGAGCGCGACGGTGGTGGCGAGCGCGCTGGTGCCCGAGTCGAACTGCCGCGCCTCGTAGAACTCGCCGTAGTTGGGCAGATACGTTTTGGGCTGCACCCCCAGCAGCCGGCCGCCCGCGACCAGGGCCGCGCAGTTGAAGAGCCGGTGCTCCACCCGCAGCGGCAGGCCGACGACGGCGACCGCCGGGATGTCGCGCGACGCGTCGACGACGGCCTGCAGCGCCGCCTCGCAGGCGTCGAGCAGGGCGGCCTGGTGGAACAGGTCGTCGCAGGTATAGGCCGACAGGCCCAGCTCGGGGAAGGCCACCACCACCGCGCCGCCCGCCGCGGCCTCGCGGTAGAGGCGAATGGTTTCGGCCGCGTTGAACACCGGATCGGCCACCCGGTTGCGCGGCACGCCCACCGCCAGGCGGGCGAAGCCGTGGCGGTAGGGGTTGGGGAAGGGGAGCTGGTCGTTCAAGCGGAGGTCCTTGGGAGAAAGGTCGGCCATCAGGCCGAGGCCCGTGGCGGCAGGGCCGCCAGTTGTGTTGCGACGTGGCCGGCCGCTGCGATCAGATCCGCGACCAGGCGCTCGTCGATCTGCAGATTGCCTTCGTATTCACCGAGGTTGCGGATATGGTGGCACTTGTCCAGAACCCGCCACACCTCGGGGCCCAAACCCAGCGTGTGCGGAAGCAACTGAAATACCAGATAGCGGTTGCCCGACCGGTACCCGTGCCACCGCCAAGCCGCCAGGCACAGGGCGTGCGCCGCGTTGTAGGCCAGATCGAAGCGGCTTTCGACCGAGAGGCTCGCTAGGCGTGCGTCGTGCAACCGGGCTTGACCCGAGCGCTGCAGCCCGGCGAACTCTTCAGCGTCGGGCGGTTCGGCCCTCAAAGGTTTGCCGGGGCCGGCCAGGTTGTCAAAGTGCGATGCCATGCTCGTCTCCCATCAGCCAGATTTTCGGCTGCGCCACGATGCGGGTCGCGAAGGAATCACCGTCGCTCAGCCGATTTCGCCACTCTGCTGTGGTGTAGATCTGCGGATTCACGGTGCGCCCCACCGCCTGGGTCACCGGCTCCAGCACATGAAAGCAGTCGGCGTAGCCGAGGGTGTCGCTCACCAGGAGCAGGTCGATATCGCTGGCCGCCGCATCCTGGCGCTTGGCCACAGAACCGAAGACGAAGGCGAGGGCGATCTGGTCGGCCAACGGCGCCAGTGCCTCCTGTAGCGGCGTGGCAAGGCCGAAAGTCTTGCGCACGATGCTGCACAGCTCTTCGAAGATCGGCGCATGGGCATTGGCTTGGTAGTGCCTCTGGTTGCCTACCGGAAGCACGGTAACCAATCCGCTGGCGGTGAGCTTGGCCAGCTCGCGCTGCACGCCGCCGGAGCCTACGCCGGCACGTGCGATCAGTTCGGTCGCATAGAAGCTGCGTTCGGGCTGCCCGAACAACAGACCCAACACGCGGCGCTGCGTGCCCGAAAACAGCACCGTGCCCAGGCTGGCCGTGGCGGCCCGCGCTGTTGTCGTATGAGGGATTTGCGTGGTGCGCGCCATGAAATGCCCATTTTAGGCATGAACCCACCCAAATTGGGTATACGCAACTTTCACGTGATCGCAAAGTACCGCTGCACCACCGTCGGCAGCGCATGCCGTTGCGCCGCCTGCACCTTGGCCAGCAGCGCATGGTGCGCATGCGGCACGCCGAAGCGGGTGCACAGCTGCCGCCGCAGGTGGCCCAGCAGTGCGGCGGCCATCTCCGCATCGGCCAGCGCCCGGTGGGCCCGGCCGGTCGGCGCCAGCCCGTGCAGCGCCGCCAGCGCGCCCAGCTTGTGGGTCTTGGCCTCCGGCGTCAGCCGGCGCGACAGCAGGAGGGTACAGACGAAAGGCTGGGCGGCCGCCACCTCTGCCCGCTCGAGTTCGCTGACCCAGAAGCGCCGGTCGAACGACGCGTTGTGCGCCACCATCGGCGTATCGCCCACGAACCGCGCCGCGTCCGCCATCACCTGCGCCGCCGGCGGCGCCGCAGCCACCATCGCGTTGCTGATGCCGGTGAACGATTCGATGAAGGCCGAGATGCGCACCCCCGCGTTCATCAGGCTCTGGAACCGGTCGACCACTTTGTCGCCCTCCATCAGCACGATCGCGACCTCGGTGGCCCGGTCGCCCATCAGGGGGGAGAGGCCGGTGGTTTCGAAGTCGATGACGGCGGTGCGGGGCATGGAGGGATGGTAGCGAGGGGGTTGCGGGCGTGCAGTGTTTGGGCAGAGAGTCCCCTGTGGAGACCGGCCGCCCTACACTGCCCGCCAGGAGGAAAGGCGATGGGAATGGCAGACCGCGACTACATGCGCGAACGCAGGCCGGCGGATGCCGATTTCCGCCCGCCGCGCCGCCGAGGTGCACCGACGTGGGTCGTGGTGCTGGTCTGCTGCGCTGCCCTGGCGGGGCTGTACCGCGCTGGCGATCAGTACCTTGCCTACCGCGCGGCGCAGGACGACAGCCGGCGCCAGGCGAAAGCTGCCGCTGTGCCCGCCCTGCGCCGGGAACCGCCCAGTGGCAGCCCACCCAGCACCACCGGTCTGACCGCTGCGCCGGACAGATCGGGCAGCGGATCCGGTGCGCCGGTCACCAGCCGCCCCGCTGCTGTCCAGACCTTCAGCAAGTGCGTGGACCCACGGGGCCGCACGGTGTACTCCGACGGCCCGTGCGGCGCTGGAGAACGCGCATCGCGCGTCGAGGTCCGCAGCGATGTCAACGTGGTCGATGCGGAGCCCGTTCCGTTGACGCCGCCGCCACAGGCGCATGCAGGCACGCAGGTCGCCACCACGCCTCGGCCATTTCAGACGCCGCAGTCACCGGCCTACGATCCGCGCGCGGCCTGCACTACGCTCAATCAAGCCATCGCAGGCTACGACGCGCAGGCTCGCCAGGCACACAGCGGGCAAATGCAGGACTGGATCAGTGCGCGCCGGAAAGAAGCGCGCGACGAGCAGTTTCGATTGCGGTGCTGACGCTGTTAAGCAGCTGATCTTTATGCAGTCGTTTCAAAGGCAAAAGTCGTCGCTCGACGAGCAACACATCGCACCTGATCGACCTGCTGTTTGCTGAAACTCGGCAACGCGTGCTGTCGATGTTGCTGCTGCTGCTGCAGCAGCAGACATCCATCTGCGCGAAGGCCCATGGCGGGGTGCGTCGTTCTGGCGTAGTGCTCGCCGAGTGCCATTGCCTAACAGCAGGCTATAGCTAAAAACAGCTCTATTTGACAGCAGTGTTTCCGTGACGGGCTGAGCTGCGTCGTGGCTGGAGCCGAGCAGTTCAAGGTTCTGCAGTTTGCGCCCGAGGTCATCGTCAGCAGCCGACGGTCTAGGTCGCGCTCCAGGCCGAGGACGCGCAGGGCTAGCATGAGGGTTCCCACAGCAATGCTGGCGTCCCCTTTTTCAGACGGCGCAGCGTACAGCGCGAAACACCCATATTCGGTGCCACGGTTCGTGAACCATCCAGAGCCCCCTGATCGGGAGCCCTGCACGCCCAATGTCTTTTCTGCTTCCTTCTGCTAAAGCAAAATTCCCATGCATGCTTCCTTAAAAAGAAGCATACGATCATCATTTGCTTCTTTATAAGAGAGCAAAATTGTGACGATTGCTTCTTTATAAGCTATCATTCTTGGAAAAATCACCAGCCTATAGGCTAGCAATGTCTCCCGAACTAAACCAGCTTCGACTCGATCAACTGCAGTCCACTTTGTCCAGTTACGCGGAATTGGTGAAACGGCAGACCCCGTCGCGGGGATGGCTGAAGCTCATTCGAGAAGCCCTGGGTAGAACGGAGCGCCAGCAGGCTCAGAAGCTGGGCATCTCCGGGGCGACGCTGCACAAGTCCGAGCAGTCCGAAGCAGAGGACCGCATCACGCTGGGGCAACTGCGAAAGCTTGCCGACGGGCTCGACTGCGAGTTGGTCTACGCCCTGGTTCCCCGGCGCCCGCTCACGGAAGTGGTTCAAGAACGCGCCCGCGCCATCGCGATGGAAGAGGTTGGAGGCGTGGCCCACACCATGGGTCTCGAAGACCAGCGCCCCGGCGCAGAACGGCTTCGCAAGCAGGTGGAGCGCAGAACCGAAGAACTGCTTCGCGGCCGCTGGTCAGACCTGTGGCGATAGAAGTCGATGAGCAGAACGGCCAGACCCCACTGGACCCCGACGAGAAGGCCGGGCTGATTCCCGAGCACTTGGCCACCAAAGGCGACCTGAACGACTGGGAGCAGGAAAACATCCTGCGCGCCGTGCGCTGGCTCAAGCGGACGCGCTCCCCGGACGTGCTCAGCGAAGGGTTCTGCCGGACGCTGCACACGAAGATGTTCGACCTGACCTGGTCATGGGCGGGCACGTTCCGCAAGTCGGACAAGAACATCGGCTGCGACTGGACGCAGGTCGCGGTACGGCTCAACACCCTGTTTGGCAACGTGCGCTGGTGGGTCGACAGCGCCACATTCCCGCCCGACGAGATCGCGGCGCGCTTTCACCGCGACCTGGTCTGGATTCACCCCTTCCCCAATGGCAACGGCCGGCATTCACGCATAATGGCCGACGCGTTGCTTCGCAGCCTTGGCCAACCAGCGTTCACTTGGGGCAGCGGCGGCAATCTGGTCGCCGCCAACGAGATGCGGGCCCGCTATTTGGCCGCACTGCGAGCGGCAGACCAAGGCGACCATCAGCTATTGCTTGCGTTCGTCCGCAGCTGAACTCACGTCGCACTTTGGTCAGGCTGAAGCCGTCGTCAGCGCCTTGTGGATAAACGGCAGCTGGCCTCATGGAGATCGACGCCCACAGACCTCACACGTCGATATTCGCCGCCCGCAGCGCGTTCGTCTCGATGAAGTCCCGCCGCGGCTCCACCTCGTCGCCCATCAGCATGGTGAACACCCGGTCGGCCTCGATCGCGTCGTCGATCTGCACCCGCAGCAGGCGGCGCACGGTCGGGTCCATCGTGGTTTCCCACAGTTGGGCGGGGTTCATCTCGCCCAGGCCCTTGTAACGCTGGCGGGCGGTGACGCGTTCGGCTTCGCTGATCAGCCAGCGCATGGCCTGGCGGAAGTCGGTGACCTTTTCCTCGCGGGCCTTGTCGCCCTCGCCGCGCTTGACGACGGCGCCGGGGGCCAGCAGGCCCTCGAAGGTTTCGGCGGCCTTGGCCAGGGCTTCGTAGTCCGCGCCGTGGACGAAGTCTTGGCTGATGACGCTGCTCTTCACGTTGCCGTGGTGGCGGCGGCTGATGCGCAGGATCGGCTTGTCGGTGCGGGTGTCGAACTCGCTCGCCACCTCGGCGGGGGCGCCGTTGGTGGTCAGCTCGCGCAGCTTGGCCTGCAGGGCGACGGCGCTCTGCTCGGCGGATTCGACGGTGTCGAGGTCCAGCTTCACGCCGTCGGCGATCGCGCGCAGGGCGGCGGCGTCCATGAAGACGCCCAGGCGGCCGATGACCGACTGGGCCAACTGGTGCTTGTGGGCCAGGTCGTCGAGCGTCTCGGCTGCCAGCACGCGGGGGCTGTCGCCGCCGGTGGTGACGCTGGCATCCTTCAGCGCGATGCGCAGCAGGAAGGCGTCGAGCGCGCCGGCGTCCTTCAGGTACTGCTCTTCTTTGCCCGACTTGACCTTGTAGAGCGGCGGCTGCGCGATGTAGATGTGCCCGCGCTCGACCAGCTCGGGCATCTGGCGGTAGAAGAAGGTCAGCAGCAGGGTGCGGATGTGGGCGCCGTCGACGTCGGCGTCGGTCATGATGATGATGCGGTGGTAGCGCAGCTTGGCGACGTTGAAGTCGTCCACGCCGGTGGTGCCGCCCACGCCGGTCGCCTTGCCGATGCCGGTGCCCAGGGCGGTGATCAGCGTCAGGATTTCGTTGCTGGTGAGCAGCTTCTCGTAGCGGGCTTTCTCGACGTTCAGGATCTTGCCGCGCAGGGGCAGGATGGCCTGGAACTTCCGGTCGCGGCCCTGCTTGGCGGAGCCGCCGGCGGAGTCGCCCTCGACGATGTAGATTTCGCACAAGGCCGGGTCTTTCTCCTGGCAGTCGGCCAGCTTGCCGGGCAGGCCCATGCCGTCGAGCACGCCCTTGCGGCGGGTCATCTCGCGGGCCTTGCGGGCGGCCTCGCGGGCACGGGCGGCCTCGACGATCTTGCCGCAGATGATCTTGGCGTCGTTGGGTCGCTCCTGCAGGTAGTCGGTGAGCAGGCGGCCGACGATGTCTTCCACCGGCGCACGCACTTCGCTCGACACCAGCTTGTCCTTGGTCTGGCTGCTGAACTTGGGCTCGGGCACCTTCACGCTCAGCACGCAGCACAGGCCTTCGCGCATGTCGTCGCCGGTTACCTCGACCTTGGCCTTCTTGGCCAGCTCGTTTTCTTCGATGTACTTGTTGATGATCCGGGTCATCGCGGCGCGCAGGCCGGTCAGGTGGGTGCCGCCGTCGCGCTGCGGGATGTTGTTGGTGAAACAGAGCACCTGCTCGGTGTAGCCGCTGTTCCACTGCATCGACACTTCCACGCCGATGTGCGTGCCGGGGATGCCGCCGTACGTCTCGGCCGGCTTCTCGCCCGCGGCGTAGAAGGGCGTGGGGTGCAGGATGGTCTTGCCCTTGTTGATGAATTCGACGAAACCCTGCACGCCGCCGGCGCCGGAGAAATCGTCTTCCTTGCCGCTGCGCTCGTCCTTCAGGCGGATGCGCACGCCGTTGTTCAGGAAGCTCAGTTCGCGCAGGCGCTTGGCCAGGATCTCGTAGTGGAAATCGGCGTTTTCCTTGAAGATCTCGTTGTCGGGCAGGAAGTGCACCTCGGTACCGCGCTTCTCGGTGTCGCCCATGATGCGCATCGGCGAGACCTCGACGCCGCCCGCCTGCTCGACGATGCGGTTCTGCACGAAGCCCTTGCTGAACTCCAGCACGTGGACCTTGCCGTCGCGCCGCACCGTCAGGCGCAGCATCTTGCTGAGCGCGTTGACGCAACTCACGCCCACGCCGTGCAGGCCGCCCGAGACCTTGTAGCTGTTCTGGTTGAACTTGCCGCCGGCGTGCAGTTCGGTCAGGGCGATCTCGGCGGCACTGCGCTTGGGCTCGTGCTTGTCGTCCATCTTGACGCCGGTGGGGATGCCGCGGCCGTTGTCGGTGACCGAGATGCTGTTGTCGGAGTGGATGGTGACGACGATGTCGTCGCAGTGGCCGGCCAGGGCCTCGTCGATCGAGTTGTCGACCACCTCGAACACCAGGTGGTGCAGGCCCGAGCCGTCGGAGGTGTCGCCGATGTACATGCCCGGGCGCTTGCGCACCGCCTCCAGGCCTTCCAGGATGGTGATCGAGCCTTCGCCGTAGCTGGTGTCGGGCGCCACTTCGACGGGAATCGCGTTCACGATCTCGGCTTCGTAGACCGGCTCGGTGTGCGGTGGCGCTTCGGGGGTCGTCGTCTGGGGCTTGGAGGTGTCGGTCATGTCGTTTCCTTCACTCGCCCCGTGGGGCGAGATTTACAGGCCAAAGAGGCCCGAAGCCGGCGTGGTGCGCCGGCTTCTAGCTATAGTTTCTATAGCATTCTGTCAAAACACGCGTGCGGGCGGCGGTCAGATGCGCATCGGCATCACGACGTACTTGAAGTCGGCGTTCTCGGGGATGGTGAGCAGCGCCGAGCTGTTGGAATCCGACAGCTCCAGCATGACCATGTCCTGCTGCATGTTGGCCAGCGCGTCGATCAGGTAGGTGACGTTGAAGCCTATCTCGATCGTGTCGCCGCCGTAGTCGATGTCGAGTTCGTCCTGCGCCTCTTCCTGCTCGGCGTTGTTGCTGGCCACCCGCAGCGTACCGGGCTCCAGGTTCAGCCGCACGCCCTTGAACTTCTCGCTGGTCAGGATGGCGGTGCGCTGCAGGCTGCCCAGCAGCGGCGCGCGGCCCAGGGTCACGCTGTTCTTGTGATTCTTGGGGATCACACGGTTGTAGTCGGGGAACTTGCCCTCGACCAGCTTGGTGACGAACTCCATGTCGCCGAAGGCGAACTTGGCCTGGTTGTTGGCGAACTGCATCTCGATGCGCGGCGGGTTCTCGGCGTCGCCCGCGTCGCTCAGCAGGCGCTGCAGCTCCAGCACCGTCTTGCGCGGCAGGATGACTTCCTGCTTGGGCACCTCGACGTCCAGCGTGGCGGCGGCGTAGGCCAGGCGGTGGCCGTCGGTCGCGACCAGGGCCAGTTGCTTGCCCTCGGCCACGAACAGGATGCCGTTGAGGTAGTAGCGGATGTCGTGCACCGCCATCGCGAAGCTGACCTGGGAGAGCAGGCGCTTCAAGGTCTTCTGCGGCACGCTGAAGGCGGGGCCGAAGTTGGCGACCTCCTGGACCAGCGGAAAGTCCTCGGCCGGCAGCGACTGCAGGGTGAAGCGGCTCTTGCCGCCCTTCATGATCAGCTTGCCGCCGGTCGATTCCAGCGACACCGTCTGGTCCGACGGCAAGGTGCGCAGGATGTCGATCAGCTTGCGCGCGCCGATGGTGGTGGTGAAGCTGCCCTCGTCGCCCCCCAGATCGGCATGGGTGCGGATCTGGATCTCCAGGTCGCTGGTGGTCAGCTGCACCTGGTGCCCGGTCTTGCGGATCAGCACATTGGCCAGGATGGGCAGCGTATGCCGCCGCTCCACGATGCCCGCTACCGACTGCAGTGCCGCGAGCAGCGTTTCTTGGTGGGCCTTCAGGACGATCATTTCAACCTCTTCTCCAAAGCGATTTCTGTGGTTTGTAGAGCCAACCCCTCACCGCGGCCAGCCCGTCATTTTCGCCGGTTTTAGGGGCGCTTCCTGCGATCACCATCCACTTCCAGAAACACCGTGGATCCGGCTTTGCCGGTCCACCGGTGTTGCCCCCTTAAAGGGGGGTGGCGAAGACGCGAAGCGCGCAGCCTGGGGGTTATCCTTTTAATGTTTGCTCTAGCACGTGCAGCTGCTGGTTGAGTTCGGTCAGCTGCTGGCGCTCGGCGGCGATCTTGCGCACCGCGTGCAGCACGGTGGTGTGGTCGCGGCCGCCGAACAGCTCGCCGATCTCGGGCAGGCTCTTCTGGGTCAGTTCCTTGGCCAGGTACATCGCGATCTGGCGCGGCCGCGCGATGCTGGCCGGGCGCTTCTTGCTGTACATGTCGGCGACCTTGATCTTGTAGTAGTCGGCCACCGTCTTCTGGATGTTTTCAACACCGATCTGCCGGTTCTGGATCGAGAGCAGATCGCGCAGCGCCTCGCGCGCCAGCTGGATCGAGATGTCCTTCTGGTTGAAGCGCGAATAGGCCAGGATCTTGCGCAGCGCGCCTTCGAGTTCGCGCACGTTGGAGCGCACGTTCTTCGCGACGAAGAAGGCCACCTCTTCCGGCATCTCGACCGCCTCGGAGCGGGCCTTGTTGATCAGGATGGCGACGCGCATCTCCAGCTCGGGCGGCTCGATGGCGACGGTCAGGCCCGAGTCGAAGCGCGACACCAGCCGCTCGTGGATGTCGGCCAGGCCCTTGGGGTAGGTGTCGGACGTCATCACGATGTGGCTCTTCTTGGCCAGCAGCGCCTCGAACGCGTTGAAGAATTCTTCCTGCGTGCGGTCTTTGTTGGCGAAGAACTGCACGTCGTCGATCAGCAGCAGATCGAGCGAGTGATAACGTTCCTTGAACTCGTCGAAGGTCTTGCGCTGGTAGGCCTTGACCACGTCCGAGACGAACTGCTCGGCATGGATGTAGAGCACCTTGGCGTCGGGACGGTCGGCCAGCAGCTTGTTGCCGACGGCGTGCACCAGGTGGGTCTTGCCCAGGCCGACGCCGCCGTAGATGAAGAGCGGGTTGTACAGGTGGCCCGGCATGCCGGCCACGTGCATCGCCGCGGCGCGCGCCATGCGGTTGGCGGTGCCCTCGACCAAGGTGTCGAAGGTCAGGCCGGAATTGAGCCGGTTCTTGAAGGCGGGTGCGGCGTCTTCCGCGGCGGCGGCGGCCAGCGGCTCGGCTGCGGTCTGGGCCGAGGGCGTGGCGGGCGCGAGGTGGGTGCGCACCGCGGCTTCCCGCTGGGACAGGGCCAGTTCGAGCGCCACCGGCTGTCCGTAGATGCGCTCCAGCACCTGCGCGATGCGCACAGTGTACTGGGCGCGAATCCAGTCGAGCTTGAAGCGGTTGGCGACGAACAGGGTGACTCGGGAGAAGTCCTCGGTGACCTGTGCGACCAGGGGCTTGATCCAGGTGTTGAACTGCTGCTCGGGCAGCTCCTGGGCCAGTTGTTCGACGCAGGCCTGCCAGAGGCTCTGGCCTGCTTCGTCGTCGGCGCCGGGAAGGGCGCCAGGGGGGTGTCCCTGGGTCATATGGGGCAGGCGGTGCCGTGTGGATAGACACGGGGGTCAAACCGCCGGATTCTAAATTATCAACGCCTTGTCCACAAGGCGCGGCGGGCCGCCCGCAGCCTGTGGCCTGTGGCGGTGGCGGTGGCGGTGGCGGTGGCGGTGGCGGTGGCGGTGGCGGTGGCCTGTCTGGGGGCATGCATTGCCAGAGGTCCCGAGTTTGATGATAATCATGGGTTTCCCTGAAAGGCGTTCAGGGGCCCTCCACTGAAACTGCTTTCCTAGGATAGATCGTCATGAAGCGCACGTACCAACCCTCCAAGATCCGCCGCGCCCGTACCCACGGCTTTCTCGTCCGCATGAAGACCCGTGGCGGCCGGGCCGTCATCAACGCACGCCGGGCCAAGGGCCGCAAGCGCCTCGCCGCCTAAGAAGGAAGGGCGCATAAATCTACTGCGCGAACCGATCTCGCGCCTGCGGTACTCACCGTACGAAAGTACGGTTCCGTTCCTCGCCGCAAGCTCGGTCCGCTCGCTACGATTTCTGCATCCCTTCTTGCTCCCGTTGGATATTTTCCGGTCCGTTGCCGGTGTGCCGCGTGTTTCCCATCCTGCCTGTGGTCGTCCGTTCGCCTTTTCGGCCGGGATGAGCGCATGCAGCGCCTGAAGACACGCCCGCAGTTCCAGGCCGTCATGGCCGGCGGCATCGTCTCGCGTACGCCGCATTTCGCGCTGCACCGTCTGGTGCTCGATGCCGCCCCGCCGGTATCGGCCGGCGCGCAGGCCGAAGCGCCTTCGGCCGTGCCCCTTCCCCTGTTCTCGATGCCCGACGTCTGGCTGGGTGCGCTCGTACCCAAGCGCTGGGCGCGCCGGGCGGTGACGCGCAACGCGATCAAGCGGCAGATCTACACCGTCGCCGGCGAGCGCTGCCTGCGCATGCCGCAGGCCGGTTACGTGGTGCGGCTGCGCACCGCGTTCGACCGCAAGGTGTTCGTCAGTGCCACATCGGACCCGCTCAAGCGTGCCGTGCGGGAAGAGCTGCAGCAGCTGCTCGCCTGTGTGGCCACGCTGCCGGTGGACGCAGGTGCTGACGCTGCGGTGCCCGTGGCGGACGCGGCACTGTCCCGGGGCGCGGCGCGCGCTGCGGCATGATGCGCCGTGTGTTGATGGCCGCGGTGCGCGGCTACCGGCTGCTGCTGAGCCCCTGGATCGGCGGCGACTGCCGTTTCGAGCCCACCTGTTCGGTCTATTCGCTGGAGGCGCTGGAGCGCCACGGCGCGGTGGCCGGTACCTACCTGACCCTGCGGCGCATCGCCCGCTGCCAACCCTGGTGCCAGGGCGGCTGCGACCCGGTGCCCGATACGCCGCCGAGAATCTTCGCCTGGGCTTCGGCCCGTGGCGACATCTGCGTTTCCCCTTCCGTTCCCCCTTCCGAGAAGAAGTCTTCATGAACGACATCCGTCGCACCGTCCTGTGGGTGATCTTTGGCTTTTCCATGGTGCTGCTGTGGGACAAGTGGCAGATCCATAACGGACACCAGCCCACTTTCTTCCCCACGACCACGCCGGTCGCCACCGCGCCGTCACCCGACGCCGGCCGCCAGGAAGGCGCCTCCAGCGTGCCGACCGTGGCGTCCACGCCCACCCCCAGCGGTGGCGCGGTCACGGCCGGCGGCACCGCGCTGCCGCCGGCGGCCACCGCCGTGCCGCACGAGCGGACCGAGGTGCGCACCGACGTGTTCCGCCTGGTGTTCGACAGCGCCGGCGGCACGCTGGTGCAGGGCGAACTGCTGCTGCACGGCGATTTCGAGCACAAGGACGACAACTTCCTGCTGCTCGACGAGAGCAAGAACCGCGTCTACGTGGCCCAGACCGGCCTGATCGGCGGCACCAACTTCCCGACCCACAAATCGCCGATGACCCTGGTCCCCGGCCCGCGCACCCTGGCCGACGGCCAGGACACGCTGGAGGTGCGCTTCGAATCGCCCGAGACCGACGGCGTCAAGCTGATCAAGACCTACACCCTGAAGCGCGGCAGCTACGCGATCGACGTGATGCAGGAAGTGGTCAACAACACCGCCGCGCCGGTGTCGCCGCAGCTCTACCTGCAGCTGGTGCGCGACGGCAACAAGCCGCCGGGCGAATCGTCGTTCTACTCGACCTTCACCGGCCCGGCGATCTACACCGAAGCCAAGAAGTACCAGAAGGTCGAGTTCAAGAAGATCGAAGAGAACAAGGTCGACATCGAGAAGCAGGCCACCAACGGCTACGTCGCGATGGTGCAGCACTACTTCGCCACCGCCTGGACGCTGCCCGACGGCGTGCAGCGCGATCTGTTCATGCGCAAGGTGGACAACAACCTCTACGCCGTCGGCATGATCGCGCCGCTGGGCGAGTTGGCACCGGGCGCCCGCAAGACGGTGGATGCCACCCTTTACGCCGGTCCGCAGGAAGAGAAGAAGCTCGAAGCCCTGGCCCCCGGCCTGGAGCTTGTGAAGGACTACGGCTGGCTGACCATCCTGGCCAAGCCGCTCTACTGGCTGCTCGACACGCTGCACGGCGTGCTGCACAACTGGGGCTGGTCGATCGTGGCCCTGGTGTTCCTGCTGAAGGCGGCCTTCTATTGGCTCAATGCCAAGGCCTACGCCAGCATGGCCAAGATGAAGGCGATCAACCCGAAGATCATGGCGATGCGCGAGCGGTTGAAAGACAAGCCGGCCGAGATGCAGAAGGAGATGATGGCCATCTACCGCACCGAGAAGGTCAACCCGATGGGCGGCTGCTTCCCGATCGTGATCCAGATCCCGGTGTTCATCTCGCTCTACTGGGTGCTGCTCTCCAGCGTCGAGATGCGCGGCGCGCCGTGGATCTTGTGGATCCAGGACCTGTCGGCACCCGATCCGTTCTTCATCATGCCGCTGCTGATGACCGCCACCAGCCTGCTGCAGACGGCGCTGAATCCGACGCCGCCCGATCCGATGCAGGCCAAGCTGATGTGGATCATGCCGCTGGCCTTCAGCGTGATGTTCTTCTTCTTCCCGGCGGGCCTGGTGCTCTACTGGCTGACGAACAACATCCTGTCGATCGCGCAGCAGTGGATCATCAACACCCGCATGGGCGTGCCGCCGCAGCTCAACCTGCCGAAGTTCAAGTAAGAAAGAAGCCCCCGGCACCACGCCGACGAGGCCGCCGCGACCGACAGGTCGGGCGGCCTTTTTTCATGGCCGCGCGAACATGGTCGGCGATGGCGGCATGCGGCCCGCCCGGCCCCGGTTCGCGCAGCACCGCCACGCGCCATAGGGTTTTACCGGGTGCGTCGTACGATGGTGGGACAATCCCTGCTACCCAAAGGCCTCAGCGTCTGCTCGGCATCCCATCGCTGCGCGTTCTTGCCGCAGCCTTTTTCCGCAGCTCTCCAACTCCCGAAATATGAAAAAGTCGATCAAGGTCTCGACCGGCGCTGTCATGGCGCTGGTCGTCGCGGCGGTACTGTTCCTTTACTGGCCGCTCTTCCCCCGCTCGGTGCCCGCCGCCGAAAACGAGCAGCCCGTCGATGTGGTGCTGGTCGGCGCCGGCGTGATGAGCGCCACGCTCGCCACCTACCTGCAGGAGCTGCAGCCCGACTGGAAGATCGAGGTGTTCGAGCGCCTCGACGGCGTGGCGCTGGAAAGCTCCAACGGCTGGAACAACGCCGGCACCGGCCATTCGGGCTTCGCCGAGCTGAACTACACGCCCGAGCTGCCCGACGGCTCGATCGAGACCCAGCGCGCCGTGGCGATCGCCGAACAGTTCGAGATCTCGCGCCAGTTCTGGGCCCACCAGATCGGCCGGGGCCACATGCAGAAGCCCGCGACCTTCGTGAACGCCACGCCGCACATGAGCTTCGTTTGGGGCGACGCCAACATCCAATACCTGAAGAAACGCCATGCCGCGCTGACGAAGAACCCGCTCTTCTACGGCATGGAGTACACCGAGGACCAGGCCAGGATCGCCCAGTGGGCGCCGCTGCTGATCGAGGGACGCGACCCTCGGCAGAAGGTGGCCGCCACCTACATGCCGCTGGGCACAGACGTCGACTTCGGCAGCGTCACCAACCAGCTGGTGCGCAGCCTGCAGCAGTCGCCCAACTTCAAACTCACCCTGCAGCACGAGGTGCGCGCACTGCGCCAGAACGACGACAAGACCTGGAACGTGACCGTCGCCGACCTGGCCGACGGCGCCAAGGAAAAAACGGTCAAGGCCAAGTTCGTCTTCGTGGGCGCGGGCGGTGCGGCGCTGAAGATGCTCCAGGCTTCGGGCATTCCCGAAGCGCGCGACTATGCCGGTTTCCCGGTCGGCGGCGAATGGCTCACCATCGAGAACCCGGCGCTCACCGCGCGTCACACGGTCAAAGCCTACGGCAAGGCCGCGGAAGGTTCGCCGCCGATGTCGGTGCCCCACCTCGACGCCCGCAAGCTCGACGGAAAGGACGTGGTGCTTTTCGGCCCCTTCGCGCTGCAATCGACCAAGTTCCTGAAGCAGGGCTCGTGGTTCGACCTGTTCTCGTCGGTCAACCACGACAACCTGGGCGGCATGCTGCGCGTCGGCATCCACAACCTGGACCTGGTGAAGTACCTGGTGCAGCAGGCGGTGCTGTCGGACGACGATCGCCAGCGCGCGCTGGCGGAGTATTTCCCCAACGCCAAGCGGGAAGACTGGCGCCTGGCCGTGGCCGGCCAGCGGGTGCAGGTCATCAAGCGCGACCCGAAGGAAGGCGCGGTGCTGCAGTTCGGCACCGAGATCGTCTCCGACAAGGACGGCACCATCGCCGCGCTGCTGGGTGCCTCGCCGGGGGCCTCCACCGCGCCGCACATCATGATCAACCTGATGACCAAGGCCTTCCCGCAGCAGATGACCGATGCGGGCTGGAAGCCGCGCCTGCGGCAGATCGTGCCGTCCTACGGCCGCAGGATCAACGACACGCCGGCGCTCACCAACGAGATCCGCCGGATGACCAGCACCGCACTCGAACTGCCGTACCTGGACGTTCCGGCCGACGTGGCCACCCAGGCCGCGGTCGCGCCCGCGCCCGCCGTGGTGCCGGCGCCTCCTGCCCCTGTGCCGGCCGGCCGTTCGCGGAACAAGGAAATGCAGGCGCTCTGACCGCAGCCTGCCAGCAGCGGACGGGGCCCGGCCTTCGTTTGCCGTGCGCCCGCACCACGCCCCACCTTGCCTCTCGCAGCGTGGGGCTTTTTCATGGCCTCGCCGAGAATCGACCCATGTACGACCACCGCCACGACCCCATCGCCGCCATCGCCACCGCTCCGGGCCGGGGCGGGGTGGGCATCGTGCGGATCAGCAGCGGTGCCGACCTGGACGCGCTGGCCCGGGCGCTCTGCGGCCGGGCGCTGCCGGCGCGCGAGGCCTGCTACGTGCCGTTTCGCGACGCGGCTGGCCAGCCGATCGACCAGGGCATCGCGCTGCGGTTCGCGGCGCCGCATTCCTATACCGCCGAGCATGTGCTGGAGCTGCAGGCCCACGGCGGTCCGGTGGTGCTGCAGCTGCTGCTGGCCCGCTGCCTGGAGGCCGCGGCCGAGACCGATCCGGCGACCGGCCGGCCGCGCCTGCCGCGCCTGCGGCTCGCGCGGCCCGGCGAATTCACCGAGCGGGCCTTTCTCAACGACAAGCTCGACCTGGCGCAGGCCGAAGCGGTGGCCGACCTGATCGACGCCAGCACCGAGGCCGCGGCCCGCAGCGCCAGCCGCTCGCTGGCCGGCGCGTTCTCTGCCGAGATCGGGGCGCTGCGCGACGCGCTGGTCCACCTGCGGATGCTGGTCGAGGCTACGCTGGACTTTCCCGAGGAAGAAATCGACTTCCTGCGCAAGGCGGACGCCGACGGTCAGCTATCGAAACTGGAGCAGACGCTGTCGCAGGTGCTGCAGCGGGCGCGGCAGGGCGCGCTGCTGCGCGAAGGCATCACGGTGGTGATCGCCGGGCAGCCCAATGCGGGCAAGTCCTCGTTGCTCAACGCGCTCGCCGGGGCCGAACTGGCCATCGTCACCCCGATCGCCGGCACCACCCGCGACAAGGTGGCGCAGACGATCCAGATCGAAGGCGTGCCGGTGCACGTGGTCGATACCGCCGGCCTGCGCGACAGCGACGACGCGGTGGAGCGGATCGGCATCGCCCGCGCCTGGAACGAGATCGCCAAGGCCGATGCGGTGCTGTTCCTGCACGACCTGACCCGGGTCGATGCTATCGATTACATAGCTGGAGACCGGCTCGTGGCGTCGGCCATGGCCACGAAGGTGTCGGAAAAGGTGCCGGTGCTGCACCTGTGGAACAAGGTGGATGCGGCTGACCCGGGCGATACGCTGCCGGTGCCGGAAGGCGCCGCCTCGCCCGCGGCCGACGACATGCTGCGCGTCTCGGCCCTCACTGGCGAGGGTCTGGACGCCTTGCGCCGGCGCCTGCTGCAGATCGCCGGTTGGCAGTCGGCGCCCGAGGGCCTCTACTTGGCGCGCGAGCGGCATGTGCAGGCGCTGCGACAGGTGGGTGGCCACCTGACGGAGGCGGCCGCTCACTCGGCCGCGCAGGCGGGGGCGCTGGACCTGCTTGCCGAGGAATTACGGCTTGCCCAGAACGCGCTGAACGCGATCACCGGCGCATTCGGTGCCGACGACCTGCTGGGCGTCATCTTCTCGCGTTTTTGTATCGGTAAGTAACGGCGCCGGGGATGGCACCACCGGTCGTTTCTACAGAAGTACCGGCGATCCGCCATCTGTAACCCGGCGTAATGCGCTCTTGTGGGTAATCCCGCAGACCGTTACCGTGCCCCACCATGAATGCGAGTCTCCACGCCGTTTTTCCCGCTGGCTCGGCCGATTTCGAGCTGGAGGGCCTGATCGGCGCGATCGAGTCGGCACCGGGTGACGATGCGATGGTGAATTTGTTGAGCGCGGCCGACTGGCGGGTGCTGGCGCCTTACCTGCAGGTCTGCAGGCTCGCACAGAGCCAGGTGCTGTTCACCGAAGGCTCGGCCGACCGCACGCTGTACTTTGTCGAACGGGGCAGCCTGAGCGTGCATGTGGAAGACGCCCAGGGTCGGCTGCGGCTGGCGATCGTCGGGCCGGGCTCTGTGGTGGGCGAGGGCGCTTTCTTCTCGCACCGACCGCGCAGCGCCACGGTGCAGGCCGGCAGCGCATGCATGCTCTGGGGCCTGTCGCCAATGCGGTTCTCGGAGCTGACGCACCGCCAGCCGGGCGTGGCCTTGAACCTGTCGCTGGCCGCCGGCGGCGTGCTGGCCAAGCGGCTGGCCAACCGCCGCCGCCGCGTCGCGGCCACCTGAGTGGCGCGCTGCTGGCGACGCGGGGCGCCCTTCCTGCGCCGGTGGCCGGGTGGCAGGCCCATCAGCCGGCGTTGAAATCCACCAGAGTGAACAGCGGCAGGCCGGCGGCGCGCAGCCGGTCGGAACCGCCCAGCTGTGGCAGGTCGACGATCGCGGCGCCCTCGAGCACCACCGCGCCCAGGCGCTCCAGCAGGTTCTTGCCCGCCATCATGGTGCCGCCGGTGGCGATCAGGTCGTCGACCAGCAACACCCGGTCGCCGGGCTGGACCGCGTCCGCATGCAGCTCGACGGTGGCGCTGCCGTATTCCAGTTCGTAGGTCTCGGCGACGGTGGTGAAGGGCAGCTTGCCCTTCTTGCGGATCGGCACGAAGCCTATGTTGAGCTCGTAGGCGATCACGGCGCCCAGGATGAAGCCTCGCGCGTCCAGGCCGGCCACCACGTCGGGGCGCATCGCCCGGTCCATGTAGCGGTGCACGAAGGCGTCGACCAGTACCCGGAACACCTTCGGATCCTGCAGCAGCGGGGTGATGTCACGAAACTGTACGCCCGGCGCGGGCCAGTCGGGCACGGTTCGAATATGGCGGCGGAGGTAGTCGTGGACGTGCAGATCGTGCATGGATGGGTCATCGGCCGGGACACGACCGCTGTGGAATTCGGTGGTTGTAAAGTTAAGCCGGATAAAATTACAAATCATCGCCGGCGCGCTCATAATGATTGGTGGATTGTCCCTCTCGGGGCCCACGTTCAGCCTTCTCCTGCACACGATGGCGTATACGGTTCTGGTGATTGAGAACGAACTGGCACGCGCGGCCCGGCTGGACCACGCCCTGGGTCCGGCGGGCGCGGTGGTACGCACGGCGGTGAACCTGGCCGCCGCGCGGGAGGTGCTGGCGGCGGGCCCGGTCGAGGCGGTGGTGGTGCGCCATCTGCTGCCCGACGGCAGCGCCTTCGACCTGGCGGCGGCCGCACCCGATGCCGCGCTGTTGATCGGGGTGGAAGAGGGCGACGAGGCGGTGGCGGCGCGGGCGCTCGACCACGGTTTCGACGACTATCTGGTCTTCGACGGCAGCGGGGGCTACCTCGACGTGCTGGCCCACCAGGTGGGCACCGCGGTCGCACGGCGCCAGGCACAGACACGCTCCGTGCGGGTCAACGAGCGGGTGGCCCGGCAGAACCAGCTGCTGCAGGCGATCCTGAGGGCGCACTCCAACTTCCTGGTGGCCGATGCTCCGGGAGCCGCCTTCGACGCGCTGCTGGAGGATTTCCTGCAACTCACCCGTAGCGGCTACGGCCTGATCGCCGAGGTGCTGTACGACCTGCAGGACAAGCCCTATCTGCGCTGCTACGCGCTCACCGACATCAGCTGGGACGACCCCACCCGCGCGGCCGTGGCGCGGCATGCCCAGACCGGCATGCTGTTCAACAACCTCGACACGCTCTTCGGCGCGGCGCTGGTGACCGGCGAGGCGGTGATCTCCAACACACCGCCGAGCGATCCGCGCAGCGGCGGCCTGCCGCCGGGCCATGCGCCGCTCGACGCGTTCCTGGGCCTGCCGGTGCATGCGTCGGGGCGGCTGGTGGCCTTCGTCGGCGTGGCCAACCGGCAGGGCGGCTACGACCAGGACGATGTCGATTTCCTGCAGCCGCTGGTGATCACCGTCGGCCAGCTGGTGGAGGCGCGTCGGGCGCAGTCGGAGCGGGTGATCGCCGAGCTGGGCCTGCGCGAGAGCGAGGCGCGCTGGCGCCGGCTGAGCGAACTTTCGTCCGACTGGTACTGGGAGCAGGACGCGCAGCTGCGCATGACCCGCATCGACGGCGGCATTCTGCGCAGCACCGGCACCAACGGCCGGGCCTACCAGGGGTTGAGCGCCTGGGAGCTGCCCGCGATCAGGGTGAGCGAGACGCGCCGCCGGGCGCTGCGCCAGCAGATGGAATCGCACGAGGTGTTCCAGGATTTCGAGATGGCGGTCGAGGGCGAAGACGGCATGCCGCACTGGATCTCGATCAGCGGCACGCCGGTACACGGGCCAGACGGCGCCTTCGTGGGCTACCGCGGCATCGGCCGCAACATCACCGATCGCAAGAAGGCCGATGCGCGGATCGAGCAGTTGGCGTTCCAGGACGAACTGACCGGCCTGCCCAATCGGCGCAGCATGATCGACCGGCTGCAGCAGGCGCTGGCAGACAGTTCGCAGCTGGGGCGCTCGGGCGCGGTACTGCTGCTGGATCTGGACAACTTCAAGGACCTCAACGACACCCTGGGCCACGAGTTCGGCGACCAGCTGCTGCAGCAGGTGGCGCAGCGGCTGCGCGGCTGCGCGCGGCCGCACGACACCGTGGCCCGGCTGGGCGGCGACGAATTCGTGCTGTTGCTGGAGGGCCTGTCGAGCGATCTGGCCCATGCCCGGCAGCAGGCCGAGGCGATGGCGCAGGCGGTGCTGCAGTCGCTGCGCATGCCGCATGCGGCCGACCAGGCCGACGTGCTCTGCACGCCCAGCATCGGCATCGTGCTGTTCCAGGACCATCTGCTGCCGGTCGACGAACTGCTCAAGCGCGCCGACCTGGCGATGTACGAATCCAAGGCGTCGGGCCGCAACACCTGCAGCTTCTTCGATCCGAAGATGCTCGAGGCTGTATCGAAGCGGCTGCGGCTCGAGTCCGACCTGCGGCAGGCGCTGGCCCAGCGGGCGCTGGTGCTGGTCTACCAGCCGGTGGTCGACCGCGCGGGCGCTCTGGTGGGGGTGGAGGCGCTGGTGCGCTGGCCGCATCCGCAGCGCGGCATGGTGTCGCCGGCCGACTTCATCCCGGTGGCCGAGCAGACCGGCCTGATCGTGATGCTGGGCCGCCAGGTGGTGGAGGAAGCCTGCCGCCAGTTGGTGGTGTGGGAACAGGACGCGCGCACCCGGCAGCTGACGATCGCGGTGAACGTCAGCGCCTGCGAATTCCGGCATCCGCACTTCGTGCAGCAGCTGATCGAGACGGTGGAGCGCGCCGGCGCCGACCCGCGCCGCCTGAAGCTGGAGCTGACCGAGAGCCTGCTGCTGCACGACGTTCAGGACACGGTGGCGAAGATGCTGGCGTTGAAGACGGTGGGCATCGCGCTGGCGCTGGACGATTTCGGTACCGGGTATTCGTCGCTCAGCTACCTGAAGCGGCTGCCGCTCGACACGCTCAAGATCGACCAGTCGTTCGTGTGCGGCATCCTCACCGATCCGCACGACGCGGCCATCGCCGGCACCATCGTGCGGCTGGCCCGCAGCCTGGGCCTGCGGGTGGTGGCCGAGGGTGTGGAGACCGAAGGCCAGCGCGACTACCTGCTGGCCAGCGGCTGCGAGTACCTGCAGGGCTACCTGTTCGGCCGGCCGGCACCGGTGGCGGCGCTGGAGAAGTTCTGGACCTGAAGGTGTGGGAGAGCCTGCCGCGCGGCTCGATCGCGCGGCCGGTTCAGCGCCGCCGCAGCAGCAGCTCTTCGGCCAGGGCCAGCGCCTGCGGCCGGCCCGACAGGACCAGGGTGTCGCCCGCCTGCACCGGGGTGTCGGCAGCGGGCACCACGGTGTGGCCGTCGGCGCGGCGGATGCCGACCACACGAACGCCCACCGTCTCCAGCGCCACCGCGCCCAGCAGGCGGCCGACAGCGGCCACGTCGTCCGGCAGGGTGCAGGGCGCGAGGCGCTCCGTGTCGCGGTCGTGGGCGCCGTCGTCGTCCGCACCGTGGAAATAGCCACGCAGCAGGTCGTAGCGCGCGTCGCGCTGGTCCTGCACCACCCGGATCACCCGGCGCATCGGCACGCCCACAAGGGCCAGCGCGTGGCTTGCCAGCATCAGCGACCCTTCGATCGCCTCGGGCACCACCTCGGTGGCGCCGGCCTGCTGCAGCCGTTCCAGGTCGTGGTCGTCCTGGGTGCGCACGACCACCGGCACCTGCGGTGCATGGGTACGGGCATGTTCCAAGATGCGCAGCGCACCGTTCACGTCCAGGTAGGTGATCACCACCGCGCTGGCGCGGGCCAGCCCGGCGGCCATCAGCGCCTGCAGCCGGGTGGCGTCGCCGAAGGCCACCGCATCGCCGGCGGCGGCGGCCTGGCGCACTCGGTCGGGGTCGAGGTCGAGCGCGATCGAGGCGATGCCCTCCCGCTCCAGCATCCGCGCCAGGTTCTGGCCGCAGCGGCCGTAGCCGCAGATGATCACGTGCTTGTTGGCGTTGATCGACTTGCGGGCGATGCTGGTCATCTGCAGCGACTGCTGCAGCCATTCGCTCGAGACCAGCTTCATCACGATGCGGTTGCTGTGCTGGATCAGGAACGGCGCGGTCAGCATCGACAGCACCATGGAAGCCAGAACCGGGTTCAGCAGTTCGGGCGAGACCAGGTCGCGGTCCTGCGCCAGCGACAGCAGCACGAAGCCGAACTCGCCCGCCTGCGCCAGGTACAGGCCGGTGCGCAGCGACACCCCGGCCGATGCGCCAAGCCACCGCGCCAGCAGCGTGATCAGCGCCAGCTTCAGCGCCAGCGGAATCAGCAGCAGCGCCAGCACGACGCCCCAGCGGTCGAGCAGGATGTGCCAGTCGAGCATCATCCCGATGGTGATGAAGAAGAGGCCCAGCAGCACGTCGTGGAACGGCCGGATGTCGGACTCGACCTGGTGCTTGAACTCGGTCTCGGACACCAGCATGCCGGCCACGAACGCGCCTAGCGCCAGCGAGAGGCCCGCACTCTCGGTGATCCAGGCCAGGCCCAGAGTGATCAGCAGCAGGTTGAGCATGAACAGCTCCTCGCTGCGCCGCCGCGCCACGATGGTGAGCCACCAGCGCATCATCCGCTGGCCGCCCACCAGCAGCAGCGTGACCAGCACGGTGGCCTTGGCCGTCGCGATACCGACCTCGATCAGCAGCCGCTCGGGCGACGAGCCCAGCGCCGGGATCAGCACCAGCAGCGGCACCACCGCCAGGTCCTGGAACAGCAGGATGCCCATCACACGCTTGCCGTGTTCGGTCTCCAGCTCCAGCCGCTCGGCCATCAGCTTGACGACGATCGCGGTGCTGCTCATCGCCAGCGCGCCGGCCAGCGCCACCGCGGTCTGCCAGCCCACGCGCCAGGGCGCCGGCACCCACAACGCCAGCAGCAGGATGCCGCCGATGGCCACCGCCATCGTCAGCGCCACCTGCGCCAGCCCCAGGCCGAACACGTGGCGGCGCATCGCCCGCAGCTTGGGCAGGCTGAACTCCAGGCCGATGGCGAACATCAGGAACACCACGCCGAATTCGCCCAGGTGGCGTACGCCCTCGGAGTTCTGCGCCAGGGCCAGCGCGTGCGGCCCGATCAGCACGCCCGCGGCCAGGTAGCCCAGCATCGGCGGCAGCTTGAGGCTGCGGCACGCCACCACGCCCACCACGGCGGCCAGCAGGTAGAGCAGGGTGAGGGCGAGCGACGACATGCCGGATGCTAGCAAGCACGGTGCCGGCCCGGGTCTCCCGGCGCGCCGAAACATGGCGCAAGAACCCGGCCGATAAAATGGGGCGGATGACTTCTGCCGTCCCGTCCCTGCTCGCCTTCGATGCCGACGCGGCGCTGCGCCTGGCCCGCGACACCCTCGACATCGAAGCCGCGGCCGTCACCGGGCTGAAGGCGCGTCTGGGCGAGCATTTTCCGCAGGTGGTGCAGCTGGTGCTGCGGTGCACCGGCCGTGTGGTGGTGATGGGCATGGGCAAGAGCGGCCACATCGGCCGCAAGATCGCGGCGACGCTCGCCTCGACCGGCACGCCGGCGATGTTCGTGCATCCGGCCGAAGCCAATCACGGCGACCTGGGCATGATCACCGGCCAGGACGTGGTGCTGGCCATCTCCAACAGCGGCGAGGTGGCCGAGCTGGCGGGCATCCTGCCGGTGGTCAAGCGCATGGGCACGCCCCTGGTCGCGATGACCGGCGGCCTGGGCTCCACCCTGGCCCGGCATGCCGACTGGGTGCTCGACAGCGGCGTCGAGAAAGAAGCCTGCCCGCTCAACCTGGCGCCGACCGCCAGCACCACCGCGCAGGCCGCCCTCGGCGACGCCCTGGCGGTCGTGCTGCTGGAGGCGCGCGGCTTCAGGGCCGAGGATTTCGCGCGCTCCCACCCGGGTGGCGCGCTGGGCCGCAAGCTGCTGACCCACGTATCGGACGTGATGCGCACCGGCGACGCGGTGCCCGCGGTGCTGCCCGACACGCCGCTGGCGGTGCTGATGCGCGAGATGAGCGCCAAGGGCCTGGGCGCCGCGGCGGTGGTCGACGCCGACCGCCGGGTGCTGGGCGTCTTCACCGACGGCGACCTGCGCCGCCTGGTGGAGACCGGCGCCGACCTGCGGGCGCTGAGCGCGGCCGAGGTGATGCACGCCCGGCCCCGCACCATCGCCCCGACCGCCCTGGCGGTGGATGCCGCCGAACGGATGGAAGAGCACCGCATCACCAGCGTGCTGGTGGCCGATGCCGACGGCGTGCTGGTGGGCGTGGCGCACATCGGCGACCTGCTGCGGGCGAAGGTGATATGACCCCCAGGCTGCGCACTGCGTGTCTTCGCCCACCCCCTTGCAGGGGGCACGGCCGGCGGACCGGCGGAGCCGGATCCGCGGTCGTCCTGAAACGAATGCCGCGCCTCTTTTGGGCGGTTCATGGCTGATATGCACGCAATGCCCCCTCTCGATTCCTTGCCTCCGATCACGCCAGCGCAGCGCTGGGCGCCCGAGTTGCTGCTGCGGGCGCAGGAGGTGCGGGTCGCCTTCTTCGACGTGGACGGCGTGCTGACCGACGGGGGGCTGTACTTCACCGAGTTTCCCGAGGCCGATCCGCGCGGCGGAGGTGAGACGATCAAGCGCTTCAACACGCTCGACGGTCACGGCCTGAAGCTGCTGCAGCGGGCGGGCATCGTGCCGGCCGTCGTCACCGCGCGGGACTCGCGGCCGCTGCGGGCGCGGCTGGCGGCTCTCGGCATCGCGCATGCGCATTTCGGCACCGAGGACAAGCGGCCGGCGGCGCAGGCGACGCTCGAAGCGCTCGGCCTGGGCTGGCACCAGGCCGCGGCGATGGGCGACGACTGGCCCGACCTGCCGGTGCTGCGCCGCGCCGCCTTCGCCTGCGCACCGTGCGGCGCCCATGTCGAGCTGCTGGCCGTCGCCCACCACGTGACCCGGGCCACCGCCGGCCACGGCGCGGTGCGCGAATGCTGCGACCTGCTGCTGGCCGCCACCGGCCGCTACGACGCCCTGCTGCAGGAGTACGCGCATTGACGCGCCGGCCGGAGGCCGCCCGGTGAACGCGGCACGCCGAAGCTTCAAGCCCGTCGCCGCGCTGCGCACCGCGCTCGACCGTGCCTCCATCTACCTGCCGGTGCTACTGATGGGACTGTTGGCGCTCGGCAGCTATTGGCTGGTACGCAGCACGCCGCCGCCCGCGGTGGCCGAGCCCGAGCGGCCGGTGCGCCACGAGCCCGACTACTTCATGCGCGACTTCGCCGTCCGCAACTTCGACAAGGACGGCAAGCTGACCAGCGAGATTTTCGGCACCGAGGGTCGCCACTACCCCGACACCGACACGCTGGAAATCGACAAGCCGCGGATCCGCTCGTTCAGCAAGGACGGCAAGCTGACCGTCGCCACCGCCAACACCGCGCTCAGCAACGGCGACGGCTCGGAGGTGCAGCTCTTCGGCAACGCCGTCGTGACCCGCGAGGCCACCACCGACGCGCGGGGCCAGCCGGTCCCGCAGATGCAGTTCCGCAGCGAATTCCTGCACGCCTTCACCGAGACCGAGCGGGTGAAATCCCACAAGCCGGTGGTGCTGACCCGCGGCCAGGACCAGTTCACCGGCGACGGCATGGACTACGACAACTACGACCAGGTGGCCAACCTGCACGGCCGGGTCCGCGGCATCATGGTGCCGACGCCGCGTGCCGTCCCGACCGCCCCCGCGCCGGGGCACGAGCGCTGAGATCGCCGCCGGGCGCCGTGGCGGACCGGCCGGTCCGCGGCGGTTCTTCGACATGGTGAGGAACGGCTTCCCGGCGGCACCGGCGGTTGGTACGCTCGCGGGCCGACCTCCACCCACCCGGACCTTTTCCATGACCGACGCCCGGCTCGTATTCATAACCGGCGCTTCCAGCGGCATCGGCCAGGCGCTGGCTCTGCGCTACTTCCAGGCGGGTTGGCGGCTGGCGCTGGCGGCACGCCGCACATCGGAGATCGAATCGTGGGCCCGGGCAAGCGGAGTGCCGGCTGGCAGCTATGGTATTTATAGCGCCGACGTATCGGTGCCCGACAGCATCGTCACCGCCGGGCGGCAGTGCCTGGCGCAGCAGGGCGTGCCGCAGGTGGTGATCGCCAACGCAGGCATCAGCGTCGGCATAGACACCGCAGACCGGGCCGATATCGACGTGCTGGCCCGCACCTTCGCCACCAACAACACAGGGCTGGCCGCCACCTTCCATCCGTTCGTCGCGGCGATGACCGAGCGGGCTCGACGGGGCGGGGCGCCGGGCCGGCTGGTGGGGATCGGCAGCGTGGCGGGCATCCGCGGGTTGCCGGGCCATGCGGCCTATTGCGCCAGCAAGGCGGCGGTGATCGCGTACTGCGAGAGCCTACGGGGCGAACTGCGCGGCACCGGCGTGCGGGTGGTGACGATCTGCCCCGGCTACATCGACACGCCGCTGACTCGCGCCAACCGCTACGGCATGCCATTCCTGATGCAGCCGGCGGATTTTGCCGACCGCGCGTTCCGCACTATCGAGGCGGGAGCCGGCTACCGGGTCATCCCGTGGCAGATGGGAGTGGTGGCCAAGCTGCTGCGGGTGCTGCCCAACCCGCTGTTCGACCGGTTGCTGGCGGGTCGTCCGCGCAAGCACCGGCAGGGCGAGGCGGGGCGCTAGTTTCGGTATCGGCTATCGGCAAGCGATGCGACCGCAGGCAGGCGTGCTGACCGGCAGCACGTGCCGCAGCTCGGCAAGCGCGGTAGAGCGCCGGTCTCCACCGGCCGGTGTCGCCATGCAAAAAGGCCCCGCAGAACCTTTTTTGCTTTTGCCGGTGGAGGGCTGTCAGTAACCGCCGCCACCGCCGTAGCCGCCATTGCCACCATTGCCACCATTGCCACCATTGCCACCACCGCTGCGGCCACCGCCGCCGCCACGCGGACCGGAGCCGTACGGGCTGCGGAAGCCGCCGTCGCCAGGGCCGCCGTTGCTGCCACCGCCACCGCCACGGCCGCCGTAACCGGCGCCACCGCCATATCCACCGCCGCCGCCACCACTGCGACCACCGCCGCCGTAGCCACCGCCGCCATAACCACCACCGCCGTAGCTACCACCACCACCGTTCCCGCCGCCATAACCGCCGCCACCACCACCATAGCCGCCGCCGCTGCGGGGAGGACGGGCTTCCATCGGACGGGCCTCGTTCACCACGATACCGCGGCCGCCGAGCGGCTGGCCGTTCATGCCGTTGATGGCGGCCTGGGCCTCGTCGTCGCTGCCCATTTCGACGAAACCGAAGCCTTTGGAGCGTCCGGTTTCCCGCTCCATCATGACTTTGGCGCTAGTGACCGACCCGAATTGACCGAAGGCCTGTTCGAGGTCGCTGTCGCGGACGGAGTAAGGCAGGTTGCCGACGTAGAGTTTGTTGCCCATGACGGGAGTCCTCAAAAACAAAGATAAAGCGATGGAGTCCCGAAAACGCAATCAACACCGACTACGCGAAACCGACGCATCACCAACGAAAGCACAGGTTTTCTGGCCCTTGCACTGTCATTATGTCGCAGAAGTTCCAGCCGAATGCAAGCATGTCCCCACCGAAATAGCAACCTGGCCCATGCATGAAAAAAGGCCCGAAGGCCCTTTTGTGGTGCGATTGTGTCGCTGCTCGTAGAGAACTCAGTATCCGCCGCGGCTGCCGCCACCGCCGTAACCGCCCCCACCACCGTAACCGCCCCCACCACCGCCGCCGCCGTAACCACCACCGCCGCCGCCATAGCCGCCACCACCGCTACGGGGAGGACGTGGCTCCATCGGACGGGCTTCGTTGACGACGAGGTTGCGGCCGCCGAAGGCTTGGCCGTTGGTGCCGTTGATCGCTGCCTGGGCTTCCGCGTCGCTGCCCATTTCGACGAAACCGAAGCCCTTGGAGCGGCCGGTGTCACGTTCCATCATGACCTTGGCGCTCGAGACAGAGCCGAATTCGCTGAAGGTCTGCTGCAGATCTTCGTCACGGAAGGTGTAGGGCAAATTGCCCACGTAAAGTTTGTTGCCCATCTCGGGACTCCTCAAAAAAACAAAACGCGATGGAGTCTAGGCAACGCAATCAGCAAACCAGTGACGACTTCAAAGACGCGAAACTGACCATACACCGCAAGGAGGCATGGGTGCCGGAAGCACCCATGCCCACCAATTATGCGCGATATTTCCGGTTTGCCTACCACCTTTGAGGCGGTTTCATACGGGGTTTTCACCGCGTGCGCAATGAATTACAGAATCGTTCGGGCGGACGGCTCTGGAGGATCCGGGGATGGCCGCGTCGTGCAAACCGACACGGCGTCCGCGCTGCCCGTGTCTACCATCGGCGGCATGCCGATGCAGCGCAACGAGGTGAAGCGCTCGTGGCCGTGATGCTATCGATTGCGTAGCTGAAAGCCGGAGCCATTGAGCGGCCAGAGGCCGTTTCGTCTCGATCCGGGAGGGGCAGGGGTTCTGCGGCCCTTGCGGCCGCGGCGACGGCCAAGCTCTTAAAATGTACAAAACTCCGCCGTTCTGTACGTCCATGCATATCCTGCCCCTCAGCGAATTCCGCGCCAACGCGTCCGCCATGCTCGACCTGGTCGAGCAGGGCGCGACCGTTCGCATCCTGCGCCATGGCAAGCCCGTGGCCGACCTGGTGCCGCCGAGCGCCGACAACGCGCCGCAGCCGCGCCAGCCGAGCTGGAAGCAACCGTTCGATCCGGTGCGCCTCGCATCGCCCGCCGCGTCCCTCGCAGGTGCGGTTCAGGCCCACAGGGACGGTGTGCGGTGGTGACGGTAGCCGACGGCATGCGTGCCTTGCTCGACACCTCGGCCCTGACCAAGCGCTATACCGACGAAGCGGGGCGTGACCAGGTGCTGGCGATCTTTCAAGCATCGCGGAACCTGGTGATCGCGGCGCACTGCAAGGCCGAGATGGCCTCCGCGCTACTGCAGCGCCGACGCGAAGGCAGCCTATCGGCCTCCGACTTCGACCGCACTTGGCACCAGGCGCAGCAGGACGTGGCCGACATGGAGTCGGTCCCCCTCGACGCGCATGTCGAACGGCTGGCGTTCGCCGCGATGGAGCGGCATCCGCTGCGGGCGTCGGAGGCGCTGCACATCGGCAGCGCGCTGGTCGCGCGCGTCGATCTTTTCGTGACCGCCGACGCGCGCCAGGCGCAGGCGGCCCACACCATGGGCCTGCCCACCGAATGGGTGCGCGGCGACCAGAAGGAAACTACATGATCTATCCCCGGGAATTCGACGTGATCGTCGTCGGCGGCGGCCACGCCGGCACCGAAGCGGCGCTGGCCGCCGCCCGCATGGGCGCCAAGACGCTGCTGCTCACCCACAACATCGAGACGCTGGGCCAGATGAGCTGCAACCCGTCGATCGGCGGCATCGGCAAGGGCCATCTGGTAAAGGAGGTGGATGCACTCGGCGGTGCGATGGGTATCGCGACGGACGAGGCCGGCATCCAGTTCCGCATTCTCAACAGCTCCAAGGGGCCGGCGGTGCGCGCCACCCGCGCCCAGGCCGACCGTATCCTCTACAAGGCCGCCATCCGTCAAAGGCTGGAGAACCAGCCCGACCTGTGGCTGTTCCAGCAGGCGGTGGACGACCTGTTGGTAGAAGGCGACCGGGTCGCCGGCGCGGTGACCCAGGTGGGCATCGCCTTCCGGGCCCGCACCGTGGTGCTGACCGCCGGCACTTTCCTCGACGGCAAGATCCACGTGGGCCTCGACAACTACGCTGCCGGCCGCGCGGGCGACCCGCCGGCGTTGAGCCTGTCGGCACGACTGAAGGAGTTGCAGTTGCCGCAGGGCCGGTTGAAGACCGGCACACCGCCGCGGCTCGACGGCCGCAGCATCGATTTCAGCCAATGCGCTGAGCAGCCGGGCGACGGCATGCCGGGCGGGGTGGGGGAGTCGGTGCCGGTGTTCAGCTTCATGGGCAAGGTCGCGATGCATCCGCGCCAAGTGCCGTGCTGGATCACGCATACCAACGAGCGCACCCACGACATCGTCCGCAGCGGTTTCGACCGCAGCCCGATGTTCACCGGCAAGATCGAAGGCATCGGCCCGCGCTATTGCCCGAGCGTGGAGGACAAGATCAACCGCTTCGCCGACAAGGAAAGCCACCAGATCTTCCTGGAGCCCGAGGGCCTGACGACGCACGAGGTGTACCCCAACGGCATCTCGACCAGCCTGCCGTTCGATATCCAGTACCAATTGGTACGTTCGATGAAGGGCCTGGAAAACGCGCACATCTTGCGGCCGGGCTATGCGATCGAATACGACTACTTCGACCCCCGGTCGTTGAAGAGCAGCTTCGAGACGCGCCAGATCGGCGGACTGTTTTTCGCCGGTCAGATCAACGGCACCACCGGCTACGAGGAGGCAGCGGCGCAAGGCCTGTTCGCCGGCATCAACGCCGCGCTGCAGTGCCGGGGCGATGCGCCCTGGCTGCCGGGCCGCGACGAGGCCTATCTGGGTGTGCTGGTCGACGACCTGATCACCAAGGGTGTGACCGAGCCCTACCGCATGTTCACCAGCCGGGCCGAGTTCCGGCTGCAGCTGCGGGAAGACAATGCCGACATGCGCCTGACCGAAACCGGCCGCCGGTTGGGCCTGGTGGACGACGCGCGATGGGATGCGTTCAGCCGCAAGCGCGACGCTGTTTCACGTGAAACAGAGCGACTGCGGTCTATCTGGGTCAGCCCGCGCAACCTGTCGGCCAGCGAGTCCGAGCGGGTGCTGGGCAAGGCGATCGAACATGAATACTGCCTCGCGGAATTGCTGCGTCGTCCCGATGTCAGCTACGACGGTCTGATGTCCCTGTCCGAGGGACGCTATGCATCCGATACTGTTTCACGTGAAACGCTCGGCGACGCGAGAGATGCGGTTTTGGAGCAGATCGAAATTTCCGCCAAGTATTCCGGCTACATCGATCGACAAAAGGACGACGTGCAGCGTGCATCGTATTACGAGCAATCGCGCCTGCCCCACGACTTCGACTATCTGCAGGTGACCGCGCTCAGCTTCGAGGTGCGCCAGAAGCTGCAGAAACACCGTCCCGAGACGCTGGGCCAAGCATCGCGGATTTCCGGCATCACGCCGGCGGCGGTATCGCTGCTGCTGGTGCATCTGAAGAAGCGGGGTGCGCGTGGCCTCGCGTCGGCTTCCGCATCGCCTGAAGCGATCGTCTGAACAATCATCTTTGCTCTGTCCGCACATTCGGCGAACAGGCACTCCGGAATTTCTCATGCCAGAGTTGAACGCTGCCGATGTGCAGCAGCAGATCGCCGCAGGGGCCGCGGCATTGGGCGTTGAGGTGGACGCCAGCCAATGCGAGCGGATGGGGCGCTATCTGGGCCTGATCCAGAAATGGGGCAAGGTCTACAACCTCACTTCGGTGCGCGACCCGCAAGAAATGTTGACTCACCACTTGCTGGACAGTCTGGCAGCGGTGCCTCCCCTTTTGCGTCAGCGCAAGGCGGCCGCAGCCGATGCGGCACGGCCGTTCTCGTTGCTCGACGTCGGTGCGGGTGCGGGCTTGCCAGGGGTGGTGGTGGCTATATGCTGCCCGCAGGCCGGGGTGACCTGTGTCGATACGGTGGCCAAGAAGGCTGCTTTCCAGCAGCAAGTGGCGCTGGAGTTGCGGCTGCCCAATCTCAAGGGCCTGCATGCGCGGGTCGAGACCTTGAGCGACCCGTTCGATGTCGTGGCGTCGCGTGCGTTCGCGTCGCTGTCGGATTTCACCCGTTGGTCGGTCGATGCGGTGGCGCCCGACGGGGTGTGGATGGCGATGAAGGGCAAGCATCCGTCGGGCGAACTGGACGCGTTGCCGCCCGACATCCGCGTGTTCCACGTGGAACAACTGACGGTTCCCGGTCTGGACGCGGACCGATGCATTGTCTGGATGCGTAGAGCGTGCTATGCACTTTGACGTACCCGCCTGCGAGATCCCTCTTCGGGAAAGCCGGGCAGAGGTCCGGTTGCCACGTTGCGGGCCGCTTGCGGCATCCACACCGCGGCGCGTCCTGTGCCTTGCCGCCGGGCCTCCCCGGCTTTCGCGGGTACGTCGAAGTGCATAACAAGCTCTAAAACGCGTCTGCAGCACCCACCGCGGGTTCCAGGGGGCAGGGCGCTTAAACTCGAGTCCCACCGCATCCCGCACCCTCTTTGTTTCTCACGCGCTCCCATGTTCGGCATTCCCGATTACGGTTCTTTCTGCGCAGCGGTGGTCGTGTTCCTGATGCTGCCGGGCCCCGGCACTTTCGCCGTGCTGAATTCGACCGCCAAGGGGGGCTTCAGGGCCGGTGCGGCCGCTACCGCCGGCCTGATCGCGGGTGACCAGGTACTGCTGTGGCTAGCCGTGGGCGGTGTGGCCGCGCTGCTGGCCGCATACCCGCCGGTGTTCATGGCGGTGCAGTACGTCGGCGCCGCCTACCTGGTCTGGATCGGCTTTCGGCTGCTCACCGCCAAGCCGGGCGATGCCGGCCCGGTGCGCATCGAGCCGCGGCACTACGCCCGGCAGGCATTTTTCATCACGCTGCTCAACCCCAAGGCCATCGTGTTCTACATGGCTTTCTTCCCGCTGTTCGTGAATCCGGCCACCCACCGCGGCGGCATCACCTTCGCCGCGATGGCGATCACCATCGCGGCGTTGACGGCCTGCTACTGCCTGGGTCCGGCGGCGGTGGCGCGGGCCGTCACCGCGCAGGTCCGTGCGCACCGGCGGGTGGCCAAGGGGCTGGAGCGGCTGACCGGCGTGTTCCTCATCGGGTTCGGTCTCCGGCTCGCGATTTTCAAGTAAGCAAGAAGACCGACATGGCCCAGATTTTTTGCATCGCCAACCAAAAGGGCGGCGTCGGCAAGACGACCACCTCCGTCAACCTGTCCGCCGGCCTGGCCAAGATCGGCCAGCGGGTGCTGCTGGTCGACCTCGATCCGCAGGGCAATGCGACGATGGGCTCAGGCGTGGACAAGCGGGCGCTGGAGGCGACGATCTACGAGGTTCTGGTCGACGGCGTGCCGATACCGGAAGCCCGGGTGCGGGCCGACCGGCTGGAGGAGAGCGGCTGCGGCTACGACGTGCTGGGCGCCAACCGCGAGCTGGCCGGCGCCGAGGTCGAACTGGTCGGGCTGGACCAGCGCGAGAAGCGGTTGAAAAGTGCGCTGGGCCCGGTCGATGCCGACTACGACTTCGTGCTGATCGACTGCCCACCGTCGCTCTCGATGTTGACGCTCAACGGGCTGTGCTCGGCCCACGGCGTGGTCGTCCCGATGCAATGCGAATACTTCGCCCTCGAAGGCCTGACCGACCTGGTCAACACCATCAAGCAGGTGCATGCCAACCTCAACAAGGATCTGCAGATCATCGGCCTGCTGCGGATGATGTTCGATCCGCGGATCACGCTGCAGCAGCAGGTGAGCGAGCAGCTGAAGGACCATTTCGGCGACAAGGTGTTCGACACGGTGATTCCGCGCAACGTGCGCTTGGCCGAAGCCCCCAGCTACGGCCTGCCCGGGGTGGTGTTCGACCCCGCGTCGAAGGGCGCGCAGGCCTTCGTGGCCTTCGCCTCCGAGATGGTGGCCCGCGCCACAAAACCCAAAGCCAAGAAGGCCTGAGGCCTTTACCAAACAATGGCCCCCAGCTATGAAAAAGAGAGCATCACCGTCCTGACCTTGCCCGGCTGGCACGGCAGCGGTGCCGACCATTGGCAGACCCGCTGGGAAGTGCTGTACGGCTACCGCCGGGTGGAACAGCACGACTGGCAGCGGCCGCTTCGCGGCGACTGGAACGCGCGGCTGGAAGACGTGGTGCTCGGCTGCGAAACCCCGGTGCTGCTGGTGGCCCACAGCCTGGGCTGCGTGCTGGTGGCCGCCTGGGCCGCGCATTCGCGCAGCACCGATCGCATCCGCGGTGCATTGCTGGTGGCACCGCCCGACATCGAGCGCGATGACCTGCGGCCGCAGCTGCCCGGCTGGACGCCGGTGCCGCGCCAGCCGCTGCCTTTTCCCTCGCTGGTCGTCCACAGCGACGACGACCCTTATGCCGCGCCGGGCTATGCGCCGCACATCGCGCAGGCCTGGGGCAGCGCGCTGCACGGCGTGGGGCCCGCGGCCCACATCAATGCCGACGCCGGTCTGGGCGACTGGCCCGCCGGCCATGCGCTGATGCAGGCGTGGCGGGACACCGGCTTCGCCGCACCTGCACCGCGCACCTGAAAACACGAAGAACCAAGAGGAGCCGACACATGGCCACAACCAAGAAACCCAAGGGCCTCGGCCGCGGCCTGGAAGCCCTGCTCGGGCCCAAGGCCAGCGAAACGCCGGCCGATGCCGCCGGCGACGATCTGCCGCACGTGCTGTCGCTGGCCGACCTGGTCCCCGGCATCTACCAGCCCCGCACCCGGATGGACGAAGGCGCCCTGTACGAGCTGGCCGAGAGCATCAAGGCGCAGGGCATCATGCAGCCGATCCTGGTGCGCCGGCTGAAGGACGGCGACAACGCCGGCAGGTACGAAATCATCGCCGGCGAGCGGCGCTTTAGGGCCGCGCGGCTGGCCGGCCTCGACAGCGTGCCGGTGCTGGTGCGCGATGTGCCCGACGAGTCGGCCGCCGCGATGGCGCTGATCGAGAACATGCAGCGGGAAGACTTGAACCCGCTCGAAGAAGCGCAGGGCCTGCAGCGGCTGGTCAAGGAGTTCGGCCTGACCCACGAGCAGGCGGCGCAATCGGTCGGCCGCTCGCGCAGCGCTGCCAGCAATCTGCTGCGCCTGCTGAACCTGGCCGATCCGGTGCAGACGATGCTGATGGCCGGCGACCTGGACATGGGCCACGCCCGGGCACTGCTCTCGCTCGACCGGGCGGCGCAGATCACCGCGGCCCACCAGATCTCGGCGCGCAAGCTGTCGGTGCGCGAGGCCGAGGGCCTGGTCAAGAAGATCGGCGCCGAGTTCAGCCTCTCGGCCCAGAAGCCGCCCGCCGCTTGCAAGGAGAAATCCAGCGACCTGCGCCAAGTGGAAGAAGACCTGGCCGACCTGCTGACCGCCGCCGTCGAGGTGCGGGTCAAGAAGCGGGTCAAGCGCCATGGCCGCACCGAGGACACCGGCGAGGTCGCGATCCAGTTCGCCAGTCTGGACGAACTCAACGGCCTGATCGATCGACTGCGCCGCACCGCCGGCCGGTAGGCACCGCATGCAGGCGCCGCGGCTGCCCTGGCCCCTGCCGGCGCTCCTGGTCTGGGGCTCCGCATGGGGCCTTTTCGGGCTCCTGCAGGCGGTGGGGCCACCCACCCTCCAGGGACTGCCCGTCGTGGCCCTGGCGACCGCCTGGGGCGCCGTGGGCAGCCTCTGGGGCACCACCCGGATGCGGCGCCTGCTGCTGGCGGGTGGGTTTCCGGTGTCGCTGCTGGCCTCGGGTGCCGTGGTGCTCCCGGCCTGGGGCTGGCTACCGCCGCTGGCGCTGTGCATGCTGGTATACCCGGTGCATGCTTGGCGCGATGCGCCGGTATTTCCCACGCCGCGCGGTGCGCTGAGGGACCTTCCGGTCACCGTGCCGCTGGTGCCGGGCAGCCGGGTGCTCGATGCCGGCTGCGGCCTGGGCGACGGGCTGCGGGCCCTGCGCAGCGCCTACCCGGACGCCGTGCTGCACGGCATCGAATGGAGCTGGCCGCTGCGGCTGCTGTGCGCGCTGCGCTGCCCCTGGGCGCAGGTGCGGCAGGGCGACATCTGGCGGACCGATTGGCGGGACTATGCGCTGGTCTACGTCTTCCAGCGGCCCGAGAGCATGGCCCGCGCCTGGGACAAGGCCCGGGCCGAGTTGGCGCCCGGCGGGGCGATGGCCAGCCTCGAATTCGAGGTGCCGGGCGTGGCGGCGGACCGTCGGTTGCGCACGCCGGACGGGCGGCCACTGTGGATCTACCGGCTGGCGCCGGCCGCTAAAAAGTAACTTTCTGCCTACGTGGGTGGGGGTGGGATACCTCGGGCACCACAGCGAGACGCGCCAGGGCAGCCACATGGGCACCGGCCGGATGGTCGCGTCCGGCTACGGCACGGTGCCCGCGATCGTCTTCCGCAACGACGGCGGGGGCGGCATGGCCGGCATGCCTGGGCGAGGCCATCGACGGCTGCTTTTTATTACTCCATTCTGTGTATGGAAACCGAACTGTTACGCTTTTATTTCAATCTGGCATGCAATCAAACATATAGTTCGTGCGCTTTCAGGTTAGCGAAAACCTGAAAGTCAAAATCAAACTACACTAGGAAGGTTAATGAAATTCAGCGTAATCGTGTGTGCGTTCTCGAGGGGTAACGCTTTTCTAAAACGCTTGTCGATAGCAGCGGGGTTGGGTCTGAGCCTCGTGGCTTCGGCATCTGCTCAAATAGACATCGAGCATTCACAGCAAAACACGCAGCCGGCAGATTCTCGGCCTGCAAATATTCCTGCAGAATATGTGGTGACTCCGTTCGGGTATTTCTCCCCCTCCTGCATTCGGGAAATTCACGAGGGTGAAAAGATTCTCGATAACGAGGAAATATTGCGAATCGACGGCACGATCGAGCCACCTAACGTTTGTGCGCAAGACAATTTCACTCGCCAGGGGGAGCGCGTCTCGCCCCAAGGTCTCGACGAGCAAGGACGCCTGGTGCGGGCATCCACACTCAAAGCGGTGCCCCCGCCGACCATATCGTATAGCTACATAGAGGATGGTGAATACCAAACTGATAAGCCCGTGGGCAGAATTTCAGCCAGCTGGACCGTGCCGGAAAACCCCACCCTGCGGTCCAAGCAAACGATTTACTTCTTTCCGGGAGTGCAGGGCGACACGATTATGCAGCCGGTTCTGGGCTATCGCGGGGAGTCGGACTCTTGGGATCTCAGCAGCTGGAATTGCTGTAAAAATGGAACGGTCAATCACAGCGATTTCATTCCTGCGAAGTCGGGCGACAAGATAGTAGGTGACATCTATTCGACCTGCGCCCCAGGCTTGGCGTGCAACCGTTGGAACATCGACACGCATAACCTGACGACCGGCAAAAGCGTCCGTCTGACCAGCAGCCCCCATGGAAATCCGAACCTGATCATGGGTGGGGCCCTGGAGGTATACGAGGTCAGCGCATGCGCAGAATACCCGGCGACAGGATCGCTGGTCTTCCACGATATCGAGGTCTATGACCAGAATAGCGTGCGGGTCGCATCGCCTCCCTGGGAGGCGGATTCGGATGCTCCTGCAGCTTCTCCGCAGTGCAACTACAGCACCAAAGTGACGCCCACGTCGATCACGATCACCTATTGACGAACTGGCGAAACCTGGCTGTCGCCTCGCGGACGATCCACCGCAAGCGGACTGCAACGCAGCGGCCGGGCCTCTCCCCCAGCTTTCCCTAAGGGAGGGTCCCGCAGGCAGGCGCTCGCGGCGTTGCGGCCCTTGCCGAGGCACGAGGCTTTGCGGCGGCCCGCGGGACCCACGCGGGTACGTCGAAGTGCATAACACGCTCTACAGTGGTGCGGTGTACCGGGTACGGCCCGTGCAACGCCCGCAGGGCACGCCGGTGCCCGCACCGACCCGATGAACCGCCAACCGACCACCGCCGACATGCCGAAGACCCCGAGCACGGCCGCTGCCGGCACCGCCGCGAAACGGGCGCGCCCGGCCGCCGCCCAGCCTGCGCGCAAGACGACCCGCAAGCCCGCGCTTCGAACCGCGCCGGCACCACACGTACCGGCCGCCCGTAGCACCTCCGCCGCCACCATCCGCCGCCGCGCCCGCCAGATCGAGGACAAGCGCGCCGCCATCCTGGGCGCGGCGCTGGGCCTGTTCTCGCGCTTCGGCCTGCACGGCACCAGTGTCGACAAGGTCGCCGCGCGGGCCGATGTCTCGAAGAGCAACCTGCTCTACTACTTCGCCAACAAGGAAGAGCTGTACGTCTCGGTGCTGCGCGACCTGCTGGCGGTGTGGCTGGAGCCGCTGCGCGGCTTCAGCGCCGAGCAGGACCCGCGCGCCGCGATTGGCGACTACATTCGCCGCAAGCTGGCCGTCTCGCGCGACAGCCCCGACGCGTCGCGCCTCTTCTGCCTGGAGATGGTGCAGGGCGCGCCGCTGCTGCGCGACGAGCTGGGCCGCGAGCTGCGCGACCTGGTCGAGCGCAAGTCCGAGGTAATCCGCGCCTGGGTGGCCGACGGCCGGCTGGCCCCGGTGGAGCCGCACCACCTGATCTTCGCACTGTGGGCCACCACCCAGCACTATGCCGATTTCGGGGTGCAGGTGCAGGCGCTCACCGGCAGCACGCTGGACGATCCGGAGTTCTTCGAGGCGGCGGTGGAGAACGTGCAGCGCATCGTGCTCGACGGCATCGCCCGCGCATCGGGCGCCACTGCCGGCTGACCATCGTTTTGCTATCAAAAAAATAGCTTGAAGTCGGCGAACGGCGCTGGCCGTGGCTATTTTTCTTTTAAATTCTTCTGACGGGCACCCGGGCACCCGGGCACCCGGGCACCCGGGCACCCGGGCGTCTGGTGGCAGTGTCAAAATCAGCGGCACAGAATTCCTGTTTGCTTGAGCAGTGTCGACGTCAAAAAAACCTGGTCGCCGCCGGCCTTGCGAACATCGCCCAATGTCATTTCCATGAGAACCCGTTTTTCGGCTCTTCGGCCGTGCGCGTTCAAATCAGCCAACGCCCCTCGTTTGGCTTCGGTTCCATACATGACGTTCAGCGAAGATTCGGGCAGTCTCGAAGCATCCATTTCAGCAGCCATATATGGCTGCATGCCGCGTAGCTGCTCCAGCATTTCTTCCCGCTCGGGACCCTCCGGCTGGTTCGATGCACATTCTTCAAGTATCGAAAGCAGGGGCGTTTTTTCCAGCGCAAGATGATTCGCTATCCGCGCACTCGAATGCATGTTGCCCGCAGCAAGGAACACGCCTTCACGCTGTGGGCATGGTTCGATCCATCGCGGGTCTGTCACGCGATAGAACCTGGATGCGTCTGTGAGCCCGAGGTGTTCGACAGGATCGTTCTCTCGAAGAAATGCATCGCGTACAGCCGCAGGCAAACTCGACGACGATTGAAACGCGACAAAGGGCTCTGCGTCGTTTCGGGTGGTGTCTGCTGGCTATTCGTTGAGCGGGGCGGTCGGGCCACGGACCGGGGTGTCGGCCCCGGTCCGCGCCAGGAACGCGAGCAAGCGGTCGTTGAACGGCCCGGGCGCGGTCACGCTGTGGGCATGGCCGCCGTGCGGCACCAGGTCGAGCGTGGCGCGCGGCAGGCCTTCGGCAAGGCGGCGCGAACGGGTCCAGGGCCCCAGGGTGTCGTCCATCGCGGCCATCACCAGGGTGGGCGCGGCGATCTCGGCCAGGCGCGCATCGACGTCGAAGGCGCGCAGCGCCGCGATGCGGGTGCGCATTGTGGCCTCGCCGGGGAAATGGGCGAAGGCGTGGTCGACCTCGGCTTGCACCGTCTCGGCGTTGGCGGCGCACCAGGCGGCGGGGTACAGGAAGATCGGCTGCGCTTCCACATAGGCCCGCGGGCCCAGGGCACCCAGCAGCGCCAGCCGCGCATCGAAGCAGCGGGCCGAATGCGGATCGGGCCGCGACCAGGCGTTCACCAGCACCAGGCTGGCGACGCGCTGCGGCGCATCCAGCGCCAGCTGCAGCCCCACTAGCCCGCCCAGCGCATGGCCTATCAAATGGCAGTGCGCGGTGCCGGTGGCGTCCAGCACTTCGGCCACGTCCCGGGCCATGTGGGCGATGGAGTAATCCGCCGGCAGCGTGCCCGGGCTGCGGCCGGTGCCGCGCTGGTCGTAGGCGACCACCCGGTAGCCGGCGGCGGCCAGCGCGGGGATCTGAGACTTCCAGAACGCGGCCGAGCCGCCGAGGCCGGACGATAGCAGCACCGTCTGGGCCGCATCGGCGGGGCGGTGCACCTCGTGGTAGAGCGACATGAGAATCCTTGTGGGAAATACGGTGTGGAGCGGCGCGTGTTTTCGCCAGAAGCACCGCGGAGCCGGCTTCGCCGGGCCGCGGGTGCTGCCCACCGCGAAGGGGGTTGGCGGAGACGCGCAGTACGCAGCCTGGGGGTTAGCGGCCTATATGCGCAATGGATGCGATTTCCACCAGCGCATCCGGCTTCACCAGCCCGCACTGGATGCAGTAGCGCGCCGGCTTCTCGCCGGGAAAGAACTCGGCATACACCGCGTTGATCTTCGGGTAGTCGGCCCAGTCGCGCAGGAACACGTGGTTGAAGGTGACGTCGTCCATCGTACCGCCGGCTGCCTCGATCACGCCCTGGATCGTGGTGAGCACATGGCGTGTCTGGGCGGTGGCGTCGCCCAGGTGCACCACGTTGTTGTCCTGGTCGAAGGGCAGGGTGCCCGAGACGTAGACGATGCCGTCGGCGAGGGCGCCGGGCACGTAGGGGCGAGCGGCTTGCCGCTACCGGGCGGGATGATGGCTTGCTTTGGCATGAAGGCTCCGAGTGAACCCCCAGGCTCTGCGCTTCGCGGTCCGCCTTCTCCCCTTCTGCCGCGCAAGGGGGCGGCGCCAGCGGCCGGGCAGAGCCCATTCCGCGGCGCCCCTGGTCAGGCGGGGCGTGTCAGGTCGAATGAGGGTGGGTTGAAAAAGCGTGGAAGGGGTGAATCAGGGGGAGACGGTGTCGACGAACGCGTCCACCGTGGACACCCATCCGAAGAAGGTCTCCACGTTGTAGACCGCCGCCGCCTGGATGGCGGGGCCGCCCAGTTCGTGGGTGGCGTCTTCCAGCATCACGCTGAAGTACTCCAGGTGGAACGCGTCGCGCAGCGTCGATTCGACGCACACGTTGGTGGCGATGCCGGTGAAGACCAGGTTGCGGACGCCGCGGGCGCGCAGGGTGCTGTCGAGCGCGCTGTTGAAGAAGCCGCTGTAGCGCGGCTTGGGCACGACGATGTCGCCCGGCTGCGGCGCGATCGCATCGACCATCTGGTAATCCCACCCGCCCTTGGCCAGGAAGCGGCCCTGCAGCTCGGGCTTCCTGCGCATCGTCTTCAGCGCGTTCGACTTGTGCCAGTTGGGCGAGCCGGGGCCGCCGGCCTCGACGTACTGCGCGTCCCAGCCGTTCTGCAAAAACACCACCAGCACGCCGGCCGCGCGCGCCGCCGCCACGGCGCGGGCCACGTTGCCGATCACGCCCTGCGCGCCGGAGATGTCGAAGCCCGCGGTATCGACATAGCCGCCCACCGAGGCATAGGCGTTCTGCATGTCGACCACCACCAGCGCGGTCTGCGCGGCGTGGAAGGCCAGCGGCTCGGGCCGGGCCGGCAGCACATGGGCGCCGCTGCCGGGGTGCAGCGCGTCGGGCGCGCCGGCGGGGCTGAACGAGGCGAGGGTGGCGTTGGTCTTGGCGGTGATATTGGGGATGGTCATGCGGGTATCTTTCACGCGGCCAGTGCCTCGGCGGCGGCCACCTGCGACGGCACCGGGCTGTCGGCCTCGGTACGGCTGGCCATCAGCGGCTGGATGCGCTCGCCGAAGGCCTTCACGCCTTCGACGAAATGGTCGAAGGTCAGCAGCACGCCCTCGAGCCGAAGAATTCGTCGCCCGGCCACATGCCCATCTGCGAATACTCGGGCTTCTGCCAGCCGGTCACCAGGTTGACGCCGAAGCGGCCGCCCGAGATGCTGTCGATGGTGGCCGCCATGCGCGCCACGACGGCCGGCGGCATCACCAGCGAGGCGGCGGTGGCGAAGAGCTTGATCTTGGTGGTGACGGCCGCCAGCCCGGCCATCAGGGTGAACGATTCGAGGTTGTGGTCCCAGAACTCGGTCTTGCCGCCGAAGCCGCGCAGCTTGATCATCGACAGCACGAAGTCCAGCCCGTAGTGCTCCGCCGTCTGCGCCACCTCTTTGTTGAGCGCGAAGGTGGGCTTGTACTGCGGAGCGTTCTCCGACAGCAGCCAGCCGTTGTTGCCGATGGGGATGAAGATGCCGACTTTCATGGTGATGCGCTCGCGGGGGTGGAGGTGCCGCTGCTCTGCATGCGCTGTGCCAGGTTTGAGGTCGTTTTATATCAACGGGTTGCGATGGCTCTGCCATTCTGTTTTGACCGAATGGTCCAAACTGGTTCGTTCGGACGGGGGCGGCTACTCCCATTCGGTGCGGGATGGGCGGTGGGGGTGCATTGGTGCTCGCTCAAGAGTCCGTCCTGAACAAATCGTTCGTCACACAGAGCGCGGCTGTCCCATGCGATTTAAGCCTGCCGCCATCGCCCAGAGGGTCATGCAGTCCAGCC
>NZ_QJTC01000006.1 GCF_003217575.1 Xylophilus ampelinus | reverse complement strand
CCTGATCTGGTCATCTTTGTAGTTTCCTGGACTTGGAAACTCATGGATAACCATTCGTCAACTTAGTTCGGCTTATTTTTGAGACACCACACTAGTTCCCCTCGAACACCGGCCGCAGCTTGTCCACGAAAGCGCGGTAGGCCCGCTCGAAGTCGCCGGTCAGCATGCAAAGCGCCTGGGCCTGGGCTTCTGACTCGATCGCCTGATCGACCGTCATCGCCCATTCCTGGTGCAGCATCGTCTTGGTGATGCCGTTGGCGAAGGTGGGGCCGGCGGCGATGTGCTGCGCCAGCTTCTGCGCCTCGGCCGTCAGCGCGTCGGGCTCGAACACACGGTTGAGGAAACCCCAGCGCTCGGCTTCGTCGCCGGGCAGGGAGCGGCCGGTGTAGAGCAGTTCCGACGCGCGGCCCTGGCCCACGATGCGCGGCAGGATGGCGCAGGCGCCCATGTCGCAGCCGGCCAGGCCCACGCGGTTGAACAAGAACGCTGTCTTGCTGCGGGCCGTGCCCAGCCGCAGGTCCGAGGCCATCGCCAGGATCGCGCCGGCACCGGCGCAGACGCCGTCGATGGAAGCGATGATGGGCTGCGGGCAGTGCCGCATCTCCGACACCAGCGCGCCGGTCATGCGGGTGAACATCAGCAGCTCGGGCGCCTTCAGCGCCACCAGCGGACCGATGATCTCGTGCACGTCGCCGCCCGAGCAGAAGTTGCCGCCGGCGCCCTGCAGCACCACCACGCGAACGTCGGTCGCGTAGCGCAGGCGGTGGAACAGGTCGCGCAGCTCGGCGTACGAGTCGAAGGTGAGCGGGTTCTTGCGCTCGGGCCGGTTCAAGGTGACGGTGCCGACGCCGCCCTCCACCTGCCACAGGAAATGGGTGGCGGCGTAGTCGGCCAGCGTCTGGCGGTTGCCGGCGACGAGGGCCGGGTCGATGCGGTCGGTCATGGGGCGGGTCTCCTGCGGGAGGATGCGGTCTTCTTCTTGGCTGCGGTGGCAGCGGTGGCGGTGGTCGGTGCGGCGGCGGGCTCTGCCGCGAGATCGGCCTGGTGCTGCGCCAAGTGCACCCGCAGCCGGCCGAGCTGGCCGTAGAGCAGATCCTTGTCGCCGGTGCCCAGGCCCCGGAACATGGCGGTGAGCCAGGTCTCGTGCTCGGCGGCCATCGCGGCGAATTCGGTGCGGCCCTTGGGCGTGAGCGCCACGCGCCAGGAGCGGCGGTCTTCCGGGTCGTCCACCCGGGTGACCAGGCCTTCCTTTTCCAGCTGGTCGGTCAGGCCGGTGATGTTGCCGCCGGTGACCATCAGGTAGCGCGAGAGCGCGTTCATCCGCAGCCCGTCGGGATGGCGCTCCAGCTGGGCCAGGTAGTCGAAGCGCGGCAGCGTGGTGGCGAAACGCGCCCGCAGGTGCTGGCGGATCTGCTGCTCGATCTGGGTGCTGCAAGCCAGCAGGCGCAGCCAGATCTTCAGGTCGATATGGTCGTCGGCGACGGCGCGCGCCTCGTGGCCGATGCGCTCGTCGTCGAGCACCGGGACCAGCTGCAGTTTCGTGGCGTTCACCGGGGAATTGCGGGCCATCACATCACCTCGCCGCCGGAGACGGAAATCGACTGGCCGGTGACCGCCGCCGCGCCGTCGCCGCAGAGCCAGGCCACCGTGTCGGCCACCTCGGCGGGCGACACCAGCCGGCCCTGCGGGTTGCCGCGCACGAACTCGGCCTGCGCCTCGGCCGTGCTGCGGCCGGTCTTGGACGCGACGCGGGCCACGCTGTCGCGCACGATGTCGGTGTCGGTGTAGCCGGGGCAGACCGCGTTGACGGTGATGCCCTTGGCCGCCAGTTCGAGCGCCAGCGAGCGGGTCAGGCCGATCACGCCGTGCTTGGCCGCGGCATAGGCGGCCACGTAGGCGTAGCCGCGCAAGCCCGCCGTGCTCGCGACGTTGACGATACGGCCCGCGCCCGCTGCGAGCAGGCCGGGCAACGCTGCCTGGATGCAGGTGAAGGTGCCGGTCAGGTTCACCGCCAGCATGCGCTGCCAGTGGGCCGCGTCCATCCGGTGGAAGGGCACGCTCTCGGCCTGCCCCGCGTTGTTGACCAGGATCGCGACCGGGCCGGCCGTGGCCCGCGCGGTGGCGAAGGCCTGGGCCACGCTGTCGGCGGAGGTGATGTCGCAGGCGACCGGCAACGCCCGTGCCGATGCCGGCAGCCGCGCGGCCAGCGCCTGCAGGGTGTCGAGGTTGCGGCCCAGCAGCGTGAGCACCGCGCCCTCGGCCGCCAGCCGCTCGGCGATGGCCGCGCCGATGCCGCGCGCCGCGCCGGTGATGACCGCGTGGCGGCCTTGAAGAGAAGCCATCGCTATCCGCCTTTTAGATATAGGGCAAGGTGCGTGCATGCGCACCGGCATCTACCAGGGGCACCGTGGAACCGGCTTTGCCGGGCCACCGGTGCCGCCCCCTGCAAGGGGGTAGGCGAAGACACGCAGTGCGCAGCCTGGGGGTGTGCGTCATCCTCTGCGCTCCAGGTTGCGCTCCAGCTGCACCTTGCCGGCCTGGTACTGCCTGGGCCAGGCCACGTCGAACCAGCCGATGCGCGCCGCCTCGTTCAGCGTCCAGGCCGGGTTGGCCAGGTGCGGGCGGGCCACCGCGCAGAGGTCGGCCCGGCCGGCGGCTACGATGCTGTTGACATGGTCGGCCTCGGAGATCGCGCCGACCGCGATGGTCGCGATGCCCGCCTCGTTGCGCACCCGGTCGGAGAACGGCGTCTGGAACATGCGGCCGTAGACCGGCTTCTCCTTCTTGCTGACCTGGCCCGACGAGCAGTCGATCATGTCGGCGCCGGCCGCCTTGAAGGCGCGGGCGATCCGCACCGCGTCGTCGGGCGTGATGCCGCCCGCGACCCAGTCGTGCGCCGAGATGCGGACCGACATCGGCTTTTGCTCCGGCCAGGCGGCGCGCATCGCAGCGAACACTTCCAAGGGGTAGCGCAGCCGGTTCTCCAGCGAGCCGCCGTAGTCGTCGGTGCGCTGGTTGGTCAGCGGCGAGATGAAGCTGCTGAACAGGTAGCCGTGCGCGCAGTGGAACTCCAGCCAGTCGAAGCCGGCCTCGTCGGCCCAGCGGGTCGACTGCACGAACTCGGCCTGCACCCGGTCCATGTCCTCGCGGGTCATGGCGTGCGACCAGTCGCTCACGCCGTCGAGGTACTGCTGCGGCGAGGCGGACAGCAACCGCCAGCGGTCCGCCTCGGGCAGCGGCTGGTCGATGCCGTCCCAGGCTAGGCGCGTCGCGCCCTTGGCGCCGGCGTGGCCGAGCTGGAGCGCCATCTTGGCGGTGCCGTTGGCATGCGCGAAATCGACGATGCGCTTCCAGCCGTCGCGCTGGGCCACGTTCCACAGGCCCGGGCAGCCGGGCGTGATGCGGGCGTCGGGCGAGGGACAGGTCATCTCGGCGAAGACCAGGCCCGCGCCGCCCATGGCACGGGCGCCCAGGTGCATCAGGTGGAAGTCGGCCGGCAGGCCGTCGACGCAGGAGTACTGCGCCATCGGCGAGACGACGACGCGGTTCTTCAGCGTCACGCCGCGCAGGGTGAAGGGGGTGAACATCGGCGGCACCGCGCGCTGGGTGGCGCCGCGCTGCAGGCCGGCGCGCTGGGCGATCCAGTCCTCGTAGCGCTCCACATAAGCCTTGTCGCGCAGCCGCAGGTTCTCGTGGCTGATGCGCTGGCTGCGGGTCAGCAGCGAATAGGCGAACTGCTCGGGCGGCAGGCTGGCGTAGCGGTCGACGTTCTCGAACCACTCGGTCGAGTTGCGGGCCGCGTTCTGGATGCGCAGCACCTCGATGCTGCGCACCGCTTCGTAGTCGGCCAGCGCGGCCGTCAGGTCGCCCGGCTGGCGGCCGATGCAGCGGGCCAGCTCGATCGCATCCTCCAGCGCCAGCTTGGTGCCCGAGCCGATCGAGAAGTGCGCGGTGTGGGCCGCGTCGCCCATCAGCACCACCGGCGCGTGGCCGTTGTGGTGCACCCAGTGCCGGCAAACCACGCGCGGGAAGCGGATCCACTGGGCCGAGCCGCGCAGATGGGCGGCGTTGGAGATCAGCGGGTGGCCGTCGAGCTGGTCGGCGAAGAGCTGCTCGCAGAAGGCGATCGCGTCTTCCTTCTCCATCGTCTCCAGGCCGGCGGCGCGCCACACGTCCTCGGGCGCTTCGACGATGAAGGTCGAGGTGCTGTCGTCGAAGCGGTAGGCATGGGCCTGGAACCAGCCGTGCTCGGTCTTGGCGAAGGCGAAGGTGAAGGCGTCGAACAGCTTGTGGGTGCCGAGCCAGACGAAGCGGCACAGCCGCAGGTCTATGTCGGGCTGGTAGGTGGCGGCGTACTTGGCGCGGATGCGGCTGTTGAGGCCGTCGGCGGCGATGACCAGGTCGGCGTCGGCATAGGCGGTGTCGTCCTGCACGTCGGTCTCGAAGACGAGTTCCACGCCCAGCTGCTCGCAGCGCGCCTGCAGGATGTTGAGCAGGCGCTTCCTGCCGATACCGCAGAAGCCGTGGCCGCCCGAGCGCACGCTGTGGCCCTGGATATGCACCTCGATGTCGTCCCAGTGGTTGAACGCGTCGAGGATCTGCGCCGCGGTGACCGGGTCGGCCGCCTGCAGGTTGCCCAGCGTCTGGTCGGAGAACACCACGCCCCAGCCGAAGGTGTCGTAGGGCCGGTTGCGCTCCACCACCCGGATCTCGTGCCCCGGGTTCTGCAGCTTCATCAGGAGCGCGAAATACAGGCCCGAAGGGCCTCCACCGATACAGACGATCTTCATGGCCGACGGTCCTCCAGGGACGGGGAAAACCGCCAATCTACGGACAATTAGTTTAGGTGTCAACCAATTGGCGTCTTGCCGCGGCCGGCCGCGGCAGGCGGTATACCGGATATCGGCGGGTCTTCGTCGGGCACGGCGTCGGCGGCGCCCATCGGCAGCAGGCCCTGGGCCTGCGGCTCGGGCAGCGCCTCGACATCGCGCAGCGCGCGGCGCATCACGTTGCTCCGGGTCTGGGCGCGGTCGAGCGTGTTGAGCACCGTCTGGGTCTGCTCCTTCACCTTGGAGAGCACGTCGCCGAACTTCTGGAACTCGGTCTTGACGGCTCCCAGCACCTGCCACACCTCGCTGCTGCGACGCTCCAGCGCCAGGGTGCGAAAGCCCATATGCAGCGAGTTGAGCATCGCCAGCAGCGTGGTCGGCCCCGCCAGGGTGATGCGGTGTTCGCGCTGCAGCGCCTCGACCAGCCCGGGCCGGCGCAGCACCTCGGCGAAGAGCCCTTCGGTGGGCAGGAACAGGATCGCGAAATCGGTGGTGTGCGGCGGCTCGACGTACTTCTCGGCGATACCGCGCGCCTCCAGCCGGATGCGCGTCTCCAGGCCGCGCGCTGCCGCATCGGCCGCCACCGGGTCGGCGCGCTGCTGGGCGTCGAGCAGGCGGGCGTAGTCCTCGTTGGGAAACTTGGCGTCGATCGGCAGCCACACCGGCACGCCGTCGGCACCGCGCCCCGGCAACCGGATCGCGAAATCGACGGTGTTGCGGCTGCCGGGCCGGGTCGCCACCTGCGCGGCGTACTGGTCGACCGACAGCACCTGCTCCAACAGCGAGGCCAGCTGCGCCTCGCCGAAGATGCCGCGGGTCTTGACGTTGGTCAGCAGGTGCTTGAGATCGCCCACGCCCTGGGCCAGCGTCTGCATCTCGCCCAGGCCCTTGTGCACCTGCTCCAGCCGGTCGGCCACCTGGCGGAAGCTCTCGCCCAGGCGGGCCTCCAGCGTGGCCTGCAGCTTCTCGTCGACGGTGTGGCGCATCTCGTCCAACTTGGCGGCGTTGCTGGCCTGCAGCTGGGCCAGCTGCGCCTCGAGCGTTGCGCGCACCTCGGCCATGCGGCGCGCATTGGCTTCTGAGACGCCCTGCAGCTGAGTGCTGAGCGTGTCGGCCAGCGTCTTCTGCAGCAGGGAGAGCTGCTGGGCGAAGGCGTCCATCTGCGCACTCTGGGTGCGGCCGGCCTCGGCCCCCTGGCGGGTCAGCGTCTGGGTGAAGGTGGCGAAGGCCTGGGCCAGCTCTTGGCGCGACTGGCGGAACTGGTCGGACAGCTCCTGCCGCAGGGCCCGCTCGCTGCGCTCGGCCCGGGCGTTGGCGGCGTCGATCGTATCGTGGATGTCGCTGCCGTCGCCACCGGGGCGGCGCAGCAGCAGGACCAGCAGCATCGCGACCGTGGCTGCGCCCGCTGCCAGCAGGGCCCAGGCGGCCAGGTTCAGTTCTCCGTTCAACATTGCGGATCAGCCTTCGGGCGGAGCAAGGTGTTCACCGGCGTCAGCGGCCCGCGGCCGTCGAAGAAGGCGATCAGGTTGTCGGCCGCCAGCGCGGCCATCGCGCGGCGGGTGCCGGTGGTGGCGCTGGCGATGTGGGGGGTGAGCACCACGTTCCGCAGCGCCAGCAGATCGGGGTGCACCGTGGGCTCGCCCTCGAACACGTCGAGCCCCGCGGCGGCGATGCGGCCTTCGCGCAAGGCCGCGGCCAGCGCCACGTCGCAGACGATGCCGCCGCGGGCGATGTTGACCAGGGTGGCGGTCGGCTTCATCTGCGCCAGCTCGGCCGCGCCGATGGCATGGTGCGACGCGGCGCTGTAGGGCAGCACCAGCACCAGATGGTCGGCGGTCTTCAGCAGCGCGTCCTTGCCGACGTAGCGGGCCCCGCACTCGGCCTCCAGCGCGGGCGAGAGCTGCGAGCGGTTGTGATAGACCACGTTCATGCCGAAGCCGTGCGCGCCGCGTTTGGCGATGCCCTGCCCGATGCGCCCCATGCCCAGGATGCCGAGGGTGCTGCCGTGCACCTCGGCGCCGGAGAACATGTCGTAGCGCCAGCGCTTCCACTCCCCCCGACGCAGGAAATGCTCGCTCTCGGTGATGCGCCGGGCGGTGGCCATCAGCAGGGCGAAGCCGAAGTCGGCGGTGGTGTCGGTCAGCACGTCGGGCGCGTTGGTGCCCTGCACGCCGGCGGCGGTCATCGCATCGACGTCGAAGTTGTCGTAGCCCACCGCCATGTTGGCGCAGATGCGCAGCGCAGCGCAGTCGGCCAGCAGCGCCGCGTCGATCCGCTCGCTGCCGGTGGTAAGCACGCCGTGTTTGCCCTGCAGGCGCGCCTTGAGGGCGGCGGCGTCCCAGACCGCGTCGGACTGGTTGTGCTCCACCTCGAAGTGCTGCTGGAGCCGTTCGATGGTCTCGGGAAACAGTGCGCGGGACACGAGGATGGCGGGTTTGGACATGAGGTGATCTCCTTGTGCGTTACGCGTACCAAATGACCGTGACCAGGGCGAAGAGCGGCAGCAGGACGGCGCACGACCAGCCCATGTAGCCGAAAAAGCCGGGCATGCGGATGCCGCGACTCTCGGCGATCGCCTTGACCATCAGGTTGGGCGCGTTGCCGATATAGGTGACGGCGCCCATGAAGACCGCGCCGGCCGAGATGGCGGCCAGCGTCGGCGCCAGCGCGGTCATCAGCACGGCCGGGTCGCCGCCGGCGGTGTTGAAGAACACCAGGTAGGTCGGCGCGTTGTCGAGAAAGGAGCTGAGCACGCCGGTCGCCCAGAAGTACATCGCCGGGCTTGGCGTGCCGTCGGCCCGGGTGACCGCGGCCATCACCGCGCCGAAGGGTCCTTCGGCGCCGGCGCGCAGCATCGCGATCACCGGCACGATGGTCAGGAAGATGCCGGCGAAGAGCTTGGCCACCTCGGCCATCGGCGCCCAGTCGAAGCGGTTGTCGGCGTGCACCCGGGCCGGCGTGATCCCCAACGAGACGAGCGCCACCACCACCAGCCCGGCGTCGCGCAGCAGCCCCGGCAGCCCCACCGGCGTGCCGAACACGTCGAACACCACCGGCGACTTCCAGGCGCCACTCATCAGCACCAGCCCGACGACGGCCGCCAGCAGGCCCAGGTTGGCGCCGCCGTCGATGCCCAGGCGCCCGGTGTCGGGCGTCGGGTCGTGCGGCAGCACGCCTTCGCGGCGATGGAACCAGCGGTCGACCGCATGGTGCAGCGCCAGCAGCACCGCCACCACGAACAGCGTCTGCCCGCCGATGTGCCGCAGCGTCCAGAAGAAATCGACCCCCTTCAGAAAACCCAGGAACAGCGGCGGATCGCCCAGCGGGGTGAGCGCCCCGCCGGCGTTGGAGACGATGAAGATGAAGAACACGATGCCGTGCACCCGATGGCGCCGGTCGTCGTTGGCCCGGACGAAGGGCCGCAGCAGCAGCATCGACGCGCCGGTGGTCCCCATGATGCTGGCCAGCACCGCGCCGAGGGCCAGGATACCGGTGTTGAGCGCCGGGCTGCCGCGCAGGTTGCCGCGGATGTGGATGCCGCCCGCCACGGTGAAGAGCGCGGTCAGCAGCAGGATGAAGGGGATGTACTCGGCCACCAGCGCATGCACCAGCTGCACGCCCGCCGCCGACAGGCCGAAGACGGCCGCGAACGGCACCAAGAACAGCAGCGCCCAGCCGGCCGACACCTTGCCGAAGTGGCGGTGCCAGAAGCCGGGTGCCGCCAGCGGCACCAGCGCGATCGACAGGAGCAGCGCGGCGAAGGGCGCGGCCCACCAGAGCGAGAACGCGGTGCCGTCGACTTCGGCCGCCGAAGCCGCGCCGGGCCCCGCAAGACCAGCGCAGGCCGTCCCCAGCGCCCGCGCGCCGAATTTCAAGCAAAAAATGCCTGCAGCCGGCGCCGCACGCCGATCAGCCGCTATCGAAAACGTAGCATCGGCCACACCGGTCAGGCGACTGCCAAGTCGGGCTCGGGGATCTCGAACACCTGGCGCAGGTAGGCCAGGTACTTCTCGTCGTCGCACATGCCCTTGCCCGGCGTGTCGGAGATCTTGGCCACCGGCTGGCCGTTGCAGCGCACCATCTTGATGACGATCTGCAGCGGCACGTGGTCGGGCGGGTCGCCCAGGTCGTTGGTCAGGTTGGTGCCGATGCCGAAGGCCAGCTGGCAGCGGCCGCGGAACTGCTGGTAGAGCGCGATGGTGCGCGGCACCGTGAGACCGTCGCTGAAGATCAGCACCTTGGTGTGCGGATCGACCCGGTTCTGGCGGTAGTGCTCGATCAGCCGCTCGCCCCAGGCGAACGGATCGCCGCTGTCGTGGCGCGCGCCGTCGAAGAGCTTGCAGAAGTACATGTCGAAGTCGCGCAGGAAGGCGCTCATGCCGTAGACATCCGACAGCGCGATGCCCAGGTCGCCGCGGTATTCCCTGGCCCAGGTCTCGAAGCCGAAGACCTGGCTGTCGCGCAGCCGCGGGCCGAGGGCCTGGCAGGCCTGCAGGTATTCGTGGGCCATGGTGCCGAGCGGCGTGATGCCCAGCTGCATCGCGAGCAATACGTTGCTGGTGCCGGCCAATTGGCCCTGCGGCCCGGTGCCGAGCCGCTCGGCCAGCGTGCGCAGCAGCTCGCCGTGCCAGGCGCGGCTGAAGCGGCGGCGGGTGCCGTAGTCGGCGATCTTGAGCGTCTCCAGGTCGGTGCCCTGCAGCTGGGCGATCTTGGTGGCCAGCCGCTGCCGGCCGCCCTCCAGGCCGGCACCCGGGCGGGTGTTGCGGAAATAGACCTCGTTGACGATCGCCAGCACCGGGATTTCGAACAGGATGGTGTGCAGCCACGGGCCTTCGATCGAAATATCGATCTCGCCCGAGGGCAGCTCGGTGATGCTGATGTTTCTGGCGTTGAGCTGGAACAGGCCCAGGAAATCGACGAAGTCGCTCTTGATGAAACGCATCGAGCGCAAGTAGTCCAGCTCGGCCTCGGTGAAGCGCAGGCTGCACAGGCTCTCGACCTCGCGCCGGATCTCGTCGGCATACGGGGCCAGGGCGACGCCCGGGTTGCGGCACTTGAAGCGGTACTCGGCATGCGCCCCCGGGAACTGGTGCAGCACCACCTGCATCATCGTGAACTTGTACAGATCGGTGTCGAGCAGGCTGGCGATGATCATGGGCAGGTCGGCCGGTGCGCCGAGCGGAGGGGCGAAGCATTCCATTCTGGCATCGAAGCAGACGACACTAGCCGACAGGGCGCGGGCAGCACCGTCTCGATGATCCAGGTCGGTGGAGGCCGGCATGGGCTGGTTCCGCTGCACCGAGGGCTTCGTCCTGAACGACCAGCCGACCGACATCTCGTAGACGTGGCGCACCTGCACCGGCACCTGCGGACGAGCCGGGCCGGGGTGACGGGGTTCTGGCGCATGTCGGGAGGTTTCCTGTCGAGAAGGCCCCCCCGGCGACAGCCCGACCGCTACAAATTCAATAGCTGCAGGTCGGCAGGGGGCGCCAGCTGCGGATACTTTTTCTCTCGAAAATGGTTAGACGACGTTGCGCTTCATGCGGATCTCTTCCAGCCGTTTCACGCCTACGAGGGCCGTGCGCAGCGTGGTCATCTCGCGCTTGAAGCCGGCGAGTTCGAAGAAGCGGAGAGCGCGCTCGTCGCGCAGCTGGACCCACGCCGTGACCTGCGTGCAGCCTTCGTCCTCGAGACCTTCGCGGGCGGCGTCCCACAGGGCCAAGCCGACGCCCTGGCCCTGGTGCCGGGGCAGCACATGCAGCGCCCAGATTTCACCGACGGTGGGCCTGGTCTTGGGATCGCGGGAGCGGTCGAAGCCGACGAAACCGACAAGTTCGCCGTCGTCGTCCGCTACCTGGATCTGCGGCTCCCCGAGTTCGATGGCCTCCTGCCAGAAACGCACTTGGCGCGGCGCCATCGGCTGGTCGGACTCCAAATGCTGGTGGTGGATGGAAGCGACGGCGGCGGCGTCGGAAAGCTCGGCAGGACGGATCGTGGACACGGGATGGACAGACGGAAAAAGTAACAAAAAGCCCCGTTCGCACGACACGCGAAGGCAAGGCACGGAATGTATGGCAACACACCGTCCCGCTGCACGGATATCCACGCGGGACAGGCGGCACAGGTTGCGGTGCAATGCAGGACGACAATTGAGATTATCTTCTGTCGTGCCCCCTGACGCCGTATTACAGCCCCTCCTATGCTCCATTCACCTACGCGTAGACACGCCGCCGGCTTTTCACTGGTCGAGGTTCTGATTTCGGTCGTGATCCTGTCCTTTGGCCTGCTGGGCATGGTCGGCCTCCAGGCGACCTCGTTGCAGGCCAACCGCGAAGCACGTCTGCAGGCCAGCGGTTCCGAGCTGGCCCGCGAAATGGGTGAACTGATGCGCGGCAATGCCGACGCGTTCTTCGATCCCGTTACGAAGGTTTCCCTGGGTACATCGCCTTACTATTTCACCGCATCATCTCCCACACTCACTGCACCCGCTCCCTCCACATGTCTCAACGTGGGCGGCACACCGTGCGTCAACTCTACCGCTATCGCCAATGCGGAAATTACGGATTGGCTGGCGCGCGTCAAAGACGAATTGCCCGGCGCGCGTGTAGAAATATGCTTAGACAGCACCCCATTTTCCGGAAGCGGCACGCCTGTCTGGGGATGCAGTGCGGCTAACGGCCTGCCCACTGTCAAGATCGGCTGGACACGCAATTCCTTCAAGCGTGCCAGTGTTCAGGACTCGGGGCAGTCCTTCGATTTCGCCTCTACCCCGGGCGTCGTATTCACGGTAGACATCGGTCTAGACAAATGATGCAACAGCCCTCCGCTTTACGCCGTTCGCGCGGCATGACCTTGATCGAATTAATGGTCGCCATGTCGATCGGCCTGGTGATTGCCCTTGCCGCCATGGCGGCGCTCAGCGTCGCTCGCCGCGGCTTCACGACGGTCGATTCTGCTTCCCAGCTGCGTGACAATGCCAGGTACACCCGGGACATACTCAACCGGTTGATCGTGCAGGCAGGGTTCGTGGGTGTCAAGTACTCCACGCTATCGCGCAAAAACGATGCGAACCTGGATCCGAATCCTCCGCCCAATATCTATGGCTTCAACAATGCAAAACCGGATGTCTCGAATGGCTTGACCGCATCCACCGCGAGCGGCGTCGTCAACAACAGCGACGTTCTCATCCTGCGTTATCAGGCCGAAGTCGGGGTGCCAACAGCGTCCGGTGCAGCCGTGGTGGATCAGAGCATGGTTACCTGCTCGGGTGACACCCCCGGAGCCGCCCCATCGAACCGAGACAACCGTATGGTCAGCATCCTCTATGTGGGTACTGGCAGCAGCGGGGAACCGGCGCTGATGTGCAACGACGCCAACGACGACAGCGCGTCCATCACGAAGCCGGGTCAACCGTTGGTGGAAGGCGTCGAAAGCTTCCAGGTGCTCTACGGCATCGATGGCGTCACACCGGGCGCTCCCACTCCCAAAACCGTCACGGTGGGCGGCGTAACCATGCCCAACAAGCCCAACATCGCCGACCGTTACCTCCGTGCCGACCAGCTGACGGTCACCAGCGGTACCCCGGCATCCAACCAGATCGAAACCTACAACAACTGGCGGCGGGTGCGAAGCATACGGCTGGGCATAGTTTTGCGCGGCGCCCCCAACTCCGCGCAAGAGTCCAGCACCCCTGCCATGAATCCCTTCGGCGCAGCCGCCAACTTGGGCGACAACGCCACCATCCTGCCTGCCGGCACCGATGGCCGGCTGCGTCAAAGCATCACGTTCACCGTGCATCTGCGGAATTACCAAGACCTGATATGAATACAGAAACTTCTCTGCTTTTGCCGGCACGGTTTCCCATGAATCGGAAAGGCGCCAGTCCTAGCGGCGAAACCGGCATGTCCTTAATCATCGTTCTGATGATTCTAGTCGTGGTTTCACTCATCGGTATCAACGCAGCGCAGATATCCACATTGGCCGAGCGCACGACCCGCAACGACCGCTATACCCAGATCGCATGGGAAAGCGCAGAGTCAGGCTTGGTCGATGCCGAATTCGATATGCGCAACACCCGACAGAATATTTTCGGCATTTCGGGTCAGACTCCTACCGACATTACAAAATTTCAGACAGGCTGTGGGACCAGTGGTGATTCAGAGGGGTTATGCCAGTTGCCCGCTTTAGTGACGGATAAACCTGCGTGGCTCACGGTGGACCTGTCCGCAGCAACCAATACCATCACCTTCGGCGGACAGACTGGCAGAAGTTTTCCCTCGGGCAGCGGCGCTCAGCCTTATAAAAACCCCAACTATCTGATTGAAGCCATTCCTGACAACGGCGACGGCAATAGAGACCGCTCCGAGAAAATGCGGGGATATGTATTTCGGGTGACCTCTATGGGGTTTGGTCCCGGCAGCGCCCTCAGACCGGCGAATCAAGCCGTGGTCCAGATGATATTCCGAAATTAAATTTTAGGTTTTGAACCATGAATACCGTATCTTTCGACCAACAATCCCTAGGCCACCACGCCACTGTACGTCTGCTATTATCTCCGATTCGCCGCTTCCGCTGGCTGATAGCCATGTCAGTCCTGGTCTTTTGTGCGCTGTATTCGCTTTTTGCTAATAGCCAAGCATTCATCGCCTATAAAACGGTTTCATTATCCTCGGTACCGCTCTATGCAACCGCCGCTGGCGACAAGCCTACTATGGCACTGGCATTATCGGTAGAGTACCCGACGGTTGGTGCCCAATACGTACGGGACGACGGAATCGCCAACAATCCGCTTGATGCGACATATTCAAATCTCAAAGACTACCTTGGATATTACGATGCAGAGAGCTGTTACAACTACAACGACACCCCCACCGAATCGCCTGCTGCTGGCCAGACTACTGCGGATTACAAGCGTTTTGACCGTGTGGGCGTTGCATCGAGCCATCGGTGCACGGACGGATTCAGTGGGAACTTTCTGAACTGGGCGTCCAACTCCGCAGTGGATATGCTCAGGCTATCCCTTTCCGGAGGAGATCGCTACATTGATAATGCGAACCTGACCGTTCTTCAACGTGCCGTCCTCCCCAATGGCGATCCTATTTGCATGTGGAACAGCACTAATTTTCCCGCCAAGCAACTCCAAAAAGACGGAGGGGGGGCCGGGCAATATTGGGGTGCGGTACCTCGGGCCATGGTAACGGCGGCCAACGGAAGCGACATCTGGATTGCCAATACGTTGAATCAGATTTATTTCGGCACATCTAACACCGGCGACTGCAATAACACCGGCGCCTATAATTTATCAGTAAAACCACCCCCCGGACCTATACAACCCACCATCACGGCAAACCCTTATTCCACACCGGCAAACGCACTTACAACTTTTGGTGGCACCTATTGTGCCGACGAGAACGGAACGTGTGCATTTACCGGTAGAAAAGAAGTGCTATACGGAGCATATAACGCAAGCACTCGCACAGGCGGATGGCTAACTTATGTTGCAGACAATGGCGCTAGCTGTTCCAACGCCACCGTCAATCAAGACCCTATTTATGGCCTTGCAAAAAAATGCTATGTCAGGCCATTTACGGGCACGCTTCCCGTACAAGCTAACGGCTTGAATTCCGACGGCTTCTTCTATGCACGCGTCAGTGTCTGCAACTCTGACAGTTCGGGGCAATTGCTGGACATCCGCGATTATGGCACAGACGCTGACGGCAAGCGCCCTTATTGCACGCGATATCCTTCGGGCTCCTATAAACCAACCGGTGTCATTCAAAAATATAGCGAGCAAATTCGCCTCGCGGCATTCGGTTATCTCTTGGACCAAACCGCAAGCTACAACAACGGACGCTACGGCGGCGTATTGCGTGCCCCGATGAAATATGTGGGCCAGAAAACCTTCGACATCTACGGGCAAGAGAATACCGTGGCGGGCGGCAACCCTAATGCGGAATGGGACGTCACAACGGGTATTTTCAACAGCAACCCGGACAATGACGGCACCCAAACTCCTAACATCAGCGGTGTTATCAACTATCTCAATAAATTCGGCCGTACCGGTCCTGTTCCAGGGCGCTACAAGATATACGACCCACTCGGCGAGCTATACTACGAAAGTCTGCGTTATCTACAAGGGCTGGACCCTAGTCCCGACGCGGTCGCCGGGGCGAATATGAGCACAGCGACAGGTAAAAGCTATCTTGACGGTTTCCCTGCCTATACCAAATGGACAGGCACAACTACCACTTCCAATCTGGATCCATACAAGGATCGCAGCTCGGCAGGTGATTATTCTTGCCTGCGGAGCAATATCGTGGTGATCGGAGATATACATACCCACGACGGCAACCGATTTCCTGCCTCCAATCCTGCTAAGAATATTGTAAGTGCTACGGATTGGCGAACCGTCGTTCAAAATTTCGAACGAAACATCACCTCATCCTATATCGACGGCCAAGGGGCGCTGCAGAGCACGGGCAACCCGAACGGCGCCAACAATGCGGTACCGCGCGCTTCTGCAACCAGTGCGATCATGGGCGCCGCTTATTGGGCACATACCCACGATATCCGCAGTACCTCGTGGACCGATCAGCCCGACAAACAAAGACCCGGCTTACGGGTTAAAACCTTCACATTCGATGTGAACGAGTACGCCGAGTCATCAAACCGCAACAATCGTCGCTATAGCAACCAACTTTTCATGGCCGCCAAATATGGCGGTTTCCAAGCAGATCCTTCCAACCTCAATGCGGCTCCATACAACATCAAAGGCAATCCATTTCTGCAGCAAGATGGCCTCAATGAAAATAATGTTTGGCAAAATCCAAACCAACCGGGAGAAGCGGCTTCTTATTACCTGCAGAGCGATGCAAAGCGTGTTCTGAGCGCTTTCGATGCAATCTTCGGCCAAGCCGCGCAAAATGCGCGCAGTATTGCCGGCAATGCATCCCAAGGCAAGAATTTGACTACCGATGGAGGTTTCACCTACCAAGGCTCATTCGATTCCTCCGACTGGTCTGGTGATTTGCAGGCGTACCAGATCACGCTCAATGACGAAAATAAGGTCACAACCTCCTCAACTGCCACTTGGTCGGCGTCAGAGCGGCTGCTATCCCTCGGCGCTAGTGCTGCAACATCGCGCAACATCGTGGTCGGCAACAAGGGTCCTGCGCCGGCAAGCCAAGCATCCAATTTTGCTGTAGGGGCCATTGAGGCTTCGTTGAAAGTAGACCTTGGCAAGCTCTCACCGCTTTCGACTCCCGATATGCTGGCCGATCAGCGGCTGGCGTATTTGCGAGGTGATCGATCCTTGGAGACCACCACTTTCAGAGTGCGTAAAAGGATTTTGGGAGATATTATCAACTCCGGCGTTTCTTATTCAGGCGCTCCAGTCACCAATATTGCGACACCGGGCTATGCCGATTTTTACAACAATAACAAAAGCCGCGTTCCAACCGTTTTTGTAGGGGCGAACGACGGCATGCTGCATGCTTTCAATGCGACCGTCAACCAGCCGGATTCGGGTAAGGAGCTTTTTGCATACATTCCGAGCTGGATGGGTCCGAAGCTGGCAGCCTTGACTTCCAAAACCTACAATGCGAATCATCAAAGCTATGTCGATGGAAGCTCTGTTGTTGCCGAGGCGCAAGTGGGCTCCGCAGGCGCTGCATCCGACTTTAAAACGATACTCGTAGGCAGTACCGGTGCAGGCGGGCGGGGGGTGTTCGCGCTGGATGTCACGAACCCATCGGCGTTCTCCACTGCCAATGTAATGTGGGAATTCACGGGTTTGAATGATCCTGATATGGGCTATGTTGTCGGCAAGCCGCAGATCCTCAAACTCCAGACTAATGCGATCGCAAGCACGCCTGTCTACAAGTACTTTGCAGCAGTTGCAAGCGGAGTTAACAATTCGCTCGCCGATGGTACGAATCTCGCCAATGCCACTGGTGCACCCGCGCTGTTTTTGTTGGATATCAGCAAGCCGGTCGGCACCGCGTGGGCCCTGAACTCCAATTACTTCAAAATCAGCTTGCCGATACCCTCCTCCACCCAGTGGACGACGACTGCACCGGGGCTTTTGAATTTCAGTCCGGTGTTGGATCGATTCGGCGCAGTTTCGTCGATTTTCATGGGTGATCTTCTAGGCAATCTTTGGAAGCTGAACTTTAAGAAACTCAATCTTCAGGGCAGTTCCGACTGGACAATGTCGAAACTCTCCGCCTATGTAAAAAATGCTGCATCGGTCAATACGCCAATTCCGCTCTTTATTGCTACAGATGCTTCAGGTCTCACACAGCCGATAACCGTGGCACCACGGCTGTTTTCTGGTGAGGGCGATGACATCACCTACGTCGCATTCGGCACAGGAAAGTATCTGGAATTCAGCGATCGATCTTCGGCAGCCCAACAATCAGTTTATGCGGTCTTAGACGACCCCAGTAGCAACACCGTGGACAACACGACAAGTGCTATAGCGGGTCGCGGTCGCCTGCAGGTCGGCGTTGTGGATACGTTAGGTAAAACCGTCAACGTTTCGGCTTTCCGGTGGGGGCGGCCGGCTAGCGACGGCGATACCGCTAGGCGTGCAGGTTTCTATTTCGATTTTCCGACGACAGGTGAGCGTCAGGCCAGCGATGGCCTGGTGTTTGGCGACAACTTCGTGTTTGGAAGTTTAATTCCGAGTGCAGTAGGCAGCCAGAACACCTGTGGGGCGGATGAAGGGAGCGGCAAACTTTGGAGTGTCAACATAGACAAAGGCAATGGCAGTTATACTCGCTCTACTGTTGGCTTGCTGGGCACACCTACGCTGCAAATTATTCCTAATTCCTCTAATTCCTCTAATTCCACCTCCGGTTTGACGCAAAAAGACAACACGGGCAGGCAAACGCGTACCGTGGCCGCCCATGCCAACGGAAATGGATCATTGGGAATCATGGGGGGAGGAGACATGAAAATGGATATAACCGTCGGACGCCTCAGCTGGCGTCAAATCAACAACTACCAGAACCTGAAATAAATCGCCATGGCTTACCACCGAGAATCTTCCCGTGGTTTCACATTGATCGAAGTGATGATTGTTGTAGCAATCATCGCCATCCTCGCCAGTATTGCCTATCCATCCTATGCGGAGTCGGTGCGCAAAGGCCGGCGCGCGCAGGCACGTTCTGCACTGGTAGAGCTTATGCAGCAACAGGAGCGATACATGACCCAGCGCAATACATACATGGTATTTTCAACTGCAGCCGCAGCAGCTGTAGCCGGCGCGACTTTCAAAGTGTATTCCGGTGACAGCCCGACCAACCCGGCATATTCTCTTACGGCAAATGTCTGCCCGGTCGACAGTAATGGCAATCAACCGGATGCCACCGTTTGCATCAAGCTGATAGCAAGGCCCAACACACCTGATCCCAAATTAACCGAAATAAATCTTACAAGCACTGGCATCAAGGATTGCATCTTGAATGCCGGCTTTACGGACAAGAAAATATGCTGGCCTTAACTATCCGGCCCCATCGCCCGGCGGGCCTCACACTGATTGAGGTAATGGTGGCGCTTGCTATCGTGGCGATCTTGGGCCTGGTGGCGGTGCCCAGCTTTGTCGCTTACCAGCGCAATTCGGAACTAAGCAGTGCAGCGAACTCGCTTTTATCGGCAGTCACCATGGCACGTTCGGAAGCAATGAAGCGCAATCTCAAGGTTCTAGTGGTTCCCTTTTCGGAAAACTCATGGGCATCGGGTTGGAAGGTCTTCGCCGATAACAATAAGGACGGCACGTTTAGCCTCGGCGATGACGTCATCGCTCAGCGCGATGCGCTCTTACCCAGCTATTTCGCCACGCCGGTGGGCACTAACAATGCGGCAGCTGGCACTCCAGGCGGACCTTATCTCATGTTCGACGGTTCGGGTTATGCCGCCAATCGAGGAGCGGGATCCGTCTACAACCTGTCGATCCAGTTTTCAAGAACGGACGATACCTCTCCTCGACAGAAGCGATTCCTTATCGTTGCAGTCACGGGCAGAGCCAGGGTATGCACGCCTACTGTTGCTAACGACGCTCTGTGCAATGCCAGCAATTTATAATACAGCGCCGCAGGCACTGGTCCAAGCGCTCTCGCTTGCTGCCGCTTCCCCCTGGCCCGGCAGCGGTCGCGCGCGAAATGGGTGCGTGGTCGTGGCGAAGAACGGCACCGTTGCGGGAACTGGCTCGACAGGTTTTATGGATCGGTCCTCTGCCGAAATCCAGGCACTGAATGAATGCCTAGGCATTGCGGGCTCTGCTTTGGGTGCTACCGCTTATATCTTGGTGGAACCAGAATCCGATGAGGTCTGCGGTGCATTGGTTGGCGCCGGCGTCAAGCGGGTGGTTGTATCACTCGAGCATCCTGAGCCTTCGCTGGCAGGCCACGGTATTGCAAGACTACGAGCTGCAGGCGTCGAGGTTCAGGTAGGTGTCGGTGCTCGCGAAGCACGGCAACTGAACCTGGGACTTATTAGCCGGCTGAAACGTTTACGTCCCTGGGTGCGGTTGAAGACCGCTATTTCTCTGGATGGTACTACTGCACTATGCAATGGTAGCAGCCAGTGGATTACGGCCCAGGCGGCCCGTGCCGATGTCCATACCTGGCGCGCGCAGGCATGCGCGGTGATCACCGGCGTGGGAACGGTGCACGCTGACGATCCATGCTTGGATGTTCGGTTGGAGCCGTCCACCCGCCAGCCTGTTCTGGTGATTGTGGACAGCCGGCTGGAAACGCCCGTGGCTGCAACATTGTTTGGCGTCCAAAACCGCAGTGTTTGGATCTATGCGGCCACAGCCGACGCCGCTTCCAGAATAGCGCTGGAACGGCGCGGAGCTACCGTCACCTTGATGCCGGACCGTCGCGGAAAAGTCGACCTCGCCGCCATGTTGCAGCACCTGGCATCGCGTGGCATCAACGACATCCACGTAGAGGCGGGCGCAAAACTAAATGGATCATTGGTTCACGAAGCCCTCGTAGACGAATTCCTCGTCTATGTAGCACCGAAACTGGTGGGCGAAGGCAGGCCCTTGGCCGCCTTTGGTCCTCTGGCCGATCTGACACAGGCAACGCAACTTGCGTTCCGGTCGGTCGACCTGATTGGAGAAGACCTTCGGATTTTGGCGCGCGTGGTAGGCACAGACAATTTTTGAAACCATATGGCACGCACAGCGCGTGCCGACGTCCTGTCATCGGAAGAGATACCCAATCCCTGCGAAAATATCCGGATGTTCACCGGAATCATCACTGGCGTGGGGCGCATAGGCGCCGTGGAAGACCTGGGCAGCGCGTCGCAGCCGCGACAGCAGTTCGGCAAGCGTCTGACGCTGGAAGCCCCGCCGGGCTACCTGGACGACGTGGGGCTCGGCGACAGCATCGCGCTGAACGGCGCCTGCATGACGGTCACCGGCTTCGATACTGCGGCGGGCCGGTTCACGATCGACATCTCGGCGGAATCGCTCGACAAGACGGCGGGGCTCGACGGCGTCGGCATGCCGATCAACCTCGAAAAAGCGCTGCGCGCCCACGACCGCCTCGGCGGCCACATCGTGTCGGGGCATGTGGACGGGATCGGCACGGTGCTGCGTTTCGCGCCCGTCGGCGAAAGCCACGATCTGCAGATCGAGGCGCCGGCGCTCCTGGCGCGCTACCTGGCCTACAAGGGCTCGATCGCGGTCAACGGGGTGAGTCTTACCGTCAACCGGGTGGACGACGTGGCCGACGGCACAGCCGTGGTGCACATCAACCTGATCCCGCACACGGTACAGAATACGGCCCTGCACGCGCTGCGGGCCGGCAGCGCGGTCAACCTCGAGATCGACACGGTAGCGCGCTATGTGGAGCGCATGCTATCGGTGGCCGCACTGCCCGCCGCGGTTCCTGTGGTCGCTGTGACATCGGGGCTCGCGGCCGCCGCTCCTTCACCTTCTACTTGCCTCCAGGCCCCGGGCCTGTCTCCCGCATGAGTGCCCTGCACCCCGTTTCCGTCTCGCCCGTAGAGGAGATCGTCGCCGAGCTGCGCGCCGGCCGCATCGTCATCCTGGTGGACGAGGAAGACCGCGAGAACGAGGGCGACCTCGTCATCGCGGCCGATCATGTCAGCGCCGAATCGATCAACTTCATGGCCCGGCATGCGCGCGGGCTGATCTGCCTGACGCTCTCACGCGACATATGCGAGCGGCTGCAGCTGGCGCCGATGGTGGCGCGCAACGGCACCAAACACGGGACTGCCTTCACCGTGTCGATCGAGGCGGCCGAGGGGGTGACCACCGGCATCTCCGCTGCCGACCGGGCCCGCACGGTGCAAGCCGCGGTGGCGCGCGATGCGCAGGCCAGCGACCTGGTGCAGCCCGGCCACATCTTTCCGCTGCAGGCGGTCGACGGCGGCGTGCTGATGCGTGCCGGCCATACCGAGGCCGGCTGCGACCTGGCCGCGATGGCCGGTTGCAGCCCCGCATCGGTCATCTGCGAGGTGATGAACGACAACGGCACGATGGCGCGCCTGCCCGACCTGCAGATCTTCGCGGCGCAGCACGGGCTGAAGATCGGCACCATCGCCGACCTGATCGAACACCGCAGCCGCCACGACTCGCTGGTCGAAAAGATCGGCAGCCGCACGCTCACCACCACGGCGGGACCTTTCACCGCCAATGCGTTTCGCGACAGGCCGAGCCGGGGCGTGCATCTGGCCCTGGTGCGCGGCGAATGGTCGCCCGACGACGTGGTACCGGCCCGGGTGCACGAGCCGCTGTCGGTACTCGACGCGCTGGAGGTCGACCGCAACATGCACAGCTGGACGCTCGACGCCAGCCTGCGCCATGTAGCCGCCGAAGGCCGCGGCGTGGTGGTGCTGCTGAACTGCGGCGAAAGCGCGGCCGACCTGCTCGCGCAGTTCGAGGGCACCGCCCGCGCCGCCCAGGCACCCGAGCGCGGCCGCATGGACCTGCGCGCCTACGGCATCGGCGCGCAAATACTGCGCGAATGCGGCGTGCGCCGGATGAATTTGCTCGGCGCGCCGCGCCGCATGCCCAGCATGACGGGCTACGGCCTGGAGCTGGTCGGTTATCTCCAGAAGGACTGAACAAGATGTTGGGTGCAGACAAAGGCCGGGGTGCGCATGCCGACGGCCGCAAGCTTTCGATCGGCATCGTGCAGGCCCGCTTCAACGCCGGCATCACCGATGCGCTGGCCGCGGCGTGCCGGGCCGAGCTGGTCGCGCTGGGCGTGGCCGAGAAGAACATCGAGCACGTCCTGGTACCGGGCGCGCTCGAAGTACCGCTGGCCCTGCAGGCGATGGCCGCCGCCGGCCGGCACGACGCGCTGGTCGCGCTGGGCTGCATCATCCGCGGCGAGACCTACCACTTCGAACTGGTGGCCAACGAATCGGGCGCGGGTGTGACCCGCGTGTCGCTGGACCACCGCCTGCCGATCGCCAATGCGATCCTCACCACCGAAAACTTCGAACAGGCCGTGGCGCGCCAGACCGAAAAGGGTCGCGATGCGGCGCGGGTCGCCGTCGAGATGGCGAACCTGCTGGACACACTGACATGACCGAAGAAAAAGCCATCCCCGCCGTCGATGCCACTGCGGCCCCCGCTGCGCCGACCAAGAAGCTCGGCACCACCAGCACCGGCGCCCGCAAGGCGTCCGCCAAGCCGCCGCGCAGCCGGTCGCGCGAGTTCGCGCTGCAGGCCCTCTACCAATACCTGGTGGGCCACAACGAACCCGCCGCGATCGACCACTTCACCCGCGACCTGTCGGGCTTCCACAAGGCCGACGCGGTGCACTACGACGCCCTACTGCACGGCTGCATCGCCGACGTGGACCTGCAGAACGGCCTGATCGAGCCGCTGCTCGACCGCAAGCTGACCGAGCTGTCGCCGATCGAGCACGCGGTGATGTGGATCGGTGTCTACGAGTTCCGCAACTGCCTCGACGTGCCGTGGCGGGTGGTGATCAACGAGTGCATCGAGCTGGCCAAAGAGTTCGGCGGCACCGACGGCCACAGGTACGTCAACGGCGTGCTGAACGGCCTGGCGCCGTCCCTGCGCGCCGCCGAGGTCGCGGCCGATCGTTCGCGCAACGGCGGTACCGCCTCCGCATGAGCGGGCCGCTGCGAATCGCCCGCCGCGCCGAGAAGATCGAGCCCTTCTACGTGATGGAAGTGGCCAAGGCCGCGGTGGAGCGCGCCCGCGCCGTGGCCGACAGCGCGCAGCCGATGATCTTCCTCAACATCGGCGAGCCGGACTTCACCGCGCCGCCGCGGGTGCGGGAAGCGGCCGCCCGTGCGGTGCAGGCCGGCACGACCCAGTACACCCCGGCGATGGGCCTGCCCGCGCTGCGTGAGCGCATATCGCACTGGTACGCCGAGCGCTTCGGCATCGAGGTACCGGCACGCCGCATCGCCGTGACGGCCGGCGCCTCGGCCGCCCTGCAGCTCGCCTGCCTGGCGCTGGTGGATGTCGGCGACGAGGTGCTGATGCCCGATCCCAGCTACCCGTGCAACCGGCATTTCGTGAGCGTCGCCGAAGGCACGGCGGTGATGGTGCCGACAACCGCCGCGGACCGGTTCCAGCTCAACGCCGCGCAGGTCGAGGCCGCGTGGACGGGGCGCAGCCGCGGCGTGCTGCTGGCCTCGCCCTCCAACCCCACCGGCACCTCGATCCACCCCGACGAGCTGCGCCGCATCCATGCAGCGGTGCAGGCCCGCGACGGCGTCACCATCGTCGACGAGATCTACCTGGGCCTGAGCTACGACGCCACCTTCGGCCAGTCGGCCCTGGCGCTGGGCGACGACATCGTCAGCATCAACAGCTTCAGCAAGTACTTCCACATGACCGGCTGGCGGCTCGGTTGGCTGGTGGTGCCGGATGCGCTGGTGCCGGTGGTGGAGCGGCTGGCCCAGAACCTCTTCATCTGCGCCAGCGCCGTGGCCCAGCATGCGGCGCTCGCCTGCTTCGAGCCCGACAGCATCGCCGAGTACGAACGCCGCCGGGCCGAATTCAAGGCGCGCCGCGATTTCTTCATCCCGGCGCTGGCCGCCGCCGGCCTGCCGGTGGCGGTGATGCCCGACGGCGCCTTCTACGCCTGGGCCGACTGCACCGATGCCTGCAAGCGCCTGGGCGTGGCCGACAGCTGGGAGCTGGCCTTCGCCCTGATGGACCACGCGGGCATCGCGGTCACGCCGGGCCGCGACTTCGGCAGCGCCGGCACCGCGCAGCACATCCGCTTCTCCACCGCCAGCTCGATGGCGCATCTGCAGGAAGCGGCGGCGCGGCTGCAGGCGCTGCTGGCGTAGTACCTGCACCGCGCATCGCCATGGCCTTCTCGTTTCCGATCCGGGTCTACTGGGAAGACACCGATGCCGGCGGCATCGTCTTCTATGCGAACTACCTGAAGTTCTTCGAGCGTGCCCGCACCGAATGGCTGCGCTCGCTCGGCCACGGCCAGCAGCGGCTGCGCGGCGTCACCGGCGGCATGTTCGTGGTGCTGGAGACGCAGGTGCGCTACCGGCAGCCGGCGCGGCTCGACGACGAACTCCTTGTAACAGCGCACCTGCAGGACCACCGCGGCGCGTCGCTGACAATCGCCCAGCAAGCCTTCTGCACCACGATGGCCCACGGTGCCGACGCGCCGACGCTGCTGTGCGAAGGAACCATTCGCATCGGCTGGGTCGAAACCTCTACACTGCGGCCCGCGCGTATTCCGCCGCAACTCCTGGAAGTCCTCAAGAAATGAACCAACAAGACATGTCCATCCTGCACCTGGTACTCAATGCCAGCTGGGTGGTGCAGGCCGTGATGCTGCTGCTGATGGGCGTCTCGATCGCCAGCTGGGCGGCGATCTTCCGCAAGCTCTTCGCGCTGCGCCGCATCAAGGCGCTCAACGAGGATTTCGAGCGCGAGTTCTGGTCGGGCACCAGCCTGAACGACCTGTTCGCCGCCGCCGCGTCCAACGCCAAGAACGCCGGTCCGATGGAACGCATCTTCGCGAGCGGCATGCGCGAGTACCAGAAGCTGCGCGAGCGCCGCGTGGCCGACACCGGCACCCTGCTCGACGGCGCGCGCCGCGCGATGCGGGCCAGCTTCCAGCGCGAGATGGACACCGTCGAATCCAGCCTGTCGTTCATGGCGACCGTCGGTTCGGTGTCCCCCTACGTCGGCCTGTTCGGCACCGTGTGGGGCATCATGCATGCGTTCACCGGCCTGTCGGCGATGGCCCAGGTCACCCTCAGCACCGTGGCCCCCGGCATCGCCGAGGCGCTGGTGGCCACCGCCATCGGCCTTTTCGCCGCGATTCCCGCGGTCGTGGCCTACAACCGGTTCGCGCGCGACATCGACCGCGTCTCGATCCACCAGGAGACCTTCATCGAGGAGTTCTCCAACATCCTGCAGCGCAATCTCGGCGCGCAATCGGCGTCGGGCCACTAGGCCCCGCGCCCCGAAGGAAATACGATGCCCGCCATGGCTTCCCGCGGCCGCGGCCGCCGCACCATCAACGAGATCAACATGGTGCCCTTCATCGACGTGATGCTGGTGCTGCTGATCATCTTCATGGTCACCGCGCCCCTGATCACGCCGAGCACCGTCGACCTGCCCTCGATCGGCAAGGCGAACAAGCAACCCGACCGGGTGATCCAGATCGTGGTCGGCAAGGACGAGACCCTGCAGATCAAGACCGCCGACCGCACCGCGCCGACCACGATGCGCGACGTGGCCAACGCGGTGCGCCAGGCCGATGCCACCGCCACGACGGCGACCGCCGCCGCGGCCGGCAGCGCGACCAGCGCGGTAGTCATCAGCGCCGACCGCAGCGTGAAATACGAGACGGTGGTGAAGGTGATGGACACGCTGCAGCGCGCGGGCGTCCAGCGCGTAGGCCTGTCGGTGCAGCTGGCGCCCTGAGCGGCGCACCGCACGGCCCCGGCACCCGACGACATTCCATGCTGCACCCCTCCCCCGAACGCAACCCCTTCGCCCCGCCGGAACCCGACGGCACCCCGCGCGCCGTGGGCCTGGCGGTGCTGGCCCACCTGGCGCTGCTCGCCGCCCTGACCTGGGGCGTGAACTGGAAGACTGCGTCCGACAGCCCGGCCGTCGAGGCGGAACTGTGGTCGGCCGTGCCGAAGCAGGCCGCGCCGCGCGCCGTCGAGACGCCGGTGCCGCCCGCGCCACCGCCGGTCCCGCGGCCGCCGGCGCCCGAGCCGCCGCCACCGGCTCCTCCACCGCCGCCCGCCCCGGATCCCGCGCCCGCGCCGCCGCCCGACACCCGCGACGCCGACATCGCGATGCAACGCCAGAAGGAACTGCGCGAGAAGGAGAAGGAGCGCCAGCTCCAGCTGGAACAGGCCCGGCAGCAGAAGCTCAAGGAACAGCAGCTGAGGGCCGAGAAGGACAAGGCCGAAAAGCTCGCCAAGGACAAGGAGGCCCGTGAGAAGCAGGCCCAGCTCGACAAGCAGAAGGAGCAGGAGCGGCTGCAGGACGAGAAGCGCGAGAAGATCGAGAAAGCCGAAAAGGAAAAGGCCGACAAGGAAAAAGCCGAGAAGCTCGCGAGGGAAAAGGACGCCCGCGAGAAGCAGGCCCAGCAGGACAAGGCGAAGCAGGCCAAGGCCGAAGCGCAGGCCAATGCCCAGCGCGAAGCCGACCGACAGGCCAACCTGAAGCGGCTGCAGGGCATAGCGGGCGCCACCGGCGGCGCCACGGCCACCGGCTCCGACCTGCGCTCCTCCGGCCCCTCGGGCGGCTATGCCGGCCGGGTGGCGGCCAAAGTCAAGCCCAACATCGTCTTCGCCGACGACGGCCCGGGCAACCCGCGGGCCGAGGTCGAGGTGCGGGCCGCGCCCGACGGCACCATCGTCGGCCGCCGGCTCAGCAAGTCGAGCGGCAACCCCGCCTGGGACGACGCGGTGCTCAAGGCGATCGACAAGACCGATACGCTGCCGAAGGACATCGACGGCCGGGTGCCCTCCTCGCTCCTGCTGGTGTTCCGGCCAAAGGACTGATCCTCAGCCATTTTCTGAATAAAAAGGGGCTGTAGCCGGCGATCCACGCGGACCTATAGCTATCATTTTTGTAGTGAACATGAAAAAAGCCCGCTGGCGTCGCCAGCGGGCTTTTCGCCTGGTGCCCGGCGCCGGGCGCCTGTGCGCCCGGCAGCTGCCCGGTCAGGCCGGCACGGTGGCGGCGGCTTCCTGGAAGGAGGCGATCTTGTCGAAGTTCAGGTACTGGTAGACCTGGCTGCTGTTGGCGTCGAGCACGCCCATGTCGGCCATGTACTCTTGCTTGGTCGGGATCCGGCCCAGCTTGGAGCAGATCGCCGCCAGTTCGGCCGAGCCCAGGTACACGTTGGTGTTCTTGCCCAGGCGGTTCGGGAAGTTGCGGGTGCTGGTCGACATGACCGTCGCGCCTTCGCGCACTTGTGCCTGGTTGCCCATGCACAGCGAGCAGCCGGGCATCTCGGTCCGCGCGCCGGCGGTGCCGAAGACGCCGTAGTGACCTTCGTCGCTGAGCTTCTGCGCATCCATCTTGGTAGGCGGCGCGATCCACAGCTTGACCGGCATGTCGCGCTTGCCTTCGAGCAGCTTGGAGGCTGCGCGGAAGTGGCCGATGTTGGTCATGCACGATCCGATGAAGACCTCGTCGATGTGCGCGCCGGCCACGTCCGACAGCGTCTTCACGTCGTCGGGGTCGTTCGGGCAGGCCACGATCGGCTCGTGGATGTCGGCCAGGTCGATTTCGATGACCGCGGCGTACTCGGCGTCGGCATCGCCTTCGAGCAGCTGCGGGTTCTTCAGCCAGGCTTCCTGGGCGGCGATCCGGCGGCCCAGGGTGCGGGCGTCGGCATAGCCCTCGGAGATCATCCAGCGCATCAGGGTGATGTTGCTGTTGATGTACTCGATGATCGGCTCCTTGTTGAGCTTGACCGAGCAGCCGGCGGCCGAGCGCTCGGCCGAGGCGTCGGACAGCTCGAACGCCTGTTCCACCTTCAGGTCGGGCAGGCCCTCGATCTCGAGGATGCGGCCCGAGAAGATGTTCTTCTTGCCCTTCTTTTCGACGGTCAGCAGGCCGGCCTTGATCGCGTACAGGGGAATCGCGTTGACCAGGTCGCGCAGCGTCACGCCGGGCCGCATCTTCTCGCCCTTGAAGCGCACCAGCACCGATTCGGGCATGTCGAGCGGCATCACGCCGGTGGCGGCCGCGAAGGCCACCAGGCCGGAGCCGGCGGGAAACGAAATCCCGATCGGGAACCGGGTGTGGCTGTCGCCGCCGGTGCCGACGGTGTCGGGCAGCAGGAAGCGGTTGAGCCAGCTGTGGATCACGCCGTCGCCCGGGCGCAGGCTGATGCCGCCCCGGGTGCTGATGAACTCGGGCAGTTCGTGGTGGGTCTTGACGTCGACCGGCTTCGGGTACGCCGCGGTGTGGCAAAACGACTGCATCACCAGGTCGGCCGAGAAGCCCAGGCAGGCCAGGTCCTTCAGCTCGTCACGGGTCATCGGGCCGGTGGTGTCCTGGCTGCCGACCGAGGTCATGCGCGGCTCGCAGTAAGTGCCCGGGCGCACGCCCCGGCCTTCGGCCAGGCCGCAGGCGCGGCCGACCATCTTCTGTGCGAGCGAGAAGCCCTTGCCGCTGTCGGCAGGGTCGTGCGGCAGGCGAAACAGGGTCGAGGGCGGCAGGCCGAGCGCTTCGCGCGCCTTGGCGGTCAGGCCGCGGCCGATGATCAGCGGGATGCGGCCGCCGGCGCGCACTTCGTCGAACAGCACGTCGCTCTTGACGGTGAATTCGGCGACGACCTGGCCGTCCTTGAGCGCCTTGCCTTCGTAGGGGCGCAGTTCGATCACGTCGCCCATGTTCATCTGGCTCACGTCGAGCTCGATCGGCAGTGCGCCGGCGTCCTCCATCGTGTTGTAGAAGATCGGGGCGATCTTGTTGCCCAGGGTGACGCCGCCGAAGCGCTTGTTCGGCACATAGGGGATGTCTTCGCCGGTGAACCACAGCACCGAGTTGGTGGCCGACTTGCGGCTGGAGCCGGTGCCGACCACGTCGCCCACGTAGGCCACCAGGTTGCCGCGGGCGCGCAGGTCCTCGATGAACTTGATCGGGCCGCGCTTGCCGTCTTCCTCGGGCGTGATGCCGTCGCGCTTGTTCTTCAGCATGGCCAGGGCGTGCAGCGGAATGTCGGGGCGACTCCAGGCGTCGGGGGCGGGCGACAGGTCGTCGGTGTTGGTCTCGCCGGTGACCTTGAAGATGCTGACCGTCAGGCTCTGCGGCACCTCGGGGCGGCTGGTGAACCATTCGGCGTCGGCCCAGCTCTGCAGCACGGCCTTGGCGTGCGCGTTGCCGGCGTCGGCCTTTTCCTTGACGTCGTGGAACTGGTCGAACATCAGCAGCGTCTTCTTCAGGCCTTCGGCCGCGGCGGGTGCCACCTCCGCGTCGCCCAGCAGGTCGATCAGCGGGCCGATGTTGTAGCCGCCGAGCATGGTGCCCAGCAGTTGCGTCGCCTGGACGCGGCTGATCAGCGCGGTCTTCTCGGTACCGTGGGCCACGGCGGCGAGGTAGCTGGCCTTGACCTTGGCCGCGTCGTCCACGCCGGCCGGCACCCGGTGCGTCAGCAGGTCGAGCAGGCCGTCGGCGTCGGCGGCGTCGGCGGCGTCGGCGTGCTTGATGCGCTCGATCAGGTCGGCGGTCTGCTGTGCCGACAGGGGCAGCGGCGGGATGCCGAGCGCCGCACGCTCGGCAACATGGTCACGGTAGGCTTGCAACATGCTGGTTTTCTCCGGGGGTTTGATTTTTCGAAGCGGGCCGCGCGTGGGCGGCCCGTCGGTGGATTTCGCTTACTTGGCGGCTTCCGCGCCGTCGGTCCTGGCCGGCTCCGCGGGGTCGAGCAGGCTGCGCTGCGGGCGCTTCTTCATCTCTTCGGCCATCGCGGTCTGCTGCGGGCTCTGGCATTCGTCGGCCAGGCGCTCGCCCAGCTTCTGGCTCATCAGCATCGACTTGTTGCCCAGTTGCAGCCACATCGCGCCGGCGCGCGGGTCTTCCAGACGGATCGCGCCGGTGCGGCTGTCGACCGGGTGCATCCGGTAGCGGACCTTGGCGGTGCGCACGGTGAAGAAGCCCGGCTTATTGGCATCGGGCGTGATCTCGACGTTGGCGCCCAGCTCGCATTTGATCGGGCCGGAATGCACGCGCTGCGCCACGGCCAAGTCGGCCTCGGACAGGGTCACGTTGGTGTCTTCGCTGACCGGGGTGACTTCTTCCACGGCCTTGGCGGCGGAGCGGGCGATCTTCGGACGTGGTTTCGGCTTGACCTTGCGGGCCGCGGCGTCGGCCGTTGCGGCAGGCTTGGCCGCCACCTTGGCGGGCGCGGCGGCTTTGGGCCTGGTGTCGGCGGCCTGGGCCAGGGCGATGCCGGGGGCCGCCAGGGCGACCAGGGTGCAAGCGATGAGGGTGTTCTTCATGGGGTTTCCAGAGATGGCGGGTGGTGGGAAATGCGGGGCGGGATGAAAGACGAAGTGGGTGGAGAGACAGGGATCAGGCGACCCCGCCGGGCGTGGCCACGAACCAGGGCCGCGCCTCGGCGGGGAGTGTCGCGCCGGTGCGGTGGGCACGCTCCAGCAGTTGCCAGAAATGGCGATAGCTGGCGCGGTCGTGCAGATGGCCCGCGAAGCTCACAGGCGCCCAGTCGGCTCGCTGGGCCGCCAGCATGATGCGGACGGCGGTGTCGACTTCGCGCGCATCGGGCGCGAAGGCTTCGAGGATCGGACGGATCTGCGCCGGATGGATGCTCCACATCCGGGTGTAGCCGAATTCGCCGGCGGCCCGCCGTACCGCGCGGCGCAGGGCGTCGGCATCGCCGAACTCGGTCACCACGCAATGCGACGGCACCTTGCCGGCGGCGTGCGCAGCGGAGGCGATCGCCAGCTTGGCCCGCACCACCAGCGGATGGGTGAACTGGCCGGCGGCGCCCATGCCGTCGGCCGGAATCGCCCCGGCGTGGGACGACACGAAATCCATCAGTCCGAAACTGAGCGATTGCACCTGCGGATGGGCCGCGATGTCGAAGGCACGGTGCACCGCGCCGGGCGATTCGATCAGCACCTGCAGCGGCAGGCCGGCCGCACCGGCGGCATCCAGAGCCCGCGCCGCACGGTCCACGTCGGCGACGGACTCGACCTTGGGCAGCATGGCATGCACCAGCCGGTGCCCGGCGCGGCCCACGATGGCCGCCACGTCGGCGTCGAACGCCGGGTGGTCCACCGCATGCACCCGCACCGCCACGCGGGCGCCGACATCGGCCGCGAGCGCCAGGCCGGCTACGAGGTCGGCATGCTCGGCCTCGCCGCCCACCGGTGCGCCGTCTTCGCAGTCGAGGGTCACGTCGAAGGGACAGACGCCGAACTCGGCGGTCATCTCGGCCTGCAGCTGCAGGCTCTTCTGCATACGCTTCTCGACGCCGCTGTAGTGGTCGCACACCGGCAGCGCCACGGCACCGGCCTGCGCACCGAGCAGCACCTGCCGGGGATGGGACGCGGGCACTGCGCTCATGCAGCGCGCTGGGCGACGAGGAACATGCGCGGGAAGGCGAGCAGGCGCTGTCCATCCGCACGCACCGGGCAGGCGGCATCGATGCGCCGGGTGTACGCGGCCAAGTGGCCGGACCGCAGGTCCGGCGGAAGGCGGGCGGCGGGAAAGCGGCGCACCAGCAACTCGGTCGAATTGCCGGGCCCGCAGCCGAGATCGACGACGCGGCGCGGCGCCTCCAGCGGCACACGCGCCAGCAGTTCGGCGGCCCTGCGGGTGCGCTCGTCCTCGAACTGCCGGTAGAGCAGGGGATTCCAGTCGCTCATGTCGAAGGGATGCTTTTGGTGCCGCGTCGAAACAACCCGGACCGGTTTACAGCAGGTGCTTGACGCCGGCCTGCTCGTCTTCCAGTTCCTTGAGCGTCTTGTCGATCCGCTCCTGGCTGAAGGCGTCGATCTCCAGGCCTTCGACTATTCTGTACTTGCCGCCGTCGGTGGTGACCGGGAATCCGAAGATCACGTCCTTCGGAATGCCGTACTCGCCGTTGGACGCAATACCCATCGTGACCCACTTGCCCTGCGAGCCCAGCGCCCAGTCGCGCATGTGGTCGATGGCGGCGTTGGCGGCCGACGCGGCCGACGACAGGCCACGGGCTTCGATGATCGCGGCGCCGCGCTTGCCGACGGTCGGCAGGAAGGTGTCGGCATTCCAGACCTGGTCGTTGATCAGGTCCTTGACCGCCTTGCCGCCGGTGGTGGCGAAGCGGTAGTCGGCGTACATCGTGGGCGAGTGGTTGCCCCAGACGGTCAGCTTCTCGATGTCGCCGACCTTGGTGCCGGTCTTGGCCGCGATCTGGCTGGCGGCGCGGTTGTGGTCCAGGCGCAGCATGGCGGTGAAATTCTCGCGCGGCAGGCTCGGGGCGCTCTTCATCGCGATGTAGGCATTGGTGTTGGCCGGGTTGCCCACCACCAGCACTTTGACATTGCGGCTCGCGACCTGGTCGAGGGCCTTGCCCTGGGCGGTGAATATCTGGGCGTTGGCGGCCAGCAGGTCGGCGCGCTCCATGCCGGGGCCGCGTGGGCGGGCACCGACCAGCAGGGCATAGTCGGCATCCTTGAAGGCGACCAGCGGATCGCCGGTGGGCACCACGCCGGCCAGCAGCGGGAACGCGCAGTCTTCCAGTTCCATGATCACGCCCTTGAGCGCCTTCTGGGCCTTCTCGTCCGGGATCTCCAACAGTTGCAGGACGACGGGCTGGTCCTTGCCGAGCATTTCGCCGGAAGCGATGCGAAACAGTAGGGCATAGCCGATTTGGCCTGCGGCGCCGGTGACGGCTACCCGGACGGGGGTCTTGCTCATGAGGGAAAGCTCCTGGATAGGGGATGAAAACGGTGCCCTGCCGCCTGTGTCCGCTCACGCCTCTTCGTCGATTCCAAGATCTGTCTCGGGTGCCGCGTGGCCGGCCAGGACAACTCGCGAGTGTACTGCCGTTTCCCGAACACCGGTCAATTTGTCTTATGTCTTATATAAGATATGATCGGGCGTGTCGCACGCCCCCGCATCGCGCCGGCGCGCTCCCACGGCGCGCATGGTCAGAGCCCACATTTTCCGCCCATGCATTCCCTCTCGCCGAACGCCGCTACCGCCGTGCCCGAGCCTGCGCCGCCGCAGGCCGGCACTCCCGCGTTCAGCCCGCTCTATCAGCAGATCAAGGGCCTGATTCTGCAGAGGCTGCAGGCGGGCGACTGGAAACCGGCCGAGGCGATCCCGAGCGAGATCGAGCTGGCCGCCCGCTTCCGGGTCAGCCAGGGCACGGTGCGCAAGGCGATCGACGAACTCGCGGCCGAGAACTTGGTGGTGCGTCGCCAGGGCAAGGGCACCTTCGTCGCCACCCATTCCGAGCGCCAGGTGCGCTACCGCTTTCTCAAGCTGGTGCCCGACCGCTCCAGCGACGGCTCGCCCGAGCCGGTGCAGGCCGACCGCAAGGTGCTCGACTGCAAGCGCATCCGCTCCTCGGCCGAGATCGCCCGCACCCTGCGCCTGAAGGCCGGGGAGCCGGTATTGCAGGCGCGGCGCATACTGTCGTTTTCGGGCGTGCCGACGATCTTCGAAGAACTGTGGTTGCCCGGCCAGCCCTTCAAGGGCCTGACGGCGGTCCGCATGGAGGAGCACCGCGGCCCGACCTATGCGCTGTTCGAGCTGGAATTCGGTGTCCGCATGGTGCGGGCGTCGGAGAAGCTGCGGGCGGTCGCGGCCACCGCCGAACAGGCCGGACTGCTGCAAGTGCCGCAGGGCAGTCCGCTTTTGAGCGTCGAGCGGCTGGCCTTCACCTACAACGACACGCCGATGGAACTGCGCCGCGGCCTGTACCGAACCGAGGGCTACCACTACCGCAACGACCTGAGTTGAGCCGGTCCGCACCCAGCCGCTTTTGCCGCGGAACTGTCAGGTTCCGCAAGCGTGGTCTTCGGGTGTAGTGCATTGCAATAGAATTTTGGGCTGTCTGCACCTGCCGGACGACGGACCCGATACCTCCACGAAAGCCCCCCATGCCAGAGCTAGCCAAGAAGCGGCCCGAGTTCCGCAATATCAATGCGTTCACCGATCTCACGACCTACCGGCTGCCCGCCGCGGGCTGGGTTTCGATCCTGCACCGCGTCAGCGGCGTGATCATGTTCGTGCTGATGCCGTTCATCATCTGGATGTTCGACGCGTCGGTGTCTTCGGAAATCTCGTTCGCCCGCTTCAAGCTGGCCTTCAACATGGGTGTGGGCTACGTGCCCGGTTTCTTCTTCAAGCTGGTGGCGCTGGCCCTGATCTGGGCGTACCTGCACCATTTCATCGCTGGCGTCCGCCACCTGTGGATGGACGTCGACCACCACGCGGTGGAAAAGACGAAAGGCGCCAATACCGCCGTCGCCGTACTGGTCCTGAGCCTCGGCCTCACGCTGGTGCTGGGCGCCAAGCTGTTCGGCCTGTACTGATCCAGGAGCACAAGAATGTCTGTCAACTATGGCTCCAAGCGCGTCGTCGTCGGTGCGCACTACGGTCTTCGCGACTGGATCGCCCAGCGCGCCACCGCGATCATCATGGCCCTCTTCACCGTCGTGGTGCTGGCCCAGGTCCTGCTGACCCGCGGCCCGATCGGCTACGACCGCTGGGCGGGCATCTTCTCGGCCCAGTGGATGAAGGTGCTGACCTTCGTCGTGATCGTCGCCCTGCTCTACCACGTGTGGATCGGCATGCGCGACGTGCTGATGGACTACGTCAAGCCCGTGGTGCTGCGCCTCGTCCTGCAAATCTTTTCCATCGCCTGGCTGGTCGGCTGTGCCGGCTGGGGCATCCAGGTGCTCTGGAGGCTCTAAGAAAAATGACCTACTCCACGAAAAACATCACCAAGCGCAAATTCGACGTCGTGATCGTCGGTGCCGGCGGTTCCGGCATGCGCGCATCGCTGCAACTGGCGCGTGCCGGCCTCAACGTCGCGGTGCTCTCCAAGGTCTTCCCGACCCGCTCGCACACCGTCGCGGCGCAGGGCGGCGTGGGCGCGTCGCTCGGCAACATGAGCGAGGACAACTGGCACTACCACTTCTACGACACGATCAAGGGTTCCGACTGGCTCGGCGACCAGGACGCGATCGAGTTCATGTGCCGTGAAGCGCCCAAGGTGGTCTACGAGCTGGAGCACTTCGGCATGCCGTTCGACCGCAACCCCGACGGCACGATCTACCAGCGACCGTTCGGCGGCCACACCGCCAACTACGGCGAGAAGCCGGTGCAGCGCGCCTGCGCCGCGGCAGACCGCACCGGCCACGCGATGCTTCACACGCTCTACCAGAAGAACGTCGAGTCGCACACCCAGTTCTTCGTCGAATGGATGGCACTCGACTTGATCCGCGACGACGACGGCGACGTGGTCGGCGTGACCGCGCTCGAGATGGAAACCGGCGACCTGCACATCCTGCAGGCCAAGACCGTGCTGCTGGCCACCGGCGGCGCGGGCCGCATCTTCCAGGCATCGACCAACGCCTTCATCAACACCGGCGACGGCCTGGGCATGGCGGCACGCGCCGGCATCCCGCTGCAGGACATGGAGTTCTGGCAGTTCCACCCGACCGGCGTGGCCGGCGCCGGCGTACTGTTGACCGAAGGCTGCCGAGGCGAAGGCGCGATCCTGCTCAACAGCAACGGCGAACGCTTCATGGAGCGCTACGCGCCCACCCTGAAGGATCTGGCGCCGCGCGACTTCGTCTCGCGCTGCATGGACCAGGAGATCAAGGAAGGCCGGGGCTGCGGTCCGAACAAGGACTACATCCTGCTCAAGCTCGACCACCTGGGCGCCGAGACGATCCGCAAGCGCCTGCCCTCGGTCGAGGAGATCGGGCACAACTTCGCCAACGTCGACATCACCCGCGAGCCGATCCCGGTGGTGCCCACCATCCACTACCAGATGGGCGGCATCCCGACCAACATCAACGGCCAGGTCGTCGTCCAGAACGCGGCCAACGAGAGCGAGGTCGTCAACGGCCTGTACGCGGTGGGCGAATGCTCCTGCGTCAGCGTGCACGGCGCCAACCGCCTGGGCACCAACTCGCTGCTCGACCTGCTGGTGTTCGGCCGCGCGGCCGGCAACCACATCGTCCAGTACAACGACAAGTTGAAGGAGCACAAGGACCTGCCTGCCACCTCGGCCGACCGCACCCTGGCGCGCCTGAACCAGCTCGAGGCATCCACCGACGGCGAATACGCCCAGGACGTGGCGGCCGAGATCCGCGCCAGCATGCAGCAGCACGCCGGCGTGTTCCGCCAGCAGGTCAGCATGGACGAAGGCGTGACCAAGATCGCCGCGCTGCGTGACCGGGTGGCGGGCATCACGCTCAAGGACAAGTCGAAGGTGTTCAACACCGCACGCATCGAGGCGCTGGAAGTCGACAACCTGATCGAGGTGGCCCAGGCCACGATGGTATCGGCGGCGGCCCGCCACGAATGCCGCGGCGCCCACACGGTCGACGACTACGAGCGCCCGGCCGACGACGCGGAGTTCCCGCTCGGCCGCAACGACGCCGAGTGGATGAAGCACACTCTGTGGCACAGCGCGACCAACAGCCTGGCCTACAAGCCGGTCCGCATGAAGCCGCTGACCGTCGATACCGTGCCGCCCAAGGTCCGGACGTTCTGAACGCCCGGCCCCAGAACAAACCTGCGAGAAGACAACATGCAAAAGCGCACATTCAACATCTACCGCTACGATCCGGACAAGGATTCCAGGCCCTACATGCAGACCATCGAGATCGAACTCGACGGCAACGAACGCATGCTTCTGGACGCCCTGATCAAGCTGAAGGCGGTCGACCCGACCATCGCCTTCCGCCGCTCGTGCCGCGAAGGCGTCTGCGGCTCGGACGCGATGAACATCAACGGCAAGAACGGCCTGGCCTGCCTGACGAATCTTCGCACCCTGAAAGACCCGATCGTCATCAAGCCCCTGCCCGGCCTGCCGGTCATCCGCGACGTGATCGTGGACATGACCAACTTCTTCACCCAGTACCACTCGATCAAGCCTTACCTGGTCAACGACACGCCGCCGCCCACCAAGGAACGGCTGCAGTCGCCCGAGGAGCGCGAGGAACTCGACGGCCTGTACGAATGCATACTGTGCGCGAGCTGCTCGACCAGCTGCCCGAGCTTTTGGTGGAACCCCGACAAGTTCGTCGGCCCCGCCGGCCTGCTGCAGGCCTACCGCTTCATCGCCGACAGCCGCGACGAGGACACCGGCGCCCGCCTCGACAACCTCGAGGACCCGTACCGCCTGTTCCGCTGCCACACCATCATGAACTGCGTCGACGTGTGCCCGAAGGGACTCAACCCCACCAAGGCGATCGGCAAGATCAAGGAACTCCTGGTTCGCAGGACGGTGTGATGCAGACGACGGCGGACGACGCATTGCTCGACGAGCGGGCCCTCAGCAAGCTGCACTGGCGCTGCCGGCGGGGCCTGCTGGAAAACGACCTGCTCATCGAGCGCTTCTTCGCTCGCCACGAGCAGACGATCACGGTGCGGCAGGCGCGCGGCCTGGGGCTGCTGATGGACCTGTCGGACCACGACCTGCTCGACCTGGTGCTGCGCCGCAAGAATCCCGAGGGCGCGCCGGCCGAGGCGCCCGAGGCACGCGAGGTGCTGGACATGTTGAGAGTCCGATCGGCCTCCCCGCCCCTTGCAGACCACCGATTTCAACGAGACGCTCCGAACGGGATTCCCGCAACGGGCACCAACCAAGGAAAGCACATGAAGCTAGCGGACAACAAAGCCACCCTGTCGTTCAGCAACGGCAGCCCGAGCGTGGAGCTTCCGGTTTACCAGGGCAGCATCGGCCCGGAGGTCGTCGACATCCGCAAGCTCTATGCGCAGACGGGCATGTTCACCTACGACCCGGGCTTTCTTTCCACGGCGGCGTGCCAGTCGGGCATCACCTACATCGACGGCGACAAGGGCGAGCTGCTCTACCGCGGCTACCCGATCGAGCAGCTGGCGCAGAACTGCGACTACCTCGAGACCTCGCACTTGTTGCTCTACGGCGAACTGCCGGACGCCGAGAAGAAGGCCGACTTCGAGAGGCTCGTGACCAACCACACGATGGTCAACGAGCAGATGCAGTTCTTCCTGCGGGGCTTCCGACGCGACGCGCATCCGATGGCGGTCATGACCGGCCTGGTGGGCGGCCTTTCGGCCTTCTACCACGACAGCACCGACATCAACAACCCAGAGCACCGCGAGATCTCGGCGATCCGCCTGATCGCCAAGATGCCGACGCTGGTCGCCATGGCCTACAAGTACGGCATCGGCCAGCCTTACATGTATCCGCGCAACGAACTCAGCTACGCCGGCAACTTCCTGCACATGATGTTCGCCACGCCGTGCGAGGAATACAAGGTCAGCCCGGTGCTCGAGAAAGCCCTGGACCGCATCTTCATCCTGCACGCCGACCACGAGCAGAACGCCTCCACCTCCACCGTGCGCCTGTGCGGCTCGTCGGGCACCAATCCGTTCGCGGCCATCGCGGCCGGCGTGGCCTGCCTCTGGGGTCCGGCCCACGGCGGCGCCAACGAGGCGGCGCTCAACATGCTCTACGACATTCAGAAGGCGGGCGGCGTCGAGAAGATCGGCGAGTTCATCAAGCAGGTCAAGGACAAGAACTCCGGCGTCAAACTGATGGGCTTCGGTCACCGGGTCTACAAAAACTACGACCCGCGCGCCAAGCTGATGCAGGAGACCTGCAAGGAAGTGCTGGGCGAGCTGGGCCTGGAAAACGATCCGCTCTTCAAGCTGGCCATGGCCCTCGAGAAGATCGCCCTGGAGGACGACTACTTCGTGCAGCGCAAGCTCTACCCGAACGTCGACTTCTACTCGGGCATCGTGCAGCGCGCGATCGGCATCCCGGTGCCACTGTTCACCGCCGTGTTCGCCCTGGCGCGCACCGTCGGCTGGATCGCCCAGCTCAACGAGATGATCGGCGACCCCGAGTACAAGATCGGCCGTCCGCGCCAGCTCTTCGTCGGCTCCGAGCGCCGCGACGTGCAGCCGCTCGACAAGCGCTGATCCTGCTGCGGCTTTCGGGCCGCATGCACCGAGGCCCGCCGCGTGCGGGCCTTTTCGTTTCCGGATGCATCGCCACGCGGCGAAGGCGACAAGCCCGCTTGCTACACATTCAATAGCTAGAGGCCGGCGCAGTAAGCCGGCTACAGGCACATTTCGCTTGTAATTCCGGCCTCGTCTGGCCTGTGCTGGCAGAAGGCGACCGCCTACCGAACTTCCCCACCGGGAAATCCGCCGCGCGCGTCGGGATAAGCTGGTGGCCGCTACGATGGGCTTCTGCACCGAACGCCCGCCAGCGTGCTCCGCTGCCACCCGCACCTCATTCCACTCCACCCCGTACTTCCCATGAAAACCAAAGCCGCCGTCGCCTGGCAATCGGGCCAGCCCCTGACCATCGAAACCGTGGACCTCGACGGACCGCGCTTCGGCGAAGTGCTGGTGGAACTCAAGGCCACCGGCATCTGCCATACCGACTACTACACCCTGTCGGGCGCCGATCCCGAGGGCATCTTCCCGGCGATCCTGGGACACGAAGGCGCGGGCATCGTGGTCGACGTCGGCCCTGGCGTGACCACGCTCAAGAAGGGCGACCACGTCATTCCGCTCTACACGCCGGAGTGCCGGCAGTGCAAGTTTTGCCTGTCCCGCAAGACCAACCTGTGCCAGCTGATCCGCGGCACCCAGGGCAAGGGCCTGATGCCCGACGCCACCAGCCGCTTCAGCCTTGCGGCCAATCCGATCTTCCACTACATGGGCACCAGCACCTTCAGCAACTACACGGTGGCGCCCGAGATTTCGCTGGCCAAGATCCGCGAGGACGCGCCCTTCGACAAGGTCTGCTACATCGGCTGCGGTGTCACCACCGGCATCGGCGCGGTGCTGTTCACCGCGCAGGTGGAAGCCGGCGCCAACGTGGTCGTCTTCGGTCTGGGCGGCATCGGCCTGAACGTGGTCCAGGGCGCCAAGATGGTGGGTGCCGACAAGATCATCGGCGTAGACCTGAACCCCGAGCGCGAGGCGATGGCCCGCCAGTTCGGCATGACCCACTTCCTGAATCCGAAGGACATCGAGGCGGCCGGCGGCAACATCGTCGAGGCGATCCAGCAACTGACCGACGGCGGCGCCGACTACAGCTTCGAATGCATAGGCAACACGAAGGTGATGCGCCAGGCGCTGGAGTGCACCCACAAGGGCTGGGGCCGCAGCATCATCATCGGCGTGGCCGAGGCCGGTGCCGAGATCAGCACGCGACCGTTCCAGCTGGTCACCGGCCGCAAGTGGGAAGGCTCGGCCTTCGGCGGCGCCCGCGGCCGCACCGACGTGCCGAAGATCGTCGACTGGTACATGGAAGGCAAGATCAGCATCGACCCGCTCATCACCCACACCATGCCGCTCGAGGACATCAACAAGGGCTTCGACCTGATGAAGCGCGGCGAATCGATCCGCGGCGTTGTTCTGTATGACTGAAAGCCTGGGCACCCTGCGCCGGGTGCGGGCCGGCGTGCTGGACGTCGCCTTCCATGAGAGCGGCCCGGCCGACGGCACGCCGGTCGTGCTGCTGCACGGCTTTCCGTACGACGTGCAAGCCTACGCCGAGGTGGCGCCCCTGCTGGCCGCCCGAGGCTGCCGGGTGGCGGTGCCCTACCTGCGCGGCTGCGGCCCGACGCGGTTCGTCGACGCGGCCACGCCCCGCTCGGGCGAGCAGGCGGCCCTGGGCCAGGACCTGCTGGCCCTGCTCGACGCGCTGGCGATGCCCCGCGCGGTGCTGGCCGGCTACGACTGGGGCGGCCGCGCCGCCTGCATCGTGGCGGCCCTGCAGCCCGAGCGCTGCGCCGCCCTGGTCTCCTGCAACAGCTACAACCTGCAGCACATCGCCAGCGCGCTGGAGCCGGCCGCGCCCGAGCAGGAAGCGCGGCTCTGGTACCAGTACTACTTCCACGGCGACCGCGGCCGCGCCGGCCTGCAAGCCCATCGCGCGGCGCTCTGCCAGCTGCTCTGGCGGATGTGGTCGCCCACCTGGGCCTTCGACGACGCGACCTTCGCGCGCAGCGCGGCGTCGTTCGACAACCCCGATTTCGTGTCGGTGGTGATCCACTCGTACCGCCACCGCTACGGCCTGGTCGCGGGCGACCCGGCCTGCGCCGCCACCGAGGCCCTGCTGGCGCAGCAGCCCGCCATCGGCGTGCCCACCATCACGCTCGACGGTGCCGACGACGGCGTGATGGCCCTCGGCGGCACCGCCGACCACGGCCACCATTTCACCGGCCCGCGCGAGCACCGCGTCGTGCCCGGTGCCGGCCATAACCTTCCGCAGGAAAAGCCGCAGGCGTTCGCCGACGCGGTGGCCGACCTGCTGCACGGCTTGCGTCCATGACCGACACCACCGACACCGGCACCGCCGCCTTCACCCTGCGCTCGGCGCACCGCTGCTTCGACGGCACCCAGAGCTTCTACGAGCACGCCTCCGGCACCGTCGGCCTGCCGATGCGCTTCTCGGTCTTCCTGCCGCCGGCGGCGCGGCACGGGCCTGTGCCCGCGGTGGTCTACCTGGCCGGCCTGACCTGCAACGAAGAGACTTTCCCCACCAAGGCCGGTGCCCAGCGCCGTGCCGCCGAACTGGGCCTGGCCCTGATCGCGCCCGACACCAGCCCGCGCGGCGCCCAGGTGCCGGGCGAGGCCGACAGCTGGGATTTCGGCGTCGGCGCAGGCTTCTACCTGGATGCGACCGAAGCGCCGTGGGCCTTTCATTGGCGGATGGAGAGCTACCTGCTCGACGAGCTGCTGCCGCTGCTGCAGGCCGCGCTGCCGATGGCGGCCGACAAGCTGGGCATCTTCGGCCATTCGATGGGCGGCCATGGCGCGCTGACGCTGGCGCTGCGGCACCCGGGCCGCTTCCGCTCGGTATCCGCCTTCGCCCCCATCGCCGCGCCCACCCAATGCGCCTGGGGCGAGAAGGCCTTCGTCGGCTACCTGGGCGCCGACCGCAGCACCTGGGCCGCGCACGACGCCAGCGCGCTGATGCAGGGGCTGTCGGTGGCACCGTACCCGCAGGGCATCCTGGTGGACCAGGGCCTGGACGACAAATTCCTGCACCAGCAGCAGTTGCGCCCCGAGCTGTTCGAGGTCGCCTGCGCCCAGGTCGCGCAACCGCTGACGCTGCGCCGACACGCGGGGTACGACCACGGCTACTACTTCGTCTCGACCTTCGTCGACGACCACCTGGCGCACCACGCGGCGACGCTCTGCGGCTGAGCGGTGGCGGCACCCGCGGCCGACCCGGCCGGCCTGCGAACGCCTTCGACGGCCATCGTGTCTCACGACACGGCGGCGGTACACCCAGCGGGCGCCCCGCTCTGGTGGACCCTCCACTGCGACGGCAGCGCGATGCCCAACCCCGGCCGGATGGGCCTGGGCGCGGTGCTGGTCGCGCCCGACGGCGAGCGGCACACTCTCTCGCGCCTGGCACCCGGCACCGGCTGCAACAATGAAGCCGAGCTGCGCGCCTTGATCGCCGCGCTGGACGAAGCCCGCGCCCATGGTGCCACGGCCGTGCGCATCCACACCGACAGTGGCACCGTGGTGGCGCACCTGGGGCCTGCGGCTCCCGCCCCCATCGCGCACCTGGCAGACGCGTTCGCCGACGCCCGCACGCGCCTCGCCGCCTTCGCCCCGGCCGACCTGCGTTGGATTCCCTGCCACCGCAACGCGGAGGCGGATGCACTGGCACGCGCCGCACTGGGTCTGCCGCCCCGGTCGGTCGCCGTGGCGCGCAAGCGAAGACGCTGAGGGCGGATGCCGGGCAGCATGCAGCGCGCGCCGGGCGCCGCCGGCATCACCCGCGCCCTGTCGCACAGCGAAGGCTGGCTGCTGCGGACGCGGCGCGCCATCATGGGCCGCGTGCTGGCTCTGCCGGCGGTGCGCATCGCGCGGGACAGCCGTAGGATCGGCAGCCGATTCGCTATTTTTTTAATAGTTGACGGCCGGCGTTCCGCAAAGGCTTACGGATTAGCGGGCCGACATCTGCGGGCCGCAGCGTCATCAGAACAGGCTGCCCTGCCCTTGCGGCCCCGGCGGGCGAAACTGCTGGATGTCCAGCGCGATGCGCTGGCGGCTGAAGCCAAGCCGGTGGGTGGCCTTCTCGAAGCGTTGGCGAATCAGGTCGGCCCAGAGGCCGCCGCCCTTCATCCGGGTGGCGAAATCCGCGTCGTAGTCCTTGCCGCCGCGCATGTCCTGGATGCGGGCCATGACCCGTGCGGCGCGGTCGGGGTAGTGCACCTGCAGCCACTGCTTGAACAGCGGCGCCACCTCCCAGGGCAGCCGCACCACGGTGTAGAACGCGCTCTGCGCGCCGGCCTCGCGTGCGGCGGCCAGCACCTGCTCCATGTCCTCGGTGATGAACGGAATCTGCGGCGCCACGCTCACCCCCACCGGAATGCCGGCCGCGACCAGCGTGCGGATCGTGCGCAGCCGGCGGTGCGGGGCGGCGGCGCGCGGCTCCAGGATGCGGGTCAGCCGGGCGTCCAGCGTAGTGATGGTGATGTAGACCGCCGCCCGGTTCTCCGCGGCGGCGGCGCCCAGCAGGTCGATGTCGGCCTCGACCGCGCTCGACTTGGTCACCAGGCCGAACGGGTGGCGGGCCTCGTGCAGCACCGCGATCGCCGCGCGGGTCAGCCGCAGCTCGCGCTCCACCGGCTGGTAGCAATCGGTCGCGGTGCCGATCGCGATGTGGCTCGGCCGGTAGCCGGGCCGTGCGATCTCCTGGCGCAGCACCGCGGCCAGGTTGCGCTTGGCGATGATCTTGGTTTCGAAATCCAGGCCCGGCGACAGGTTGAGGTAGCTGTGCGTGGGCCGGGCGAAACAGTAGATGCAGCCGTGCTCGCAGCCGCGGTACGGATTGAGCGACGCGTCGAACGGGATGTCGGGGGAGTCGTTGCGGCTGATCGCGCTCTTGCAGTCCTCGAAGCGCACCTCCGTCGGCGACTGCGCGGGCCGGTCGGCCTCGAGCGCGTCGATCGAGCCCCAGCCGTCGTCGTAGGCATCGCGTTCGGCCGATTCGAACCGGTGCGCGATCCGCGTGGCCGCGCCGCGGCCCTTGAGGGCATGGAGGGGGATGGTGACGTCGGACATGGCGGCTCGGCTGCTGTTCAAATATAAAGCACCCTGCGCCGCTGTGCTGTTCGCGCCCGAGAGTGGCATGCGTGCGCACCGGGCCCTGCCTAACCGGATGCGGGCCGGCCGAAGCACCGGACCGATGCAGATCAACAGCCTGCGTTCGCGCGTGTCGCACCGAGGCGGCCGGATGCACCAGGATACTCGAAGACGTCGAAATCGATGTACGAGGGCTCGCCATCGGAAAACAGGCGCTCGTGAATTTCCAGTTCGTATCGGAGCGAATTTTCTCTTTGGCGAAATTCATGCGAGGCATTTTCGTTCATTCCCCCGGCCAGTGCCTCCACGAGTTCATCTTGCAGCCTGTATGCCCGGCTTCTCCATTCATCCAGCACTGAACTCTGTTCCAGACGAAGGGCGCGGCTCAGAAGCCCGATCACATTGACGAAAGTTTCGTTTTCCGTGGCATCGATGCTTTCCAAAGCCACTCCGCGACGGCTGAAGTCTTGAAGAAAACCTCTACCTGCGCGCATCGCGGTTGAAGCATTAGATACGGTACGTCCGGCTACATCGGATCGCGCACGCAGCGAGAAAGTGCTGCCGGACAAACACCCTGTACGCATATTTCCCATTGAGCACTCCCTTCGCTGAAGGCGTATTTTTATCAAGCGAGCGGTACCACGACGTGCCGGCCTGCGAAGCGCCGTGGCAGAATTCGAAACAAGACCGAAACCTGTGCGCAAGACCCGCGCTACGATCTGCGCCAGGATCGTGGATCCGATCAACGACCTGTGGCAGGATATTCAATCGAATCCCATTCGGGCGACGACCTTCCGCTATCGGGAGGTGTGCGTTCGAATGCCGCCATTTGCTCTCGAAGGTCATCTGCTCTCAGGGTTAATATATTCAGATCATTTTCGTTCAGACCCATGACCCGCGCCGCCGCGATTTCACCCTGCAACTCATACGCAGGGCCTAAAATCAGCGCCAGCTCGGGGCTCGCCACCATGCTATTTCCACGGGTTAGAAGTTGGTTCACGACGTTATATAACGCGTCGGCCCTTGCAAGGAGATTTTCCGTATCAAGCTCTGGCGAGTTCACCGTTCGGCGGCGAAGATTTCGAAGAGGGCCTCCACGCCCGGGCATCGAATTCGAACCGCCCAGCACCGTATCCTGGGATATATCGGATAGGCCAGTCGGCGAACGGACATTGGAAGACACGCCTCCTGCACATATGTTTCCCATAAAAAACTCCTTTCGATCAAAAGAAGTTTTTTATGGGATAAAACCGCCAGGTAATGCCGGTGTGCGAATCGCCGCGCCGGAATGCGAAAAACCAGAATGAAACCCGTTGTGTGCGGCACGGCCCCTCGGCAAGCGAATGCAGGGAACGGATCGCCGATATGCCGCTCGCCGTGGGACGACCCGCGCGGCACGCAGATCGTCGGGCTCGGGGCAGCGGTCGTGCCGTCCGCGCCTGCGCCATTCGGCGCGGCCTATCGGTCCGCGGCGGTCCTCGACAAAGTGCACCGTGCCACCACCGCCGCCAGCACGGCACAGGCAGCGATACCTGCCAGCATCGGCCGCGCCGTACCGTCCACGAACAGCCCCACCACCGCGATCACCACCGCGCCGGTCGCGAACTGCAGGGTGCCCATCAGCGCCGAGGCGGTGCCGGCGATGCTGCCGTGGGCGTCCAGCGCCAGCACCGCGGTGGTGGGCACCACCAGGCCCAGGAACCCGTAGCCGACGAAAAGCAGCGCGGCCATCACCAACAGGTGGTCGACACCCGCCAAGTGCACCGCCAAGCCCGCCAGCATCGTGGCCGCATAGCCGGCCACGGCGAATCGCACCACCGGTACCAGGCCGAAGCGGGCCGTCAGCCGGCCGGTGAACTGCGACGCGCCGATGAACGACACCGCGTTCACCGAGAAGGCGATGCTGTACATCCGCGGGCTCAGGCCGTAGTGCTCGATCAGCACGAAGGACGAGTTGGCCAGGTATGCGAAGAAGCCCGAGATGCCGAAGGCGCCGATGAACACCAGCCCCAGGAAGTGCGTATCGCGCAGCAGCAGGCCGTATGCGGCCAGGGCGCTGCCGACGCTGCTCTCCACCCGCTGGGCGGGCGGCCGGGTCTCGGGCAGGCCGGTGGCGATCAGCGCCAGGCCGGCGATGGCCGCGGCGGTCACCGCCCAGAACACCGCGCGCCAGCCGGCCGCCTCGATCAGCAGGCTGCCGGTGAGCGGCGCCAGGATCGGCGAGACGCTGAAGACCAGCATCAGCAGCGACATCAGCCGTGCCGCGTCGGGGCCGGTGTGCAGGTCGCGCACCACGGCGCGGGGCACCACCATGCCGGCGCAGGCGCCCAGGCCCTGCAGGAAGCGAAAGCCGATCAGCGTGTGCACGTCGGTGGCCAGCGCGCAACCGACGCTGCCGGCGCCGAACAGCATCAGGCCCACCACCAGCGGCGCGCGGCGGCCGACCATGTCGGAAACCGGCCCGTAGACGATCTGACCCAGGCCGAGCGAGATGAAGAACGCCATCAGGCTCATCTGCACCGCGCCGGCGTCGGCCCCCAGCGCCTGGCCGATGGAGGGCAGTGCCGGCAGGTACATGTCGATCGCGAACGGGCCGATGGCCGAGAGCAGGCCGAGCACGAGCGCGGTGCGAAAAACGGATGAAGTCATGGGAAACGGATCTGACGGGATAAGAGGATGCCGGCGTGCGGGACGCCGCGCGGCGCAAACGGGTGACGAGCTGCGTGGGCGACTAGCCCAGCAACCGGCCGCGGGCGGCCTGGTACTCGCTGCGCAGCCGCGCGACCAGCTCGGCGGCGGGCACTACCTTGTCGACCGCGCCGATGCCCTGGCCGCAGCCCCAGATGTCCTTCCAGGCCTTCTTCGCATCGCCGCCGAAGTTCATCTTGCTCGGGTCGCTCTGCGGCAGGTTGGCGGGGTCGAGGCCGGCGGCCACGATCGAGGGCGCCAGGTAGTTGCCGTGCACGCCGGTGAAGAGGTTGCTGTAGACCACGTCGTCCGAGTCGCCGTCGACGATCGCCTGCTTGTAGGCGTCGCTGGCGCGCGCCTCGTCGGTCGCGATGAAGGCCGAGCCGATGTAGGCGAAGTCGGCGCCCATCGCCTGGGCCGCCAACACCGCGCCGCCGGTGGCGATGGCGCCGCTGAGCGCCACCGGGCCGTCGAACCACTGGCGGATCTCCTGGACCAGGGCGAACGGGCTCTTCACCCCCGCGTGGCCGCCGGCGCCGGCCGCCACCGCGATCAGGCCGTCGGCGCCCTTCTCGATCGCCTTGTGGGCGAAGGCGTTGTTGATGACGTCGTGCATCACCACGCCGCCGTAGGCGTGGATCGCCTCGTTCACGTCGGTACGAGCGCCCAAAGAGGTGATGACCAGCGGCACCTTGTACCTGGCGACCAGTTCCATGTCGTGGTCGAGCCGGTCGTTGCTCTTATGCACGATCTGGTTGATCGCGAACGGCGCGGCGGGCCGGTGGGGATGGGCGCGGTCCCAGGCGGCGAGGCCCTCGGTGATCTCGGCCAGCCAGTCGTCGAGCTGCGCCGCCGGGCGGGCGTTGAGGGCGGGCATCGCGCCGACCACGCCCGCGGTGCACTGGGCGATCACCAGCTGCGGATTGCTGATGATGAACAGCGGCGAGGCGATGACGGGCAGCGTCAGGCGGTCGAGGGGCGCGGGAATGTGGGGCATGGGTCTCTTTTATGGATAAAAAAGGGCTGCAGCCGGCATGCGGCACCGACCACCAGCTATGTTTTTTATAGCATCTGCCGATCAGAATGCATCGAGCGGCATCGCCAACACGCTGGCCGCGCCGTCGACGATGCTGTCGCGCAGGCCCGGCGCGCGGGTGAGGATGTGGCCGGCGTAGAAACGCGCGGTGGCGATCTTCGCCCGCACGAAGGCGGTGTTCTCGTCCCGGGCGAGACCGTCCTCGGCCACCAACAGCGCGCGCGCCAGCTGCCAGCCGGCGACCAGGTTGCCGGCCAGCATCAGGTAGGGCACCGAGCCGGCGAAGACCTCGTTGGGCGTGGCGCGGGCGTTGTCGACCACGAAGCCGACTACGTCCAGGTAGGCCAGGCGCGCCGCGTGCAGGTGGCGCAGCACCTCGGCCGCGGCGTCGCTGGCGCGGGCGGCCAGCGCGGCCTCGGTCTGCTCGATCCGGGCCGCGATGGCGCGGGCGGTGCGGCCTCCGTCGCGCGCCGTCTTGCGGCCGACCAGGTCGTTGGCCTGGATCGCGGTGGTGCCTTCGTAGATGGTGAGGATCCTGGCGTCGCGGTAGTACTGCGCGGCGCCGGTTTCCTCGATGAAGCCCATGCCGCCGTGCACCTGCACGCCGAGGGAGGTGACCTCCAGGCTCATCTCGGTCGAGAAGCCCTTGACCAGCGGCACCAGGAATTCGTAGAAGGCCTGGTGCTGCGCGCGGCTGTCGGCGTCGGTGCCGTGGTGGGCGGCGTCGTGGGCGGCGGCGGCGGCGGTCGCCATCGCGCGGCAGCCTTCGGTGAAGGCGCGCATCGTCATCAGCATGCGGCGCACGTCGGGGTGGTGGACGATGGTCGCGCTGTGCGGCAGCGAGCCGTCGACCGTACGCCCCTGCACCCGGTCCCGGGCATAGGCCGCCGCCTTCTGGTAGGCCCGCTCGGCCACCGCCACGCCCTGCACGCCGACGGCGAAGCGGGCCGCGTTCATCATGATGAACATGTACTCCAGGCCACGGTTCTCCTCGCCGACCAGGTAGCCCACGGCACCGGGCCCGGCGCTGTCCGCAATGCTCGCCGCGAGGCCGTCGCCGAACTGCAGCACCGCGGTGGGGCTGGCCCTGATGCCCATCTTGTGCTCGATGCTGATGCACCGCACGTCGTTGCGGGCGCCCAGGCTGCCGTCTGCCTCGACCAGGAACTTGGGGCAGACGAACAGGCTGATGCCCTTGACGCCCTCCGGCGCGCCGGCCACCCGGGCCAGCACCAGATGGACGATGTTCTCGGACATGTCGTGCTCGCCCCAGGTGATGTAGATCTTGGTGCCCGAGACCTTGTAGCTGCCGTCGTCCTGCGGCTGCGCCTTGGTGCGCACCAGCGACAGGTCGCTGCCGGCCTGCGGCTCGGTCAGGTTCATCGTGCCGGTCCATCGGCCGCCGACCAGCTTCTCCAGGTAGACCGACTTGAGCTGCTCGCTGCCGGCGGTCAGCAGCGCCTCGATCGCGCCGTCGGAGAGCAGCGGGCACAGCGCGAAGCTCAGGTTGGCCGAGTTGAGCATTTCGACGCAGGCCGCGCCGATGGCCTTGGGCAAGCCCTGCCCGCCGACGTCGGCCGGGTGCTGCAAGCCCTGCCAACCGCCCTCGGCGTACTGCCTGAACGCCTCCTTGAAGCCGGGCGTGGCGATGACCGCGCCGTTCTTCCAGAACGACGGGTCGGTGTCGCCGACACGGTTGAGCGGCGCGACCACGTCGTGGTTGAAGCGGCCGCATTCCTCGAGCACCGCGCGTGCGGTGTCGAGGCCCGCATCCTCGAAGCCCGGCAGCGCGGCGATCTGCTCGATCTGCGCCAGGTGCTCGAGGTTGAACAGCATGTCTTGGAGGGGTGCCTGGTAGCTCACGGGCTTGTCCTGGTTGCGCCCGTGCGACCGGCGGCCGCTCGGGGCATTGTCATGGCGGAGGGCCGGCGGGTGGAAAACGGCGTCTAGGAACGCCGTTCGGAGCGTAGAGCGTCAGAGCGCGGCGACCAGTTCCGGCACCGCCACGAAAAGGTCGGCCTCCAGGCCGTAGTCGGCCACCGAGAAGATCGGCGCCTCGGCATCCTTGTTGATCGCGACGATCACCTTGGAGTCCTTCATGCCGGCCAGGTGCTGGATCGCGCCCGAGATGCCGGCGGCGATGTAGAGCTGCGGCGCCACGATCTTGCCGGTCTGGCCCACCTGCCAGTCGTTGGGCGCGTAGCCCGCATCGACCGCGGCGCGGCTCGCGCCCAGGCCGGCGTTGAGCTTGTCGGCCAGCGGCGTCAGCACCTCGTCGAACTTCTCGGCGCTGCCGAGTGCCCGGCCACCCGAGACGATGATCTTGGCGGCGGTGAGATCCGGACGGTCGCTCTTGGTGACTTCGCGGCCGACGAAGCTGCTTTTGCCGCTGTCGGCCACGGCCTCGGCCTTCTCGACCGTCGCGCTGCCGCCTTCGGCCGCCGCCGGGTCGAAGCCGGTGGTGCGCACGGTGATGACCTTGGTCTTGTCGGCGCTCTGCACGGTGGCGATGGCGTTGCCGGCGTAGATCGGGCGCTCGAAGGTGTCGGGGCTGTCGACCTTGGTGATGTCGCTGATCTGCGCGGCGTCGAGCCTGGCGGCCACGCGCGGCGCGACGTTCTTGCCCGCGGCGGTGGCCGGGAACAGGATGTGGCCGTAGCTGCCGGCCCCGTTTCCCGCCAGGGCCAGCACCTGCGCCGCGACGTTCTCGGCCAGGCCTTCGGCCAGGCTCGGGCCGTCGGCCAGAATGACCTTGGTCACGCCCGCGATCCTGGCGGCGGCGTCGGCCGCGGCCTGGGCGCCGGCGCCGGCCACCAGCAGGTGCACGTCGGCGTCGCAGGCGATGGCGGCGGTCACGGTGTTGAGGGTGGAGGGCTTGATCGACTGGTTGTCGTGTTCCGCGATGACGAGTGCGCTCATGTTGTTTTCTCTCTTCCTCAAATCACTTTGGCTTCGGTCTTGAGCTTGTTCACCAGCGTGGCGACGTCGGGCACCTTGATGCCGGCGCCGCGCTTCGGTGGCTCGGAAACCTTGAGGGTCTTCAGGCGGGGCGTCACGTCTACGCCCAGGTCCTCGGGCCTGACGACGTCGAGCTGCTTCTTCTTGGCCTTCATGATGTTGGGCAAGGTGACGTAGCGGGGCTCGTTGAGGCGCAGGTCGGTGGTGACGATCGCGGGCAGGGTCAGCGCGATGGTTTCCAGACCGCCGTCGACTTCGCGGGTGACCGTGACCTTGTCCGCGGTCGCTTCGACCTTGCTGGCGAAGGTGGCCTGCGGCAGGTCGGCGAGCGCGGCCAGCATCTGGCCGGTCTGGTTGCTGTCGTCGTCGATTGCCTGCTTGCCGAGGATGACCAGCTGAGGCTGCTCCTTGTCGACCAGTGCCTTCAGCAGCTTGGCGACGGCCAGGGGCTGCAGCTCGGCGGTGGTCTCGACCAGGATGCCGCGGTCGGCGCCGATGGCCATCGCGGTGCGCAGGGTTTCCTGGCATTTGGTGTCACCGCAGCTGACCGCGACGATCTCGGTGACGATGCCCTTTTCCTTCAGGCGCACCGCTTCCTCTACCGCGATCTCGTCGAAGGGGTTCATGCTCATCTTGACGTTGGCGATGTCCACGCCGCTGCCGTCGGATTTCACACGGACTTTCACGTTGTAGTCGACTACCCGCTTGACGGGGACCAAAACCTTCATTGCTGCGGCTCCTGTGAGGATGGTGGGAATCGGGGATATGCGATCGATTCTATGCACATCCGCGTTTCGTTAAGCGTCCACTTAACCAAACACGGACGATCGACCTGCGCCCATCGGGGGCGACCGGCGCCGGGGCATACAAAAGCACGGTCGTTCTTTTTTCATTATAGAGAGGCCGCGGCAGGGCATGTACCCTCATGTTTCCACCCCTGCGCGCGGCACGCCGGCATGCGCCGACGCCGGGCTTCCCGCCTCAGATGTCGGCCAGGACCCGGATGTGCTGCTCGACGCTGCGTGCCAGCGCGTCTAGGTGGTAGCCGCCCTCCAGGCACGAGACGATGCGACCCCGCGCGTAGCGCCGGGCGATGTCCTTGACCCGGCCGGTGATCCAGGCGAAATCCTGGTCGGTCAGGCCGAGCTGGCCAAGGTCGTCCTCGCGGTGGGCGTCGAAGCCGGCGCTGACGAACACCATCTCGGGCTCGAACGCTTCGAGCCGCGGGATCCACATCATCTCGATCAGTTCGCGCACATCCATGCCGCGGGTATAGGCCGGCACCGGCAGGTTGAGCATATTGGGGGCCGGGTGGTCGGTACCGGAAAACGGATAGAGCGGATGCTGGAAGATGCCGACCATCAGCACCCGGTCGTCGCCGGCGAAGATGTTCTCGGTGCCGTTGCCGTGGTGCACGTCGAAGTCGACGATCGCGACGCGCCCGAGGTGGTGCACCTCCAGCGCATGCCGCGCCGCCACCGCCACGTTGTTGAAGAAGCAGAAGCCCATCGCCCTGGCGGCCTCCGCATGGTGGCCCGGCGGGCGCACCGCGCAGAAGGCGTTTTCCAGTTCGCCCGACAGCACCGCGTCGGTGGCGGCCACCGCGGCACCGGCCGCGCGCAGGGCGGCATCGACGGTGTGGAGGTTGAGGCGGGTGTCGGGATCGATCGCGGTATGCTCGGGGCCGCCGGCGGCGACGTCCTCGGCCAGGCGGTCGGTCATGCCGCGCAGCCGGTCGAGGTGCGCCACCGGGTGGGCGCGGACGATCTGGGACTGGCTGGCCAGCGGCGCCTCGCGGCGCTCCAGCGCATCGGCCACGCCGGTCAGCAGCAGGCGGTCCTCGATCGCATCGAGCCGGGCCGCGCACTCGGGGTGCCCGGCGCCCATGTCGTGCTTCCAGCAGTCCTTATGGGTGAAGTAGCCTGTTTTATTCACGTCTCTTCGGACTGGCGTCCTCTTTTTTCAGCTAACGTCGGTGCCCTATGCAGACACAGCGGAAACTCCAGGCCCTGCTGGGCCAGCTTAACACGGTGATCGTGGGCAAGACCGACCAGGTCCGCGACTGCGTGGCATGCCTCATGGCCGGGGGCCATCTGCTGATCGAGGACGTTCCGGGCGTCGGTAAGACCACGCTGGCGCATGCGCTCTCGCGCACCTTCGGCCTGCAATTCTCGCGGGTCCAGTTCACCGCCGACCTGATGCCCGGCGACCTGGTGGGCGTGTCGGTCTACGAGCGCGGCCGGGAAGGCTTCGTATTCCACCCCGGCCCGGTCTTCGCCCAGGTGCTGCTGGCCGACGAGATCAACCGCGCCAGCCCCAAGACGCAGAGCGCATTGCTCGAAGCGATGGAAGAAAAGCAGGTCACGGTGGAGGGCGAGACGCGGATGCTGCCGCAGCCCTTCTTCGTGATCGCCACCCAGAATCCGCACGACCAGCTCGGCACCTTCGCGCTGCCCGAATCGCAGCTCGACCGGTTCCTGATGCGCATCTCGCTCGGCTACCCCGACCGCGCCGCCGAGCGGGTGCTGCTGGCCGGCGAAGACCGGCGCGAGATGCTCGACCACCTGCGGCCCTTGCTCTCCACCGAGGAGCTGGTCGCGATCCAGCAGGAGGTGCTGGCGGTGCATGCGTCGGAGCCGCTGCTCGACTACCTGCAGTCGCTGCTGGCCGCCACCCGCTCGGGCCGCTGGTTCCTGCAGGGGCTTTCGCCGCGCGCCGGGCTGGCGGTGCTGCGCGCCGCCAAGGCCCAGGCCCTGCTGGCCGGCCGCGACTACGTGGCGCCCGACGACCTGCAGGCCATCCTACCGCAGTGCGTGGCGCACCGGCTGGTGCCGGTGGGCAATGCCGGCCGGGGATCGGTCGAGCAGGTGCGGGCGATGGTCGAGGCGGTGGCGCTCAGCTAGTACGGCCATGACCAAGCAGCCCCGCACCGGCCGCGTCAACGCCTGGTTCCTGGCGCGGCTGCCGCGGCAGGACACGCAGGTGCTGACGCAGCGCAACGTCTACATCCTGCCCTCGCGCGCCGGCCTGGCGCTGGCGGCCACGCTGCTGGTGCTGCTGGTGGCGTCGATCAATTTCGAACTGAACCTGGGCTACCTGCTCACCTTCCTGCTGGCCGGCGCCGCCTTGGTCGGCATGCACCTGGGCCACGGCACCCTGCGCGGCCTGACGCTGCACCTGGTGCCGCCCGAGCCCGCCTTCGCCGGCAGCGCCGCCACGCTGGAAGTGCAGTTGGCCAGCGAGCGCGCCACCCCACGGCATGCGGTGTCCCTCGCGGTGCAGGGCAGCGACGCCCGCGCCTGGACCGACGTGCCGGCCGGCGGCCAGGCCACGGTGCGCATCGCCTTCGAGGCGCCCGCGCGCGGCATCCACCCGGTGCCGCCGGTGACGGCCGAGACGCGCTTCCCGATCGGCAGCTTCCGGGTCTGGGCGCTCTGGCGGCCGGCGTCCGAGGTGCTGGTCTACCCGGCGCCCGAACTGCCGCCGCCGCCGCTGCCCACCGGCGAGCCGCGCGCCGGCACAGCCGCGCTGCAGATGCATGCCCACGGGCCGGGCGAGATCGACGGGGTGCGCGCCTACCAGCGCGGCGACCCGGTGCGGCTGGTGGTGTGGAAGAAAGCGGCCCGCGCCATCGCCGCGGGCACCGACGACCTGGTGAGCCGCGACACCCACCAGTCGCAGCAGCAGGACCTCTGGCTCGACCATGCGCAAGCCGGCACGACCGACATGGAGACCCGGCTCTCGCGCCTGTGCTCCTGGGTGCAGCAGGCCGAGCGGCTGGGTGTGCCCTACGGCCTGCGGCTGCCGGGCCTGCAGATCGCGCCGGCGCACGGCGCGGCCCACCAACGGCGCTGCCTGGAGGCCCTGGCCCGATGCTGAACCCGTTCGCCCGGCCGCTGGCCGCCGCGGCCGCCCTGCCGCGCGACAGCCGCGACACGCTGTTCCTGCTGGCGGTGCTCGCCTGGGTGCTGCTGCCGCAGGTGGCCTACCTGCCGCTGTGGGCCAGCGCGGTGGCGGCGCTGGCGCTGCTGTGGCGCGCCCGGCTGGCCTGGCGGGCCGATCCGCTGCCGGGCCGCTGGTGGCTGCTGGGGCTGGTGGCGGTCTGCACAGGCGCCACCCTGCTGACACACAAGACCATCCTCGGCCGCGAGGCCGGCGTGACGCTGGTCATCATGCTGCTGGCCTTGAAGACGCTGGAGCTGCGCGCCCGGCGCGACGCGATGGTGATCTTCTTCCTGGGCTTCTTCGCGATGCTCACCAACTTCTTCGTTTCGCAGTCGCTGCCGGTGGCCTTCGCGATGGTGGTGGCGCTGTGGGGCCTGCTGAGCGCGCTGGTGCAGGCCCACATGCCGGTCGGCCGGCCGCCGCTGGCCGCAGCGGCCCGCACCTCGGCACGGATGATGCTGCTGGGTGCGCCGATCATGCTGGTGCTGTTCTTGTTTTTCCCGCGGGTGGCGCCGCTCTGGGGCGTGCCGGACGACCAGACCCGCGGGCGCAGCGGCCTGGCGCAGGACATGGAGATCGGCAATATCACCAGCCTGGCGCTCGACGACGGCGTGGCGATGCGGATCCGGTTCGACACGCCGGGCAACACGCCGCCGCCGCAGCAGGACCTGTACTTCCGCGGACCGGTGCTCTCCACCTTCGACGGCCGGCGCTGGCGCCCGCTCTCCGCCCGGGGCGCGAACGGCGAGTACGCGCCGCGCTGGCAGCAGCCCGGCCCGCTGCAGGTGAGCGGCACGCCGGTGCGCTACGAGGCCACGCTGGAGCCCAGCCGCCGCACCTGGCTGCTGACGCTGGACGCGGCGCCGGAGAAGCCCGAGGGCGTCGAGGCCTACCGCAGCGCTGACCTGCAATGGACCGCGCTGCGTCCGGTCAACCAGCTGCTGCGCTACAAGGCCGAGAGCTTCACCGATTTCCGCCACGGTCCCGAGCGGCGCATGCCGGCGATGCGCTACTTCACCGAGCTGCCCGAGGGCTTCGACCCGCGCACCCGCGCCCTGGCCGCCGAGCTGCTGGCGCAGGCGAAGGCCGATCCGCAGTCGGCAGCGGGCGGCGACCCCACCGCGGCCCTGGTGGCGGCCGCGATGCGCCGGCTGCGCACCGGCGGCTACACCTATACGCTGGAGCCGGGCATCTACGGCCGGGAGACGGCCGACGAGTTCTGGTTCGACCGCAAGGCCGGCTTCTGCGAGCACATCGCCTCGGCCTTCGTGGTGCTGATGCGGGCCGCCGACGTGCCGGCCCGCATCGTCACCGGCTACCAGGGCGGCGACCTGAACGCGGTCGACGGCTACTGGACGGTGCGCCAGAGCGACGCCCACGCCTGGGCCGAGATCTGGCAGGCCGGCCGCGGATGGATGCGGGTCGATCCCACCTCGGCCGTCTCGCCCGACCGGATCGGCCAGCTGGTCCGGCTGCCCGCGCCGCAGGGCGCGTTCGCCGGAGCCTTCGGCGCGGTGATCGGCGAAGGCATGGTGCAGCAGCTGCGCGCCGGCTGGGAGGCGGTGAACAACCGCTGGAACCAGTGGGTGCTGAACTACACGCAGGAGCGCCAGTTCGACCTGCTCAAACGGCTGGGCTTCGGCGCGCCGGATTGGCAGGACCTGGCCCGCATCCTGGCCGGCCTGGTGGCTGTGACCAGCATCGCCGGCGCCGTCTGGGCGACGGTGGCCCGGCGCTCGCACGACCCGTGGCTGCTGCTGCTGGCCCGCGCCCGGCGCCGGCTGGAGCGGCTGGGCCTGGCGCTGCCGCCGCAGATGCCGCCGCGCGCGATGGCGGCCGAAGTGCAGCGCGCCTTCGGCAGCGACGGCGCGGCGGTGCAGACCTGGCTGCTGCGGCTCGAATCGATGCGCTACGGCCGTGCCGATCCGGCGTCGCAGCGCGGCGCGCTGGCCGCCCTGCGTCGCGAATTCGGCGCGCTGGCCTGGCCCGCCGTCCGCGCGGGCACCGCCGCCCTTTCCTCCTCCGGCGCCTGACCGCGCCGCCCCCCTCCTGCTCGACCCGACCCGTGCCCCTTACTCCCCGCTCCCTGCCGGACGACCGCCGCCCCGCGCTGCGCCGCATCGCCGCCGCCACCCTCGCCACCGGCCTGGCCGGCATCGCGGCGGGCATCGGCCTTCCCGGCGACGCGAGGGCGCAGGCCGCAGCCCATTCCAAGCCCGCGCGCCGGCCGGCCGCCCCGCCGCCGCCGCCGGTCTTCTACGCCGACCAGGCCGAGGCGATGCAGTTCGCCGACGACCTGGCCGCCCGCCGCGACCTCGACCGCGACCGCGAATGGGTGCGCCAAGCGATCGGCCAGGCACAGTTCCTGCCCACCGTACCGCGCCTGATGATGCCGGCGCCGCGCGGCACCACCAAGAACTGGCGGGTCTACCGCAGCCGCTTCGTCGACCCGGTCCGAATCCGGGCCGGCGTGCGCTTCTGGCAGGAGCACCGCGACGCGCTGGCCCGGGCCGAGCGCACCTACGGCGTGCCGGCCGAGATCATCGTCGGCATCATCGGGGTGGAGACGGTCTACGGCCAGCAGGTAGGCACCTTCCGGGTGATGGACGCGCTCTCGACCCTGTCCTTCGACTTCCCCGCCGCCCATCCGCGCGCGGCCGAGCGCATCGCCTTCTTCCGCGGCGAGCTGGAGCAGTTCCTGAGTCTGTCCAACCGCGGCAATTTCGACCCGTTCGCCCTGCGCGGCAGCTATGCCGGCGCGATGGGCCTGCCGCAGTTCATGCCCTCGAGCTGGAGCAAGTACGCGGTCGATTTCGACGGCGACGGTCGCATCGACCTGTTCGGCAGCCCGGCCGACGCGATCGGCTCGGTCGGCAGCTACTTCAAGGCCTTCGGCTGGAAAACCGGCATGCCGACGCACTACCCGGTCGCCTTCGACGCCGAACGGCTCGACAAGGACGCGCTGCTCGCGCCCGACATCCTGCCCACCTTCAGCCCCGCCGCCTTCGCCGCCAAGGGCGCGGTGCTCGACGGCGCGGCGCGCGAGCACGCCGGCCCGCTGGCGCTGGTCGAGCTGCAGAACGGCGCCGACATGCCGACCTACATCGCCGGCACCGAGAACTTCTACGTGATCACCCGCTACAACTGGTCGAGCCACTACGCGCTGTCGGTGATCGAGCTGGGTGCGGCGGTGTCGGAAGCGCTCGGGCGCTGAAACCGGCGCGCCGGCCGGCGCGTAAGGGCCTGGCGCACCCGGCTGAACTTCGCCGCCGGGCGATGCTCCAACCGTCTCCCGCCCGCCGTTCGCGCCACCGTGGCGCAGAAAGACCTGCCATGCCGCTCCCACGCCATGCCAAGCCCGCCACATACCGCTCCGCTCGCCCCGGCTTGGCCGGCTCCAAATCGCTCGTGGCGTCGGGGCTTATCGCGCTGGCGGCGTGGGCGTATTTCGGCGGCAGCGCCGCGGCGGCCGAGAAAGGGGTGAAGCTGCCCGCGCCGACGGTCGATATCCCGCTGGTCGCCGCCGCAACGCCCGCCCGGACCGCCACCGCGGTCTTCGCCGGCGGCTGCTTCTGGGGCGTGCAGGCGGTGTTCCAGCACACGCGGGGCGTGCTCAATGCCGTATCGGGCTATGCCGGCGGCGCGGCCGAGACGGCGCGCTACGAGGCGATCGGCAGCGGCCGCACCGGGCATGCCGAGGCGGTGAAGATCACCTACGACCCTTCCAGTATCAGCTACGGCCGACTGCTGCAGGTGTACTTCGCGGTGGCGCACGACCCCACCCAGCGCGACCGCCAGGGGCCCGATACCGGCACCCAATACCGATCGGCCATCTTCTACCAGGACGCCGAGCAGAAGCGGATCGCCGAGGCCTACATCGCGCAGCTCGATGCCGCCCACGCGTTTCCGGCCCGTATCGTCACCGTGCTGTCGCCGGTCGGCCAGGGCTTCTTCCCGGCCGAGGCCTACCACCAGGACTACGCCACCCGCAACCCGCAGTCGCCGTACATCGCCCGCTTCGACCTGCCGAAACTGGCCGAGCTGCAGACCCTGATGCCCGAGGTGTACCGGGCCACGCCGGTGCTGGTGGCCCAGGGCGTCTGAGGCCCGCGGCGGGCGCCCGGCGGTTTCGCGTATCGTCGGCGGCTCGGCGCCCGCGGTGGGCGCCCTCGGCAGCCGCAGGCGCTGCCCTTTCACACGAGGATTTCCGATGGCGCGCGCCAACGACTGGGCCCGGAAGGTGTTGGCGATCGCCCGCGGCGGCAACCCCGCGGCCGCTATCGCCCAGATCAAGGTGGCCCCCACCGTCAAGGACCTGAAGACGCTGCAGAAGGACGTGGCGGCGGCGCACCTGCTGGGCCGCTGGCCCGACCTCGACACGGCCATCGCCGACAACCTGGACGCACTGTCGGCGCCGCGGCTGCACCGCTCACCCTGATCCGCATCCGATAGGGCTCAAACCGTTTTTCCGCGCTGGCTTCTTGCTATAATTTAAATAGCATGCCGTTTTCCGGCGGATGCACGGGGCACCCAGCCGCTCCTGCGAACGGGCGGGGCGATGTCTCACCCGACGACCAAGCCCTTGGCCTTGGCCTTGTAAAAGCTGGCCTCCGATCCTCGCTGCACACTCGGGGTCGCTCGCCAGGGTTCTTTTCACATCTTCCGTGGCGGCTAAAACCGTTCTTTCTTTGCATGTCGGAAATTCTTTCTCCCATGTCCTTCGAAGCTCTCGGCCTGTCCGCCTCTCTCGCCAACGCGGCCGGCATCCGGGGGTTCGGCGAACCCACGCCGATCCAGGCGGCGGCGCTGCCGGCGGTGCTGCAGGGACGGGACGTGCTGGGGATCGCGCAGACCGGCTCGGGCAAGACCGCGGCGTTCGGCCTGCCGCTGCTGCAGATGCTGCAGGACGCCCGCGGTCGCTATCCGCGGGAGGCACCGCTGCGCCTGCGCGGCCTGGTGCTGGTGCCGACGCGGGAACTGGCGGTTCAGGTGGGCGACGTGCTGCGCGGCCTGGCGCACGGGTTGCCGCACCGCACGAAAATCGTAGTGGCGGTGGGCGGCGTCTCGGCCAATCCGCAGATGATGGCCCTGCGCGGCGGCGCCGACCTGCTGGTCGCGACGCCCGGCCGGCTGCTCGACCTGCTGGAGCAGAAGGCGCTGCGGCTCGACGCTGTGGTGACGCTGGTGCTGGACGAGGCTGACCGCCTGCTCGACCTGGGCTTCGCCGACGAGCTGCAGCGCATCCTGGCGCAGCTGCCGTCGGCGCGGCAGAACCTGTTCTTCTCCGCCACCTTCCCGAAGGGTGTCGATACGCTGGCCGCCGCACTGCTGCGCGACCCGGTGCGAGTCGAGGTCGTGCCCGAGCCCGGCAGCGCACCGGCCATCGTGCAGCGCGCGATCCAGGTCGACGCATCGCGGCGCACCCAGCTGCTGCGCCACCTGGTGAAGCAGGAAGGCTGGGGCCGCGCCCTGGTCTTCGTCGCCACCAGGTACGCCGCCGAGACGGTCGCCGACAAGCTCTACAAGAACGGCGTCTACGCCACCGCCTTCCACGGCGACCTGAGCCAGGGCGCCCGCAGCCAGGTGCTGGCCGAATTGAAGGCCGGGCGCTGGGACCTGGTCGTCACCACCGACCTGGCCGGCCGCGGCATCGACATCGCCCGATTGCCGGTAGTCGTCAACTACGACCTGCCCCGCTCGGCGGCCGACTACGTCCACCGCATCGGCCGCACTGGCCGCGGGCGAAGCCGGCCTGGCGGTGAGCTTCGTCAGCGCGGAAACCGAAGCGCATTTCCGGCTGATCGAAAAGCGTCAGGGGCAGCCGGTTCCACGGGAGCAGGTGGCAGGCTTCGAGCCGGTCGACAGGCGAGCGCCTGGACCCGACGCATCCGGTCCAGGCGAGCCTTCCGTACCGGGACCGGGCGGCACCGGGCGCACGCGGCCGAAAAAAAAGGACAAGCTGCGCGCTGCGTCGGCTGCCGGCCCGCAGTCGACGGACGAGGCAGAACAAGACAGCCAGGACGACTCTGCCGGTCGCAGGGGCGGGTGTCTGTGAAAAACATGCGCAGCCCTCCTTGACCGGCGGAGCCGTTTCGCATTTCTCGAGACAATTTCGCATGCGGCCTCCGTGTGCGCAGACGAAACAGGACCATGCCCTTCCGACCGGTGCCGACGGATCCGCACCGCCCATGCAAGGGAGCCCGCCATGCCCGATATTCGCCCCGTCACCCCCGCAGGCCGCCCGATCGATCAAGATCTGCCGGAAGAACGCGCCGAAACGAGCGCTCGCCCGCAGGCACGCGCATCTTCGAGTTTCCCTTCTACCAGCTCACTGATGGCGTTCTTCCGATACCGAGGCCGCCCCCCTCGCCACCAGCGGGAAGGAGATGCGGGCGCCAGCACGTCCGAGCCCACGCGAGAATCCGCACGAATGCCGACGCAGGGGAATGCGTCCGGAAATACGAACGCCTATTTCGGTACACGTCGAGACCTGACGCGCAGTCCGGGGCAGCGATGGACGGAAATTCCGGGCCTGCCGTGGCGGTCGGAGAACGACGGCGACATCGACCTGTGGGAATCATCACAGGTTTCTCCTGGTGAGAATCAGCCGACGCGCAGCATGGCATCGCGGGACATGATGTTCCCGCAACAGATAAATGAGTGGGCACGCGAATGCGCAACGGACTCGGATAACTGGTACGACGGCTGGATGTCGCAGGTCCGAAGGCTCCACGGAATCGAGCCTGATGCGCGTCTGGCACTTCAGCAGACGGCCGGCATACTCAAGTCGGTGGAAGATAGGCAGAACCCCCAGCTGAATTTGCAGTTCGTTCCGATTCCCCGCTTTCCCCCGAATCTCTCGCCTCTTGCGCATTTGCAGCACATCTCCATCGCGGGCGGTGGCCTGCAGTCGCTTCCGGAATCGATCGATACGCTGCAGGATCTGCGCTCGATGAATTTGAGTCGCAACCCGTTGCGGGCTTTGCCGGACTCGCTGGCGAACCTTGCCAACTTGAACACATTGCTGATCGTCGGCAGCCCTTTGCTCACCGCGCTGCCCGACAACCTGGTGCGCCGCGATGCGACCGGCGCGCTCCAGGGCCTGGTCAACCTGGAAGCACTGACTTTGATAGATACGGGCCTGACGGCACTGCCACGCTCCGTCATGCGCATGAGCAAGCTGAAGACGCTGACTTTGAGCAAATCCCCCATAGAGGACCTTCCGAACGATATCGACCGTCTCCGACAATTGCAGACCCTGCAGCTGGACAGCACCCCGATCGCATGGATCCGACCCTCGGTCGCACAATTGCCGCAGTTGAGAAATCTCAGCCTGCGCAACTGCAGAGAGTTGCGCAGCCTGCCCGAAAATATCGGCGATCTCCAGGCGCTGAGATTCCTGGATCTGACCGGCTGCTACCGGTTGCAAACGCTTCCGCCCTCCCTCGCCCACTTGCGTCCCGATTGCGAAATCCGGGTACCGCCGCGGCTGCAGGCGGAGCTCCACCTGCTCCGTGCCCCGGCGCCTAGCGTAACGCTTGTGAACCCGGCTGTTCAGGCCCGACTGGAGCAGATCGATTCAGCCAGTCAGTGGATGATGGATCTGGTGATGTCCGACGAAAAAAACCCTTTCCTCCACGGTTGCCCTCCCTTCCTGCCCGCCCCCGCCACGGGCGACCCGCGCATGACACTGGGCGACATACCCGCCGTGCGCACCATGCTCACAGAAAGCGGTTACATGGAAAAGCGAAACGCGCTGGAACACAACAGCAGCATGCGGAATTTCCAGACGGATACACCTCTCAATGTCGCCAGTCTCGGGGCGGCGGTGACGATGTGGCGTGCGCGCGAAATGGCGATCGCCCGAAACCCCTCCCTGGTAGAAATTTTTCCGCACCTGCCGGTCGATCTACCTCCCAATTTGCAGTGCCCGGACGTTCCCCGGCCACCGCTGGCCTTGCCGAACCCGCAGGAACAGGTAACCCTGGATTGACATGACGGTGGCACCCCATAGGGCATGCGGCACAGGAGACCGCAACGCGCGTGGAGACAGAATCCGGCAGAAAGATCCGCGCTAGAAATTGCCCTCTCGTGGACTTGTAGAAGGCACGACCACCGCGGGTTCGGCGGCCAGCAGCGGGCCGACATTCTGCCGGGGGGCCTGCTGCTCGGACAGCGGCACCGTCGCCTCCACCGGCGCCACCGGGCGGCTGCCGACCTGCGGATCGACCGCACCCATCGGCCCTTCGCCGGAGCCGGCGGGCGGCCAGGCGCCGTTGCCGATCTGCTCGGGCGTGAGCGGTATCGGCTCGGCGGGCACGACCGGCGGCGCCCGCGGCGCGTCCAGCACCGCATCGCCGTCGAGCGCCTTGGCCCGGAGGGAGGCCTGCATGAAGTCGCCCACGATCGGCAATGCGCTGCGGGCACCCTGGCCCCAGGAGTCGGCCATCGTGATGCGGCTGTCGTTGAAGCCGACCCAGGCGCCCATCACCAGCGTCGGGTGAATCAGCATAAACCAGCCGTCGGTGTTGTCCTGGGTGGTGCCGGTCTTGCCGGCGACGTCGCCGCGCACGCCCCAGCGCGAGCGGATCGCGCCGCCGGTGCCCTGATCGACCACGCCGCGCATCGCATCGAGCAGCGTCTGCGCGGCGGCCTGCGCCAGCGCGGGCTCGGGCACTGCGGGCCGGAACTGCTCAAGTACCTGGCCGTTGCGGTCCTCGATCCGGTCGACCAGCATCGGCTCGATATAGCTGCCGCCGTTGGCGATGCTGCCATAGGAGGCGACCATTTCCTTCAGCGTCACCGGGCTGGTGCCCAGCGCCAGGGACAGCACCTCGTCCAGCTTGCTCTGGCGCACGCCCATCGCCCGCGCGGTCTGCGCGACGTTGGCCGCACCTACCCGCGCCATCAGCTGCGCGGTGATCGTGTTCTTGGAATAGACCAAGCCCTCGCGCAGCGTCATCGGCCGGTAGCTGGGCTCGCCGCCGTCGCTGGGTCGCCAGATCTGGCCGCCGCCCAGGTCGATCTCGACCGGCGCGTCCCTCAGCGTCTCGTTGGGGCCGATGCCCTGCGCGAAGGCGGTGCCGTAGACGAAGGGCTTGAAGGTCGATCCGGGCTGGCGGCGGGCCTGCGCGACGTGGTCGAACTGGTCTTCCTCGAAGCCACGGCTGCCCACCCAGGCGCGCACCTGGCCGTTGCGCGGGTCCAGCGCCATGAAACCGGCCTGCAGCCGGGCTTTTTCCTCGCGCAGGGCCTGCATCGCGTCGGCGTCGGCCAGCACCTGCCGGATGGCCGCGGCGTCGTCGGCACCGGCGTCGCGGGCGGCCTTGTAGGGCGCGCTGTCGCGCAGCACCGCCTGCACCACCGGCTTGTTGGCGGTCCAGGCGCGGGGGCCCCACATCGCGGTGGCCGATTTCTGCAGCTGGTCCGTCTGGCGCTGCACCGCGCGGTTGGCGAAGTCCTGCAGCCTCGAATCGATGGTGGTACGCACCCGCAGGCCGTCGGTGCCGATGTCGTAGCCGTTGCGGTCGGTCCAGTCGATCAGCCAGCGGCGCAGCTGGCGGGCCAGGTGCGGCGCGGGGCCGACCGCCTCGGTCTGGCGCTCGAAATCGACCTTCAGCGGCTGCTTCTGCAGCGCGGCCAGTTGCTCCGGCGCGAGGTGCCCGCGCTTGGCCATCTGGGCCAGCACCGTATTGCGGCGGTCGGTCGCGCGCTGGGGATTGGTCACCGGGTTGTAGTAGCTGGTGCCCTTCAGCATGCCGACCAGGGTCGCGCTCTGCAGCGGGTCGAGCGTGGCGGCCGAGGTGTCGAAATAGGTGCGCGCCGCCATCTCGATGCCGGTGGCGTTGTAGAGAAAGGGAACGGTGTTGAGGTAGGTCTCCAGGATCTCGTCCTTGGAGTAGGCGGCCTCGATCTTCAGTGCGGTGATCGCCTCCTTGGCCTTGCGGTTCAGGCTGCGGGCGCGACCGATCTCTTCGGGATACAGGTTGCGCGCCAGTTGCTGGGTGATGGTGGAGCCGCCCTGCAGGTCGCCGCTGACCGAGCGGAACACCGCGGCCACGGTGCGCTTGGGGTCGATGCCGTGGTGGTCGTAGAAGCGGTGGTCCTCGGTGGAAATGAGCGCGGCGACCACGTGCGGCGACACCTTGGCCAGCGGCACCCATTCGCGGTTGGCCCGCCGGAACTCGGCCAGCACCTTGCCGTCGGCCGACAGCAGCACCGCCGGCCGCTCGTCGCGCGCCTTGCGGATGTCGCCGATGCTGGGGGTGAACGGGATCAGCAGCAGCACGTAGAGCAGCACCATCGCGGGCAGCAGGGCCAGGCTGATCCACGGATGGCGGCGCACGGCCAGCGCGGCACCGCGGGCGCCGGCGGCCAGCGCCGCCCACGAGCGGGAGAAGGGGTTGTTTTTCACGGGCGCATCTTAGGCGTCCCAGGTAACGGAGATGTAAGCCGCGCGCCACCGGCCGGCGCCGCGTGCGCGCGCGGCGGAGGATTTGGTTTCACGCCGGCCGCCGTCTTCGACTAGATTGGCCGGCTATGCCCCGCCCCCCGGCCCCCGCCCCGGCCGCCTACGAATTCAAGCCCCACGAGCGCGCCGCGATGCCCGGCTCGCCCGCCACGCCCGACCATCCCACCGCGCGGCGGGTGGCGTATTTCGCGGCCGGCATCCTGCTGGGGCTGACCGGCGGCTTCGGCAACGCTCTGATCACCGCCAACCTGGCCAACATCCAGGGCGCCCTGGGCATCTACAGCAACGAGGCGAACTGGCTCACCACCGCCTATCTGATGACCAGCATCTGCATGAACATGCTGCTGATCAAGTTCCGCCAGCAGTTCGGCCTGGGGCTGTTCATCCGCATCTTCCTGGGTGCATACGTGGCCCTCACCTTTTGCCACCTGCTCGCGCACAGCTATGCCACCGCGGTGGCGGTGCGGGCGGCCAGCGGCATAGCGGGCGGGGCGCTCAGCACGCTGACGCTCTTCTATTTCATCCAGTCGATGCCGGCCAGGTGGCGGCTGCGCGGCATCGTGCTGGGCGTGGGCGTGCCGCAGCTCGCGACGCCGCTGGCGCGGCTCTTCTCGTCGGACCTGCTGTCCTTCGGCGCCTGGAACACGCTCTACCTGTTCGAGATGGGCCTGGCCCTGCTGTCGCTCGCCGCGGTGATGCTGGTGCGGCTGCCGCCCAACGAGCGCTTCCAGTCGTTCGAGAAGCTCGACCTGCTCACCTTCGCCCTCTTCGCGCCGGGCATGGCCCTGCTCTGCGCGGTGCTGGCCCAGGGCCGCATCGTCTGGTGGACCGAGGCCGCGTGGCTGGGCTGGGCGCTGTGCGGTGCGATCGTGCTGCTGGCCGCGGCGATGCTGGTGGAGCACAACCGCGCCAATCCGCTGCTCAACACCCGCTGGCTGGGCAGCGGCGACATCCTGCGCTTCGCCCTCGTCGCCACCCTGCTGCGGCTGCTGCTGTCGGAGCAGACCTTCGGCTCGGTCGGCATGCTGACCGCGCTCGGCATGGGCAACGACCAGCTGGTCGGACTGTTCGCGGTGATCGCGGTGGCGACGGCCGCGGGCATCGCGGTCAGTGCGCTCACCATCGACCCGGCGCACCTGGGCCGGCCGATCCTCGCGGCGATGGTGCTGATCGCCATCGGCAGCTTCATGGATGCGGATGCCACCAACCTCACCCGTCCGCGCGACCTGTACCCGAGCCAGGCGCTGCTGGGCTTCGCTGCCACGCTCTCTTCATGGGGCCGGCGCTGCTGGTGGGGCTGACCCGGGCGCTGCGCAAGGGGCCGTCGCACCTTGTCAGCTTCTCGGCGCTGTTCAGCATCACCCAAAGCCTGGGCGGGCTGGCGGGCGGCGCGCTGCTGGGCAGCTTCCAGATCGTGCGCGAGAAATTCCACTCCAACCTGCTGGTGCAGGGCATCACCCTGGCCGACCCGCTCGACGCCGCGCGGGTCGCCGCCGGCGCGGCCGCCTACGGCCGGGTACTCGGCGACGGCACGCTGCGCCAGGCCGAAGGCGCGGTGCTGCTGGCCCAGCAGGCCACCCGCGAGGCCAACGTGCCGGCCTTCAACGACGTGTTCCTGCTGACCGGCGTGGCCGCCTGCGCCACGGTCGCCTGGATCGGCTGGCTGATGCTGCGCCAGCGCGCGCGGGACCGCGCCGCAGCAGCGCCGCCCGCCGGGTCCGCCGTACCCACTGCCGCGCCGCCCACCCCCACTCCGAAGACATCCGCATGAACGCCCCCCGGCCCCCGGCGGCCTCCACGCCCACGCCTTCCGCGCCGCGGCAGGTGGAGGACCACACCCGACTCGAAGAACCCGCCGAGGCCCCGGCCGACCGGGCGGAAGCCGCGCGCGAGGACATGCCGGTGGAGGCCCGGACATCGGCTCCTGCGCCTCCGCCTCCGCCTCCGCCCCCGCCCCCGCCCCCGCCCGCGCCACCGGCGGCCGCACCCGCCCCCGTCACGGCGGCATCCACCGGATGGGCGCCGCCACGTGCGGGGCTCACCGGCACCGTCGCCACCGTCGTCCTGGCGCTGGCCGGCGTGCTGGTGGTGCTCTACGCCTGGCGGCTGCCGCCCTTCACCACCGCGCTGCAGAGCACCGACAACGCCTACGTGCGCGGCCAGACAACCATCGTCAGCCCCCAGGCCAGCGGCTATGTGGCCGAGGTGCCGGTGCAGGATTTCCAGACGGTCGAGGCCGGCCAGGTGCTGGTGAGGATCGACGACCGCATCTACCGCCAGCGGGTGGAGCAGGCGCAGGCCACGCTGGAGGGCCAGATCGCCGCGCTCGACAACTCCGCCCAGACCCGCCGCTCGCGCGAAGCCACCGTGGCCTCGCAGGTGGCGGCGGTCGGCAACGCCCGCGCCCAGCTGGCCCGCGCCCGGGCCGACCTGCAGCGGGTCGACGCGCTGGTCGCCGACGGATCGGTCTCGCTGCGCGAACGCGACCAGACGGTGGCCGCGCTGCGCGAGGCCGAGGCCGCGGTGGCGCAGGCCCGCGCGGCCGGCGAGATCGCGCGGCAGGACGTGCGCGCCGTCACCGTCGGCCGGGCCGGACTGGAGGCGGGGGTGGAGGGCGCCCGCGCCGCTCTGGCCTTGGCCGAGATCGACCTGGCCAACACGGTGGTGCGGGCGCCGCGCGCCGGCCGACTGAGCGAGGTGGGCGTGCGCACCGGCCATTACGTCACCGCCGGCACCCAGCTGATGTTCCTGGTGCCGGCGCGGCTCTGGATCATCGCCAACTACAAGGAAGCGCAGACCGCCGCCATGGCGCCCGGCCAGCCGGTGCGCTTCCGGGTCGATGCGCTCGACCGGGCCGAACTGACCGGCCGGGTCGAGCAATTGGCGCCCGCCGCCGGCTCGGAGTTCTCGGTGCTCAAGGCCGACAACGCCACCGGCAACTTCGTGAAGGTGGCCCAGCGCATCGCGGTACGGATCGCGATCGACCCCGGCCAGCCGCTGGCGGCCCGCCTGCGGCCGGGCATGTCGGTGGAGACGATGGTCGATACCGCCGGCGGGCCGCGCACGGCCCCGGCGCCCGCCAACGGCAGCGCAGCGGAGCCAGGCGCTTCCGCCGGGACGCCCGGCACCGGCGCGGCCCCGCCGCCCGCTGCCGTCCCGGCATCGGGGGCCGCGCGGTGAAGCGACAGTCCGTCGTGGCGGTCGCGGCCGCCGCCCTGCTGGCCGCCTGTGCCGGCCCCTCCGTCCCGCCGGTGCCGCCCGATACCGCGGTGCAGCCGCCGGCCGCCTGGCGCGGTACCGGCGACAGCCCCGCGGTGCCGGCCGATCCCGCCTGGTGGCGGGCCTTCGGCGACCCGGTGCTGTCGCGGCTGGTCGAAGAGGCCCTGACCCGCAACACCGACGTCGCCGCGGCCGCCGCCCGCGTGGCCGAGGCGCGGGCGCAGGAAGCGCTGGCGCAGGCGCAGCGCGCGCCGCAGCTCGACATGGGCGCCACGGCCACCCGGGCCCGCAGCCGCAGCGCGGTGACCGGGCAGCCGGTCGAATCGACCACTGCCCAGCCGCAGTTACAGGCCGCCTACGAGATCGATCTGTTCGGCCGGCTGGCCGATCTGCAGGCGGCGGCACGCGCCGGCTACCTGGCCAGCGCCACCGCCCGCGACGCGGCCCGCCTGAGCGTGGCCGGCGCCACCGCCAGCGGCTACATCACCCTGCGCAGCCTGGACGCGCGGGTGGAGGTGGCCCGCCAGACGCTCGCCGCCCGTGCCGACGCGCTGCGGCTGGCCCGCTCCCGGGCCGAGGCGGGCTACACCTCGCAGCTCGAACTGCGCCAGGCCCAGGCCGAGTACGAAGCCGCCGCGCAATTGCTGCCCCAGCTGGGCCTGGCCGTCACGCGGCTGGAGAACGCGCTGCGCCTGCTGCTGGGCGAAGCGCCGGGCGACGTTCCGCGGGGCACGCCGCTGCTGGCCCTGGTGCCGCCCCGGGTGCCGGCCGGCCTGCCCGCCGACCTGCTGCGGCAGCGCCCCGACCTGGCCCAGGCCGAGTACACGCTGGCCGCGAGCGACGCCAACCTGTGGGTGGCGCGCAAGCAGTTCCTGCCGCAGGTGCGGCTCTCGGGCACCGCCGGCCTGCTGCTGGTCAACTCCCTGCAGGACCCGACCACGCTCTGGACCCTGGGCGGCAGCGTGCTGGCACCGATCTTCAGCGGCGGCCGCCTGCAGGCCCAACTCGACACCGCCGCCGCCCGGCGCGACCAGGCAGCCTTCGCCTATCGCAAGACGGCGCTTACCGCATTCCGCGAGGTGGAGGACGCGCTGGCCGGCACCGCCCGCCTGGCCGAGCAGGCCGACAGCCTGCAGCGCCATCGCGACCTGCTGGCCGAGACCCTGCGCCTGGCCACCAACCGCTACCGCGCCGGCTACGCGGGCTACCTGGAGCAGCTCGACGCCCAGCGCGGCCTGCTGGGCGCCGAGCTGACGCTGCTGCAGACCCGCGCCGATCAGCTGAATGCGGCGGTGGCCCTGTACCAGGCGCTGGGCGGCGGCTGGGCACCGTCGGCGGGCGAAGCGCCGCAGCCGGCCTGCGGCTCGCCGCGGTCGCCCGCCAGGGCTGCGGCGGCTACCGGGGCCATGTGCTCGACGACAGTCCCGGCCCATCGGCGGCCTGCGCTACTGCATGAACGGCCTGGCGATGAAGTTTTGGGCCGCATGACGCCGCGGCCCGTGCGCTACCCGCCAGGCGCCCGCCGATGAGCCGCGGCCGCGCGGCCGGTGTGGCCATCGTGTTCCTCTGGTTCTTCCTGGGCGGCATCGCGCACTTCGTCTTCACCGAGGCCGAGATGCGCATCGTGCCGCCGTGGATGCCCTGGCCGCGCGCGGTGGTGCTCTGGTCGGGCGTGGCCGAGCTGGCGGGCGCCGCCGGCCTGCTCTGGCGCCCGACCAGGCAGGCCGCGGGCTGGGGCCTGGTGCTGCTCACGCTGGCGGTGACGCCCGCCCACCTCTACATGCTGCGGGCACCCGAGCTGTTCCCGGGCGTGCCCTACTGGGCGCTGGTGCTGCGGCTGCCGGTGCAGGTGGCGCTGCTGGCCCTGATCGTCTGGAGTACGCGGTCCGTACCGCGGTCACTCTCCAGAAAATGACCGTCCGGGCCGGTGAGAGACACCGGCGCCCGGCTATCCGACAAATGGCAGCCTCCTGCCGGAGCACCGGCGGCCATGGTGGGTCTCCCCTGCAGGTCGGCCGCGGCCGGCGGTTGCATGCAAACTGCTAAACGATCAAAAAATTAACTTCAGTCACTTTGGGGACATTTGGCTTGTCAATGCACCCATTATCTGGAATATTCATCGGACCTTAAATGCGGTTGCGGTGCTTCCGGCCGACCGCACGAGCCGATCGGGCCGGGCGCGAACGGATCTACGAGGGGCTCTGTCCATGAACTCTGCGCTCGTGCATCCGCAAAACCAGACGCCGCCGGCCGCAGCCTGCCCGTTGCCCGAGATGCCTGCCATGCACCCCCTCGCATCGGTGCAGCAGGTGATCTGGTTCGACCAGATGCTCCATCACGACATGCCGTGCTACAACATCGGTACGATCTTGCATCTGGATGGCGAACTCGACCCGGCGCTGCTGGAGGCCGCGATCCACGAGGTCGCCCATGCCCACGACGGACTGCGGCTGAGGCTGCACCGCGATGCCGATCTGGCCGTGCAGCAGGTGATGCCGCGCATCGACTTCGAGCTGCCCTGCCACGACTTCTCGGCGCATGCCGACGCCGAGGCCCGCTCGGAGCAGCACCTGAGGGCCGTTTTCGGCACGCCCTTCGCGCTGCATGGCGCGCGCCTCTGGGCATCGCAGCTGGTGCGCATCGGTCCGACGCGCCACCACTGGCTGTTCTACGGCCACCATGTGATCCTGGACGGATTCAGCTGCACCCACGTGGTGGCGTTGGTGCTCGCAAGTTACCGGCGCCGGGTCCGGGGCGACGTATCGGCATCGCCGGCCGGCACGTCGTACCGCGAGTTCCTGGCCGACGACCGGGCCTACCTGGACTCGCCCCGCTACAAACGCGATGCCCAGTTCTGGAACGAACGCTTCTCCCGGATGCCCGCTCCGCTCCTGATCGCGGACCCGGCCCGGCGGGGTGCGCAGGCGGTGCGCGTACCCTCGGTACCGTGGGAGATCGACCGCGGTCTGTATGCGCGGCTCGAGACCTTCGCCGCCGCCGCCGGCGGCTCGGTGCCGCACTGCCTGCTGGCCCTGATAGCCGTGCTTTTTTCCCGCACCCATGCCACCGACGAGGTAGTGATCGGCGTGCCGGTGCACAACCGCACCGCACGGGACAGACTGACCCTCGGCATGTTCTCGTCGGTCATCCCGGTCCGCATCGCCGTCGACCCGGACCGGCCATTCGCCCTGCTGATTCGGGATGTCGCCGCCGAGCTGCGAAGCTGCTACCGCCACCAGCGTTATCCGGTCGCCGACCTCAACCGCACGCTGAACCTCGCCCGCCACGGCCGCCCGCAACTCTTCGACATCACCCTGGCCATGGCGAGTTTCTCGGGGCTGGTCGAGCAAAGCACGCCGGCCTGGACCGCTTTGTACCTGCACAACGGCTTCGAGCAGACCCCGCTGGCCCTGCGCCTGTGCGACTACAACCCCGGCGAGCCCGTGACGCTCGAGTTCAACCACAACGTCGCATTCCTGGACCGTGCCGCTGTGGAGGTGATACGCCGGCGTTTCGAACACCTTCTGCATGCGGTGCTGGCAGACGGTGGTGCGCAGCCGGCTGGCGCGCTGGCGCTGCTCGATCCCGCCGAACGCGAGCAGGTGCTGGTGCACTGGAACCACACGGTACCGGCGCGCTCAGCAGGGCTGTGCATACACCAACGGTTCGAGGCCCAGGTGCGCCGAACGCCGCAGGCCACCGCCCTGGTCCACGGCGCGCGGACGCTCAGCTACCACGCGCTCAACACGCGGGCCAACCTCCTGGCGCGGCAGTTGCGCGCGCAGGGCGTAGGCCCCGACCGCCTGGTCGCCCTGTGCCTGGAGCGCAGCCCGGCGCTAGTGGTGGCGATCCTGGCCGTGCTCAAGGCCGGCGGCGCTTATGTGCCGCTGGATCCGGCCCATGCGTCGGCGCGGCTGGGCGCCATCCTCGACGACAGTCAGCCCGCCATGCTGCTGCTCGACCACACCGGCCGCAGCGCCGTGGGCGAGATGGCCGACCGTTTCACCGTGATAGACGTGCAGGCCGACGACGCGGACGACGGCCTGGACGACGCGGACGACCTCCCACCGGGCGGCCTGGACCCGCACCACCTGGCCTACGTGATCTACACCTCGGGCTCCACCGGCCAGCCCAAGGGCGTGATGGTCGAGCATGCCCAGGTCGCCCGGCTCTTCGACGCCACCCGCGACCGCTTCCGCTTCGACAGCCAGGACGTGTGGAGCCTGTTCCACTCCGTCGCCTTCGATTTCTCCGTGTGGGAGATCTGGGGTGCGCTGCTGCACGGCGGCCGCCTCGTGGTCGTGCCGACGGCCATCGCGCGCGCGCCGGACGCGTTCTACGAACTGCTCTGCGAACAAGGCGTGACCGTGCTCAACCAGACACCCAGCGCGTTCCGGCAACTGGCGGCGGCGCGAACGCAGAGCACGCGCGCGCATCGCCTGCGCTGCGTGGTCTTCGGCGGCGAGGCGCTGGAGCCGCACACGCTCAAGCCCTGGTTCGCGCGCAACGATCCGGCGGCGACGCAGCTGTTCAACATGTACGGCATCACCGAGACCACGGTGCACGTGACCTGCCACGCGCTCCAAGCGGGCGATGCGGACCGCGCGGGCTTCAGCCCCATCGGCGTGCGGCTGCCGCACCTGCGCATCTATATCCTGGACGCCCGCATGCAGCCGGTGCCGATCGGCGTGCAGGGCGAGCTCTACATCGGCGGCGGCGGCGTGGCCCGCGGCTACCTCAACCGGCCGCAGCTGACGGCCGAGCGCTTCCTCGACGACCCCTTCGTGCCCGGCGCCCGCCTCTACCGCAGCGGCGACCTGGGCCGCTGGCTGTCCGACGGCAGCATCGAATACCTCGGCCGCAACGACCAGCAGGTCAAGATCCGCGGATTCCGCATCGAGCCCGGCGAGATCGAGGCGCGCCTGGCCCAGGTGCCCGGCGTGCGCGAGGTGGTGGTGCTGGCGCGCGAGGATGCGCCCGGCGATGTTCGCCTGGTGGCCTACTACACCGGCGCGGACACGCTGCAGGCCGATGCGCTGCGCCAGCACGCCGCCCAGGGACTGCCGCCGTACATGGTGCCGGCGGCCTACGTGGCGCTGGCGGCACTGCCCCTGACGCCCAACGGCAAGCTCGACCGCAAGGCGCTGCCCGCGCCAGAAGACCAGGCGTTCGCGCGCAGCGCCTACGAGGCGCCCCAGGGGCCGGACGAGCAGGCCCTGGCCACCCTCTGGGCCGAGCTGCTGGGGATCGACCGCGTCGGCCGCCACGACAACTTCTTCGAACTCGGCGGACATTCCCTGCTCGCCGTGCGGATGGTCGCCCGGCTGCACGGCACACTGGGTGTGGAAGTGGTCCTGGGCAAGCTGTTCGCGAATGCCCGGCTGCTCGATTTCGCTTGTTCAATCACGGAAGCCCGCCAGGCCGCGCTGCCTCCGCATCTCACCGCGTTCCGGCGCACCGGCCGGGCGCAGCCGGTGTTCTTCGCCAACCCCGGGGGGGGCGAGGTCGGCTACATACGGGGGCTGCTGCCGGGCATCGACGCCGATATTCCGGTCTACGGCCTGACTGCCATCGGCTTTCTAGCGGGCGAGCGGCCACTCTACTGCGTGCAGGAGATGGCCGCAGCCTACCTGGACGCGATACGGCATGTCCAGCCGCACGGCCCGTACCGGCTGGCCGGCTGGTCGGCTGGGGGAACGGTCGCCTACGAAATGGCGCACCAGCTGCTGGCCGCCGGTGAAGCCGTCAGTTTCATCGGCCTGATCGACACGCCCAGCCCGTCGGCCTACAGCGCCGGTTTTACGCGCCAGGGGCGCGGTGCCATACCGCCGATCGCCGTCCTCGGCGACCTGCTGAAATGCGAGCCGCACCTTCTGCGCGCCCGGCTGCACGGCATGGCCGTGTCCGGCGACAGCGTACACCTGGACATCGCCACACAGGTAGCCAGACTGCTGCCCGCCGATCTGCCCCCCGAAAATGCCATGCGCCACCTGGCCGTATGGCACGGCATGCTGTCCGCGCTCGGCCACTACATGCCGCCGCGGCTGCCCGTCACCCTGACCCTGTTCGCGGCGGCGCAGGAGCGCAAGATCGACCGGACGCGCAACGGATGGGCGCATCTGGTGGAACGCGAGATCCACATCACGGTGGGGGGCGACCACCTGTCCATGATGGACCCGCTGCATGCCAAAGACCTGGGCGGCAGGATCAGCCAGGCCCTTGCCGGCGGACCGCCGGCCGACCAGGTCCTTTCCAACGCGGTGTCCTGTGCGCCCGGCATCGAGATAGCGCAGGACACGGCGGCCCGTACGGTCCCGCAGCCGGTGTATGCAGCACCCGTGTCGGCCGGAGGTGCGCTCGCGGGCGGACCTGGCCCGGACGGGTGCCCATCGAACTGAGCCGCTGCCCACGAAGGCATTCCATCCCACAGGTCGGCATGGTCTCCATCGGCCCCCGCCGCGTGCCGCTGCGGCCTGTACACATCGAGCGCACGCGCACCGAGGGGCTTCAAACCGCCGGCTCGGATACCGGCTCGGACACCGGCGCGGCGTCCGGCTGCGCCGTCTCTGCCCGGGCGAAGGCGAAGCCGGTGCTGCCCTGCTTGGCCGCGTACATCGCCTCGTCGGCCAGCTGCAGCAGGGTGTCGTTGACCCGGCTGTCGTGCGGTGCCACCGCGATGCCGATGCTGACCCCCACGTCCACCCGGGTGCCGCACGCCAGCCCGATCGGCCGCTTCACGCTCTCGACGATCTGCGCCGCGATCTCGCCGGCCCGCTGCCGGTCGTCGGTGATCAGCAGCAGCGCGAACTCGTCGCCGCCCAGACGTGCCACCGTGTCCGAATTGCGGATCGCGTGGTGGATGCGCTTGGCGGCCACCTGCAGTACCTGGTCGCCGGCGGCGTGGCCCCACGTGTCGTTGACCGCCTTGAACTTGTTCAGATCCATCACCATCACACAGTAGCCGCGGCCGAGCGTCTTCAAATTCTGCGAGGCGGTGTGCAGGTTCAGCTCGAAGAGGCGCCGATTGGCGAGCTTCGTCAGACCGTCCTGGAACACCACCGTCTCCAGCGGCGCCACGATCCGATGCGTCACCCGGTACACCGTGAAGACCGACAACAGCGCGCTCAGCAGCACGAAGGTGCCGGTCAACCGCTCCAGCTGCCTGAAGGGTCCCATCACCGGCCGGAAGGATTTGCCTACCAGCGCCACCACGGCGGTCGGGTCGGCGGCGCCGCCCAGGTTCAGCGTCAGCATGCGGAAGTTCTCGTCCTGGGCCCGCAAGGTCCAGAAGCCTTCGGGCGCGTGTTCGATCTGGGTGCGGGTGGTCGTCTGCGCCTGGGGATCGAGCGACGAGGCATGCACCCGCCAGCTGCCGTCTGCGTTGCGCGACATGAAGACGAAATCCAGGTTGGTCATCTGCTTGAGCTCGACCGCGGCGGCATCGTCGATCTCGAAGGCGAAGACGAGCCGGGCGGTGGGCATCGGCGTGCGTACCGTCGCATGAATCCACTGGTAGAGCACGCTGCGCTGTTCGTCCACCCGCAGCGGCAGCAGTTTGGACAGACGCATGTCGCCTTCACCCACCTTGGCGGCCAGCACGTCGCGACGCAGCGCGCCGAAATCGGCCGGCTCCAGCGACCCGTCGGACGTGGACCGGGCCACCACCCCGCCCTTCAAGTCCGCCAGCACCACCAGATTCGCGCCCATGCGCAGCATCTGGTTCTTGAGCGCCGACTCGACCGTCGCCGGGTGGCTGTTGGTCACCGCCTCCCGAAAGCCGAAGTCCTTGGCCACCAGGTCGGTCGCCTGCGAGAGATACTGGGTGCGCTGGGCCAGGGCGAACTGGAACACTTGCGCGCCGGATTCCAGCTCGTTGTCGAGCGTGCCCATCGCGATGCTGCGATTGGCGTAGCGCATCGACACGAAAGCCGCCACCTGGAACGCCACCAGCAAGGGAACCAGGAAAAAGATCAATCGCTTTTCCGAAGTCTGGATCTTCATGGGCCGCATTTTAACCAGGGTTAAAATATCGCGGCGTTCTGGCGGATCGGGCCGTGCGCTACGCCCCGCAGCGCGCGATCGCCACCGGCATACGGGCGGCGGGCAGGCCGAGCACCCGTATCGCCCCGCCCGCCCCTTGCCCTACAGCGCGCGCTTGAGCCGCGCGATGCCTTCCTCGATCCGCGCGATATCGGCGGTGGCGAAGCTCAGCCGGAGCGTCGCGACATCGGGATTTGCCGCGAAGAACGGTGCACCCGGCACGAAGGCGACGCCCTGCTCGATCGCCCGTCGGGCGAAGTCGCGCGCATCCTGCCCGGCGCCGGTCAGCGCCGCCCAGAAGAAAAGCCCGCCGCGCGGCCGGGTGAAGGCGATCGCGTCGCCCAGTTCGCGCTGCAGCGCCGCGCCCATCGCGGCGGCCCGCTCGCCGTAGACCTCGCGCACGCGGGCCAGCGTCGCCGGCATGCGGCCGCTCTTGAGGTACCGCGCGGCGGTGGCCTGGGCGAAGGTGCTGGTGTGCGCATCGCTGAACTGCTTGCACATGGTGGCGTTGCCCAGCATCGCCGCCGGGGCGATCATCCAGCCGACCCGCAGGCCGGGGCTCAGCACCTTGCTGAGGCTGCCGCAGTGCACCACCCAGTCGCGGCTGCCCGGCACCTCGGCGGTCAGGGCCAGGATGCTGGGCGGCGGCGGCTCGCCGAAATACAGGTCGCCGTACGGGTCGTCCTCCACCACCAGCACCCGGTGCTTGCCCGCCAGCTCCAGCACCTTGCGGCGGCGCTCCAGGTTAAGCAGTGCGCCGCTCGGGTTGCCGAAGGTGGGGATCAGGTAGACGAACTTCGGCTTGTGTTCGACGATCAGCCGCTCCAGCGCGTCGGTCCGCACGCCTTCGGCATCGACCGGCGCGCTGACCAAGTCGGCGCCGTAGAGCCGGAAGCACTGGATCGTGGCGAGGAAGGTCGGGCCTTCGACGATGACCTTGTCGCCAGGGTCGATCAGGGTCTTGCCGATCAGGTCGAGCGCTTGCTGGCTGCCGGTGGTCACGATCAGGCCCTGCGGCGCGACCTCGACGCCCTTGGCTGCCATGAAGGCGCTGAGCTGTTCGCGCAGCGGCTCGTAGCCTTCGGTGGCGCCGTACTGCAGCGCGCCCGGTTCTTCCGCGATGGCGCCGGCGCTGGCTTCCTGGATGCCCTGCACGTCGAACATCGCGCTGTCGGGAAAGCCGCCGGCGAAACTGACGATGCCGGGCTTGCCGAGCAGCTTGAACAGTTCGCGGATCGCGGAGGTCTCCACGTTCTGGAGGCGGGAGGCGAAGGGCAATGACATGGGGGGGGGCGCGCTCGGTGGATGGAAGGACTATGGTAGCCAAGCCCGCGCCGGCCGGCCGCGCCCCGGAGGTTCGGCGTGCGCTGTCAATACCGGAACTGCGATACGTCGCGGCCCGCGCGGCCGGGCTAATATGCGCCGAAAGCCGACTCGGCCCTACCGACCTGCCCACCGCATGGCTGCTCCACCGCCCGAATTCTTCCAGATGCTGCCCAGCGCCGTCATGGTGATCGCCGACGGACGGGTGGTCCGGGTAAACCCGGCCTGCCTGGCACTGCTGGAGGCCGGGCGCGAAGAGCAGTTGATCGGCTGCGATGCGCTGGATTTCGTGCATCCGCTGAACCAGACCCGCTCCCAGCACCGCAACTCGGGCCTGCAGGCCACCGACCTGCCCGACACCCCCACCAGGATGCGGGCCCGCACCTGCCGCGGGAATCTGCGGATGCTGCTGATCTGCAGCAGCACGATCGTGCACGAAGACGCGCCGGCGGTCCTGGTGAGCGCGATGGACATGACCGGCCTGAGAGACATGGACGCCCGGCTGCGCGAGAGCGAGCGCAGCTTCCGCGAACTCTTCGAGAACATGCAGGACGTCTACTACCGCACCGACGCCCAGGGCGTGGTGCTCACCGTCGGCCCCGCGGTGCGCCGGGTGCTGGGCCAGGAACCCGAGGACATCATCGGCCGCAAGGCCGAAGCCTGGTACCCGACCGCCGCCGACCGCGACGCGCTCAAGCAGGCGATCATGGTGCGCGGCGAAGTGTCGGATTTCCCGGGCCAGATGGTGCGCAAGGACGGCCGGGTGATCGACATCTCGATCAGCAGCCGGGCGCTGCGCGACGCGCAGGGCAACTTCGCCGGCGTCGAAGGCCTCTGGCGCGACGTGACCCAGCGCAAGAACCTGGAGCGCGAGCTGCAGCGGATGGCGCACACCGACACCCTCACCGGCAGCGCCAACCGCCGCGCCTTCCTGCAGCACGCCGAATCCTGCCTGGCCCGGTACCGGCAGGGCGGCACCTGGTTCGCGCTGATGATGATCGACATCGACCACTTCAAGGCGGTCAACGACCGCTTCGGCCACCAGGAGGGCGACCGGGTGCTGGTGGATTTCGTGCAGAAGCTCAACTCCCACATCGCCGGCACCGACATGCTCGGCCGGCTCGGCGGCGAGGAGTTCGGCATCGTGCTCTACCGCGCCAACGAACAGGAGGCGATGCGTGCCGGCCGCCACCTGCTGCGCCAGGTGGCCGAGCTGCCCCTGCCCCACGACGAGGGCTGCGGCATGCAGTGGCTGACCGCCAGCATCGGCATGGCGGGCGTGACCGACGCCGACCTGCACCTGAGCAACCTGCTGGAGCGGGCCGACCGGGCGCTCTACAAAGCCAAGCGCGAGGGGCGCAACCGCATCGTCCTGGGCTGACCCCCAGGCTCCGCGCCGCGTGTCTTCGCCAACCCCCTCGGGGGGGGGCGATAACGGTGGCTCGGCAGCGGGGCGTGGGGCGTGGGGCTCGGCTTACGAGCGACGCGAATGTTTGCTATTTATTTGATAGCTAGAGGTCGGCATTCTGCGCCGGCCGCAGGCACTTTTTATTCGAAAGCCGGCTTTGATTGCGCACCGGGCACCTCGCCGCGCCGGCGGCCGATGCGGCGTTCCACGCCGGCCACGGCCCGGCCGAGCAGGAAACACAGCGCGAAATAGCTGGCGGCCAGCAGGGCGTACACCTCGAAAGGCCTGGTGAGCAGCTGGCCGTTGATCTGGTAGGCGGCGTTGGTCAGTTCGTCCACGCCGATCACGTAGGCGAGCGAGGTGTTCTTCACCACCACCACGAACTGGCCGAGCATGCTCGGGATCATGTTGTAGAGCGCCTGCGGCAGAACGATGCGCCGCAGGATGGTGCCGGGCCGCATGCCCAGCGCCCGGGCCGCCTGCACCTGCCCGCCGGGCAGCGCCACGATGCCGGCGCGCACGATCTCGCCCAGGTAGGCGCTTTCGTAGACGACCAGCGCCCCCAGCATCGTCAGCGGGGCGCTCACGGCGCGGCCGGTGAGGTAGGGCACCGCGAAGTAGACCCAGAACACCACCAGCAGCAGCGGCAGCCCGCGGATCGCGTTGGCGTACAGCGCCGCCGCCCAGGCCACCGGCCGGTGCCGCGAGGTGCGCGCCACGCCCACCAGCACCGCCAGCGGAAACGACAGCGCCAGCGCGGCCACCGCCAGGACCAGCGTCATCGCCAGGCCGCCCGGCGGCCCCTGCGGGTACTGGCCGACCAGCAGGATCGGACCGTAGTCGCGCAGGATCTCGATCACCGCCCGCCCCTCCTCGCGGCCAGCACCCGGCGCTGGGCCCAGGCGCCCGTGCCCATGATCAGCCAGGAGCCGGCCAGGTAGCAGACCGAGGCGATCAGGAACACCTCGAAGGTGCGGTAGGTCTCGTTCTCGATCTGGCGGGCAGCGTGCATCAGGTCGGCAACGCCCACCGTCATCGCCAGGCTGGTGGCCTTGAACAGCGCCAGGGTTTGGTTGACCATCGGGCCGAGCGCGGCGCGCATCGCCTGCGGCAGCAGCACCAGCCGCAGCGTCTGGCCGTAGGTCATGCCCAGCGAACGCGCCGCCGCTCCCTGCCCCCGCGCCAGGGAGCGCAGGCCGCTGCGCAGGTCCTCGCTCATGTAGGCCGCGGCGTAGAGCGTCAGAGCGATGCAGGAAAGGAAGAATTCGCCGTCGTGCCGGTTGATCCAGCGCTGCCAGACGGTCGGCAGCAGCTGCGGCACGCCGAAGTACCAGACGAAGATCTGCACCAGCCCGGGCACGTTGCGGTGGTACTCGACGAACAGCGCCACGCCGCGCTGCAGCCAGCGCGACGGTGCGGCCCGCGCGGCCGTCAGCGCCGCCGCCACCCCCAGCGCCAGCACCCAGCTGATGGCGAACAGCTGGCCGGTGACGCGCAGCCCGTCCAGCAGCAGCGACACGTTGTCGGGGTTCGACAGCAGCAGGTCGCGCATCGGTGGAGCGGAGGCGGGGTGGCGGTGGGGATCGGGCGCGCGGCGGCCGGCCGCTTACTGGGCGAAGGCCGAGATCGGCGTCAGCTTCTTCTCGCGTTTGAAGGCGAAGCGGGTGTCGGGGCCGTACCAGCGGTTCCAGATGCCGTCGATCTCGCCTTCCTTCTCCATCGCCTCCAGTGCCTGGTCGACGGCGGCCAGCAACGCCGGCTCGTCCTTCTTCACCCCGAGCGCGGTCGGCTCCCAGGCCAGGCTGTCGTCGATGAAGACCGCCTCGCCCTTCGACTCGGCCAGGTAGCGCAGGCCGGCGGTGTGCGAGGTGGAGAAGCCGTCGACCTTGTCCTGCATCAGCGCCAGGAAGGCCGAGGGGCCGTCCTGGTAGGTGACGATGGTGGTCTTGGGCAGGCCGCGGCGGGCGAAGATCTCGGTGGTGGCGCTCTTGACCGCGCTCACCCGCTTGTCGGCCAGCTGGGCGAAGCCGGCGATGTGCGCGTCCTTGCGCACCATCACCCGGATCGGCACCTGGTAGTGGGCCGAGGTGAAGGCCACCTGCTGCGCACGCTCCTTGGTGTAGCCGAGCGCGGCCGAGACCAGATCGACCCGGCCGGTGGAGAGTTCGGGAATCCGCTGCTCGATCGACAGGCCGCGGTGCTCCAGCTTCAGTCCCATGCGCCGGGCGATGGCGGCGCACATGTCGACGTCGAAGCCGACGATCCGGCGCGTCTTCGGGTCTTGGAAACCGAGCGGCTCGGTGCTGGTCAGCGTGCCGCAGACCAGGGTGCCGCGGGCCTTGATGTCGGCCAGCTGGTCGGCCCGGGCGCAGCCGAAGGCGGCCAGCAGGACCAGTGCCGTGCCGAGCGCGCGGCGGGTGGGTGCGAAGGATGTCATCGGGGCTCCTGGGTGAGGGACGGAACGGAGGACACGCGGGAGACCCGCGCCACGGTGGTCGCACGGCCGGCGGCGCAAGCGGCCACCGCGGCACCGTGGAACTGCCGCGCGTCGGCGAACGCGGCCGACAGGCCGGCGCCGTCGCCCCGCAGCAGGTGGCGGCGGATCAGGCCCAGCGCGTCGCCCAAGCGGTCGATCTCCGCCACCAGCGGCGCGCTATTGTGGACCGCGATGTCGGCCCACAGCGCCGGATCGGAGCCGCCCAGCCGGGTGAAGCCCTGGAAGCCGGTGCCCTGGTAGGCGAGCCACGCTTCGGCTTCGGGCCGCGCGGCCAGGCTGTGCAGGTAGGCGTAGGTGAGCAATTGCGGCAGGTGGCTCAGGGCGGCGTAGATCCGGTCGTGCTGCTCGGCGGGCATCCACGCCACCTGCGCACCCAGCCCGGCCCAGAAGGCGGCCGCGCGGGCTTCGGCCTGGCTGTCGGCGCGCCGGGCCGGCGTGATCACGCAGCGCTTGCCCTGGAAGAGGCCGGCCTCGGACGCATCCCAGCCGTGCTGCGCCTTGCCGGCGATCGGATGGCAGGGGACGAAGCGGGCCATCGCCGCCGCGCCGCCCGCCTGCAGCGCGGCCACCACCGGCGCCTTGACGCTGGCCACGTCCACCACCACCGCCCGGCCCGCGCCGATGGCGGCGGCATGCGCGGCGATGCAGTCGAGCAGCGCCGCCACCGGCTGGCACAGCACCACCAGATCGTGCCGGTCGAACAGGCTGCCGGGGTCCTGCACGATCTCGTCGATCCAGCCTTCGGCCAGGCGCGCCTGCAGCAGCGGCAGGTCGATGTCGCACGCGGCGATGCGGCCGCCGAAGCCGCCGGCCCGCAGCGCACGCACCACCGATCCGCCGATCAGGCCCAGCCCGCAGACGGCTACGCTGCCGTTCGCGGGAATGCCGAAGTGTGCGGAGCCTTTCATTCGCACCAGTGTCGTCTGCGGGATGCCGGCAGGGCCAATGCCAAAATGGCGCGCTCCCATAACACGAGGTTAAGCCTATGAACCTGCGGCAGATCGAGGTATTCCGCGCGGTGATGCGGGCCGGCAGCATCTCGGGCGCGGCCGCCCTGCTCCATGTGTCGCAGCCGGCGGTGAGCCGGCTGGTGCGCTACCTGGAGGTGAAACTGGGCGTGACCCTGTTCGAGCGCACCGGCGGCCGGCTGCACCCGACCCCCGAGGCCCATGCGCTGAAGCGCGAAGTCGACAGCGCCTGGCGCAGCATCGACCGGGTGCGCGGCTACGCCGAGCAGCTGCGCCACGGCGTGGCCGACACGCTGCGGATCGCCTCCAACCTGAGCACCGGGCTGGACCTGGTGCCGCGGGCCATCGCAGACATCAAAAGCACCATGCCGCAGCTGCACATCGCTGTCGAGATCGCCACCCAGGTGCAGATCACCGACCAGCTACTGAGCGGTGCCTGCGACATCGGCGTGGTTTCCTTCGTGCAGGCCCACCACCCGTCGTTGAGGGCGCACCCGATCGGCACCGGCGCGGTGGTCTGCGCGATGGCGCCCGGCCACCCGCTGGCGGCCGAGGCGGCGATCACCCAGGAGATGCTGCAGCGCCCCGACCTGATCTCCTTCGGCCACGACACGCCGCACGGCCGGCTGCTGGACACGGTACGTGGCGCCGCCCACCCGCCCGCCGCACCGACGGTCGAGGTGCGCTACGCCTACGTCGCCTGCCGCATCGCCGCCAGCGGCTGGGGCGCCGTGCTCACCGACGACCGCACCGCCCGCCACAACGGCGGCGCCGGGCTGGTGGTACGCCCCCTGGCCGAGCCGCAGCACTACACGGCCTACGCGATGAGCAGCGCCGAGCGGCCGCTCTCCAGCGCCGGGCGGGAGATGGTGCGGCTGCTGGCGCGGCACTGGGAGGGCGCTGCAGGCTAGCCCGCCGTGCCTCCCGCCGAGGCCGGCCCTAGCTGCTGCCACAGGTACGCGAACTCCAGCGCCAGCAAATGCGCCCGCTGGGCGTTGTCGGCGGCGCCGCCGTGGCCACCTTCGGTGTTCTCGTAGTACAGCAGGTCGTGGCCCTGCTCCAGCATGCGGGCCGCCATCTTGCGGGCATGGCCGGGGTGGACCCGGTCGTCGCGGGTGGAGGTGGTGAACAGCACCCGCGGATAGCGCACGCCGGCGCGCACCCGGTGGTAGGGGCTGTACCGCGAAAGAAAGGCCCAGTCGGCCGGGTCGTCGGGATCGCCGTACTCGGCCATCCACGAGGCGCCGGCCAGCAGCGTGTGGTAGCGGCGCATGTCGAGCAGCGGCACCTGGCACACGACGGCGTTGAACAGATCGGGCCGCTGCACCATCACCGCGCCCACCAGCAGGCCGCCGTTGCTGCCGCCCTGGATACCCAGGTGCGCGGGCCGGGTGATCTTGCGGGCGATCAGGTCTTCGGCGATGGCGATCAGGTCGTCGTAGCTGCGCTGCTTGTTCTCGCGCAGGGCGGCCTGGTGCCAGTCGGGGCCGAACTCGCCGCCGCCGCGCAGGTTGGCGACCACGAACACGCCGCCCTGCGCGCACCAGGCGCTGCCGTAGCTGGCGGCGTACCAGGGCGTCAGCGGCTGCTCGAAACCGCCGTAGCCGTAGAGCAGCGTCGGGTTGCGGCCGTCGGCCTGCGCACCGCGCGGCCAGAGCACGAAATACGGCACCCGGGTGCCGTCGGCCGAGGTGGCGAAGCACTGCTCGGCCCGCATGCCGTCGGCATCGAAGCGCGCGGGGCCTGCCTTCAGCAGGGTTCGCCGGTCGTCCGCGGTCGTGGCCAGGTAGAGCGATCCGGGCGTGGTGAAGTCGGTGTACGACAGCAGGTAGTGCTCGGCCAGCGGGTCGTCCGCCAGCAGCGGATCGTGCAGGCCGGTCACGCCCAGCTGGCCGGGGAACGGCGCCTCGACGGTGCGGCCGACGAACTCGCCGTTGCCGCCTTCGCGGTGCCACGCCTCGACCCGCGAGGCGACGTTGTCCATCACCTGCAGCAGCAGATGGTCGCCGGTGGCGGTATAGCCGGCCAGCGACCGGGTGGCGGTGGGCGTGAAGAGCGGCCGGGCCGCCTGTTCGCCGCGCAGCCAGGCGTCGGCATCGGCGACCAGCAGGGAGCCGGCGGGGAAGGTGCGGCCATCCAGGTCCAGCGGGCTGCGCAGCTCCAGCAACAGCGTGTCGCGCAGGAATTCGACCATCGCGTCCTCGGGCACGTCCATCTTCTTCGGGTCGGCCGCGGTGGCGGCCGGGCCTTCGGCCAGCCAGACCTCCTGCCGGTAGAAATCGAGCATGCGGCTGAACACCGTGCGCTCGTAACCCGGCGTGCGGTCTACGCCCACGCCCACGCCCACGTCGGTCACCGCGCCTTCGAACACCGTCTGCGCCTGCGCCAGCGGCGTACCGCGGCGCCAGCGCCGGATGGTGCGCGGGTAGCCCGATTCGGTGAGCGAGCCCGGCCCGAAATCGGTGCTGACGTAGACCGTGTCGGCGTCGATCCATTCGACGTCGGACTTGGCCTCGGGCAGCGCGAAGCCGCCTTCCGCGAACTGCAGCGTGTCGAGGTCGAACTCGCGCACCACCGTCGCGTCGGCCCCGCCGCGCGAGAGCGACACCAGGCCACGCCGGTAGTCGGGGCCGAGCAGGCTGGCGCCGCCCCAGACCCAGTTCTCGTTCTCGGCGCGGGCCAGCGCGTCCAGGTCGAGCAGCACCTGCCACGCCGGCTCGGCCCGGCGGTACTCGGCCAGCGACGTGCGGCGCCACAGGCCGCGGCGGTGCTGCTCGTCCTGCCACAGGTTGTAGAACCAGTCGCCCCGGCGCACGACGCCCGGGATGCGGTCCTTCGCCTCCAGGATGGACAGCAGCCGGGCGCGGGTGGGGGCGTATTCGGGGCGGGCCGTCAGCTCCGCCTCGGACAGCGCGTTGCGCTCCCGCACCCAGGCCATCGCGCGCGCGCCGTCCACCTCCTCCAGCCAGAGGTACGGGTCTTCCGGCTCCGGGGCGGTGGCGGCGGTGGAGAGGGGCGCGGTGGTCTGGGTCATGGCTTCCTTCGGTCGGGTACGGTCGGGGTGCGCGGCGGCGCAACCGCAGATTTCATCACGACCGGCGACAGGCCGATGTGCCCGCGGTTGTCCGACCGGGCGACCCCCGGGGCACCGCGCTGCGGGACAATGGGCGACCCATTCCGACTCCCCCAGAACGCATCGCCATGAAGATCGCACAGATCGAGCCCTTCTTCGCCACTCTGGAGGCGGCCAACCCCACGCCCGAGACCGAGCTGGAGTACGCCAGCCCCTTCGAGCTGCTGGCCGCGGTGCTGCTCAGTGCGCAGGCGACCGACGTGAGCGTCAACAAGGCCACGCGCCGGCTCTACCCGGTCGCCAACACGCCGCAGGCGGTGCTCGACCTGGGGCTGGAACCGCTGGAGGGCTACATCAAGACCATCGGCCTCTACCGCACCAAGGCAAAAAATCTGCTGACCACCTGCCGGATGCTGGTCGACCGCCACGGCGGCGAGGTGCCCCGTACCCGGGAGGAGCTGGAGGCGCTGCCCGGCGTCGGTCGCAAGACCGCCAACGTGGTGCTGAACGTGGCATTCGGCGAGCCGACGATGGCGGTCGATACCCACATCTTCCGCGTCTCCAACCGCACCGGGCTGGCGCCGGGCAAGACGCCGCTGGCGGTGGAGCTGAAGCTGCTCGAGCGGGTGCCGGCGCGCTTCATGGTGCATGCGCACCACTGGCTGATCCTGCACGGCCGCTATGTCTGCCAGGCGCGCACGCCGCAGTGCTGGCGCTGCAGCGTGGCCGCATGCTGCGACTACGAACCCAAGACGCCGGCGCCCGACGCCTGAGGCCGCCCACCGGCCGGGATTTCGATAAAAAGTGCCTGTAGCCGGCGCGCAACGCCGACCTCAAGCTATCGAAATGATAGCAAATGCATCCTGGGTCGCCCCACGACCCTGCCGCGGGTCTCCCGCCCGGCCTCCCGGCACGCCGCAGGGGCCGCCGCCCGACGCCCTCGCCCGAATTCCAATAGCATCGTTCTTCCTGCCACGACTGCGCCGCCCATGAATTCCCAAGATATCCAACTGCTGGCGACCGCGCTTGTCAGCGTGCTGGCGCTGGTCGCGCTCATCGTGTCGCGGCTCAGGCTGCATCCGCTGCTGGCGCTGCTGATCGTGTCGTTGGCCACCGGCCTCGTCACCGGCATGCCGCTGGAGAAGGTGGTGCAGGCCGTCTCCGGCGGCGCGGGCAAGACGCTCGGGGCGGTGGGGCTGGTCGTCGCGCTGGGCGCCATGCTGGGCAAGCTGCTGGCCGACTCCGGCGTGACCGACAGCGTGGCCAACGCCGTCATCCGCCGCGCGTCGCGCCGCGCCCTGCCCTGGGCGATGACCGGCGTCGCATTCGTCATCGGCATTCCGATGTTCTTCGAGGTGGGACTGGTGGTGCTGCTGCCGCTGGTCTTCGGCGTGGCGCGCAAGCTCGAAGCCGAGGAGAAAGGCAGCGGCTCCGCCTACGTGTACGTCGGCGTGCCGGTGATCGCCGCACTGGCCGCGATGCACGGCCTGGTGCCGCCCCACCCCGGCCCGCTGACGGCCATCGCCACGCTGAAGACCAGCGTCGGCGCGACGATGCTCTACGGCTTCGTCGCCGCCATCCCGGCCATCGTGCTGGCCGGGCCGGTCTACGGCAACTTCATCGCCCCGCGCCTGGCGGTGCGGCCCGACGACGCGCTGATCGCCCAGTACGCGCCCGACGCCGCCGGCACCGATGCGGCCGCGTCGCAAAAGTCGCCACCGGGCATCGGCCTGGGCGTGCTGACCGCGCTGGCCCCGGCCCTGCTGATGCTGCTGCACGCGCTGGGCGAAGTGGTGCTCGACAAGGGCTCGGCCCTGCTGAAGGTGGCCGGCTTCGTCGGCAACCCGATCGTCGCGATGCTGATAGGCGTGGTGTTCGCGGTGCTGGTGCTGCGCCCCGGTCGGCCCGAGGCGGTGCGCAAGGCGCTCGGCGACAGCGTCAAGCCGATCGCCAACGTGCTGCTCATCATCGCCGGCGGCGGCGCGTTCCAGCAGGTGCTGACCGATGCGCACGTGGGCGACGCCATCGTCTACATGAGCCACCAGTTGGCCCTGTCGCCGCTGCTGCTGGGCTGGCTGATCTCGATGCTGCTGTCGGTCTCGACCGGCTCGGCCACCGTCGGCATAGTGGGCGCGGCGGGCCTGCTGGCGCCGCTGGCGGCCGCGGGTGCCGCGTCGATCAACGCGCCGCTGCTGGCGCTGTCGATCGGCTGCGGATCGCTGTTCTTCAACTACGCCAACCACGCCGGCTTCTGGCTGGTGAAGGAGTCGTTCGGTATGACGATGGGCGAGGCGACGAAAACGATCTCGGTGGTGCAGTCGATCGTGTCGGTGGTGGGGCTGGCGATGGTGATGGTGCTGGATCTGCTGCCGCCGCTGGTGTGAGCACGCGCATGTCTGCAACGGCCGGCGCCGCGGATCCGTGCGTGTGCAGCCGGTGCCGGCAGGCGTGCCGGGCGTCGTTTCAGCAGTCGAGCGGGCGCGGGCACCGGCAGCGACCGGAGAGGGGGGCGGCACAGCCTCCCATGCAGAGCGCGCCGCCGGCGAGAGCCGGCACGCCCCATCGCCCGAACCGTCGAACTTCACGGGTCATGTGGAATGTCCGGCAATCGAAAGCACCGGTTCTACCAGAGCCGGTCGGCGCTCACGACCCTTTCCCGGACACCCCCGCGCTCTCGAAGCTCGCCATCTCCGCCAACACCGCACAGGCCGACTGCAGCAGCGGCCAGGCCAGCGCAGCGCCCGATCCTTCGCCCAGGCGCAGGCCCAGGTCCAGCAGCGGCTCTGCGCCCAGGTGCTGCAGCATCGCGGCATGCGCCCGCTCGCCGGAGCGGTGGGCGAAGACGCAGCGCTGCAGAACGTTGGGCCGCAGCATCTGCGCGACCAGCACCGCGGCGGTGGTGATGAAGCCGTCGACCAGCACCACGCGGCGCTCTTCGGCGGCCTGCAGCACCACGCCGACCAGCGTCGCGATCTCGAAGCCGCCGAAAGCCGCCAGGGCCTGCAGCGGACGGGCGGCATCCGCATGGCGCTGCAGCACCCGCTCCAGCACGGCGGCCTTGCGGGCGATGCCGGCGGCGTCGAGGCCGGTGCCGGCCCCAGCGCAGTCGGCGGCCGGCAGGCCGGCCAGGCGGGCCAGCAGCAGGGCCGCGGCCGAGGTGTTGCCGATGCCCATCTCGCCCAGCAGCACCACGTTGCCGGGCAGGGCCTGCACCAGCGCGATGCCGTGGCGCACGGCCTGGGCGCACTGCGCGTCCGACATCGCGGTGGCCAGGCTGCTGTCGGCCGTACCCGGGCCGATGCGGCGGTCGATCAGGCGCACGAAGGCGCTGTCGCCCGCATCCGCGGCCGCCGCGGCGGTGCATGGCTCGCGCACGCCGCAGTCCACCACCGTCAGCGCGATGGCGTGTTGACGCGCCATTACGCTCACCGCAGCGCCGCCGGCGATGAAGTTTCGCACCATCTGCCCGGTCACGTCGCTCGGGAAGGCCGAGACGCCCTGCGCCGCCACGCCGTGGTCGGCCGCGCAGACGACCATCTGCGGCTGCCGCAGCGACGGCGTCTCGCTGCCCAGGATGCAGCCCAGCCGCAGCGCCAGGCCCTCCAGTCGGCCGAGGGAGCCGAGGGGCTTGGTTTTCCGGTCGATGCAGCGCTGCAATGCGGCCGCCAGCGCCGCATCGTCGAGCGATACGATGGCGGGCAAGGAGGCTTCGAAGGACGTGAGGTCGTCGGTCATGGAATCGAAGAAAGTGATGGTTGAAATGCCGGCGGCAGCAGCCCCTGCAGCACGCCGGGCGCGAAATGGCGGTCGATGAAATCGGCCAGGCCGTCGAAGACCGCGTCGAGCGTCGGCGCCCGCGCGCCGAAGAGCGCCCGCAGCACCGCCGCGTCCTCGAACAGGCCGTGCAGGTATACGCCCAGCACGTTGCCGGCCGTGTTCTGCCAGCCCAGGCCGTCGGGCAGCACCGGACGGGCCACGTCGCCGGCACCGGCCATCGCCGGATGCTCGGCGGTACGGCCGTGGCGGATTTCGTAGCCCGTCACCGGCATGCCGGCCAGCGCGGCCCAGGGGCCGCACACGTTGCTGCCGAAGCCGGTGGCGCGGTGGCGCACCGTCTTGTCGGGGTCGAACACCGTCACCAGCGGCAGCAGGCCCAGGCCCGGTCCGTTGCCGTCGATGCCGTGCGGATCGACCAGCGCCTCGCCCAGCATCTGCAGCCCGCCGCAGATGCCAAGCACCCGGCCGCCGCGGGCGGCATGCCCGGCCACCGCCCGGTCGAGGCCCTGGGCGCGCAGCCAGTCCAGGTCGGCGGCGGTGTGCTTGGAGCCGGGCAGCACCACCCAGTCGGCACCATGCAGCGCGGCCGGTGAGCGGGCCCAGACCAGGCGCACGCCCGGCACGCTCTTCAGCGGCTGGAATTCGTCCAGGTTGCTGATCCGTGGACAAGCCACCACCGCGATCGTGGTGTGCACCGCGCCGGTGGCGCTGGCGCCGTCGTCGAACACGCCGTCTTCCTCTGGCAGGCCGTGCTGGCGCCACATCGGCAGGGTGGCCAGCAGCGGCACGCCGGTGAGTGCCTGCAGCTGCGCCGGCCCCGGCGCCAGCAGCGACGCATCGCCTCGGAACCGGTTGAGCACGAAGCCGCGCAGCAGCGCCCGCTCTTCGGCCGGCAGCAGCGCCCAGGTGCCGTAGAGGTGGGCGAAGGCGCCGCCGCGGTCGATGTCGGTCACCAGCAGGCAGGCGGCATCGGCATGCAGCGCGGTGCGCATGTTGACGATGTCGTCGTCCTTCAGGTTGATCTCGGCGGGCGAGCCGGCGCCCTCGATCACGACCACGTCGTGCTCGGCGCGCAATGCATCCAGCGCGGCCGACACCTGCGGCCAGACGCTGGCGCTGCGGCCGGGCCACGGGCGCTTCGACAGCGCGGCATCGACCTGCCCCAGCACCACCACCTGGCTGCGCATGTCGCCCTCGGGCTTGAGCAGCAGCGGGTTCATCCGCACGTCGGGCGCCACGCCGGCGGCCAGCGCCTGGAAATACTGGGCGCTGCCGATCTCGCCGCCCGCCACCACCCGGGCGTTGTTGCTCATGTTCTGCGCCTTGAACGGCGCCACGCGCAGGCCCTGCCGGGCGTACCAGCGGCAAAGCGCGGTCGCCAGCCAGCTCTTGCCGGCACCGCTGGTGGTGCCGAGCACCATGACGCAGCGGGCGGTCATGCGGCGGACGCAGGCGGCGGGGACACGGCTTCGGCCATGTCCGCGGGCGGTCGGTGCCCGCACACGGCGTTCATGCCTTGAGCCGCAGCAGACGGCCGGTCTCGCCCATGGTCACCTCGATCATGTCGCCCATCGCCCGCACCATCGACGGGAAGTCGGCATGGCCGTGCTCGCGCGGGTCGAAGGCCGGGTCGAGCCGCTTCATCATGTGCCACACGCCGCCCTTGCTCACCCAGGGATCGCCCCGGGTGTCTGCCAACAGCCGCACCGCGCGGCAGAGCAGCTCCGCCGCCGGGTCGGCGTCGGATATCGTGCGCGCCGCGGGTTGCGGCTCTGCGTCGGCGGCCGGGGCGCCGGCTTCCTCCGCCGCAGCAGCAGCCGCCGCCGCGGTGGCCATCAGGGTGTCGTAGTAGCGGAACTCGTGACAGCTCTTGGCCCAGTGCCGGTTGGTGGTGCGGCGCATCCCCACGCCCACCAGGGCGCGGCCGGCGGCCTTGATCCGCTGCGCCACCGGCATGAAGTCGCTGTCGCCGCCGACGATCACCACGGTCTCGATGTGGCCGAAGCGGTGGATGTCCTCGGCCGCCTCCAGGCACAGGCGGATGTCGGCCCCGTTCTTGGCCGACGCCCCCGGCGGGAACAGCTGCACCAGCTCCACCCCGCCCTGCAGCAGCGCGTCGCGGTAGCGGCCGTAGAACTGCCAGTTGCAGTACCCCCGGTTGATCGCCACCGGCCCGAACGACGCCGCCAGCTCCACGATCGCCCGCACGTCGACCAGCGGCTCCTGCAGCTTGAAGCGCCCGTCGGGCCGGCCATAGGCGCCCTCGCCGTAGCGGTCCTCGAAGAGGCTGGCATGCAGGTTCTCGAAATCCCAGTAAAGGGCGACGGAGCGGTTGTCATCGCGGTCGGTACGGAGCAAGGAGTTCTCCAAAAAAGGGTGGGGCCGGCGGTGGATTGTCGCGTTGTCGGCCGCAGATCTTGCCGTGCGTGCACGATCGGGTGCAGCGGTGGGTCGTGGCCGACGGCTCATCCGGCCTGCCACGCGGCCCGCAGCGCGTCCTGCGCCGCCGGCGATTGCACCGACAGGCGGGCATGGCCGGGCAGGCCGAAGGACGTGCCGTCGCGCAGCTGGATGCCGGCCCGGCGCAGCGCCGCGGCGCGCGCGGACGACAGCGGCAGCCGCGCGCAGAAGAACGGCGTGTCGCTGGGCAGCACCGTCCAGCCCAGGCCGTCGCAGATCGCCTGCTGCCGGGCGTTCCAGGCCCGCAGGGTTTCGAGGCTTTCGGCCAGCCAGAGCTGGGTGGTGTCTTCGCACCAGGCCTGCAGCAGGGCCACGCCGTGCGCGCCGACGGGCCAGGACGGGGAGAGGCCGTAGAGCCCGGCGATGGACGCCTCCGCGCCCGTCGGGGCGATGGCGTAGGCGGCGCGCAGGCCCGTCAGGCCCAGGGCCTTGTTGGGCGACCAGAGCTGCCAGGCGCGGTCGAGGTCGGCCGGCGCCCAGGCCGAGCGACCGGACAGGCGCAGCGGCGCGTAGGCCCGGTCGAGCACCAGCAGGTCGTCGGGGCCGGCGGCGGGCACCGGATCCGACGTGCCGCGCGGGCTCGACGGATCGCAGGCCCAGACCAGGACCGGCACCGCACCGGCCCGGGGCATCGGCGCCGATGCCGACGCCGTGTCCGCGCGGTACACCGCCATCCGCCAGGCCGCGGCGGCGGTGGCGTAGTCGCCGTAGGCCAGTGTCGGGATACATGCCTGCCGGATGCCGCGCTGCGCCGCCCAGGCGGTGATGCGGAAGATGGCCTCGCTGGCACTGGCGGCCAGCAGGAGGCGGCCGGGCGCCACGCCGTGGAACGCGGCCAGCCGTTCGCGCAGCGCGGTGTACCGGGGGTCCGGGTAGCGGGTGGCATCGGCCGCCTGGACGGCGACCAGCGCCGCGAGGGACGGCCCGCAGGCGTTGGCGTTGGTCGAGAAATCGAAGCGCACCGGGCCGCCGCCGTCGGGGCCGCCGTGGACGCGGGCAGCGGCGATGGCATCGAGAGGCAAAGCGGTCATGGCAGGCGGGGATCGGCGGCGGAAGACAGGAAACAGGCAGACGGCGGCGATTGTGCGGCCGCAGGCGGTGCCGGGCCGCTACGCGCGCGGATCAGGCCATCCTAACCAATGCTATCGAATATATAGCAAGAAGTCCGCACAGTACGCCGGCCAGGACCGCTTTTATAGCAAAATCCAGTGCCTGCGCAGTGTCGGCAGGCAGCGGGGTGCGTCCGCCAGGATGCAGGTAGTAGGCGCCCGGCTTCGACAGCCGCACGCCCAGCCGCAGCGCCATCGCCCCCATCGGCCAGCCGCCGTTGGGCGAAGGGGTGCGACGGGCTTCGGCGGGCAGGCGCGGCCACAGCGCGGGTCGCAGGCCGAGCAACAAGGCCGCGGTGATGCGCGCCGGCAGCCACGACAGCACGTCGTCCGCCCGCGCGGCCCACTTGCCCGCCCATTCCCAGCGGCCCCGGTAGCCCCACATCGCATCGGCCGTGTTGGCGAAGCGGTAGACGGCCGCGCCCGGCAGACCGAGCAGCAAAAACCAGAACAGCGGCGCGACCACCGAATCGTTGAGGTTCTCGGCCAGGGTCTCGATCGCGCTTTCGCGGACCTCGGCAGCGCTCAATCGCGTCACGTCGCGGCTGACCAGCCGCGAGAGCCGAGACCGCCCGGCGTCGAGCGACACGGCCAGCGCGGCCTCGACCGCCGCCACTTCGTCGTGCAGCATGCGCCACGCCAGCAGCGGCTTGAGCGCGAGGCCGATCGCCGCCGCCGCCGCCCACGGCGGCAGCTGCAGCGCGACCCACTGCAGCAGCGCGGCGGCCCCTCCCACGGCGACCGCGCCGACGGCCCATGCGAGGGCGCCGGCGGCGAACAGGCGCCAGCGGCCGGTGGACGGGGAGCCATCGACGCCAGCGTCGGCATCCGCATCGCCCCGCCGCATCAAGCATCGCCCGGCAACACCCAGGTAGCGCCCCATCCCCACCACCGGATGCAAGACCCGCGGCTCGCCCCAGCGCCAGTCGACCGCGAGCGCGACCACCAGGGCCAGCGCCGCCAGCGTGGCATCGGCGAGCGCTGCGGACAGGCCGTTCACCGCCGCCCCTCCCGGCGCTGCCAGCGGCGCGATGCCTCGGCACGCGACGCGGCCGGCGTCACGCCCCGCCACGTGTGCGGAAAGACCAGGGCCGGCTTCATGGCGTGGGCGACCTTCTGCCGGCTCAGAAGCGGGCGCGCGCGGTCAGCTGCACGGTGCGCGGCGCGCCCAGCAGCCAGAACACGTCGCCCGCGCCGGAGAGCGCATAGACCTTGTCGGCGAGATTCTTCACCGCCAGGGCCACGGTCAGGCGGCGGGAGTAGGCATAGCTCAGCGACGCGTCCAGCACCGCATACGACGGCAGGCGCGCGGTGTTGGCCGCATTGGCCTGGCGCGGACCGACATGGCGGGCACCGAAGCCGGCCTGCCACTGCGGCCGGAAGCGGTAGGCGGTCCAGAGGCCGGCGCTGCGCTCGGGTACGTCGGGGGGCGTATTGCCGCTGCGGGACAGCACGCCGCCGCCGGCCTGGGCCTCGTCGAAACGGTCGTAGCGGGCGCGCAGGAACGAGGCGTTGGCATCGACCGTCCAGCCGCGCAAGGGCTCGGCGGCCAAGGCCAGCTCGATGCCGGTGGAGGACTGCCGGCCGATCTGCTGCGCCACCGCCGGGTCGAGCGGCTCGCGCGAGAGGATGTCGCGCTTCTGCAGTTGGTAGAGCGCCACCGTCCATTCGCCGCGCACCGCCGGCACGCTGCCCTTGGCGCCGACTTCCAGCTGTCGGCCCCGGGTCAGGTCGTAGGCGTCGGAGCCGTTGGGCAGGGAAAGCGATCCGCTCAGCGGATCGGTGCCGGTGCCGTACTGGCCGTAGAGCGATAGCGCGTCGTTCGCCGCCCAGACCAGGCCGATGCGGCCGGTCACCGGCGTGTAGATCTTGGCCTGGCGGGCGCCGGGCAGGCTGCTGCGCAGGTTGGTGAAGTCGAGTTCCATGTGGTCGCTGCGCAGGCCGGCCACCAGCTTCCACCGCGGTGCGAGGTCGAGCGCGTTCTCGGCGAAGAGCGCGCGGGTCTCCAGTGTCGAACGGCGGCCGGGCGTGGTGGGCACCGGGCTGTCGAACACACCCGGCGCCACCGCGAACGGATCGACCGTGCTGCCGCCGTCGTAGGGCGCATTGTTGGTGTGGAGCAGCCGGGTGCGGTACCCGTCCACGCCCACCACGAAGCGGTTGCGCCGGCCGGCGATCTGGCCGTCGAGCGTGGCGTCGAACCGGTTGCCGGTCTGCTGCTGGTCGTGGAGGATCTCGACGTAGTCGCTGCGGTTCACCCGGGTGCCGGTGGTGTCGAAGGCGTAGGTCTCGGCGTTGCGCCAGTGGCGCTGGCTGGTCAGGCGGTAGGTCTCGTTGCGCAGCCGCAGGCCGGGCGCGGCCCGGTACTCGACCTTGGCGCGCCAGACGCGGTCGTCGTAGCGGACCATGCCGTCGGCCAGGTTGAAGCCGGTGCGGCGCAGCCGGTCGTCCAGCACGCCGCCGCGCAGCGGGGTGCCGAAGTAGTGGCCGTCGTGGTTGTGCCCGGCGTCCACCGACAGGTCGATGCGCAGCGCGCCGGTCGGCCGCAGGGCCAGCGCGGCCGAGAGATTCTGCCGCCGGTAGGCCATGTCGAGGTTGTAGCCGCCGCTGCGGTCGGCATCCAGGTACAGGGAGTACGCCAGCACCTCGTTGACCGGCCCGCGCAGCCCCACGCCGGCCTGCAGCAGGCCGTAGGAGCCGGCGCCCACGAAGGCCTCGCGCTCGCCGCGGTCGAAGAGCGGCCGCTTGGTCAGGTAGTTGACCGCCGCGCCGAGGGCACCGTCGCCGTACAGCACCGAGGCGGGGCCGCGCAACACCTCGACGCCCTCCAGCGGCCAGGTCGAGAACGGATAGGTCACCGTGCCGTTGGCCACCACCAGCCGGGTGCCGTCCACCATCTGCGCCACCGAGTCGTGGCCGACGAAGCCGCGCGCCGCCAGCGCGGTGCCCCCGTTGCCGGGTGCGGGCGATTCGGTCACGCCCGGCAGGCGCACGGCCGCGTCCTGCGCCCGGGTCAGGCTGCGCTCGGCCATCTCGGCGCCGTCGATGCGGCTCACGCTGGCCGGCGTCTCCCGCGGCGCGAGGCCCAGGCGCGAGCCGGTCTCGCCCGGCAGGTCGAGGTCGAGCGAGCCGCCGGCCTCGGGCCGGGTGTCGGTGACCTGCTGGGTCGGCAGGTCGGCGGCGTGGCAGAACGGCACGGCGGCGCAGGCCGCGGCGGCGAGCCGCAGGGAGAAGGGCAGATGGCGCATGGTGGGACGTCGGTCGCAGGCCCTGGGGAGCCGGCAAGAATGCAAAGGGCGCTAACGATAATGCATTTTCATTAAAGAGCCGCGCCGTGCATCAGTCCTCGATGCCGCGCTGCGCCGGAATGCCGGCCTTGAACGCATGCTTGACCATCTGCATCTCGGTCACCGTATCGGCCAGCTCGACGATCTCGGGCGGGCAGCGGCGGCCGGTGAGCATCACGTGCACGTCCCTCGGTCGGCTGCGCAGCGTCTCCAGCACGCCGTCGAGCGGCAGCCATCCGTAGATCAGCGGATAGGTGATCTCGTCGAGCACCACCAGGAAATAGTCGCCCGAGAGGATGGCCGCGCGGGCCCTTTCCCAGCCGTCGCGGGCCAGTCGCGCGCTGCGCTCCAGGTCCTGGCTCTTCCAGCTGAAGCCGTCGCCCAGGCCCTCAAGAATGGGCCCCCACGCTCGGCACTGCGTGTCCTCGCTGCCCCCCGAGGGGGCCGCGTCCGGCTTGGGGCGGCCCGGCGCCGTACGGAATGCCTCGAGCTGCTCGAACGCGCGGTGCTCGCCGAAGCGCGCGCTGGGCACCTTCATGAACTGGTAGATCTTCACCGCCTTGCCGCGGCCGTGGGCGCGCAGGGCCAAGCCGAAGGCCGAGGTGCTCTTGCCCTTGCCGTCGCCGGTGTTGACGAGGACGAGACCGCGGCGTTCGCCCTCGGGCTTCTCGTACGGTTTTTCGCTGGGAGGGGTTTCGATCTGCATGGATGGTCTTTCTGGAAAGTTCAGCTGCCGGCGGCGGCGCCCCGGCCAGCCATTGGATGAACCGGGATGCTGCGGCCGAAGCCGACGGTGGATTTCCGGCGCATGCGCCGCCCTGCGCTTCAGCAGGCAGTGGCCGGCGCTACCGCGGCACCGCCACCCACTGGTCGTCCAGCCGCCGCACCGCGATGCGGTCGTCGAACACCGCCTCCACCGCGCGGTGCGTCGCCGGATCGCCGCAGGCCCCGCGGTGCCGGATCCGGCCGGCGTCCACCACCACCAGCGCGTCGGCATGCAACGCCATCGAGATCTCGTGCAGCACGCCGACCACCGTGCGGCCTTCGGCGACCAACGCGCGCACCGTCTGCAGCCAGTCGGCTTGGTGCGGCGGGTCGAGGTTGGCCAGCGGCTCGTCCATCAGCAGCACTTCGGCCTCGACCGCCAGCGCGCGGGCCAGCAGCACCCGCTGGCGCTCGCCGCCCGAGAGCGCGCCGAGCGGCCGGTCGCGCCAGGCCCAGGCCTGGGTGGCGCGCAGGGCGCGTTCCACCGCGGCGCGGTCGTCGGCGCCGGGCGCGGCCAGCCAGCGCCGGTGCGGCAGCCGGCCGAGCATCGCGACGTCGTAGACGGTCAGGTCGTCGACCCCGCCGCGGTCGCCCTCGCCCTGGCCCAGCCACGAGAGGCTGCGCGCGCGCTCCCGGCCGCGGTAGCCGCGCAGGTCGCGGTCGTGCAGCAGCACCTCGCCGCGGTACGGCAGCAGGCCGGCCAGCACCTTCAGCAGCGTCGATTTGCCGGCGCCGTTGGGACCGATGACCGAGGTCCAGCGGCCGCGCGCGAAGGCCACGTCGATGCCGTGCAGGATCGCGCTGCCGCCCAGCCGGGCGTGGACCTGCCGGGCTTCCAGCGCGGCGCTCATCGGACCCCTGACGCGCCGGGCGAGGCGGCGGTGCGCGCCGGCTGCGGTACGGCCGGGCGCGGGCTCACGACCCACCCCGCAGCGAACGCCGGTGCATCAGCCACAGCAGATAGCCGCCGCCGAGCAGCGCGGTCAGCACGCCCACCGGCAGCTCCTGCGGCGCGATCAGCCAGCGGGCCAGCAGGTCGGCCGCCATCAACAGCGCGCCGCCCATGCAGGCCGACAACAGCAGCAGCGCCGCATGGGTCGAGTGCAGCAGCGGGCGTACCAGGTGCGGCGCCGCCAGGCCAACGAAGGCGATCAGCCCGGTCTGGGCCACAGCGGTGCCGGTGGCCAGCGCCAGCACCGCGACCAGTGCGGCCCGCAGCCACGGCAGCGACAGGCCCATGCTGGCGGCGGTCGCCTCGCCCAGCGCCAGACCGTCGAGCACCGGTGCCAGCAGCCGCGCGGCCAACAGGCATAGCGCCAGCGCACCGGCCATCAGCGCCACCGCCTGCCAGCCCAGGAAGCTGGTGCTGCCCAGGGTGAAGCCCTGCATCGATTCGAGGATGCGCGGCGCCGCCACCGTGACCAGGTCCTTGCCCGCGCCCAGCACCACGCCGACGATCACCCCGCCCAGCAGCAGCCGCATCGTGTGCTGGGCGCCGCGCGCCAGCAGCAGCGTCAGCACCACGCCCAACACCGCGCCGGCGAAGGCGGCGCCGGTCACGCCCAGCTGCAGCCACAGGCTGCCGGCCGCGGAGGCGGCCCGGCCGCCCCACAGCAGCGCCAGCGCGGTGCCGAGCGAGGCGCCCGAGCCGCTGCCGAGCAAATACGGGTCGGCCAGCGGATTGCGGAACAGCCCCTGCGCCACCGCGCCCGCCAGCCCCAGCAGCGCGCCCGCCACCCAGGCGCCGGCGGTGCGCGGCAGCCGGATCTCCCAAACGATCTGCCAGGCGACCGGGTCCTGCCGCGCCGCCGCCAGTCTCTCGAAACCGGTGCTGCCGATGCCCGCGCCCAGCGCCAGCAGCAGCGCCGCCAGCACCAGCAGCACCGCGCCGAGCGCGACGGCACGGCCGTTCATGCGCGCCCCTTCCGAGCGGCTGCCGTCCGCACGCTGCCTGGACGGCAGGGCGCCGGCACCACGGCGCGGCAAGCCCTCACGGTGCCTTCTCCGCCAGGCAGCGCGCCATGATGCGGGCCGCATCGGCCATGCGCGGGCCGGGGCGCACCACCACGTCGGCCTCGTCGGGGCCGAAGACGCAGATGCGCTGCTCGCGGATCGCGCGCATGCTCTGCCAGCCGGGGTACGGCACCATCGACTGCATGCTGCGGTTGCCGACCATGATCACGTCGGGATCGGCGCGCACCACGTACTCGGGGTTGAGCCGCGGGAACGGCCCCATGTCGGTCGGCACCACGTTCTGCGCGCCGAGGCGCGCCAGCGTCTCCCCGATGAAAGACGCGGTGCCCGCCGCGTACGGCCCGCGGCTGACCTCGAAGTACACCCGCGTCGGCCTGCCGCGCCGCGGCGCCGCCCGCGCCGCCGCCTGCACGCCCGCGTCGATCGCCCGCCAGACACGCGCCGCCGCGTCGCCTTGCACCTGCAGCAGCCGCGCCAGGGTGTCGAGTACCCGCCGCACGTCGGCATGGGTCTTGGGCTCCAGCGCGACGACCTGGATGCCGAGCGCCTCCAGCCGGTCGCTGGCGCGCGAGGACACGGCCAGCAGCACCACGTCGGGCCGCAGCGCCACGATCGCCTCGATGTTCGGGTCGATGCCGCCGCCCACCTGCGGCAGCCGCCGCACGCTCTCGGGAAAATTGGAATACCGGTCGATGCCCACCAGCCGGTCGCACCGGTCGAGCGCGCAGACGCTTTCGGTGATCGAGGGCAGCAGGCTGACGATGCGCTGCGGCGGACGCTCGAACCGCAGGGTGCGCCCGCGGCCGTCTGTGACGTCGAAGGGCTGGGCCGTCGCATGGAGCGGGGCCGCCAGCGCCGACAGCAGCAGCGCGACTGCGGCGAACGCCCGGTGCCGGCGGGACGAGAGGAATGCGATGGTCGGCAGTCTCACGGCGTGTCCTTCAGCACAAGCGGCAGGCCGGCCGCCACCAGCGTCACCCGGGCGCAGGTGGCCGCCACGCCCTGGTTGAGCAGGCCGAGGGTGTCGACGAAGCGGCGCACCTCACGGCCGAGCGGCACGACGCCCAGGCCGATCTCGTTGGAGACCAGCACCACCGGACCGGGTGCCTGCTCGATTGCTATTAAAAGAATAGCTACCAGTCGGGACAAATCGCCGGCTGAAGGCATATTCGACTCGCTATTTTCTGCCGGGGCGGGCATCAGACAGTTGGTGAGCCACAGGGTGAGGCAATCGACCACGACCAAGGTCTCGGGCCGGCTGTGTACGGCCAGGGCGTCGGCCAGGTGCAGGGGCTCTTCCACCGTCTGCATGCCCGGCAGCCGCCCGGCCCGGTCCTGGCGGTGGCGGGCGATGCGGGCGCGCATCTCGTCGTCCCAGGGCGTGGCGGTGGCCAGCATCACGCCGCGGTGGCGCGGCGACGCGGCGAGCCAGGCGGCGGCCAGCAGCTCGGCGCGGCGGGACTTGCCGCTCTTCTGGCCGCCGAGAACCAGCTCGCTGCGGGCGACGAGGAGCGGCGCGGTCACGGCGGGGCTCTCCAGCCCGGCACGGCCGCGACGGTGGTCCTGCCCTGGCCCGAGGCCGACGCCGCCACCGGGAGGGCCGGGCAGGATGCGGCGGCGGTCACCACGGGGTGTGTCGCGTCACTGCGGCGCCCACTTCACGCCCAGATAGCCCGAGCGGCCGGGCGTGGCGTAGGTGCGGGCCAGCTGGTAGTCCTTGTCGGCCAAGTTGTCGATACGGGCGATCAAGGTGAAATCGCGCGCGATGCGGGTGCTGGCGTACAGGTTGAGCAGGGCGTAGCCGCCCAGGCGCCGGGTGTTGGCGGCGTTGTCGAAACGGCTGGCCGAGAACTGCGTCTCGGCGCCCACCGTCCAGCCGGCGACGGTGGTGTCGGCGCCCAGGGTGCCGTGGCGGCGCGACCGGCGGGCGAGTTGGCGACCCGAGTCGAGGTCCTTCGGGTCCTGGAAATCGAGCGATCCGCGCAGCGCCACGCCGGCCAGGGTGCGACCGCCCGACAGCGTCACGCCGCTGTACTCCGCATGGGCGACGTTCTGGTAGCAGCCGTCGCCCTGCTCCTGTAGGCACTGGGATGCGTCGACGAATGTGATCAGGTTCTCGACCTTGTTGCGGTAGGCGACGATGCCGGCGCTGGCGGCGCCCTCGGCCCAGCGCAGGCCGGCCTCGACGTTGTGGGCGCTCTCCGGTTTCAGGGTCGCCGTGCCGTAATCGCTGAAGCGCTGGTAGAGCGTCGGCGCGCGGAAGGCACTGCCGATCGACGCGGTGGCGCGCAACTGCGGCGCGATCGCATAACCGTAGGCGGCGCTGCCGGTGGTCTTGCCGCCGAACTCGCCGTCCTTGTCGTGCCGCGCGTTCAGCTGCAGCGTATGCGGGCCGGTGTGGAAGCCGTAGCCGAGCGCCAGCGCGTTCTGCGAACGGGTGCGGTCGAGCGGTCCGTTGAACTCCAGCGGATTCTCCAGCCGGTCTTCGCGCCGCTCCAGCGCGGCAGTGGCCAGGTGCGGGCCGCTGCGCCACTGGTTCTGGAACAGGTAGCCGCGCAGCGTGGTGGCGGTGATGTAGGCCGAGGGCGTGGTCTCGTAGCGGCTGCGCGACTCGGTCACCTGCAGCTTGGTGCTGTAGCTGTCGGTCCACTTGGCCTGCCAGGCGAGGCCGCCGGTGCGCAGGCGGTGCAGGTTGCGGTCGTCCGCCGGACTGGCGGGCAGGTAGGGAACGTTGTCGTACCGCGATTCGAGGTTGTTGGCGAGGAAGGTGCCTTCGATCCGGTGGCGCGGGTCGATCTGCAGGCCCAGGCGGGCGCTCAGGTTGGTGGACTCGTAGCCGTCGCGGTCGGGGTCGCGCAGGCCGTCGGTGCGACTGCGCAGGCGGTTGGGCTGCACGTCGAAGCCGTCGCTCTTCTCGCGGGCGATGCCCAGCGCATAGTCGATCGCGCCGCGCTCGTCGGCCACGCCGCTGATGCCGGCCTCGGCCTTGCGCAGGCCGTAGCGGCCGACGCCGACGCCCACGTAGGGCGCGGGCCTGCCCGGCTCGCCCTTCCTGGTGAAGAGCTGGATCACGCCGCCGATGGCGTCCGATCCGTACACCGCGGCGGCGGGGCCGCGCAGCACTTCGATGCGGTCGATCTGCGCCAGCGGAATCTGCTCCCACACCGCGCCGCCGGTGGCTTGCGAATCGACGCGCACGCCGTCGACGTAGACCGCGGTGAAGCGCGACTCGGCGCCACGGATCGACACGCTGGTGCTGTTGCCCGGGCCGCCGTTGCGGATGATCTCGATGCCCGGCTGGCGGGCCAGCACGTCGGCCACGCCGACCGCGCCGCTCAACTCGATCCGCTCGCGGTCGATGATCGAAACGTCGGCCAGCAGGTCGGACAGGGGCTGGGCCACCCGGGTGGCGGTGACCACGGTGTCCTGCAGCTGGGCACCGGATGCGGTCTGGGCGAGAAGGGGAAAAGCGGCGGACAGGGCCAGGGCGAGCGCGGACAGGCGCGCAGCGGTAATGGTTTTCATCGGGAACACCACAAGAGAGCAGGAGCCCTGGCCGACTTCCCCGCCGGCGTGTGGGCGTCACGGACGCGCCGCACGGAACGATCCGGGCGCACGCATCCACCTCGTTGGCCGGTATCCGGGCTGGCGGAACGGCACGCCTCGCCTTCCCAGGCACGCGTTCGGTGCGCCCAGTGGCGTGTGTGGAGGCATGCAGAGTCTCGCGACTCGTCCGCTGACCGTTGCGGGGGCAGCGCAGGTCAGGCACCGTGCGGCACCCTCCTGCTTCCCGTTGAACTGCGCCCTGCTGAACCAGGCCGCGAGCACCAACACAGGCGATTCTAAATGTGTCCGATTGCAGCCGGTGCCGCATGTGCCCGCGAAAGCGTGCCGATGTCGCTTTTCAACCTGCCTGCCATGCCGGTCGAAACCCTACAATCGCTGCCTCATATGGCTCCAACCGCCCCCCTCGACCAAATCGCCGAACGCGTCGAACGGCTGTTGCTGCGCCATGCCGAGATGCAGCGCGCGCAGCGGGCGATGGGCCGGCAGATCGCCGCGCTGACCGAGGAGCGTGATGCGCTCAGGCACCGCCTGCGCACCGCGCGCCACCGGCTCGACGCCCTGATCGACCGCCTTCCGCCCGACCTGTCCGCCCTGCAGGATGCGTCCAAACCGCGGGACTTCGAATGAAGCAGCTCGAAGTGCAGATCATGGACCAGAGCTACCTGCTCGGCTGCCCCGAAGGCGGCGAGGCCCGGCTGCGGGCCGCGGTCGAGCGGGTCGATGCGACGATGCAGCGCATCCGCGAAGCCGGCAAGGTGCGGGCCCGCGACCGGATCGCCGTGCTGGCCGCCCTCAACCTGGCGTTCGACGTGATCGACAGGGCCCCCGAGCCCCCGTCCATCACGCCTGCCGCAGCGGCGCCCGGTGCCGACGAGGACGGTGCGCGCTGGCGCCACCTGCTGGCGCGGCTGGACGAGGCGCTGGACGACCGGCCGCCAGCCTAGAGCGCCGCAGCCGCAGGACCGCACCGCCCCATGGATATTCGGGTACAGGTTTTCCCTTGCCGCACCGGTCCGCAGGCCTACAATCGACAGCGTCTGCGGTGCACGCCGGGCTTTATATTTCCTTGAACCAATGCTCATTGAGCCCGGGCTTGGTACATCGCCGGGCAGGCGTGATCATCTCGCGTCAGATGAACCCAATGCCTGGCTGCCCTCGCCCACCTGAACCCCCGGTTCAGGATGAGAGTTCGGTGGCATTCGCAGACACCCGCTTCCTTCTCGGTGCACCGGCCCCGCGGCACTCCCCGCGTCCTTGGTCGCTGCATCGACGACATGCCGATCCATGCGCCGACGGCGTGCACGCTCCACAAGGGCTGCCGGCGCCCAGCTTCGTCGTGGCCGGCGCACCTTGGCGCGGGGTCGTTCCGTTCAGCCCCGGGGCGGCATGAAAGGCTGTGCCTGCATCCGCACCGTCAGGTCTTCTGCCGGCATACCCGGCGCGCAGAGATACCCCTGGAACAGGTTGCAGTGCAGCGCGTGCAGGCAGTCGCGCTGGGCGTGGGTCTCGACCCCCTCGGCCACCATCTCGAAGCGCAGCGCGTGGCCCATGCTGATCATCGCGGTGACGATGGCCCGGTCGCTCTCGTCGTCGGGCAGGCCACGCACGAAGGACTGGTCGATCTTCAGCCGGTGGATCGGGAATTTCTTCAGGTAGGCCAGGCTGGAGTAGCCGGTACCGAAATCGTCGATCGCCAAGCGCACGCCCAGTTTGGCCAGGGCGTCGAGCCGCAGCACCGCCTCGTCGGCGCCCTGCACCAGGATCGACTCGGTCAATTCCAGCTCCAGCAGCTTCGCATCCAGGCCGGAGACGCGGATCGCGGTGGCCACCCGTTCGACGAAGTCGGGCTGCCGAAACTGCAGCGCCGACACGTTGACCGAAACCGGCACCGGCGTGCCCGCCTGCTGCCACAGCGCGCCCTGGCGCACCGCTTCCTCCAGCACCCAGGCTCCGATCGCGATGATGAAGCCCGACTCTTCGGCGAGCGGGATGAACACGCCCGGCGACACCGAGCCAAGTTCGGGGTCGGTCCAGCGGATCAGCGCTTCGACGCCGACCAGCTCGCCGGTGCGCATGTCGATCTGCGGCTGGTAGTGCAGCCGGAACCGCTGGTGCTCCAGCGCCTGCCGCATCGCATGGTCCATCTGCATCCGCGCCAGCAGGTTGGCGTTCATCTGCGGCTGGTAGAAGCGGTAGCTGCCGCGGCCGTGCTCCTTGACGCGAAACATCGCGGTGTCGGCATGGCGCACCAGGTCGTCGAGCGTCTGGCCGTCCTGCGGATACAGCGCCACGCCGATGCTGCAACTGACCGAGAAGCGCATGTCGTCGAGCATGAACGGCTGGGCCAGCGCCTCGATGATCCGCCGCGCCACGACTTCTGCCGAAGGCGCGTCGGCGTTGTGCAGATGGATCACGAACTCGTCGCCGCCCAGGCGCGCCAGCGTGTCGGCCAGCCGCAGGCAGCTTTTGATCCGGTCGGCCACCTTGACCAGCACACGATCGCCGAACTGGTGGCCGAGGGAATCGTTGATGTTCTTGAACCGGTCGAGATCGACGAACAGGACCGCGAACGGCGCGGGCGCGTCGCAGTGCAGCTGCAGTACCCGGTCGACACGGCGTGACAGCAGCAGCCGGTTGGGCAGGCCGGTCAGCACGTCGCTGTAGGCCAGGTCCTCGATCCGCTGCTGCGCGGCACGCTGGCCCGACAGATCGCGAAAGAAGCCGATGGTCTGCACCACCTCGCCCGCAGGTCCTCGCAGCACGACCCACGACAGCCGCACCGGGCAATTGGAGCCGTCGCCGCGGCGGTGCCAGACCTCGCCTTCCCAGAAGCCCGAGGCCTGCCAGGACTTCTGCACTTCGGTGAACAAACGTCCTGCGTCGCGTTCCTCGAACAGGTCGATCGCGCTCAGGCCCACCAATACCTCGTGCTCGTGGCGGGTCAGCTTGCAGCAGGCCGGGTTGACCGAGACCACGCGGTGGTGCGCATCGGTGATGAAGACCGCGTCCGGGCACGACTCGAACACCTTGGCCGCGAGCCGCAGGCCTTTCTCGGCGGCGGCGCGCTCGGTGATGTCGTGAAACGAGAAAACGCGGCCGATGATGCGGCCGCGACTGAACTGGGGCAGCACCGTGCGCTGCAGCAGTCGGCCCGAGCGCAGCAGCAGCATGTCGGTGGCCTCGGACGCGATGGACGCGTTGATGTCGGCCAGCCGCTGCAGGTAACGCGCGCTGTCGTCGACCTGCGCGGCCAGCAGCGCGTGCATCGCCGCGTCGTCCCGCTGCATCAGCATCGACTTGGGAATCTCCCACATCTGCGCGAAACGGCGATTGAAGGCGCGCATCGCGCCGTCGAGGCCGCAGACCAGGATGCCGTCGGCCGTCGATTCGAGCGTGGCGCGCAGCTCGGCGATCAGCGTTTCCAGCTCGTCCTCGGCCTTGCGCTGCTGGGTGCGGTCGACCATACCGACCACCCACACCGGGCCGTGCGGCGACCATTCGGCCGACTCGATGCAGCGCTCGACGTGCAGCACCGTGCCGTCGGCCCGCACCAGGCGGCTCATCGAACGGATCGGCTGCGCAGTGCCTTCGAGGGTGTCCTTCCAGAAAGCGGTGTCCTCGAGCGTGTCGAACACCTCGGTCGCCGGGCGGCCGACGAGCGACGAGCGTTCCAGGGCCAGCAGCACCGTGGCGGCCTGGTTGGCGTAGAGCACCTTCAGGGTGGCCGCATCGACGACGCAGACCGCCTCGAGCAGCCCTTCGATCAGCGGCGCGGAGCCGTACGCGATCACGCGGCGACCCCGATAGCGTCGGGATCGGCAGCGCGCTCGAAGAAGTAGCAGATGCGGCGGCGCGGCGAGAGATAGTCTATCGCCGCCTTAGGCAACTGGTGCGGCTTGAGGCTGCGCCGGATGCCCAGCTCGGGCTGGGTCTCCAAGTCGAGGATCAGCGCCTCATTGCGGGGCACCGCCGGGTCGTGCAGGATCACCTTGGGCCGCAGTGGCCGCTGCGCGTTCACCGACACCACCAAACCGTAGCGGTCGTTGCCCAGCTGCACGATCGAGCCGGGCGGGTATACGCCCATCATCCGGATGAAGGCGCCGAGCACGACCGGGTCGAAGTTCGTCTGCATCTGCGCGAATATCAACGACAGCGCCTCGTGCGGTGTGGTCACCACGCTACCGCGGGCCGGATTGCAGAGGTTGTCGTAGCGGTTGACCAGCGACACGATCTTGCCGGGCATCTGCATCCGGTCGGCCGTGATCCGGGCCGGGAAGCCGCTGCCGTCGACCATCTCGTGGTGCTGGGCGATGCCCGCGACCACGCCGGGCGGCAGGCCCATGCTCTGCGCCATCGAGATGCTGTGGGACACGTGGCTCTGGTAGAGCCGGTGCTCCACCGCGCTGAAACCGTCCTCGGCGTTGCGGAACCGGTCGGGCAGCTCCAGCTTGCCGATGTCGTGCAGCAGGGCGGCCAGACCCAGCTCCACCAGGGCCTCGCGCTGCAGGCCGAGCGAACGGCCCAGCATCAGCGAGACGACCATCACATTGACCGAATGCTGGCCGCTGCGCTCGCCGACGCTCTCGGACAGCAGCCGGATCACCGACTCGCCCTGTCCGATCAGCTCGTCCACACAGCGGCTCGCCACCGATTCGCTGTCCTGACGCGCCAGGAGCGGGCTCGCATGCAACGTCTCGACCACACGGCGGAACTGCCGGGAAGCGTCGGAGAACTGCCGCTCGCAGACAGCCAGCCGGTGCTGCTCACGCTCGAGCCTGCGGGCCCGGGCGCGGCGGGCGGCGCCGTCCGTGGACACTCCGTCGGTTCGGTCGCCCGCGACACCGGTGGCGTCGCAAGAGGATTCAGGTGCCGCCTCGGCAGCGTCCGGGACCGGAGGCGCGGGGGTATCGCTGCGCTCGGGAAAATGCCGCACGTTCGCCACCCCCAGCGAGACGATCGTGCGGATCTGCTCGTCGGTGGAAATCCTGAAGCTGTTGAGAGGAAAGGGATGGTCCATCCATCCCAGGTCGAGCTGAATGAACATGCCCTTGCGCAGCTCGCTGACATCGATGAGCTTCGACTGTCCTTCTTCCATGGGTGCCTTCAGGCGGTCTTCCTCGAGGAGCGGCATGTCGGAATCGCAGGCGATGGCTTGCGTACTGTCAGCATGTTACACAACAAAGCCAAGCGGATGAGCGACCGCCGGGCGCGGACCGCCGACAGTCCGGACCGTTGCCGCGCGACAAACTATCGGGCTTCGACTGCGGTGCCGTTCGCCACCGGAAGCGCCGCCGACGGCGCCCGCAGGTACATCCACGCACCGGCGGCCACCATCGGCACGCAGAGCCACTGGCCCATGCTCATGCCGAGCGACAGGATGCCGAGGAAGTTGTCGGGCTCGCGGAAGAACTCCGCGACGAAGCGCAACACGCCGTATCCGACGAGGAAAGCCGCCGCCACCCGGCCCTGCCGGCGGGGACGCCGCGCGTACAACCACAGCACTACGAACAGCAGCACGCCTTCCAGCAGGAACTGGTAGACCTGCGACGGATGCCGCGGCTGCATCGAGCCGCTCTGCGGAAACACCATCGCCCAGGGCAACCCGGCGTCGGCGAAGCGGCCCCACAGCTCGCCGTTGATGAAATTGCCGACCCGGCCGGCCGCCAGCCCGGTCGGCACGCAGGGCGCGACGAAGTCGGCCACCTGCAGCAAGGGCCGGTGCCGCGACCGGGCGAACCACACCATCGAGGCGATCACGCCCAGCAGCCCGCCATGAAAACTCATGCCGCCCTGCCAGACATAGACGATCTCCAGCGGATGGGTGGCGTAGTAGCCGGGCTTGTAGAACAGGCAGTAGCCCAATCGCCCGCCGATCACGACACCCAACACCCCCAGGAACAGGATGTCTTCGACGTCCTTGCGGGTCCAGGCGGCGGCGCCCTGCATCGACGCGTAGGGTTCGTGGCGCAGTCGCAGCCTGCCCAGCAGCAGGAACAGGCCGAAGGCGGCGAGGTAGGTCAGGCCGTACCAGTGCACGGCCAACGGGCCGATCTGCAGGGCGACCGGGTCGATGTGGGGATACAGGAGCATGGCCGGTATTGTGCCGTGGCCCCATGACGGTTCAGCCGCCCTGCGCCCGCCGCACGAAGCCGACGAAACGCGCCAGCGCCGGATCGACCGGCCCGGCCGGCCAGACCAGGCTGGTTTCGCAGACCGGCACCACCGGCCCGCCGCGCCGCGACGCCAGGCCGCCCTCGCCCTGCGCGCGGTAGACGACGCCTTCGCGCCGGAACTGCACCACGCTCTCGGGCACCCAGGCCACGCCCAGCCCGGCCGCCACCAGGTTGACGATGGTCTGCATCTGGATCGCCTCCTGCGACACCACCGGCGATCGGCCGGCCGCATGGTAGAGGCCGAATACCGCGTCGTGCAGCGAGGGCGCGATGCGCCGGGGGAAGACGACCAGCGGCTCGGCCAGCACCGCGTCCCACCGCAGCGGCGCGGCCTGCGCCAGTGGGTGGTGGGCCGGCAGCGCCAGGACCAGCGGCTCGGTCGCGACCGGTAGGTGCTGCAGGCCGGCGGGCGCGAAGCCGGGCGAATGCAGCATCAGCCCCGCGTCGATCTCGCCGCGGGCGAGCAGCTGCAGTTGCACGTCGCCGGTGACCTCCACCAGTTCCAGTGCCACCTGCGGGCTTTCCACCCGGAAGGCCCGGACCCATGCCGGCAGCTGCTCGAAACCGATGGTGGAGACGAAGGCGAGGCGCACCCGGCCCACCTCGCCCGCAGCCGCGGCGCGTGCCCGGGCCGGCAGCGACTGGGCACGGGCCAGCAGATCGCGCACCTCCGGCACCAGGGCATGGCCGGCCGGTGCCAGGGACACCCGCCGCCGGCTGCGGTCGAAGAGCTGGACGCCCAACGTGCGCTCCAGCCGGGCGATGGCCTGCGTCAGCGGCGGCTGGGTCATGTGCAGCCGCTGGGCGGCCCGGGCGAAGTGCAATTCCTCGGCCACGGCCAGGAACTGGCGCCAGAGCCGCAGGTCGATCGGGCCGTCGGGTTTCATATGTACAGCATATCAATCGGCCCTTTGAACGGGATTGGATGCGCGGAAGCGATCGGCGCATACTCCGCCTGCTCCGACAGAACCACCCCACCAGAGAGACCCGATGGACACCAAAGTCATCCAGATCAACCGCCGCAGCGCCAACATCACCGAAGGCAAGTCGCGCGCCCCGAACCGCTCCATGTACTACGCCATGGGCTACCAGGAAAGCGATTTCAAGAAGCCGATGGTGGGTGTCGCCAACGGCCACAGCACCATCACCCCCTGCAACTCGGGCCTGCAGAAGCTGGCCGATGCGGCCATCGAAGGCATCGAAGAAGCCGGTGGCAATGCGCAGGTCTTCGGCACGCCCACCGTCTCCGACGGCATGGCGATGGGCACCGAGGGCATGAAGTACAGCCTGGTGAGCCGCGAGGTGATCAGCGACTGCGTCGAGACCAGCGTGCAGGGCCAGTGGATGGACGGCGTGTTGGTGGTCGGGGGCTGCGACAAGAACATGCCCGGCGGCCTGATGGGCATGCTGCGCGCCAACGTGCCGGCCATCTACGTGTACGGCGGCACCATCCTGCCGGGCCGCTACCAGGGCAAGGACCTGAACATCGTGAGCGTCTTCGAGGCGGTGGGCGAGAACGCCGCCGGCAAGCTGAGCGACCACGACCTGCACGAGATCGAGAAACGCGCGATCCCCGGCACCGGCTCCTGCGGCGGCATGTATACCGCAAACACGATGAGCTCGTCTTTCGAGGCGCTCGGGATCAGCTTGCCCTACTCCTCGACCATGGCCAATCCGCACGACGAGAAGGCCAACTCGGCCAAGGAATCGGCGCGGGTGCTGATCGAGGCGATCAAAAAGGACATCAAGCCGCGCGACATCGTCACCAAGAAGGCGCTGGAGAACGCGGTGGCGGTGATCATGGCCACCGGCGGATCGACCAACGCGGTGCTGCACTTCCTGGCGATCGCGCATGCGGCCGGCGTCGAATGGTCCATCGACGACTTCGAGCGCATCCGCAAGCGCACGCCGGTGCTCTGCGACCTGAAGCCCAGCGGCCAGCACCTGGCGGTCGACCTGCACAAGGCCGGCGGCATCCCGCAGGTGATGAAGGTCCTGCTGAAGGCCGGCCTGCTGCACGGCGACTGCATCACCATCACCGGCGAGACGATCGCCGAGGTGCTGAAGGACGTGCCCGACGTGCCGCGCGCCGACCAGGACGTCATCCGCCCCATCGACAACCCGATGTACGCGCAGGGCCACCTGGCGATCCTGAAGGGCAACCTGAGCCCCGAGGGCGCGGTCGCCAAGATCACCGGCCTGAAGAACCCGGTCATCACCGGCCCGGCCCGGGTGTTCGACGACGAGCAGTCGGCCTTGGCCGCCATCCTCGACGGCAGGATCGTCGCCGGCGACGTGATGGTGCTGCGTTACCTGGGCCCCAAGGGCGGCCCGGGGATGCCCGAGATGCTCGCCCCTACCGGCGCGCTGATCGGCGCCGGCCTGGGCGAGAGCGTCGGCCTGATCACCGACGGGCGCTTCTCCGGCGGCACCTGGGGCATGGTGGTCGGCCACGTGGCGCCCGAGGCGGCGGCCGGCGGCACCATCGCCTTCGTGCAGGAAGGCGACTCGATCACCATCGACGCGCTGCAGCTGGTGCTGGAGTTGAACGTGCCGGAGGCCGAACTGGCCCGCCGCCGCGAAGGCTGGACCCCGCCCGCTCCGCGCTATACCCGCGGCGTGCAGGCCAAGTTCGCGTTCAACGCGGCCAGCGCCAGCAAGGGCGCGGTGCTCGACGACTACTGAGCCGCGCTGTAGGCGGGGCAGCATGCAAGCCGCGGCCATCGCTCCGATATCGAAACACCCGCGGCGCACGCCGGCGGGCGTTTTGCATCGAAGCGTCGGTGCCGGTGGGGTGGCAGCCGGCACCGGACGGCACCTCAGCGCCGTTTTTTGGTGTCCAGGCCCAAAGCATCGCACTGCTTATTGATGCGGTCGGTCTTGCGCTTGTCCATCTTGTCCATCTCGCGGCGCTTTGTCAGGCCGCTGCTGTCGGCCCAGGCCCACCAGGCCACCGCCAGGGCGAACGGCGCCAGCACGATCCACCAGCTCCAGCCGACGACCGGGCCCAGTTCGAGCCATTTCATCGCCAGCAGCACCAGTCCGAGTCCGAGGAAGTACATAGGGGCCTCACTACAATCCGGCCAGACTGTACCCCAGCCGAAAGCCGCCCGACCATGCACCGCCTCCTGCCTCCTGCCGCCGTCCTGCTCCTGGGGCTGGCGTGCCTGCCTGCGCGGGCCGACTTGGCGCTGGCCAAGGCGCGCAACTGCATGGCCTGCCACAACGTCGAGCGCAAGATCGTCGGACCTTCGTTCAAGGCCATCGCGCAGAAATACGCCGGCCAGAACGTCGACGACCGGCTGGCGCAGAAGATCGTGAAGGGCGGCTCCGGTGTCTGGGGGCCGGTGCCGATGCCGGCCAATTCGCAGGTCAGCGATGCCGATGCGAAAGCCCTCGCCGCCTGGATCACCGAGCTGAAATAGCCCGGCGCTCGTGGAGCGTCTGACGTTGCGCGATCAGATCACCAGCGGATCGTTCGGGCCGCGCAGGCTCTGGCCGCCCGGGAAGCGTTCGCCGCGGTCGAGCCGGTCCTGCAGCTGGCCGAGATACGCGGCATTGCTGTTGTCCGACTGCTCGGCACGGGCGACCAGCGACGCTTCCAGTGCCGCGATCCGGGCGAGCAGCGCGTCGCGGTCGTTGCGGCCGTCAAGTTCGGTCTGCTGCAGCTTCACTTCCAGGTACTGGCGCAGTTCGGTGAAGCGCGAGGCTTCTGCCTTGTCGGCCAGGTCGCGCTGGGTCTGCATTTCCTTGCTATGCCGGCGGGTCTCGACCAGCACCGAGCCCTGCAGGTAGACGACGTACGCGACGAAGAGGATCGCCAGCAGCACCGTCAGACCCAGCATGATCAATCCGAGCGGCGCCTGGATGACGGTAACGCCGAACGACACCGCGGTGGGTGCCGCCAGCGTGGTCCAGTTGAGCATCGCCAGCAGGGCGATGACGAGGGCGATGACAAGGAGCAGGACGGTACGGATCATGGCGGGGCCTGGAGTCGGGGGAGTTGCGAGGTTGTACCGCAGGGCTCCGACGCCATGCGTTACCGCTCGCAAGTCCCGGTTACGTCCTGCGGTCCGCCCAGCCCGCCGGATTCCGGTTTCGAGCACACAACGATGCTGCAGCCGGCTTCTGGAGCCGACTTCATGCTACTTCTTTAATAGCAAACCCGAAGATCAGTTGACTTCGGAGAGCTGGTCCAGGATCGCCGGGTTCTCCAGCGTCGAGGTGTCCTGGGTGATCGCCTCGCCCTTGGCGATGCTGCGCAGCAGGCGGCGCATGATCTTTCCGCTGCGGGTCTTCGGCAGGTTGTCGCCGAAGCGGATGTCTTTGGGCTTGGCGATCGGCCCGATCTCCTTGGCCACCCAGTCGCGCAGCTCCTTGGCGATCGCCCTGGCTTCCTCACCGGAGGGACGGGCGCGCTTGAGCACCACGAAGGCGCAGATCGCCTCGCCGGTCATGTCGTCGGGCCGGCCGACCACCGCCGCTTCGGCCACCAGGTCGGATTTGGAAACCAGCGCCGATTCGATCTCCATCGTGCCCATCCGGTGGCCCGAAATGTTGAGCACGTCGTCGATCCGCCCGGTGATGCGGAAGTAGCCCTTGTCGGCCCCGCCGGTGCCGGTGCCGGTGCCGCTGCCGTCGCTGCGCACCGCGCCGTCGCCGGCCAGGTACACGGTGCCGCCCATCTCTTCGGGAAAATACGATTTCTTGAAGCGTTCCGGGTCGTTCCAGATAGTGCGGATCATCGACGGCCAGGGCCGGCGGATCACCAGGATGCCGCCGACGCCGTCGGGCAGCGGCTTGCCGGTCTCGTCGACGATCTCGGCGGTGATGCCCGGCAGCGGCAGGGTGCAGGAGCCCGGCACCAGGGTGGTGGCGCCCGGCAGCGGCGTGATCACGTGGCCGCCGGTCTCGGTCTGCCAGAAGGTGTCGACGATAGGGCAGCGCGCGCCGCCGACGTTGCGGTGGTACCACATCCAGGCTTCGGGGTTGATCGGCTCGCCGACCGAGCCCAGGATGCGCAGCGAGGAGAGATCGGAGCGCTCGGGATGCACCTTCTCGTCGGCCTCGGCCGCCTTGATCAGCGAGCGGATCGCGGTGGGCGCGGTGTAGAAGATGGTGATCTTGTGGCGCTCGATCATCTGCCAGAAGCGGCCCGCGTCCGGGAAGGTGGGCACGCCCTCGAACACCACCTGGGTGGCGCCGGCGGCGAGCGGCCCGTAGGCGACGTAGGTGTGGCCGGTGATCCAGCCGATGTCGGCGGTGCACCAGAAGACGTCCGACGGCTGCAGGTCGAAGGTCCAGTCCATCGTCATCCTGGCCCACAGCAGGTACCCGCCGGTGGCGTGCTGCACGCCCTTGGGCTTGCCGGTGGAGCCGGAGGTGTAGAGGATGAAGAGCGGATGCTCGGCGCCCACCGGCACCGGCGGGCAGTCGGCCGACTGGCCTTCCAGCGCTTCGGCGAAGGTCTTGTCGCGGCCCGCGGTGCGCGGCCAGGCGGTGGCGGTGCGCTCGAAGACCAGCACCGTCTTCACCGCCTCGCAGCCGCCGATCGCAAGGCCGTCGTCGACGATGGCTTTCAGCGGCAGCTCCTTGCCGCCGCGCATCTGGTAGTTGGCGGTGACGACCGCCACCGCGCCGACGTCGATGATCCGCTCCTGCAGCGCCTTGGCCGAGAAGCCGCCGAAGACGACGCTGTGCGTGGCGCCCAGCCGGGCGCAGGCCTGCATCGCGACCACGCCCTCGATGGTCATCGGCATGTAGATGACGACGCGGTCGCCCTTCTTGATGCCCTGCGCCTTGAGCGCGTTCGCGAAGCGGCAGACGCGCTCCAGCAGTTCCTTGTAGGTGACGGTGGTGACCGCGCCGTCGTCGGCCTCGAAAATGATCGCGGTCTTCTGCTCCACCGGCGTGCCGATGTGGCGGTCGAGGCAGTTGGCCGAGGCGTTCAGCTCGCCGTCGTCGAACCAGCGGTAGAACGGCGCGTCGCTCTCGTCGAGGGTGCGGGTGAAGGGCCTGGTCCAGTTCAACTGGGACCGGGCACGCCGGGCCCAGAAGCCCTCGAAATCGTCCGCCGCCTCCTGGCAGAGCGTGTCGTAGGCGGCGCGGCCGGCGACGTTGGAGGCTCGGGACATCGCTTCCGAGGGCGGGAAGACCCGGTTCTCGACCAGCACGGATTCGATCGACGACGGCGACGCTGCTGCGCTCATATTGTGTCTCCTGGTATGACGCGGAAAAGGTTCCGCGCGGCTGTGGAACCGGGCCCTCACGGGCCCCTGACCGGACCGCGCGCGGGCGCCGGAGCGGCCGCGCAGTGCAAGACGCAACTCTACAATGCCCGCCCCTCACGCACCTGCCAAGCCCCCATGTCCGACCCGACCCCGCCGAAACGCGCCCCGATGACGGCGTTGGCGAAGCTGATCTTCGCGAGCCGGCCGCACCTGCAGCGCCACCGCGACCAGCCCTAATGGCCGGGCCATGTGAACGCGTCGTTGCTGAAGGTCGAGCTGACGACGTCGATCATCGGCATCAGCTCGCTCCACCAGCTGAAGACCTTCGTCAACGCCGACAACTACACCTACCGGGTGCTGATCGCGCAGAGGTGATCCACATCGCGTTCCTGCTGTCGGCGATGGCGTCCCGGTGTCGGCATCGGGTCACGCCGCTGCATTTCAGACCCGCCAGACGCTCTTCCGACAGGCCCAGCACGCCCTGCAGCATCACGCGGGTGTCGTACGACAGCGGCGGCGGCGCGTCGCGATTCGGCATGCGCTCGCCGTCGATCCGGAACGGCGGCAGGAACACCGGCATGGTGCCGTTTCGGGATGCGGCCGCTGCGTAACCAGGCCGGCGCTCTGCGCGCGCGGCGTATCGCATCACCGCGACTCCGTATCGCGCATGCCATGCCCTAGGAAAAAGAGGGCGAGGGCGCGCCGTCGGGTGGCCGCGCGCTACCGGCGAAGCGGAGCAGCGCATTTTCGTACTGGTGGCGATTGGAGTGGTAGCCCAGGAAACGGCCGAACGTCTTCGACTCCGAAGGCTTCGGCGGCTGGGATTCGAACCCGTCATCGCTCTTGAGTCCCAGCGCGAGGCGAACCAGGCCCTCGGATTGATAGCCGAGATAGCGTAGGCTGTCCACCAAGTTCCGGCGAGGCTTTTTATCGTAATCCAGGGTGATGATCAGGCCTTGGGCCTCTCGCTCGGGCGCAACCAGCACGGCCTCCTTGGCCGCATGCCGAGCCTGCGCCCTGCTGAGCAGCGTGGGGTCCAGAAGGATGAGCGAGGGGGGCTTGTCCAGCGCGATGTGCCCCTGCAGGGCCTTGCTGAACATCTGCGCGGAACCGCCCCCTAGGGACAGGCCGCACACGCGGACGATCTCCACGTCCGGCGCGGAGGCCGACGCGGCCCTGGTTCGCAGGATATCCGCCACCACTTGCCCGGCCTTGCAGGCGTTCCGGTAGACATCTCCGATTCCACCCTGAAAGATCCGCTTGACCTGGTTGTCGGCCCGGTCGGGAATACCGTCGAAATAGACGCTCACCTCGACTTTCTTTCGCTGCGTGACCGGATCGACGGCTTCATGCTCGCGCAACCAAAGGTGCGTTTTCACCGCCAGGTCTTGGAGCAAGCGGCGTTGCTCACTGGAGGCCCCCTTCACCAGCGCGGAGTCCTTGATGCGCTGCATTTCCCGAATTCTTTCGTATTTCGTGAAGACGTCGTCGAACCTCAGACCTTGCAGTCGGTGGGCCACCGCCCGGGCGGTCGATGCCGCGGCTTGCGCATCGGACAGCGCATCGGCGGGCGGGCTGGGCAATCCCAGTGCCTGGGCCAGCGACGATATCTGGGCCGGAGGCAGGGTGGACACATCGGCATCCGGTTGCCGGACCAGGTCGATTTTCTTCGCGATCGTGTCTTTGCGTCGGCGCGAAGATGGCGGCTTTTTCGCCTGGGCATCCGGGACCGGCGGACAATCGGTGGTTACGGTAACGGCACTCGGCGCAGGCACCTCTCCGTCCGCGGGCAAGCATTCGATCTCGTCCGTGCCTCCGGCCGGTGCGGCATGCCCGCCATCGCCGGCACCGCGCGCCGGAAGCGACTGTGCCGCCTGGATCGCTTCGCTTCTGGCGTCGTGGTGCATCAGCGCCGCCAACGTGCCACGGCTGCCCCTGGGGAGTTCCTGACCCGCTGGCGGCGACATCAACTGCGCGAGCGGCCCCTGCGTGCCCGTCGGCAAGTCGATCCAGGCAGACCGCGTGGCGGCCGAGCCGCGCTCGGGAAGTACCGCGTTCTGGCGCCGCAGCGACGGCTGCGGGGATGGACGTTCCCCGGATGGGGCGGGGGGTTCGCCCCGGCGCGCGGCCCATTCGGGAGGAAGGGCACCTGCCGGTCGGGACCGGGCGGCGGCTGACGCCGACCTCGCGGGATCCGCGGCAGCCGCAGGGTCGGCGGGCGGACGGCCGTATCCGGTGAACAGCGAGCGAAGGCTTGACAATTTCATGGGAAGTCAGCGCAGTCACGTGACCGATGAACGATCGAAAGGAGGCCATGCAAGCCCAGCCAAGTCGATGGTCTTACCGGACCTGACCTTATCGCACCGGCCAGCCCGGCCTGTGCATGAAAACGAAGCCGTGGGCGCGGGGCCGAAGCGTTGCCTGCACGCCGGGTGATCAGTCGACCTTTTCAGCCGCCAGGACGCACGAACACGTCCCACGTCCCACGTCCCACGTCCCAAGCCGGCAGGCGCCCAGGCGCCCTCGCCCTTTCGGCCGCCAACCGGTCAGCGGCCGACCATGGCGCCGGGGACCACCCACCGGTCGAACTGCTCGCCGGTGACGTGGCCCGAGGCGACCGCCGCATCGCGCAGGCTGCTGCCTTCCCTGTGCGCCTTCTTGGCGATGTAGGCGGCCTTGTCGTAGCCGATGTGGGTATTGAGCGCCGTCACCAGCATCAGCGAGCGGTCGACCAGCTCGGCGATGCGCTCGCGGTTGGGTTCGATGCCCACCGCGCAGTGGTCGTCGAAGCTCACCATGCCGTCGGCCAGCAACCGCACGCTCTGCAGGAAGTTGTGGGCCACCATCGGGCGGAACACGTTCAACTCGAAGTTGCCCGAGGCGCCGCCGAAGTTGATCGCCACGTCGTTGCCGAAGACCTGGGCGGCGAGCATCGTCACCGCCTCGCTCTGCGTCGGGTTGACCTTGCCGGGCATGATCGACGAGCCGGGCTCGTTTTCGGGAATGCTCAGCTCGCCGATGCCGCTGCGCGGGCCGCTGGCCAGCCAGCGCACGTCGTTGGCGATCTTCATCATGCTGGCGGCCAGCGTTTTGAGCGCGCCGTGGGCATGCACCAGGCCGTCGACCGAGGCCAGCGCCTCGAACTTGCTGGGCGCGGTGACGAAGGGCAGCCCGGTGATCTCGGCGATCTCGGCGGCCACCTGCTCGGCGTAGCCCTCGGGCGCGTTGAGGCCGGTGCCGACGGCGGTGCCGCCCAGCGCCAGTTCGTACAGATGGGGCAGCGCGTCGCGCACATGCTTCTCGCCATGCGCCAGCTGCGCCACCCAGCCGGAGAACTCCTGGCCGAGCGTCAGCGGGGTGGCGTCCTGCAGGTGGGTGCGGCCGATCTTCACGATGCCGTCGAAGTCGCGCGCCTTCTGCTCCAGCGTGCCGCGCAACTTGGCGATGGCGGGCAGCAGGCGGTGCGTCAACGCGGCGACCGCAGCGACGTGCATCGCGGTGGGGAACACGTCGTTGCTCGACTGGCTGCGGTTCACGTCGTCGTTCGGGTGGACCAGCCGGCCCTCTCCGCGCTCGCCGCCCAGCAGTTCGCTGGCGCGGTTGGCCAGCACCTCGTTGACGTTCATGTTGGTCTGGGTGCCCGAGCCGGTCTGCCAGACCACCAGCGGGAATTCGTCGGGGTGCCGGCCGTCGATCACCTCCTGCGCGGCGGCGACGATCGCCTGGGTCTTTTTCTCGTCCTGCAGGCCCAGCGCATGATTGACCACTGCAGACGCCCGCTTGACCTGGGCCAGCGCGGTGATCATCTCGCGCGGCTGGCGCTCGCCGGAGATGTCGAAGTTTTGCAGCGAGCGCTGGGTCTGCGCGCCCCACAGCTGGGCGGAAGGGACCTCGATCGGGCCGAAAGTGTCGCGTTCTGTGCGTGTGGTCATGGTGTCGAAGATCGAGCGGGTTGGGGCGGAGGAAGGCGTGCGACAGCGTCCGTCCGCAGTCGCGGCGGCCCACCGGCGGCAGGAATCGAACGCCAGCATAGCCGCAACAAAAACCATTCTCATCCAGGGGTACCGCAGGGTCAGGGTATGTCCCCGCGTTTACATTCCATTCGCCGCCTGCTGCACGTCTTCGGGTATATATCGATACCTTGCTTCGGGCTTGTAACCGGACGTGAATCTACCCGGTCAGAATGTTCGTACCCACCCCGTGATTGCCAGCTCCGCGTTCCTGCCGTCCCAGCACAACCTGTGGGGTGTCGCGGCGTCGATCGGGATAGCGGTACTGGCATCCTATGTGGCGCTGGATCTGGCGCTGCGGGTGCGGGGCACCTACGGCCGGCTGCGCATGGCGTGGTGGGCCGCCGGCTCGGTGGTGATGGGCACCGGCATCTGGGCGATGCATTTCATCGGCATGCTGGCGTTCCAGTTGCCGATCGCGCTGGGCTTCACCGGTGGGCTCACCCTGCTCTCGTGGGCCGCGGCGGTGGCGGCTTCGGGCGTTGCGCTTGGCATCGCGAGCCGGCTGGCGGTGGGGCCGCGGCTGCTGCTGGCGGGCGCGCTGGCGATGGGGCTCGGTATCTGCGGCATGCACTACCTCGGCATGGCCGCGCTCGACATGGTGCCGGGCATCGTCTGGGACCCGGTGAAGGTGGTGCTGTCGGCCCTGATTGCGGTCGTGGCCTCGGCGGTCGCGCTGCTGATGTTCATACTGCTGGCCCACCGCGAATCGCGCCGCCGCGCGCGCGCGCAACTGCTCGCCTCGCTGTTGCTGGGCGCCGCGATCTGCGGCATGCACTACACCGGCATGGCCGCCGCGCAGTTCCCGACCGGCACCGTGTGCCTCAGCGCCGACCAGCTGTCGGGCCCCAACATGCTGGCGATCGTGTTGGTGACGACCGGCATCATGCTGCTGGGCACCCTGTTCGCCTCGATCCTCGACGCACGGCTGCAGAGCACCGCGCGGCGTCTCGCCCATTCGCTGCAGCAGGCCAACACCCGGCTGGAGACGGCCAATGCGGAGCTGCAGAAGCAGGCCTTCGCCGACGCCCTCACCGGCCTGCCCAACCGGCTGCTCTTCGAAGACCGGCTCGACCAGGCGCTGACGCGGCTGGACCGTGCCAACCACGGCCAGACGAACGAGCGGCTGGCTGTCTTCTTCGTCGACCTGGACGGCTTCAAGCCGATCAACGACTCCTTCGGCCACGCCGCCGGCGACTTCATCCTTCGAAAGGCCGCCCGCCGGCTGGAGCGCGCGGCACGGCCCAGCGACACCGTCGCCCGCGTCGGCGGCGACGAGTTCCTGGTGCTGCTGGAGCATATGCTCGACGTCGCCGATTGCATCCTGGTGGCCGACCGCATCCTGAAGGCGCTGACCCGGCCCTTCGTGGTGTTCGACAAGCAGCTGCAGATCGCCTGCTCGATCGGCATCGTGCTCTATCCCGACCAGGGCGAGCGCGACAAGCTGGTCGCCCATGCCGACGCCGCGATGTACGTCGCCAAGCGTGCCGGCGGCGGCGGCTACGCACTCTTCGAATCGCACATGGGCGCCGACGTATCGAACCAGTTGGCGCTGCAAAGCGACCTGCGCCAGGCGATCGACGCCGGCCAGTTCGAGCTGTACTACCAGCCGAAGATCGACGGCCGCCGCGACCAGATCAGCGGCGTCGAGGCGCTCATCCGCTGGAACCACCCCGAGCGCGGGGTGTTGAGCCCGGCGCTCTTCATCGGGCTGGCAGAGCGCTTCGGCCTGATCGGCCGGCTGGGCAGCTGGGTGATCGACGAGGCCTGCCGCCAGATCGCCGCGTGGAGCCGCGAGGGCTTGCGGATGCGGGTGGCCGTCAATCTGTCGGTCCACCAGCTGCGCGAAAACGGCCTGGCCGAGCGGGTCGAGGCGGCGCTGCGCCGGCACAAGGTCGACGCGTCGCAGCTGCTCTGCGAGATCACCGAATCGGTCGCGATGGAAGATCTGAAGGCGACGCAGGTCGCGTTCTCGGGACTGGCCCGGATCGGCGTGTACCTGGCGATCGACGACTTCGGCACCGGCTATTCCAGCCTGAGCTACCTGCGCCAGCTGCCGGCCCAGCAGCTCAAGATCGACCGCAGCTTCGTCAACGACCTGGAGGTGAAGGTCGATGCCCGGGCGGTGGTCGAGGCGGTGATCCGGCTGGCACACGCGCTGGGCCTGCGGGTGGTGGCCGAGGGCGTCGAGACGGCCGGCCAGCGCGACATCCTGCTGGAACTCGATTGCGACGAGCTGCAGGGCTACTTCTATGCGCGGCCGATGCAGGCGCACGTGCTGCTGGAATGGTCGCGGGGCGTCAAGCCCGAACACGCGGTCGACTTCGCGCCCTCCACCATCGGGGGCTGAACGCCGGGACCGGTGCGGGCGACCGCGCCGCACAATGGGGATAATTGCGGGCTGGTGTCCCACAACAACACGATCCCCACCATGACGACCCGTATCCAGTACCACGACCTCGTGGAATCCGTCGCTGCGGCGCTGCAGTACATCTCCTACTACCATCCGACCGACTACATCGCCCACCTGGTCCGCGCCTATGCCCGCGAACAGAGTCCGGCGGCCAAGGACGCGATCGCGCAGATCCTCACCAACAGCAAGATGAGCGCAACCGGCCAGCGCCCCATCTGCCAGGACACCGGCATCGTCAACGTGTTCCTCAAGGTGGGCATGGACGTGCGTTTCGAAGGCTTCCCCGGCGGCCTGGAGGACGCGATTAACGAAGGCGTGCGCCGCGGCTACAACCATCCAGACAACACGCTGCGCGCCTCGGTGGTCGCCGACCCGCAGTTCGACCGGCGCAACACCAAGGACAACACGCCGGCGGTGATCTTCACCCGGATCGTGCCCGGCGGCAGCCTCGACATCACCGTCGCGGCCAAGGGCGGCGGCAGCGAGAACAAGAGCAAGATGATCATGCTCAACCCGAGCGACAGCGTGGTCGACTGGGTGCTCAAGACCGTGCCCTCCATGGGCGCCGGCTGGTGCCCGCCCGGCATGCTGGGCATCGGCATCGGCGGCACCGCCGAGAAGGCGGTCCTGCTGGCCAAGGAAAGCCTGATGGACGACCTGGACATGTACGAGCTGCAGGCCAAGTCCTCCCGCGGCGAGCCGCTCGACAAGCTCGAAGAGATGCGCCTGGAGCTGTTCGAGAAGGTCAACGCCCTCGGCATCGGCGCCCAGGGCCTGGGCGGCCTGACCACCGTGCTCGACGTGAAGATCAAGACGTACCCGACGCATGCCGCCAGCAAGCCGGTCGCGATGATCCCCAACTGCGCCGCCACCCGCCATGCGCACTTCGTGATGAACGGCGCCGGCCCGGTCTACCTGGAAGCCCCGTCGCTCGACCTGTGGCCCAAGATCGACTGGGCGCCCGACTACAACAAGAGCCGCCGCGTCGACCTGAACACGCTCACTAGGGAAGAAGTCGCCAGCTGGAAGCCGGGAGACACCCTGTTGCTCAACGGCAAGATGCTCACCGGCCGCGACGCGGCGCATGCGCGCATTCAGACCATGCTGGCCAAGGGAGAGCCACTACCGGTCGATTTCACCAACCGGGTCATCTACTACGTCGGTCCGGTCGACCCGGTCAAGGGCGAGGCGGTCGGCCCGGCAGGCCCCACCACCGCGACGCGGATGGACAAGTTCACCGACATGATGCTGGAGAAGACCGGCCTGATCGCGATGATCGGCAAGGCCGAGCGCGGCCCGGCCACCGTAGTCTCGATCCAGAAGCACAAGAGTGCCTACCTGATGGCAGTCGGCGGCGCCGCCTACCTGGTCAGCAAGGCGATCAAGGACGCGAAGGTGGTCGGCTTCGCCGACCTGGGCATGGAGGCGATCTACGAATTCGACGTGGTCGACATGCCGGTCACCGTGGCGGTGGACGCCGGCGGCACCAGCGTGCACGTCACCGGCCCGGCCGAATGGCAGGCACGGATCGCGACCGGCGAATTCAAGGGTATCGAACTGGCCCCTGCCTGAGGCGCCGAGGGGCGGTCCGAACGGCTTTGGCCGCAGCAGGGCACGCCCTCCGGCCGACCATCGCACCCTGCCGGTTGCTCCACCGTCCACGATGTCTCTTCTTACTCCCGACGCGCCGATCGGCGTCTTCGACAGCGGCATCGGCGGCCTGAGCGTGCTGCGGGCGCTGCAGCGCCTTCTGCCGGTGGAAGACTTCGTCTACCTGGCCGACAGCGGCTTCGCACCGTACGGCGAGCGCGGCGACGACCATGTGGTGGCCCGTACCGTCCACGTCGCCGAGACGCTGCGAAACCGGCACCGCATCAAGGCGCTGGTGGTCGCCTGCAACACCGCCACCGCTGCGGCGATCCACCTGCTGCGGGCTACCCACTCCGACCTGCATCTGGTCGGGGTCGAGCCGGCCGTGAAGCCCGCCCTGGCCGTCACCCGCACTGGCCGCATCGCGGTGCTGGGCACCCGCGGCACGGTCACCAGCGCGAAATTCAAGGCGCTAATGGCGCCGCTGCAACATCAGGCCCATTTCAGCGTGCAGCCCTGCGACGGGCTGGCCACCGCTATCGAGGACGAACTGCTGCAACCGGGCAGCGCCGATTCGAACGCTATCAATACGATAGCACTATGCCGGCTTTACACGTCGGCTGCCGGCACTTTCGGCTTACGAATGAGCGATATCGACACGCTGGTGCTGGGCTGCACCCACTACGTCTTCGCAGCGCCTGCGCTGCGCGAGCTGGTCGGGCCGCAGATCCGATTGATCGACACCGGCGAGCCGGTCGCCCGCCAGACGCAGCGCTTGCTGGCACGGCACGGGTTGCTGAGGGCCGAGTCGGGCGGACCCGGCCGCCTGGAACTGGTCAGTACCGGCGATCTCGGACTGCTACAGGCTGCCGCGGGCCGTTGGCTGGGCGTCGGTGCCAGCCAGGGCGCCGACGCCACCGCTCCCTGACCACAGGCGTTCGCCGGTGGCCTCCAGATGCGTCAGGTAGAGGCGCAGATCCAGCTCTAGCTGGTGGTAACGCGGCTCCATGCTCTCGCACAGCTGGTAGAAGGCGCAGTCGTGGTCGCGCTCCTTCAGATGGGCCAGCTCGTGCACCACGATCATCTTCAAGAAATCGAGCGGCACATCCTTGAACACCGACGCGATGCGGATCTCGCGGCTGGCCTTGAGCTTTGCGCCCTGCTTGCGCGAGATGGCGGTGTGCAGGCCCAGGGCATGCTGCACCACCTGCAGCTTGCTGTCGTAGAGCACCTTGTCGATCGGCGGCGCCCGGCGCAGGTGCTCTGCCTTCAGGTCGTAGACGAAGGCGTGCAGCGCACGGTCGGTGCGCATGCCGTGCGGCGCCGGGTAGCGCGAGAGCAGCAGGCGCCCCAGGCCCTGCCGCGCATGGATCGCCTGCACCTGGGCCTGCACCGCTTCCGAATAGCCGGTCAGGTAGCGCATGGCGGGCTTATGACTCAGTGCAGGTGGCGCGGCCGGCGACCGCCGCCGTGGCCGCCAGGCCCACTTGATCCGCCTGAACCGCCGGTGCCGCGCGGCGGCTTGCCCAGTTCGAGCGAATTGACCAGCGCGTCGAAGCGCTCGCCGAAAAGCTTGTCGATCTCGGCCACCACGCCGCCCAACTCGGCACCGTCGAAATGCCGCTCCATCATGTTGATCACGTCCTGCACCAGCAGATCGCGCTGCACCTGCATGATGGCCGCGGGCGTCGGGCCGACGAAAAGCATCACGAAATCGTCGCGCGCCTCGGCATCGGCGGATTCTTCTTCCTCGTCGAAATCGGTGTCGTAGAAGGTGACCTCGATCGAGGCGCCCTGCTCCGCCAACTCGTTGATGCTCATGCACATCTCGTCGAGGTTGTGACGAAAGTCCTCGTCGCCGTTGACCGTCCAGCAGATCTGCAGCAGGTGCTCTTTCGGCTTGAACTCGATGCCCGGCTCGTCCTCGTAGGAGCTGGCCGCGCCATCGGCCAGCGACTTGGCGCCGGCGTATTTCCACAGCGGCCGGAGCGCCTCCTGAAGTTGCTCGAACGTCACGTCGGCACGCAGCACCACGTCGCCATGGACGTGGATTTCAAACGGGGTGTTGTTGTAGTTGGACATTCATACATCTCTTGGGCAACGGGGCCGATCGGGGCCGGGCGACAAGAGCCTTCACAGCAAGGAGTAGATAGAAAGAAGGCGAACGAAATGGACGTTATAACCCACGGCCCGCACAGCATTTTCTCACGTTGCGGGACCGGTCTGTCCCCGGGGGGAAATGCTGCACTCGACCGCGAGACCGAGCCGCCGCAACGGTGGGCGAGCGGTAGGGATCGATGGCGCATCTCGCCGCGAGAGGAAGCCAGTGCCGCAGAAACCGCGCCGTTCCGCATCCAGCGTGCAACACGCTGCGACGCCGTCCACCCGCCGAAGGCGGGTGCCGCGCCGGCAGTGCATGTCGACCGAATCCATGGTGCCCGAGGCCGGAATCGAACCGGCACGACCGCGAAGTCGAGGGATTTTCGTACCACTTCGGCTTTCGCCGCCCGCATTGCTGCGGTTCGTGGTCTGGAGCACGCCTTCACCCTAGCCTCGCGGCCTTAGGTGCCCGCCGTCTGCTCTCTACACCTTCCGCAGCCCCGGAGGCCTGCGGCTTGGCTCGGCGTTGGCTCGGGTGCGCAGTGCATGCGCATCCAGGGCGTTCACCGAATTTGACGGGCGTCACCTCCCGAGTTTCCCCGGGAGGGCTCAAATTGCTTCAAGTCCCTTGTGTCTACCGATTTCACCACTCGGGCATCGAGCGGGGGCCTGCAGCACCGAAGTGCGTTGAGCGGCCGACCCACAAAAAACGGACCTCGCGGTCCGTCCAGGTATGCACCAATATCCGCACAGTCTTGGAGGCGCGACCCGGAGTCGAACCGGGCTACACGGATTTGCAATCCGTTGCATAACCGCTTTGCTATCGCGCCCTAGATCACCGACAAAAAAGGGAAGCCTAAGCTTCCCTTTTGGAATGTGGAGCGGGAAAAGAGTCTCGAACTCTCGACCTCAACCTTGGCAAGGTTGCGCTCTACCAACTGAGCTATTCCCGCGTTTGCAACAGACTCATTTGCGTCGTTTGCTGGTATGAACAAAATTCTAGCGCACTTTTAGGCGCTTTTGACGACAGCCTCAAAAAATCTGAAAAAACTGTCGTCAGTGTTTCACCGAGCGCGGGGCAGGCGCATCGGCGGTCGTGGCGGTCGGTGCGGCCACCACCGGCTCCTCGTCCGGCAGCGATTCGGGAGCGCGTACCAGGGCCAGCTCCAGCACTTTGTCGATCCACTTCACCGGCACGATCTCCAAGCCGTCGCGAACGTTCGCCGGAATTTCCTGCAGATCCTTGGCGTTCTCCTCCGGGATGAGCACCGTCTTGATGCCGCCGCGCAGCGCCGCCAGCAGCTTCTCCTTCAGGCCGCCGATGGCGGTGACTTCACCGCGCAGGGTGATCTCACCGGTCATGGCCACATCCGCGCGTACCGGGATGCCGGTCAATGCGGACACCAGGGCCGTCGTCATCGCGGCGCCCGCGCTCGGGCCGTCCTTCGGCGTCGCACCGTCGGGCACGTGGATATGGATGTCCTTCTTCTCGAACACCTCGTCCTTAATGCCCAGCATCCGCGAACGGCTGCGGACCACGGTGCGGGCGGCCTCGACCGATTCCTTCATCACGTCGCCGAGCGAGCCGGTCCGGGTGATCACGCCCTTGCCCGGCGTGATGGCCGCTTCGATCGTCAGCAGATCGCCGCCCACCTCGGTCCAAGCCAAGCCCACCACCTGGCCCACCTGGGCTTCTTGCTCGGCACGACCGTAGCTGTACTTTCGCACACCCAGGAACTGGTCGAGGTTGGCCGCATTCACAAACACCTGCGCCTCCATTTTCTTGAGCAGCAGGGCCTTGACCACCTTGCGGCAGATCTTGGAGAGTTCACGCTCCAGCGACCGCACGCCGGCTTCGCGGGTGTAGTAGCGGACAATGTCGCGCACCGCATCTTCTTCGATCTGCAGCTCGGACTCCTTGACACCGTTGTTCTTCAGTTGCTTCGGCAGCAGGTACTTGATGGCGATGCTGGTCTTCTCGTCCTCGGTGTAGCCCGAGAGGCGGATGACCTCCATCCGGTCCAGCAGGGCAGGCGGGATGTTCATCGAGTTCGACGTCGCCACGAACATCACGTCCGACAAGTCGAAATCGACTTCGACATAGTGGTCGCCGAAAGTATGGTTCTGCTCCGGGTCGAGCACTTCCAGCAGCGCGCTGGAAGGGTCGCCCCGGAAGTCGGTACCCAGCTTGTCGATCTCGTCGAGCAGGAACAGCGGATTACGGGTACCGGCCTTGTTCAGACTCTGCAACACCTTGCCCGGCAGCGCGCCGATATAGGTGCGACGGTGGCCGCGGATCTCCGCCTCGTCCCGCATGCCGCCGAGCGCCATGCGAACGTACTTGCGGCCGGTCGCCTTCGCGATCGACTGACCCAGCGAGGTCTTGCCGACGCCCGGGGGGCCGACCAAGCACAGGATCGGCGCCTTGACCTTGTCCACCCGCTGCTGGACCGCGAGATATTCCAAGATGCGGTCCTTGACCTTGTCGAGGCCGTAGTGGTCTTCGTTGAGCACGACGTCTGCGAGCGTCAGGTCGTGCTTGATCTTGGTTTTCTTGCTCCAGGGCAGGCCGGTCAGCACGTCGATATAGTTGCGCACCACCGTCGCCTCGGCCGACATCGGTGACATCAGCTTGAGCTTTTTCAGTTCGCCTTCGGCCTTCTTCAGGGCTTCCTTCGGCATCTTGGCGAGCTTGATCTTCTTCTCGACCTCCTCGATGTCCGCGCCCTCTTCGCCTTCGCCCAGTTCCTTCTGGATCGCCTTGACCTGCTCGTTCAGGTAGAATTCGCGCTGATTCTTCTCCATCTGGCGCTTCACGCGGCCGCGGATTTTCTTGTCGACGTTGAGAATGTCGACTTCGCGCTCCAGCTGCTCGAAGAGGTTTTCCAGGCGCAGCTTGATGTCGGCCATATCGAGCACCGTCTGCTTGTTGTCCACCTTGAGCGGCAGGTGCGCAGCGATGGTGTCGGCCAGGCGGCCGGGATCGTCGATGCTCGAGATCGAGGTCAGGATTTCCGGCGGGATCTTCTTGTTCAGTTTGACGTACTGGTCGAACTGCTGCATCACCGCCCGGCGCAAGGCCTCGATCTCGCTGCTGGCCTTGGGCACCTCGTCCTGCAGCGGAGTCACCTTCGCGACGAAGTGGGTTTCCGCGTCCGAGATATTCGTGACGTCTGCGCGCTGCTGGCCCTCGACCAGCACCTTGACCGTGCCGTCCGGCAGCTTGAGCATCTGGAGGATGGTGGAAACGCAGCCCACCGAGAACATGTCGTCGACCGAAGGCTCGTCTTTGGCCGCGGTCTTCTGCGCCACCAGCATGATGCGGCGCTCGGCCTCCATCGCCAGCTCCAGCGCCTTGATGCTCTTCGGCCGCCCGACGAACAGCGGAATGACCATATGGGGGAACACGACCACATCGCGCAGCGGCAGAAGCGGCAACTCGATCGAGTCGGAAGGAAGGGGCGTATGACCGGACATGAGAATCCTTAGGTAGATGCCGTGCCCACATGGGATGCGAACGGCGCTTTGCAAGCATCGTCGATCCGCCGGGACCGGCCGAAACAGGATGATCAATCCGTCGCCACGCCCGGATGGGCGCGGCTCGGCACGAGGCCTAGGCTTTCTTCGCCGCCTCGCGGTAAACCAGCAGCGGAGGCTTGTTCTCTTCAATCGTCGACTCGTCGACCACGACCTTGTCGACGTTCGTCGTATGTGGCAACTCGTACATCGTGTCGATCAGGCTCTGTTCCAGGATCGAGCGCAGGCCGCGAGCACCCGTCTTGCGGGCCAGCGCCTTGCGGGCGATGGCCTTCAACGCGGCCGGCCGGATCTCCAGGTCGACGCCTTCCATCGACAGCAACTTGCCGTACTGCTTGACCAGCGCGTTCTTCGGCTCGGTCAGGATCTGCACCAGTGCGTCCTCGCTCAGTTCGGCAAGCGTAGCGATGACCGGCATCCGGCCGACCAGTTCCGGAATCAAACCGAACTTGATCAGGTCTTCCGGCTCGATTTCCTTGAAAACTTCGGTCAGGGTACGCTGCTGCTTGCTCTTGACCGATGCGCCGAAACCGATGCCCGATGCCTCGGTGCGGTTGTCGATGACTTTTTCGAGGCCCGAAAACGCACCACCGCAGATGAACAGGATGTTGGTCGTGTCGATCTGCAGGAAATCCTGGTTCGGGTGCTTGCGACCGCCCTGCGGCGGAATGCTGGCCATCGTGCCTTCGATCAGCTTCAGCAGTGCCTGCTGGACGCCCTCGCCCGACACGTCGCGGGTGATCGAAGGGTTGTCCGACTTGCGGGAGATTTTGTCGATCTCATCGATGTAGACGATGCCGCGCTGGGCTCGCTCGACTTCGTAGTTGCAGCTCTGCAACAGCTTCTGGACGATGTTCTCGACGTCCTCGCCGACATAGCCGGCTTCGGTCAGCGTGGTCGCATCGGCCATGACGAACGGCACATCTAGCATCCGGGCGAGCGTCTGGGCCAGCAGCGTCTTGCCGGAACCGGTCGGTCCGATCAGCAGGATGTTGCTCTTGGCCAGTTCGACATCGTCCTTCCTGGCCTTTTCCTTGTGCCGCAACCGCTTGTAGTGGTTGTAGACCGCCACCGCCAGGGTGCGCTTGGCGACTTCCTGGCCGATCACGTAGCTGTCGAGGTTCTGCTTGATCTCGGCAGGCGTGGGCAACTCGGAGCGCGGGTCCTTGGCGTCGCCGCCGTCCGGGACCTCGTCGCGGATGATCTCATTGCACAAGTCGATGCATTCGTCGCAGATGAAGACCGACGGCCCGGCGATCAATTTCTTGACCTCGTGCTGACTCTTGCCGCAGAACGAGCAGTACAGCGTCTTTTCGCTGGAGGAGGAGCCCTTTTTATCGGCCATTGAACGCTATGCCTAGAGACTGGATGAATGCATGATAACGAAATAGCAAATGGCACTTTTCGCAAGTGAAAGCGCCTTTTCCGCGACGGACGGGGTCTCAGCCGCGCTTGGAGATCACCTGGTCGACGATTCCATAGTCCTTGGATTCGTCGGCGGTAAGGAAGTAGTCGCGTTCGGTGTCGCGTGCGATCTTCTCGAGCGGCTGGCCGGTACGGTCGGCCAGGATCTTGTTCATCTGCTCGCGGGTCTTCAGGATATCGCGGGCGTGGATTTCGATGTCCGTGGCCTGACCGCGTGCGCCGCCGAGCACCTGATGGATCATGACCTTGGAGTTGGGCAGGCAGAAACGCTTGCCCTTCTCGCCGGCCGCCAGCAGGAACGCGCCCATGCTGGCCGCGAAGCCGATGCACAGCGTCGAAACAGCAGGCTTGATGAACTGCATCGTGTCGTAGATCGCCATGCCGGCGCTGACGCTGCCGCCGGGCGAGTTGATGTAGAACGAGATGTCCTTGTCGGGGTTCTCACTTTCGAGGAACAGCAGCTGCGCCACCACCAGGTTGGCGGTCTGGTCGTTGACCTCGCCCACCAGGAAAATCACGCGCTCCTTCAGCAGCCGCGAATAGATGTCGTACGACCGCTCGCCGCGGCCCGACTGCTCGACCACCATCGGCACCATGCCGAGACCTTGGGTTTCTACTGCACTCATGATTTCTCCTGGGAAAGAACTACTGTAGCGAAAACGACATGGGGCCTGTGCCGAAAAGCACAAGCCCCATGGCCATGGCAGGCCGGGCGACGGGCGCGGAGGCGCTCAGCCCTGCTGGCCCATCAGCTCGTCGAAGGACACGGCCTTCTCGGTAACCTTGGACTTGGACAGCACGAATTCGGTAACGTTGTTCTCGATCACGACCGCTTCGACTTCGGCCAGGCGCTGGCGGTCGCTCTGGTACCAGCGGACCACGTCGGCCGGCTTCTCGTAGCTGGCGGCCAGCTCGTCGATGTGGGCCTTGATCTGTTCGGGCTTGGCATGCAGGGCGTTGGCACGCACCAGCTCGGCCACCACCAGACCCAAGCGCACGCGGCGTTCGGCCTGCGGACGGAACACGTCGTCGGGGATCGGCGCCTTGTCGGCGTCCTTGATGCCGCGCTGCTTCAGGTCGGCACGGGCGCTTTCGATCATGCGCTCGACTTCGGCCTGTACGCTCGCCTTGGGCAGGTCGAGTTCGGCCTTCGAGATCAGAGCGTCCATGACGGACTGCTTGTTGCGCGACAGGACGCGGAACTTGACTTCGCGCTCCAGGTTCTTCTTGATGTCGGCACGCAGGCCTTCGACCGTGCCGTCGGCGATGCCGAGCGACTTGGCCAGCAGTTCGTTGACTTCCGGCAGGTTAGCCTGTTCGATCTTCTTGACCGTAACCATGAAATCGGCCTGCTTTCCGGCGACGTCCTTGCCGTGGTAGTCCTCGGGGAAGGCCAGCGGGAAGGTCTTGCTTTCGCCGGCCTTCATGCCGCGCACGGCTTCCTCAAATTCCTTCAACATCTGGCCTTCGCCGACCAGGAACTGGAACGCCTCGGCCTTGCCGCCCTGAAACACTTCGCCGTCGATCTTGCCTTCGAAGTCGACCGTGACCCGGTCGCCGTCTTCGGCGCCCGAGTCCTGGGCACGCTGGGCGAAGGTACGGCGCTGCTTGCGCAGTATGTCGAGGGTGCGGTTGATCGCGGTCTCGTCTACTTCGGCGTTGAGCTTCTCGACGTCGGCATCCGACAGGTCGGCGATCTTGACTTCGGGGAACACCTCGAAGACGGCGTCGAAGACCAGTTCGCCTTCGGGCGCGCCGTCCTTCTCGGTGATGGTCGGCTGACCGGCCACGCGCAGCTGCGCTTCGTTGGCGGCCGCCGAGAAGGCCTCGCCGACCTTGTCGTTCATGACTTCGTACTGCACCGAGTAGCCGTAGCGCTGGGCCACCACGTTCATCGGCACCTTGCCGGGACGAAAGCCGTCCATCTTGACGGTGCGGGCGAGGCGCTTGAGGCGCGCGTCGACTTCCGACTGGATCGTGGTGACTGGCAGCGTCAGCGTGATTTTGCGCTCCAGCTTGTCGAGGGTTTCCACATTGACGGCCATATTTTCTCCTATGAGATCGGTCGGCGGCGGTCAGAGATCTGCCTGCCGGGATGCTTGCGTGGTGCGCGGGGGGAGAGTCTTAAACGCTTAAGAATCAACACCTTGCGCAAGGTATGCGGGAGTTGCGCGGGATGGGTCAGCGCCGTCCTGCAAAAATGCAACCTCGAATTCTAACGGTTGCCCGCTGTGTTCCTGCCCGGGCTGGCGCGAGGGCAGAACGAGGACGTGCTTCGCGTCCGCGCGCCGATGGCGCGTTCGCGATGCTGGCGGTGTCTTCACCCTCGTCGATCCAGAACTGTTCCACTCAAAAGGCCCCCCGCTTTGGAAGCATGCGCCATCGCCGGACACCACCCAACGCACGAAACGTCTGCCCGTTTCTATTTCGGCAGTGCGCAAGACCCCTCGGCGGGGTAACCGCGTCGGGTCGCATAAATCAGGCCGGCGTTTTAAATGCAACATTTTGCGACATACGAAAACACATGAAACGGCTTAGTTGACAAGGAATATCGGGTACCCGAGCATTAAAAGCCCCTGCATGTGGCAGGTTTTTTTGAAGGAGAAAGCATGATTAGCAAGAAAACGTCGCTCGCCATCACGACGCTGGTTCTGGCGGCATCAGGCGCTCAAGCCTCATTTCTGAATAAGGAACCTGCCTCTGGGAGCATCGCAACCGAAGCCCCTATGCTTTAGGCGCTGCCAGCTTCGAATCTCACAGCGTCCGACAGGAATTTAATCACGTCGGCGAATGCGGAAACGATCACATGGCATCCCATCGGTGAAGTCATCTCCGCAAGTATTGCGCAAGACGATATCGGCGCAGGCGGATGGATATTCTACGGGGTCAATTAATTGACGTCAGGGTAGGGGCCAAATCCCTACCCTTTTATATTTAGCCCTATGATCAATCAATTCATGGACGATCGAAATCACGTTCGTGATGGAATCGTTTCGGTTGGAGGCAACATTGTCGGCCTGTGTATCCCCTCCACCGTAATTGGCAATGACGGCGAGAAAATTTACATCAATAGCCGAGATGGAATTGCGTCCTTCAAGCCCGACGGGGCAGAGAGTTTTTGGGAAGCACTGATTAAAAGTGGGTCGATATTATTCGGATCTGCAGAAGAAGTTGCTCAGTCCGCGGCCTACCTAAAAAATCCGCGCCTGAGTAGAACTACATCCTATTTATGCACCGAATCGTCGAACTGTGCCGATTTAATCAAGAAGGTGTGTAACATTGCTTCGGCCAACGTGGTGATCATCGGGTGTGGGGGCATTGGATCCCTCGCGGCAATGAATCTAGCTGGCGCTGGCGTCGCGAAATTAACGTTGATTGATCACGATACCATCGAAGAAAGCAACTTGAACAGGCAGTTCTTCTGGACAAAGCAGCATATTGGCTTACCTAAAGTAAATGTCCTGAGAAGTGAAATTTTTGCTCGCTATTCTGACATCGATGTTTCAACGGAGTCATCGTTGTTAGACATTAATAGTATTGTGTCGTTGGCAGATGCTCACGATGCATGTATCGTCATCGCGGACGAGCCACTCGGAATTAGCGCCAATATCGCAGCCCTCTCCCGGGCTTTCGTCGTATCAGACGCATATTTTCACAGATACTCGTGCTACTTCGCAAGGTTTTCATCATGCGAGATAGGCACTAGCAGTATAAATTGGTCAAGAGGCCCCAACATCATTGCGCCTAGCTTTGGACCGGCCAACACGGAAATTGCAGGAGCAATTTCATCCCTATGTTTAAACTATCTTTCGGATCGTCATTCGTTAGACAGTGTCAATGTCAACTATGCATGGCGCAGCAACAGATTAGCGAACCAACAATAGACCTTCACTGATATGGAAGATTGTATTTTCTGTTCAATCGTCAGCGGTAAACTTCCCGCCCATAAAATCTGGGAAGATGAAAAGCATCTAGCCTTTCTTTCGATTTTTCCGAATACCCCCGGTTTCAGTGTGGTGATCACCAAGGAGCATCGGCCGAGCTATCTATTCGAACTTCAAGACTCCGTACTCTCGGATCTGATGATCGCGGCAAAGACTGTCGCTTTGCGTCTGGACAAGGCTTTTGATGACGTGGGGCGCACGGGGTGCATGATGGAGGGGTTCGGCATCAACCACGCGCACGTCAAGCTCTTTCCGATGCACGGGACCGCGGGTGATTGGCGGCCCATCAAATCGAATGTCGACAAATACTTTCCGAGGTACGAAGGCTATATTTCTTCTCACGACCATCGACGTGCGGACGATGACGAATTGGCCCGGTTGGCATCGCGCATTCGCGGCTTGAGCTCGGTGGTGTAGCGCGACCGATCAACGCAGCAACTTCGGCTCCAGATCGCGGATGCATCGTATCGGCTTTCATGGAGGCCGATTTCTTGGCTACGGACGGGCAAAGAAGCCCGTTCCTCCGGGGAGAAACGGGCCCAGAACCGGGAATGTGACGATCGGCGCAAAACGCTGATGCATGCCCGTGGTGCGCGGGGGGGGACTCGAACCCCCACACCATTGCTGGCGTCAGGACCTAAACCTGGTGCGTCTACCAATTTCGCCACCCGCGCAAACTGAGAAAAAGCCCCACGTGTCCCGGTCAAGCGACACATGTGCGAATCGGTCAACCCGGGATTTTAGCGTGCCGGAAGACCGATTCCTCCGGCGCCGCGATTCTTCATGCGCGGGCGGGCGGTTCGCGCTTCACCCGGAACCATGCGGCGTACATCGCCGGCAGGGACAGCAGGGTCAGCACGGTGGCCACCACCAGGCCGCCCATGATGGCCACCGCCATCGGCCCCCAGAACACGCTGCGCGACAGCGGGATCATCGCCAGCACCGCGGCCGCGGCGGTCAGCACGATCGGCCGCAGCCGCCGAACCGCCGATTCGACGATCGCGTCCCAGGCCGGCACGCCGCGGGCCCGCTCCTGCTCGATCTGGTCGATCAGGATCACCGAGTTGCGCTGGATCATGCCCATCAGCGCGATCACGCCGAGCAGCGCCACGAAGCCGAACGGCCGCCCCAGAAGGATCAGCGCCGCCGCCACGCCCGCGATGCCCAGCGGCCCGGTGATGAACACCAGCAGCGCGCGGCTGAAGCTGTGCAACTGCAGCATCAGCAGGGTGAAGACGGCGAACAGCATGATCGGCACGCCCGCGGCGATCGAGGCCGAACCCTTGCTGCTCTCCTCCACCTCGCCCGCCACCTCGATCCGGTAGCCGGCGCGGCCGTTCTGCTGCCAGTCCGCCTCCAGCTTGCGCAGCGCGGGCAGCAGTTCCTGCGTCACCGTGGCGCCCTGCAGCCCCTCGGCGATGTCGGCCTGCACCGTGACCGCGTATTCGCGGTTCTGCCGCCACAGCACGCCGTACTCCCAGGCCAGCGTGGGCCGGGCGATCTGCAGCAGCGGGATCGACTGGCCGGTGGCGGTGGTGACATAGGCGTTGTCCATGTCGGAGACCGCGTCGCGCTCGGCCAGCGGCTGGCGCATCACGATCTCGATCAGCCGATCGCCTTCGCGGAACTGGCCGACGGTGTTGCCGCTGTAGAGCGTGCGGGTGGCCAGCGCGATCGACTGGCTTGTGACGCCCAGCACCCGCGCCTTGTCCTGATCGATCTCCAGCCGCACCGACTTGACCGACTCGTTCCAGTTGTCGTTGGTGCCGCGGGTGTTGGCGCTCTTGCGCATCTCGGCCTTGACCGCGTCGGCCAGTGTGCGCAGCACCGCCGGGTCGGTCCCCACCACCCGGAACTGCACCGGGTAGGCCACCGGCGGGCCGCTCGGCAGCAGCTTGACCCGGCCCCGCACCTCGGGGAACTCGCTCGCCAGGATCGCCGGCAACCGGCGGCGCAGCACCTCGCGCGTGGCCAGGTCGTCGGGCAGCACGATCAGCTGCGACACGTTGGCCTGCGGGAACACCTGGTCCAGCGGCAGGTAGAAGCGCGGCACGCCCGAGCCCACCCAGGTGCTGATGCTGCGGATGCCCGCCTCCTGCTGCAGCCGCGCCTCGACCCGCCGGGCGATGTCCTCGCTGGCGCTGAAGGGCGTGCCCTCGGGCGACCACAGGTCGACCATGATCTCGGGCCGGGTCGAATCCGGGAAAAACTGCTGCTGCACCTGCCCCATGCCGACCAGCCCCAGGGCGAAGATGCCCACGGTGGCGCCGATGGTGATCCAGCGGTGGGCCACGCACCAGCCCACCGTGCGGCGGAAGCGGTTGTAGAAGGCGCTGTCGAACATCTCGTGCGGCTGGCCCTGGGCGCCTTCGGCACCGCCGGTCTGACCCGCATGGTGCGGATGCGGCTTGAGCAGCAGCGTGCCGAGGTAGGGCACGAAGTACACCGACACCAGCCAGCTCAGCACCAGCGCCACCACCGTCACCGCGAAGATCGCGAAGGTGTATTCGCCGGTGACCGATTTGGCGATGCCGATCGGCAGGAAACCCGCCGCGGTGATCAGCGTGCCGGTGAGCATCGGCATCGCGGTGATCTCGTAGGCGAAGGTGGCGGCACGGGCCTTGTCGTAGCCCTCCTCCATCTTGCGGACCATCATCTCGACCGCGATGATCGCGTCGTCCACCAGCAGGCCCAGCGCGATGATCAGCGAGCCGAGCGAGATCTTGTGCAGCCCGATGCCCCAGTAGTGCATCGCCAGGAACGTGACCGACAGCACCAGCGGGATGGTGATGCCCACCACCAGCCCCGGCCGCACGTCGAGCGTGTAGCCCTGCCACCAGCGCCGCGCGCCGGCCTTGCGGTGCAGGCCCAGGCTGATGAAGCTCACCGCCAGCACGATCACCACCGCCTCGATCAGCACGTGCACGAACTCGCTCACCGACGCGGTCACCGCCGCCGGCTGGTCCTGCACCTGCACCAGCCGGGCACCGGCGGGCAGCGTCTTCTCCAGGTCGGCGACGGTGGCGCGCAGCGCCTTGCCGAGGGCGACGATGTCGCCGCCCTTGGCCATCGACACGCCGAGCGCGATCACCTCGCGGCCCTGGTGGCGCACCTTCACCGAGGGCGGATCGACCGTGCCGCGGCGGATCTCGGCGATGTCGCCCAGCCGCAGCTGGTGGCCCGAGCTGCCGCGGACCGGCATCGCCCGCAGCTGCGCCACCGCCTCGAAGGCGCCCTCGACCCGCAACTGCACGATGTCGCCCGGCGTCTGCACCAGGCCGGCGCTCTCCACCGCGTTCTGCTGGCCCAGCTGGTCGATCACCGCGTTCAGGTTCAGGCCCAGCTGGGCCAGGCGCTGGCGCGGGATCTCGATGAAGATCTTCTCGTCCTGCACGCCGAAGAGTTCGACCTTGGCGGTGTCCTGGACCCGCAGCAGCCGCTGGCGCACGTCCTCGGCCAGCTGGCGGCGCTCGGCCTCCGAGAAGCCGTCGGTCTCCAGCGCGTAGATCACGCCGTAGACATCGCCGAACTCGTCGTTGAAGAACGGGCCCTGGATGTTGCCGGGCAGCATGTAGCGCATATCGCCGATCTTCTTGCGCACGGTGTACCAGGCGTTGGGCACGTCGGACGGGCGTGAGCTGTCCTTCAGCTCGAAGATGATCTGCGACTCGCCGGGCTTGGAGTAGCTGCGGATACGGTCGGCGTTGGGCACCTCCTGCAGGGTGCGCTCCAGCCGGCTGGTGATCTGTTCGGCCACCTGCTCGGCGGTGGCGCCGGGCCAGTAGGTGCGGACCACCATCGCGCGGAAGGTGAAGGGCGGGTCTTCGTCCTGACCCAGCTGGAAGTACGAGGCGAAGCCCAGCACCATGAAGGCGACCAGCAGGTAGCGGGTGAGCGCCGCATGCTCCAGCGCCCAGCGGGAGAGGTTGAAGCCTTCCCGGGGCGGCGCCAGGCCGGGGGCCGGTGCGGACGCGTCCTGGACGGCGGGAGGCGCGTCGGGCGGTGTCATCGCGGCCTCACTTCGCCGGCGCTGCGGGCGCTGCAGCCGGCGCGGATGCGGGCGCCATTGCCGGCACTGCAGGTACTGCCGTGCCGCTTGCTACGTTATCCATAGCAGGCTGCCGGCGTCCGGTGCCGGCCTCGGAGCTTTTTCCTTCATAAATGGTGACTTTCTGCCCCGGCGCCAGCACATGCACCCCGGCGGCCACGACCCGCATGCCGGGCTCCAGACCATGGGTCACCACCGCGTCGTTGCCGTCCACGCTGCCGACGGCGATCGGCTGGGAGCGCACCGTCATCGAGGATGCGTCCAGCACCCACACCGCGGTCTTGCCGCCGTCCTGCCGCAGCGCGGAGCTGGGGATGCGGATCACCGGCGGCGCGTCGCCCGCCGCATGCTGCGGCAGCACCGACACGGTGGTGCCCAGCGGCGGCACATCGCCGGGCGCGCCCTGCAGCGCCACCTTGACGGTGAAGGTGCGGGTCACCGGATCGGCGCTGGCGCCCACCTCGCGCACCTTGCCGGCCAGGGGGGCGGCACCCGCCCAGGTGCGCACCTGCATCTGCTGGCCGACGGCGAAGCGGCCGACCTGGTTCTCGGGCACCGCGAAGACCGCGTCGCGCACGCCGTCCACCGCCACCCGCACCACCGGCGTGCCGGCGCTCACCACCTGGCCGGCCTCGGCCTCGATAGCGGTGACCACGCCCGGCGCGTCGGCCTTCAGGTCGGCATAGCCGGCCTGGTTGCCCTGGGACGATAGCTGCGCCTGCGACTGGTCGAGCGCCGCCTTGGCCGCCCGCAGGGTCGATTCGCGCCGCTCCAGCTCGGCGCCGCTGATGAAGTTCTGGCTCTCGAGCTGCGAGTAGCGCTTGACATCGGCCGCCGCCAGCTCGTAGCTGGTGCGGGCCGACGCCACCTGGGCCCGGCCCGCGTCGGCCGCCAGCCGCAGGTCCTGCGGATCGAGCTGCGCCAGCACCTGGCCCGGCCGCACCCGCTGGCCCACCTCGGCCTGGCGCCTGAGGATCTTGCCGCCGACCCGAAAGCCGATACGCGACTCGACCCGGGCGCGCACCTCGCCGGCGAAGACCTGGCCGGCCTGCGCGTCGGTGCGCTCCACCGTCACCAGCTTCACCGATCGGATCGGCTCCTCGGGCGGCGCGGGCCGGGAGCAGGCGGCGAGCGCGGCAGCCAACGCCACGGCAAGAGGCCTTGCGAAGAAGCGAAGGCGGACCTGCGAAACGCGAGGAGGCATGGCGCATGCGGACCGGGGTCCGTACAATTTAATGACTTACGGGTTAGTAATCTATTTCATCGGCTTACACACGTCAACCACCCTTCGCCACCCGGTCCATGCGGCCCTGCCGGGCCGGGCAAGGCGATTGCGCACAATCGCGGCGTGCCCACACCTCTGCCCTCTCCGCCCACCACCGCCGAGCCGCCGGCGCACTACGAGAACTTCCCCGTCGCCTCGTGGCTGTGCCCGCCCGCCCTGCGCCCGCCGATCGCGGCGCTCTACGGCTTCGCCCGCACCGCCGACGACATCGCCGACGAGGGCGAGGCCGCGCCCGATGCGCGCATCGCCGACCTGCAGGCCTACCGGCAGGACCTGTACGCCGCCGCCGCTGGCCGGCCTGTGTCGGGCCGATGGCCCGCCGTCTTCGGCCCGCTGGCCGGCGCCATCGCACGGTGGCGGCTGCCGGTGCCGTTGCTGGGCGACCTGCTCGACGCCTTCCTGCAGGACGTCCGCAAGACCCGCGACCGCGAGGGCTATGCCGACCGGGCCGAACTGCTCGACTACTGCCGCCGCTCGGCCAACCCGGTCGGCCGGCTGCTGCTGCACCTCTACGGCGTGCGGGGCGAGGCCGCGCTGGCCGAGAGCGATGCGATCTGCAGCGCGCTGCAGCTGGTCAACTTCTGGCAGGACCTGTCGGTCGACATTCCCCGCGGCCGCTACTACCTCTGCGCTGCCGACCGCCGCGCCCACGGCGTGCCCGCGGCCGACCTGCGCGCCCTGCGCCAGACGCCCGCCGCCACCGCGCTGATCGCCGACTGCTGCGCCTGGGCCCGGGCCGAGATGCTGCGCGGCGCGCCGCTGGTGCACCGCATCCCCGGCCGGGCCGGCTGGGAGCTGCGGCTGGTGGTGCAGGGCGGGCTGCGCATCCTCGACCGCATCGCGGCGCTGGACCATGCGACGCTGAACACCCGGCCGACGGTGGGCGCCCGCGACGCCCCGGCGATGCTCTGGCGCGCCCTGAGGATGTAGGGCGCGCGGCGCCACGCCGGCCGGGTGCGGCCCGGGTGGGACAATCGGGCACCACGACACCGCCCCATGAACCCCGAAGACTACGTTCAGCAAAAAGCCGCCGCCTCGGGCAGCAGCTTCTATTACGCGTTCCTGTTCCTGCCGCGGCCCCGCCGCGCCGCGATCACCGCCTTCTATGCCTTCTGCCGCGAGGTGGACGACGTGGTCGACGACATGCAGGACCCGGGCGTCGCCGCCACCAAGCTCGCCTGGTGGCACACCGAGATCGGCCGCGCGTTCGCCGGCCAGCCCAGCCATCCGGTGATGAAGGCCCTGATGCCGCACGTGCCCGACTACGGCATCGAAGAGCGCCACCTGCAGGCCGTCGTGCAGGGCTGCCAGATGGACCTGGAGCAGACCCGCTACCTCGACTTCGCGGGCCTGGAGCGCTACTGCCACCTGGTGGCCGGCGTGGTGGGCGAGGTGGCGGCGCGCATCTTCGGCCAGACCGACCCGGCCACCACGGCCTACGCCCACCGGCTGGGCCTGGCTTTCCAGCTGACCAACATCATCCGCGACGTGGGCGAGGACGCGCTGCGCGGCCGCATCTACCTGCCGGTCAACGAGCTGCAGCAGTTCGACGTGAAGGCCCACGAGATCCTCAAGCGCGTCCACTCCGACCGCTTCGTGGCGCTGATGCGCTTCCAGACCGAGCGGGCGCAGCGCCTCTACGCCGAAGCGCTGGCGCTGCTGCCGCCGGCCGACCGCCGCACCCAGAAGCCGGGCCTGATGATGGCCAGCATCTACCGCACCCTGCTGGGCGAGATCGCCCGCGACGACTTCCAGGTGCTGCACCAGCGGTTCGGCCTCACCCCGCTGCGCAAGTTCTGGCTCGCGTGGAAAGTCCAGGCGCTCGGACGGGTATGAAGCACATCCCCAGGCTGTGCACCGCGTGTCTGCGCCATCCTCCTTGCAGGGGGCGTTACCGGCGGTCCGGCGGAGCCGGTTCCACGGCAACCCTGGCGGGAGCGGAGTGCCCGCGTGCCCTGCCGTTACGGTGCCCGCCATGAGGCTCGCGATCGTCGGAGCCGGCTGGGCGGGGCTGGCGGCGGCGGTGGAGGCGGTGCGCGCGGGGCACACGGTCACGGTGTTCGAGGCAGCGGGCATGGCCGGCGGCCGGGCACGCACGGTGGCGGGCCACGGCCACGGACATGGCGAGGTGGTGCCGCTGCTCGACAACGGCCAGCACATCCTGATCGGCGCCTATACCGAGACGCTGCGGCTGATGGCCCTGGTGGACGTGGCGGAGCACGAGGTGCTGCTGCGGATGCCGCTGTCGCTGCGCTATCCCGATGGCCGCGGCCTGGCGCTGCCGAAAGCGCCCGCGCCGCTCGACCTGCTGCTGGGCGTGGTGACCGCCCGCGGCTGGAGCGTGGCCGACAAATGGTCCTTGCTGCGCACCGCGGGCCGCTGGCAGCAGCGCGGTTTCCACTGCGCGCCGCAGCAGACGGTGGCCGGCCTCTGCGCCAGCCTGGCGCCGCGGGTGATGGAAGAACTGATCGAGCCGCTCTGCGTCTCGGCCCTCAACACGCCGGCCCGCGCGGCCAGCGGCCAGGTGTTCCTGCGGGTGCTGCAGGACGCGCTCTTCGGCGTGCCCGGCGGCTCGCACCTGCTGCTGCCGCGGACCGACCTGGGCGCGCTGTTCCCGGTGCCGGCCCAGCGCTGGCTGGCCGCGCACGGCATGCCGGTGCAATTGCACTGGCGGGTGCAGTCGATCGCCCGTGGCGGCGACGGCTGGACGGTGGACGGCGAGCCGTTCGACCGGGTGCTGCTCGCCTGCCCGCCGGGCGAGGCGGCCCGCCTCGCCGAAGCCGCCGAGCCGGCGGCATCGGCCGTGTGGTGCGCCCAGGCACGGGCCCTGCGCTTCGAGGCGATCACCACCGTCTACGCCCGCGCCGCCACCGGCCTGGCAGAGCCGCTACTGACCCTGCGCAGCAGCGACGCCGCGCCGGCGCAGTTCGTCTTCGACCGCGGCCAGCTGGGCGGACCGGCCGGGCTGCTGGCCTTCGTGGTCAGCGCCAGCCACGGCGAGCGCGCGGCGCTGGAGCAGGCGGTGGTGCGGCAGGCCCGGGACCAGCTGGGCCTGGCGGTGGAGCCGGTGCAGACCATCGTCGAGAAGCGCGCCACCTTCGCCTGCACGCCCGGCCTGACGCGCCCGCCGCAGCAGGTCGCGCCGGGGCTGCCGGCCTGCGGCGACTATCTGAACGGGCCCTATCCGGCGACGCTGGAAGGCGCGGTGCGCAGCGGCATCGCGGCGGCGCAGATGCTATCGAATTCGTAGCTGGAGGCCGGCGAACGGCGCCGACCAGCGGCACTTTTGACCTATGAAACGGCCGGGCAGCCCAGCCGGTCGCACAGCGCGCCCAGCTCGGTCACTTCCAGCTGCGGGCGGCGCGGATGTTCCCAGGCCAGCCCGGCGCGGTTGACCCACACCGCCTGCATGCCCGCATCGAGCGCGCCCACTACGTCCATCGCCACGTCGTCGCCCACGTGCAGCACCGCATTTACCGGCACACCGACCGATCCGGCCGCCGCCGCGAAGATGCGCGCATCGGGCTTGGCGATGCCCAGGCCCTGCGCCGAGATCGACGCGGAGAAGTGCGCGCCGATGCCGACCGTGTGCACGTTGGCGTTGCCGTTGCTCAGCGCCACCAGCGGCCAGCGCGCGGCCAGGCGGGCCAGCGCATCCAGCGCGTCGGCGTAGAAGTCGACCTGCTGGCGCGCGGCGAAGAAGGCGTCGAACGCAGGCTCGGCCAGCGCCGCGTCGTCGCCCGCCTGCTGCAGCGCGCGGCGGATCGACTCGCGCCGCAGGCCGCTCAGGTCGTGGCGCATGTGGGGCAGTTCGTCTGCCATCGCGACCCGTATCCTGCGCAGCGCGGCGGTGTCCGCGAACAGTGCGGCGGTGGCCGGCGCGTGCTGCGCCAGCCAGGCGTGCAGCACGCCCTCGGCGCGCTCGATGGCGGGCCAGACGGGCCAGAGCGTGTCGTCCAGGTCCAGGCTGATCGCGCGGATTCTGGATACATCTAAATCGGGTGTGGGGGGCATGGGTCGCCGAGAATATCGCATCGCCCCCGTGCCCCTTTTTCCAGGTTTTCCAGGATTTCCTTGCCTACTTTCGCCCCCGAGCCCACCTTCCGCCACGGCCAAGCGCCCAAGATAGCCGTCCTGTATTGCAACCTCGGCACCCCCGACGCGGCCACGCCCGGCGCGGTGCGCCGCTACCTGGCCGAGTTCCTGGCCGACCCCCGCGTGGTCGAGATCCCGCGGCTGCTCTGGCTGCCGATCCTGCACGGCATCATCCTGCGCACCCGGCCCTCCAAGTCGGCCGCCAAGTACCGCAGCATCTGGACCGACGAGGGCTCGCCGCTCAAGACCTGGACGGCCAAGCAGGCGACGATGCTGCGCGGCTGGCTGGGCGAGGCCGGCCACCAGGTCGAGGTGCGCTACGCGATGCGCTACGGCAACCCCTCGATCGCGTCGCAGCTCGACGCGTTGAAGGCCGACGGCGCCACCCGCATCCTGGTGCTGCCGGCCTATCCGCAGTACTCGGGCACCACCACCGCCAGCGTGGTCGACGCGGTCAACGCCTGGAGCGCACGGCAGCGCAACCTGCCCGAGCTGCGCTTCGTCAACCGCTACCACGACGACCCCGGCTACATCGCCGCGCTGGCCGCCCAGGTGGAGCGCTACTGGCGCACCGAGGGCCGTGGCGAGATGCTGGTGATGAGCTTCCACGGCGTGCCGGCGCGCACCCTGCAGCTGGGCGACCCGTACCACTGCGAGGCCTACAAAACGGCCCGCCTGCTGGCCGCCGAACTGGGTCTGCATGCGCACGAGGTCAAGGTCACCTTCCAGTCGCGCTTCGGCCGCGCCAAGTGGCTCGAGCCCTACACCGAGCCGACGCTGGTGGCGCTGGCCAAGGCCGGCACCAAGCGGGTCGACGTGCTCTGTCCCGGCTTCACCGGCGACTGCCTGGAGACGCTGGAAGAAATCAACATGGAAGTGCGCCACGCCTTCCTGCAGGCCGGCGGCGAGTCTTTCCACTACATCCCCTGCCTGAACGACAGCCACCCCTGGATCGCGGCGCTCTCGGGCATCGCGCAGCACCACCTGGCCGGCTGGCCGACGCGGGCGGTTCCCGACGGCCGGGCGCTCGAGGCCTCGGCCCGGCGGGCGCGCGATCTGGGCGCGCCGCGCTGACGAGACGCCGCGAGGACAGTGCCGCCTCTGTCGGCCCCGCCCGTGCAGTGGGACGGGTCAGGTGACGGAGGTCTGGTCAATCACCGGCGCGGCGTCGCTGTCGCGGCGGACCGAATCGCGGTCGCGGTGGTCGTTGCGGCGGTCGAGCGTGCTTTCCAGCAGATGCTTCAACTTGCGCAATGCGCCGCGGAAGGCCTCGTCGACGGTCGGCGCATGGTGGGTCACGGCGGCGGGAGGCTGATGCGCCACGCGGGCCTCCATCGTGCAGCGCTTGTCGTCCGCGCCGGCCTTGCCGCTGTTCTCGTCGCTGATGTGCACTTCCACGCGGGTGACATGGTCCTTGAACCGGGCCAGGCCCGCGTTCACCTCTTCGTTCGTCCACAGCTCCATCGCTTCGCGGCCTTGGACACCATTGTGGGTATTGACTTGTACTTGCATGAAGTTGCGCTCCTTTTCGCTACCAGTCGGCCACACCCGAGACGGTGTGCCTGTCCGCAGTGTGGCGGCATCGCACGGCCCGAGGTGTAGGACCGGGCCGTCTGCGGCTTCAGCGCGGAGGCGAGGTCGCAGGCGCGCAGCGCACCGCATCGCCGACATGCACCCGCCCGCCGACCAGCACCCGCGCCGTCACCCCGCCGTGCCCGCGCATCGCGTTGTACGCGCCGGGGCCCAGCAGGTCTTCCATGCGGGAGCAAGGGTCGCACGGGCCGGAGACTTCGAGCTGCACTTCGTCGCCGATACGCAGCACCATCGGCGCGTCGCGGAACAGGCCGCGGGCGGCCAGCAGGTTCAGGCCGCTCACCACCAGGTTGCGGCGCAGCAGGGCCGCATCGAGCCCGTCGCGGGCCAGATACGACGCGATGACCGGCAGGTGCTCGGCTTGGATCAGCGTCACCTGCCGCTTGCCGCCGGTGGAGGCCGAGAGCACGCTGCGATCACCCTGCAGGCCCTTGCCCGCGGTGGCGGTGGCCCGGTCGGGCGCCAGCACCGCCGCGCGGCGGGCCGGCCGCAGGTACACGGCTTCGAGCCGGCCGGCATGCGGATACTGCGCGGTGAGCGAGCGCAGGTCGTATGCGGAAGGGGCCGCCACCGTCACGCGGTGCCCGCGGGTGGCGCACCGACCGGCGGCACCTGCACCGGCGCGTCGGGCGCCAGCGGATCGTCGGCCGACGACGCGGCGCGCGCAGGGAACTGGCCGATCGCGCGCAGCCGCGCCAGCACGTCGAACAGCAACGCGCTCTTGACGGCATACGCCTGACGCGGCGAAGACACCGCTCCATTGGCGGCGAAGATCAGCCGCTCGGTCTCGACGCTCTCCAGGAACACCTTGGGCTCGGGCGTGTCCAGCACTCCCTCGTCGGCGGCGAAAGCGGCCAGGATGATGTCGCGCACCTGCACCACGTCGGCGTCGAGCGCCATCGGCAGCTTGAAAGACACCTGCCCCAGCGGGTTGGCCAGCGTCACGTTGCGCACGATCTTGGTGATGAACTCCGAGTTGGGCACGATGACGGTCGAGCGGTCGCTCATCTGGATCTCGGTGGCGCGCACGTTGATCCGGCGGATGTCGCCCTCCACCCCGCTGAGCGACACCCAGTCGCCCACCTTCACCGGCCGCTCGGCCAGCAGGATCAGGCCCGAGACGAAGTTGGACACCACCGCCTGCAGGCCGAAACCGATACCCACCGACAGCGCGCTCGCGACCCACGCGATCCGCTCCAGCCCCAGGCCGATCGCCGACAGCGCGAAGGCCAGTGCGGCGATGGTGCCCATGGTGCCGAGCAGGGTGACGGCCGAGTCGCGCATCGCCGCGTCGAGCCCGGTAGTGGGCAGCAGCCGGTCGCGCAGCCAGCGCTGCGCCAGTCGTACCGCGACGGTGCCGAAGACGAAAACCGCGATCGCCTGCAGCACCGTGCTGGGCTGCAACCGCACCGCGCCGATGGCCACGCCGTCGCGCAGGGAGCCGGCCCGCTCCGCCAGTTCCACCGGGCCCTGGCCGAAGGGCGCGGCGATCAGCACCACCGCGAACAGCAGCACCGCGAGCCGGCCCACCGCCGACAGCAGCACCGCCGACTGGGCGCGCATCCGCATGCCGGGCGTCTGAGCGGTCGGGTCGGCATCGCCGCGCGGGCTGCCGAGCCAGGCGACGAAGGCGTCGTCGATCAGCGCGTTGAGCAGGTACACCGTGGCCGACACGATCGCGATCCACACCAGCTGCTTGACGATGAAGCTGCCGACCGCTACATAGCCCACCAGCAGGCAGAGGAAGCTGGCCGCCATCCCCACCCATACCAGCTTGGCGAGCACCGTGGTCCACGGGGTGGCGGCGGGCGCGGCGGAGGGGCCCTCCTGCCGGGCCGCCGCGGCGCGTGCGGCGGCCAGCTCGCGGCGGTGCTGCTTCTCGAAGCGGTGCAGGCCGTAGGCCAGCACCAGGCCCATCACCAGCGCCGATATGCATTCCTGCGCCACCGCCGTCGCCAGGCCGGTATTGAGCAGCACCGTCAGCCGGTCGAGCCCCCAGCTGCCGACCAGCACGATGGCCAGCAGTATCGGGTAGCGGTGCATCACCGCCGCCTCGCTGTCGGCGATCGGCGGCAGCCGCCACGACGGCCGGCGCAGCGACAGGAGCGCGTCGCCCAGCCCCGCCACGAAGGCGCCGAAGCAGACCATGCCGGCACCCGCCAGCAGGAAATTCTCCAGCGGATCGGGCAGCGCGGCGTAGCTGGTGAAGCCGAGGCGTACCAGGTGCACCACCACCGCCGGTGCGGCCACGTTGAGCACGGTGAGCGCCAGCGCCAACAGCGAGCGGCGCAGCCGCCCCGCCGGCACGTGCTGGGAGGTGCAACGCAGCAGCAGCAGCACCGCCCAATAACGCAGCGCGATCGCGCCGGCCGCGCCCAGCAGCAGCGCCAGCCACACGCCGGGCGGGGTGGCGCCGGCGGCGGTCATCAATTCGGATACCGTCTGCCGCAGACGGGCCATGTCGCGCGGCAGGCTGGCCCGCAGCTCGCGCCAGAAGGGCGCGCCCAGGATCGAGGCGGTGCGCTCGCCGATCTGTGCGGTGAACTGCGCCCGCCGCCGCTCGGCGATCTGGTCGGCCGTCTGCGTGCCTTCCACCGACAGCAGCCGGGCGAGCTTGACCTGCGCGTCGATCTGCTTGCGGTCCTTCTCGAGCGAGGCGCGCTGCTCGGCCACGTCGGGCGCCTCGGCGGCCTTGGCATCGGGCGCGGCGCCCAGTTCGGCCAGGCGGGCCTGCACCTTGGCAAGCGCCGGCTCCAGGTCGGCGGCCGTCTGCTCGGTCTGGGCCTGGGCATCCAGCACCGCGCCGCGCATGGTGAGCAGGGTGGTGTCGGGCACCTCGCCCTCGAGCTGCTTCTGCACGCCCTGCAGTGTCTGGCGCGCGGCGTCCAACACCTCGTCGGTGGTGGGGGGCGGTGCATCGGGCACAGCGGCATGGACGCATGCACTGCTCAGCACCAGCAGCACGGTGCAGGCCAGGGCCGGCAGCCACGCCGGCCAGCAGCGCGGCAGGCGGCCGCCCATCGTCGATACGGCATGCGATGGCAAGGCGGCGCACTGGCCCGGCAGGGCGCCGCGAGAGGGTTCGATCATCCAGAGTCGGCGCAGCGAGCGCGAAGAAGGCGGGGCCGCGATTGTCACGTGCAGGCCGGGCCGCACGTCACAGTTCGTTACGGACAGAGTTCTCGCGAAAGCCACCGGGTAGCATCCGGGCTTTTCCGACCGGTCACCCCGACCCTGCACGCCATGAAGTCCTCCTCACTCGAACAAAAAACCTTCCTGTGGCTGCTGGCGGCCGTTACGGTCGCTTTCTTCTGCATCCTTTTTCCGTTCTACGGCGCGGTCTTCTGGGCGGCGATCCTGGCGCTGCTGTTCGCTCCGATGCGCCGCTGGCTGCTGCGGCGCATGCCCCGACGCCGCAACCTGGCCACCTTCGCCACGCTCGGCATCTGCCTGTTGATCGTGATCCTGCCGGTGACGCTGATCATGGTGTCGCTGGTGCAGGAGGTGACCCTGGTGGTGCAGCGGGTGCAGTCGGGCGAACTGAACTTCGGCACCTACTTCCGCGACATCATGGGCTCGATGCCGCACTGGATGACCGACCTGCTCGACCGCTTCGGCATCGGCGACATGGACGCGGTGCAGGCCAAGATCACCACCGCGCTGACGCAGGGCGCGCAGGTCATTACCTCGCGGGCCTTCAACATCGGGCAGAACACCTTCGAGTTCCTGGTGAGCTTCTTCATCATGCTCTACCTGCTGTACTTCCTGCTGCGCGACGGTGCCCAGCTCTCTGCGCGCATCAAGGATGCGATTCCGCTCAACATGGATCACAAGCAGCAGCTGCTCGGCAAGTTCACCACCGTGATCAAGGCCACGGTGAAGGGCAACATCATCGTGGCGATGACGCAGGGCCTGCTGGGCGGCATCGCGCTGTGGTTCCTGGGCATCCACGGCGCGGTGCTGTGGGGCGTGCTGATGGCCTTCCTGTCGCTGTTGCCGGCCATCGGCGCCGGGCTGGTCTGGGGCCCGATCGCCCTCTACTTCCTGGCCATCGGCGCGATGGCCAAGGGCGTGGGCCTGATCGTGTGGGGCGTGGTGGTGATCGGCCTGGTCGACAACATCCTGCGGCCGCTGCTGGTCGGCAAGGACACCAAGATGCCCGATTACGTGGTGCTGATCTCGACCCTGGGCGGCATGGCCCTGTTCGGCCTGAACGGCTTCGTGATCGGCCCGGTGATCGCGGCGATGTTCATGGCGGTCTGGGGCCTGTTCGCCTGGTCCCGCAAGACGGCCCCGGACGAGCCGGCGCGCCCGGTGCCGCCGCCCGCACCCGTCGTGGCCGACGTCCGCCAGGGCCCGCCACCGGCGCTCTGACCGAGGCGAGATGAACGCCCGCCTGGCCGCCGACGCGGTACTGGTGCTGCACGGCGTCTTCATCGCCTTCGGGGTGCTGGGCGGCCTGCTGGCGCTGTGGAAGCGCGGCTGGATGCTGCTGCACCTGCCGGCCCTGGCCTGGGCCGCCTTCGTGATGATGAGCGGCCGCATCTGCCCGCTCACCCCGCTGGAGGTGCGCCTGCGGCGACAGGCCGGCGACGCGGGCTACGGCGGCGGTTTCGTCGATCACTACCTGGCGGCCGCCATCTACCCCGAGGGCCTGACGCGCAAGGTGCAGATCGGCCTGGGCGTGGCGGTGATAGTGCTCAACCTGGGCATCTATTTGCTGGTGTTCAAGCGCCGTAGCCGGCGCACGGTCCGACTCGCCGGCACCGCGCACGTTCCGCGGTCGAACGGCTGATTCCGCGGTGCCAGGGACGTCGGCACGGCCGCACCGCCGACAGCCGCTGCGGTCCTACAGCGGCACTTACAACTGGTTCGGATCGGCGGGGGCACCGGACCTAGTGTGGTGTCTCAAAAATAAGCCGAACTAAGTTGACGAATGGTTATCCATGAGTTTCCAAGTCCAGGAAACTACAAAGATGACCAGATCAGG